>CAVRGY010000022.1:0-64358 GCA_963720825.1 uncultured Chloroflexia bacterium | reverse complement strand
CGCACCCCTGCGACCGGTCGCCGCGCGTAGCGGCCGCGCCGTCCCGCCTAGATGAGGCCTTCGCGGATCGCGTAGGCGACCGCGTGCGCCCGGTTGCGGAGCTCAAGCCGTGATGTCACGTCATGGATGATGTTCTTGACGGTTCGCTCCGAGTAGAACAGCTCGCGCCCCACCTCGGATGTGTCGTAGCCCTCCGCGAGGAGGCGCAGGACCGACGTCTCGCGCTCCGTCAGCCCCGAGAAGGTCAGGCCGCGCGGCGACAGCACCTGCCGCTGGAGCTGTCCGACCTGGCGCAGCAGGCGCCCGAGCAGATCCGGAGGCAGGCTGCCCTCGTCCGCGGCGGCGGACCGGATCGCGGCGGCCAGGTTGCCCGCCGTGGCCTCGCTGCGCCGGACGACCGCGGTCACCCCGGCTTCGGCCGCCGCCAGCAACCCTCGATCGTCCACCCGAGAGATGAGCAGGACGACGCGACGGATACCGTGGGCACGGTGGCTCCGCAGCTCCGCGAGCACGGTGCCGTCGAGCTCATCGGCGACGACAAGGGCGACGACGTCGTCCGGCGCATCGCTTTCCGAGACGACGCTGAACCCCTGGGCCCGGCGCAGCTGGCTCGCGATCCCCGCTTGCGAGAGCGGATCGGCCGCCGACACGACAACCGTGATGCGCGGGGAAAACGGGACAGGCTCGGCGACCATCAGGCGACCCTCCTGCGGATCCCACGCCGGTCGAACTGAGACGCGTTGGCCGGGCCTGGGATCGCGCGACCGGACCCTACGTCGCGCCCGTGATCGCCCAGTCAACGCTGGCTTAACGGGCAGCCGGCGGTGCCCGTTCGGCTCGCCCCGCCGGCCAAACGGGACGCCCGACTGCGCCCTGTTCGGCCCGCACGCGCGCGGCTACACTTCGCCCGTGGGAGCCTCCGTCACCCTGGTCAATCCCGCCGTCACCGTCGAGCCGGGCCAGGAAGCCGCCGTCGATATCCGTGTCCGCAATACGGGCACGGTCGTCGACGAGTTCGCCCTCGAGGTGCTGGGCGACAGCGCGGCGTGGGCGACGGTCGAACCCCCGGTGCTGTCCCTGTTCCCTGGCGCGGAGGGGACCTCGCGCATCCTGTTCCGCCCGCCGCGCCAGTCGAGCACCCCTACTGGCGCCGTCCCGTACGGGCTCCGAGCCCGGTCCCAGGAGGACCCTGCCGGCTCCGCGGTCGAGGAAGGGTCGGTCGAGGTCGGCAGCTTCCAGGCGCCATTCGCGGAGCTCGTTCCGCGCACCTCGCGTGGCTCCCGGTCCGGGTCGCACGACCTCGCCGTCGACAACCGCGGCAACGCGCGCCTGAGCGCCGAGATCGAGGCAACCGACGCCGACCGCCTGCTCAAGTTCGACGTCAGGCCGCCGGCCCTGGTGGTCGAGCCCGGGATGGCCGAGTTCGCGAAGCTGCGCGTCAGTCCGGTCAAGCGCTTCTGGCGGGGCACGCCCAAGACTCGCGCGTTCAAGCTGCTGGTCAAGCCCGAGGGCGGCGCGCCCATCTCCCTCGACGGGACGCTGCTCCAGGAGTCGATGCTCCCGTCGTGGTTCTTCAAGGCGCTGATCGCCCTGGTCGTGTTGCTGATCGCCCTGGTCGTGCTGTGGCTGTTCGTGCTCCAGCCCTCGATCAAGAGCGCCGCGTCGGAGGCCGTGGCGTCGCCCCTGGCGAGCCTCAAGGCCGACGTGAACAGCGCGCTCGAGGCCGCCGGCCTGGCGACCATCCCGCCCGAGGGAGGTGCCGCCGGCGGGCCGACGCCGACGCCCGCGCCGACCGACACCCCGGCGCCCGGCGAGACGCCGGGTCCCACGTCGACCCCCGGAGCCCCGGTGATCCCCGGTCTGGGCAACGCGGTGGACGGGCATCTCGACGAGAACACGAAGTCGTTCGCCCCCAAGGGGACGTTGTTCATCACGGACCTCGTGTTCTCGAACCCCAACGGCCGGGAGGGCGCGATCGTGGTCCTCCGCGACGCGACGCCGTTGCTCCAGCTCAAGCTCGAGAACTTCCGCGACTACGATCTCCACTTCGTGACGCCCATCGTGATCGCCGACGGGCAGAGCCTCAACCTGTCCCTCGTGTGCAGCGACGGCCAGACGTGCAATCCGGCCCTGTTCTACTCCGGGTACCTCAAGCCCTGAGGCCCGCGATCGCGCGGGCCGCCGCCATCGGCCTGTTGCTGCTGCTCGTGTCGCCCATGCCCGCCGCCGCCGTGCCCGAGGCGCCCCGGGTTCCCGGGCACGTCGCGACCGGCGCGCCGCTCCCGGCGCCGCCCGGCACGACCAGCCTCGTCTCGTACCGCTTCGGGGGCAGCGCCGGCGCAGGGCCGGCGGGCGGCGGTCCATCGGCACAGGTCTCGATCTCCGCCGACGGACGCTACGTGGCGTTCACCTCGAATGCCCCGGACCTCGTGACGGGTGACACGAACGGCGCGCTCGACGTGTTCGTGCTCGACCGGAGCACCCGCAGGATGACCCGTCTCGGCCTGCCGGGCGGCGTGCCGGTGCCGCCGGGCGGCAGCGCACTGGAGCCGTCCATCTCGGCCGACGGCCGGATCGTCGCCTATACGTATCAGCCGCCCGCCGGGTTCACTTCGGTTGCGCCTCGGCTCCCTCGTGCTCGCGTGGGATCGCAAGACCGACATCGTCGAGGTCGTGTCCAAGAACACCGCGGGCAACAATGCTCCGGGCAGCCGCCAGCCATCGGTGTCCGCAGACGGCCGGTTCGTGGCGTTTGTCTCGGCCAGCGGGTCGGTCGCCGGCAAGGACGGCAATGGCATGCCAGACGTGTTCCGCTACGACCGGGTGGCGAAGCAGACCGTCCTGATCTCCGCCCGAACCGACGGGATCAGCACCCCCTCCGGGACGTCGAACGATCCATCGATCTCGGCCGACGGGAACCTCGTGGCGTTCGTGTCGGACGCCGGGGGCACGATCCTTCTCGACGAGATCGGGTCCGGCACCCAGATCTACGTCCGGGACGTGACGGCCGGCGTGACCACGCGCGTGAGCGTGCCACCCGGCGCCGGTTCGGGCGAGCAGGCGGACGGACCGTCTTCGGCGCCGTCGATCTCGGCGGACGGCCGGTACGTCGCCTTCGAATCGTCGGCCACCAACCTCGTGCCCGGCGATGGGAACGGCGCGGTGGACGTGTTCCGCAAGGATCGGACCTCGGGCACCATGACGCTGGTGTCGGTGACGTCCACGGGGGCGCAGCCCAAGGGTTCCAGCGGGCAGGCGGCCATCTCGGCCGACGGACGCGTCGTCGCGTTCGCCTCGACGGCGTCAGACCTGGTCGCGATGGCCGGCGGCATCGTGCCGGCGGCAGTGGTGCTGGGCGGCACCGAGATCTATGCGCGTGACGTCGATGCGGGCCAGACCGTGCTCGTGTCGGTCAACCTCAAGGGCGCCGCCGGCGGCGGACGCAGCCAGACGCCGGCCGTGAGCCGCGACGGGCGGTTCGTCGCGTTCGCGTCCACTGCGGAGGGGCTGGTGGCTGGCGACGGCAACAAGCTGAGCGACGCGTTCCTGCGCGACATGCCGCCGGTGCCGTCGCTCACGCCGCCGGTGCTCGATCTCGGGGCGCGAGCGGTGGGGGTCACAAGCCTGCCGGCCGCCGCGATCCTGTCCAACGCCGGCTGGGGCCTGCTCGCGGTCACGGGGGCGACGATCACGGGGACGATGGCCAAGGAGTTCGCCGTTGTCGCCGACAGCTGCGCGGGCGCCGTGCTCCATCGCACCCAGGCCTGCACCCTGTCGGTCACGTTCACCCCGGCAGCGCCCGGAACCCGGACCGCGACGCTCGAGGTCGCCGACGCGTTCACTGGCTCGCCGCGGACCGCCCGACTGACGGGAGCCGCGTCGCTGGCCAAGGTCGAGCTTGATCCCCCGATCGGCCCTCCGGGCACCGTGACCATCGCGACGGGCTCCGGGTTCCCGCCCAACACCGCGGTGCGCCTGCAGTGGAGCGCCGGGATCACGCCCCATCTGCCGCCCGTCATCACCGACGCAAAGGGAAGGTTCAGGGTCCAGGTCCTGGTGTTCCACAACGATCGGACGGGATCGCGTGAGCTGACCGCGGACGCGGTCGACGGCGCCGCGTTCCCCGAGACGGCCGCCACGATGTTCGTGAGCCAGGCTTCGACGGTGCCGCCGAGCTTCGTGATCCTGCGGCTGCTCGATCTGCCCATCGTCCTGGTCATGCGGGGGTAGGCGCTCGTGTCCGACGCCGCATCGATCATCTGCCGCAGGTGCGGGACGGCAAACACGCCGGGCGACCAGTTCTGCGGGTCGTGCGGGGCGTTCCTCGAATGGGAGGGGCAGCCAGCCGATCCCGGCCAGATCACCGATCCTGCCGCCGGACCCGGTCCCGCCGGGAGCAGCCCGCCGATGGCCGCGCCGAACCTGACGCCGGCGACATCGGGGATGCCGGAGATCGTGCCGTCGGATCCGATCTGGCCGCCCGGGCCCGGCCGGTCCACCGCTGCGTCCTCGCAGGCGGCCCCGCCGGCTGCCGACGCCGACGCAGGCCTGATCCGCTGTCCGTCGTGCGGGATCGCCAATCCCGCGAACCGGACGTTCTGCCAGTCGTGCGGAACGACGCTCGCGCAGGCCGCCCGCGTGATCGAGCCCGACGCGGCCGCGATCGCCGCGGCCGTCGCGCGCCAGTCGGCCGCTCCATCGGCCGCCACAGCGCCCGTTCCGCCGTCTGCGGCCCGGGCCGGCCGGACCTCGCGCGGGTTCCCGACGTGGATCCTCGCTCATCGGCGGCCTCGGGATCCTGTTCGGCGCGGGGGCGGTTGCGGCCTCGATGCTGCTCAGCGGTCCGGGGCCGGGGAGCATCGCGACATCCGCCCCCCAATCGGCTGCGCCGTCGAGCGCCGTCGTCTCCACGGCGCCCAGTCCCACGCCGGCACCGGTGCAGCTGACGCTCAAGACGGCCAAGGCATCGTCGGTGGTCGGCAACCGGGCGAAGTTCGCGGCGGGCATGGCGATCGACGGGGACCCCAAGACCTGCTGGCAGGAGGGCAAGGCCACCGAGAAGGGCCAGTGGATCGAGGTGACCTTCGCCAAGGCGCGGGTCGACGCAATCACTATGTACAACGGGTATGAGTTGTCGGACGATGCCTACTTCGCGAATCTGCGGCTGAAGGACGTCACGGTGTCGGTCAACGGCGGAGATCCGATCAAGCTCCAGTTGAAGGATGCACAGGGCCCCCAGCGGTTCGAGCTGGGCGGGATCGCGGGTGCAACGAAGCTGCGGATCACGATCGTGTCGACGTACGCCTCGAAGAAGACGGCGTACGCGAACAGCCCGTTCGATGACGCGGCGCTTGGCGAGGTCATTCTCGAGGGCGCACCCGAATGAGCGCGATCGGGGCCGCGGTCGGCAAGGTCGTCGGCCTGGGCGGTGGGCCGCAGATCACCGCGGCGCTGCTCGTCGGCGGGCTCGTGATCGGCGGCGCTGCCGGCGGGTTCATCGCGTCCCGTCCGGGCGGCTCGCAGGGGACGGCCGGCGCCCAGCTCGAGATCTACCCGTGCCCGGACCAGGGGCCGGCCATCGCCAAGGTGTCGTCGGGGCAGCAGATGCTGGTCACCGGCAAGACCGCGGATGGGGCTTGGCTGCGGATCTTCTTCCCGGCACCGGGCCGGACGGAGGGCTGGGTCCAGGCGCAGGCGCTGAAGCTCGATTCGTCGGCGGATGCGCTGCCGGTGGGAGAGTGCCAGCCGGTGACAGCGGCCGTCGGCTCCGTGGCGCCGGGCCAGACGCTGACCGCGATCGAGAACAACACGCCATCGCCATCGCCGACGCCGGTCCCGACGGCGACGCCGAACGCCAAACCCGCGCTGAGCGGCTTCAAGGCTTCGACCGGCAAGATCAGCTATGACACCGGGTCCTACTGCCCGACAGCGGCGAACGAAGGTCACGTTCACCGTAACGGCGAAGGATGACCACGGCGTCGACGGCGTCGCGCTGTTCTGGCGGGCGCCGGGCGCGGCCTCGTATGCCCAGGTGCCGATGACGCAGGCGACCGGTAGCTCCACGAGTGGTACGTGGCAGGTCACGCTCGACACCAAGGCCGATGCCATCACCACCGCGGGCAAGCTCGCGTACTACGCCGTGGCCACGGACGTCGGGGGCCAGACGGGACGGACCCCGGCGAGCGGCGGCAGCACGATCACCGTGGCCGGTGTGCGCGAACACGGGCCCGACGATCACGTCAGCCAAGTCCTCCTCGGGCTCTTCCTTGTACTGGGACCCGCTGGGCGTCGGGTCGTGCGCGATCTCCACGTCCATCACGGCCAAGGTGGACGACATCGACGGCGTCAAGTCCGTCACGCTGTTCTACCTCCGCCCGGGGGACAGCACCTGGTCATCGAAGGCGATGACGGGCCGGTCGGGCACGTGGGCGGCGGCGCTCAACACGACAACGGACAAGATCACGATCCCGACGCCACCGACGGGCAGCCTCAAGTGGTACATCAAGGCGGTCGACGGCAAGAACGTGGCCAGCCAGACGAAGACGGCGTCGATCACGATCAGGCGCTGCGACACCGAGGCCCAGTTCGACGGCGTGTTCCCGACGAACCAGTTCTACGCGTGCACCACGACAACCATGACGATCGGCACGTATGCCAACGACGCCGACCAGCCGGCCGACGGGCTGACCGTGACCTTCTTCTGGTCGCTGGTGAACCCCAGGACCGGCGACGGGCCAGTCTCCGGGAAGATGAATGCGAGCGTGAAGAACGGGAACTACTACGAGGGGACCACCTCGACGTTCAACGGCAAGACGTTCTATGCGGGATCGCTCACCGTCTACGCGATCACGACGGACCGGTATGGCGGGACGACGCAATCCCCGACCCACTCCCCGTACACCATGTCCTGCAAGTGAGCTACGCAGTGAGCCGCGAGGCCCTACCCGCATGAGCGCCCTCCCCGGCATCCTCGCCAAGATCGCGCTCTTCGCCGTGACGGCCGTCATCGGCGCGACCGTCGCGACCGTCGCGGTCGGCGCGCTCAAGGACCACTCCCCGGTCTCGACCGCCGGCGAGGCGCCCGACTTCATGCTCGCGAGCGCGCCCGACAGCCCGAGCGGCGAGCTGCCGGTGGCGTTCGACGTGTCCGAGAACCCCGCCGACGCCTCGCCCGTGCCGACGCTGGCACCGGCGGACCTCGCCCTCGCAGCCGACGCCCTCATCGGCGCCGAGCCCGTGGTCGCGCTCAACCCGACCGGGTTCCCGCGGATCCCGCCGATCACGCAGTTCGATGGCGGCCCGTTCCAGAACGCGAACTGCACCCTGGCCTCGGGCGCGATGCTCGCCCGGCTCGGCTTCGGCATCGTGACCACCGGCTCGATCCTGCGGACGCTCCAGGACGACCAGGACGGCGGGACCGGCCTCGACGACCTCGGCGTCGCGCTGTGGCGGGGCTACGGCATCTCGTTCCATGCCGGATCGATCCGGACCCAGCAGCTCAAGGACCTGCTCGCGGCCGGGTATGGCGCGGTCGTCCAGGGGGACTACTCCAAGGTCCCCCCGCAGCTGCGGCTGCAGGCGTCGTTCACGGGCACCCACGCGATCTACCTCGACGGCTATTACCCGGGCGATCCGTCGGCCGGCAAGCCGCCGGCCTACTACGTGATCGATCCGCTCGGGCGGCCGCACGCCGGCTACCAGGGCGACTGGTGGCCGGCATCGATCGTCGATGCGTTCGCAACGTCGTTCGGTGGTGGCCGGGTCACCGCGATGTGGGGCTTCCCGCCGGGTGGGACGCCGCCGGATGTCGTCGGTGCCGATGTGCAGCCGATCCCGAGCTCGGGTGGTGGGGGTCCGTCGCCCTGCCTCGCACCCGGCGAGACCCCGGCGCCGAGCGTCGCGGCACCGCCGGAACCGGGCGATGAGGCGCCGCCCACCCCGGTCGCGCCGTCCGGGATCGACACGGCGGGCACGATCGGCGACCTCACGGTCAACCCGGTGTTCACGATCTGCTTCATCGACCCGCCGCCCGCCGGCTGCCCGGACGGGGTCAAGGGGACGTTCCAGGTCGACCTGCCGGTGATCCAGCTCAAGCTCGGGCCGACGGTGAACGTCGTGTTCGTCGATTCGGACCGGCCCAACATCGCGATCGTGGGGTTCACCGTCGACCCACCAGCCGCGGGCACCGTCCACTTCTGGCAGGCGGACGGGACGCCGGCGACGATCGGGACGCCATCATCGATGTCGTCGATCTCGCTGTTCGGCACCACGGTCCTGCTCGCCCGGCTGGACGTGCTGGCGTCGACCACGTATCGCTTCCAGGCGATCGCCGGCAGCGGCCTGTTCGCCGGCCAGAGCCCGGTCGGCGAGTTCACCACGGGCGGTGGCGTCGAGCAGTTCGACGTCTCGCTGTCGTCCGCATCGAACCCTGTGTTCAAGCTGGGCACCGGGCTGTCGCCGTACCTCCACGTGGCCAGCGATTCGTATGCCAAGCCGATGCTGCGGCTGTCCGATCTGAGCGGCGGATCGTGCGGGGGGACGGCCAAGTACGGCGGCGTCGACTACTGCATCGATATCGGGCCGGTCGCCGTGCCCACGTGCACGCGGGCGGAGGTGACGTACTCGCTGGCCGGGATCGATGCCACGGGCGTCCTGGTCCGCGCGTACCCGGCGGTCGAGGGGGTATCGCCCGATGGCGGCCCGGTGTTCGACGGCGTGCTCGAGGCGAGCGGGTCGGCGCCGGCGGGGAACGTGAGCGTCGGCTGCCTGGCCTCCGGGCTGTCGTACTACATCGTGCTCGACGCGGTGGGCGACGACGCCGGGGTCCTGGCGTCGAAGACGGTGGCGGTGCCGTAGGCCGCTCCTGCCGAAAGCGCCGGGTGAGGCGCCGCGCGCATTCTGCGCGGATGGACGATGCCAGGGTGGGCCGCGCGCTCCGCTCGATCCGGCGCCACCAGCGGCTGCGCCAGCGGGACGTCGCGGAGCGGGCCGGGCTCAGCCAGCAGGTCGTGTCCGATCTCGAGTCGTTCGGCCTCGACCGCGTGTCGATCGTCGTGGCGCGTCGCGTCGCCGTCGCGCTCGGGGCGGAGCTCGCGGTCTCGGTCCGCTGGCGCGGCGCGCAGGTCGATCGCGTCCGTGACGAAGGGCACGCCGAGGTGGTCGCCGAGGTGGCGGAGTTGCTCGAGGCGGCAGGCTGGTCGACGGCGGCCGAGGTGACCTATGCCCGGTATGGCGAGCGGGGGTCGATCGACCTGCTGGCGTTCCACGCGCGTACGCGGATGCTTCTCGTGGTCGAAGTGAAGACCGAGATCGCATCGGTCGAGGAGACGCTGCGGCGGCACGACCAGAAGGTCCGGCTGGCGGCGCGGATCGCGCGTGAGCGATCGGGTTGGTCGGCGAGCGAGGTGACGCGGCTGCTCGCCGTTCGTGACACGCGAACCTCGCGGCGCCGGATCGAGCGCCACGGCGGCGTGTTCGGACGCACCTACCCGATGCGCGGCTGGGTGGCGCGAGCGTGGCTGTCGTCGCCAGCACCGACGCCGGGTCTGCTGCTGTTCGTGTCATGCACCGCGCGTCCCGGTGCTAGACAGGGTTCTGCCACGCTCCATCGCGTCCGCCACCCCCGATCACGCACGGCGGGAGCGTCTGCGGCGTCGCGAACCGGTGCCGGACCGGTCTAACACCGGCCTCCGCGGTAAGCGACAGCACATCCGGGCGATCCGGCGGGTAGCACCGCGCCTCGCGGTGCGCGACGGAAGCGGCGGAGCGGCGGCGGGACGGCGCCGAGGCGGGCGGCGCCAACGGCTAGCACCGCGTCTGGCGGTGCGCGGCAGGAAACGTCGGGCGCGGACCTCCCTCAGAACGTCACGATCTGACGTGCGGCGCGCCCGGCGCGGAGCCGGTCGAAGGCATCCTCGAGATCGGCGAGCGGCAGGCGGCGGTCGATGAGGCGGTCGATCGGCAGCCGGCCCGCGAGATACGCCTCGGCGTACGCGGGGAAGTCGACCGCGGCGACCGCCGAGCCGTAGTTCGAGCCGAGGATCCGCCGCCCGCCATCCACGAACGGGAACGTCTCGATGCGCGCGTGCTCGCCGAACCGGGTGAGGCCGACGAGGACCGCCGTTCCGCCCGGCGGCAGCGCGGCGATCGCCTGCTCGATGGTCGCGGGCAGGCCGATCGCCTCGAACACGAACTCCGGGCCACCGTCACCCGCCGCCTCGCGGATCGCCCGGATGGTGACGGAGGGGTCGCCCGGGTCTGCCGCGATCGCGTGCGTGGCGCCCAGCGCCGACGCGAGCTCGAGCTTGGCGGGATTGACGTCCACCGCGACGATCCGCCGGGCCCCGGCCAGCACCGCGCCCATCACGCATGACAGGCCCACGCCACCCAGCCCGATGACGGCGACGGACGCGCCGGCGGGAACGGCTGCCGTCTTGACGACGGCCCCGACACCGGTCGACACGCCGCACCCGATCAGTGCCGCGATCTCCGCGGGCACGCCGTCGGGCATCGGCACCGCGGCGGTCACCGGCACGACCTGCGCCTCGGCCATGGTCCCGATCGAGAGGTACGCGAGCACGGGCGATCCGTCCGCGCGGGCGAGTCGCGTGGAGCCGTCGGCCTGCGCGTGACGCAGCGACGGCGATCCCGAGCACAGCCATTGCCGGCCGCGCTGGCACTCGCGGCAGCGCAGGCACGGCGCGTACCACGACAGCGCCACGGATCGCCCGATCAGCGAACGGTCGCCGCCATCGCCGACCGCCTCGACCACCCCGGCCCCCTCGTGGCCCATCACGATCGGGCCGGGTCGCTCCCAGTGGCCGTCGCGGACGTGGAGATCCGAATGGCAGACGCCCGCCGCCGTCATGCGGACCAGGAGCTCGCCGGGTCGCGGATCGGCGAGCTCGAGCCGTTCGAGGACCGTCGGTACGCCGGCCCGCTCGATGACCGCCGCCTGGATCTGGCGCATCCGATGGTCTCCTGCTACCCGGTGTTCTGGACGCCCGCGGCGATGCCGTTGATGGTCGCACCGACGACCGCGCGGAGCGCCCGGGTATCTGCTGCCGACAACGCGGGATCCCGGAGCCGGCCCAGCAGCTCGACCTGGACCGCCGACAGCGCGTCGACGTACGGGTTCCGGAGCTCGATCGAGCGGGCCAGCGTCGGGTGCCCGGCGAGCAATCGCTCCCGGCCGGTCACCAGCAGCAGCAACCGGACCGATCGCGCGTGCTCGGCCTCGATCATGCCCCGGATCGCGATCGCATCGGCACCATCCGCGAGATCCGCGTAGCGGCGGAACGTGCCCATGTCCGCCTTGGCCAGCGAGAGCTCGGCGTTGTCCAGCAACGAGGTGAAGAATGGCCACCGGCGGTACAGGTCCGCGAGGTGCTCGACCGCGTTGCCTCCGCCGCGGGCGGCAACGGCATCGAGCGCCGTCCCCAGGCCGTACCAGCCGGGCAGGTTCACTCGCGCCTGCGACCAGGCGAACACCCACGGGATCGCGCGCAGGCCGTCGATGTCCATCGCCGGTGCGGGACCGGCGGATGCGCCCGGCCGCGACGTGGGCCGCGACCCCAGGCCGAGGCCGGCGATGAGGTCGATCGGGGTCGCCGCGCGGAAGAACGATGCGAACTCGGATCGCTCGACGAGCGCGCGGTAGGCCGTGGCCGAGATCGCTGTGAGCTCGGTCATCGTGGCCGTGCCCGTCGCCGCCGCGGCCGCGGTCGCCCGCTCGTGCTCCGGGGTGGAGGCGATCACCGCCGCTGCCGTCACCTGCTCCAGATGGCGCTGCGCGATGGACCCGTCCGCGAAATGCGCGGCGATGACCTCGCCCTGCTCGGTGAACTTGAGGCGACCGCCGACCGAGCCCGCCGCCTGCGCGAGGATACCCCGGTTCGCAGGCCCGCCCCCGCGGCCGATCGCGCCCCCGCGCCCGTGGAACAGGACCAGCGTGACGCCGTGGTCGCGGGCCGCGGCGACCAGCGCCTGCTGCGCCCGGTACAGCAGCCAGTTCGCGGCCAGGAAGCCGCTCTCCTTGGACGAGTCCGAGTAGCCCAGCATCACCTCCTGGATGTCGCCTCGCGCACGGAGGTGGGCGCGATACCGGGGATCGGTCAGCAGCGCGTCGAGCAACGCTCGCGCGCCATCGAGCGCCTCGGCCGATTCGAGCAGCGGCACGACGTCGAGGACCGGCAGCGCCGCGGGCAGGCCCGCGAGCGCGGGTGCCGGCGCGGGGAACGCATCGGGCGCGGCGGCACGCCGGGCGAGCTCGAGCACGTTGGCGACGTCATCGACCGTGGTCGTGAACGAGATCACGTACCGCCGGCAGGCCTCGATGCCGAACTTCGCCTGGATTCGCGCCACGGCGCGGAACGTGGCCAGGACCTCGGCCAGCGACACGCCGGCGGCGACCTCCGCATCGGGTCCGGCGCCCTCGTCGAGCATCGCCAGCGCCCTCCGGTGGACCGCGGCGTGCTGGCGCACCTCGAGCGATGCGAGGTGGAACCCGAACGCGCCCAGCTGCCAGCGAAGGTCCGCGATCTCGCCCCAGGCCACCCGGCCCAGCCCGTCGGCGGCAAGCGCGTCCTGGACGACGACCAGCTCGGCGTCGAGCGTCGCGGGATCGCCGTAGCCCCCGGATCTGGGCGCCGTCTCGTCGGTCAGCGCGGCCCGCGTGCGCCGCAGGCGCTCCGCGATCGCCCCCAGCCGCTGGCGATAGGGCTCGTCTGGGAACCGGCGCCGGAGCTGACGGACGACATCGGGGAGCTCCTCGGCATCTCGGGCGAGCGCGCTGCCCAGCACCCGGTCGAGGCGGCCTGGCGACACGCGTGCGGCGATGGTCTGCATCAGCCGCCCGGCGACGGCCTCGTAGCCACGCAGCAAGTGGTCGGCCTGCAGCCTCGCGGCGTGGAGCGTGGTCTCGGCGGTGACCCCCGGGTGGCCGTCGCGATCGGACCCGATCCAGGACCCGAGCCGGAGGATCGCGGGCGTGGTCACCGGCCGGGTGCCGGTGCGCCCGTCATCGGTCGCGAGGGGCTGTCGGGCCTCATCCGTATCGGTGGACCGCGCCGCATCCAGCGCCCGATCGACCGCCCGGTGGAACCTCGGAACCACCGTGAACAGCGTCTCGTCGAAGATCGCGAGCGCCGACCGCACCTCGTCGAGCGGCGCGGGCATGACGGTCCGCAGGTCGCCGGTGTGCCACAGGATCGTGATCTCCTCCCGCAGGCGCCGGCGCAGGTCCGCGTCCTCGTCGGGGGTCGTGAGCGGATCGTCGAGCGCGTCCAGGAGCCACCGGATCCGGCGCAGCGCGACGAGCAGGGTGCGACGCCGGGCCTCGGTCGGATGGGCGGTCAGCACGGGATGGACGACGACCTGCCGGAGCATGACCTCGACACCCGCGGCGCCGTGGACGGGCAGGAGCCGCTCGACCGCCTCGGCGACCGAATCGTCGATCGAGCCGCTCCGCGCGGCGCGCGCCCGCCTTCGCAGCGTCCGGATCCGCTGCCGCTCCTCGGCCAGGTTGACCAGCTGGAAGTAGAGCGTGAACGCGCGCGCCACGGCCGCGGCGTGGTCGAGGTCCAGCCCCCCGATCTCCGCGGCCAGCCGCTGCCGCTCGACGTCCGGCTCGATTCGCGGCTCGCCCACCTGCCGGAGCGCGATGGTCCGCCGGCGGATCCGCTCGACCAGCGCGAACAGCTTCGGGCCGCCCTGCTCGGCGATCACCTGGCCCAGCAGCGCCCCCAGCAGCCGGACGTCGCGGGCGAGCGGGTCGCGGGCACGTCGCAGCCCCGGTCCGGGGGGCTCGGCGGCCACGGCAGGGAACGCGGAGCGGCGGCCGCGGACGGCCGGAACTCGGGCGGCACGCGCGGGATGTGGGTTCTGGGCAGGCACGGGCTAAGGATCGCCGACGAGGGGAACCCGCGTCACGCGCCCGACGGTTACGGTTCGACTGCACGGGCACCGTCCCGGTACCGGCCCGCAACCGTCGTCGGTCGCGGTGCGGCCTACGCTTGTATGGTGATCCCGATGTCGACGCTCGAGAACGCGCACCGCGCCGCGGATCCCGTCGAGGACCTGCGGTTTCTCCACGGGATCCTCAAGCTGGCCACGACGGCGAGCACCTGGGAGGCGCTGCTCGCGACGGTCGTCGACGGGACGCGGGACGCGCTGCGCGCCAACGTATCGTCCCTGTACCTCCTCGACCGCGACGGCGCGACGCTCACGCTCGCGGCGACGACCGGCCTCGACCGCCACCAGATCGGCCGCGCCCGGGTCCCGTTCGGGGAGGGGATCACGGGCCGGGTGGCTGCCGACCGGCAGCCGATGGTGATCGCGGACGTCCGGTCGGACACCCGGTTCCTGTGGGTCCGGGGCCTCGACCAGCGGCGCTTCGTGGCATCGATGCTGTCCGTCCCGCTGATGTGGGACGACCAGGTGGTGGGCGTGCTCAACGTCCAGACCGAGCAGCCGCGAGAGTTCAGCGCCGCCGATGCGGACCAGCTGTCGGCGATCGCCGACCTGCTGGCGGGGATCGTGGAGAAGGGCCGGCTGCGGCGCGAGGCGGAGGCGCAGGTCGAGCAGCTCAAGGCGCTCGACCAGGCGCGGAGCGAGCTGATCGCGCTGGTGACCCACGAGCTTCGCACGCCGCTGGCTGTCGTCCGCGCCTACACGGACCTGCTGGCGGAGGAGCCCCCGCTGACCGGCCGCGCATCGCGCGATCCGCAGCGGCGCAAGACCCGCGCCGCCTGGCACGAGGGAACCCTGGAGCAGATCGAACGGCTCAACCGGCTCGTGGATTCGATCCTCGAATCCGTGCGCGTCGTCCCGGACCAGGCGCCGGCGCTCCAGACGGTGGACCTGGACTCGCTTGTGGGCGAGCTGCTGGCCGAGCTGTCGCCGCTTCTCCATCGCCACCAGGCGACGCTCATCCGTTCGCCCAGGCACCACGTGGTGGCGGATCCCTCCCGGCTCCGCCAGGTGCTCGAGCACCTGCTCGAGAACGCGGTCAAGTACGCCCCACCCGACACGCGGGTGACCGTCGAATGGTCGCTCGTCGAGGGCATCGTCCGGATCGCCATCACCGACGAGGGTCCCGGCATCCCGCCCGAGTGGCGCGACCGGATCTTCGAGCCGTATGCCCGGCGCGAGACGCAGACGGCGCGGGGGTCCGGCATCGGGCTGTACGCCGCCCGCCGCCTCGCGGAATCGATGGGAGCCCGGCTGTGGTGCGAGCCGGCGCCCGCGGGCGGGGCGAGGTTCGTGCTCGCGCTGCCGGCCGCGGTCGCAGTCTGAGGGAAGGGAGTCATCCGATGATCGGAACGAGACCGCTGCGGATCCTGGTGGTCGACGACGACCCGGCGATGGTCGGGGCGATCACCGCGCTAGTGGGCACCGAGGGCCACCAGGT
Organism: uncultured Chloroflexia bacterium; assembly: GCA_963720825.1. Classification (GTDB taxonomy): domain Bacteria; phylum Chloroflexota; class Limnocylindria; order Limnocylindrales; family CSP1-4; genus CAIXZV01. Next base: position 48,949 of record CAVRGY010000022.1, on the reverse strand, counting down.
CATCACCGCCTACGACGGCCTGACCGCCGTCAAGCGATTCCGGGAGGAACGGCCGGACCTCGTGCTGCTCGACCTTGCGATGCCGGGTCCCGACGGGTTCACCGTCATCGGCCAGCTGCGGGCGACGGGCAACGTGCCCGTGCTCGTGGTCTCGGGCGAGAGCGCCGAGGCGGCCAAGGTCAAGGCGCTCGGGATCGGCGCCGACGACTATCTCGTCAAGCCGTTCGGCAAGCAGGAGCTGCTGGCCAGGATCTCCGCCATCATGCGGCGCGCGGACCTGGCCGGCACCGGCCGGGCGCCGGGCGAGGGCAACCCGGGGATCCTCACCGCGGGCTCGCTCGTGCTCGAGCCGGCCCGCCACGAGTCGCGGGTCGGGGAGATCAGCCTCAACCTGACGCCGACCGAGTTCCGGCTGCTCGAGGCGCTGGTCCGCGCGGGTGGCGACCTGGTCGCGCATCACCGGCTTGCGCGCGCCGGGTGGCCGGCCGAGCCCGATCCGGACCTGCTGTGGCTCAAGCCGCACCTCGCCCGGCTGCGGTCCAAGCTGGAGGCGGTCGGCGGGCCGCGGATCGTCGCGGTCAGGTCGGTTGGCTACCGGATCGAGGCGGACGAGCCGGCATAGCCGGGGCTCGGGCGGCGCACTTCGCCGGGGCGATGTCCTGCGGCGCCGCGTGCCGCCGCGCCGCCGCCGCCGTCTCGCGGCGCCCAGGTTCTGCCAGCCACCGCCGCCGCCGTCTCGCGGCGCCCAGGTTCTGCCAGCCACCGCCGCCGCCGTCTCGCGGCGCCAAAGTTCTGCCAGCCACCGCCAGGCGTGGTGGTAGTCAGCGTTCTGTCACGTATCGGCCGGCTTCGCGGTGCCGCTCCCGCACGAGTCGGCTTCGACCTGCGGTCCCGGCACGCGTCGGAGCGGACTATCACCACGGGTCGCGGTACCTGACAGAACTTTGGCGCGATCCGACGGCTAGTACCGCCCCTCGCGGTGGACGACGGGGGTTGGTCGCGTTCCGACGATCAGCGACCGGGCAACGGTGGGCGACCGGGCGACCGGGTCATCGGCACCGCCCCTCGCGGTGGACGACGCGGGTTGGTCGCGTTCCGACGATCCGTTCGTGACCACGACGGAGCGCATGCCACAGCGGCCCGGAATCGAAACGACCCCGGGGCGTGACCGGGGTCGTGTCGGTGTGGTGCCCGGCGCGAGGCCGGTGCGAGCGCCGGCGACAGGGCCGGGTCGGGAACCGCGGTCAGGCGGCAGCGGCGGTCGCGGCTCGACCCCTCGAGTCGTGGACCGCATCGGCGCAGGCCACGCGATCCCCGCGCGCATCGCGACCGTTCATCGGCGCGAAGTGGAACCAGCCCTCGATGCCGTTCGCGGCGGAGTGCTGGAGGCGGCAGCCGCACGCGATGCAGGTCACGGGACCACCGCGCACGTCGGCGGCCTCGGCGATGCCGCTGGTGTCATAGCCCGGGTACGTCAATGTCGGATCCTCCCGTTGCTGGATCGAGCCGGCGCGCCGCGCCGGGTGTGGTGGACGGGCCGGGACGGACCCGCGAGAACGGCACGGTGGGGGCACGACGCCGAGATTGGATCCTGCCCGCGAGGGGCAGCACCTCGCGACACCGATCAGGCGACGGCGCGGTTGCGGTTCGGTTGCACGCCGGACGGCACTCCCGCGGCGATCTCCTCGGGGACGTGCGCGTCGGCGCCGGGCGCGGCAGCTGCCGTCGCGACGCTCGCCGGTTCGACGAGCCACACGTCGGCATCGGTCGCCGCACCCGCATCGAGCAGTCGGCCGGCCAGCGCGGAGCCCGCGTCGCGATGTGCCGCAAGCAGCCGGCGAAGCTGCGCCACGACCTGCCCGCCGTCGGGACGGTCAGCAGCCTCGGCGACCCGCGTCGCGCGGACGCTGGGTGCGTGGAGCGCCGCCACGTGCCGGCCGGCCGGATCCCACAGGTACGCCCGGCCGCCGGTCATTCCCGCACCGAACGACTGCCCCACGGGGCCCAGGACGACGACCGCGCCACCGGTCATGTACTCGCAGCCGTGCGGTCCGATCCCCTCGACCACCGCCTCGGCGCCCGAGTTCCGGATCGCGAACCGCATGCCCGCGCGCCCGACGACATGGAGCCGGCCACCGGTCGCCCCGTACAGGCAGGTGTTGCCGGCCAGCGTGAACGGCCGGCGTTCCGCGGGGACGACGGCGGGAGACGCGACCGGGGAGGCGATCGGGGAGTCGGCGAGCGACGACGTCGGCGCCGGAGGCTTCGGCGGCCGGATCACGAGCGTGCCACCCGACAGTCCCTTGCCGACGTAGTCGTTCGCCGTCCCCTCGAGCACGAGCGAGACGCCCGACCCTGCCCACGCCCCGAAGCTCTGGCCCGCGGCGCCGCGGAACGACAGCCGGATGGGTCCCGCGACCTCGCCGCGCTCGATGGCCCCGGTCAGCACGGCGCCCAGCGACCGCTCGGCCGTCGTCACCGGCAGCATGGACGACGGCAGCGCCCGCCCGTTTCGCAGGTCGGCGAGCAGCCGCTCCGCGAGCGGTGACGCGGGCGCGCGCACCACGTCGGCCGAGGCGGCCCACGGCTCGAGCCGCCGTGCCGCCGAAGCCCGCCAGGCCGGCGCGACCAGCGTCGCCAGGTCGACGGTGGAGCCCGGAGCCTCGCGGAGGTACCGCCGCCCCTCGCCCACGACCTCGGCCACGGACCGCGCCCCGATGCCCGCCAGCGCGACCCGGAGGTCCTCGGCCACTCGCAGGAAGAACCGAACGACCATCTCGGGCGTGCCGGTGAACTTGGCGCGCAGGTCCTCGCGCTGTGTCGCGATCCCCGTCGGACAGGTGTCGAGGTGGCACTGGCGCGCCATGTCGCATCCGATCGCGACGACGGCCGCGGTGCCGAATGCAAACTCCTCGGCGCCCAGCAGCGCGGCGATCAGCAGGTCGCGGCCCGTCTGGAGTCCGCCATCGGCGCGCAGCGCGACCCGGTCGCGGAGATCGTTCCGGAGGAGCACCTGGTGGACCTCGGACAGGCCGAGCTCCCACGGCGCGCCCACGTGCTTGATCGATGACAGCGGCGACGCCCCCGTCCCGCCGGCATGGCCGGAAAGATGGATGTAGTCGGCCCCGGCCTTCGCGACGCCCGATGCGATGGTGCCCACGCCCCGGGTGGCGACGAGCTTGACGCCGATCCGGGCGCGAGGATTGATCGCGCGCAGGTCCGCGATCAGCTGAGCAAGGTCCTCGATCGAGTAGATGTCGTGGTGGGGCGGCGGGCTGATCAGCGCCTGCCCTGGCTGCGCACGCCGAAGCGATGCGATGTACGGCGTCACCTTGCGCCCGGGCAGCTGGCCTCCCTCGCCGGGCTTCGAGCCCTGCGCCATCTTGATCTCGAGCTGCCGGGCGCGCGCGAGGTACTCCGCGGTCACCCCGAACCGCGCGGATGCGACCTGCTTGATGTGGGCATCGGTCGCCACGCCGGCTGCGTCCGGGGCATACCAGGCGGGGTCCTCGCCGCCCTCACCGGTGTTGGCGGAGCCACCGATGGCCTGGATCCCAAGCGTCAGGGCGCGGTGCGCCTCGGGGGACAATGCGCCGACGCTCATCGCGCTGACCACGAACCGCCGCGCGATCGATCGCGCGTCCTCGACCTCGTCGAGCGGCACCGCGCGGGTTCCGCGCGGACGCGAGACGCGGAACCCGTCGCGGACGACCGCCGCCTCCCGCGCGAGCCCCACGCGGTACCGGGCGAGCGCCGCCTCGGTCGGGTCGTCGGACGTTGCCAGGTCCTGCACGGCGCTCGCGATCGCCGGGCTGTACAGGTGGAGCTCGCCGTCGCCCCGGAACCGGGCCAGCCCCGGATCGGGCAGCCGGTCCGGCCGGGCAGTAGCGGCCTGGGCGCGGGCGGCCGCCAGCCGTGACAGCTGCACCGCGGCGAGATCGCGCGCTTCGAGCCGGCCCGGCCACGACGCCGCGGCCGGGAAGCACTGCGCGACCAGGTTCGGGCCGAGCTCGAGCGTCTCGAACAGCTGGCAGCCGATGTAGCTGGCGATGGTCGAGATGCCCATCCGCGCGAGCACCTTGCGGATACCCGTGTCGAGCGCGGCCACGGCATTGGCAACCGCCTCGTCAGGCGTCACCTGCTCGGCGCCGCGGCTGCCCGCCTGCTCGCGCACCAGCTCGAGCAGCAGCCGGGGATGGACGACCCGCGCGCCCGCGGCCACGGCCATGGCCAGCCCGTGGACGTCGAGGATGTCGCCCGAATCGAGGATCAGGTCCGTGCGGCCGCGGACGCCCGCGTCGGTGAGGGCGGTATTGACCGCGCCCGCCGCGAGCACGGATGGCACCGGCAGCCGGCCGGCCTCGGCCAGCGATGCGGCCGAGTCACGCAGCACGATGACCTCGGCCCCGGCCTGCGATGCCGCGAGCGCGGAGGCGGCGAGGCGCTCGAGCGCGACACCGAGCCCCGCCGGCCCGGCGGCCTCCAGCCACGTCGCGTCGAGGATCCGGACGGCCCGATGCGGTGACCGGGAGCCGGCGCGGATCTCGGACAGCAGGCGCTCGAGGTCGACGACCACGGGCCGCGTGACCCGCACGGTGGCGGGCCGGGCCGGCACCCCGCCCAGGAACGCCGGCCGGCGGCCCAGCTCCATCTGGAGGTCCATGACGGCGCGCTCACGCTCGGGATCGATCGGTGGGTTGGTGACCTGGGCGAACGACTGGCGGAGGTGATCGGCGACCGAGCGCGTCACCCGGCCGCGCCCGGCCAGTGGCGTGTCATCGCCCATGCTCCACAGCGGCTCGTGCGCGTCGAGCGCCATCGTGCGCACGTCGAGGCGGAGTCGCTCGGCATCGAGCCCGAACAGGTGGCGGAGCCCGGGCCCGGTCGGCGGCGTGTCGCCGGATTCTGGACGCATGACCCCCACGGTCGCCCCCGGATCACCGGCATCCGCGAACGGGACCCGCGACGCGTCGTGGAGCGGCAGACGGCGCAGCACCCACGACTTGGCGTCCGCATCCCCCAGCACCCGGCGCTGCACCCGGGTCGACCAGCAGCAGCTCGCCCGGGGCCAGCCGTCCGCTGCGCACGATCTCGTCCGGGTCGAGTGGCACCGCCCCAGCCTCGGAGGCGACCGCGACGATCCCGCCGGCCGTCTCCGACCAGGCGGCCGGCCGCAGCCCGTTCCGGTCCAGGAGGGCGCCGACCCGGCGTCCATCGCTGAACACGAACGCGGCCGGCCCGTCCCAGGGCGCCACGAACCCGGCCACCCGCCGGCGGAACGCGGCAACCGCCGGATGCGGGGTCCGGCGGAGCGCCGGCGCCTCGGGAACGAGCGCGAGCAGCGCAGCCTCGAGCGACCAGCCGGTGCCGACCAGGAGCTCGAGCGCCTCATCGAGCGACTGCGAGTCGGACGCGCCGGGCGTCAGCAGCGGCCCGGCGGCGCGCAGCCGGTCGGCGGCGGCGCGGCGGCGGGCGGGGATCGGGCCGTCGTGCTCGCGACCCAGGACGGCCTCGCGATTGCCGCGGACGGTGTTGATCTCGCCGTTGTGGGCGACGAACCCGAACGGCTGGGCGAGCGACCACGTCGGATGCGTGTTGGTCGCGTACCGCTGGTGGAACACCGCGAGCGGCACCTCGATCGGCGCCGCGAGGTCCGGGAAGAACCGGCCCAGCCGGTCCCCGGCCACCAGCCCCTTGAACACGATCGTCCGCGACGATGCCGAGACGATCGCGAGCCCGGGCAGGCGGGCACGCCCGGCGGCCCCGGCACGCCCCGCGGCCCCGGCACGCCCCGCGGCCCCGGCACGCCCGGCGGCCACGCCAGGCCCCGCGGCCCCGGCACGGCCGGCGGCCTCGGCACGGCGCCGCACACATGCGAGGGCCAGCTCGAACGCGGCGTCCGTCGTGCCGGCCGGGCGGGGAACGAGGCAGTGGAGGATCCGCGGCAGCGACGCGGCCGCCTCGGGGCCGAGCTGGGCAGGGTCGACCGGCACCTGCCGCCAGAAAGGCCGTCCAAGACCCTCGGCCGCCAGCGCGGCCTCGACGATCGAGCGCGCGCCGGCCGGTTCGCCGCCGGCGCGGCCGCGGGACCGGGACCGCTCCGCGGGGGCGAACACCGTGAGCACGCCCGGCCGCGTCCCGGCCCGCTCCCGGGGATCGATCACGGCCAGCATCGACGCGGTGATCGGCAGCAGGATGCCCGCGCCATCGCTCGAGGCACCGTCCGCGGCGAACGCCCCGCGATGCCCCAGCGAGGCGAGCCCGCCGAGCGCGAGGGCGAGAACGCGGCCACCCGAGCGCCCGACCGCATCGGCCACGAACCCGACCCCGCAGGCATCGTGCTCGTAGCGCGCGTCGTAGAGCGCCGGCTCGGCGTGCAGGCGAGGGCGTCGCTGTGGCGCGACGGCGGTGCTCTGTGGCATGTGTCGGTTCCCTCCAGCGGTGCGAGAGATGGCAACAGCCCGGAGCGGAGCGGAGAACGCCGGCCCGGGCTGTGCCCTCGCGGGAGCCGGCCGCTGGCCGGCGGGATTGGACGGGTCAGACCTGGTAGGCGACTTCGCCGTGGACCGAGAGGTCGAGGCCGACCTCTTCCTGCTCGGCCCGGACGCGCAGCCCGAGGAGCAGATCCACGACCTTCACGATCACGAAGGTCGAGACGACGGCGTAGCCGATCGTGGCGCCGACGGCGAGGGTCTGGGTCGCGACCTGGCCCGCGTTGCCGTCGATCAGGCCACGACCGGCGGCATTGATCGCGGTGGTCGCGAACACGCCGGTCGCGATCGCGCCGAACGTGCCGCCGACGCCATGGACTGCGAACACGTCGAGCGCGTCGTCGATCCGCAGTCGCTCGCGCAGCAGCGTCGCGGTGTAGCAGATCGTGCCCACGGCCAGCCCGATGACGAGCGCGCCACCGGCCGTCACGAACCCGGACGCGGGCGTGATCGCCACCAGCCCCGCAACCGCGCCGCAGGCGGCCCCGACCACGCTGACCTTGCCCTTGTGCAGGTAGCTCACGAGGACCCAGGTGATCGTCGCGGCGCCGGCGGCGGTATTCGTCACCAGCAGCGCGTTGGCGGCGATGCCGTTCGCGCCCAGCGACGAGCCGGCGTTGAAGCCGAACCAGCCGAACCACAGCAGGCCGGCGCCGAGCACGGTCATCGGGATGTCGTGCGGCTCGCGGCTGTCGCCGTTGACCGCGCGATGGCCGATCAGCAGCGCGACGATGAGCGCCGACACGCCTGACGAGGCGTGGACCACGGTGCCGCCCGCGAAGTCGAGCGCCCCCAGCTTGTACAGCCAGCCATCCGACGCCCACACCCAGTGGGCGATCGGCGAGTAGACCAGGACCGACCACAGGATGGTGAACAGGACGAAGGCACCGAACCGCTTGCGCTCCGCGAATGCGCCGGTGATCAGTGCCGGGGTGATTGCCGCGAACATGAGCTGGAACGCCGCGAACAGCACGAACGGGATCGTCGTCCCGTAGGTCGAATTGGCCGTCAGGCCCACGTTCATGAAGCCCACGAAGTCGAGGCCGCCCACGAGCCCGAGGCCGCCGACGTCCTTGCCGAACGCGAGCGAGAACCCGACCACCACCCAGACCACGCTGACCAGGGCCAGGCCGAAGAAGCTGTGCATGATCGTCGACAGCACGTTCTTGCGCCTGACGAGCCCGCCGTAGAACAGGGCGAGGCCCGGCAGCATCACCATCACAAGCGCGGTGGCGACCAGCATCCAGGCCGTGTCGCCGCTGTCGATCGGACCCCCGTCGGCCGCCGCAACGATCCCCGGCACGCCGAGCAGCAGGGAGCCGGCTGCAAGGCCAGCATGGATCAGCCGTCGTCGAGCATCCATCGCGCGATCCGTCCTCCCTCGTCCTCCGGCCCGGCGGCACCGGGGCCTCGATGCGGGGAGGTTGGTTCCTGAACCGGTGCCGGTCAGCGACCCCGACCGGTGCAGGCTGGATGCAATTGGGTCGCGTCCGGTTGCGAGCCGGTTACGGGCTGTATTGCACGCATGGAGGGCAGCGGTGCCAGACGCGACACCCGGATGTGTGAGCGGGCCGTCAGCCCGTCACAGAACGCCAGCGTCCATCGGAACCCCCGACCGCCGCACGATCGAGCCTGCCTTTGTCCCCTGGATCAGCAGCGTGACCAGGACCACGCCGTACACGGACCCGGTCAGCAGGTCGTGCTGGGGGACGTTGTCGGGCAGCGAGAGCGCCAGCGCGATCGCGACCGCGCCGCGCAGCCCGGCCCAGAACATCACGTGCAGGTACGCCAGCGGGAGCAGGCTCGGTCGCGGCAGCAGCCGCTCGCCGCCGCCGATCACCACGTACACGACGAATGCACGCGCGACAGTGATTGCGAAGACGCCGGCGACGATCGTGGGCACGGCGTTGAGCAGCTGATCCGTGCTGATCGCGAGTCCCATCAGCAGGAAGGTCAGCGCAGTCAGCATGAACGCGATGAACTCCCACACCACGTCCAGCGCCGCGCGGGTGCTCTCGAACAGGGGACGCCGGGCGTTGCCGTTGCCCAGCACGATGCCCACCACGACCGTGGCGATGATCCCCAATTCGTTGAGCCGGTCGGCCAGCAGGTAGGTGCCGTAGGCGGCCGCGACCGAGATCGCAAGCTCGAGCTGGTTGTCGTCGGCATATCGCATGAGCGTCCGTGCCACGCGTCCGGCGACGTAGCCGACGAGGCTGCTGACGGCCACCGTGACAACAAACGCCCACACGCCGGACGTCAGGGTCACCGGTTCGCGACACGGCGCGCAGCGCGATCGCGAACAGCACCACGCCGGTACCGTCGTTGAGCAGGCTCTCCGATTGGACGGCGGTTGCGAGCCGCTCGGGGACGCCCAGCTGCCGGAACAGGGCCACGACGGCGACCGGGTCGGTGGCGGAGATCATCGCGCCCAGCAGGAATGCCAGCGAGAAGTCGAGGCCGGTGGTGACCGTGACGACGACCGCGACGACACCGGCGGTGATCAGGAGCCCGGGCGCCGCGAGGACGACGACGATCCCGAACGTCTGGCGCAGCTCACCCAGGTTGATCTTGTACGCCGCCTCGAACACGAGGCCCGGCAGCAGCACGGCCAGGATCAGCTCGGGGGTGACCCGGAAGCTGACGCCGGGCAGCAGGACCGCGATCCCCAGGCCGGCCAGCACCAGCCCGACGGAGTAGGGGATCGCGCTGCGACGCGCGATGAGCGCGACGGCCACGGCAACGATGACGAGCCCCACGAACAGCTCGATCGCGAGGAACCCGCTGTTGATGTTGTCCTGCATCACACCTCCCGCGCCGGCGCGACCGGTGCGCCGGCCCCGAGGGTAGCCCACCGCGCATCGGCGCTACGCTGTCGGCTCACGCATCGGGAGGCACGGATGGATCTCGGGCTCGATGGCCGGCGGGCGCTGGTCGGTGGCGGTGGATCGGGGATCGGTGGCGGGATCGCAACCGTGCTCGCGGCCGAGGGCGCGCGGGTGGCGCTGATCGGGCGGACGCAGGAACGGATCGAAGCCGCGGCCGAGCGCCTGCACGGCGTACCGGTGGTCGCCGACCTCGCCGAGCCCGACGGACCCGCGGCGGCGGTCGAGGCGGCCGTCGGCGCCCTGGGTGGGCTCGACCTGCTGGTCGTCAACACCGGGGGACCGCCGGGCGGCACGTTCGACGCGGCCGGCGAGGCGGAGTGGGAGCAGGCGATCGCGGGCACGCTCCAGTCGACGCTGCGCCTCATCCGGGCGGCGCTGCCGCACCTCCGCGACGGTCGCGAGCCGTCGATCCTGGTCGTGCTCTCGTCGTCGGTGCGCCAGCCGATCCCGGCACTGATCACCTCGAACGTGCTGCGGCCGGGCCTGGCCGGGCTGATCAAGTCACTGTCGTCCGAGATCGCGCCGGTCCGGATCAACGGCCTGGCGCCGGGCAAGATCGCCACTGACCGGGTGGCGCTCATCGATGGGCGGCGCGCCGAGGCGGCGGGGACGACCGCCGAGGAGGTCGCGCGACAGCAGGCGGCCGCCATCCCACTTGGCCGCTACGGGGATCCCGAGGAGATCGGGCGGGTCGGCGCGTTCCTGCTGTCGCCGGCCGCATCGTACGTGACCGGGGCGATCGTGCCGGTCGACGGGGGGATGATCCGGGCGCTTCCGTAGCGGGTTGCGCGGGGCCGTCCCCGCTCCGCGCGTCTCGTTGCGCCCGACCCCCCGACGCATCGAAAGTGTCAGATAACACTTAGCCAACTTCTTGTCCCGAGATCCGGGCCAGGTAGTCGTCTCGTGACTGCCTGACTGTGACCGCTGTGCCGCCGAGCGTGGACTTCGGGACAAGCCCGGACGTGTAGCCCTGGAGCGGCTATTTGACGCAGAGTCCGGGCGATGACTCGAACGGCAGCCCTATGCGCGCCCGCCGCCGGATGTGAGCAGCTCGCCCAGCAGCGACCCCCCGGCCATGAACCCGTCGAGCCCTGTCCGCCGCAGGATGTCGTCGAGGTCGGCGATGGTGCCCGGATCCGCCGGCACGCCGGGCGCGCGAACGGTGGCGTGGGCGATCGCGCCACGGCGCTGGTACACGAGCTTGCGGATCGGCAGGTTGAGCAGGGCCTGGTTCTCGAACCGGATCACCGTCGCATAGCGGTCGAAGATCGCCGCGGCCCCGTCCCGGTCCCCGCCGAACCAGCGCCGGACCACGGCCACCAGGATCTCCGGAAACCCGAACCCGGTCATCGTCCCGTGGCTGCCGCGCCGCAGCTCCTCGAGCAGCATCGCGCCGCCCAGGCCGCCAAGGACGACCACGTCGGGTGAGCCCGTGACGAGGACCCCGGCCTTGGGCGGCGTCGGCTCCTCCTCGAGCTTGATCACCCGGCACTGCGGCGCCTCGGCCGCGAGCGCGAGCAGGAAGTCGGCGGTCATCCGCACGCCGGAGCTCGCCGGGTGGTCCTGGACCACGATCGGCAGCGTGATCGCGGACGCGACCGCGAGGTAGTGGCGTCGCAGCGCCGCATCGGTCGGCCGTGCCAGCGGCGGCGGCGCGAGCATCACCGAGTGCGCGCCCGTCGCCTCGGCCTCGCGGGCGAAAACTACCGCTCGATCCGTCGACGCATGGGACACGCCGACGCACACCGGGATCGTGTCGCCTCCAGCGGCGACGACACCCTCGAGCACCCGCGATCGCTCGAGGTCGCCGAGCCGTCCTGCCTCGCCCAGGACGCCCAGGATCGTCATGCCGTCGACGCCCGTGGACCGCACGAACGCGACCAGGCCCGGCAGCGACGCGTCGTCGAGCGTCCCGTCGGGCAGGAACGGTGTCGGCACGATGTTCCAGACGCCGCGCAAGGCCGAGATGTCGCCCATGGCTCCTCCTGTTCGCTCGACTAACCGAGGCTACACGACCCGCGACGCCCCCGGATGACGCCGCCCGAGCCTCAGCCGGGCCAGGTGAACCGGATCGAGGTGCCTCGACCGTCGCGACCACGCCCGACATCGAGCGCCGCACCGCAGGCCTGCGCCTCGGCGCGCATGTCGGCGACGCCCCGGCGGCCGCCGCGCGCCGCGGCAGCCTCGTCGACCGGCGCCGCGTCGCCGTCGTCCTCGACCGAGAGGCGGACCGACCCGGGGTGGACCTCGACGGCGACCGTCGCCGACGCGCCCGGCGCATGCCGGATGACGTTGTCGAGGGCGAGCTGCGCGACGCGAAACGCGGCCCGCTCGACCTCCCGGGGCGGGCGCGTCGAGACCACGCCAGCCCGCGGTTCGGCATCACCGGAGCCCGCTTCCTCCCCACCGACCTCGATCTCGATCCGGACCTCGGAGCGCTCCTCGACCCGCTCGGCCAGCCACTCGACGCCCGCCAGCAGCCCGATCTCCTCGAGCACGATCGACCGCCGCGAAAGGAGCAGCGATTCGACCTCGTCGACGGCCGTCCGGAGGTCGGCGGCCAGGCGCTCCACGGTGCCTCCGGCCTCGGCTTCGGCCAGCGCGCGCCGGAGCGACGGCAGCACGTCGGCGTGGAGGTCCGCGGCGAGCCGGCCACGCTCGGTCTCCACCGCCTCGGCGCGGCCGGCCTCGCGACCCGGCACCAGCTCGTCGACGAGCACGCGCATCGCGGTCAGCGCACCGCCCGTCCGGTCGCCCCGAGCCGCGCCGGCGACGAGCCGTGCACGGGATCGCGACAGTGCGGGCCCGAGGTCGCGGGCCAGCCCGATCGTCGCGAGCACGGCGACGATAAGCAGCCACAGCCATTCCGGCATGCCGCCGTTGTCGATGCCCAGCGTCCGCCGCACGAAGTTGGCAGCCAGCACGGCGGCCACGGCGAGGACCGTCGCCCAGGCTGCTGTGCGGACCGCGACGGGTCGCCGCCCATCGACCGTGGCGTAGGCCGCCGCGATCATCACGGGAACCACCAGCGCGAGGACCACCAGGGCGTCGAGCGCGGGCAGGCTGCCGTCCCCGACGGCCGCCCGGACCTCGCGCACCAAACCCACGGCACCCAGCGCCGAGGCCGTCGCGGCGACGAGGCTCGCGGACCACGCCAGCGTCGGCGCCCAGCTTCGCGTGAGCACGAGGACCAGCAGCGCACCGATGCCCCACAGGTGCGGCACCAGGTCCGACGGAGTGGGGGATGGCCCGCCGAACGGGTTCGCGAGGCGCACCAGGAGCGATCCGCCCACGAGCGCAGCCACGGCCACCGTGGCGAGGCCCAGCGCCCGGCTCACGGCAGCGGCTTCTCGGCCACCCAGCCCTCGCGCATCGCGAGCACCGCGAGCTCGGTCCGCGACAGGACGCCGTAGCGGTCGAACAGCCGCCGCAGGTGACTCTCGACGGTCTTCTCGGTGACCCCCAGCTGCACCCCGACCTCGTCGTTCGAGGCGCCCGCGCAGACCAGGGTCAGCACCTCGATCTCGCGGTCGGAGGGCCGCCGGGGAGCGCTCCGGATCGCCCGCAGCATCGCTGCCGAGAACGCCGTCCCGCCGGCCGCGACCGTGCGCACCGCGTCGAGGATCTCGGTCACCTCGCTGGTCTTGCGCAGATATCCGGCGGCACCGCGCTCGAACGCCGTCCGGATGAGCGGCGGCTGGTCGAACGACGACAGCAGGAGCACCGCCGGGCCGCCGGGCGGGACGCCTTCGAGCAGGCGCAGCCCCTCGGCCTCGCCCGCGAGCTGGACATCGGTCACGACGACGTCCGGGGTGACCGCCGATGGCCCGCCGAGCAGGGCTCGGGCCTCGTCGAGCGTGCGGGCGGTCCCGGCAACCTCGAGGTCGGGCGTCGCACCCACGGCGGCGGCGATGGCATCGAGGATCGCGGGGTGATCGTCCACCAGCACGATCCGGATCCGCTGCGTTCCCACGCCTCGCAGCCTAGCGCGAAGCCGCGCTGGCGCGAAGTGCCGGGCGTCGGGCAGACCGGGTACGGGGATTGCGGGATTCCCCGCATACTCCGTGCCAACAAGGACGAGGGACGAATGGACGACGACGCGACAGCACCGGACGTGGATCCGGCTGGGAGCCCCACGCCACCGCCGCCTGCGGCCACGCCTCCTCCACGACCATCGCCCCCGCCTCCGCCCGCACCGCCCCCGCCACCACTGGCGCCACCAGCGGCGTTCCCGGACGGCCGGTCCGCGCCGACCGTCGGCTGGGTCATGCCCGCCGATGTCGGCCGGCCCACCATCGAGGTCGGCTCGGTCGTCGGTCGCGCGTTCGACACCCTTGGTCGCGAGTGGTCGCTGTTCCTCGTCCTCGCGGCACCGGCGGGTCTCGGGGCGTTCATCCAGTCGCTGCTGGTCGGGTCCGGGGGCGCGACCGCGAGTGGAGGGCGTTTCAGCCTCTACGACCTGGGGCCCATCCTCGGCGCCTCGCTGGTCAGCGCAGCATTCGCCCTCGTCTCATCGATCGCCATCACCGTCGCGGCGGACTCGCTGTGGCAGGGGCGGCCGATCGGCGAGGCAGGCGCGTTCCGGACCGGGATCCGGGCCTTCCCGCGGTATCTCGGTGTGATGCTCGTGATCGGGCTGATCGTCGGCGGGTTGGCCCTCGTCATCGGGCTCGCGATCATCGCCGCGGCGGCCGTGGCCGGCCCGGCGGCGATCCTGCTCGGCGTGCTGCTGGCCGTGATCCTCGTGCCCGCCGGGATCTACGTATCGGCGCGCATGGCGCTGCTCGCTCCGGTGATCGTGCTGGAGCGCCAGGGTGTGCTCGGGTCGATCGTGCGCGCGTGGGAGCTGTCGCGCGGTCACGCGCTCGTCCTGTTCCTGCTGACGATCGTGGTCGCGCTCAGCGCGGCGCTTCCGCTGTGGGGTGGATCGCTGTTCGCCGGGTCCGTCGACAACGCCCTCATCGCGGCGATCGCGCTGGGGATCGCGACCCTGCTGTTCGAGCCGCTGCCGGCGATCGCGGTCGTGCTGGCGTGGGGCGACCGGATCGGCGACCGCCACGGCGACTCGGAGCTGATGGCGCGTGGCCGGGGCCGCGGCATCGCGGCCCTGTTGGTGTTCGGGTTGGGCGGGATCCTGTTCGTTGCGGGCATCGGGGTCGCCGCGCAGGTGATGTCCGCGGCTCTTTGATCCGATCCGGTCCACGGCCGGTCCACGCCCGGTGACGCTGACTCACCGTGCGCCTCAGATGCGATGCCAGGCTGGCGGATCGCGGCGAGATGGCGGCGATATCGTCGCGAGGCCCGTCTCTGGGCGCCGAATTGACGCGCGACGTGAGTCGGGGCGACGGGGAGCACGTCGGCGCGACCGGGAGCACGTCGGCGCGACCGGGAGCATGTCGGCGGGACCGGGAGTATGTCGGCGCGACGTGGCACCATGCGTCCATGGCTGCCGTCGCCCTCACGATCTGGTTCGCGCTCGAGCTCAACGCCATCGCCGCCGTCGCGATCTGGGGGTTCCGGGCCGGCGACGGCGGCATCACGGGAGCGGCGTATGCCGCGGCGGCGATCGTCGTGCTGGTCGTCAACTGGGCGTTGTTCATCGCGCCACGATCGACACGCAGCCCGATCCCGATCCGGTGGCGGACGCCGGCAGGCGCGGTGATCATGCTCCTGGCGGCCCTGCTGCTGGCGGTTGCGGGCGAGCCGCTGCCGGCCGCCGCGTTCGCGGTCATCGTCCTCGCGGACCTGGCCGCCCTGTTCGCCCTCGGAGCTGCGGACGCGGAATGGCCGATCGCGTCCGCAGCGGCACCTCCCGGCGTGACCGCGGCGCGCAGCGCAGCCGCAGCTGGTGCGAGGCGCGATCCTGCCGGGCCGGCCCCTGCCGGCGCGCGCGCGCCGCGATCGTCCGCCGGCGGCACCAAACGACGCAAGCGACGCTGACGAGCCCGGGCCTGCTCAGCCTCGGTTCGGCGCGAGCCCGGCCGCGTGCGCGAGCCGAGATCCTCAGCCGCCGGAACGGGCAACGACCGCCGCGTCGGGCTGCGGCTCGGATCCCAGCGCCAGCCACCGGCGCAGGCTCGCGCGCCACAGCGCGCGGCGATGGAACGGACCGGTCTCGCTGAGCCCGTCCATGCCGCCCGCGGCCACGAGCGATTCGAGCAGCGGCGCGAGCTGCGACCCGTACACGTGCATGCACGGTTCCGGCCGCACCCCGGGCCACGAGTAGCAGGAGACAACCGTTCGTCGCGTGTCGTGCGGGATCACCGCGGGCACGTCATCCCAGGCGGGATCGTCGGGTGGCAGCTCCCAGCGGTCAAGGTTGCCCTGCGGGATGCCCTCGATCCCGCGCACCACCTTGGGTTCGGCGTCCAGCAGGTATGGGTCGACCACCAGGTCGCACACGACACCATGGCCAGGCATCAGCGCCAGCCAGTTGTTGAGGATCAGCGGCTCCGAGGCGTCGTGCCGCTGGGTCGCGTCGACCAGGATGTCGGTTACGGTGAGCCGGCCGCGGATGTACTCCGGGTCCCGGGTCAGGTTCCGTCCCGTCGTGACCACCTCGACGCCCGGCAGGCCGTTGCGCATGAACGCCTCGTTCCGGGCGTCGTCGCCGTACTTGGTCGCGAACTCGACCGCGTGCTTGCCGATCTGCCCCGCGCCCATGATCGTGACCCGCACCGGCGCCCGGCCCGGGACCGACAGCGCCGGCCACTGGCGCTCGAGCGCCGTGAAGGCCGCGCCGACCCCGTTCCACGACACGCTCCGCAGGTTCTCGACCAGCCGCCGCCCCTCGTCGTTGGTCACCATGTCCATCGAGATCGCCTCGAGCCCGAGGTCGGCGAGCATCCGCACCCGTGCCGGCCGGGTCTGGAAGTGGAGCATCGAGACGAGGATGGCGCCGGGATGCATCAGCTCGTACTTGCCTTCGGGAGCCCGCAGCACGACGACCACATCCTGGCGGTAGGTCGTCTCTTCGTCGGTCGCGTGGACATTGGGATACAGCAGGTAGTCCATGTCGCTGTAGCCCATCGCGGACCCGATGCCGGACTCCACGTAGACCTCGGCGCCGAGGCCGGCGAGCAGCCCGATCAGCGGCGGCAGGAAGTCGCGGCGCTCGGCCGTCTCCTTGTGCATCCGGGGAAAGCCGATGCTGATCGGCCGGGGCTGCGTTGACACCTGGGCATCCTCCTGCGTCGTCGTTCGACCGTACCGGTGATCACGCTCCGGCGCGAGGGTCCGCTGGTCCCGATCCGCGTGCCCGGCGGTCCCGATGTGGGGCCGCGCGGCGCCGGGACGGCGGTCCGGAGGCGTCCGCGCCGTCGACGGTCGCGCATCGGCGCCCGCCGTTGTTGATTGGGTGTCTTGACAGCGCAACGTCGCACTGTCATGATCTGGCCATGCCCGACGACCCCTACGCTCTGACCGACCTGGCCCGGCTCGCGGATGTCACCCCCCGGACCATCCGCTACTACGTGGCGCAGGGCCTGCTGCCATCCCCCGATGGCGCTGGTCGCGCGGCGCGCTACTCGGACGGCCATCTTGCGCGACTGCGGCTGATCCGGCGACTCCAGCGCGAGCACCTGCCGCTGGCCGACATCCGGGCCCGGCTGGAGCGGATCGGGGACGATGACGTGCAGGCCGCGCTGGACGCCGCAGACCAGCCCGAGGCGGGACCAACGCCAACGGGGACGGACGCCACGCTCGCGTTCGTACGCGGCCTCATGGCCAGGGCCGGCGTCTCGCCGCGGTTCTACGATCCGGCCCCCGATGCCGCGATCGAGTCATCGCAGATCGAGCCATCGCACCCCGCCGCGTCGCTTCAGCGACGGGTCCCCGACGAGTTCCCGCTCCGGGAGCCGCCCGCAGACGAGCCCGAACCGCAACGGCCGGAGCCGTATCCGCCGCGGCCGGCGCCATGGCTGACGCCACCCGTCCCAGCACCCGCGCCCGACTCCGCCCCACGCTCGACCACCGGCGACCGGAGCACGTGGGAGCGGCTCGTGATCACCCGGGACGTCGAGCTCCACGTCCGGCGCCCGCTCGACCGTGCGACCAACAAGCGGGTGGACCGGCTCGCCCGCATCGCCCGCGAGCTGTTCGACGACGAGAGCTGAGCACCGACCGCGATATCAGACCACCCACGACCCGACCCCCACGGGCGACGAACGCTCGCCCGAGCCGCACCCGCAGACCCGCCCCATCCGGGCCTCGGCAACCAGCACACGAGGAGGCCCATCATGACCGCGACGACCAACCCGACCCCTGCCCGGCCCGACGACGACCGCCGGCCCGCGGCACCCCTCACCGGCCCGCGCCTGGGCGTCCGCACCGACCGCCGGCTCATCCGCGCGCACGGCCGCAGCGAGCGGTTCCTGCTGCTCGATGTCGTCGCGCCGGCCGTCGCGCCTGACCCGGCACGCCGGCGGCCGCCCGTCAACCTCGGCTTCGTCCTCGACCGCTCGGGTTCGATGGGTGGCCAGAACAAGATCGGGCTTGCCAGGCAGGCCGTGCTCGAGGCCGTCGAGCGGCTCGACGCGCCGGACCGGTTCGCCGTCGTGACCTACGACGACCGGCTCGACGTGGTCGTCGGTAGCGTGCTCGCATCACCGGAGGCCCGGCACCTGGCGGCGGACCGGCTGGGTTCGGTCGACGCGCGTGGCAGCACCAACCTTCACGGCGGCTGGCTGGCGGGCTGCGAGCAGGTCGCGGCCGGTCTCCAGCCCGACGGCGTCAATCGCGTGCTGCTGCTCACCGATGGGCTCGCCAACGTCGGCGTCACGGACCCGGACGAGCTCACCCGCCTCGCCCACGACCTCCGCCGGCGCGGCGTGACGACGAGCACGTTCGGCGTCGGGACCGACTTCGACGAGGCGCTGCTGCAGTCGATGGCGGACGCCGGCGGCGGCCATTTCTACTTCATCGGCGACGTCGCCCAGATGCGCGACCACATCACGAGCGAGGTGGGGGAGACCCTCGAGGTCGCGGCCCGCGAGGTCGTGCTCGAGCTGACCGTGCCCGAGTCCGTCCGGGTCGACGCCCTGTCCCCGTTCCGGCTCGAGCAGCGCGCGGGGCGGGTCCTCGTGTACCTGGGAGACATGGTGTCCGGCCAGGTGCTGTCGATCGCGCTCCGGGTCACCTTCGACTTCGGCGAGGTCGGGCGTGAGGTCGGCATCCTTGTCAACGTCCGCGACCGGGATGGCGCGTTCGAGCATGCCGTGCCCGAGGTCGGGACCGTCAGCGTCGCCTGGACGTATGACGATCACGCCGCCAACGATGCCCAGCCCCGCGACCGCGAGGTCGACCGCGTGGTCGCCCGGCTGTTCGCGGAGCGGGTCAAGCAGGAGGCCGTTCGGCTCAACCGCGAGGGTACGGTTCGAAGAGGCGGGACGTGCGCTCGACGGGGTGCGGCGGCGCGTCGCGTCGTACGCGGGTCGGGACCTCGCGCTCCGCGACATCGTCACCGAGCTCCGGGACGAGGCGCCGGTCTATGCCGCCGCGATGCCCGAGATGGCGCGCAAGCAGCGCTACTTCGCCTCGAGCAACCTGTCGCGGATGCGGACGGCCGAGGGGCGATCCCGCAAGGCCTGAGGCGAGCCCCGGGCGTGAGGCGAGCCCCGGGCGGGAGGCGTGGGCGGGACTTGCCTCCCCTGGCTCCGCCTCTGCCCAGGTCGTCGCCGTGGGCTCGGTCAGCGCCGCTTGTCCGGGTTGGGGATCAGGGCGTCGGTGACCTGGTGGAGCAGCTCGTGGTACGAGCCGATGAACCCGCGCAGGGTCCGGGCCGTGGCGCCGAAGCTGTCGAACTCCGCGGGCGTTAGCCCATCCGGCTCGTACGCACGCACGAAGTCGGGCAGGCGCGACCGCAGCTCGTCGAGGTACACCGGCGCGACGGGGTCGTCCATCCGCGGCCGCACCTCCACGGTCGAGGCATTGAACCGGCGCTGCCACGACGCGGGCAGCGCGAGCACCACGTCGCCACCGATGAATTCGGACCAGTGGTAGTGGTGACGGATGGCCGCGCATAGCAACCGCGCCCGATAGCCCCGCTCCTGGAACATCGCGTAGGCCCGCTTGAACACCGCGATGCCGCTCCACGGAAGGGCGTCCGGGTTGACGCTGAGGCCGTCGCGGTCCGCCGCGACCTTCAGCCAGTCCTCGATGCGGCCGGCCATGATCGTCACGACGGGCCCCATGTCATGTGTCGGCAGGCCCTCCGCGTCGCGGCGCGCCAGCCCCCGTTGGATCGCGTCGGCCGCCGCCAGCGCCTGCGCGACGGTGAAGCTCACCGTCACATTGATACTCACGCCCCGGTACGTCGCCTCCTCGATCGCCCCGATCCCGGCGGTCGTCGCGGGCAGCTTGACGATGATGTTGGGCGCGATCGTCGAGAAGTGGATAGCCTGCCCGACCATCCGCTCCGGGGATCGGTAGTACGTCGGGTCGGTCTGCACCGACAGGCGGCCCTGGCGGCCGGCCTGTGCGTGGAACACGGGCTCGAGCAGGGCAGCACCGCGGACCGACATCTCCTCGACCACGGCCCACGCCAGGTCATCGACCGTCGCCGTCGGCTGCTCCGCCGCCATCTCGGCGACACGATCGCGCCACAGCGGGGCTTGCTTGTTCCACACGTCGACGACGATGGTCGGGTTGGCCGTTGCTCCGACCGCGCCGAAGCTGATCGCGTACGCGAGCTCGTCAACGGCGCACGAGTCGTTCCAGACGTCGGTCGATGTCCGGGCGATCGTCCGCCCGAGCGGGGTGTCGGCGAGTGGGAGCTGCGTGAGACCCGTCGCTGTGGTCACTGTTGCCCAACCTCCTGCGACCACCCGCGCGCGTGCCGGCGGTCCTTGGCCCTCCCCGGGGATTCTGCCACCTGCCGCCGACCCGCACCGTGACCGCGGGCCATCGAGCCCCCAGGAGCCACCGAGCTCCCAAGGGCGATCGGCTTGAGGCATGATCAGTTGCGGCATCGGATGCCGGCCAGGCGACACCCTGATCATCGCGCACATGCCGCACAGCTGGAGACCCAACATGGCTGACCTTGCCGCTCTGACCGAGGCCATCGAGGCGGGCAACCGGACGGTCTCCGTGGAGACCACGCGCGCGGCACTCGATGAGGGGACCGATCCGCGCGTGGTCCTCGGGGCGATGACAGCGGCGATGGACGTCGTCGGGCGGAAGTTCCAGGACGGCGAGATCTACGTCCCGGAGATGCTGATCGCGGCCCGCGCGATGAAGGAGGCGCTCGTCGTCCTCGAGCCGGTGCTCGTTGCCGCTGGCGTCAAGCCCGAGTACCGGGCGGTCATCGGCACCATCGCCGGAGACCTGCACGACATCGGCAAGAACCTGGTCGGGATGATGTGGAAGGGCGCCGGCTTCGAGGTCATCGACCTCGGGGTGAACGTCCGCGCCGAGCAGTTCGTGGAGGCGGCCAGGGAGCACGATGCCGATGTCATCGGGGTGTCGGCCCTGCTGACGACGACGATGCCGGGCATGCGCGGCGTGGTCGAGGCGGTGCGAGCGGCTGGGCTCCGGGCACGGGTTGTCGTGGGCGGCGCGCCGACCACGCCCGAGTACGCGGCCGAGATCGGTGCCGACGGCCAGGCGCCCGACGCGGGGTCCGCGGTGGAGCTCGTGCGCCGCCTCATCGCGTGAGCGAGGCCGGCCCACCGGGACCGGGTTCGCCCGCGCCGCCGGACCAGGAAGCCGGTGCGGCACCCGAAGCGGTCATCCACTCGCGCCCCGCAGCGCTGGTCCTGCTCGCGCTGCTGACGCTCATCTGGGGCGTGCACTGGGTCGTGGTCAAGACCGGGCTCCAGTACATGCCGCCGCTGACGTATGCGTCGCTGCGCATCGGCTCGGGTCTGGTCACGATGATCGGGCTGCTGGCGGTCACGGGACGGCTTCGGCGGCCCGATCCGGCGAACCTCCCGATCATGCTCTCGGTCGGGCTGGGCCAGATCGGCGCCGGCGTGGCGATCCAGGTCCTGGCCCTCCAGGCGGTATCGGCTGGCCGGTCGGCCGTGCTGCTGTACACGATGCCGCTGTGGGTCGCGCTGCTGCTCGCGATCGTGTTCCGGATCCGGCCGCGCCGCAACGAGCTGGTGGGGCTGATGCTCGGGATCGGCGGGCTGGCCGCGCTGCTCAACCCAGCGGTCATCGACTGGCAGTCCGTCGCGGAGCTGCTGGGGACGTTCGGGCTGCTGCTCAACGCGGTGATCTGGGGTGCGGTCGCGATCCACGTCCGCCGCCATCGCTGGACGCAGTCGCCACTCGAGCTCCAGCCGTGGATGCTGCTGATCGCCCTGGTGCCGCTGGTCGTGCTCGCCCTCATCCTGGAGCCCGGCCGCACGATCCGCTGGGAGCCGATCACGCTGGGCATCCTGCTCTACAGCGGCCCCCTGGCCACCGCGCTCGGGTTCTGGGCCAGCCAGGCGATCACCCGCGCGCTCGGCGCCCAGGCGTCGGGGACCGGGTTCCTCGCGACACCGGTGGTCGGGCTTGCCTCGGGCGCGCTGCTGCTCAACGAGTCGCTGGGCATCGCGGACCTGATCGGCTTCGGGCTGATCCTGGCCGGGATCGGCGTCACGACGCTGCTACCCTCCCGGGGTCCCGGGGCGGCGGTCCTGTCCACGCCCGCCGGGCCGGAGGCGCAGGGGAGCTCGGGTTGACCAAGGGCCGGATCGAGGCATTCAGCGACGGCGTCCTCGCGATCATCATCACGATCATGGTCCTCGAGCTGCGACCGCCGGAGGGGAGCCGCATCGAGGATCTCCAGGGCCTCGTGCCGGTGCTGGTCAGCTACGTGCTGAGCTTCGCCTACATCGGCATCTACTGGAACAACCACCACCACCTGTTCCAGGCCGTGCGGGCCGTCGGCGGGCGGGTGTTGTGGGCGAACCTCCACCTCCTGTTCTGGCTGTCGCTCGTCCCGTTCGCGACCGCCTGGATGGGCGAGCGCGAGTTCGCCAGCGGACCGGTGGCCGTCTACGGCGCGGTGCTGCTGCTCGCCGCGATCGCGTACTTCATCCTGGTTCGGGCATTGATCGCGATCCAGCCCGATGATGCCCCGCTCGCCGCGGCGATCGGGACCGACACCAAGGGCAAGGTCTCGCCGCTGCTGTATGCGGCTGCGATCCCGATCGCGCTCGTCGCGCCCTGGGTCTCGTTCGGGATCTACGTCCTCGTCGCGCTGATCTGGATCGTCCCCGACGCCCGCATCGAGCGCACGATCGCGCGCTGAGGTCGTCGGCGCCCCCGCGGCCGCCCGTGCGCGAGGTCACTGCCGTTCGTGATGAGCCTCCGCGCATCACCGCGGCACCGTCGTCGGCGTCGATCCACCGGAGCCGTCGGGTGATGCGGCGACGCTCATCGCAGGGCGATGTGTCAGCCAAGACGCCGCCGCCGGGCCGGCGCCTCAGTGGCGGGCGCGCAGCACGAGCAGCGAGCCGAGGTAGGACACGGCGATGACCACGCCCATGAAGCCGTACGGCCGCCAGTCACCACCGGTCGCGTCGGCGACGACGAATGCCGCGAGGACGACGATGGCGCTCATCGCCAGGGCATAGGCGCAGGCTTCGAGGTTGATGTGCTCCCAGCGCTCGTCGACCGGCCGTCCCGCGAGGACGCTCACGGTCTCGCTGCGTCGACCGAGGACGGTGACCAGGATCGACCACCCGAGGATGATCGCGACCGATACCCCGGCCCGTAGCGGTGATCCGCCGCCGGCGAGCTCGGCCGCACCGAACGCGATGGCGATCACCGTGCCCGACACCAGGACCGGGGCCCTACGCAGGATCTTCATGAAAGATCTCCTCCACCGCTCGCTCGAAGAACCGTCCGATGGCGATCGCGAGCGGGAGCGACGGCAGGTACCGTCCGGTCTCGATCGAGTTGATCGTCTGGCGGGAAACGGACAGGCGGGCCGCGAGGTCACCCTGACTCAGGTTTCGAGCCTCGCGGAGCCTGCGCACCTCGTTCTGCATGCTGTAAAGGTACCTTGACAGGGTCGACGGTGTCAAGGGTGCTTGTCATGCTGATTTATGAAGCCGGCGTCGGACGAGTGATGCGGCGAGGCTCATCACGGACGGAGGTGGTTGCGCCGGGGCGTCGGCGCGGGCGCGCTGCCAATGCGGGCGCGGATCCGGGCGCTGCCGACCGGGGCGCTGATCCGGGCGCCGCGGTTCAGGACCGTCAGGGCGCCGCGACGTGGTCCGCCCAGCGGTGCTCCGGCTCGTAGCCCAGGACCCGGCGGGCGCGATCGATCGAGAGCAGCGTCTCGCGGCCCTCGACGGGACGTGTGAGCGGCACGGACGGGAACACCTCGGTCATGAGGTCCGCGCTGGGGCGGGGCATCACCGTGTCGTCGGCGGCGATGATGCACACCTCGGCCCCGGTCGTCTCCGCTTCGAGCCCGAGACGGCAGGCGAGGGCGACATCGCGGCAGTCGACGTAGCCCCACAGGTTCCAGCGCCGGAGCTGCGCATCGTCCCAGTACGAGGGGAAGGCGGCGTAGTCGTCGGGCTCCATGATGTTCGAGATCCGGAGTCCGACGAACGGGATCCCGGTCCGCCGGTTGAACTGGCGGGCCATCTCCTCGCCCAGGACCTTGGACAGCGCGTACGACCACTCGGGTCTGGGCTCGATGGTCTCGTCGATGGGCGCGAACAGGGGCGGGGTGTCGAACGGGAGACCGAGCACGGTCTCCGATGACGCCCAGACGACGCGCCTGAGGCTGTGCGCCTCGGCGGCGGCGAACACGTTGTAGGTCGAGAGCGTGTTGATCCGGAACGTCTCCGCGGGGGTCCGGATATCCGGTGCGGGGATGGCGGCCAAGTGGACCACCGCGTCGGCGCCGCGGAGCGCCTCGTACGCCTGGCCGTCATCGGCGAGGTCTGCGACCAGGCACAGACCGTGGACGCTGCCGTCGTGCCTCGTGTCCACGTTGAGGACGTCGTAGCCGTGCTCGCGCAGATCGCGGACGACCCAGCGTCCCGCCTTGCCGCTGCCACCTGTCACGACGATGCGCATCGCGCTCTCCCTGCACTGTCACTGCCGTTCGTGATGAGCCTCCGCGCATCACGGACGTGATTCTCGCGCGGATCGCTCGCGAGCGGAACGGTCGCGCGCAGGTACGCGGATGCGCGCCTCATGGTCGTTAGGTCCGATGTCGCGCGGGATGTGCCACGTCCCGTGCCGCGTCCCGTGCGTGCCCTGCCTCGTCGTCCGTCGGGGTGATGCGCGGACGCTCATCGCAGATGGGGGTGATTGTGAGCTCGAAAGGGGGCACGAGTCCGCCCGGCGACAGGGTCACCACCCCAAGGCGATCAGCGCCAGAGGTGGCCGTACGAGTGCCGGCCCTCGAGGAGGTGCCCGGCGGCGAACCGGGAAAGCGCGTACGGCGAGATGTCGACGGTCGTAGCGCGACCGTCGAGGATGAGCTCCGCCATGCATGCCCCGATCGCGGGCGCGGTCTTGAACCCGGTGCCCGAGAACCCGCAGGCGACGTAGAACCCCTCCGGGCCGACGCGGTCGAGGATGGCGTGCTGATCCGGCGTGATGCCGTCCTGGCCACCGTGCGCGGTCCGGTAGGTGCCCTGCTCCATCCACGGGACCCGCGAGCACACGCCGTTGACGAGGGCGTCGATGGTCGAGCGGGCGAGGGGGTCCTCCGGGCGGTCGGGCGAGCCGCCGACGACGTTGTCGGTCTCGAGCCCGACGAGCATCAGCTCCCGGCCCTCGGGACGGAAGTAGATCCCGGCGGAATGGTCGATGATGACGGGGAAGTCGGAGGACCGGCCCGCCGGCAGGCCGAAGTAGGCGGTGGCGTGGCGCCACGAATTGACCGGGAGCTCGACGCCCACGGTGGCCGCGAGCGGCGCCGCCCAGGCCCCCGCGACGTCGACCACGACCGGCGCCTCGAACCGCCCCTTGTCGGTGTCGACGCCGGTCACCCTGTCGCCATCGGTGGCCACGCCGCTGACGAAGCATCCGCCCACGTAGCTCGCACCGAGCCGCCGGGCAGCGGCGAGAAACCCCGACGCGGTCCCGGTCGGATCGGCATAGCCGGACTCGGGCTCGTGGGCCGCGATCGCGACATCGTCGACGCGGATGCCGGGCATCAGGGCCGCGACGTCATCGGCGCCGATGGTCATGGTCGGGATACCCACCCCCCGGAGCATCTCGACGTTTGCCCGCAGGGCATCCGCCATCTCCTCCGGAACCAGCTGGATGAAGCCGGTGCGGACGAACCCGCAGTCGCCGTCGCCGACGATGTCCGCCCAGTCGCGGAAGTACGGGTGCGACGCCCAGGCAAACCGGGCCTCGCTCTCGAGGTCGTAGTGCATCCGGACGAACCCGGATGACCGGCCCGTGGCACCGGCGGCGACGGTGGATCGCTCGAGCACGAGGACGCGGACGCCGCGACGCGCGAGGTGGAACGCGAGGCTCGCGCCCTGGACGCCCGCTCCCACCACGATCACGTCCGCGGTCTGCGCCATGTTGCCAGGGCCTCCGTCCAACGCCGTCACGTGCCCGGTGAATGCCGGGTCGCGACAAGTCTGCCCGATCCGGGCACGAAGAAAGGGCCCGGGCAGTGCCGCCCGGGCCCCTGGATGCCGGCGCTCCTCCGCGCGGGCGGTCGTCAGTCGATGAGGAACGTCACCGAGACCTGGATCGTGACGTCGGTCGAGCCGGCCATCACCGGTGTGGACGCGTCCGCGGCGACGGCCCCGGCCGCGTACTCCTTGCCGTACCAGACCGGCGTGGACACGGACTCGCTCATCGACGCGACACCGGTGATCCGGACGTTGACGCCTGCCGCCAGCGTGTCGGCCTTGGCCTTCGCATCCTTGACGGCGGCCTCGCGTGCGCTCGCCTCGGCGGCGGCCCGGTCGGCGATATCGAACGAGATCCCGTCGACAGACGACGCCCCGGCGGTGACCGCGTCGTCGAGGACATCGGACATGACATCGAGCTTGCGCACGGTCACGGTCACGATGTTCCGGAGCTGGTAGCCGCGGATCTTGGGGGTTGCGTTCTGCGGGTAGTCGTAGACGGGGCCGAGCGAGACCGAGGACGTCTGGATGTCCTTGTCGTCGATGCCCAGCTTCCTGATCGCGGCCACGACCTTGGTCATCGCGGCCGCAGCCGCATCGCGTGCGGCCTTGGCGGTCGGCTTCTCGGTGACGACGCCGAGGCTGATCGTGGCCATGTCGGGGCTGACGACCACCTTGCCGCTGCCGGTGACCGAGATCGTGTGCTCCGGCGGCTGGTCGACGGCACCCGGCGTGAGGGCGGTCGTTCGCCCGGGGACGAGCACGCCGGCGAGCGCCGGCCCCGCGAGCAGTCCCACGAGCAGACCGCCGACCGCGGCGATGGCCACCCAGGTGCCGATGCGACGGCCCCATCGAGAGAGGTTCGAGTCGTCCATGTCGATGTTCCCCTGGTCGTGTGTGGCGGCGCGCTTTGGTCGCCGTCCGGTCATCCAGGGATCAGACGCCACGGGGGCCCGATTGGTTGCCTCGGGTCGCGACCGCGTGCGGCGGGAGAAACCCGTGCGCCGGAACCTCTCGCGCTGTTAGGCTGAAAGGCGCGTCCTGGAGCGAGAGGTTGGGGGACGGTGGGAGACCAAGCGGAGCGCCTGGTCGAGACGCGGCTCCGCGGCGCGCTGCCCGATGGCGCGCGCCTCTACGCCAACGTCAGATTCGTCGCCAGGACACGTCCCGGCGGGCCGGCGCACGACGGCGAGGCGGACATCGTCGTGGTGCATCCGGACAACGGAATTCTCGTGATCGAGACCAAGGCCGGCACGCCCAGCCGCGACGGCCAGGGCCGCTGGTTCATCGGTGGCCACGAGCTCACCCGGTCCCCGTTCCAGCAGGCCGAGGCCGCCAAGCACGACCTGGCGCGCGCGATCGAATCCCTGCCTGCGTGGCCCGCCGGCAAGGAGCTCCGTGCCGGACACGCCGTCGCCTTCCCCGACGCCGACCTCGCGAGCCTCCCGCCCGGCCACCCGCTGCTCGGCCCCGACGCGCGGCCCGAGATCATCCTCGACGCGGATGCGCTGGCAACACCGGAGAAGGCAAAGCAGGCCCTCGACCAGGTGTGGGACTTATGGGTCGGCGATGGCAGCCGCGGCGATCCACCCGGTGACGACGGGGTCGAGCTCATCGACCACTTCCTCGCGCCGGCCGTGCAGCTTCGGCGCCTGCTGCGCCACAGCATCAAGGACGATCGGGAGCGCCTCCTCCGCGCATCGAACGCCCAGCTCCTCGTCCTCAACCACGCCCGTCATGTCCAGCGGGCGAGCATCGTCGGGCCGGCGGGCAGCGGCAAGTCGCTGGTCGCCGTCGAGCAGGCGCGGCGGCTGGCGAAGATGGGCTATCGAACCCTGTTCGTGTGCTTCAACCAGCCGCTCGCGAGCGCCGTCATCCGGGAGCTCGACCGCGACGGCGAGCCCGAGGACCGCCGGCCGCGGGTGACCACCTTCCACCGGCTGTGCGAGACGCTCGGGCGCGGTGCCGGCACGCTCGCACCCAAGCCATCGGAGCCGATCCCCCAGGCCTGGTGGGACGAGGCGCTGCCGGCCGCGCTGCTGACGGCCCTCGACGCGCAGCCCGACGAGCGGTTCCACGCCATCGTCGTCGACGAGGGCCAGGACTTCGAGCTGGGCTGGCTGGAGTCGCTCCAGTTCCTCCTGTTCGAGCCCGAGACCGGCGTGTTCTGGGTGTTCCACGACCCCGGCCAGGCGGTGTTCCGCGACGATCGGGTGGGCGAGCTGGCGGGTCTCGTCCAGCTCGAGCTGTTCGAGGACTACCGGTGCCCGGCGCCGGTCGCCGAGCTCGCCTCGAGCTTCTATCGCGGCCCGACGGAGCCGGTATCGATGACCGACGCCGGCGGTGATGCGCCGACGCTCATCGAGGCCGATCCCGGGCACGGCACCGTGGACTGCGTGCGGCGCGAGCTCCACCGGCTGACCAACAGTGAGGGCGTCCGGCCGTGGCAGATCGCCGTGCTCTCAGGGCGTCCGGCGTACCGGAGCGAGGTCTGGCGCCAGCGCGTGTTCGGCAACCTCGTCCTGTGGAACGGCGCGATCGACGAGGATGGGCATTCGATGGGCCTCACGGCCGACCAGGTTCCCGACGAGCCGCCCGACGGCGCGATCGTGCGCTTCGAGACGATCCGCCGGTTCAAGGGCCTCGAACGCGAGGTCGTGATCCTGTGCGAGCTCCCCGTGGACGGTGAGCGCCTGGACCAGCTCCTGTACACCGCCCTCACCCGCGCAACGATCGCACCTGGTCGTGATCGCGCCGCCGGCGCTGAAGGATCGGCTGGAAGGGGTCTCGTGATTGACGCGCAAGCTGTCTCCCTGGCCGCGCAGAATGTGAACCCTATGATCACGGTACGGCTCTTGTGATTGGATCCGCCGATCAAGCCATCAGGCGTTCGGTTTTTGACTGGCTGACTGAGCAGCGCGCAGAGCACGGCGAGGCGATCCCGCGATCCACGCTCGAGGCCTTCGAGATGAGCGGGCGACGCATCCCGTTGATGGGCGCCCAGGGGATCTGGAAGCCGGCGGCGTGTGAGTTACCGCTCTCGATTACCACGGTGGCCAATGGGCCGTATGCGGATACCTTCGATATCCGCTCTGGAACGCTGAATTACGCCTATCGGGGCTCCGATCCACAGCATCGCGACAATCGGGGACTCCGACGGGCGATGATCGAGAAGGTTCCGCTCGTGTATTTCCACGCCGTTGAGCGCGGACGGTATGCCTCCGCGTATCCGACGTTCGTGGTGAGCGATGAGCCCGCGTCCCTGATGTTCACGATGCAGGTCGACGACGTCGGGGCCGCGCTCGCTGAGCAGGCAAATGAGTACGAGGTGGCGGACGAGAGTGTTGTCTCGCGCCGCGCCTATGTGACCAGGACGGTTCGCCAGCGACTTCATCAGGTCGCCTTTCGCGAGCGAGTCATCCGGGCCTACCAGCAGCGCTGTGCGCTGTGCAACCTTCGCCATGAAGAACTTCTTGACGCGGCACACATCACGCCGGACAGCGACGCCGAGGGCGAGCCCGTGGTCAGCAACGGCGTGGCGCTATGCAAGCTCCACCACGCGGCCTTCGATCGATTCTTCTTCGCCATCCGACCCGACTACGTGATCGAAGTTCGACCATCGATCCTGACTGAGTCAGACGGCCCGATGCTCGTTGTAGGCCTGCAAGAGATCCATGATCGGCGGATCTTCCTGCCTCACCGTCCGGCCGATCTTCCGGATCCTGACCGACTGGCACGACGATACGTGGAGTTCCAGCGCGCTTCGTAGGCCATGCAGCGCCGTTGACGCTCGACTTGTGTTCGACGTGATCAGGTCACCCAGCGACCCTTCTCCAGTCTCCTCAGCGGGCCATCAGATGTAGGGGCTGCTCATGAACAAGGACACCGACCGATCGGACGCTAGGCCCTGGGCCCCGAGTCGTCGCTGGCGAATTGGGGTCGGCCTGCTCGCCGGCGTGGGTGCCACCGGGATCGCTGCGGGTCTTGGTCTCATCGGAACCTTCCTCGATGTCGACTTGCCCGTTTTCGATCCGAGCGCCTTGATCCTGATGGCTCCGGTGATCGTCCTGCCGGGCTTCGCCGGGGCCGTGCTACGTGGGCGCGATGCCGTCGCCGCAATCATGGCCGGGGCGGTTGCGGGCCCGATCGTCGCGATCTTTGCCATCGACGGCTCGTGCGAGAAGAACATGTGGGCCGCCGTTGGACTGGCCGCCATCGCAGCCTTCGTCCTGGTCATCGCCGGGGTAGCGGCGTTCGTCGGCGCCTTGATCGCGGGCGCGGGCACGGTCGAGTACCGACCTCGCCGCGGCGTCACCTGGCTGGTCGTCGTAGGGTCGATGGGCGTTGCGGGGTGGATCGCGGCCCTGTCGCTGCTCGGCCGGTGTCCGTAGGCGCGCTGGGGAAGGTATGCATCTGGTGGTTTGGCGACGAGAGCGACGTCCAGTGGGACCACCAGGAGTCCCTGGACGACTCGCGTGGGATCAACTACGCGACGGACGGCTCCGTCATCGGCATCGAGATCCTGTCTCCCCGTCGGAATGGCGTCCTGGTCGACGGCTTGCCCTTCCGAGACGATGTGGTTCGGGTTATGCGGTCGGTCGGCTTCCGGATCCTGGAGGCGGCCCGAGGGGCCTGACCCCGACGCCCTGTCCGAAAGTCAGGGTTACCGAGCGCCGGATCGTCATCGAAGATCCGCTCGCCGGGCCAGCGTCTCCGACCCGCCGCTGAATTCGAGCAGGGGGTGGGGGTGAACATGGCGGCCATGACGAGCGTTCCCATCGGCGTGCGGCTGCGCCGGCTGCTGATCGTCGCGCTGATTGGCGTGATCGTCGGCATCGGCATCTACGTCGCTGTCCGCGAGATCACGACGCCGCGCCGCACGACGCCCGTCTACGACCCGCCCGTTCTCGCGGGCCAGCAGCTGTGGGGCGCATGCGCCGGCGGGTTCTACGCTCGAAAGGGTGACACGATCGTGCTCACCTCGACCGGGCACTGCACGACGGAGGGCACCGTCGCCTACGAATCCGACGGCACCACCGAGCGCGGGGTGTTCGGCCCGGCCGCCCGCGACGCCACGTGTCCGTATCCCGGCCACATCTGTGCCTCGTCCGACATCAACTACCTCGTGGTCGCGCCGGATCGGATCCCGTGGGGCCATCTCAACGTGGTCGACCTCGGTACGGCCGGCTATCGGGTGATCGAGCCCGGCACGAAGCCGCTCGCGTGCGACGACATCGCGATCGGCGACGAGGCCGAGATCGACGGCCGCGCCATCTATCGCAGCGGCCCGGTCGCCGAGAAGGGCCAGAACCTCAAGCCGGTCGACGAGGACGGCTCGTACTTCCCATGCATGATCGCCGCGCGGATCCACGTGGACACGGGCGACTCGGGCGGGGCCGTCCTGGTGCGCGGGATCCCGGCCGGCGTCACCAGCCGGAGCTTCGGCGGCTGGCTGGGGTTCACGCCGCTGGCCGAAGGGCTGGACCAGCTGGGGCTCGAGCTGTGCACGACGCCCGATTGCGGGCTGACGCCCGCCGCGCCGGCCACGACAGGAGCGCTCCGGTGACCTGGTCCAACGGCCCCATCCTTCTGTTCCTCGCGTTCCTGGCGGCCGTGGTGTTGTGGGAGCTCCGGGGCGCCGTCACGGCGAATGTCTCGGCGCTCCGGCTCGTGCCCGGCCGGGTGAGGGTCCGGCGCATCGCCATCATCGCTGTCGCAGCCGCCGCCGTGATGGCCGTTGTCCTGCTGGTCGCGTCGCTCGTGCCGGTCCTGATGATCCCGTCGTCACGGCTGGTCGCCTGGCACATGAGCAACATCTTCGCCGGGCCGGCATCCGATCCTGCGATCGCCCAGGCGACGACCGAGCTCCGAATCGAGGTCGATCGGCCCGCGTGTGCTCCGGGCGACACGTCCTGGCTGGCGAACCCGGTCGTCACCTACACGCCCTGGACGGTGACGATCGCAATGCACACGATCGAGTCGGGTGAGATCACCACGTGTTACACGCATGACCGGGACCCCGCGTCCGGGCTGCCACACGTGGGCGGCTACCTGACCGGCACGTTCTACACGGTCCAGCTGAGCGAGCCGCTGGCGGGTCGCATGCTGTTCGACGGGTCGAGCTTCCCACCGGCCGCGCGCCCGTACCGGTAGATGGTCCGTTCCTGATTGACCTGCCAGTGGCGCGCGGTCAGGTCGCGCTTGATGAGATAGCGGTCGTCAGTCCGTCGTCGCCAGCACGGCCGCACGACGGACGATCGCGAGCAGCATCCCCGACTCGTAGGCGCCCGCGAGCTCGCCCTCCGAGAACCGGTCACCGCGGATGATCGCGGTGAGGAGCTTCACCAGGTCGTCGGCGCTCGCGTTGGCGACAAGACCTGGATCCGCGATGAGCCTCTGCGCATCGGGCGTGGCGACCCAGGCCATCCAGTCGAACGGCACGACCCAGCCGTTCGACGCCGCGATGCGGCGGAGCTCATCGGCGGCCGGGCTGTACTCGAACCACGGCATGTGGCGCACGCCGTTGGCGTCGGGTTCGGTCGTGACCCAGTGGCCGATGGTGAAGCCGGGCGCCGTCAGCACGGGCTCGAACGCCGCCAGCGCCAGGAGTCGATCGCGCTCGGTCGCCGTCATCGTCGCGCGCTCAGCCGGCGCTGGTGGCTGGGTCGCCGGTCTCCGGCGCCTCTCCGGTCGACGGCCCATCGTCGGTCTCCGGCTCGGCTTCGTCGTCCGCGAGCAGGCGGTACGCCTGGCGGCGGGCATCCGCGAGGATCCGGGTGGTCTCGGACCGGGCGTGCGCGGAGCCGACCCGCTGGACCTGCATCACGGCGCCGATCAGCTGGATGGCGAGCTTGCGCAGGTCCGGCTCATCGTCATCAGCCCCATCGCTCCACCGCTCGGATGCGGGATTGGCATCGGCGGCTGCCCGGCCCTCCTCGGTCAGGGTGTAGGTGCGCCGGCCGTCGACCTCGTCGCTCGTGACGAGGCCCTCGTCGGCGAGCTGCTGGAGGGTGGGGTAGACGGACCCCGCGCTCGGCCGCCAGCGGCCGCCACTCTGCGCCTCGAGCTCCTGGATGATCTCGTAGCCGTGCATCGGCCGGGTCACCAGGGTCGCCAGGATCAGCGGGCGGATCTCGCCCCGCCGGAGCCGGCCCCGGCCCCAGCCACCACGGCCGAGCATGCCGCGGAAGTCGATGGGCATGCCGTCCGGTCCGGCTCCATGCCGGTGGCCGGGTCCGCGGTGGTGGAGGCGGCGCGGATCGCCGTGGCGACGGGTGTCGCCCTCGTGGGCGATGTCGCCCTCGAATGTGTTTCGGAACATTGATGTGTTCCCCCTTCTTGGTATATTACGCGGTATCGCGCGCCATCACGATATATCGCTACAGCGGACGCGTCAAGCCTGGCGATCTGTCGGCGTAGTGGTGCGCCGCGGAACCGGTACGTGCACGGCCCGGGGAGACATCGCCAGCATCGCCTCGTACAGTACGGGGCAGTCGACCGAGCATTCGAGGGGACCTTGATGACCGCCACGCGCCGCACCGTCCATCGAGTCGCCGCCCTGCTGCTGGGTGCCGCGCTCGTGCTCACGATCCCCGCCGCCAGGTCCCTGGCCGCGGGCTCGCTGTTCCAGGCCTACCAGGCCGTGGCCGTGCCGTCGGAGCCCGATGCCGTTGCGATCGGCGACGTCACCGGCGACGGGCGCGCCGACGTGGTGTACACGACGGGATACTCGTTCGACGCCTCGGTGGACTTCCGCCTGTGGGTGATGGCCCAGGGGCCCGATGGCTCGCTCGCGGCACCGGTGTCATACGCGACGGCCGGCACCTACCCGGACCGCCCGGGATCGGTCGTGATCGGGGACCTGACCGGGGACGGTCGGCAGGACGTGGTCGTGGGGCTGTCCGGGATGGGCATCCAGGTGTTCCCGCAGCTTCCCGATGGAACGCTCGGCGCCCCGACCCTGACCCCGACGCCCGACAGCCTGCGCGTGGGCCGCGGTCATCTCGACGGCAACGATCGCTCGAC
This sequence comes from uncultured Chloroflexia bacterium, assembly GCA_963720825.1. Classification (GTDB taxonomy): domain Bacteria; phylum Chloroflexota; class Limnocylindria; order Limnocylindrales; family CSP1-4; genus CAIXZV01. Next base: position 14,992 of record CAVRGY010000022.1, on the reverse strand, counting down.
GTCGCCGGGATCGGGTGGGGGAGCGACACGGTCACGGTGTTCCCCAACGACGGATCCGGCGCCCTGGGCAGCGGCACCGCCTACGCGGCGCAGCACGACGGCTACGACGATCTCGAGGTGGCCGACGTCACCGGTGACGGCCTCGACGACCTCGTCGTCATGTCGGGCCAGGGCTGGGTCCCCAACGTCAGCTTGGTGGCCCAGGTTGCCGGTGGCGGCTTTGCTCCGCCCGTTGAGTACCAGGTCGGAAACAACATCCTGACGCAGGGGATCGGCGTGGGCGACGTGACCGGCGACGGACGCAACGATGTCGTGGCGAGCTACGGGGGCAACAAGCCGGCCTCGAACATCGCCGTGTTCGCGCAGGACGCCTCCGGGGCGCTGGCGGCACCGGTGAGCTACACCAGCTACGACATCCCCGAGCCGGTCTCGGTCGCCGATGTCAATCGCGACGGGCGGGCCGACGTTGTCGTGGTCCATGGCGGCTGGAACGCCGCCGGCGTCTATCTCGGCCAGACCGACGGGACGCTGGGCGCCGAGACGCTGTACGGGCTGCCGTATGCGAGCCACTACAACCCGCAGGGCATGGCGGTCGGTGACATCACCGGCGACGGCTGGCCCGACGTGGTCGTCGGCGATTACAACAACGGGATCGTGATCCTGCGCGGCAGCTCGGTGCCCCAGGAGCCACCGTCGGCGCCGAGGTCGCTGGCCGCGAGCCCGAACCTGGCCGCCGGGATCGGGCTCACGTGGAAGGCGCCCCAGTCCAGCGGAAGCGCGGCCGTCAGCGGCTATCGGATCTACCGGGGCGGCATGAGTGGGAGCGAGACGTTGCTCGCGACCATCGGCAACACCCTCGCGTACACGGACACGACCGCGGCCAACGGCGGCTCGTACTGGTACCAGGTGCCGCGCTCAGCGCCGCCGGCGAGGGACCGCGATCCGGCGAGGTAATGGCCCAGCGTGGAACCGCGCCGTCCGCTCCGCGCTCGCTGACTGCCCGGAGTGCCAAGGCATCGGTGACGCTGTCGTGGCTGACACCGCGTCCGATGGCGGATCCGCGATCACCTGGTTCCGGATCTACCGCGGCGCCTCGAGCGGAACAGAGACGCTGGTCGCGACCGTGAGCGCCGGCACGCATTCGTTCAAGGACACCTCGTCCGGTCGCAAGGTCACGCACTGGTACCGGGTCACGGCCGTCATGCGCTGGGCGAGAGCGTGCCATCGAACGAGGTGAGCGCGGCGGGCAAGTAGCGCTGTCTGCTCCTGGATCGGCACCTGGCCGGACGGATCAGGCGGCTACCCGAGCGTCTTGCGCATCATCACGTCGTCTCGACGTACCCGGACGAGCGGTAGAGCTCGCGGGCGACCTGGTTGTCGCCGAACACGTGGAGAACTCCGCCGCTGAGCGCGCCTGCGCCTCGTCGGCTGACCAGGTGCCGGCGCGGACCTTGTCGGCGGCGTAGTCGCGGACGGCGCTGAGGTGCCAGGTATCCCAGGCCGCAGGTGTCATGGGATCCAGGGTGACCATCGGCGGAGGATACGCGACCGGAGCGTTGCCTTGACCGGGTACCGTAGCGATCGTGTCCCGGCCCGCCCCGCCAGTCCCCGGCCCGCAACCTCGTCGTCGTCGTGTCGCTGCTCTATTGCGGCGCGGCGTTCGGCGGCTCGTTCCTGTTCATGCGGCTGGCCGCGCCGGAGCTGCCGCCGATGATCGTGGCCTTCGGGCGGGTCGCGATCGCCGCGCTGATCCTGGTGCCCTTCGCCGGCCGAACGCGCCTCCGGGCCATGCGCGATGGCTGGCGCGACTACGCGGTCGTCGGGCTGTTCATGGCCGCCGCTCCGTTCGTGCTGTTCGCCTATGCGGAGCGCTCGATCACCGCCGGGCTGGGGGCGATCATCAACGCGACGACCCCGCTGTGGACCGCGATCATCCTCGCGATCTGGATGCGTCAGGCGCCGGCGGCCCGCCGCGTCGTCGCCATCGTGATCGGCTTCGGGGGCGTCGGCACCATCGTCGGCCTCGAGGGTCTCCAGCTCGCGCCCGACGCATTCCTGGGCGTCATCGCCGCGACCATCGCCGCGTCCTGCTACGGGATCGCGCTGACCTACATCCGGCGTCGGATGGGACCGCAGCCGCCGATCCAGCTTGCGACGGGCCAGCTGATCGCCGCCGCCGTGATGCTGCTGCCGTTCGCCGCCGTCACCGCCGGCGAGGCATCGTTCACGACCGAGGCAGTGCTCGCGCTGCTGGGCATCGCCGTGCTGTCGACCGCGATCGCGTGGCCGATCCTGTTCGGCCTCAACCGCGATGTGGGCCCGATGGCGACCAGCACGGTGACGTTCCTCAACCCGGTGTTCGGTGCGTTGTGGGGCGCGCTGTTCCTGGCCGAGACCATCTCGCCGACATTCCTGGTGGGATCGCTGCTGGTGTTCGTGTCCCTCGCGCTGATCCTCGATGTCCGGCCCGCCGCGATGCTCCGGCGGATGCGCGGGCCGGCGACACCGTCGGCGGTCCCGGTGCCGTCGGAGGATTGACCCAAACGGGCACGCTGGTTGCCCGATCGTCCGCCCTGCATCCCGTCGCCAGCAGCCCCGGAGCGGGCCACGATCAACGAATGGAAGTGGGCTCAGGGACCACCGGTCATGCCTGATCGAGCCCAGCTGGCTGAACGCGAGCAGCTCGAGGCGCTGCGGCGATCGTCGCGCGCCGCGGGGGTCGACGCTGCGGTGCCGGTGGCGGACGAGGCGGCGCTGGTTCGCGAGGCGGCGCTGGCGCCCCCGATCGCGGGCGGCCAGGGCGTCGCGCGTGCGGGCATCGCCGGCATGCCGCGCGGGATGAGCCCCGCGATGCTGATGTCGATGCAGCGGTTCGCGGGCAACCGGGCGACGGTGCAGGCGGTCGGGCTGTTCCAGAAATCGGGATCCGCCGGGACGAAGAAGCCCGAGGAGGAGCAGGAGCCGCTCGAGGAGGACGCCTCGGCGGGACCCGAGGCAAAGCCGCCGAAGGAGACCAGCGCAGCCGCGGGTCCGCCCGACGGAGGTGGCCTGCCGGGTGGGAGCGCTCCGCCGCCGGGTGGAGGCGCCACCGGGGGGGCGACCGGCGGCGCGTCGGGAGGGGCCGGCAGCCCGGGCGGCCCGGGCGACTCGGGCAGCGCCAAGTCGGGCACCGAGCCGACGGTCAAACCGCCCGCGCTCGAGCCGGAGACCGCCGGCAGCGCCAAGTCCGGCACCGAGCCCACGACCAAGCCGGGCCCGATCGGCGGCACGGTCGGCGGGGCGGCGGGCGCGGCGATCGGGGCGGGGGACGCGAAGTCCGGCAAGGAGCCGCCGGCCAAGCCGGGCCCGATCGGCGGGACGGTCGGCGGGGCCGCGGGCGCGGCGATCGGGGCGGGGGACGCCAAGTCCGGCACCGAGCCCACGACCAAGCCGAGCCCGATCGGCGGCACGCTCGGTGCGCTCGCGGGCGCCGCCGCGGGCACCGCGGCGACCGCGACTGCGGCCGGCACCGTGATCGGCTCCGCTGGTGCGCTCGCGGGTGCGGCAGCTGGTGCGGCCGCGGGTGCTGCAGCGACCGGGGCGGGCGAGACAGCGTCCGGCAGTGGCCCCATGCCCGGGCCGACCGCCGGCCTCAACCCCGGCGCGAAGCCAACCGGCACGGCAGGCGCCGCCGGCGGCAGCACCAAACCGGGTGGCGGCGATCACGTCGTCCCGCCCGGCCCGACGGGCACCGCTGGTCCAACCGCTCCTCCGGCCTCGGTCCCGCTCGGACCCCACGGCCTGCCCGACCCGGAGACCGCGAAGTCGGGCATCGACTGGAACCAGATCCTCAGCGACTACGGGCCGCCGGTGCGCACCGTCCTCGAGGTCGGGCGCCTGATCCCGGGCTGGGGGCTGCTGGCGGGCTTCGGCGCGGACGCGCTCAACTTCCAGAGCGACCTGGCATCGATCCCCAAGTCTGAGAACGCCGATCTCGCGACGGGCCTGATCGTGTTCCGCAACTTCGTCAACATCGGCAACAACGGTCTCGGCCACATCCTGTACGTGAACCAGCTGATCCAGGACGGGCTCGCGGGCTCCGTCGTGGGTGCCGAGTTCACGCCGCTGACGGCGGCCGCGAATGAGGTCCTCTCCGGCGTCAAGGTCGGCCTCGACGAGGTCCAGATGGGGACCGACATCGTGATCGAGGTCGAAGCCCTCTACGAGTCGAACCACGCCCCGACCTCCGCCGAGGCCGAGCAGTGGAAGCAGCTCGCCGACGGCTACGCCGCGAACCTCCTGGGTGACGTCGTGAACATCACCCTCGACATCATCAGCCTGGCCAGCGCGGGTGCCGCGAACACCGCTCCGGTGCAGCAGGCGAGGCAGCCTCTGTCGCTCGCGGGCGCGTTCATGAAGAGCGCCGTGCCGAACATCATCGGCGGTCTCAACGGCGTCATCGGCGTGTGGCTCGGCAACCTGATGACGGCCGGCAGGCACGCGTACGAAGGGTCGCCCACGGAGCTCCGCGAGCAGGCGCTCATCTACGACATGGCGGGTGGCTTCGTCGACCACGAGGCGGGCCAGGCACGCACGACGTACACCGCGGTCGATGCCGTGATCGGTGCGTTCGAGGCGTATGCCGACCAGCAGATCGAGCAGCTCAACGTCGTCGCCGGGGCGCTGTCAGGCGGCAAGACGGCGTTCCAGCTCATCCGCGACGCCGTCCAGTCGGGCCTCGAGGACATGCACAACAAGCTGTCGATGGTCGAGCAGCTGGCCTCGCTGGCGTCGAGCGCGCAGACCAACGCCGCGGCCATCTCGGGGGCCTGCGACACCATCCTGGGTGCGCTCGACAGCCTCGTCATCCCCAGCTACAACCTGCCCCAGGTGGAGCTCGGGGACAGCGTCCTGGCCGACGCGACGGAGTACCTCGCGAACCAGGCCACCGCTGCCGCCAATGCGCTCATTCGGCGCACGGTCGCGAACGTCCAGTCACGCATCGACGGGGTCAAGGACGAGGTGCGCGGACCGGTCGAGGCCGTACAGCAGAAGGCCGACAACCTTGGCGAATGGCTGGCGCTGCTCGCCACCGAGAGCGCGGCCATGGCCGGCACCCTCAACGGCTACATCGTCAAGTTCAGCGAGGGGCTCGGGAGGTGCACCAGCGCCGAGCAGGTGATGGACCTGATCATCGGGCAGATCAGCGACCTGACCGGGATGCCCAAGTTCACCGTCCAGGACATGCGCGACGGCTGGCACAGCATCGGGACCTACATCGACGGGTACGTCGCGCTTGGCCAGAGCCTGCACCAGCGGGCGACCGACCTGCGCCAGCACGCCGATGCGCGCGAATCCGGCATCGACGCCGGCCCCGATTTCGCCCCGCCGCCGCCGCTCCTGCCGCCCGGATCGGGGACCGGAACCGGGGCGCCGGGCGGTAGTGCGCCGGGTGGTGGCGCGCCCCCCGCCCAGCCGGAGACGGCGGTCGCATAGAGATCCGCGGGCAACGCGGACCATGCCCGTCGGCCGCCGTCAGCGGTTGTCGAGCTCGTCCGACTCGCGCATCGCGTCCTCGTTGATCGCGGCGTCGCACTCCTGGCAGATCGGCGGATCCCAGCCGCCGGCCTCGGGCAGGTCCGTGCGCCCGCAGGTGGAGCACACGAACATCGGCGCGTCGTCGTGGGTTGGCGCCCCGGCCCGCGCCTCCGCGCCCCCGTTCGCCAGGCCCTGTGCCGGCCACGATCCGCGCCTTCCTCGCCTCAACCAGTGCGTCGCCGAGTCCTCCGTTCGTCGCCTGTCGCCCGTTGCCTGTCGCTGTCGCCGTCGCCAGTCGCCAGTCGCCCGTCGCCCGTCGCCCGTCGCCCGTCGCCCGTCGCGTTTCGGCCCGACCTCGAGTCCGCGGCTGCCTCCTGTTGCGATTCTGCCAACCACCGCCGGTGCCGGTGATAGTCGGAGTTCTGACAGCTGTCGACCGGAGTCTGCCTCGATCGCGGGGAACCTGCCGTGCGATTCACGCACGTCTGCGCCTCCCGCGCCCCTTCGGGACGTCGTGTCGAAGCTCCTGGTGGGGCTCGACCCGGACTATCACCGGCGCGCGCGGTAACTGACACTCCTTCGAGGCGATTCTGCGGTTAGCACCGCGTACGGCGGTGCCTGGCAATGAGTCCTGCCGTCGGTCTCGTGTTCGGCGCAGCGCACCTCCATCCGCGATGAGCGTCGCCGCATCACGATGAGCGTCGCCGCATCACGATGAGCGTCGCCGCATCACGAGGAGCACGGACTCATCGCGAACCCGGGTGATGTCCGAAGGCACGGCCGTGGCCGTGATGCGCGGACGCTCATCGGGAACGTAGGTGGTTGTCAGCGGGCGCCTGCCGCGGGCGGGACCTTACGCCTTGATCCGGTGCCGGTCCGGGTCGTACATCGGGCGGAGGGAGGCACGCGCGGGGTATCGCACGCCGGCGATGTCGATCTCGAACCGGCCATGCTCGATGGTGTCGCGCGGCAACCCTGCCGGATCCTCGAGCATCGCCAGGCCCACCGCGCCACCAAGGGTGTGCCCGTACGCGCCGGCCCGCACGGTCCCGACGACGCGGTCGTGGAGCAACACGGGCTCGCCGCCGTACAGCAGCGGATCGGCGTCCTCGACCAGCACCTGGACGAGCCGGCGCCTGGGCGGCCCGGCTACGGCACGCGCGGCGAGCAGTGCGTCGCGCCCGACGAAGCCCCCCGGCTTGTCCCAGGCGACGGTGAACCCCAGCCCGGCGTCGAGCGGGGTGTCGGTGTTGTCGATGTCCAGCGCGTAGTCGCGGTAGGCCTTCTCGAGGCGAAGGCTGCCCAGCGCGCCCATCCCGACGTTCCGGTACCCGAGATCCTCGCCGGCCTCCATCAGCGCGTCGTACACGGTCAGCCCCAGCTCTGCCGGCACGTGGAGCTCCCAGCCCAGCTCGCCCACGTAGGTGACCCGCATCGCGAGCACGTGCCCGTACCCGAGGTCGATCTCCCGCGCGGTCAGGTAGGGGAACGCCTCGTTCGACAGGTCGGCGCCGGAGAGCCGTGCCAGCAGCTGCCGGGAGCGCGGACCCTGGACGGTGAGCAGGGTGGTCCCGGAGGTGACGTCGGTCACGGTGACATGGGCATCGTCGGGCGCATGCCGCTCGATCCAGGGCGCGATCCGGCGGTGGATGAGGTCGGTGACGACGACCAGGAACCGCTCCTCAGCCAGCCGCGTGACGGTGAGATCGGCCTCGATCCCGCCGGCCACGTTGAGCCACGGGGTATAGACGATGCGCCCGATCGGCACGGACACGTCGTTTGCGGACACGAGGTTGAGGACCCGCTCGGCGTCCCGGCCCTGGACGATGAACTTGGCCATCAGCGACATGTCGAGCATCCCGACGGCGTCGCGAACGGCGTGATGCTCGGCCGCCTGGAGCGGGAACGAGGCGTCGCGGCCCCAGCTGCGGACGATGTGCGGCGAGACCCCCGGCTCCGCGAACCACTCCGCGTACTCCCAGCCCGACGAGGGTGCGAAGTGCGCACCGGCCGCCGCGAGCCGGTCGTGGATGACGGAGCGCCGGATGTTGCGGGCGGTCGCGCGGATGGGCGTTCGGGAACGCGAATCGCCGAACAGGGCGCCCAGCAGCTCCACGGTGCGGTCGGCGCGGAAGCGGCGGCTCGTCTCGTAGGTCTGGGTCCGGTCCACGGCCATCCCGGTGACGTCGGCCTGGGGCACGCCGTCCGCGATCCACTGGGCCATGAGGCTGCCGACGCCGCCGCTGAGGATGATCCCCAGCGAGTTCATGCCAGCCGCAACGAAGTAGCCGCGCAGCTCCGGTGACTCGCCAAGCTGGGGCATGTTGTCCGCGGTGAACGACTCCGGGCCGCAGAACATCGTCCGGACCCGAGCGTCGTGGAGCGACGGGAACCGGTCCAGCGCGCGGGTGAGGAACGGCCCGATCCGGTCCCAGTCCGGCGGCAGGCTGGCGAACGCGATGTCCGCCGGGACGCCGTCCAGCGACCAGGGAGCCGCCGTCGGCTCGAACAGCCCGACCAGGATGCCGCCGCCCTCCTCGCGGTAGTAGCCGTAGCGATCCGGCTCCTCGACGATCGGCAGGTCGGGGTGGGCCCAGTCCACGGTGTCGGTGATCAGGTAGTAGTGCTCGGCGGCCTGGAGCGGGACCGACACCCCGCTCAGCGCGCCCAGCTCGCGCGCCCACATCCCGGCCGCGTTGACGACCACCTCGGTCCGGATCGTTCCCCGGTCGGTGACGACACCGGTCACGCGCCCGCGTGCCGACGTGACGCCGGTCGCCGCGACGTGCTCGAAGATCCGGGCACCGCCCATTCGCGCGCCACGCGCGTAGGCCATCGTGAGGTCCGCGGGGTTCACCCGGCCCTCGTCGGCCACGTAGAACGCGGCGAGGACATCGTCCGTCTTCGCGGCGGGCCACAGCTTCCCGAACTCGGACGCCGAGATCTCGTGGTCGTCGACGCCGTGCGCCCGGGCAAACGCCGCTTCGCGACGCAGTCCCTCGAGCCGCTGCGGGTTGGTGGCGAGGTGGAGGTGGCCGATCGGACGCCACCCGGTTGCCTGGCCCGTCTCCTGCTCGAGCGACATGCACAGCTCGCGCGTGTAGCGGGCCATCCACAGCAGCGTCTCGTGCGCCATCCCGGCGGACGTGATGAGCCCCGCTGCATGCCACGTGGTGCCGGAGGTCAGCTGGCGTCGCTCCAGGAGGACGACATCGCGCCAGCCCAGCTTGGTCAGGTGGTAGGCGATGCTCGCGCCGATCACACCGCCGCCGATGATCACGACCTGTGCCTGGTCGGGGAGCTCGATCGAGCGTCCGCCCGTCTCCGCCTGTGCTGCCGATCCCTGTTCCGTCACCGCGACCGCCTCCGGTCTGCTGCGTGGTCCGATCCCGCCGGGGCGCTGGGGGCCGAATGCGTGTGGACCGATCCTAGCCTGCGGCGCCGCCGCCGCCGATGCCGTTGCGCGAGCCGATGTCGCGGATCGCGACCGGATGGTCCTGCCGCGGGGGTGACGTTTGGTCAGGTTCAGGGCCGGGCAGGGCGGTCGTATACAGATGCTCCACGTATGGGGGCTCCGCGCGAGGGCATTCCACCGACCCATGTCGAGTGACCAGTTCGAGGCCGGGGCCGTCACACCGGCCGACCCATCGAGCGCAGATTCGCTTCGCCTCGTCCGGCTGCGCCTGTATCTCACGATCGCGGCGTCAGCCATTCTGCCGATGGCCCTTGGCTCGCCCCTGATCAGGGTGCTCACCGGCGGCACGGGGGGAATCCAGCCGGTCCACATCGTGGCCCTGGTCGGGCTCGGTGCGTTCCTGGTGGTCCTGATCCGCTGGATGACCGGCGAGATCCTGCTGCCCGCCGCCGAGCTCGAGGCATCGCGCACCGAGCTCCATCGAGCCTACCGGGAGGCCCGCGAGCACGCCCTCATCGACGGCCTCACGGGGCTCGGCAACCACCGCGCGTTCCAGGAGGAGTTCAAGGCGCTGCTCGACCAGGCGCAGCGATACCGGCACGACCTGTCCCTGGTCCTCCTCGACCTCGACGAGTTCAAGCTCGTCAACGACAGCCAGGGCCACGGTGTCGGCGACACGGTGCTCGCGGAGGTGGGGCGGCTGCTCCGCCAGCAGACCCGGCTCGCAGACCGCGCGTTCCGGGTCGGTGGTGACGAGTTCGCGCTCCTGCTGCCGCATACCGGGTCCGCGGGCGCCGCGCAGCTGGCGAGGCGCATCCTCGCGGCGGGTCTCGAGGTCCGGCCCGCTGCCGAATATCCGCGCCCGATCTCGTTCTCGGCGGGCGTCGCAACGTGCCCCGCCCACGCCAGCACCCGGGAGCAGCTGCGCCTGTATGCCGACTCGGCGATGTACCGCGGCAAGCGCGCGGGCCGGACGACCGTGACCATCGTCGACCCGGCCCTCGACGGCGAGCACGTGGACGAGCAGAAGCGAACAGAGCTGTCGCAGGCGCTGGGGCAGGTCATCGCCGACCGTGCGCTGCGACCCGTGTACCAGCCCATCGTCCACCTCGAGACCGGCAGGATCATCGGCTACGAAGGGCTGATCCGCCCGGCATCCGATGCGCCGTTCACCAATCCGGGCGCGCTGTTCGCCGCGGCCGAGATCAGCGGCCACATCGTGGACCTCGACGTGGCCTGCCTGGCCGTCGTGCTCGCCGGAGCGCGCGCGATCCCGGATCCGCTGCTGGTCACGATCAACGTCTCGCCGCGCACGCTGGAAGCTCCCGAGTTCGGTGCCGCCCGGCTGCTGCGCATGGTCGCAGCCGCGGGTCTGCCGGCCGACCGGGTCATCCTCGAGGTCACCGAGCGAGAGGTCATCCACGACATTCCGCGCGTGCTCGCCGCGCTCGACGGGTGTCGCGCGGGCGGCATCCGGATCGCCGCCGACGATGTCGGCGCCGGGAATGCCGGGCTGCGGCTGCTCAGCCAGTTCCGGTTCGACGTGGTCAAGATCGACCTGTCGCTCGTCCAGGCGGGCACCGGCCAGGAGACGGTTCGCAGCGTGCTGGGCTCGCTGGTGGACCTCGCCGGGCGCTGGGATGCGCTGGTGGTGGCCGAAGGCGTGGAGACGCCGGCCCAGCTGTTGCTCGCCCGGGAGCTCGCGATCGGGGCCGGCCAGGGGTACCTGCTGGGCCGACCCGGCACGGACGTGAACCTCGAGGCGGTGGACGTCGAGGCGCTGCTGCAGCCCTCGACGAACCCGTACGTGAGGCTCGGCCTGGAAGGCTTCAGCGTCGAGGACGACACTGCCGGCGGTGTCGGCGCATCGGAGTGGAAGCTGCCAGGTACGGCGTCGTGGCCGGGAACGCCGTCGAGGGCACCGGTGGCCGGCGCATAGCCTGCTCACCGCCGACGGCGAATCGTCGACATCGGCGGCAACGGCGACATCGGCGGCAATCGCCATCGTCCCGTCGTTCGCGTACAAAGGTCCCTTGTCCGGCAGCCCGCGACTCTCGATCCTCCGTTCATGGCCCTGCGAGACCCCCGGATGCTCGTCGAGGAGCCGGTGCGGCGCGAGCTCGCCCGGCTGGTCGCTCGCGGCGTCGCGCTGGTCGTGGCCATCGCGATCCTGGCCGTGCTGCCCGTCGTGATGTCGCTTGACGTGCCCACCCGCGACGAGATCGCCACCGCAGCGCCCACCGTGCTCCTCGCCTACGCGCTCGCGTCGAACGCGCTCCGCCTGGCTCGCGGCCGCTCGACCGCCGACGAACGGCTGACGGCATGGGCACGGGCGCGCGAGGTCGACGCCGACGATGCGCTGCTGGGTCGCATGGTGGCCCTGTGGGTGCCGATCGGCCTGCTGGCGGCGCTGAGCCTGCTGGTCTGGCCGCACATCACGGATCCCAACCCGGCCCTGGCGTGTGCCTGGGTCGTGCTCGGCCTGCCGCCGATTGCCGCCGCCTGGGCGTTCGCGAGCACCACGTGGCTCGATGCGTGTCGCGACGGGCTTGCCCACGCCGAGGACGAATCGACCGCGCGGTTCCGCCGCTACTGGGCAAACCCGGGTCGCTGACCGCCCCCTGCCGGGTTCCTGCGCCGCCGCGGGAAACGCCCGCCCCGCGGCCCCGGAGCGGCAGACGGCATACGATCGGGTCGTGCGATACGAGACGACTGCTTTGACCGCGAGACCCGCCGCTTGACCGGCATCCCGCCGCGCCGGGTGTCGCTGATCGTGATCGACGGTGCGGGCCAGGTGCTCGGTCGCCTGCCGGAGTTTCCCGTGGCGACGCCGTGGTGGCAGGAGGTCCGGCCGGTCGTCGAGGGGACCCGCGAGCGGTTCGGGCTCGACATCGTGGTGCTCCGCCTGTTCGATTCCGAGCTGCCCAAGCCGCAGGGCGGCGGCGTGATGTACGTGGTCCAGGCGCAGGGCCCGCTGCCCGAGGGTGCGGCGGCGGTGCTGGAGCCGTTCGACGGCGTCCTCGTGGACGACCCCCGGCGGTTGCGCTGGGCCGAGCCGGGCGGCCCGGGTGCCGATCTCGCCTGGGCAGAGGACGTGCTCCGCGTGCGGCGACTCGAGCGGACCGGTCCCGCGGAGCAGCTGCGATGCTGGAACCTGTCGAGCATCTGGCGGCTGCCGCTCGTCGGTGGCGCCGCATGGCTCAAGGTCGTGCCGTCGTTCTTCGCGCACGAGGGCGACATCCTGCGTCGATTGCAGGGCGGCCCGGTCCCGCGCCTGCTCGGCCACGATGGCGACCGGATCCTGCTCGAGGACATCCCGGGCGAGGACCAGTACGGCGCCGAGCTTCCCGAGCTGCTCGAGATCGTGTCGTCCCTGGTTGACCTGCAGGCGCAGTGGGTCGGGCGCTCGGACGAGCTCCTGGCGATGGGGCTGCCGGACTGGCGAGGAGCGTCGCTTGCCGCGTCGATCGAGACCGTCGTCGAGCGGCGGGCGAGCCAGGTCCCGGATGGCGCCCGCGGTGCGCTTGCTGCGTTCGTCGCGGGTCTGCCGGCCCGGTTCGAGGCGCTCGACGCGTGCGGGATCCCGCCGACCTTCGTCCATGGCGACTTCCACCCCGGCAACGTGCGCGGCGGGACCGAGGCGGATGGCGCCGCCCCCGCCGGCGGCCGCGCCCCGGGCGCGACCCGCCAGACCGAGGGCCTCGGATTCACGATCCTCGACTGGGGCGACTGCGGTGTCGGCAGCCCCCTGCTCGACATGTCGGCATTCCTCGACCGGGTGCCGCCGGCGGCCGCGCCGATCCTGCGCGACCACTGGGCGTCGGAGTGGCGCCGGCACGTGCCCGGCTCGCATCCTGCCCGGGCCGCCGAGCTGATCGCCCCGTCGCCGCCGCGCGCCAGGCGGTGATCTACCAGCTGTTCGTGGACAACATCGAGCCCGTCGAGCGGCGTCACCACGAGGCCGACGTGGTCGACTGGCTGACGCGAACGGCCGAGCAGACGCTCCTCGAGGCGACCGCCGTCCACTGACGACGACGCCCGGGTAATCCACGGTGGAGCCGCCGCTGCTACCGTCAGTGCGTGCCACGCGTCGAACCCGACCAGCTGCTCGCCGACCTCGATCCGGAGCAGCGCGCCGCCGTCCTCGCGACGAGCGGCCCGGTCGCGATCCTGGCCGGTGCGGGCACCGGCAAGACGCGCGTCATCAGCCGGCGGACCGCCTACGCGATCGCCACAGGGGTCGTGCCTGCGGACCAGGTGCTGGTCGTGACGTTCACCGACAAGGCCGCGGGCGAGATGGTCGAGCGCCTGCGCGCGCTGGGCCTCCCCGGCGTGACCGCCCGCACGTTCCACGCCCACGCGCTGCGCCAGCTCCGGCACTTCTGGCCTGGCCGGCATGACGGGTCGCCGCTGCCGGGGATCCTGGACTCCAAGCTGCCGATCCTGGGCCGCCTTGCCCGCCAGCTGCCCGGTCACTACCGGTTCACGCCCGCCAAGGACATCGCCGACGAGATCGAGTGGGCCAAGTCGAGGCGGATCTCGGCGGAGACCTACCGGCGCGAGGCGGTCACGGCGGCCGGGCGCGAGCCGCCGATCCCGGTGGACCTGTTCACCCGGGTGTTCGACGGCTACGAGGCGGCGAAGACGCGGGCAAACCGCATCGACTTCGACGACCTGCTGGTCGAGACGGTCGTCCTCCTCGAGACCGACGCCGACGCCGCCGCGACCGTGCGGGCGCGCAAGGGCTGGTTCAGCGTCGACGAGTACCAGGACACCAGCCCGCTCCAGCAGCGGCTGCTCGAGCTGTGGCTCGGGGAGCGGCGCGAGCTGTGCGTGGTGGGTGACGAGGACCAGACGATCTACTCGTTCACCGGCGCGTCATCGGGCTTCCTGACCTCGTTCGCCGCGCGCTGGCCGGGCACCACCGAGATCGCGCTGGTCCGCAACTACCGTTCGACGCCGCAGGTGCTGGAGCTCGCCAACCGGCTGATCGCCGCGGAGGGACGGACGAAGCGCCTGGAGGCGACGCGGAATGCCGGCCCGGCGCCGGCGATCACCCGCCATGTCTCGGCGGACGCCGAGCTGGCTGCGCTGGTGGGCGCGATCCAGGCCAGGATCGCGGACGGCGTTGCCCCGGCCGAGGTCGCCGTGCTCGTCAGGATGAACGCGCAGCTGGCGCCGATCGAGGAGGCGCTGACGCGCGCGGGCGTCCCGTACCAGGTCCGCGGGCTCCGGTTCTACGACCGCCCCGAGGTGCGCAGCGCCGTCGCCAGCCTGCGCCGGCGCGGGCTTGACGCTCGCGGGTTCGAGCTCCGGGCCGCCATCCGCAACCGATGGGCCGAGGACGTTGGCTACGAGGAGCAGGGCATCCCCGAGGGCGACGAGGCGCGCGAGCGCCAGGCCTCGCTCGAGACGCTGCTCGCGATCGTCGACACGGTCGTCCGGGCGAGCGCCTCCGCCGACGCGGCAAGCGTCCTCGCGGAGCTCGAGGCACGCGCCGCCCACGAGCACGCGGGTGCCGCGGACGGCGTGAACCTGCTGACCTACCATCGCGCCAAGGGCCTCGAGTGGGACGCGGTGTTCCTGCCGGCGCTGGAGGAGGGGAGTCTTCCGATCCGCCAGTCGCGCGACGACGACGCTGCGCTCGACGAGGAGCGCCGGCTGCTGTACGTCGGGATCACCCGGGCGCGGACGCATCTCGCGCTGTCGTGGGCGGAACGCCGCGAGACCCGCGGCAAGGAGGCCAAGCGGCAGCCCAGCCGGTTCCTGCTCGACCTGCGGCCGCGGCCAAAGAGGACCGTCCGCGACCTGCCCGGGCCGCCGCCGTTCGTCCGGGCTCCTCGCGCGGGCACCGACGGGGACCCGCTGTTCGCGGCCCTGCGCGAGTGGCGGACCGGGCGCGCGCGCGACGAGGCGGTCCCCCCGTACGTCATCGCGCACGATGCGACCCTCGCGGCGATCGCCGAGACGCGGCCACGGACCATGGCGGGGCTGCGGCGGGTCAAGGGGATGGGTCCGGCCAAGCTGGAGAAGTACGGCGACGAGATCCTGTCGGTGATC
>CAVRGY010000021.1:0-13004 GCA_963720825.1 uncultured Chloroflexia bacterium | reverse complement strand
TGGCGCGTGCGCTGGCCAGCCATCCCAAGCTCCTGCTGCTTGACGAGTTCGCCGCGGGTCTCACGCCCAGCGAGCTGGTCGACATCGCGGTCCTGCTGCGCCGGATCCGCGCCGATGGCACGACGATCGTGATGGTCGAGCACGTCATGCGGCTGATCCTCGACCTGTGCGGTCGCCTGTCGGTGCTCCAGTACGGACAGCTGATCGCCCACGGCGATGCCTCGACCGTCGCCCAGGACGAGCGCGTCCGCGAGGCGTATCTCGGCACCAACTACATTCTCTGAAAGCCCGGAGGGAAGGGTGCTCCAACTCACCGGCGTCGAAGCTGGCTACGATCTCCTGCAGGTGCTGTGGGGGGTTGACCTCCATGTCGAGGAAGGCGAGTTCGTCGCGTTGCTCGGCCCGAACGGCGCGGGCAAGACCACCACGCTGCGGACCATCGCCGGCTTCCTCAACCCCATCCGGGGCGAGATCACGTTCCGCGGCCAGTCGCTCAACCGGGTGCCACCCGACAGGGTGAGCACCTCGGGCATCGGCTATGTCTCGGAAAGCCTCAACCTGTTCCCGTCGATGTCGATCTACGAGAACCTTCTCGTGGGCGCCCATTCCGTCCGCGACAAGGCGCAGATCCGGGCAACGACCGAGCTCGTGTTCGAGCTGTTCCCGCGACTGTTCGAGCGGCGGAACCAGCTCGCCGGCACCCTCAGCGGCGGCGAGCGCAAGATGCTGGCCATCGGCCGGGGACTGATGCCGTCACCCTCGCTCCTGCTGGTCGACGAGCCGTCCCTCGGCCTCGCCCCGATGGCGACGCTCGCCGCGTTCGAGGCCCTCAAGCAGCTGCACCTGCGCGGCGTGACGATCCTCCTGGTCGAACAGAACGTGAACACCACGCTCCACCTGGTGGATCGCGCGTACGTGCTGGAGCAGGGCCGGATCGTGCTGGAGGGAAGCGGCGACAGCCTGCTGAAGGACACCCACGTCCAGGAAGCCTACCTGGGGATCTGAGCTACCCATGACGACCGCAACCAACCTCCGTTCCGTCCCGCTGGCCAAGCGCTTCCTGTCGTTCACGTGGCTCGTGATCGGCCTGGTCGTGGTGGTCCTGGTGGCGTTCGCGTTCATCCAGCCCTCGATCCTCGTCGACACCCTCGTCACCGGCGGGATGTGGGCCCTCATGGCCGGTGGCCTGGCGCTCGTGTTCGGCGTGATGAACGTCCCCAACTTCGCCCATGGCGAGTTCTTCATGATCGGGTCGCTGACCGCGTACACCGTGTTCACGCCGATCCAGGACGCCCTGTTCGACAACCCCGACTCGGTGCTGCTCAAGGTGGCCGGACCGTTTCCGGGCATGATCGTCGCGGCGCTGGTCGGCTTCGCGTGCGGCGTGCTGCTCGAGGTGTTCCTGTTCCGGCCGCTGCGCAAGCGGAGCCGCGACCAGTGGGTGATGAACACCTTCCTGCTCACCGCCGGCGTGTCCGTGGTCCTGGTCAACGGCGACCGCCTGGTGTTCGGCAACGACTTCCGGGGCATCACCCGCTACTGGGACGTCAAGCCGATCGAGATCCTGAACGTGCCCATCTCCGTCGACCGGGCGATGGTGTTCGTGGTCGCGATGGTCTCGATCGCCGCGTTCTCGGTGTTCCTCCAGCGGACGAGGACTGGCCGGGCCATGCGCGCGGTGTCCCAGGACGAGACCGGGGCCCAGATGGCGGGGATCAGCCTCAACAGCATCTTCGTGCTGACGATGGGCCTGAGCCTCGCGCTCGCGGCGCTCGCCGGTGCGGCGCTGCTGTTCATGTTCCCGTCGTTCCCCGACGTCGGCATCCAGCCGCTGTACATCGCCTGGTACGTCGTGATCCTGGCGGGCCTGGGCAACGTCCAGGGCGCGATCATCGGCGCGTTCATCGTGGCGCTGCTCCAGACGCTGGCCGTGTACTACGTCGGCCTGGGCTGGGTGGACGTGCTGCCGACCGGGTTCATCATCCTGATCCTGCTGTTCAAGCCATCGGGCCTGTTCGGCAGTGAAGTGAAAGGCGTGTGGGAGCTCTAGTGGCCACCGACGGTGCCACCCCGGTGGCGGTCATGAAGCAAACGAGCTCTCGCTCACGGAGGACGTCCCGCCTGGCGGCCATCGCGGTGGTCGCGTTCGCCGTCGTCCTCCCGTTCATCCCGCCGTTCGACGGCCAGGACTACCAGCGCTGGCTCGTCGGGGCCGCCTTGATGGCGGCGATGGCCGTCGCCTTCGACTTCACCGCGGGCTACATCAACATCGTGAACTTCGGGTTCGCGGCGTTCGTCGGCGTCGGCTCGTACACCTCCGGCCTGGTGGCGGCGAACCTCGGGATCTCGCCATGGATCGGGATCTTCGCGGGGGCCGGCACCGCGGGGTTCGTAGGGCTGCTCACGGGCATGCTCACGCTCCGCCTGCGCGGGATCTACGCGGCGGTCATGACCTGGTTCGTCGGCCTGGCGCTGATGGGCCTCGCCCGGAACATGACCGAGATCACCCGGGGATCGCTCGGGCTCAACGTGCCGCTGCTCCTCGATACCTCGGACAACCTCCCCTACTACTACGTCATCCTCGGGATGCTGGTCGTCACCGTGATCGTGCTCACCGCGGTCACGCGCTCGAACCTCGGCCTCGCGTTCCGGGCGATCGGCCAGAACCTTCAGGCCGCGCGGGCGTCGGGCATCAACCCCACCCGGTTCCTGGTCATCAACTTCACCCTGTCGTGCGCGTTCGCGGGCTGGCTGGGCGGGTTCTACGCGCACTACTACGGCATCCTCACGCCGGACGTCATGCTCACCTCGCACACCGTCGAGGTGCTCGCCGTGGCCTACATCGGTGGCCGCGGAACGCTCTGGGGACCGGCCGTGATCGCGTTCCCGCTGACGATCGGGGTCGAGCTCCTGCGCACGCAGTTCTCGAACCTGCCCGGGCTCCACCTCGTCCTCTACGGGCTGGTGCTGATCCTGGTGATGATCTACCAGCCGGGCGGGTTTGCCGGGGTCGTCAGGTCCGCGCGCGACTGGGTCGCCCATCGCCGGGAAGGGCAGGCGGAGCCGGCGCTCGGGTAGCCCGAGCCGGCGCCCGCGATCATCCGTCCGGCTACGCCCGGATCCGAGCGTTGCCCGGATCGTAGGGCGCCCGCAGGGACGCGGTCGCGGGCTGCCGCTCGAGGGCGACCTCGACCTCGATCCGGCCGGCCGCCAGCCAGTCCGAGGTCACCGGCCCGTCCTCGCGGGTCACGTAGCCCAGTCCGATCGAGCGCCCGATGGTGTGCCCGAAGGCGCCGGAGCTGACGCGGCCGACGATGCGGCCGTCCCGCAGGATGGGCTCGTTGTGGTACATCAGCGGCTCTGGATCGTCGAGGATCACGACCGCGAGACGCCGCGAGAACCCCGCCTCGCGCTGGCGCAGGAGCGCCTCGCTGCCGATGAACCCGCCGGGCTTGTCCCAGCCCACCGTGAAGCCGAGACCGCCCTCGAGCGGCGTGTCCTCCTCGGTGATGTCGTGGCCCCAGTGGCGGTACGCCTTCTCGATCCGCAGCGAGTCCAGCGCGTGGTAGCCGGCATGGCGCAGGCCGAACGCGTCCCCGGCCGCGACGATCGTGTCGTACACGTGGGTCGCGAATTCCATCGGCACGTACAGCTCCCAGCCCAGCTCGCCCACGTACGTCACCCGCGCCGCGCGCGCGTAAGCGAAGCCGAGGTCGATCTCGCGCGCGGTCCCGAACGGGAACGCCGCGTTGGACAGGTCCGCGTCCGAGAGCGAGGCCAGCAGCTCGCGTGAGCGTGGCCCCATGACGCTGATCACCGTCTCGGCGGAGGTCACGTCGGTGACCGCGACCCGCGCCTCGGGATCGATCGTCCGGCGCAGCCAGTCGAGGTCGCGCATCGTCGAGGTGCCGGTCGTGACGACCATGAACCGGTCATCCGCCAGCCGCGTGATCGTCACGTCCGACTCGATCCCGCCGCGCTCGTTGAGCCACGGCGTGTAGACCAGCCGCCCGGGCTCGACGGCGACATCGCCTGCGCACACCCGGTTGAGCTCCCGCTCCGCGTCCCGGCCCTGGACCAGGATCTTGCCGAACGACGTCTGGTCGAACAGGCCGACCGCCTCGCGGACGGCACGATGCTCCTGGGCCGAGTACGGGAACCAGTTCTGGCGCCCGTACGAGTACTCGTAGCGCGGCTCGACGCCCTCGGGGGCGTACCAGTTCGCGCGCTCCCAGCCGGACACCTCGCCGAAGCACGCTCCGCGCGCCGCGAGCCGGTCGTGGAGCGGCGACCGGCGGATCCCGCGCGAGGTCTCCATCTGCCGGAACGGCCAGTGCATGTCGTACAGCAGCCCCAGGGTCTCGGTCGTCCGCTGGTAGAGATACCGGCGGTTGCGCTGGAAGGGCATGAACCGCCGGATGTCCACCTCCCACAGGTCCATCGGCGCGTGGCCGTCCACGACCCAGTCGGCGACCGCGCGCCCGGCGCCGCCGCCCGACGCGAAGCCCACGGAGTTGAAGCCGGCGGCGACGAAGTAGCCGCCCAGCGTCGGCGCCTCGCCCAGGATGTACCGGTCGTCGGGCGTGAAGCTCTCGGGTCCGTTGAAGAACAGCTGGATGCCCACCCGTCCGAACACGGGGAGGCGCTTCGTCGCCCGCAGGATCCACGGCTCGAGATGGTCCCAGTCCTCGGGCAGGGTGAGGAACTCGGCATCCTCCGGGATCCCGTCCGTCGCCCATGGCTTGGCGCCGGGCTCGAAGAACCCGACCATCAGCTTGCCCGCCTCGTTGCGGGCATAGGTCGCGTCGTCGGGCATGCGCAGGACCGGCAGGTCAGGGGTGAGCTCCTCGACCGGCTCGGTGACCAGGTAGAAGTGCTCCGCCGCGTGGAGCGGCACCACGACGTCGCTCTGGCCGGCCAGCTCGCGCGCCCACATCCCGGTGCAGTTCACGATGTACCTCGCACGCGATGTCGCCGCGCTCGGTGGACACGCCGCTGACGCGGCCGTCCCGGCGAAGCACGCCGGTCACCTTCGTCTGCTCGAACACTCGGGCGCCGGCCATGCGCGCGGCCTTGGCCAGCGCCTGGGTCACGTCGGTGGGGTTTGCCATCCCGTCGCCCGGGATGAACGCAGCGCCCAGGATGCCGGTGGTGTCGAGGAGCGGCCACATCTCGCCGACCCGCTCGCGGTCGACGAGCTCGAGGTCGACCCCGATGAGGTGGCCCATCGACGCGCCGCGCCGGATCTCCTCCCAGCGACCGGGCGTCGACGCGATCAGCAGGGACCCGTGCTGCTCGAAGCCCGTGCCGTCGCCCGTGCGCCGCTCGAGCTCGCGGAACAGGTCCTTCGCGTAGCTGGCGAGCAGGCTCATGTTGTACGTCGCCCGGAGCTGGCCCACCAGCCCCGCGGCATGCCAGGTCGTGCCGGAGGTGAGCGTCTTGCGCTCGAGCAGGACCACGTCGGTCCAGCCTCGCTCCGTGAGGTGGTAGAGCACGCTCGCGCCGACGATGCCGCCGCCGATCACGACGACGCGCGCCTGGGTCGGGAACGGCGATCCGCCGGGCTCGGGCGGCGGCGGCTGGGTCGTCATCGAGGCTTCTCCTGGAGGCTCACTGGGCGGCGTGTCAGGCGCGCAGGCGCCGGTTCTCGGGGTCATGGACCGCCGCCGGCAGCACCGTCGCGGGCAGCCGGTCGCCGATCAGCTCGACCTCGAGGCGGGTGCCCGGCATCTCGTAGCCATGGTCCACGTAGGCGAAGGCGAGGCTCTTGCCGGTCGCGTGGCCGAACCCGCCCGAGGTCGTGACCCCGATCGCCCGGCCGTCCGCGAACACCGGCTCCCCGCCGGCCACGTCCGAGTCGGCCGCGCCGACCTCGAGGTAGACGAGGTGGGTCGAGGCGCCCCGCTCACGCGCGGCAATGACCGCGGCCCGCCCGGTGAACTCGTGGTCCAGCTTGACGAAGCGCATCATCCCGGCCTCGACCGGCGTCATCTCGTTGGTCAGCTCGACGCCCCAGCCGGGGTAGGCCTTCTCCATCCGCAGGCTGTTCATCGCGTACAGCCCGAAGTCTGCGATGCCGAGCGGCTCCCCGGCCGCCCATACGGCGTCGTACAGCGCGACCACGCCGTCCATGCGGACGTGCAGCTCCCAGCCCAGCTCGCCGACGTAGTTGACGCGGAGGGCAAGAACGGGGATGCCGGCGACCTCGATCTCGTGGCCGGTCAGCCACGGGAAGGCGTCGTTGCCCAGGTCGGCCGGCGTGAGCGGCGCGAGCAGCTCGCGCGACCGGGGACCGGCAACGATGAGGGTGGTCCAGCCGTCGCTCACGTCCGCGATCTCCACGCCCTCACCGGATCGCCGTGCGAACGTGAGCAGGTCGAGGTCGCGCTGATGGGCGACCGCACCCGACAGCACGAAGTACCGGTCAGGGGCGAGGCGGGTGATGGTGAGCTCGGTGGCGTAGCGCCCGCCCTCGGTCAGGGCGTGGGCGAGGACGATGCCGCCGTCCCGGCGGGACATCCGGTTGGCGCACACGCGGTCGAGGAACGCCGTTGCGTCCGGCCCCGTGACCTCGAACGTCGCGAAGCTCGGCAGCTCCATCATGGCCACCCGCTCGCGCACCGCGCGGCACTCGGCGGCGACCACCTCGAACACGTTGTTGTGGCGGAAGCTGCAGCGCTCCTCGCGCCCGTCGAGCGAGAACCACTTGGGACGCTCCCAGCCGTAGCCCTCGGTGAACACGCAGCCCTTGGCCGCGAGGCGGTCGTACAGCGGTGACGCCTTCGCCGGTCGACCCTCGGGCCGCTCCTCGCCGGGCGGGATGAGCCGGTACATGTCCGCGTACTCGCGGTGCGCCTTGGCCGACGCGTAGGCCTGGTCCGCGAACGCGCCGAACCGGCGCGGGTCCATGCCCAGCATGTTGATCTCGGCCGATCCATGGACCATCTGCTGGGCCAGGTACCGGGTGCAGCCCGGGCCCTGGGCGATGCCGATGCCGGTGCCGGTCGCCAGCCAGAAGTTGCGGACGCCGGGCGCCGGACCCACCAGCGGGTTGCTGTCCGGGGTATGCGAGATCGCCCCGTTGACGATCTTCTTGATGCCCACCGTGTTGAAGATCGGCATCCGCTCCATCACCCGCTCCAGGTTGTCGGAGATCGGGTCCCACTCCGGGCGGAACAGCTCGTTGGCGGCGTCCCAGCTGGGACCGCCAGACCCGGCCCACGCCTCCCGCGTGTCATGCGCCTCGTAGATGCCGATCAGGCCGCTCTTGACCTCCTGCCGGTAGTACGCGGACGCGTACGGATCGCGCATGACGGGAAGCTCCACGTCCCGGTCGAGGAGCTCGGGGATCGTCTCGGTCACCAGGTACTGGTGCTTCATGTTGGCGAACGTCGTCTGGACGCCGAGCCAGGCGCTGACGCGGTCCGCGTAGCAGCCGGCGGCGTTGACGACGTGCTCGCAGGTGATGTCCCCCTTCTCCGTCACCACCCGGAACTCACCGTTCGGGAGCTGCTCGATCCCGGTGACCCGGTTGAACCGGCTGATGGTGCCCCCCAGGTTGCCGGCGAGGAGCGCCATCGCGTTGCACGCGCTCGATGGATCGACATAGCCGTCGTCCAGCGTCCAGGCACCGGCCAGCACGCCCTCGGTCGTCACGAACGGGTTGATCCGCCGGATCTCCTCGGGACTGATCAGCTGCATCCGGAAGCCGATGTTGGCGGCGACGCCCTCGACCCTGCGGAAATGGTCCATCTCCTCCGGCGTGGTCGCGAACCGGATCCCGCCGACGCCTCGCCAGCCGATTGACTCACCGGCCGTCGACTCCAGGCGCGCGTAGAGGTCGTTGCTGTACGCGTGCACCTTGGCCAGGTTGTAGTTGGCGATGAAGCTGGGGCACTGGCCGGCCGCATGCCACGTGGAGCCCGAGGTCAGCTCGGCCTTCTCGACAAGGATCGTGTCGGTCCAGCCCTCGAGGGCGAGGTGGTACAGGAGGCTGATGCCCATCACGCCCCCGCCAACGATCACGACCCGCGCTGTCGACCTCACGGTTGGGCCCTCCTGGCGCTCGACGATGGACGCGGCTTGAGCCAGCGACAAGGGCCGGGACGCAGAGCTTGACGTGGCAGCTGGATGGAGTCGGCGACCGGACCCGTTCGTCCAGTCGGGCCTGGCGAGATCAACTCACATAATAACATCGCATTATCACGCCTCGGTGGCCGACCGCGGTCGCGCTCTGGGTCCGTCAGCCCGGCTGGCTCGGCGCGCTGGCCGTATCCGGATCAATGCTCAGGGCCACCCGTGCCGTCTGGAACAGGAGCCGCCGAAGCTGCTCCGCGGTGATCCCGGGGGCACCCAGCGAAATCGCGACCGACGCACCGTCGCCGAACAGGATGAACAGGTCGACAATGTCGTCGATGGGCCAGATCGGGTGGAAGGTGCCGGCGGCGATCCCGTCCTCGATCACCCGCCGGAACGGTGGCCGCCAGGCGTCGTAGAAGCGGTCCAGCTTGCCCCGCAGCTGATCGTCGCGGGCCATCGCGCAGAACTCGATCCAGATCCGGCTTCGCCACAGCAGCGGCTCGGGCAGCGAGGCGTAGAGCAGCGATTCGAGGCGGCTCCACGGATCTCCGTCCGTGGGCGACGCATCGCGCCAGGCGCTGAGCCGGCGCTCGGCGGACCAGTCGAACAGCTCGGCGATCAGGCGATCCCGGGTGTCGAAGTAGTGCTGGACGGTGCCGATCGAGACGCCGGCGGCCTCGCTGACGTCACGCAGCCGGCTGCGCTCGACGCCATGCGTGACCAGGAGCCGCTCCGCGGCCGACAGGATCCGCTCGCGTTGTGCCGCCCGGCGCGCCTCGTTTGCCGCCGTGCGTTCCTCGCTCGCCGCCCGACCACCCATGCCGTATGCCTCGCTGTCCGCTGCGTCTCCCGAGCCGCGTCGAGCGTACCACCGCCTCGTAATACGACATTATGGCGCGGGACGGTCGGGGGCGGCCCTTGGACCCGGCAACTGCCCCCGGACCCTCAGGCGCGGAACCGTCGCGGGCTGAACGGCGCGAGGACATCGGGCTCGATGCCGTCGAGGATCATCGACGCGAGTGTGGCCCCGGTCCGCGGCGCGAGGGTGAGGCCGAGCATCGCGTGCCCGCTCGCGACGTACACGTGCTGGTACGGCCGCAGGCGTCCGATGACCGGGATGCCGTCGGGGGTCATGGGTCGCAGCCCGGCGCTGGGTGCGAGCGACGGCGCATCCGGATCCCAGGACCGGAGGTACCGGCCGGGGGCAAGACGGATCGCGCGCAGGCGGACCGGGGAGATCCGCTCGTCCAGACTGCCGAACTCCATCGTGCCCGCGACCCGGGTCGCGCCATCGAGCGGGGTCACGGCACAGTGGACCTCCGAGAGCATGACGACGGGTCCCATCGCGAGCTGCGCCGGCACGTAGTCGACGCTGTATCCCTTGCCCGGGCGGATGGGCAGCCGCACGCCGAACAGCCGGGCAATGCCGGCGCTCCAGGCGCCGGCGGCGATGACCACGGCATCCGCGACCACCGAGCCGAAGGCGCCGCGGAGCTCCGCACCACCCGACGGCAGCGCCCACGCCGCGGTGACCGCTCCGTCCTCCCACTCCGCGCCGAGCGCCCCGAGCCGGGCGACGAGCGCGCTCACGACCGTGGCCGGTCGGACATGGCGCTCGTTCGGGAAGCGGATCGCCCCGACCACGGCATCGGACAACTCGGGGACCGTGGCCCGGGCCTCGTCGCCGGTCAGCAACGCCGGCTCGAGCCCGGCCTGCTCGTACGGCGCCAGGTCCGCGGCCGCCGCGCGGTGCTCGGCCGGGTCGAGGTAGGCGCGCACCTCGCCGTCCGCGTGCAGCTCGAACTCCAGGCCGTCCGCGGCCCATGCGTCGAGCTCGTCCATCGTCCCCGCGGCAAGCCGGGTGGTCGCCTCGAACGCGCGCCGGTACGCCGTCGCATTGCAGGCGCGGAGCATCCCGGCCATGAACCGGACGAAGCCGGGGCTCGCCTCGGGTCGGACGTAGACCGGGCTGTCGGCGTGGCGCATCCAGCGCATCGTCTGGAGCACGACGCCGGGACCCGGTACCGGTCCGCTCTCGGCCGGGACAACCCAGCCCGCGTTGTTGCTCGACGCGCCGCTGCCCGGCGCGCGGTCTCCGACGAGCACCACCTCGGCGCCGCGCTTCGCGAGGCTGTACGCCGTCGCCAGCCCGATGATCCCGGTTCCGATGACGGCGACCTTCATGGCAGACACCCTCGCACCGATGACGTTGGTCCCCTCTCGGGCGGGTCGGATGGCAAGGCGGGCCCGGGCGGCAGGGTCTCCATACTGTAGGTCCCCGGGCAGGTCGGCGGACGTCGGCCGGGCCTCGAGCATCGGGCCGGCGCGGACCCGGGGTCGACGAGGGCAGGCGACGGATGGACAGCACCACGCGCGCGAGGGCCGTGATCATCGGCGCCGGGATCGTCGGCAATGCCATGGCCTGGCACCTCGCCCGACTCGGCTGGCGAGACATGGTCCTGGTGGACAAGGGCCCGCTGCCGAACCCTGGCGGATCCACCGGGCATGCGTCGAACTTCTGCTTTCCCGTCGACGGCACCAAGGAGGAATCGGCGCTCACCGTCGAGTCGATCCGCCAGTTCACCGAGCTGGGCGTGTTCACCCGGTGCGGCGGCATGGAGGTCGCCCGGACGCCGGAACGGATGGCCGAGCTGGCGCGCCGCCAGGGCCTCGCCACGTCGTGGGGGATCGATTCGGAGCTGAAGACCCCGGCCGAGGTCAAGGCGATCATCCCGTATCTCGACGAGACCGTGATCCTGGGCGGCTGGTACACGCCCAGCGCGGGGGTCGTGGACTCGGTCCGCGCCGGCACGCTGATGCGCGAGGCGGCCGTGGACATGGGCGCCCTGTCGATCATGGCCCGCACCGAGGTCACCGGCCTCGACGTCGTCGACGGCCGGGTCGCAGCCGTGCGGACCACGGCCGGCACCATCGAGACCGATACGATCGTCGTCGCCTGTGGCGTCTGGAGTCCCCGGATCGCGGAGATGGCCGGCGCCCATATCCCGCTCGTCCCGACCGTCCACCAGTTCGTCAGCGTTGGCCCGGTGCCGCGGTTCGCCGACGTTCGCGGGGAGCAGGCCTACCCCATCCTGCGCGACATGGACAGCCTGATGTACGAGCGGCCGAACGGCAGCCAGCTCGAGATCGGCTCCTACGCCCACCGGCCGATCCTGCTCCACCCCGACGAGATCCCGTCGATCGAGGACTCGGTCCTGTCGCCCACCGAGCTGCCGTTCACCAAGGAGGACTTCGAGCCTCAGTACGAGGACGCCCTGGAGCTGATCCCCGAGATCCTGGGCGACGAGCGGGTCGGCGAGCAGTACGCGATCAACGGCCTGCTCTCGGTCACGCCCGACTGGAGCCCGGTCCTGGGCGAGTCGCCCGAGGTGGCGGGGCTGTGGTCTGTGGCGGCGGTATGGATCAAGGAGGCGCCCGCGATCACCGAGAACATCGCCCGCCGGATGAGCGGCCTGCCGCTCGAGATCGACCTCCACGCCGCCGACATCGCCCGCTTCTACCCGCATCAGCGGACGTGGACCCACGCCACGGCTCGCGTCAACGAGGCGTTCAACAAGTTCTACGGCATCGTCCACCCGTCAGAGCAGTGGGCCTCGGACCGCGGCATCCGGGTGCCCCCGATGTACGACCGCGAGCTGGCGCTGGACGCGGTGATGTTCGAGGTCGCCGGCTGGGAGTGCCCGATGTGGTACGCCTCCAATGCGCCGCTCGTCGCCGGGTACGGCGACCGGGTGACGGATCGGCCGGCCGAATGGGACGCGCGCTGGTGGTCGCCGGTCACCGCCGCCGAGCATCTCGCGATGCGCGACCGCGCCGCGCTCATCGACCTCACCACGTTCGCGATGTTCGACATCAGCGGACCCGGAGCGCTCGCGTTCCTCGAGGGCCTGTGCGTCAACCGGATCGAGGCACCGATCGGCCGGACGGTCTACACGCCGCTGCTCGATGACAACGGCGGGATCGTCGCGGACCTCACGGTCATGCACGTGGGGCGCGACCTGTACCGGGTCGTGACCGGTGGCGGCATGGGCATGCGCGACAAGAAGTGGTTCACCGACCACCTCCCGGACGACGGGACCGCGCAGCTCACCGACGTGACGTCGGCCTGGACCGCGATCGGGCTGTGGGGGCCTCGCGCGCGCGACATCCTCTCGACGGTGACCCGCGCCGACCTGTCCAACGAGGCGTTCCCGTTCGCCACCTGCCGGCCGCTCGACATCGACGGCGTCGCCGTCCTCGCCAACCGGCTGTCCTACGTCGGCGAGCTGGGCTGGGAGCTGTTCGCGCCGATCGAGCTGGGCGGCCACCTGTGGGACACGCTGTGGGAGGCCGGCCGGCCGTTGGGGGCCATCGCCGCCGGGATGTCCGTGATCTTCTCCAGCGCACGGCTCGAGAAGGGCTATCGCGCGTATGGCGCGGAGCTCGATCTCGACCACACGCTCGTCGAGGCCGGCCTCGCGCGTCCCAGCGTGAAGCGCGCCGAGTTCGTGGGCCGAGATGCCTACCTCCGGCAGCGCGCCGAGCCTCCCGTCTCGCTGCTGTGCACGCTCACCGTCGACGACCACACCTCGAGCGACGGCACCCGGCGCTACATGCTCGGTCGCGAGCCCATCCTGACGGCCGATGGCCGGCCGATCACCGACGCCCGCGGTCGCCGCTCGTACGTGACCAGCGCGGGCGCCGGGCCGTCCGTCGGCAGGCACCTCCTGATGGCCTACCTGCCGGTGGAGCTCGCGGTCAGGGGCACGAGGCTCGCAGTGCAGTACATGGGCGAGCGCTACCCGGTGACCGTCGCCGTCGCGGGCGCGACACCCCTGTTCGACCCGGCCAACGAGCGGCTGCACAGCTAACACCGGGAGCCGGGCGCGCCTTCGGACGTCGATCACGGCGGCGGACCAGGCCGA
>CAVRGY010000020.1:0-7353 GCA_963720825.1 uncultured Chloroflexia bacterium | reverse complement strand
CGTCAAGCGACCCGATCCACCCAGATCGCGTCGTCGATAAGCCCATGCCGGGGACGGCAGGCGCGTCCCGCGCTCGGATCGAACCCGGAACGGTCCGATCGTCGCATCCGGTCAGGCGTCCATGCGGCGCCTGGAGCGCGATGCCGCAGCAGCGCCGGCTGCCTGGGCAATATGGCGGCTTGCCGTGCGGTGGGCCGCCGGGCCATCGAGCACCGCCGGGCCATCGATCTCGACGGTCAACCGTGGGTCGATCGCCTCGGCACGTGACCGGGTCCAAGCGAGGTCACCCGACTCGGTCGGCGCCACCGGCTGGCGGATCGCCCGGCGGAGCTCGGCGGCCGCCGCCAGGAGCGGCCCGACTCCGTGCTGATCCGTCACCGCCAGGAGCCGTGCTGCCGCTTCGAGCGCCTCCACGAGCACCCAACGGTCCGCATCGGGGTCCACCATCGCGAACGCGACGGCCAGATGGCCGGCGGCGTCCGTCGCATCGCCGGCGTCGAGGTCGAGGCGGGCGAGGTTGATGTGCCCGAGCGCGACGGTCGTCCGTGTCGTCGCCTGCTCCCCGGCCTCGATGGCCAGCTCCGCGTACAGTCGCGCAGCCTTCGGGCGGTCGAGTGCACGGGCCACGGCGGCGAGGCGATAGGCGACCGTCCCCTCCGTGGGGCGATGACCGAGCTCGTGGAAGATCAGGAGGGCCTCGTTGCCCGTCGCCATTGCCGCGTCCAGGTCCCGCCCCTTCCAGTGGGCGAGCGTCAGGGCCGCGAGGACATGGCCCTTCGCCAGGGGGTCGGACGAGGCGAGGGCGATGGCGAGCGAGCGCTCGAGCGCTGGCCGGGCAGCATCGACGATCCCCTCGTCAGCCAGCAGGGACCCGAGGTGGAGGAGGGTCGTCCCGATCTCCCGTTCGACGCCGGCCAGCTCCAGTCGCTCGAGCGAGGCCTCGAGGTATGCCCGCGCGGCGGGAACATCGTCGGTGGCTGCGGCGATCGCGCCGCGTCGCCGGAGCGCCCGACCCTCACCGAGGGGATCGCCGAGATCGGCGAAGAGCGCGCGGGCCTCGTCGACGAGACCCGCACCCTGGGCGAAGTCGGTGACCCAGTAGGCAAGGTGTCCCATCGAGAGCCGCGCCTCCGCGAGCAGTGGCCGAGGGGGCACCGCCGCTTCGATCAGGCGGCCGAGATGCTCGAGCCCTTCTGCGGGATGGCGACCGAGCCAGTAGTCCGTCAGGGCTACCGCCACTCCCAAGGCCCGGAGCGCCACGCCGCGGTGCTCCGAGGCACCCGCCGCCGCGGTACCCAGGATGCCCCGGATGTGCGGCATCTCGCGGTCCAGGAGCCGTAGCGTCTCACTCCGGTCGGCGCCGCTCAAGCGAGCCGCGAGCGCTTCGGCTCGTGCCAGGATCGCGCCGGCATACCTCCGCTGTGCCGCCTCGGTGTCCTGCCGCTCCGCGGTCCCGCGCGTCCGTTCGGCGAGCGTCCTTAGAAGTTCATAGCGGCTCGGTCCGACCGCGCTGCGCACCTGCACCAGGCTGGCATCGACCAGGCCTGCCACGAGGTCGAACGCGTCGTCGCCGCTGCC
The DNA here is from genome assembly GCA_963720825.1 of uncultured Chloroflexia bacterium. Lineage (GTDB taxonomy): Bacteria > Chloroflexota > Limnocylindria > Limnocylindrales > CSP1-4 > CAIXZV01. Next base: position 5,775 of record CAVRGY010000020.1, on the reverse strand, counting down.
AGGGAAGCCCGCGACCTCGGCGATCAGTTCCAGGTCGGCGTCGGCCATCATGACGGCGAGCGCGAGAAGCGCCAGGCGTTCCGGCTCTCCCAGCCGCTGCACGCTCGAATTGAACGCGGCCCACAGGCCCGCCTGACCGCCCACGGGCCCTCCGGCCCAGCGGCCAAGATCCGCCCGGACGCGCTCGACGACCTCGCCCAGGCGGAGCAGCCGGAGGTGCCGTGCGACGAGTTCGAGACCCAGCGGCAAGCGGTCGACCAGGACGCACAGCCGGTCGGCGAGCTCCTCGTCGCCCGGTTCAAGGTGGAAATGCGGATCGACCAGGCGCGCCCGATCGACGAGGAGGTCGATGGCGTCGGCCGCGTCGAGTGGTCCGACCGGCAGCACCGCCTCGGCCAGGATGTCCAGGCGCTCGCGGCTCGTGGCCAGGACGCGGATATCGCGGCAGGCCTCGAGGATCGTCTCTACGGCTCGTGCGGCCTCTCCCGTCCTCCCCTCGCAGCCATCGAGGACGAGCAGGCCGCCCCCGCCGGCGGCGAGGGCACCGACCGCCCCGGTCAGCGCGTCCGCCGCTGCCGACGATGGCGCGACCACATCGAGGATTGCTCCCGCCACGGATTGCGTATCGGCGATCTGGTCGAGCGAGACGTACCAGAGCGGCGCGGGAGCGTCGCGGGCGACCTCAAGCGCCAGGCGCGTCTTGCCGGCGCCCGGTGGGCCGAGCAGTGTGGCCAGACGGGTACGCGACCAGACCTCGACCAGGTCGCTCCGCTCGGCCGCTCGACCGATCAGTCGGGTCGAGATCCCCGGCGCGCGCGGCGGGACCGACGCCCCCGACCGGATGACCGCCGCAGCCCCGCCGGACGACTCCGCACCGTCTTGCGCCGATGTGGGAACGGGCGTTTCCAGCCCGGGATCCTGCGCGAGGATCGCCTGCTGCATCCGCCGCAGCGCGGGGCCGGGGTCGAGTCCCAGGTCGTCCACCAGTCGCAGCCGGCACTCGGCATACGCATCCAGCGCGTCCGCCTGGCGGCCGGCACGGTAGAGGGCGAGCATGAGCAGCTCCCAGCGGCGCTCGCGATACGGTTGCGCGTCCACCAGCTCGCGGGCGAATGACGTCAGCTCGGCGGCAGGCAGAACGTCGAGCTCCATGGTCAGGAGCCGCTCGCGCAGGCCCTCGAAGGTGTCCTCCAGGCGGGCGCGGACGGTCCTTGCCTCCGGCAAGTCCTCGAGCTCGATCAGGGGTTGGCCACGCCAGAGGGCCACGGCGGCGTGAGACGTGGAGATCGCGGCGGCATGGTCGGCACGCTCCTCGGCGGCACGCGTCTCGGAGACCAGATGATCGAGCGCATCGACGTCGGTCCAGGTCTCGAGGACGTAGCAATCCCGCGCGGTCGTGATCTCGAGACCCACCCCCCGCAGCCGGTAGATGTGGGTCGCGATCGTGTGGCGCCCCGAACGTGGCTCATCGTCGCCCCAGACCGCCTCCTCAAGGCGGTCAAGCGCGACCGGGCGGCCAGCTTCCATCGCCAGCCGGGCCAGGACTCGCCGTTGCAGCCTGCTGCCCGCCGGAACGACACCGGCGGTTTCCTTGATCAACAGCGGCCCGAGGATGCACACCCGCACTCCCGGACTCTAGGCCCACCGGCGGCAGAGCGCACGGAGGCCCCCCTTACCGGACGGTCAGGACCGCCGTGACGGTGGACTGGACCTCTCCGGAGAGCCCGCCGAAGCCTGCGTCGAAGCCGTTCTCAGACGAAAACGACCAGGTCAGCGCTTCGGCGGAGACGGACGACGGGGCGCCCATCGGCAGCGGCGGAACCATGCCCGCCAGCGAGATGGTCGTCCCCACGGACCCACAGCTGCCGTGGCCCGTGGAGTGGCACTCGGTGATGGTCTCGGACGCGAAGGTCAAGGTCAGGGCGCAGAGGGTGCCGCTCACCGAGGCTCCCTGCTCCTTGATCGTCGTGTCTTCCGTGCCCTGGGCGAGACCTTCGTACACCTGGTGCTGGCGCATGACAAGCGAGAAGGTCCCTGTCAGGGTTCCGTCCGGGGCCACCGTCACGGTCATCGGTCCGGTGGCGTGGCTGTTGTCGCCGCCGGACTCGCCCAGGTCGATCTGGCCCGGCGGGACGATGGTCGTCGAGTCGTCGGTCAGCGTGCCCCGGTACGTCCCGACGGGAAGGGTCACGGCACAGGCGGACGAACCACTTGACCCGGCCGACGGCGACGGCGTGGGCGACGCCTTGGCGTGGAAGATGAGGTTGGCGTTGCCGAAGCCGCGTTCGTCGAGGAGTGCGTTGAGACGGCTCTGGATGCTGTCGAGAAGGGGCCTGAAGGCCGCGACCACGAATGGCCGGATGGGCGTCCAGATGCCACCGAACAGCGCTGGTACGAGCTTGGCGCGCGCGTCGTCGAGCTCGGGGCGGTGGACGGCGACATCGAGCCGGTCAATCTGGTCCTGCTCGTCGCCGTTAGCGTCGCCTGGGTCGCGCTCGACGAGGAACGGCCACGCCGCCTGACCTTGCTCGTCAGTCGTCATGTCCGTCGCGGCCTGATCGGTGGGACCGAGCAAGGGCGCGGCCGGGGTCAACGGCCCCCAGGTCAGGGGGGCGCCCTTGCCGTTTGGCTGGGGCAGCGCGATGCCGGCAGCCTCGGCACACGCCGCGATGACCGCCGGCCAATCCGGCAGGTCGCCGCCCGTCACCTGTGCGGTGAATGTGCCTCGCTCCGGTGTGGTCGAGAGCCGGAAGGTGCCCGCGGCCACATTGCCGCCGCTGGTGGTGACGCGGACCGCGTAGGGCAGCAACGTCATGATCTGCTGCGCCACCCCGGAGATGATGACTGCGATGCCCTGGATCGCCGCACGTACCGGCGCGGTGAACTCGTCGATGAGCGACTTCACCACGGTCGCCGCGACATGGACGAACCAGTTGAAGATGCCCACGATGACGACGCCCACGATGCCCGTTGGCGCTGCGGCCGCGAGTGCGGCCTCGATGCGGCTGATGATCGCGTCCACCCATCCACTCGGACCGGCGCACAGCAGGCTGATGTCCACCGCCGGGCGCGCGACAATGTCCCCGGCCGCAAGCGGGATCAGGTCCGCCCCGGCCCCCTCGCTCGGGCTGGGCTTCGGCGCCGCCACCCGGCTCCCATCGGTAGCGAGGTCCGACGCGAACAGCACGAGGACCGCGGCAGGGAACCGCAGGCTGGACGGCTGGAGCAGGTCCTGGCCGGCCATCAGGGCGCGCGAGAACTCGCCACCGGGCGAATTGGCCGACGCCACGTACCCGGCGAGGAGCTGGGACACTTCGGGCGCTCCCGTCGAGGTCGGGATGGGCACGAGGTCATCCAGCTCGGCCCCCGACCAGTTCGCGCCTGCCCAGGCCCCCACCGCCAGGGCGTGCGCCTGGAGATCGAGCAACTCGACCGGGCTGGCGAATGCCTCGAGTGGCACCTCGGGCACCGCCGTGTCGGGATTCGTGCTCGTATCGGGTACGACCGCGATGCCCGCCCGGGCCAGGGCCGTCCGCATGGCCGCCGTCGTATCGGCCGCGTACGTCGGCGCCGTCAACCGCTCGGCGAGCGCCCACGCGGCGTCATCGACCGCCGCCGTGGCTCCGTTTGGCACGGCGTGGGCGGAGATGGCGCTCGCTGCCGCCGAGCTCGGCCCCGGCGCCGACGTGTCCGGGGTTGACGTGTCCGGGCTGGCAGGGGCCGTGGCGCAGGCACCGACAAGCAGTGCCACGGCGAGGGAGAGGGCGAGCTGCCGGTGCAGATCCCCGGCCCGCGTCCGTATGGTCACGGGACGGCCCAGGTGAGATCGTCGGGCGCGCCGCTGTCCACGCCGACCACGCTGTACCCGATGCTGGCCACGGTGACCCCGGTCGGCAGCGCAAGACCGGCGCAGAATGTCTCGGGTTGGTCGGGGATGTACCGGGTCGCGGGTGTGAAGCCGTCGAACGAGCTCATGAGACACGACGTATTGGCGCCGTAGCGGGCGCCGTCCGAGCCGATTTCGTCCACGGCCGGCGAATTGAAGTTGTTGGCAGCCCCCTCGTGGTCGTTGATGGTCAGCTGGACGCCGACCCATCGGTCGCCTGCCGGTGTCGACGCGGCCGTCGTCGTCAGGTCGCTGATCTTGACCACCGTCACGTCGACGTGGTTGCCGCCGATCGACACCCAGGTCAGGGTGTCGGCGACGTGGCCCGTCGTGACCGCGCTGGCCGCTGCCGATGACATGGGCGCGGAGCTTGCCGCCGTGGTGGCGGGCTGTGACGAGCCGTCCAGGAGGCCAGAAACGCCGCTCGGCGCCGCGCCGTCACCGCCACCGCACGCGGCGACGACCGCGGCGAGCACCACGATCGCAATGCCATTCCGGGCAGGGCGACGCATCTGGCTGGACATCGTGTTGGATCTCCTCATCCGCTGCGGTCGGCTGCTGCCTGCCTGGCTACGGGATCGCCCAGATGGCCTGGTCGGTGGGCACGAGGCTGGAGAAGATCTCCGCCCCACCCACCTTGATCCCGACCTGGGTGAGGGTCTGCCCATCGGGTACCACGAACGCCACGCAGTGCGTGTACGACTGGACGTCCTGCTCGGAGCCGTCCGTTTCCGTGCAGCCGGCGAAGGTGCCGATGGGGCGCGAGAAGCCCTGGTACACGTCGTCGGTGGTGACCGTACTGCCATCGGCGGTGGCGCCGTCGACCTGCGAACTCTGGTCCTGGAAGTGCGGCGAGTGATTGTCGACGGCGACCTCGACGCCGACCCATCGCGCGCCGGATGGCAGGGGGGCGGTCGTGCCGCTCGTCGGGGTGGCTGGGTCGAAGACCTTCACCAAGGTGGCGTCGACGGCATCCCCGCCGAATTCAGCGAAGGTCAGCGCGTCGCCAACATGGCCCATGACCGGGTCGGCGGGCGATGCGTCCGACGGCGGCGCTGCCGCGCCGCTTCCGCCGGGTGTCGGCGACCCCACGCCGGGCTGGCTCTGGGCGCCGAGGGCCGCGAAGACCTGGCTACACAGCCCGCCCAACTCCTGGAGGAATCCCGGAAGTGCGGCGTCGTCGATCTTGGCGAACACGTCCTGACCGGTGGTGGGGACGCTGAGCTGGCCGTTGCCGCCGCCGATCGTGAGCTCGCACGAGTCCTGGCCCTGGAGCGCGCCGAGGTGCGGGAAGTAGCCGGCCAGCAGCTCCCACACGGCCTGGTCACCGACGCCGCTCAGCGGAGTCCCGGTGTCGAAGCTGATGTCGTTGGTGATGGAGCGGTCCCCTCCGGTGTTGACGAAGACGTCGAGACCGTCGCCCCTGGATGGATCGCTGAGCGGCCACGTGCAGTCGCCGGTGTGGTCCGTCGTCGACGTGCCCAGCGGCACCGAGAACAGCGCCTGCACGTCGGCCCGGTTGAGCATCGAGCACGGGTCGATGTCGGGCTTCCCGCACAGGACCGCGCCGAGCACCGATGCAAGTGGCCCGCCGCCCGCGCCGACCTCGGTGCCGGCAGGATTTCCGCAGCTGGGCACGGCGGCATCAGACGCGGCTGCCGCTCCGACCGTCCCCCCCGGCGTTGCATTCGCGTCCCCGGCGGCGGTCGGGCCGGCGCCCCCACCGGCGGAACAGGCGGCGGCGACGAGGAGGAGGCCAGCCAGCAGGCCGGCCGTGGCGCAGCGGAAAATGGAATGCTTCGCGGGCACGGTCATCGGTTGTCTCCAGGGTTCGTCCTGATCGCAGCGCCACGATGCATGGCGCTGATCGCAAACGGATCGCAGGAGCG
>CAVRGY010000019.1:0-101638 GCA_963720825.1 uncultured Chloroflexia bacterium | reverse complement strand
CGGAGCTGGACTACGTGGACTCGGTCGACGCGGCGGTGCAGGACGCGGACCTGGTGCTCGTCCTGACGGAGTGGGCCGAGTTCCGGCAGCTGGACCCCGTGGCCGTGGCGTCGCTCGTCGCGGACCGCGTGGTGATCGACGGCCGGAACTGCCTGGACCGCGACGCCTGGACCGCTGCCGGCTTCACAGTGCGCGGGATGGGACGCTGATCAGCTCCCGACTCGGACGACCTCGACGCGGCACGGCTCGTCCGGGGCGCCCTTGACGTCCTGACACGGCGTGACGAGCGTCACCGTGTGGTCGACGGTCCCCACGCCGGACAGGTCCGGTGATGCCTGGGCCGCTGGTGTGAACTGCAACCAGTACTGCACGCCCGCACGGTCAAGCAGGCCGACGAACGACGGGTCGGTGATGTCGTACTGCTGCGAGTCCGTCCCGTACACGTGCGCGTCGAAGCGGAACCCGAGCTGGACCATCGCCCGGGCGTTCGACCCGGCGATCCTGCTGTCGGCCGGGATGGCGTCCTCGGCACGGAGCGCGGCGACGAGGGGTTCGTCCGGGGCGAGCGTCGGACCGAAGACATCCAACGGCTTCGCGCCGATCGGGCCGCCGAAGACCGACGAGAACGGCGCCGCGATCGTCAGGGTGTTCTGGGTGAACGACGCGGTGACGACCAGCAGCGCGGCCACCACGGCGATCGTCCGTCGGACCCAGCGCCCCGTCCCGATGCGTCGCCACAGGTCGGGGAGGAGCGCTGCGACGATGAAGACCGTCCCCGAGAAGAGCGGCAGGTAGTACCGGGCGTTGCCACCGAACGACTCGACGGTCGCGATCCCGGCGTACCCGAGCCAGTAGACGCCCGAGGCGACCGCTGCGATCGTGGCGAAGGCGTGCTGGCGGCTGTCGACGAACCGGAACACGACCGCGGCGGCGAACAGGACGCCGATCCAGGTGGCGAACGGGGCGAACGAGCCGATCCGCAGCTGGTAGTAGGGCAGCGCATCGAGGCGCTGCGTGACGTAGAACGTCAGCTTGCCGACCAGGGTCGAGGTGTCGATCCCCGGGTCCGCGTCGTCCCCGTCGGGCATCGACGGGGTCGCGCTGGGGGTCGACCGGGGCGCGGTGAGGGCGCGGCCGTCGAACACGCTCGGGGTGCGGTCCTCGGCCGGGGAGAAGGCGGTGGCGTTCGGCGGCAGCGGGAAGACGTAGTCGTCGCCCGGTCCGCCCGCGTCGTCGCTGAACTTGCTGCCCGTGTTCACGACGAGCGAGGAGCCTGCGGTGACCGTGTGGTACTTGACCGACAGCGCGGCGACCCACGGTGCGGAGACGACCAGGACGGCGACGAGCGCGGTCAGCGGCACCACGCCGGCGCGTCGGAGCGCCGCGGTGCTGCGCTCGTCGGTCCGCAGCCAGCGGAACCCGAACCACAGGGGCACCACGACGACGAACACCGGCACCAGGAACAGCTTCGCGAAGTACCCGAGCGCGCAGAGCGCTCCGAGGACGGCCCCCAGGACGACCCGACGACGGAGCGTGCCGAGTCGCCCTCGGTCGGCGGCGAGCATCGTCCAGAGGAAGGCGACGAACCAGAGCAGGACGAGCAGGTCGGGCGTCTGCCGGGCGACGTTCGCGATGAGGAGTGGGGCGGTCGCCACGGTCACGAACGCGGTCACCCACCCGTTGCGGGTCTCGTGGAGGACCAGCCACGCGCCGAGGACCAGGATCGCCACGCACGTGACGGCGTTCACGGCGACGAAGGCCGAGGTGAGTCCCAGACCCCCGCTGATGAACGGCGTCATGAGCCACGAGACCATCGGGGACCAGTAGGCGTTCACTGCGTCGTGCAGGTCGCCCGCCGCGTACTGCCGGGCGATCCCCATGTACGACACGCCGTCGATGTTCGTGATCGCTCGCCGGCTCCGGTACGCCATCGACACGATCGGCAGGGCGACCGCGACGACGAGGACAGCGTTCAGCACCAATGCGGTGCGCGGGAGCCGCCACACCGACCGTGGGAGCGTGTCGACGTCGGCCGTCGTGGTGCGGTGGTCCATGCATCCCCTTCGTCGGCCCGTCGGCGGCCGTGGTCCGCACCCACGATAACGACCGCGACGACCCACTCGCGCCGCGCGCAGGAGTTGGGCAACACTCGTTTCACCGGCTATCGTCGTGGCGATGTCCGTGAGTGCGCAGCAGACGAGGTCGTCGGGCCGCTCCGGGAACGGCGTCCCCGACCGCCGACGACTCGTTGAGCGGATCCGTGTCCTGACGGTCCCGGGGCACATCGGCGTGGTGCTGGCTCGGCCGTGGGTCCTCCGCGCGACGCTCGTCGTGTTCGTGCTGCTCGGGATCGTGTTCGCCGTCACGCTGCACTACCCGATCGTGGACGGCAACGGCAACGTCCCCTACGCCGGCACGATCGCCCCGGACGAACACCGGCACATCGCGAACATCCTCTTCTACGCGCACCGCTCGGTCTGGGCAGGCCCGGTCATCGACTCCGTCCCCACGCGCGACCTCGCGATGGGCGAGGTGCTGCGGTTCCCGAGCTACTTCTACTACTACGTGATGAGCTTCCCGACGAAGGTCTTCTTGAACGCAGGCCTGCCGTACTCGTGGCTCGTGGTGTTCCTGCGGCTCGTGAACCTGGGGTTCGGCGTGGTCGGGCTGGTCGTGATGCGGCGACTGCTCCGCACGATGGGCTTCTCCGAGTCGATCAGCGTGCTCTCCGTCATCGCACTGGCATTCACCGGCCGGTACGTGTGGCAGTCCGCGGCCGTGAGCTACGACGCGCCGGCGATGACCCTGTTCCTCTGCACGCTGCTGTACGCGGCCCGCTACGTGCACGCGCCTGGCCCCGCCACGATGGGCAAGGCCGTCGTCGCCGGCGGCTGGGCGGTCATCGCGAAGTACACGTTCGTGCCGTTCGTGCTCGTCGCGCTCGTGGTCGCGCTGGTCCTGGTGGCCCAGCGTGACGGGCTCCCGCCCCTCCGGCGGTCCGTGGGCGCGTTCGTCGACGGCATCCGACGGCGCACCGTCGGCACGGTCGCCTGGCTCGTCGCCTTCGCCGTCGCGGCGGCGGTGATCATCGAGCGGTACGGCGTGAACCTGCTGGTGTACCGGCAGTTCAACCCGAACTGCACGAAGCTGCACACGCACCAGCAGTGCCTGACGTTCGACATCTACGCGCGCAACTACGGAGCTGAACGGCAGCACGACCTCGCCGCGTTGCACGGCGCCGCGCAGACCCCGTTCGACCTGCTCGAGTTCGTCGGCCGGTGGTGCACCACCTACGTCCAGTCGATCTTCTTCTACCGCGACCGGAACACCGCCTGGTCACTGGACCCGGTCGTGTCCCTGCTCGGCACCCTGGTCTTCGTCGCGGCGTGCATCGCGCTGGTGCTCGCGCTCCGGTCGATCCTGCGGAGCCGTGCGTTCGTCTGGGGCTTCGCGGTCGCCGGGGTCTACGTCGTCGCGATGTTCGTCTTCAACCTGCAGACGTTCATGCGCCTCGACGACGACTACGCGTTCTCGGGGCGCTACCTGTTGCCGGTGCTGCCGATCGTCTACGCGTTCGCGATCCTGGCGGCCCTGGCGTTCTGGCGGTCGCTCTCGGACGGGTGGCGCACCGCGCTCGTCGTGCCGGTGATCGCCCTCGTCGCCGTGGTGCTCGTGACGTACTCCGCCCCGGTGGCCTTCTTCGCCTACGCCCGCGACCCGAGCTGGTACACCGACACGGCGCTGCAGCTGCTCCCGCACTGGCTGACCGGAGTCGGCCGGTGACCGGGCACCAGGTGACACGCGTTCGACGCGGGCGGCGGCGGTGGTCGATCGCCATCGTCCTGGTCGTCGTCGTCGTGGCAGCGCTCGGGTACCAGCGGCTCTCCGCGGGTCCGGGCACGGAGACGGTGGGCAACTGCGCCGTCGTGACCCACCCGTCCGTCGGGGACCGGTCGCAGTGCGCGGACGCGCATCTGTCGGACCTCGACCTGCGTGAGCGTGACCTGCGGCTCGCCGACCTGCGTGGCGCCGACCTCTCCGGCACGGACCTGACTGGTGCGATCATGTACGGCGCCGACCTGACCGGCGCTGACCTGCGGGGAACCGACCTGTCCGAGGTCGACCTGACCGCCGCGAACCTGACGGGCGCGAAGCTCGACGGTGCCCGGTTCACCGGTGCGGTCCTGAGCGGCATGACGGTCGGCGGCACGGGCCTCGCCGCCCGGTCGCAGTCGCTCTGGACCGACGGCGAGAGCAAGGGCCCCGTGCTGCTGCACTGGTCGTCCGGCGAGCAACCGGGCATCGTCAGCAACAGCTGCGACGACCGCGAGGGGCTGTTCTACCCGGGCAACACCTCGGTGACCTGCCGCATCACCTCGGGCCCGGACGCGGACCAGGCGACGGAGTACCAGATCCAGATGGAGGTCAAGCAGCCCCCGGTGATCACCGCGCCGGACGAGGTCTCGGTCACGGTCGGCGAGTCCGTGTCCGTCCAGGTGCACGCTGACAGCCCCTACCCGCAGGTCGAGGCCCACTTCGGACGACTGCCTGCCGGGCTCCGGTGGGACGCGGCAGCCCAGCGCCTCGTCGGCACTCCCGCTCCCTCGGCTGTCGGGTCGCACGTCGCCGTGCTGACCGCTGAGAACGGCGAGACCGTCACGAAGTCGATCGCGATCCAGGTGCTGCCGGCACGCTGACCGGCTCGGCGCCCTGCCGACTCGCGGGTGACACGGTCGGGGTGGTACACCCGCACCTTGTACAGCCAGAAGCGGAAGGACGTGAAGCCGAGGACGTAGTGCGAGATCCCGAGGCAGCCGAGCGAGATCACCATGCCGCCGAGCGAGACGACGACGAACTCGATGCCCTCGCGCGTGGCGACCGACCGGCGCTGGTCCCGGAAGGTCCAGTACCGGTTGCCGACCCAGTTGACCCCGATCGCGACCACGGTCGAGACGACCTTGGCCCAGAACGGCCCGCGAGTGGACCTCGTCGGGGGAGAGCACCGTCGCGCGCAGCACGTTGAAGAGCTGAAGTCGACGACGAAGCCGACGGCGCCGACGGCACACCGAAGCGTGCCAGCTGTGCGATGAGTCGCCGCACGGTGTCTCCCGGGTCCGTAGAGTTGTCGCGGGCCGTTGGTTCGGCCCCGTCGGTCGGGACCTCCCGACCGGAGACCGATTCTAGGCAGGCACTTCTCACGGCTCGGTGGGAAGGCCGGAAGGAACACACAGCATGGCGTTGCGCGTCGGCGTGATCGGTGGCGGGCAGCTGGCCCGGATGATGGTCCCCGCCGCCGTCGAGCTCGGCATCGACATCCGGGTGCTGGCCGAGACCGGGGCACGTCGGCCGCGATCGCCGCCACCGCGGTGGCGACTACCACGACGCCGACGACGGTCCTGGCGTTCGCCCGCGACGTCGACGTCGTCACCTTCGACCACGAGCACGTGCCGCAGCACGTGCTGCGCGCGCTCGTCGACGCCGGGCGTCGCGGTGCACCCGGGGCCCGACGCGCTCGCCGTGGCGCAAGACAAACTCGTCATGCGCGCAGCGCCTCGACCGACCTCGGGCTGCCGGTGCCCGACTGGGCGCGCGGTCGCAGACGCCGACGAGCTCGCCGCCTTCCTCGCCGAGCACGGCGGCCGCGCCGTCGTGAAGACCGCCGCGCGGCGGCTACGACGGCAAGGGCGTCCGGGTCGTCTCCGACGCCGCCGAGGTCGACGACTGGTTCGCCGCGCTCGCCGAGGACGGCGACGGCGACGCGCTGCTCGCCGAGGAGCTCGTCGAGTTCCGCCGCGAGCTCGCGCAGTTCGTGGCGCGGCGCCCGTCCGGCGAGATCGTCGCCTGGCCGGTCGTCGAGACCATCCAGCGCGACGGCGTCTGCGCCGAGGTCATCGCCCCGGCGCCCGGCAGCGCCGGGCACGTCGCCGACATGGCCGAGCGACATCGCCCGACCGCGTCGCCGAGGAGCTCGACGTCACCGGCGTGCTCGCCGTCGAGCTGTTCGAGACGGACGACGACCGCATCCTGGTCAACGAGCTCGCGATGCGCCCGCACAACACCGGGCACTGGTCGATCGACGGTGCGACGACCAGCCAGTTCGAGCAGCACCTGCGCGCCGTGCTCGACCTGCCGCTCGGCGCCACCGGCACGCACGCGCGCCTGGACGCGTCATGGTCAACGTGCTCGGCGGCCCGGCCGACGGGCGACCTCGCCGACCGCTGCCCGGACGCGCATGGCCGACCAGCCCGGCGGCGAAGTTCCACTTCTACGGCAAGGACCGCGCGCCCGGGCCGCAAGGTCGGGCACGTCACGGTGCCGGCGACGACCTCGACGACGTCGTCTTCCGGGCGCGCGCCGCCGCGGCGCACTTCGACGACTGACGCGACCGCTCGGACGGCCGCACCACCCTGGAGGCCCGGAGCACCTCGACGACGCACGTCGCGTCGTACCGGTGCACCGGGCCTCCAGTCCGTCGACCGTCCGCAGGACGCGTGCCACCCGACCAGGTGGCACCCGCTCTGGCGACTGTCGGCGCGCGGACGAGCGTGGTGCCATTGGGCTGTCCGGGTCGAGCGTCCGAAGGGGGAGTCGCGCAGTGCGCCGTCACCAGTTCATCGCGGGCGCCGTCGCGCTCCTCAGCGTCGCCGGCGTCGTGTCGGTCCCGACCTGGGCGTCCGCGGCCACCACCGCGGCGCAGATCCGGTCGGCCTCGTCAGCGCAGCTGTACGGGAACGGACAGTACAACCCGCCCACGAGTGAGGCCGCGAAGAACGCCACCGCGCTCGCGACCACGGACCCCGCCGGCGCACGCGCCGCCGCCACGATCGCGAAGTACCCGGTCGCGACCTGGCTCGGCGAGTGGACCACCGGGGCGGCCCTGACCCGGACGCTCGACCAGGCGACCGCGGGTGCGGCGGCGAACGGCACCACCGCGGTCTTCGTCACCTACGCGATCCCGCAGCGGGACTGCGGCGGCTACTCCGCCGGGGGCTTCGACGAGGCGTCGTACGACGCGTGGGTGGACCAGATCGTCGCCCGACTGGCGGGCAAGCGCGCCGCCGTCGTCGTCGAGCCGGACGCACTGGCGATGCTCAGCAACGCGGCCTGCACGACCGTGCTCGACCAGCAGCGGTACCGGATCCTGTCCCGCGAGGTCGCGGCCTTCACCGCGGCCGGGATCCCCGCGTACCTCGACGCCGGGAACTCGAACTGGGTGCAGCCTGCCGTGATCGCCGCACGGTTGAACAGCGCCGGTGTCCAGGGCGCCCGCGGGTTCTTCACGAACGTCGCGAACTACTACCCGACCGCGCAGGAACAGGCCTACGCGCAGAAGGTGTCGTCGCTGACCGGCGGCTCGCACTACGTCATCGACACGTCGCGGAACGGGCAGGGCTGGCGCGGGACCTGGTGCAACGGCCCCGGTGCCGGTCTCGGGACGACCCCGCGTGTCGTCACCGACGGCACCGCGCTCGACGCGCTGCTGTGGGTGAAGACGCCCGGTGCGAGCGACGGCACCTGCGGTGGCGCTCCGGCAGCGGGCAAGTGGTGGTCGGCGTACGCACAGGCCCTGGTCGCGAACGCCGCGCTCGGCGCGCCGCCGGCGGTGCGCGCACCCGTGGGCACGCTCGACGCCGCCACCGGCGGGACCCGCGCGGTCCGGGTGCAGGGGTGGGCGTACGACCAGCACGACACCGCAGCGACGGTGGACGTGCGGGTCAGCGTCGACGGCTCGGTGGTGTCGACGCTCGCGGCCGACGGCCCGCGGCAGGACATCGACGACGACTACGGGGTGGGCGCCGACCACGGCTACGACGCCACGGTCGCCGTCGCTGCCTCCGGTCCGGCGTCCGGTGTCCGGTCGGTGTGCGTGACCGCCGTCGGAGCGGCCACCGGTGCGGACCGCCGACTGGGCTGCGAGGACGTCGTCGTCTACGGGGACGACCCGGTCGTCCGGATCGACCGGGCGACGGTCGTGCGCGCCGGCATCGACGTCACCGGCTGGGCTGCCGACCCGGACGCCGGCACCGCGCCCGTCGCGGTCGACCTCACCGTCGACGGCAAGCGGGTCCGGAGCGTCACGACCACGATCGACCGGCCGGACGTCACCGCTCCGACCGGGAGCGGCACCCGGCACGGGTACCGGACCGTCGTGCCCGCGGCGGCCGGGCAGCACACCGTGTGCGCGGTCGCGCGGAACCAGGGTGCCGGGGCCGATGTGCGGTCCTCGTGCTCGACGCTGACCGTCGCGGCGAGTGCGCCGTGGGGCTCGCTCGAGTCCGTGTCCGCGCTGTCCTACCACCGGACGACCGTCACCGGGTGGGTGTTCGACCGGGATGCGATCGCCCGGGGGCTGACCGTGCGGGTGACCGTCGACGGCAGGCCGAGCACGACCGTGCTCACGGCGGACGCCAGCCGGCCAGACGTCGACGCGACGTGGGGATCGGGTCCCGCACACGGGTTCTCCGGGCGGATCCCGTCGTCCTCCGGGACGCACACGTTCTGCGTGACCGCGGTCGGGGCGGGGAGCGGCGGGGACAAGGCGCTGGGCTGCCGGACGGTGCGGGTGCCCTGACACGGCGACCCGGGTGGGCCAGGGTCGTGCTCCGCTAGCCTCGTCGGGTGACCGACACCACCGCTCCCGCGCCGCTCGTCTCCATCGTCATGGGCTCCGACTCGGACTGGCCGACGATGCGCGCCGCCGCCGACATCCTGACCGAGCTCGGCATCGCCTTCGAGGCCGACGTCGTCTCGGCACACCGCACCCCGGACAAGATGGTCCGCTACGCCAGGGCCGCGGCCGGGCGCGGGGTCCGCGTGGTCATCGCGGGAGCGGGGGAGCGGCGCACCTGCCGGGCATGGTCGCGTCCCTCACGACGCTGCCCGTGATCGGCGTGCCCGTGCAGCTGGCACGCCTGGACGGTCTGGACTCGCTGCTGTCCATCGTGCAGATGCCGGCCGGCATCCCGGTCGCGACGATGGCGATCAACGGCGCGGCGAACGCCGGGCTGCTCGCCGCACGCATCATCGGATCGGGCGACCCGGCCGTGTCGGCCCGCCTCGCCGAGTACGCCGAGGGCCTCGAGCAGGTCGTCGAGCAGAAGGCGGCCGCACTCCGGGCCCAGCTCTAGCGGCACCGAGGGCCGGCACCGTGGTGGTGCCGGCCCTCGCCGTCGTCCCCGCCCTACTCGTGCTTGCGCGCGAACAGGTGCAGGTTGCCGATCGTGCTCTCGTAGACGTCCTGGTCGCCGGGGAACGTGCCCTCGGCCCGCCACTGCCAGAACTTCCACTTCGTCCAGCTGTGGCCGAGCTCGCCGGGCGAGGTGAAGTCGTTCACGGGGTAGATCGCCACGAACAGCGGGTTGTCCGAGAACTGCCGGCTGTTGTTCGTGCAGCGCTTCCACCAGTCGGTGGTCGTGTAGATCGCCGGGTAGCGGTGGATGCGCTCGTACACGCGGTCCGAGAAGTCGTGGATCCAGGTCCGCATCGCGCCCCAGCTCAGGCCGTAGCAGGTGCCCTGCGACGCGTTGCCGTACTCGATGTCGAGCAGCGGTGGCAGCGTGATGTCGTCGTCGCTCCACCCGCCGCCGGAGGCGAAGAAGAAGTCCGCGGTCGCGCGTCCGCTCGCCTGGCTCGGCTGGGCGTAGGCGTAGCCGCCGCGGACCATGCCGGCCTGCGCCGCGTCGAAGTACTGCTTCTGGTAGGTCGAGCTCGTGTAGGTCGTGCCCTCGGACGCCTTGATGTACGCGAAGCGGGCACCGTTGGCGTAGGCGGTCCGGAAGTCGGCGTTCGGTTGCCAGGCGCTGACGTCCATGCCCTGCAGCTTGCCGGGCGGCGGACCGGAGGCTGCGGCGCGGGCCTGCGGTGCCGCGAGCGTCGTCGTGCCGGCAGCCGCACCCGTCGCGGCCGCGTGCGCGTCGATGCTCGAGCCCATCGTGTGGTTCCCCGTCGCGTCCTGCGTCGCGAGCGACGGGTCGCCGTCGGTCGTGGTGGTCGTCGTGCTGACGGTGTTCGTCGTGGCGGTCGTCGGTGCCGGGCCGCTGGCGGCGTCGGCCGGCCCGGAGATCGCGACGGTCACCAGCAGGCCCGCTGTGATCACCGCCGCCGTCGTGGTGGTTCGTCGCGCAGTCGCACGCATCCGGTTCGCTCCCCTGTCAGAGATGCCGGGAACGGACGTGCCCCGGCCGTGTTCCGAGGAAGCCTAACTGACGTGTGTCGTCCTGCCGGGTCGACGAGGGCCGTCCGCACGTTCCCCGGTCAGAGGTCGGCGTGCAGCTGCCACGTCTCGGTGGCGGAGTCCCGCCAGTCGAACATCCGCGCCCGGTCGGGGCCCGCGATGGCCAGGTGGCCGCGGAGCAGCGGGTCGTTGACGACCTGGTAGACCGCCTGTGCGAGGCGCTCGGCGTACCCGGTCCGGGGTTCGAGGGCGACCGTCACACCGGCGTCGGAGGCCACTTCGCGCACTGCGGGGTCGTCGGAGTGGATGACCGGCGTGCCGAGGCTCATCGCCTCGACGACGGGGAGCCCGAACCCCTCGGCGAGGCTCGGGAAGACGAAGACCGTCGCGCGGTCGTAGACGACGGCGAGGTCGGTGTCGTCGACGCGTCCGAGGACCTTGACGCGGTCCTGGGGCAGGCCCGCCTGTTCGGCGATGCCCACGACGTCGACGTCGCCCCAGCCGTCGGGGCCGCTGATCACGAGCGGGACGTCGGACGGTGCGTCCGGGTGCGCCATGGCCTCGATCAGGTGCTGCAGGCCCTTGCGCGGCTCGAGTGTGCCGACAGCCAGGACGTACCGGTCGGGCAGCCCGAGCCGCTCGGCACGGAGGTCGGCGTCGACCGGGACCCGGAGCCGCCCGGAGGGGGCACCGCCGATGACCCGCAACCGGTCGTCGAACCGGTGGATGTCGTTGAGCGCCGCCGCCACCGCGTGGGTGGGCACGACGACCGCGTCCGCGTGCTTCCACGCGCGCTTGACCATCGCCTTGTGGAAGTGCACCCCGCGCGACGTGAGCGTCTCCGGGTGGGTCCACGGCACGGTGTCGTGCACGGTCACCACCGTCTGCCGCCCGGGCTCCTGGAAGCGGTTGTGCTTGACGAGCGGCGCCATCACGCTCGGGGCGTGCAGCATGCCGTGGGACGCACCGCGTGCCATGCCGCCCTGCCAGGCGAGCGCGAGTTCGCGTCGGGGGAGTGCGAGGCGGTCGACACCGCCGAGTCCGGGCAGGAGCGTCCGGATGTGGGCCAGGTCCGCGGGCGACACCGCGGACACCACCGCTTCGACGTCGCAGCCGGTCGGCGCGGTCGCGACGAGCTGACGCGTCAGTTCTTCCGCGTACCGTCCGATGCCGCCGGGGACCGGTGCGACGACCTGGTCCACGATCACTCGGAGTGTGGTCACGGGGCTCCTCGAGAGGTGGCGGGCAACGGGCTGCCAGAGACTAGCAGGCGGGGATCGGCACTCGGTGAGGGCGCCACCCCGGGCGAGCGGGGTCGCGTGTCAGCCCTGGATGACGAACCGGCCGTCCTGCTGGGCGAACTCGGCCCCGTCCCGCAGCACCCACACGTCGAGGTAGTCGACCCGGACGTGTTCGAGCCGGTCACGGTTCTCCGCCAGGAACGACCGGACCTCGGGTGTGACCGGGTACCGGATGTCCGGTCCGATGGCGAGCGCACCGAACTTCCCGTCCTCCGGCTTGCCCGATGCGTACCCGCGGAAGTACACGCCCCACGTCGAGCCGTACTTCACGAACAGGACCCGGTGGTCGGCGGGCATGCCCTCGGCGCGCAGCGCGTCGCCCAGCAAGGCGATCCCGGCGGGCCGCGCGGCTGCGATCGTCGAGGCGAGGGTCGCTGCGGGGACGACGGCGGCGAGGGCGAGCGCCGTCGCGACCACCCGCATCACGACGCCCGCGGTCGAGACGGAGGGGCGTCGTGCTCGCATGCGCCCCTCGGTGGCCGATCGCCGGGGAGCGCGGGGTCGTCGTGGGTCGGCGACCCGGGCGAGTCGCGTGTACCCGACGGCGGCGAGGGCGACGAGGAACGGCATCCACACGTCGTAGTAGTGCGGGAGCGCCACGTGCGCGACCACCGTCGAGAACAGCATCAGCGCCGCCAGGGCGACCACGAGCACGACCACCAGCCGATCCGGCCGGACGACGAGCGCGGCGAGGACACCGACTCCGAGGACGGCGACCATCACCCACCCGATGCCGTTCGCCATGAAGGCGAAGTCGGCCCACCACGGGGCGTGCAGGTAGACGACGCCGTTGATCGTCGTGCGGTGGCCGCCGCCGTTGTGCGCCGTCTGGAAGGCGATCATCCGCTGGATCGGGGCCACGACGCCGAGCGGGACGTAGACCAGGACGACGACCGCGGCGAACGCGACCGCGGCGAGCGGCGCACCGATCAGCAGCGCACGCCACCGCCGGTGCACGATCGGCACGGTGATCAGCGCGACCACGAGCACCGCGGTCGTCACCTTGCTGGAGACGGAGAGCCCGAGGAACACCCCGCTGAGGACCGGCCACCACCAGCGCCACTCGCGGGTCCACGCCCAGGCGCAGGCGAGCGACGCGACCGCGAACACCACCATCACGGGTTCGAGCAGCGCGAACCGGTCGATGCGCGCACCGATCCCCGAGCCCAGGTCCGGCCACGCGGCGCCGATCGCCCGCGGGGTGAGCCACCAGAGTCCGGCAGCCAGGAGCGCTCCCCAGAAGCCGAGTGGTCGTCGGAGCCACCAGAAGAGGAGCAGGCCGGTCGCCAGGACGGCCGTCGCGGCGACCAGCCGGGGACCGAACACGCCCTGGCCGAAGACGAGCTGCGCCGCACCGAACAGGAACTTCGCCAGCGGCGGGTGTTCGGTGTTGCCGGTGAAGTCCCCGTGCACGTACTGCCAGCCGACGCTGACGTAGACCTGCTCGTCGTTCATGATCGTCTGTGCGCCGAGCCGCCAGAACAGGTCGAACGCGGTGGCAGCGAGCACGAGCACGAGCGCGGCGACGCGGAGGGGCAGCGACCTGGTGGACACCGAGCGATCCTGACAGACGACCCGGTGCGCCGGGAGCGCCGCGCCGGAGTTCGGGGCGCAGGTCGACGGATGGCACGATGGTCGGGTGACCCGAACACCGCCGACGGCTGCGTCGCCCGCCGCGCTGACCGCCCCGACGGCTGCGTCGTCCGCTGCGATGACCGCCCCGACGGCTGCGGCGTCCGTCGCGCGGCGTCCGCTCGCGGTGGTCAGGGGCTCGGTCGTCCTCGGTGCGGTGCTCGTCGTCGCGGTCGTGCTCGTCGCCGTCGTCGTGGCCCAGCAGCGGCTGCAGGTCACGTCCGGCGACGGGATCTCGTACCTGTCGATCGCGCAGCAGTACGCGCGCGGGGACGTGTCGGACGCGGTCAACGCGTACTGGTCGCCGATGGTGTCGTGGTTGTCCGCGCCGCTCATCGCGGCCGGGGTCGGCCTCGAGGACGCGATCGGCGTGGTCAGCTGCTTCGCCGCCGCCCTCGTCGTGGGCGTCGGCGGGTGGCTCGTCTGGAGCGAGACCCGACGCATCGTCCCGGCACTCGTCTACATGGTCGTCGTGACGCCGGCGGTCATGCAGGCCGCACCCCCGCGCACCCCCGACCTGCTCGTGGTCGCCTGGGTCGTCGTGTTCCTGTGGGCGTTGCGCTGGGCCGACCGGTCACTGCGTTCCGGCGTGCGGACGCGTGTGGCGTCGGCCGCCGTGCTCGGGCTGGTCGTGACCCTGGGGTACTGCACCAAGCTCTACGTCCTGCCCGTCGCGGTCGTGTCGGTCGTGGCGTGGTTGCTCGTGCGGTGGTGGTCGGCGCGGCGCACGGGCCCGGACCGGGAGCGGATCCGCCGCCCGTGGCTCACCCCGGTGGTGGTGGCGGTCGCGTTCGCGCTGACCGCGGCGCCGTGGGTGGGGGCGCTCAGTGCCAAGTACGACGGGGTGATGATCGGATCGTCGTTCGGGGTGAACTTCGGCAACAAGTTCAGCTCGGCCACGAACGACCAGGGCTGGCCGTTCCTGCCCGTGCCGCCGAACCCGGCCGCCACCACGCCGAACGAGGACTTCACCCCCGACGTCTACCGCCAGGGACCGTTCGACCGGCCGACCGACACACCGGCCCCGACCTCGACCTCGACCGACGCTGCCGCCGCGACCACGGCGACGACCCCGGACCGGTCGCTCGCGGGCAAGGCGCGGTACTACGTGTCGCAGCGGCTGCAGGCGTTCCCCTTCTACGTGAAGAAGATCTCCGACGCGAACGTGGCGACCCTGCCGGTCGGGCTGCTGTTCGCCGCCGCGCTCGTCGTCGGGGCGGTCCGGTTCCGGCGGTCGCCGTTCGTCGTCCTGACCGGGGTGGTCGGGCTGGTCTACTTCCTCGGGTACGCGGCGATCACGTCGGCCTCGAGTGCCGGCGGCAACGTCCGGTACTACTGGCCGCTGTTCCCGGTGGCCATGCTGCTCGCGACGGCGGTGCTGCCTCGGGTGTGGCGCGCCGCGTCCGTCCGGGGAGTGGTCAGCCGGGTCGTCGTCGTGCTCGTGGTGCTCGCGCTCGCCGTGGCCTCCTTCGCCCAGAACGTCCTCGGGACGCAGGCACCCTTCGTGGCCTCCACCGCCAGCGGTGTCGCCGTGCCCGTGCTGACCGGCCCGGGGAAACCGCCGATCCGTCAGCTCGCCGAGGACATCGCGGCGAGCGGTGACCTACCCGCCGGTGCGCGGGTGATCGGCACGAACACCCGTGTGACGTCGAGCCTGGCGCTGCTGGTCGGCGCGCATGCCTACGGCCGGTCCGGTCAGGGCTACGCGATTGACTCGGCCGACCAGCGGGAGCTGTTCTCGCAGGTGGGGATCGAGTACTTCCTGCAGTACGACGACGCCGGGCAGCCGGAACGGGACTACGCCGACGTCGGGACCCGGGTGGGGTCGTTCGTGGCGCTGATCCCGTGCACGGACGACAGCCGGGGTGGCTCGGCGACGCCCTGTCGGGTGGACATCGTCCGGCTCGACCCCTGACGCGTTCCCGTCGCCGCCGGAAGCCGCCGCCGGAAGCCGCCGCCGGAGGCCGACGCCGGGAGCCCAGACCGGCAGACGCCGCCGACAGACGACGGTGCGCGGCCCCGGTCGGGACCACGCACCGTCGGTGGTGAGACTGACTAGGCCAGGACGCCCGCCTGGACCGCCGCGTGCAACGCCGCCCGCCAGTCGCGCATCGGCTCGAGGCCGGCGCGATGCCCAGGCGTCGTGCCCGAGCACGCAGTAGGCGGGGCGCGGAGCCGGGCGCACGAACGCCGAGCTGTCGGTCGGCAGGACGCGCTCGGGGTCGAGCCCGGCCTCGCTGAAGATCGCCTCGCGCGAAGTCGAACCAGGTCGCCTGGCCGCGAGTTCGTGCCGTGGTAGATGCCGGCCGGAGCATCCGCGTCGAGCGAGCGCGACGATCTGGCGCGGCGAGGTCGCCCGTCCAGGTCGGCTGGCCGATCTGGTCGGTCGACGACCTCGACGGTGTCGTGCGCCGCGGCGAGGCGCAGCATCGTGCGCGCGAAGTTCGGGCCGCCGGCGCCGTAGAGCCACGCGGTGCGCACGATGTACGCGCGTCCGGGTGCGATCGCGAGCACGCGCTGCCTCGCCGGCCGCCTTGGTGCGGCCGTAGGCGCCGATCGGGTCGGTCGGCGTCGTCCTCGGCGTACGGCGTCGGTGCCGTGCCGTCGAAGACGTAGTCGGTCGAGACGTGCACGAGCTTCGCGCCGGCCGGCGGCCGCGGCGCGGCCAGGTTCTCCGGCGCCGCGCGCGTTGACCGCGAAGGCCGTCGTCCTCGTGCGTCTCGGCGTCGTCGACCTTCGTGTACGCGGCGGCGTTGATGACCACGTCGTGGCCGGCGACCGCCGCGGAGACCGCGTCGCTGGTCGGTGATGTCGAGGTCGGCGCGGGTCGAGCGCGGTGACGTCGCGACCGGCGAGGGCCTGCTGGAGGTCGTGGCCGAGCATGCCGGCGGCGCCGGTGACGAGGTACCGGGTCATGGCGTCGGCCTCAGCAGCGCCGCGCGCGCCTTGAGCGGCTCCCACCAGGCGCGGTTGTCGCGGTACCACTGCACGACGTCGGCGAGCCCCTGCGTCGAACGGGACGTGCGGCTCGTAGCCGAGCTCGGCCTGGATCTTGGAGATGTCGACCGAGTAGCGCAGGTCGTGGCCGATGCGGTCCTGCGACGCGGTCGACGTACGACCAGTCCTTGCCGGTCGCATCGAGCAGCAGCTGCGGTGAGCTCCCTGTTGGTGAGCTCGGTGCCGCCGCCGATGTTGTAGATCTCGCCGGCGCGGCCGCTCGACGAGCACCATCGCGATGCCGCGGGTGTGGTCGTCGACGTGCAGCCAGTCGCGGATGTTGTTGCCCTCGCCGTAGAGCGGCACGTGCTTGTCGTCGATGAGGTTGGTGACGAACAGCGGGATGACCTTCTCGGGGAAGTGGTACGGCCCGTAGTTGTTCGAGCAGCGCGTGATCGAGAGGTTCATGCCGTGCGTGCGGTAGTAGCTGCGGGCGAGCAGGTCGCTGCCGGCCTTCGACGCCGAGTACGGCGAGTTCGGCTCGAGCGGGCGGTCCTCGTCCCACGAGCCCTCGGCGATCGAGCCGTAGACCTCGTCGGTGGAGACGTGCACGAAGCGCTCGATGCCGTGGCGCAGGGCCGCGTCGAGCAGCCGCTGGGTGCCGAGCGACGTTGGTCTCGACGAAGATGCCGGAGTCGCGGACCGAGCGGTCGACGTGCGACTCGGCGGCGAAGTGCACGACCGCGTCGACGTCGGGCAGGACCGTCGTCGAGCAGTCGCGGCGTCGCGGATGTCGCCCTGCACGAACGAGTAGCGCGGCGAGTCCGGCGACCGGGGCGAGGTTCTCGAGGTTGCCCGAGTAGGTCAGGGCGTCGTAGACGACGACCTCGGCGCCCTCGAGGCCGGGGTAGGCGTCCTCGAGGGTGCGGCGCACGAAGTTCGAGCCGATGAAGCCGGCTCCGCCGGTGACGAGGATCTTCACGCTGGTTTCCTTTTCGTGGCCGATGGAGGTCGGCTCGATGTGCCGACGACGGTCGCCCGGCAGTCTAGCGGCGTCGTCCAGGGCCGTCAGTCGCGCGCGAAGACGATGATCGTGAACGCGCTCTCGGCCCACTGCCGCTCGACGTGCCACCCCTGCGCGGCGAGCTGCTCCTCCGGGATGCGGGGCTGGTCCGGCGTCGCCTCGCCGACGAACCAGACCCGGTCGACGCCCTCGGTGCTCGGCAGGGGGTCGGCGGTCGTGGTCCGGTCGGCCCAGAGCTGACCGATCGAGACGGCACTGCGCCGCTCGGTCAGGTCCCGCATGCCCGCGAACGCCTGCGGGTAGGACGACGCGACGAACTCGGTCGTGCGGTTGGTGTGGCTCGGCAGTGGCCCGTAGTAGACCGCGTCGACGGTGCCGGCCGGCTCCTTCGCGCGCTCGGTGGTGATGAGCGCCGCCGCGACGTTCCAGGTGGAGTCGTCCTTGGAGGTCGGGGTGCGCTGCGCCAGGTAGATCGGGGCCACCAGGCCCGCGGCCACGACGAGCGCCGCTGCGGTCGCGGTGCGCCACGGCAGGCACGTCAGCGCCAGCCCGAGCAACACCGCGACGAACGGGGTGCAGAAGGTGAAGTAGCGCGGGTCGTAGAACGGCCGGATCAGGATCGACACGGCCACGACCACGACGGTGGGGATGACGACGACCGGCACGGCGACCTCGAGCGCGGGGATGCGTGTCCGGAGCCGGGGCACCGCGAGGGTCGCCACGGCTCCGACCGCCATGAGCACGAACGGCACCGGCGCCCACGCCCCGAAGCCGAGGAACCACTGGTCGACGAAGACCCGCTTGGTCAGGGCCGGGCCGATGGTCAGCGGACCCATCCAGTACAGCTGCGCGGTCTGGCCGGAGACGGTCCGGACGAACGGCAGCAGGGCGGCACCGGTGACCACCGCGGCGCCGAGCCAGAACACCGCCGGCCGCACCATGGACGGTGACCGGCGACGCGCGAGGCGGCGCAGCTGCCAGAGCACGAGGGTGACGGCGTGGGCCACGAGGATGAGCGCGACGTAGACGAAGAGCACGCTGCCCGCGATCGCCACGACCGCGTAGAGCACCCACCACAGCCAGACGCTGCGACGTCGCTCCACCGTGGCGGCCACCGCGACGACGAGCAGCAGGGTGAGCCCGACCGCGGCGGCGGCGGTGAGGGCGTTCGAGCGCCCCTCGATCGCCGAGAAGGTCACGCGCGGCAGGATGCAGTACACGATGCCCGCGGCGACGGCCGGGCGGATCCCGGCGAGCCGGTGGACCAGGAGCACGACCAGCCCGGCGGCGAGCCCGGTGGCGAGTGCGCTCGGCAGCCGTAGCCAGAACGGGCTGTACGGCACGACCTCGAACCACAGGTGCAGCAGCAGGTAGTAGAAAGAGTGCACCCCGTCGACGTTGTGCGCCATGTGCCAGAGTTCCGGGATCGACCGCCGGACGCCGCTCATCGTGGCCGCTTCGTCGGCCCACGCGGCCGGGATCCACGACCCCGCCGCGCCGACCACGACGCCGAGCACGGCCACGGCGGCCGCCCAGAGCAGGACCGACCGGGTGGGACGGCTGTCCGTCGTCACCTCAGTCCCCGTACCGGGCGAGCTTCTGCAGGTCGAGCTGTTCCTCGGCGAGCGTGCGGTTCAGGCGGGTCAGGTCGGCGACGACGCCGATCACGATCGCGAGCACCGCCGTGATGAGCAGCACCACCCCCAGGATGATCGACTGCAGGTGGTTGCCGCCGGAGTGCATGGCCAGGAGCACCAGGTACCGGACGAGCGGCCAGGCGCCGAGACCGCCGAGCACCAGGGCGACCCAGAGGAACAGCGCCATCGGGCGGTACATCAGGTAGACGCGGGCGATCGCGGAGCCCGACTGGAACATGTGCTGCCAGATGTTCTTGAAGAGCCGGGACTCGCGGGTCTTCGCGTTCGTGGTGATCGGGATGCTCGCGATCGCCAGGCGCTTGTAGCCCGCCTGCACGATGGTCTCCATGCAGTAGCTGAAGCGGGTCACGATGTTCAACCGGATCAGCGAGTACTTCGAGTAGGCGCGGAACCCGCTGGCGGCGTCGGGCAGGTCGAGACCGGCCGCACGGCTGGCCACCCAGGACCCGAAGCGCTGCATGACCTTCTTGAAGCCGGAGAAGTGCTCGATGGTGCGGGTCTGCCGGTCGCCGATCACGATCTCGGCGGTGCCGGCGATGATCGGCTGCACGAGTTCGGTGATGTGCGCCTGGGGGTACTGGTTGTCGCCGTCGGTGTTGACGACGATGTCCGCGCCGTGCAGCAGCGCGTAGTCGACGCCGTCCCGGAACGACCGTGCGAGCCCCATGTTCGTGGTGTGCCGGACGAAGTGCCGGACACCGTGGGCCTTCGCGACCTCGACGGTGCGGTCCGTCGACCCGTCGTCGATGACGAGCACCTCGATCTCGTCGATGCCCGGGATCGAGGTCGGGATCGTCTCGAGGACGGCGGGGAGCGTGTCCTCCTCGTTGAGGCAGGGGATCTGCACGAACAGCTTCACGTGGGTGACGGGTCCTCGGAGGTCGGCGCGGCGGGGAACCCGACCATCCTACGGGCGCGAGCCACTGTCATGATGGCGGGATGGCCTCCGTCGACCGCCCCCGCTTCCTCCGACGGCTCACCGACCGGTTCCGGCGTCCCGCCGGTCGTCGTCCCGTGCTGGGCTACGTCGTGCACGGCGCCGGTGGCCTGCACGCGCCCTCTGCGCACGTCCGGGTGGTGCAGCGCGTCGAGATGACTGCCGCGTCCGGCCGTGCCGACGTCGTGCAGGTCGACCCGGCGGCGTACGCGGCCGGGTCGGACACCACGGTGTACGACGTCGTGCTCGTGCAGCGGGACGCCGTGCCGGCCGCCGTCATCGATGCCTTCCTCGACCGGCTGCGGACGACGGGGACGCGCCTGGTCGCCGAGGTCGACGACGACTTCTTCTCCGACGAGGCGCGGGACCGCCTGGGCCGCGCCGAGTACGACCCCGGCCGTCTGGCGTCGGTCACCGCGGTGGTGCGCGCCGCCGACACCACGATCGTCAGCACGCCCGCACTCGCCGAGGCGGTCCGGCGTGTCGGCGGCACCCCCCTCGTCGTCGAGAACCAGGTCGACCCGCGACTGTGGACCTCGCCGATCGCGACGGACGCACCCGCGAGCACCGATGCACCGGCAGACACACCGGCAGATGCCCTGCCGGTGGAGACACCGCACCGCGTCCTCTACGCCGGGTCCCGCACCCACGGTGCCGACCTCGCCCTGCTGCGCCCGGTCTTCGACGGGCTGGTCGCGCCGGACGGCCGGCCGCTCCGACTCGAGGTCGTCGGGGTCACCGAGGACGTCGAGGACTGGTACGACGACCTCCCCGTCCCGGACAGCGCCGGGCACTAC
Organism: uncultured Chloroflexia bacterium; assembly: GCA_963720825.1. GTDB lineage: Bacteria > Chloroflexota > Limnocylindria > Limnocylindrales > CSP1-4 > CAIXZV01. Next base: position 81,178 of record CAVRGY010000019.1, on the reverse strand, counting down.
CCCGCCTTCGTCCGCTGGCTCCGCGGGCACGCCGCGCGCTGGGACGCCGCCGTCGCACCGCTCGTCGACGAACCGTTCAACCACGCCAAGAGCGACCTGAAGTTCGTCGAGTACACGCTCCTCGGGCTGCCGGTCGTGCTGTCCGACGTCGGCCCGTACCGTCGTCACGCCGACCTGGCGGCGGTCGTCCCGAACACCACGGCTGCCTGGCGGGAGGCGGTGGTCGCCGCGGTGCAGACCGGCTCGCGACCGCAGGCCGACGAGTACGTCCGTGCGCACCGGCTCATCGGCTCGGACCGCGCGTGGGAGGGCGCCCTCGGTCTCGGGTCGGACACGTGATCGTCTAGGGTCTTCGTGGCGGTCGAGGGAACCGGCCACGAGATCAGACGGCCCGAGGGGGACATGGTGACGGAGTCGGTCAACGCCGCGGAGACACAGCAGACGGCGCGGATCGCGGCGGAGGATCGCGTCCCGACCACGGACACTGACAGCACCGCCGTCCACGCCCCGCGATCGGGAAGCGACACCGCGGCGTCCCCGGTGGCCGCGTCGGCTGGGCCGCTCACCCCGACCGCGCACGCGTCGCGTCGCCGGTCACGCCTGCACTCCTCCTGGCAGTTCATCGCCTTCGCGCTCGTGTTCCTCCTCGGTGGTGCGGCGTTCATCGCGATCACGCCGCCGGGTCTCAACCCGGACGAGCCCACGCACGTGTACCGGGCGTGGCAGGTGGCGCACGGCGGTCTGGTGTCCGAGGTCGCCGACGGGCAGCCCGGATCGAGCGAGGGTTCGATCGGCGGCATGATCCCGGCCGGCTGGCCCGAGCTGTTCGAGGGCGCCCACTTCCGGAGCGGCTTCCTCGACTCCCCGGACTTCCGTGACCTGGACTGGTCCGAGCTCGCGTCGATCAAGCCCGGTGACCACCTCCGGTTCCTCGACTTCACGAACACCGCGCAGTACGCCCCCGTGGCGTACGTGCCACAGGCGGCCGCCATCTGGGTGGGGGAGGGACTCGACCTGGGAGTCCTCGCGACCCTCGAACTCGGTCGGGCGTTCGGCCTCGTGGTGGTCGCCGGGCTGCTCCTGCTCGCGGCACGCCTGACGCCAGTGGGACGGCTCGCGTTCTTCGCGGTGGGCCTGTTCCCGTCGGTGATCTCGCAGGCGGGGGCCTTCAGCGCGGACGGGGTGACGATCGGCCTCTGCGTGCTCGCGACGGCGCTCGTCCTCCGGTGGGGGCTCCGTGAGGGCGCGCCCGGCTGGTGGCGATGGTGTCTGCTCGGCCTGCTCTTCGTCGGGATCGCTCTGGTCAAGCCGACCTACGCCCCGCTCGCGGTCATCGCCGCCGTGATCCCGGCGCTGAACCCGGCGGCTCGGAAGCTCAAGCCCCTGCTCAGCGCCGCAGCGGTGATCGTTGTCGCGGCGGTGTCGACCCTCGGGTGGCTGTCCGTGACGTCGTTCATCACCAAGGGCGTCAACCCGCTGAACGACCCGGCCGAGCAGAAGGCCTGGGTGATCGCGCATCCCCTTGCGTTCCTCAAGGCGGCGTTCCGTTCGCTGGTGCTGGACTACCCCACCGGTCTCACGGACCAGAAGGGCGAGCTCTGGCGCGGCCTGTTCGGGTCCTTCTCGTGGCTCCGGACGCCGCTGCCCATCCTGTTCGTCGTTCTGCTCGTGGTCGTGGTCGTGGTCGCACTGCTGACCGTGGAGCCACACGAGCGCACGGCGGTCCTGCGGCTGCGCCGCTCGGTGCTCTGGCGGATCGCGATGGGGGCCGGTGCGGTGTTCGTCGTGGGCGCCGTCTGCCTCGCGCTGTACATCTACTACACGCCCACCCACGGCATGGTGCTGCAGGGGGTGCAGGGGCGGTACTTCCTGCCGGTCCTCCCCGCCGTGGTGCTGCTCTTCCTGGGCGGCCGGCTGGTGTCGACCCGCGGCATCCGCACGTTCGTCTTCGTCGGCGCCGCGGTTGCCTCCGTGGCGGGTCTCGCCGTGCTCGACCTGCACTTCTACAACTCCTTCTTGCCCTACTGGGGGTGATCGCCTCCCCACCGGGGTGGGTCCTTGCTAGGCTTCCTCGGTGCAGATCCGCGAACTGAAGATCCCAGGCGCGTGGGAGTTCACGCCCGTCGCAGCACGGCGACGACCGAGGAGTCTTCCTCGAGGCCGTACCGCTCCGACGTGCTCGAAGACGACGGTCGGCCACCCGCTCGACCTCCGGCAGGCGAACATGTCGGTCTCGGCGCGCGGCGTCGTGCGCGGCATCCACTTCGCGGTCGTCGCCGCCGAGCCAGGCGAAGTACGTCACGGCCGCGCGGGGCGCGTTCATCGACTACGTCATCGACATCCGCGTCGGCTCGCCGACCTTCGGCCAGTGGGACTCGGTGCTGCTCGACGACGTCGACCGCCGCGCCGTCTACCTCGTCCGAGGGCCTCGGGCACGCGTTCGTCGCGCTCGACCGACGACGCGACCGTCAGCTACCTGGTCAGCGACGTCTACAACCCCGAGCGCGAGCACGGCATCAGCCCGCTCGACCCCGACCGATCGGCCTGCGCGTTCCCGACGGCGTCGGCGAGCCGCTGCTGTCGCCGAAGGACACCGAGGCGCCGACCCTCGCCGAGGCCGCCGAGCAGGGCCTCCTGCCCGACGTGCGACGAGTGCGTCGGCCTACTACCGAGTCGCTCCGGACGAACGAGTAAGGAGACCTGATGAACGCGGCATCATCCTCGCCGGCGGTTCCGGCACGCGGCTCTGGCCGATCACCAAGGGCATCTCGAAGCAGCTCATGCCGATCTACGACAAGCCGATGATCTACTACCCGCTGTCGACGCTGATGATGGCCGGCATCCGCGAGGTCCTGATCATCACGACGCCCGAGTACAACGACGCAGTTCCGGCGCGCTGCTCGGCGACGGCGTCGAGCTCGGCATGCGACATCGAGTACGCCGTGCAGCCGTCGCCCGACGGCCTCGCGCAGGCCTTCATCATCGGCGAGGAGTTCATCGGCGACGAGCAGCGTCGCGCTCGTGCTCGGCGACAACATCTTCCACGGCGCCGGCCTCGGCACGAGCCTGCGAAGCAACACCGACATCGAGGGCGCGCTCGATCTTCGCGTACCACGTGGCCGAACCCGCAGGCCTACGGCGTCGTCGAGTTCGACGACGACTTCACGGCGGTCTCCATCGAGGAGAAGCCCGCGCGACCCGAAGAGCAACTACGCGGTGCCCGGCCTGTACTTCTACGACAACGCCGTCGTCGAGATCGCGAAGACGATCGAGCCCGAGCGCGCGCGGCGAGCTCGAGATCTCGACGGTCAACGAGCGCTACCTCGAGCGCGGGCGACCTGCAGGTGCAGGTGCTCGACCGCGGCACCGCCTGGCTCGACACCGGCACCTTCGAGTCGATGATGCAGGCGTCCGAGTACGTGCGGGTCATCGAGGACCGGCAGGGCTTCAAGATCGGCTGCATCGAGGAGATCGCCTGGCGCGCCGGCTGGATCGACGACGACGCAGCTCGCGGCGCTCGCCGCGCCGCTCGCGAAGAGCGGCTACGGCGTCTACCTGCAGCAGCTGCTCGCGAGCTGACCCGCAGGTGGCCCTGTTCCGACGCCGCCGTCACGACGCGACGGGCTCCGACCAGGAGGCCCGTCCCGCGTCGGCGACGGCGGCGTCGCCCGTTCCCGTGGCCGGCTGGGACGGCGACCTGCCGCAGCCGGACCGTCGTGTGACGGTCGTGGTCGTCAGCCGTTCGGACCGGCACGAGACGGTGCCGCTCGCGGTCGCGTCGGCGCGGCAGGCCTTCGGCAGCGACGCCGACGTCCGCGCGGTCGCGTACGTCGCGGACGCGTCACCGGTGGGGGAGCAGCAGCGCGGGGTGCCGTGGGTCCGCCCGGACCCCGTGGACGGCATCGCGTCGGCGATCAACGCCGGGGTCGCCGCCGGCGTCGGACGCGTGCTCGTGGTCGTCGACTCGACCGTCGGCGTGACCGACCAGGACCTCCAGGTGCTCGCCGAGGCGGGCGTGGCCGGTGTGGTGCAGGCGCGCGTGCGGATGGCGGACGGCGCACAGCGGAACGGTGCGCTCCTGCTGCGTCCCGGTGCCCTGCCCTGGACCGACGACGGCAGTCGCGACGGACCGCCGGTCGACCGGCCGCTCGCCGAGCGTGCCGCGTTCGCGGACACGATCCCGACCGACGAGGTCTTCGCGGCGGACCAGCCGGTGATCGCGATGCCGCGGGCCGCGCTGGTGCCGGCACCGGGCCTCCCGGACGAGCGCATGACGCTGACCGCCTGGACCCGCGCCGCCGCCGACCGGATCGACGGACCCGTGCGCGTCGTCTGGACCGTCGGCCGGTCGGCCGAGGCCGGGCGCACGATCGACGCCGCGACCGTCGACGCCTCCTCGGCGTGGCGTGACCGTCCGGTCGACGGTGACGGTGTGGTCACGGCGGGCCCACCGCTGCCCCCGTGGGGCGCGCGCACCGTCGCGCCGGGCGGAGCTCGTCGCGACGGCGAGGCGCTCGCATGGTCCCTGAAGACCGCCGCGCCCGCCGGGCCGGACGGGGACGGCTGGGGCGACGTGCACTTCGCGGCCGAGCTGGCCGCCGCACTCGAGCGGCTCGGACAGCACGTCCGGATCGACCGGCGCGACGCCCACGTGCGCGACGACGACGCCGCCGACGACGTCACGCTCGTGATCCGCGGGCTCGACCGCGTGCCGCCGAACCCGGCGTCGGTCAACCTGCTGTGGGTGATCAGCCACCCGGACGACGTGGCCGACACCGAGCTGCGCTCGTTCGACGCCGTGTTCGCGGCCGGTCCGGTGTGGGCGGACGCCGCCGCGCGGAGAGCGGGCGTGCCGGTGCGGACCCTGCTGCAGGCGACCGACCCGACCGTCTTCCGTCCGTCCGCCGCGGAACCCGACGGTGCCGACGTCGGGCGGGTGGTCTTCGTCGGGCTCGACCCGGGGTGTCGACCGGCCGCTGGTGTCGGACGCTGTGGCGCTCGGGGTCGACCTGACGGTGCACGGGCCCGGGTGGGCCGGGTCGGTGCCACCGGAGGCCGTGGGTGAACCGTTCCTCGACCGCGCTCGGGTCGCCGCGGCCTACGCATCCGCCCGGGTCGTGCTCAACGACCACTGGCCGGACATGGCCGCCGGCGGGTTCGTGTCGAACCGGGTCTTCGACGTCCTCGCCGCCGGAGGCGTCGTGGTGACCGACCCGGTCGCGGGGCTGTCCGACGTGCTCGACGTCCCGACGCTCGCCGTCGCGGACGGCCGGCACCGGCTCGCGAGCTCCTCGGTCCGGCGCACGCGTGGCCGAGGCGCGGAGGAACGCATGGCCGTCGCGCGCGGATCGGCGCGCGAGCACTCCTTCGACGCCCGGGCGCGGGTGCTGCTCGACGCCGCCCGTGCGGAACGGGTGCGGCTGCATCGAGGCTGACGCGGGTCAGCCGGCGATGTCGACCACGTCGATGCGGCAGGGCACCGGCTCACCGCCGGACGAGTCGTGGCTGCAGGTGCTGAGCGCCTCGACGGAGGCCCGGAGCGTGCCGGCCGCGGTGTAGTCCGGCTGCGGGCTGCCCGCATCGGCGAAGTGCAGGAACAGGTCGATCTCCGCGTCCTGAAGGAGTGCCACGAACGACGGGTCCTGCCAGTCGTACTGCTGCTCGGACTTGCCGTACGCCTGGGCTCCGGTGCGCCAGGCGATGCTCACGGTCTCGCGCGCGTTGTCCCCGATGATCCTCGATCCGGCGGGAATGGCGTCCGCGGCGTCGAGCGCGTCGATCAGGGTGTCGTCGTCGGAGGTCGCGGTCGGCCCGAGGACGTCGAACGCGGGAGCACCGCCCGCACCCGAGCCGACGGTCGTGAACGGCGCGGCCTGCCCGAGGACGTTCTGGGTCCACGACGCGGTGACCACGGTCAGACAGGCGAGAACCACGAGTGACCGCCGGACCCAGCGTCCGGGGTCCAGCCGGCGCCAGACCCGGGGGAGCAGGGCTGCCGCCATGAGCAGCGTGCCGACGAGCACCGGGTAGTAGTACCGCGCGTTGCCCCCACCCGACGACGCCGAGGTGATGCCCGCGTACCCGAGCGCGTAGACGCCCGTCCCGACCGCGACGAGCACGGCTGCCGGGTGGTCGCGGAAGCGCACGACGCCGGCGACGGCCGCAGCGGCGAAGACGACGCCGATCGGGGCCGCGAACGCGGCGAACGAGGCGATGCGGGTCAGGTAGAAGGGGAACGCGGCGACGCGCTCGGACACGTAGTAGCCGAGCGCGTCGACGATGCCGGTGTCGACCGCGGCGTCGACGTCCTCAGTCGGGTCGTCGATCCCCGTGTCCGCGCTGCTGCCGTTCGTCCGCGGTGCGGACAGGGTGTTGCCGTCGTACACCGCCGGGGTGCGGTCCTCGGCCGGACTCACGGCGGAGTCGTTGGGCGGCGTCGGCACGACGTAGTCGCCGTCGGTCGGCGCCGCGGCGGAGGAGTCGAACTTGCTCGCGATGTTCACACCGAACGAGCTGCCGATCGTGGGGCCGTCGTACTTGACCGACAGTGCCACGACCCATGGCGCCGCGAGCAGGACGAGGGTGCCGACGGCCACCCCGGGGAGCAGCAGCTGCCGCGGCCGGCGGAGCACCCCGCGGCGCCCCCACCGCAGTGCGAGCCAGACCGCCAGCACGCCCAGGAACACGGGCACCGTGTAGAGCTTGGCGACGTAGCCGAACGCGCACGCCGCACCGAGTGCGACCCCGGCAGCGACCATCGCCCGACGCGTGCCGTCCCAGGCGCGGTCCGCGACGACGAGTGCCCAGACGAAGAGCAGGAACCACAGCACCACGAGCAGGTCGGGCGTCTGCCTCGTGACGTTCGCCAGCAGCAGTGCCCCGGTCGTGGCGTTCACCCACGCGGCGAGCCACCCACTGCGCGTGCCATGCAGCACGAGCGCTGCGCTGAGGACGAGGATCGCGACCACCGTCGCGACGTTCACGACCATGTACGCGGACGTCAGCTCGGCTCCGGCGGCGATGACCGGCGCCATCAGCCACGAGACCAGGGGCGACCAGTAGCCGTTCACCGCGTCGGCGACGTCGCCCTCGGCGTACTGCCGGGCGATCGACATCATCGACAGGCCGTCGATGTTCGTCGTGAGCAGCCGGGTCCGGTACGCGACCGAGGCGGTCAGGACCGTCACCACGGCGATGAGGACCGCGTTGCCGACGACGGCCACGGTGACACGGCGGCGCCGACGGGGCCCCTCCTGGTCGGTCGTGCCGTCACCTCGCGGTTCCGGGGAGGACTGCGGGGTCGGTGTCTGGGGCGGCGCGTCACGGAGGGTCATCGACCCGCCACGGTACCGGATGTGAACGGATGCTCAGGAATCGGGGGTGAGCCGCGTCACTTCCGGGTGACCCACCGAGCGCGTGCGCTCAGCCCCGCGTGCAGCACGAGGCGCAGCGGCCACAGCCACCAGGAGCGGTACTTGCGCGACAGGAAGCGGTAGGCGCTGCGGTGGTGCTCGACCTCCATGCGGCGGCGGTTCGACGAGGTCGAGTGTGCCCCGGTGTGCACGACGGTCGCGGTCGGGACGTACACGTTGTCCCGTCCGGACTCGCCGACGCGCTGCCCGAGGTCGACGTCCTCGAAGTACATGAAGTACGACTCGTCGAACCCGTCGAGTTCGCGGAACACCGACGTGCGGATCAGGAAGCACGCGCCGGAGAGCCACCCCGCGGTCCGTTCCTCGACCAGGGTGGTGGACCAGTACCGCTGGCTCCACGGGTTGGCGGGCCAGAAGCGCGAGAACGCCGCGTGGCCGAGGCCGGTCCGCAGCGACGGCAGCTGCCGGGCGGACGGGTAGGTGTCGCCCTGGTCGTCGAGGATCTGCGGTCCGAAGGAGCCGCCGCGGGGGAGCCGGTCGGCCGCCGCGACGAGCTCGTCCACCGCGCCGTCGTGGAAGACCACGTCCGGGTTCGTCACCAGGACGAACTCGGGCACGGCATCGGGCAGGACGTCGTCGAGCGCGGCGAACGCGGCGTCGATCCCGCCGCCGTACCCGCGGTTCGCCCCGGACGACACGACGGTCGCGCCGTGCGTGTCCGCGATGGCGCGGAGTGCGTCGAGGTCGTCTGAGCCGTTGTCGGCGATCACGACGGGCAGCGGTGTGACGGACGCCCGCGCGACGCTCTCGAGGAACGGCCGGATGGTCTCACCGGTGTTGTAGGTGACCGTCAGGACGACCACGCGGGCGAGGCTCATCGTGCGACCTCGGCGTAGACGTCGGCGTGGATGCGGGCGGTGGCGTCCCAGCTGAAGTCGCCCGCACGACGGAGTGCCCGCCCACGGTGGTCGTCACGGCGGTCGGGGTCGTCGAGGAGCGCTGCGAGGGCGTCGGCCAACGACCGCGCGTCGGGCTCGGTGTAGACCGCCGCGTCCCCGCCGACCTCGGGCAGGGAGAGCCGGGGGGTGGTCAGCACGCAGGCCCCGGCGGCCATCGCCTCGACGACGGGCAGCCCGAAGCCCTCGCCGAGGCTCGGGTAGACCACGACCTCGGCACCACCGAGGAACCCCGCGAGGTCCTCGAGCGGCAGGTAGCCGGCCTCGACCACGCGGTCGTCGTCCCGCAGCGCGTCGAGGGCAGCGATCGCCTCGGTGTCCCAGCCGCGCGCGCCGGAGAGCACGAGCCACGGTGTGTCCCGGCCGGCGGCGGATCGCTCGGTGCGGACGGAGCGGTACGCGTCGAGGAGCGCGCCGACGTTCTTGCGCGGTTCGATGGTGCCGAGGAACGCGATCCACTCGGCGTCGTCCGGCAGGCCGGCCGCGACGCGGGCGTCGGCGACCTGGTCGGGTGTCGGCTCGTGGAAGACCCCGCGGTCGACACCGAGGTGGGCCACCCGGACGTCGGCGCGGACGTCCCCGACGGCACGGGCGACCTCGGTGCGGGTGGCGACGCTCGGCACGATCACCACCGGGCGACTGCGCAGCGCACGGCGGCTCCACCAGGTGAAGAACGTGCGCTTGCGCCGCGAGTGCCACTCGGGGTTCGAGAAGAACGTCGCGTCGTGCAGCGTGACGACGGAGCCGCCGCGCCAGGCGAACGGGAACGTGTAGTGCGGCGAGTGCAGCACCCGGACGTGCAGTCGACGGGCCAGCAGCACCAGGCCCGTCTGCTCCCAGAGGAAGCGCAGCGGGACCGAGCGCACCCACGTCGGTGCGACGTGCACGGTGACGTCGGGAGCGATCCGTCGGAAGTGCTCGACGTGCTCACGGCGCACGACGAGGTGCACGGCGGCCGCGGGGTCGGCCCCGGCCAGGTGCGCGACGACGCCCTCGAGGTACCGGCCGACACCGCCGAGGGCCCGCGGCACGGCGGTCCCGTCGACCAGGACGGTGAGCTGCGGCACGCGGTGTTCCTTTCGGCCGAGGCCGTCGACGGATGACGGTCCAGCGTATCGCGGGTCGCTCATGCCCCCGTGTCCACCCGGTCGCGGGGGACGACGGCGCGCGCCGTCTCGGTGCGCCGGCGCAGCAGGTGGTGGGGGAGGTGCGTCAGGACGTCGACCAGCGCACCCAGGACGAGCCGGGCCTCCCGTCGGCTCGACCGCGTCAGCGCTCCCCGCACGCCGCGGCCGGCTGTCCGGACGGCGGCGCGCGCCACGGTCGGCCACGGTGCGTGCCACAGGGCGACGACCAGCCGGTTGCGGGCGTTCCGCGACACGAACAGGTCGCTCTGCACCCCCGACGAGGCGGAGTGGTCGTGCTCGACGACGGCGTCGGCCGCGTGCTCGACACGCCATCCGCGCCGGGCGAGGCGCCAGGCGAGCTCGGTGTCCTCGTAGTACATGAACAGGCTCTCGTCGAGCAGGCCGACGTCCTCCAGGGCCGCGCGACGCAGTGCGCTGGCACCGCCCGAGAACCCGAAGACCCGGACGTCCGCCGACGTCGACACCGGCGCGAGCCAGTCACGGTCGGCGCCGTTGCCGACCCGGTCGACGCGGACGCCGGTCGAGTTGAGGCGGGCCTCGCCCTCCGGCGACGGGGTCCAGAGACGGCCGTCGTGGGCGCGCAGCGTGCGCTGGTCCGGACGCGCCACGGCACCGGACGGGAGGGCCGTCCAGCGTCCGGCGAGCACGATGCGGCCCGTCACGGCGGCGACCTCGGGCGCTGCGCCGGCCAGGTGGTCGCGGAGCGCGCCGACGAAACCGGGTGCGGGGACGGCGTCGTTGTTGAGGAGCACGACGACGTCCGCTCCGGTCGCCCGGATGCCGGCGTTCGCCCCCGCTGCGAAGCCGCCGTTGTGGTCGCGGACGACGAGCGTGGCGTCCGGGACCTCGGCGCGCAGGACGGCCACGGAGTCGTCGTCGGAGCCGTTGTCGACGACGACGACCTGGTCGGCCGCGGGGTCGGCGAGGACGGCCCGGACGGCCCGGACGGTCAGGTCGGCGTGGTTCCAGTTGACGACGACGACCGCGGTGCGGGTCAGTCGACGTCCTCGAGCGAGGGCTCGGCGTAGACGGTGCCGACCGCGTTGCCGAAGGGCGCGACCTCGAACGAGTCGCACTCCGGCAGGTCGTGCAGGTGCCGACCGGCCGAGTCCATCATCGAGACGTTGATGAAGTACTTGCCGGTGCCGAACGCGGTGTCGGCGATGCGGATCCGGAGCTTGCGCCGACCGTGCAAGGGCTCGAGGGTGACGCCCATGATGCCGGTGGTGGTGCCGAAGACGACCTGGCCGGCGGTGTTGTTGACCTGCACCGCGGCTTCCCAGTCCTCGACGCGGTCGAGGTGCTCGAACTCCATGTCGACGATCAGGTCGTCGCCAGGGCGTACGCCCTCGCCGTGCTGCTTGCCGTCCACGTGGACGGTGGCGCCGAGGACCGTGCCACGACCGACGGCGACGTCCTGGCTGAGCTCGCCGTGCCGACGCTCCTCGAGCACGTCGCGGAACATGCTGACCGCGGCGACCGGATCGCCGTCGTGCAGCACCTTGCCCTTGTTGAGCAGGACGACGCGGTCGCACATCTCCTGCACCTGGCCGAGGGAGTGCGTGACGATGACGATCGTCTTGCCCTCCTCCTGGAACGTGCGGATCTTGTCGAGGCACTTGCGCTGGAACGCCTCGTCGCCGACGGCCAGCACCTCGTCGACGAGCAGGATGTCGGGGTCGACGTGCACCGCGACCGCGAACGCGAGCCGCACGTACATGCCCGACGAGTAGAACTTCACCTGGGTGTCGATGAAGTCGCCGATGCCCGAGAACGTCGACGATGTCGTCGAAGTGCTCCTCGGTCTGCTTGCGCGTCAGGCCGAGGATCGCGCGCGTTGAGGAAGACGTTCTCGCGGCCGGTGAGGTCGGGGTGGAAGCCCGCGCCGAGCTCGAGCAGCGCGGCCAGTCGGCCGCGGCGGCTCGACGCGTGCCGGACGTCGGCTGGATGATGCCGCCGATCACCTTGAGCAGGGTGCTACTTGCCGGAGCCGTTGTGGCCGATCAGCCCGACGGTCGCGCCGGCCGTGATCGTCGACGGTGACGTCGCGCGAGGGCCCAGAAGTCCTCACGGTGTGGCGGCCGGCGCGGCCGAGCGTTGACGATGCGCTCCTTGAGCGACTTGTCCTTGCGCACGATGAAGCGCTTGCGAGACGTCGCTGACGACGACCTCGGGGCGTCGCCGGCGAGGGTCGTCGACGGCGTCGGGTCATGCCATCAGAGCTCCTGCGCGAAGTTGCCCTGCAGGCGCGAGAAGACGCGCTGGCTGAACCGACGAGGCAGAACGAGGCCGACGACGAACGGCGATGAGCAGCCGCAAGCACCAGGTGGTCCGGGCTAGTCGACGGTCGCCGGCGCCGCGCAGCCCAGAATGGCGTGCTGGAAGCCGAGCACGGCGAGCGTCAGCGGGTTGTCAGTGTAGATCTGCGAGCAGCCAGCCGGCGATCGAGGTCGGTCGACGACCATCGAGCTACGAGTAGACGATCGGCGAGCGCCCAGAACAGCACCATCAGGCCGACCTCGACGAGATACTGGACGTCGCGCAGGTAGACGTTGAGCGCCGAGAGCAGCAGCGCCGAGCGCCGTGCCGTACACCAGGATCACGAGCAGATGACGGGACAGGTAGACCAGAGCTCGCCAGTGCAGCGGGAACTGCGCCGAGGACGAGCTGGCGGCGATGAGGATGCACGAACTGGATCGCGAAGTTGAACAGCGCCGCCCCGACGCTCGCGAGCGGGAACACCTCGCGCGGAAGGTAGACCTTCTTGATCGAGCCCGCGTTGCCGACGATCGACGCCGGTGCCGCCGGCGACGATCTCGCTGAACAGCGTCCACGCGGTCAGGCCGGCGAAGACGTAGATCGCGAAGTTGGGGATGCCCTTCGCGGCCCTGAGGATCTGGCCGATCGACGAAGTAGTAGATCAGCGAGCTGGGTGAGCGGGCGCGACGAGCGTCCAGAAGAACCCGAGCGCCGAGTCCTTGTACCGGGCCTTGAGGTCACGGCGGATCAGCATGCCGAGCATCTCGCGCTGGTGGAACACGTCGCGCAGTTCACGCCAGGTGCCACGGATCGCGCTCGACGGGGCACCGACCACGACGAGGGGCTCCGCCGCGAGCTGCTGCATGCGGTTGTTGTCGACCATCACACTCTTCGTTCCGGGGGCAGGACCTGGACAGTGTAGCCGTGCGTCACCCGGACGAGCCGTGCCCCCGGTGCGGGGGCCAAACCCGGTCCGGGACGGTTTTCGTCTTCCCTCCGACGTTCTCTCTTGTCACACTGGTCACACCCGAAGCCCTGTGTCCACCGCTCCTCACCAAGAACGGCACCCGTGCGTCGCACTGCAGCAACCTCTTCCCTCCTCGGTCTGGGCACCGTGGTGGTCCTCGTGCTCACCGCCTGTTCGTCGGGCGACGGCGGGGACCGTCCCACCGCGTCCCCGACCCGGAGCGCGTCCGCCAGCGCCTCGGCGTCGGCGTCGGCGTCGACGACGGCCGCACCGTCGGCACCGGCGTCGACCGGTCCCGGCGCGTCCGGAGGGGACGGCGGCGACACCACCGTGCCGATCCCGAGCGAGACGCCAGCCGACGACCCGTCCGAGGCGCCGCCGTCGGACTTCCCGGCCACCGCCCTCGTCACGTACGCCGGGTGGGACACGGGCTCGCAGACCCTGCAGGCGTCCGGCATCGTCAGCGGCGCGACCGACACCGGGGGCACCTGCACGTTCACCGCCACCATGGGCGGCACCACGCGCACGCAGCAGAGCGAGACGTCCGTCGCGAACACGAGCGTCAACTGCGCGCAGGTCGCGTTCCCGCGCGCCCAGCTGGGCACCGGCACCTGGACCGTGGCGCTCCGCTACGCCCTCGGCGGCAAGTCCGTCACCTCGACCACGACGACTGTGGAGATCCCGTGAACGTCCCGTCCGACATCCGCCCGGCTGCAGCCACCTCGCGCCGCCGGCCGCGCGCCTGGATCGCGATGCTGACGGCGGTCGTGGCCGTCGCCGCGGCGCTCAGCGCGTTCACCGTGGTCACCGACGACCAGCCCGCCAGCGCGGCGACCGCGAGCGGCTTCGACCCTGGCAACATCATCAGCGACGCGAACTTCTACAACGCGAACGCGTTGACCGCGGCGCAGGTGCAGTACTTCCTCGACCAGAAGGTCCCGACCTGCCGGTCCGGCTCGGGGCCCGCGTGCCTGCGGAACTACACGCAGAACACCCGTGCCATCGGCGCCGTCGCCGGTCGGTGCAGCGCCATCGGCGGCGGGACGATGACGGGGGCGCAGATCATCGACGGCGTCGCCCGCGCGTGCAACATCAGCCAGAAGGTGCTGCTCGTGCTGCTCGAGAAGGAGCAGGGGCTCATCACCTCGAGCGCCCCGAGCTCGTACAAGTACACGCCACGCCACGGGCTTCGCCTGCCCGGACACGGCACCGTGCGACCCGGCCTACAACGGCTTCTTCGCCCAGGTCTACGCGGCCGGCCTGCAGTTCCAGCGCTACAAGGCATCGCCGAACTCGTGGGGCTACCAGGCGGGGCGCACGAACACGATCCTCTACAACCCGAGCGCGTCGTGCGGCACGAAGCAGGTCTACATCCAGAACCAGGCCACCGCCGCGCTGTACATCTACACGCCGTACGTGCCGAACCAGGCCGCGATGAACAACCTCTACGGCACCGGTGACGGCTGCTCGGCGTACGGCAACCGGAACTTCTGGCGCATGTACACCGACTGGTTCGGCTCGACGACCGGGGGCGGATCGCCGACGGGCGCCATCACCGGCGTGACGACCGGGTACCAGCAGGCCGTCATCACCGGCTGGGCGGTCGACCCGGACTCCACCGGCGCGATCCGGACCGATCTGTACGTCGACGGCAAGGGCGCTGCCAGCACGACCGCGAACATCGCGATGCCGTCGCTCGCCGGCTCCCTCGGCGCGAACAACACGGCGCACGGCTTCTCGGCGACGGTGACCGGACTGCAGGCCGGGCGCCACCAGGTCTGCGCCTGGGGCATCAACGTCGGTGCGGGGTCGAACGCGCAGTTCCAGTGCGCCGACTTCACGGTGGAGGGCGGGAGCCCGATCGGTGTCATCGACCGCGTGACCACGGCCGTGGACACCGTGTCCGTGCGGGGCTGGGCGATCGACCCCGACACCACCGCCGCCGTGTCGGTCCGCGTGCAGATCGACGGCGTCACGAAGGCCACCTGGACCGCGAAGGCGACCAAGAGCGGGCTGAACGCCGCCAAGCCGGGGTTCGGCGACGCACACCAGTACTCGGGGACGATCAGCGGCGTGGCAGCCGGCACCCACCAGCTCTGCGTGGTCGCGGTGAACAAGGCCGGCAGCGGGTCGGACGCCCAGCTCGGGTGCCAGTCGTTCACGCGCCAGAGCGGGTCGCCGATGCTGACGATCGACCAGGCGGTGTCCCGGTCCCCGGGCGCCATGAGCGTGCGCGGTTGGTCGATCGACCCGGACACCGTTGCTGCGGTCACCGTCGACGTCCTCGTCGACGGTCGCAAGGTCGCCAGTCGGAAGGCAGACGTGGCGAAGTCCTCGCTGGCGAGCGCGTTCCCGGGGTACGGCGCCGGCCACGCGTTCAGCGTCGGGGTGACGGGTCTCGCGCCGTCCGTGCCGCACGAGCTCTGCATCGTCGCGAACGACGCCTCCGGCGGGAACCCCGCCACGAGGACCTGCCGGACCGTGGCACAGCCGACCGGATCGCCGAACATGTCCATCGACCAGGCCAGCGCCACGGCGATCGGCACCGTCACCGTTCGCGGATGGGCCATCGACCCGGACGTGGTCGACCCCGTGCGGGTCTCCTTCACGGTCGACGGCGCGGCCGCCGGGGCGGTCACGGCGAACGTCGCGAAGTCCTCGCTCGCAACGGCGTTCCCCGGGTACGGCGCCACCCACCAGTTCACCCAGGTGATCCCGAACGTCGGGCCGGGGCGTCACACGGTCTGCTCCACCGTCACGAACGTCGGCGGCGGGGCGGACACGACCACCTGCCGAACCGTCGCGATGCTCACCGGCTCGCCGACCTTCAACGTCGACGAGGTCTCCTCGCGCACGGCGGGCACGGTCACGTTGCGCGGTTGGGCACTCGACCCGGACACCGCTGCTCCCGTCCGCATCGACACCTACGTCGACGGCGTCGGCGCGTCGAGCATCCCGGCCGGGGCAGCGAAGGCGTCGCTCGTGACCGTCTTCGGCACCGGTTACGGGGCGAACCACCAGTTCAACCAGACACTGTCGGGCTTCTCGGCCGGCAAGCACCAGGTCTGCATGTACGCCATCAACGTCGGTGCGGGTTCCAACACCGCGGTCTGCAACGCGGTGACCGTCCGGTAGTCGAACGGGACACGACGAAGGGGCACCGCCGCGGCGGTGCCCCTTCGTCGTGTCCTGCTCGGCGTGGCCCGGTCAGCGACGGTGCATGGCCTTCGCGACCCGTTCGGCGAGCCGGTAGGTGCGGCTGCGGGTGACCTGGTCGAGCCGGACGGCCAGGCGGTCGCGTTCAGCCCGCAGTGCGTCGACCTCGGCTCGGGCGGCGGCGGTCTCGGCGGCGTTCCGCTGCGCGTCGGCGACGGATGCGACGAGCCGCTCGTTGATGTCGTGCACACCGGCGAGGTGGACGTCGCGTTCCTGTTCGGTCTGACGCAGTCGCTCGCGCATGTGCGCCGCCCAGATCAGGAACGGTCCGCGGTCCGGCCCCGGGAGGCCCCGGCGTCGCGCCACCGCCTGCCGCAGGTCGGCGTCGGCTGAGGCGGCGCGTGACGCGTAGGTGTGCCGCTCGAGCACGACCCCGCGCAGTCGCTCGACCAGGGCGCCGTCGGTCTCGGCGGCGGCGAGCACGAGGGACGGGCCGTCGTGGTACGTGGGGAGGTCACCGAGCCCCAGCTCCTCGAGGCCCTCGGCGCAGTTCGTCACGACGAGGGACCCGGAAGCGAGCCCCTCGAACAGCCGCGAGTTGTGCGTGGCGTAGGCACGGGCCGGCGGGATCACGTCGTCGACCACCACGCGCGCGGCGGCGTACACGGCGGGCAGGTCGAAGAACGACGCGTGCCCCGGTGGTCGATCCGCTCCGAGCGCACGAGGTGTTCCTGGTTCGCGCCGTACCAGACGACCTCGCGCTGCTCGGCGAGTTCGTCGAGCGCGGTCGTGCCGAGGCGTTCCGCACCCCAGAAGTTGACCGTCGTCACGACGTCGATGGGCGAGGACCCCTGGTCGTCCCCGCTGAAGAGCTCGGGGTCGACGCCGATCGGCAGCAGGTGCACGGCGCCGTCGTACCGCTCGGCGATGCGGTCCCTGGCCGCGGTCGACGAGGCCCAGATCGCGTCGAACTCGTCCAGGTAGGGCAGCTCCGCCCAGACGTCGGTCCAGTTGCGCACCCAGCCGACCAGCGCGGTGTGACGCGGCAGGAGGCCGGGGACGAACGACTCGATCATCGAGACGACGACGTCGACGTCGTCCGGGACGTGGGTGTCCCACCGGTCGATCGGCCACAGCTGCACCCCCCAGCCGAGCCGTTCGAGGTACTTGGCGAGTCCGAGGGCGACGTACACGTCACCGGCGCCGGCGTCGACGTCGTCGGTCGACACGGCGAAGGCGACGGTGCCCAGTTCGCCGTGTCGGTGGTCGCCGGCGGCGATGGATCGGTAGAGGGCGGCCTGGTCGTCCGCGGGGGAGAGGGGATCGGGCATCGCTCCATCATGCCGCAGCGTCCGGCCCCGACGTCGGCACCGTGCGGTGGGGCGGCGCTGGCGTCCGGTGTCGGCCTTGTAGGGTGTTCACCGCACGGCGCGGGTCGTGACGGCCCGCACGGGTCGGATCACGCAGACGAAAGGGTTCGAGTGAGCGAGCGCAGGACGGGGGTCGTCTCGGTCGTCCTCGTGAACTACAAGGGCACCGACGACACCCTCACGAGCATCGTCGGGCTGACCGAACAGGACTGGCCCGCGGACAAGCTCGAGATCATCGTCGTCGACAACGACTCCGGGCCGGAGCACGTCGGCCGGCTGAAGGCGTCCGACCTCCCCTTCACCCTCGTCGAGTCCGGCGGCAACCTCGGGTTCGCCGGTGGGTGCAACCTCGGTGTCGCGAACATCCACCGGCGAGTACGTCGCCTTCCTCAACAACGACGCACGCCCCGACCCGCGTTGGATCCGCGCGGCGATCGCGAGCTTCGCCTCGAGGCGCGACATCGGCGCCGTCGCCAGCAAGGTCCTCGACTGGGAGGGCGAACACGTCGACTTCATCGGCTCCGCGATGACCTGGTACGGCATGGGCTACAAGCCGCTACGCCGGGTCCGGACACGGGTCGCCGGAGGAGACTCGAGACGGACGTGCTCTTCGGCACCGGCTCGGCCATGTTCGTCCGCGCGCGACGCTCTTCGAGCAGCTCGACGGCTTCGACGAGCGCTACTTCATGTTCTTCGAGGACGTCGACCTCGGCTGGCGGCTCAACCTGCTGGGCTGGCGGTTCGCTACGAGCCGAAGTCCCTGGCGTTCCACAAGCACCACGCCTCGATGAACAAGCTCGGCGATTCCGCGAGACCTACCTGCTCGAGCGCAACGCGCTGTTCACGCTCTACAAGAACCTCGGCGAGGAGCAGCTCTGCCGACGCGCTTCCCGCCGCCCTCGCCGCTCTCCGTCCGTCGCGCGGTCGGCCGCGGCGACCTCGACTCCGACGGCGTTCGACCTCCGCAGCCGGCGGCGACGACGAGCCGACGATGCCGGTCCCGAAGCAGCTCGTGGCCGGCGTGTTCGCGCATCGACCAGTTCGTCGAGGACCTCCCGTCGCTGCCGAGTCGCGCGCGGAGATCCAGGCGTCCGCGCGTCCGCGAGCGACCGCGAGCTGCTGGCGCCTGTTCGGCAATGCCGACGCACCCGCCTACCACGATCGAGTACTACCTGCGCGGGTACGACAAGCTCGTCGACTCGCTTCGGCGTCGCTCGAGGTCCGGCGCGCGTCACCGCGTGCTCATCGTCACCGGCGACCCGATCGGCGAGAAGATGGCCGGCCCCGCGATCCGCGCCTGGAACATGGCGCGAGCGCTCTCGCGGCGAGCACGACGTGCGCGCTCGTGAGCCTGACCGGGCTCGACGCAGATCGACCCGGACTTCGACGTCGTGCACGTCGCGCCCGGCGACACCGCGGCAGATGGTCGAGCTCGAGGCATGGGCCGACGTCATCGTCTTCCAGGGTCACGCGATCGCGCTGTTCGCCGTCGCTCGAGACGACCGAGAAGATCCTCGTCGTCGACATCTACGACCCGATGCACCTCGAGCAGCTCGAGCAGGGCGCAGCGACGACCCGTCGAGCAGTGGGACCGCGCAGGTCCTCGACGCCACGGACGTCCTCAACGACCAGCTCGCAGCGCGGCGACTTCTTCCTGTGCGCCTCCGAGCGGCAGCGCCTCTTCTGGCTCGGGCAGCTCGCCGGCGCTCGGGCCGCATCAACCCCGCACACTACTCGCGCGACCCGGACCTTCGAGCCCTGATCGGCGTCGTGCCCTTCGGGCTGTCGGCGACCGCCGCCCGTGCAGCACCGCGACGTGCTCAAGGGCGTCGTGCCCGGGCATCGGCGCGGACGACAAGGTGCGTCGTCTGGAGCGGCGGGCTCTACAACTGGTTCGACCCGATGACGCTCATCCGCGCGATCGCCGAGCTCGCGCGACGCGGCGACCCGACGTGCGGCTGTTCTTCCTGGGCACGAAGCACCCGCACCCCGGCGTGCCCGAGATGGCAGTCGTCGCGGAGGCGCGCGCGCTCGCCGGCCGAGCTCGGTGCTCACCGAAGCGTCTTCTTCAACGACTCGTGGGTCGACTACGACGAGCGCGCAGAACTACCTGCTCGAGGCCGATGCCGGCGTGAGCACGCACTTCTCAGCACGTCGAGACGACGTTCTCGTTCCGCACCCGCATCCTCGACTACCTCTGGGCGGGCCTGCCGATCGTGACGACGGACGGCGACTCTTCGCCGAGCTCGTCGAGCGAGGAGCGCCTCGGCGATCGTCGTGCCCGAGCGGACGACGACGGCGCTCGCCGACGCGCTCGAGAAGGTGCTGTTCGACGACGAGTCCGCGCGACGCTGCCCGAGCAACGTCACGCGCGTGCGTCAGGAGTTCATCTGGCAGCGCGTGCTGGAGCCGCTGTCGAGTTCTGCCGCAACCCGATCCGGCGCCGCCGACAAGACGGTCCGCGCCCGGCGTCCGTCGACCGCCCACGAGAGCGCGTGCGCTGCCCGACCGCCGAGAAGCTCTACGGGGTCGGCTACAAACCTCGGCCGGGCGGCGCCTACCTGCCGACCGAAGGGCCGCGGAGCGTCGCCGCCAAGGTGCAGCGTCGCCTCGACGAACCCGATGATTCCCCCGGCGACGACCACGGCACCCCCGCCCCCCTGCCGGCTGACCCCGTGCGGGTGCGGTGTCGGCGTCGGCCTTGCCGCGGGCGTCGGGGTTGCGCGGGCTGGTGGCTGGGGGTGTGGTTCTGGTGTTCGTGGTGGTGGTGTTGGGGGCGTCCGACGGTCCTGGGTATGGGGTCGTCGACGGGGGTCACTGGGGCTCTCTTCGTCAGGGAGCCGACCCGGACCCTCTGTCTCGGAGAAGTTGCTGCGTCCGATCCGCGGTCGGACGAGTGGCTGGTGCAGTTGTCTGTGGACGGTGCCGCAGGTGCAGCAGGGCTTCCGGTGGTGACGATATGTCGCCGGGTGGCATGGATGGTCACGATCCAGAACTACTTGCTGTTGTGGACCTGGTCGACGTGGTTCCGTCCCGCATGCGCGGGGCTTCCTGGTTGCTGTTGGCGCAGGGGGATGGCGGGCGGCGGCGGTTGCTGTTCGCGGGAGTCGCTGATCGGTGCGACCGTGTTCCTGGTGTCGGCGACTGCTGCGTCGTCCGGCGACGTCGGCGGCGTCGGCGGGCGGCGTCGGGGTTCAGTCCGTTGATCGGGTGGCTGTTCCGTCGATGACGATCTGGCGCACGCGCGGGCGTCCGCGGCGTTGGTCGTGGTGGCGTGGGATCCCGCGTCCTCGTCGCGGGCGGCGCGGCGGGCGTCGGCTGGCGTCGCGGGGTACTGTACTGCGACCCTGGCGATGTCGATGACGGCGCCGGTACGCGGTGCTCGGTGGTCGTCGTGACGCTCTTCGTCGCCGTCGGGATCGTCCTGTCGGCGCGCTTCTCCGGCGACGGGTCCGGGTGGTGGTCGGTCCTCGCCCAACCCCCGCGCAGCACCAGGCCGCCCCGTGCGGTCTCGAGCACCGCCACATCGATGTCGGCACGCTGGAGGACCGCGGTCGCGCCGCCCGGCCCCGTCCAGTCGCCGGCGTCGACGAGCCGTTCGTCGACCATGATCCCGTCGGACGTCGTGGCGCCGACGTGCCTGCCGGCCAGCAGCAGGATGTGCGTGATCAGGCGCGTCACGGTGGACTTGCCGTTGGTTCCCGTGACCGAGATCGCGGGGATGCGCCGCTCCCCGTCACGGATCCACGCCGGCGGCGTCGTACCGGCCTCCGCGATCCGGGCCGTCCATCGCGCGAGGCCACGGGCCTGTGCCCCCGTCAGGTGGGCGTGGCGACTCGCGGACACCGAGTGCGAGGCGAGGTCGAACGCGGCCTCCGCGATGAGCCGGGCGCGCTCGGCGCCGTCCCATGGCCAGGTCGCGATCCATCGATCGAGGTCGGAGCTCCGGTGCACCTGGACCGGCCCCCGGTGCTCGCCGTGCTCCGCCCGCAGACGCCGCGTCCAGGCGACGAGGTCGGTGATCGGATCCGGCCAGGCGCGTGCCGGGACGGTTCGCCCGAGGTGGACGAGCGCGGCGTCGTCGGGCGTTCGCGACCCCTGCCACGCCCTGGCTCGGCCGACCGCGATCTCGACCTTGACCACCGGCACCAGCCGGTAGACGTTGGGTCCCTCGAGCAGGCGGATCTCGATCAGGCGCATCGGTCCGGCGAGGATACGCGAGCGGGGGCTCCGCGCGGCGGGTGATGCGCGCGGTGGGCGATGCGCACGGCTGGGTAGACTCAGGCCCATGGATTCCCCGCCGATCCCACCGCTGGCAGCGGACGAGCTCGCGGCGCTTCGGGCCACCGTCGCGGCCGCTCTGCCCGCGTATCTCGAGGATCTGGAGCGACTGGTCAACATCGACTGCGGCAGCTACACCAAGGCGGGTGTGGACGAGGTCGGCCGCTGGACGGCGGCACGCCTTCGCGAGCTTGGCGGCGACGTGGCCACACACGCCGACGACGGCGATCTCGGTGACACCGTGATCGCCGACATCCCCGGCGACGACCCGGACGGGCCCGAGCTGCTGTGCATCGGCCACCTGGATACGGTGTTCGACCCTGGGACCGCGGCCGCTCGCCCGTTCCGGATCCGGAACGGCATCGCGACCGGCCCGGGCGTCACCGACATGAAGAGCGGCCTGCTGGCCGGGCTGTATGCGATCGCGGCGCTGCGCCAGGCGACCGGCGGGCTGCCGTTGTCGCGACTCGTGTTCGTCGCCAACCCGGACGAGGAGATCGGGTCGCCCGCCTCGTCCCCGCACATCCGGCGGGTGGCCGAGGGCGTCGACGCCTGCCTCGTCCTCGAGTGTGCTCGGGCGAACGGCGACATCGTCTCGTCGCGCAAGGGAAACCTCGGGCTCGCCATCACGGTCACCGGTCGAGCGGCCCACGCGGGCATCGAGCCCGAGAAGGGGCGAAGCGCGATCCTCGAGGCGGCCCGGATCGCCACCGAGCTCCAGGCGCTCAACGGACGCTGGCCGGGCGTGACTGTCAACGTCGGCGTCATCTCCGGCGGAACCCGGCCAAACGTGGTCCCCGAGCGGTGCTCGCTCGAGGTGGACGTCCGGGCCGTCACCCGCGATGCCCTGGTCGAGGCGGAGGCGGCGATCCGGGCGATCGCGGAGCCGAAGGTCGTCCCCGACGTGTCAGTGGTCGTGGACGAGGTTGGCCGCCACTGGCCGATGGAGAAGCTCGAGCGGTCCGGACGGCTGGTGGGGCATGTGGCGGCACTCGCCCGCGAGCTCGGGTTCGAGGTCCACGATGCCGCGACCGGCGGCGCGTCAGACGCGAACACGACGGCCGGCATGGGCGTTCCCACGCTCGATGGGCTGGGACCGATCGGCGGGCTGGACCATGCCCCGGGCGAGTACCTGGAGGTCGACTCGATCGAGCCCCGGACGACGCTCCTGGCCGGGCTGATCGCCGCCATCGGCCGGGATCCCGAGGTCCGCGCCTGGCGCGCGGAGCGGATCGCCCGCGCGGTTGCGAGCGGGCGGTAGGGAAGCCTCCCGGTCTCCCGGCTACCCGATCCCGATGAGCCGGGCGAGCGCGACCAGCGCCATCGCGGCCACGAGCCCGAGCAGGAGGTTGCGCCGCCATGCCACGAGCGCGAGGCACGCGACCACGCCCGCTGCCTCGATCCCGACGTGCAGCCCGGCGGTGCCCGCGTCCGTCGGCACGACCAGGGTGTTCGCGGCGGCCAGCGACGCGAGCACGGCCGGCCCGACCAGGCGCAGGTACAGCAGTGCCCGGGGCGGCAGCCGCTCGATCCCGGGCGCGAGGATCGGAACCGCCCGCACGGGGTAGGTGACGGCGCCCATCAGCAGCGCGAGCACGACCAGCTCGGTGCTCACGGCGCGTCGCCGGGGTCAGGAAGCGCCGCTACCTCGGCGAACGCGCCGTCCAGGTCCACCGCCCGCCCGGTCACGTCGGAGTCCGGCGGCGCTCCGGAACCGCCCGCGGGGATGGCCATCCCGACCAGCGGCCCGATCAGCCCGCCCGCGAGGATGCCGGCGGCTGACCCGAACGCGAGCGACAGCGCGACACCGATCGATGCCCCCGCACCGGCGGCCACCAGCTCGCGGCGGCCGGTGACCAGCCCCACGGCAAGCCCGGCCATCGCGGCCGGAAACACGACATCGAGGCCGAGCGCCGTCGGGTCCGGGATCGCGCCGCCCAGCAGCCCGCCTGCGATCGTGGCCAGGTTCCATGGGATGAACACGCCCACGACCGCCCCGACCCAGTAGCCCCCCACGTCGACGCGACCCAGCCGGTGGAAGTGCGCCGCGGCCAGCGCGAACGCCTCGTCGGTCAGGACGTGGGACATCGCCGCCCGCTGAGCCAGCGGCACGTCGCGCAGGCGCGGCGCCAGCGACGCGCTGTACAGCAGGTGGCGCGCGTTGAGCAGGAACGTCAGGACCACGATCGGCGCCCACGGCAGCCCGGCGGCAACGTAGCCGACCGCCGTGAACTGCGCCGCGCCCGCGAACACGAACACGCTCATCGCGCTCGCCTCCAGCGGGGAGTAGCCGGCGTTGCGCGCGGCAAGCCCGAACACCAGGCCGAACCCGATGACGGACACGGCGATCCCGGCGGTGTCGAGCACGAGCCGCCGTCGCGCGGCGCGGAGATCGGGAGCGGCGACCGCCGGGCTCACGGCGCGCTTGGCCTGGCTAGCGGAGGAACGTCTTCGCGCAGGTCCCGTCGCAGACGACGTACACGGCATGCTTCTCGATCGCGTAGCCGGCGGCGTGGAGCAGCCCGGGGCAGCCCGTCGTGGGGCACTTCCAGACCCACCAGCGCTCGTTGGCGTCGAGCGGCGTGGTCTCGGTCTGCAGCTTGCCGGCGAGCCCTTCGCGGTCGGCGATCAGCGTCGCGATGCGGGCGGCGCGCTCCGCCTCGGTCTCGCTCGTGTACGGGTAGTTCTGGCCGACGTTCGAGGTCACGCACCCCTCCGTGTGTGCACGATATGCCGGCGGCAGTTCGTGTGAGCGCAGCCTGCCACCGGCTGCCGGAGGATACCATCGGCCGCCGCCTGATCCTCCGACCGCGGCCTCGATGCCGTCTACCGCGCCTCCGGCCGGCCCGCGCTCCGCGGATCCGTGACCGCGACCAGCGACCCTCCGTGGGCGGGACCGCCGGCGACCAGCTCGATGGCATGCTCGTGGCCCAGGCTGCCGTCGTACGCCCCTCGCCGCAGCGCATGGCCGCGCGCGACCAGGCTGTTCTCGACGCCGGGCGCGAGGTCGCCATCCGCAATGACCGCGAGCGGCGGTGCAAACCAGCCGTCGGGCTCGACGACCACGCGCGGCGCGGCCACGGCACGGGCGAGATCCGCACCACCGTCCACCAGCGCGGACACCAGCTGGACGTGGATCTGCGGCTGGATGTCGCCGCCCATCGACCCTCCGACGATCCAGGGATGCCGCTCGCCGGCGCGGAACAGCATCCCCGGCAGCAGCGTGTGCACGGTGCGTTTGCGGGGTGCGAGCACGTTCGGGTGGTCGGGATCGAGCGAGAACGAGGCTCCCCGGTTCTGGAAATGCACGCCCGTGACCGGATCCAGGACACCCGAGCCGAACCCCGCCGCGTTCGACTGGATCAGGCTGACGGCGTTGCCGTCCGCATCCACGACGCCCAGGTACACCGTGTCGCCGACCAGCGTCCGCGCCGGCGGCGGCGCGGGGTCCGCCCGCTCTGGATCGATCCGCGCGGCGAGCTCCGCCGCGTGTGCCGTGGACAGCAGGCGATCCACCGGCACCGGGCGGCTCGCCGGATCGGTCAGGTATGCATCTCGGTCCGCGAACACGAGCTTCGCGGCCTCGAGCTGGAGGTGGAGCCACGCGGCGTCGCGCCAGCCCAGCTCGCCGAAGGCGCCGCGCGCCCCCGGGTCGAAGCGCTCGAGCACGTTGAGGATCTCGAGCGCGAGCATCCCGCTGCTGTTGGGCGGATGGGTCGTGACGCGGACGCCGCGATAGGTCGTCGAGATCGGCTCGGTCCACGTGCTCGCGTGCCGTCGCAGGTCGGCGACCGCGAACGGAGCGCCCGCCAGCGCCAGCCCGGCGGCCACCCGCTCGCCGAGATCACCGTCGTAGAAGGAGTCGAACCCGTCGTGCGCGAGCGCCGACAGCGTCGACCCGAGCGCGGGCAGCCTGACCTGCTCACCCGCTCGCCAGGAACGGCCGTTCGCCCCCCAGACGCGGCGCAGCCCGGCGCCCCATCGGGCGTCGCCCACCGAGTCGAGGATCACGTCAATCGCCTCGATCAGCCCCGCCCAGGCCGGGAAGCCCGCCATTGCATGCTCGATCGCGGGGCCCAGGATCTCGTCGCGCGAGCGCCGCCCCCATCGGCGATGGGCGTCCGCCCACGACCGGACGGCGCCCGGCACCGTGATCGTGAGCGGGCCGCGCAGCGGGAGCCGGTCCATGCCCCGCGCGCGGAGGGCAGCCGGGTCTGCGCCGGCCGGGGCTCGCCCCGACCCGTTGAGGGCAACCTGCTCGCCCGCGGCCTCGTCCCACACCAGCCAGAATGCGTCGCCGCCGAGACCGCAGCCATTGGGCATCACGACCCCCAGCACGGCGTTCGTCGCGATCGCGGCGTCAACCGCGTGGCCCCCGGCGGCGAGGACCGACAGGCCGGCACGCGTGGCCAGGTGGTGCGGGGCAACAACTGCGCCCCGCCCGCCGCGCGCGACCTCGATCGGTTCCTCAGGCACCGGGTGCATCGCTCGGATCGCCGGCGGCCGTTTCCTCGCCCCCGGCCGTCACGTCCGGGCCACCGACCTGGTGCTCGTAGCGCCGGAGGTGCGACAGCGGCAAAAGGGCGATCGCCAGCAGCAGCAGCGAGGCGATGAAGATCCCGTCGAGGCCCGCGAACTGGGCGGCGGTCCCGCCGATCAGGCTGCCGATGATCTGGCCCAGCCCGAGGAACACGGAATAGAGACCCATGATCGCGCCGCGGTCATCGGGGTAGGCCTCGGTGATGTCGGCCAGCAGCCCGATCGCGGCGGGGGTGGCGCCGGCCAGCACGAACAGCCCGCCGGCTCCGGCGATCGCGAGCACCGCGTCGAGCGGGAGCGGCGCACCCGCCGCGTGGTTGAACACGATCCCCGCCACGATCATCAGGGCGCCGCCGCCGATGCCGTACCTGATGATCGTCGTCCGTCGCAGCGTGCGGAACTTGCCGCCCCAGTACAGCAGCCCGGCAAAGAACAGCAGCGCGCCGATCCCCAGCGCCGCGCTGACCGACAGCTCGTCGAAGCCGCCCATCAGCTGCTGGGCGGCGAACCGCGGATCGGGTGCGCGGACGAGCTGGAACAGGGTCTGGCTGGTGAACAGCCCGAGCGTGGCGTTGACCGCGATCCAGGTCGGAGCGAGGAGCCACACGTGGCTGCCGCGGAGGATGCGGAGGTACCGGCGCAATCGCTCACCCCGCACGAGCGTCGCCGTCGGGGGCGGCTCCGCCGTGGCGGGCACGCCGAACCGGTAGATCGCCAGCGAGACGCCGTAGACGACCGCGTTGATCAGGAATGCGTCCGGGCCCAGCACCTTGAACAGCGGGCCCGCGACGATGAACCCGCACAGCAGCCCGGCCAGCGTCGCGGCCTCGAACCTCGCGACCGCCCGGCCGCGGAGGAGCTCGTTGCCGGCGGTGGCAAATGCGATGAAGCCGAGGATCGAGGGGACCGACGATGCGGTCGCCATGCCCTCGAGGATCCGGGTGCCGCCGATCAGCGGCAGGTTGACCGTCAGCGCCGTGATCACGACCGCGATCGCGCCGAACACCGGGCCCAGCTGCATGATCCGGCGATGGCCCGTCCGGTCGGACAGGATGCCGAACAGGGGCGACCCGGTCAGCTCGCTCACGTAGAACAGCGCACCCAGCGCTCCGACCGTGATGGCGTCCACCCTCGAGCCGCCGTAATCGGTCAGGTTCGCGAGGTAGAACACGAGCATCCCACCCGTCAGCCCGGTCGACAGGCGAAGGGTGAAGGTGCCGAGGATCACTGCGAGCAGGGGGCGCGCCACGATCGCAGCGTACCGGGTACGCACGACTCCGTTCTTTCCTGTGCGCTACGCGGTCCGTATCATGCCTACCCAACGGGAGCCCATCCCGCGATGCCGTCGTCAGCGGCGTCGGTGTCCGCTCCAACCGGCGGCGATGGGCCCGATGGAGGAGCGCGAACCGTGTCTCACGTCGCGATCGTCACCGACTCCGCGAGCGACCTGCCGCCCGAGGAGGCTGCCCGGCTGGGGATCGTCGTCGTCCCGCTCGTCGTGAGCTTCGGGGCCGAGAGCTTCCGGCCCAACGTCACCCTCACGACGGACGAGTTCTGGGCGAAGATGACCGCCCCAGACGCCCCGTTCCCGACGACCGCCGCCGCGGCGCCCGGCGACTTCCTGACCGAGTTCCAGCGGGCGTTCGACGGCGGGGCCGAGGCGGTCGTGTGCGTCAACGTGTCGGGATCGCTGTCGGGCACCCTCAAGGCGGCCGAGGTCGCGCGCGGGATGCTGCCCGACCGGGAGATCCACGTGATCGACTCTCGAACCGCGTCGATGGGCGTGGGCATGCTTGCCCAGGTCGGTGCGGAGCTGGCGGCCGAGGGCGTGTCGGCCGCCGAGATCGCCCGCGTGCTCGAGGTCCGCAAGGCGGACGTGGACCTGTTCGTCGGCCTCGATACGCTTGAGTATCTCAAGCGCGGCGGCCGGATCAGCGGCGCTCGAGCGGCCGTGGGAACGATGCTCTCGATCAAGCCGATCATCACGGTGATCGACGGCGTGGTCGAGAACGCGGATCGCGTGCGATCGCGCCAGAAGGCCCGCGAGCGCACCCTCGACCTGCTCACGGCCAGCCCCCTCGAGCGGGCATCGCTGCTGCACACGACGAACGCTGACGTGGACGAGTTCCGGGAGCGGTTCCTCGCGCGCTCGGGGCTCGATCCGGCGCGGGTCCAGACGATGACCGTCGGTCCGTCGGTCGGCCCCCACCTCGGGCCGGGATGCGTCGGCGCGGTCGTGATGCGCCGGCACTGACATCGCCGACGCGCGGGACCCCTGCCACAGGACAGGGTCGTATGGGTGACGGAAAGGTTGCGGGCGGGTGACGACCGGCCCGTGGTCCCTGGGCGACCACGGCTATACTCCACCTCCAGAGGCGGCGCGCCACGTCCCCGGCAATGCCACGTTTTGGGGACAGATCCGCGCCCCGTGGGGTCGTCCGGCAGACGGCCCAGCGAACCGGGGCGGTGCGGTCTGCCCCGACACGAGAGGACCCTCCGTTCCAATGACGACGGAACAAGTCGCGACGCCCATCAACGCATGGCACGTCGCGCAGCAGCAGTTCGATCTGGCGGCCGACCGGCTGAACCTGGATCCGGGTCTCCGCCGGGTGCTCCGCGAGCCACGGCGCGAGCTCACCGTGCATTTCCCGGTCCACATGGATGACGGCAGCGTGAAGGTGTTCACCGGCTTCCGCGTCCAGCACAACCTGGGTCGCGGACCGGCCAAGGGTGGCATCCGGTACCACCAGGACGTCTCGATCGACGAGGTCAAGGCCCTCGCGATGTGGATGACCTGGAAGTGCGCGGTCGTGGGCATCCCGTACGGCGGCGGCAAGGGCGGCGTGATCGTCGACCCCAAGAAGCTGTCGCAGAAGGAGCTCGAAGGCCTCAGCCGCCGCTTCTTCACCGAGATCGAGGTCCTGGTCGGGCCCGAGCGCGACATCCCCGCGCCGGACGTCAACACGACGCCCCAGATCATGTCCTGGTTCATGGACACCTATTCCATGCACGTCGGCTACACGGTTCCCGGCGTGGTCACCGGCAAGCCCATCAGCCTCGGTGGCTCCGAGGGGCGCAACGAGGCCACGGCACGCGGCTGCGTGTATACGGTCGTCGAGGCGGCCCGCCATCTCGGCATGGACCTCAAGACCTCGAAGACCGCCGTCCAGGGCTTCGGCAATGCCGGCGCCATCGCGGCCACGCTCATGGCCGCGGAGGGCTCGACCGTCGTGGCCGTGTCCGATTCGACGGGCGGCATCCGCAACCTGGCCGGCCTCGATGTCGCTCGCGTCATCAACTGGAAGGCCGAGCACGGGACCGTCAAGGGCTTCCCGGGCGCCGAGAACATCACCAACGCCGAGGTCCTCGAGACCGAGTGCGACGTCCTGATCCCGGCCGCCCTCGAGAACCAGATCACGACCGCGAACGCGGCCGCCATCAAGGCCAAGATCGTGGCCGAGGCCGCCAACGGCCCCACGACCCCGGAAGCCGACGCGATCCTGTACGACCGCGGGATCTTCATGATCCCGGACATCCTGTGCAACGCGGGTGGCGTCACCGTCAGCTACTTCGAGTGGGTCCAGGACCTCAACCGGGACCACTGGACCGAGGCCGACGTCAACGCCAAGCTCAAGATCATCATGGTCAAGGCGTTCGAGGAAGTCCTCGCCATCGCCGAGCGTGAGCAGGTCAACATGCGCACCGGCGCGTACCTCAACGCGGTCCAGCGCGTCGCCGACGCCACCGCGCTGCGGGGCCTGTACCCGTAGATCGCACCTCGCAAGCACTCGAACGGCCCGGCTCGCGCCGGGCCGTTCTGATTCCCGCCCGGGCGGTTGGCTGAACGCGGTTCGCGGGTCCAGGCGCGCCGGGGCCGGCATGGGGGGTCCAACACCTCGGGACGCGGTCGGGTGCCCTGCTACCATCCCGCCATGCTCGACCACGAGGAGAAGTTCCTGTTCAAGGAGGAGATCCTCCACCTCGCGAACGCGCTGGCCGATCCGGGCAGCCTGGACAACGTCGAGGACCTCCTCACGGACGTGATCACCAGCCCCCGGTTCGACTCCGAGGTGTTCACCCTCGAGCGGAGCCTCCAGGTGATGCTCGGTGCACGCGCCGGGACCACGCTGGTAGGCCTGGTCACCGTCGCACCGGAGGTGTTCGAGGAGGTCGCCGAGGTCCGCATCCCGCCCGAGGTCCACGAGCGGCTCGTGGCCTGGCGCGCCCGGTTCGGCCTGGCCATCGACAACGCGCTCAACTACCTCAACAACCCGGACGGGATCCAGGGCCACAACTTCGCGACCCAGATCGCCCACGTCGAGGAGCGACGCGTCCTCCAGGGCCGCCTGACGATGGTCCGCTACAACAACGAGCCCCAGTTCTTCGTCGCCGACGCGGCCGTGTTCCTGGGTCTCGTGACCGACATCATGGAGCGCCTCGGGCCGTACCTGGAGCCGGACAGCGTGGACGAGGAGTCCCTCACCCGGCTCCGCGAAGCGGTCCAGCTGATCGAGCGCAAGACCGCCGCGCGCGGCTGAAGCCTCCGGCACAAGACTCGCCGGGTCCGCGATGCGTCACCTGTACCTCGCCGCCACCGGGCAGAACCGCGGCAAGACCACGGCCTCGCTGGGCCTGCTGGACGGGTTCGTGCGACGCGGCATGCGCACCGGGTTCATGAAGCCGGTCGGGCAGCGGACGGTCATCGACGGCGGCCAGCCCGCCGACGAGGATGCGGTGCTGATGCGCACCATCTTCGGGCTCACCGAGCCGTACCCGGTGATGAGCCCCGTGCACATTCCCCGCGGGTTCACCAAGCGGTACATCGCCGGTGATGTCGTGGAGGATCTCGGCGCGCGAATCGTCGCGGCGCATCGTGCGTTCGCCGACCACGATGTGCTGCTGATCGAGGGCACCGGCCATGCCGGGGTCGGCGCGGTGATCGGCCTGTCGAACGCGGTCGTCGCGCAATTGCTCGGGGCGCCCGCGGTGATCGTGTCCGAGGGTGGCGTGGGCCGGCCGATCGACGAGATCGTGCTCAATGCGTCGCACTTCGCCGCGCACGGCGTGCCAGTGGCGGGGGCCATCGTGAACAAGGTGCGGATCGCCGAGCAGCCCGGGCTCGAGCACACGCTGGAGCGGGGCCTGGCACGCCACGGGATCCCGCTGCTGGGCGTGCTCCCGTACCGGCCGATCCTGTCCAACCCCACGCTGGGCATGATCCTCGAGGGGGTGGCCGGCCGGGTCATCCATCCCGGCCGCAGCCTGGACCGCGTGATCGACGACGTCGCGATCGGGGCGATGGAGCCGCGCCACATGCTGGAGCGTGTCCGGCGCGGGACGCTGGTCATCGTTCCCGGTGACCGCGAGGACGTGATCCTGACCATCACCACCGCGCACCTCACCGGTCGAGCGCGTGCCGCCGCGCTCGACCGCCTCGTCGGTGCCACGCCGGGCGCGGTCGAGGCCGGACCCGACGGCGCGGCGATCGGGCTGCTCCTGACCGGGGGCTACCAGCCGCGCCGCGAGGTCCTGGCCGCGATCCACGAGGCGGGCCTGTTCGCCGCCTTGGTCGCGGACGACACCTACGCCGTCGCGTCCGAGGTGCACGACCTGCTGGTCAAGACGCATGCCGCCGATGCGGACAAGATCGCGATGATCAAGGAGCTGGTGTGGGAGCACCTCGAGATCGACCGGCTGCTCGAGACCGCGACCGAGGCGTCATTCGCCTGAGGCGGATCCGGCCGGTCGGGTTCGCCGCTAGGCTTACTGGACGACGGCACGAACCGGGGAAGGTACGGCAGGTTGGCCTCGATGATTGCGTCGAGGAGCGCCGGCGCCGTGGCGGCGGGCACCAGCGGGTTCGCGATCAACGCCCGCAGCGCATCCCCATCGTCACCGCTCATCGCCGCCCGGATGACCAGCGTCTCGTACGCCTTGACGTGCTGGACGAGCCCCAGCAGCTCCGGCGCGAGCGGTGCCGTTGGCAGCGGATGGGCGCCGGCGCGATCGATCCTCGACGGCACCTCCACCACGGCATCGGGCGGCAGGTTGGGGATCGCGCCGTCGTTGCGCACATCTACCACGTGGATTGCCCCGTCCCCGGTGTGGAGCGACTCGATCAGGGCGGCCGCCGCCTCGCTGTAGTACGCCCCGCCGCGCTGCTCGAGCAGCAGCGGCTTGGCCACCAGCGAGGGATCCCGGTACAGCTCGAGGAGCTCACGCTCGATGTTGATGACGTCGGTCGCGCGGCTGGCGCCGTCGAGCTGCTCCCGGAGCACGTCATCGGTGGCGTAGTAGAAGCGCAGGTAGTAGGACGGCACGGCGCCCAGGGCCCGGACCAGCGGCATCGCAAAGTGATCGTCGGCGGTCACGATCGGGTCCCCGGCGTCGATCAGTGCCGGCAGGCGGTCCTCTCCGTCCACGCGCACCTCGCGGATCCAGCTCAGGTGGTTGAGCCCGACGTGGTCGAGCGTCACCCGCTCGGGGGCAACCTCGAACCGCCGCGCGAACGCCCGCTGGAACCCGATCGCGACGTTGCATAGCCCGAGCGCGTGATGCCCGCGTCGATCAGGGCCTGCGACACGATGCCGACCGGGTTGGTGAAGTCCAGGATCCAGTTGCCGGGGGCGCCCCTGCGGGCCGCCTCTTCGGCGATCTCCAGCACCAGCGGCACGGTGCGCAGCGCCTTCGCGAACCCACCAGGCCCGGTCGTCTCCTGGCCGATCAGGCCGAAGCGGTGCGGAAGGGTCTCGTCCACGAGGCGCGCCGCCTGACCGCCGACGCGCAGCTGGATCAGCGTGTAGGCGGCACCGTCGAGCGCCTCGCTCCGGTCGCCGGTGAGGACCAGTCTCCCGGGCCAGCCGGCCGCGGCAAGGATTCGGGACGCAGGCCGCCGACGATCTCGAGTCGCTCGGCGTCCGGATCCTGGAGCACGAGCTCCTCTGATGGGGAGGACGGCCGCCCGGCGTGCGAACCCCTCGACGAGCTCGGGGGTGTAGGTGCTCCCCCCGCCCACCACCGCGATCTTGAGGCTCATCGACGGCACCTCGCTGCCGGCCACCATGGCCAGGGCCTTGACAGATTGCTTATAACTTTATCAGCAAGGCCGCCGACGGCAAGAGGGCGCCGACAAGCACATGGCACGGTTTCGACTTCTCGCAGGTCCCGTTCCACTGCACCACCAGGTGTACCTCGACCTGCGCGCCGCCATCGAGGCGGGTGAGTGGCGACCCGGCGACCGGCTGCCGCCGGAGCGGGAGCTGGCGACGCGCTACGGGTGCAGCCTGATCACGGTGCGTCGCGCCCTCGGCGATCTGGCCCGCGAGCGACGGCTGGAGCGTGCGCGGGGACGCGGCACGTTCGTTACCCGGCCGCCCATCGACCTCGACCTCGACGGGACGATGTCGTTCAGCGAAGAGCTCCAGCGCCTGGGGCACGACCCCGCGACGCGTGTGATCACCGCCCGGACGCTGCCCGCCGAGCTGGGTGTCGCAGACTCCCTCGAGATCGCGGTCGGCGCGTCCGTGGTCCATCTCGAACGCCTGCGGATGGCCGACGGAGAGCCGCTGCTCCTCGAGCAGGTGTTCCTGCCGGAGGCACGATTCCCGGGACTGCTTGCCGGGGAACTCGAACGCGGCTCGCTGTACGAGCTCCTCACCGAGCGTTACGACACACCCGTCGTGCGCACCCACGAGGCGCTCGAGCCGATCGCGCTGCCCACGCGCGAGGCGCGCCTGCTGGGCGTCGACCCGCACCGGCCCGCGCTGCTGATCGAGGGGCTTGCGTTCGACCGGGCCGGCCGGCCGGTCGAGTCGCACGCTCGTACGTCCGGGGCGACCGGACGCGCTACTACGTCGAACGAGTCGTCGTCCGATCCGGCTCCGGGTCGGGCGAGACGGCTCCGGGCGCCGTCGATGCCCGGATCGGGATCCGCGCACAGCAGACCCAGCGACAGACCTAGCGCCGCCGCTCGCCGGCGGGCAGGCCACGACAGGAGGAGGAGCAGATGCGAGCGATCAAGGCTTTCGCGGCAGCCGGTGTGCTGGCGCTCGTGGCCGGTGCATGCGGGAGCAGCACGCCGACAACCACACCCGGCGGCGCGACCTCCGAGCCGGGTGGTTCCGCATCGGCACCCGCCGAGTCGGCAGCCGCCGGCCAGGTGGAGATCCGCTGGTACTGCTGTCTCGGCGGCGGCGATGCGCCGGAGCAGGTCGCGGTCGAGAAGCAGGTCGTCGACGAGTTCAACGCCAGCCACCCGAACATCAAGCTCACGTTCGAGGCCGTGCCCTACGCCGGCGCGAACGATGCCCTCGCGACCGAGATCGCCTCCGGCAATGGCCCTGACATCGTGGGTCCGGTCGGGATCGGCGGCGCCAACGCCTTCCACGGGCAGTGGCTCGACCTGGCACCCCTGATCCAGAAGACTGCCTACGACCTGTCCGGCATCCCCGCGGACGCCGTGAACGTCTACAAGCTCGACGAGGGCCAGGTCGGCATCCCGTTCGCAATCTACCCGTCGGTCATGTTCTATTCCAAGAGCCTGTTCAAGGAAGCCGGACTCGCGGAGCCGCCGCACAAGTACGGCGACAAGTACACGATGCCCGACGGATCGCAGGTCGACTGGACGTACGACACGGTCCGCCAGATCGCGAAGATCCTGACCGTCGACAAGAGCGGCAAGGACGCCACGCAGGCGGGCTTCGACCCCGCGAACATCGTGCAGTGGGGGTTCGAGCCGCAGCGCGACGACCTGCGCGGCATGGGTGCCTACTTCGGATCAGGCTCCCTGGCCGCATCCGACGGCAAGACGGCTCAGATCCCGGACGCCTGGAAGGCCGCCTGGCAGTTCTGGTACGACGGGATGTGGACAGACCACATCAGCATGACCGGCCCGGTATTCAGCAGCCCCGACATCAACCCCGAGGACTACCCGTTCTTCACCGGCAAGATCGCGATGAGCGAGAACTTCCTGTGGTCGACGTACGGCCTCGAGGGTCTCGACGGTGACTGGGACATGGGGATCATCCCCAGCTACAACGGCCAGGTGACATCAGCGTTCAACGCCGACACGTTCCGGATTCTCAAGGGCACCCAGCACCCCGACGAGGCGTTCGAGGTCATGTCC
Source organism: uncultured Chloroflexia bacterium (assembly GCA_963720825.1). Lineage (GTDB taxonomy): Bacteria > Chloroflexota > Limnocylindria > Limnocylindrales > CSP1-4 > CAIXZV01. Next base: position 46,005 of record CAVRGY010000019.1, on the reverse strand, counting down.
TACCTCCTCGGCCAGGGTTCCGCGGAGCTGTTGGCGACGTATGGCGCGGTGCCTGCCCGCACGGCCGATCAGGCGGCGTTCTTCTCGGGCAGGATGAGACGTTCACCCAGAAGCCCGACTGGCAGGTCGCGCTGGACAGCATCCAGTTCGCGGACGAGCCCAACTTCGAGGCGTACATGCCGGCGTACAACGAGACACTGGGGCTGGTGGGCTCGGGCGGCAAGTACACGACGAAGTGGCAGACGGACCAGGGTCTCAACATGAGCCAGGAGGTCGAGGCGCTGCGCGCCGAGATCCAGGCCATCTGGGACAAGCAGCAGTAACGTCCCGACCAGGTACGGCCGGACCCGCCGGCCCCATCGTGTCCCCGTCCGCGCTCGCCGTCGGACGGGGACACCGGCCCACCCATCCGAGGGACCGATGATCGCCAGCCGGCGTACCCCGTGACGGCCGTCACGCAGCCCGCCCGTCCCCCGCGCCGTCGCCTGCGGCGTCCGGAGGTGTTCCGCATGTCACGGCTCGCCTGGCGTGAGGCGCGCTGGGGCTACCTGTTCCTCGCACCCTGGATCGTCGGGTTCTTCCTGTTCACGCTGGCGCCGATGATCGCGTCGCTGTTGTTCACGTTCACCAACATCAACCTCGCCCAGGAGGAGCCGCTCGCATTCATCGGGCTCCGTAACTGGCAGACGCTGCTGGCCGACCACCAGACGTGGGATTCGCTGGGCGTCACCGTCCGCTTCGCCCTGCTCCAGCTGCCGGTCGCCATCGCCCTGCCGTTCATGCTGGCACTGGCGCTCAACAGCAGGTACCTCAGGGGACCCGGGATCTTCCGGGTCCTGTTCTTCATGCCCTACGTGATCCCGTTCGTCTCCGGGGTCCTGATCTGGCAGGGCATGCTCAACCTGGAGACCGGGTGGGTCAACGAGTTCCTGCGGTTCACCGGGATAGAGAACCCGCCCAACTGGCTCAACGACACCGCGGTCATCTACCCGGCTCTCGTGTTCATCGGCATCTGGGGCGTCGGGGCCGGGATCATCGTCAACCTGGCCGGGCTCCGGGGGATTCCGTCGGAGCTGTACGACGCCGCGCGGATCGACGGTGCGGGCTGGTGGGCCTCGCTGCGGCACGTGACCCTGCCCATGATGTCGCCGGTCATCTTCTACACGCTCGTGCTGGGCATCGTGGAGGTGCTCCAGTACTTCCTCGTCCCACTGGTGCTCAACAACGGCACCGGTGAGCCCGGGGGAACGACCTTCTTCTTCAACCTCTACCTGTACAAGAACTTCTTCACCTACCAGAACATGGCCTACGGGGCGACCCTCGCCTGGCTGCTGTTCGTGGTCACACTGATCACGGCGCTGGTCGTCTTCCGGACGTCAAGGCGCTGGGTCTACTACGCTGGCGAGCGGTAGGGCGCGGGCAGAGTGGATACCCCGATCGGACGCCTCGAGGACCTCGAACCGCCGGCCGCGCCGCGGCGGCCGCTGCTGGCCAGGCTCCGTCCACGCCGGCCGAGGGAGGCCGGTCGTTCGTTCGTGTTCACGTTCCTGGTCGTGGTGGTCCTGGCCGCCTTCCTGTCGCCGATCCTGCGTTCGGTCATGGTGTCGCTCAAGACTCCGGCTCAGCTGTCGGAGACGAATTCGCCGTTCCTCCCCTCCGTGCCCCAGACGTTCGCGTGGGAAGGCACGGACTACGACGTCTACCTTGTCCCGGTCGAAGGCGTGGACCGCACGCTCGCGCTGGTCACGCCGGGACGCCAGCAGAGCGAGTTCATCGATCCCGCCAATCCGGACGCAGGCCTGATCACCTGGAACGGCTCGTGGCGGACCCTGGAGCGAGCGTGGACGCTGGCGCCGGCGTGGCAGAACTACTCCGACGTGTGGGATCTGATCGACTTCCCGCGGCTGCTGTTCAACACCATCGTGATCTCGCTGATCGGGATGGTCGGTACCGTGGTCTCGTGCACGCTGGTCGCCTACGGCTTCGCCCGCTTCCGGTTTCCGGGGCGGTCACTGCTGTTCACGGTGCTGATCGCGACGATCTTCCTGCCCGCCGCGGTCACCATCGTCCCCACGTACACGATGTTCGCGAAGATCGGCTGGGTCGGGACGTGGCTGCCGCTGCTGATCCCGACGTTCTTCGCCAACGCCTACGACGTGTTCCTGCTGCGCCAGTACCTGCTGACGATCCCGCGCGAGATGGACGAGGCCGCCGCGATCGACGGCGCAGGCCCGTTCCGGACGCTGGTGTCGGTGATCCTGCCGCAGGCATGGCCCGTTGTGGTGGCGGTCGCGATCTTCCACCTCGTCTACTCCTGGAACGACTTCTTCAACCCGCTGATCTACCTGTCGACCAAGCCCGACCTCCAGCCGCTCGCCGTGGGGCTCCAGCGGTTCAATGGCATCCACTACCGAAATCCCGCGTACGTGCAGGCTGGCACGCTCATGACCATGCTGATCCCCGTCATCCTGTTCCTGATCTTCCAGCGCGTGTTCATCCGGGGCGTGGTCATCACCGGCGTCGAGAAGTGAGGTCCGGGACGACGTTCCAGGTTGCGCTCACATTCGATGCCGAGCATCCGGACCGCCCGACCGAACCGGGTGTCACGCGGGCGATCCTCGACCACCTCGCCGACCTCGATGTCCGGGCCACCTTCTTCGTCCAGGGCCGGTGGGTGGAGGCAGAGCCGCAGATCGCGATGCGCATCGTGCGGGACGGACACCTCGTCGGCAGCCATTCGCACCACCATGCACGGATGACGATGCTCACCCGCGCCGGCCTGGGGCGCGACGTCCGGAACGCCGAGGCCGTGATCCGGGACGTCGCGGGGGTTGATCCGAGGCCGTGGTTCCGCTGCCCGTTCGGCGCCGGCGCGGACAGCGCGCGGGTCATCGAGGGTCTCGATGCGCTGGGCTATCGCGACGTCGGCTGGCACGTGGACGGGCGCGACTGGGCGGGCGGGAGCGTGCGCGCCCTGGAGCGGCGGGTCGTCCGGGGGGCACTGGCCATCGGCGATGGCGCGGTGGTCCTGCTCCACGGCTGGCCTGTGATCACGGCCGGGGCGCTGCCCGGGATCGTGCATGCCCTGCGCGATGCCGGTGCCACATTCGCGCGGATCGACGCCCTGGACGCCGTTCCCGGCAGGCGCTCTGACGCGCCGGCCGCCGACACCGGGACCCCGTCGAGCGCGGCCCGCGGATGACCGCCCCGATCATCGCCGTCGACGGCGGCAACTCGAAGACCGACATCGCGCTGCTCACCGCGGATGGCTCGGTGCTGGCGACGCTGCGCGGGCCTACCGTGTCACACCAGCAGGTCGGGGCCGGCGAGGCCGGTCCTCGGCTGGTCGCGATGGTGAGGCAGACGGCCGGGCGGGCGGGCATCGAGGTCGGCGAGGACAGCCTGGGCTCGCTCGCCGTCCTGTGCCTGGCCGGGATGGACCTCCCGTCGGACCGGCGAGAGCTGCAGGCCGCCCACGGGTTGTCCGGCCTCGCCGGGCGGGTCCTCCTGCGCAACGACACCGAGGCGGCACTGCGCGCGGGATCGCCCGAGCCCTGGGGCATCGCGGTGATCCTGGGGTCGGGTCTCAACGCGGTTGGTGTTGCGCCGTCCGGCCGGGAGGCGCGGTTCGCCGGCCTTGGCCCGATCAGCGGCGACCGCGGTGGCGGAGGCACGCTGGGGATGGACGCGCTGGGGGCCGCCGTCCGGGCCGGGGACGGGCGGGGCCCGCGCACCTCGCTCGAACGGCTGGTGCCTGAGGCGTTCGGGCTGCGCCGGCCGATCGACGTCACCGTCGCCCTGTACCGGGGCCGGGTCGGCATGGACAGGATCCAGGAGCTGGCGCCGGTTCTGGTCGGCGCGGCGATGGACGGTGATCGGGCTGCGCTCGACGTGCTCGCTTCGCTGGCCGATGAGGCTGCCGCGTTCGCAATCGCGGCGATCCGTCGGACCGGGCTTGTCCGTGCGGCAGTACCCGTCGTTCTGGCGGGCGGGGTCGCGCGCGGGGCGGATCCACTGCTGACTGCGATGATCGCCGAGCGCGTCCGCAAGGTGGTGCCGGCGGCCATCGTGACCGTGCTGCACGCTCCGCCGGTGCTCGGGGCTGCGCTGCTCGCGCTCGATATTGTCTCGCCCGGTGACCGGGAGGCGCAGGAACGCGCGCGGGCGGCGCTCACAACCCGGGCGCTCGCGGGGTCATCAGTCGCCTGATCGGGCACCGGACGGGACCGGCGGTCAGGTGACCTGCTCAGCCCGCAGGCTCAGCCCGCAGGCTCAGCCCGCAGGCTCAGCCCGCAGGCTCATTGTCGATCAGCCGGACGCCGTCGATCCGGACGGCCATCGACAGCAGCGCGCCGCCCTCGACGCGGTCGAGCTCGCGCAGCGTGTCCGGGTCGGCGACCGACACGTACTCCGGCTCCGCCAGCGGCTCGGCGCCGAGCACGTCACGCATCCCGGCGCGGACGGCCTCGGCATCGCGTTCGCCCGCGCTGATCCGCGCCGCGCCGGCGAGCAGCGCGCGTCGCAGCACGGGCGCGGCGGCTCGCCCGGCCGGCGTGAGCCGCGCGTTGCGCGACGACATCGCGAGCCCGTCGGGCTCGCGCACGGTAGGGCACGGGACGACCTCGGTGGACAGCGCGAGGTCCAGCGCCATCCGCCGGATGACGGCCACCTGCTGGTAGTCCTTGAGCCCGAAGTACGCGCGATCCGCACCGACCAGCGAGAACAGGATCGCGACCACCGTCGCGACGCCGTCGAAGTGACCCGGCCGTGCTGACCCCTCGAGCGGTTGCGCGATCTCGCCGACCGACACCAGCGTGTCGAACCCGGGCGGGTAGATCTCGGTGACATCGGGCGCGAACACGAGATCGACGCCCGCGGCCGCGCACGCCTCGAGGTCACGTGTCTCGTTGCGCGGGTACTGGGTGAAGTCGGCCGCCTCGCCGAACTGGCGCGGGTTGACGAAGATCGACACGACCACCGTCACGTTCTCGGCACGTGCCTGCTCGATCAGCGTGGTGTGCCCCGCGTGAAGCCAGCCCATCGTGGGCACCAGCCCGACCGGACGGGGCATCCGGGCCAGGATGTCGCGGAGCTCGGCGCGCGTCCTGGCGATCTCCATCGGCGGCCGCAGTCCCTGGCGCGAGCTAGAGGTCGCGGTCGAGCGGGATTCCCGCCAGGTCCGCGATGCCGTCGGCGCGGTCCGCCGTCGACCTGCCGAGCACCTCGTCCAGCACGGCCGGGTCCATGAGCACGGTCTCGGCCTCGCCCGGGAACGTGCCCGCTTCGACGTCCGCGCGGTATTGCGTGATGGCGCCCAGGATCGTGCCCCGCAGGTCCGCATAGCGGCGCGCGTGCCTGGGGACCCAGTCGCCGAGACCGAGCGTGTCGGTGATCACCTGGATCTGCCCGGAGCAGCCCGCACCCGCACCGATCCCGATCGTCGGGATCCGGAGCCGCTCGGTGATCGCCGCGGCCAGCTGGCCGGGCACGAGCTCGAGCACGACCGCGAACGCCCCCGCCTCCTGGATCGCGAGCGCGTCCGCCATCAGCTGCCGGGCCTGGTCCCGGGACTTGCCCTGGACCCGGACGCGGCCGATCGCGTTGATCGCCTGGGGCGTGAGGCCGATATGGGCCATCACCGGGATCCCGGCCTTGACCAGCGCCTCGATGATCCGGGCGCTGCGCACCCCGCCCTCGACCTTGACCGCCTGCGCCCCCGCCTCGCGAAGGAAGCGTCCGGCATTGGCGATGGCCGCCTCCGGCGACGAGTACGACAGGAACGGCATGTCCCCGACGACCATCGCCCGCTTCGTACCCCGCACCACCGCCTTGGTGTGGTGGAGCATCTCGTCGACCGACACCCGGACCGTGGTGTCGTAGCCCAGCATCACCTGGGCCAGCGAGTCGCCGACGAGGATCAGCGGGATCCCCGCCTCGTCCACGATCGCGGCGGTCGGGAAGTCGTATGCCGTGATCGTCGCGATGCGCACGCCGTCCGCGTGGAGCTTGGCGATGTCGACGACCGATATGCGGCGGGGGGTGTCGGACTGGGCGCTCATCGGGCAGCCTCCGTGCGGGTTCCCGAAGTGTGCGCCCGGGTATCGCGTTCGTCCAACATGGCGACGACCCGATCCAGCAGCCGGTCCGCGACCTCGCGCTTGGCAAGCAGCGGAAGGTCCTCGTGCGACCCATCGGCCCCCAGGATCGTCACCCGGTTGGTCTCGCTGCCGAACCCGGAGCCGGGCTCGGCGACATCGTTGGCCACGAGCAGGTCGGCTCCCTTGCGGCGGAGCTTGTCGGGCGCCCGCTCGAGGGATCCCGTCTCGGCCGCGAACCCGACGATGACCGGGCGAGGGGCCAGGTCACGGGCCAGCGCGGCGGCCTCGGCGAGGATGTCCTCGGTCGGCTCGAGCTCGATCGTGAGCGAGCCGGCCCGGGCGAGCTTGGTCGATGCGGGGCTGCGTGGCCGGAAGTCGGCGACCGCCGCGGCCATCACGAGGGCGTCCGCAGGCCCGTCCGCCAGCGCGCCGACGACGGCCGTGCGCATCTCGGCGGTTGACTCGGCCGGTACGACAGTGGCCATCGCCGGGAGGGCGACCTCGACGCGCCCGGCGACGATCGTGACCCGCGCGCCGCGCGCGAGCGCGGCCTCGGCGATCGCGGCGCCCATCCTCCCGGAGCTGCGATTGCCGATGAACCGCACCGGATCGATCGCCTCGGCGGTCCCCCCGGCGCTCACGACCAGGTGCCGGCCCTCGAGGTCGAGCTCGTGCGCCGTTCCCACGAGCGGCGGGCGGGCGTCCGGGTCCGGCTGGCGGATCGGCCTGTCGGCCAGCAGGTCCACGACGGCGTCCACGATCACCGGCAGCTCCGCAAGGCGACCGATCCCGGACTGGCCCGACGCCAGCGAACCGACCTCGGGCGGCACCATTCGGTAGCCGAACGCATCCTCGAGGCGCTTGACGTTGTCGCGCGTCGCCGGGTGGGTCCACATGTCGCCGTCCATCGCCGGCGCGAACAGGACGGGTGCGGAGGTGGCGAGGCAGGCCGCGGTCACGGCATCGCCTGCGATCCCGTTGGCCATCGCGCCCAGCCAGCGCGCGGTTGCGGGTGCGACGACGATCACATCGGCGGCATCGGCAACCACGATGTGCCCGATGCGCCGGTCCGGGAGGAGGCCCAGGACGTCGGTCTCGACCGGGTGTCGCGACAGGGCGCCGAAGGTCAGCGGACCGACGAACTGCGCGGCGGCCGGGGTGAGCATGACCACGACGTCGGCGCCTTCCGCGCGCAGCAGCCGAAGCAGCTCGACGGCCTTGTACGCCGCGATCGAGCCGCATACGCCGAGCCCGATGAGGCGCCCCTCGAGGCGTCCGGAGGTCGTCATCGGAGACCCGTGTCCGTCGCCGCCCTGTCCGTCGCAGGACCGACCCTCGCCGGCCCGTCCGTCGCCGGGCCGCTCATCGCACCGACTCCGCCAGGGGCTCGCCACCGGCGACCTCCGCGTACAGGATCGCCAGCCCCTTGAGCGTGAGGTCGGGGTCGATGACGTCCACACCTTCGACGCCGCGCGCCCACGGGGCCGCGGACAGGCCGCCGGTCAGGATCGCCCGCACGGCATCCGGGGTGACTCCGGCCGACTCGGCGAGCTCACCGCGCACCCGCGCGAGCAGGCCCGATGCGAGCGCCTGGTAGCCGAAGATCGTTCCTGCCTGCATCGCGCTGACCGTGTCGCGGCCGATCGCCCGGTCGGGCGTCCGCAGCTCGATTCGCGGCAGCTTCGCGGTCCGTGCCGCAAGCGCCTCGAGACCAAGCTCGAGCCCCGGCGCGATCGCGCCGCCGACGTAGGCGCCGTCGAGCCCCACGCAGTCGAGCGTTGTGGCCGTGCCGAAGTCCACGACCACCGCGGGCGTGCCGTACAGCCGCGCCGCAGCCAGCGAGTTGACCAGCCGGTCCGCGCCGACCTCGCCCGGCCGATCGACCCGGATCGCCAGCGGCACGCTGCCGGCGCCCGCGATGAGGATCGGGATGCCCCGGCGGGACGCGACCGACTCGAGCGCCGCGGTCAGCGGTGGCACCACCGACGCGACCGCGATCGCGTCCATGCGATCGAGGGATCGTCCGTCGAGTGCGACCAGCCCGGCGAGGATCACCTCGAGCTCGTCGGCCGACCCGGCCCGGTGCGTCCCGGCGCGCCGCGTGGCGATGAGCGCGCCGCCGTCAACGAGACCGAGCGTCACGTTCGTGTTGCCGATGTCGACCGCGAGCAGCATGCGTCGATCATACGTTGGCGTCTTCGCCGCGCTCGCCGGCGCCGCGATGCCGGCCACATCGGGGATCGCCATCGCTCCTGACCTCCGGCGTGAACAACACGTGTGCATCCTGGCGCCATCGAACGCGCCAACCGGCCCGAGGCGGCCGAAATCCGAGGATGCGGTCGCCTCCCATGCACGACGTCAGCACGATTGAGGTCGAAGCGCCGCCCGGCTCATCGGGATGGGGTCGCGTTTCGGGGCCAATGGCGTCGCCAAACTGTGAGATGCACATGAGGTGAGCACGCGACGGGCGCGCACGACGACCACGGGGTGAGCACGCGACGGGTGTGCGCGGGGAGCGTGCCCCGCCGCGGCGAGGCGGTCGGCTGCGAACTTCACCGACCCGCAACCGTCCCGGTCCGTTAGGATCCGTGATGTCGGGCCGCACCCGGGAAGGCGGCACGGCGCGCCGCTCCACAACCCTCGAGCCAGGAGGTGGGAGCCCACGTGTCGAGCGATCCGCCCGCGAAGTTCTTCGTCAACCAGGGCCTCGTGACGAGCCGGACTGACCTCCAGCACGTCCTGCGCCCGATCCTCAAGCAGACCGTCTCGTACCGGTATCTCCGGGGCAGGGACGTCGTCTCGCATGGGACCGGGTGGGTCGAGCGAATCGTCGCCGACGAGCCCGACGTGTCGACGTTCTTCACGCCGATCTCGATCACCCTGAACGTGGACTCATTCGAGCACCTCGAGTTCGAGACCCGCCCCGACCAGCTGCTCGTCTACACCCTCGTACAGGGTGACGAGCGGGTGATCATCGAGTTCGTGCCAGGCGTCACCGACGACGAGGGACCGTCGGCCCCGCGACAGCTCGAGTTCGACACCAGCGGGTTCGTCCAGATGGAGCTGCTCGGCCTGGAGGGAGCCGAGGAGTAGGGGACACGGAGCGCACTGCCTGCGGGAGGTCCTCGCGGGCACGCGGGAGTCGAGCACGAGACGAGGGAGGTTCCACGAGCCCATGAGCGCTGCTTCCGTCGCTGCGCCGAGCGGTGGCTTGAACGCCATTGCCGCCTATTTCAAGTTCGCCGAGCGGGGCACGAACTTCGCCACCGAGACGCGGGCCGGCCTGACCACGTTCATGGTCATGGCCTACATCATCTTCGTGAACCCCGGGATCCTGACCGCCGGGTTCGGCGACGCTGACCCGAACTTCACGTTCCCGGCACTTGCGGCCGCGACCGCGCTGATCGCCGGGATCATGACCATCGCGATGGGCGTGATCGGGAACTACCCGTTCGCACTTGCCGCGGGGCTGGGCATCAACGGGATCGTCGCGTTCACCCTGATCGGCAAGGGCCTCACGCCCGCCGGCGCGATGGGCGTGATCGTGCTCGAGGGCATCGTCGTCACGGTCCTCGTGGCGATCGGCCTCCGGGAGGCGATCATGAACGCCGTCCCGGTTGCGCTGAAGCGGTCGATCGGTGTCGGCATCGGCCTGTTCATCCTGTTCATCGGCTTCGCCAATGGCGGGCTCATCAAGGCCGGCAGCGGCACGCTGGTGACGGTCGCGTTCCCGACCACGCCGTCGCAGTTCGTGTTCCTGATCGGCTTGGTCATCACGGTCGCCCTGTACGTGATGAAGATCCGGGCCGCGCTGATCATCAGCATCCTGGCGACCACAGTGGTCGCGCTCGTTCCCCCCGTGTTCGGCCTGGACAAGGTCACGGACCTGCCCACCGCCGACTCGTTCAGCTTCGCTCCGAGCTTCTCCACGCTCGGGCGCTTCGACCTTGGCGACGTGTTCAACCTCGGCCTGCTGACCGCGATCCTCACGATCTTCGCGATCATGCTGACCGACTTCTTCGACACGATGGGGACGGTCACCGGCGTGGCCGCCGAAGCGGGCCTCGCCCGCGAGGACGGGTCGGTTCCGGATGTCGGGCGTGTCCTCGCCGTTGACTCGGTCGCCGCGATCGTGGGTGGCCTGGCCGGCACCTCGTCCAACACGACGTACATCGAGTCCGCGGCCGGCGTCGCCGAGGGTGGCAAGACGGGGTTCGCCTCGGTCGTCACCGGCGTCCTGTTCCTGTTCGCCGTGTTCCTGTCCCCGATCGCCGGCATCGTCCCCGGCGTCGCCACCGCCCCCGCGCTCGTGCTCGTCGGCTACCTGATGTTCACGATCGTGAAGGACATCCCGGTGGCCGAGGTCGAAGATGGGGTCCCGGCGCTGCTGACGATGATCCTGATGCCCCTGACCTACGACATCACGGTCGGGATCGGGGCGGGCTTCATCTCGTGGGTCATGATCAGGGTTGTCCGCGGTCGGGCTTCGGAGGTGCATCCGCTGATGTGGCTGGTGACCGCCGCGTTCGTCGTGTACTTCCTCCAGGACTGGCTGCTCGCGTTCGTCCCCGCCTGATCTACCGCCCTCCACACCTCATACCGGACCGGCGGCCGAACGGCTGCCGGTCCTTCCGTTCCCGGCTACCATCGACCCGATGTTCGACCGAACCGCCCTGCCCGACGGGCCGCGCGTGATCTCCGCCCGGCTGCCCGGGTCACGCTCCGTGTCGATGGCCGCCTACGTGCTCGCCGGGTCCCGGCTGGAATCGGCGGCCGAGGCGGGCGTCGCCCACTTCATGGAGCACCTCACGTTCAAGGGCACGGCCGGATACCCGTCCAGCCGCTCGATCTCCGAGGCCGTCGAAGGCGTAGGCGGATCGGCCAATGCCGCGACCGACCGCGAATCAACGGTCTACTGGACGCGCGTCCCGAGGCGCGAGGCCGAGCGCGCGATGACGGTGCTGGGCGAGCTGATCGTCCGGCCGCGGCTCACGGACGCCGACATCGAGCAGGAACGCACGGTGATCGTCGAGGAGATCCGCTCCTACCTCGACGACCCGTCCGAATACGTCCAGATGCTGATCCAGCAGGCGCTGTTCGGCGACGGCGCCATGGGCCGCGAGATCTGTGGCGACGAGGACGGGATCCGCACCCTGCCGGCGGACGCGATCCGGTCGTTCTGGCACACGATGTACCGCCCCGCCAATACGGTCGTGGCCGTCGCCGGCGACCTCGACCATGCCGAGGCCGTGGGTCTCGCGGGTGCCGCGTTCGGAACGGGCAACGGGCACGTGCCGGGCTTCGAGCCGGCGCCGCAGCTGCCCGCCGGGCCGCGGGTGCTCACCGGTCGCCGCGACACGACCCAGGCCCAGCTTGCGATCGCGGTCCCGGCGCTTCGGCGCGACCACCCGGACGCGTGGAACCTGTCGGTGCTCAACGCGGTGCTGGGCGAGGGCATGTCGAGCCGCCTGTTCCTCGGCGTGCGCGAGGAGAAGGGACTCGCCTACGACGTCAGCTCGGGCATCGCGGAGTACGCCGATTCGGGGGCACTCGAGGTCTCGGCCGGCGTGGATCCCGCGCAGCTCCCAGCCGCGATCGAGGCGATCCTCGCAGAGCTGGCACGGCTCGTCGATGTGATGGTGCCGGACGAGGAGCTCGCAAAGGCGAAGGCCTACCTCTCGGGCGGACTGGAGCTGCGGATGGATGACACCCGCCACCTCGCGTCGTGGGTCGGTGGCCAGGAGGCGATGCACGATCGCGTGCTCACGCTCGACGAGGCGCTGGAGGCGGTCGCGGCCGTTCGCGCCGATGATGTGCGACGCTTGGCCGCCGAGCTGTTCACGGACGAGGCGCTGCGGATGGCGGTGGTCGCGCCGGCGAGGCACCTCCGGGGGCTCGACCGGCACCTTCGCCTCCGCCCGTGAGCGACTCGCCCGACAACCCGACGCCGCGCCAGCAGCCGGGATCCGGTCGTCGTTCCGATCCCGCAGCCGCGGCAAGCGGACCGAGACCGGCCCCGCAGCTGCGCCATCGCTCGCGACCAGCGGGGCCGGGCGGCGCGACGGCCGCGAGGCGCTCGTCGCCGATCGCGCGGGCCGTCGTCGACCCGAACGCGTCCGGCGCAACCACGGCCGACGGACGGCCCACTGCCCTGCGCATGGCGCGGCTCCACCTGCGGATGGGATCCACGTCGCTCGCGCGCGCCGAGCTCGAGTCGTTCGCCGGGCGGGGAACGCTCGACGAGGCCGCGCTGCTGGATCTCGCCGAGGTGCGCTGGCGGACAGGAGACCTCGCCGGCGCGGGGGAGGCGGCGAACGCCCTGATCGAGATCGGCCGCGAGGATGTCCTTGCCCTCGCGATCGTGGCCGAGGCGACCGCGGCGCTGGGACGTCCGGGCGAAGCTCGCCGCCTTGCCGGTCGCGCGGTTGCCGCGGCGGGAGGGCGATCGGTCGAGGCGCTGTTCGCGGGCATGCCGCGGAGCCCGATCTGGCCGGAGAACATCGCCGGCGACGACGCACCACCCGAGGCCATGGCCGAGCGGCCGTCGTCGTCTCGTCCCGGCCGGCCCCACGTGGCCGCAGCGCCGGCCCAGGGAGGCGCGGCGTCCGCACCGGCCTCGCCCGCCGCCGCAGAGGCGCTGGCCGGCGGTCTGGCGGCGCTCGGCAGCGGCGACATCACCCGTGCCGCCCTCCGGCTGGGCGTCGCCCTCCGGCTCGAGGCAGACTTCGCGGAGGCGGTCATCGACGCCATCGGCGAACGCGCAAGCGATCCCCAGCTCGCCCTCGTGATCGGCGACGCGTACCGGCTGCTGGGCCGGGAGAGCGAGGCGCTTGCGGCATTCGACCGTGCCCGCGGACACGAGGACGACCCGGTCGCCCAGGACACATCCGACGCCGAGGGGTAGCCCGCGCCGAGCCGCCGTTGCCCGCCCGCGCCCCGGTCCGCCGCGATACCCTGTCAGTCCGCGCTGCCTGTGCCCCCGACCCAACGGTCTCGGTCGGCCCGGCACCGTGACCTGGACCACACCGGCGACGCCGCCATGCCCGTCGCCAACGACATGAGGTCGATTGCCCCGATGCCCGAGCTCGAGCGAACGCTACTCCTGGTCAAGCCCGACGGCGTCCAGCGCCTCCTGGTCGGTCGCGTCCTCACCCGGTTCGAGGAGCGGGGCCTCAAGCTGATCGGCCTCAAGCTCGTCCACGTCGATCGGGCGCTCGCCGAGCAGCACTACGCCGTCCATCGCGAGCGGCCGTTCTTCGCCGGCCTGGTCGAGTTCATCACCTCGGGTCCGCTCGTTGCGGCCGCGCTCGAGGGCCCCAACGCGATCGCCATCGTGCGCGCGATGAACGGCGCGACCCGCCCGCACGAAGCGGCGCCGGGATCGATCCGTGGCGATCTGGCCGTCGAGACGGCGCAGAACCTCGTCCACGCGTCGGATGGTCCGGAGACCGCAGCCGCGGAGCTCGCGCTGTGGTTCCGTCCCGAGGAGCTGCTCAGCTACGAGCGCGAGATCGACCGCTGGGTGCTGGCCCCGGCCGACTGAACCGGGTCGATCGCCCGCCGGTCGTTCCCGGCCCCGGATCCGGTCCGGCGCAATCCCGGGCGGCTTGGACGATTTCAGTCCGCCGACGGCCCGGACACGATCGGCGCCGGCTCGCTGGCCGCACCGCCGAGATCGAGCGCGCCCCACGACGTGAGCGCGGCCAGGATCGCGAGCGAGAGCACGGCGGCCGAGATCAGCTCCGTCCGATCCCGGCGCATCGCGCCAGCAAGCCGTCGTGCCAGCGAACCGCTGCCGGCGACCATCCGGCCACGCCGGCCACCGGCGCCCGAGACTCCGGCGTCGTTTCGTGCGGCAGGGTCATCCCCGACGATGCCAGTCGCGGCGTCCGCATCGGTTCCGGGACTGCGCTCCTGCTCGAACTCGAGGCTCGGCCTGCGCCGCACGGCCCGCACGAATTGCTCCGGCGCGGCGCGTGCGACGTGGCTGGAGGCCGGTCCGACCCCGATCATCAGGATGCGCAGGTACGCCGGCAGCGAGAGGAACCCGGCGACGATGAGCACCACGTCGAGCGACCCGCCGGCGGCCAGGCGCGCGAGGTCGCCGCGTGCCCCGAACACGATCCAGCCCGGCAGGCCGAACGTAGCCACGACCGTCAGGAGCAGAGCGGCGGCGAGCATCGGCGACCGCCGGATCCAGCCGCGAAGGTCGGGCAGGCTGCGCGTCTCGAACCGCGACTCCGCGACAGCCGCCCAGGCGGTCAGTGCCGTCTTGGATGCGGCCAGCGCCACCAGCCAGATCCGCGTCGGGCCCCATGCCGCGGGGTCGAGCGCCGCAAATCCCAGCAGCACCAGGCCGCCGTCGGCGATCACGAGATAGCCCACCGCATGCCGCAGGTCCTCCTGGATGAACGCCGCCAGCGCCGCCGCGGCGAGAGTGACGAGGGCAAGCGCGATGACCAGCCAGCGCTCGGCCTCGAGCGGCAGCGCGAGCGGCGACACGAGGTGGTCGACGACCGCGAACCCGGTGACCGCGAGCGGCAGCGGGACCCACGCAACGAGCAGCGGCAGGGCCGCCGGTGCGACCGCATCGGTCAGCCGGGGTACACGCAGGTGGAACGGGATCGCCCCCAGGCGGATCGCCACGGCAAGCGCGACGCCCAGCGAGACGAGCCCGACGACCGCGCCCGCCTGACCGCCCGTCGGCCCAGCTGACCCTCCGCCTGACCCGCCCGGCGTGCCGGTGAGGACCAGCGCGGCGGCGATGGGGGCGATGGCCACCGACGCGAGCAGCAGCGAGCCGGCCGCAAGGGTGACGCGGAGCTCCCGCGCGGCGGCCCCGATCGATGCTCCCCGCGCCGTGGCGAGCACCGGGACCATCGCCGCGAGCCCGGTTCCCGCCGCGGCGATGACGCCCAGCGACAGGTTGGTCGCCCCGAGCGCGACGATCCCGCCCGCGATCGCCAGGAGCGTCCCCGCGAGCAGCCCGCGCAGCGCAGCCAGCCCGCCCATCAGCGCGGCAATCGCGATCACGATGATCGCGTCCAGCGCCCATAGCGCGATCACCAGCCGCAGGTAGTCGGTTCGGACGATCCGTCCCGCGAACACCAGGCCCGGCACGGGGGATGCGTTGCTGTCGATGACGCGCGGGGCATCCGTGCCGAGCGCGATGCCGAGCACCACCACCAGCGCGGTGACGCCGATCGCGACGCCCGCGACGGCGCCCCTGCCACCGCGCGAAAGGCCCCACGCCGCGGCGAGCGCGCCGACCGCGGAGATCCCCAGGAGCAGCGCGATCATCATCGCCGGCGCGCCAGCGGATGTGCCTCGTCGGCACCGCGGGTTCGGACGGCGACCTCGCGGGTCGACGGTGCCCGGAGCTCCAGGTCACCCTGCAGCTTGATCGCTCGCGAGACCAGCAATCCGACGGTTGCCCCGCCGGCCGCGATGAGCAGGCCGAATGCGAGGACCGCGAGGTCCTCGGGGGTGCCGCCCAGCGCGGCCTGCAGTCGTTCGGTCGCCCCGACCACGAGCAGGAGGCCGATGCCCGTGCGCAGGACGTCGCGACCCAGGACGATCGAGCTCGCGCCCATCGCGGCCAGCGCGAACGCCGCGCCCATCGCCGCGCGCGAGACGTTCGAGCCGGCGACCAGCCCCGGTGCGGCGACGCCGATCGTCGGGCCCTCCGCCGACGCCCCGCGCAGCGCCTCGCCGATGGCGACCGCGCCGAGCCAGCCGGCGACGAACGCGACGATCGCGACCGCTGCCGCTCCGGCCCAGCCCAGCTGCCAGCCGGACGCGGGTACCGGCACGCCCCGCAGCGATACCCAGACCAGGTAGCTGCCCAGGATCGCGCCGGTCAGCCGGGCGGCGAGCGCGACCCCGTCGGGCAGCGGATCGACGACGAACGCCGCGGCCAGCAGGGCCGCGAGCATCCCCAGGGCGATGAACCGGGGCTCGCGCGCGGCGCACGCGACGACCGCCCCGGCGCACGCGAGGAGCGCGGCAGCGACCAGGACGGGCGTCACGACCGGGAGCCCGTCAGGGGGTCGACGGGATGGCGGGATAGGCCGGCGTCGCGATGATCTGGAGCGCCGAGATCGGCCAGTAGCGGAGGAACGCGCGTCCGATCACGTCCGAGATCGGGATGGAGCCGAACACGCGAGAGTCGGCGGACGCCACCCGGTGGTCGCCCATCACGAACAGCTCGCCCTCGGGCACCACCCATCGTGTCTGGTCGGTCGAGGTCGTCGGCTCGGCGATCCCATCGGCATTCTTGAAGGTGTACGTCTCGTGGAGCGGCGTGCCGTTGACGTACACGAGCCCGTCATCCTTGACCTCGACGGTGTCGCCGGGGAGGCCGATCACGCGCTTGATGAACGGCGTCGGGTTCTGCGTGTAGTCGGCGGGCGGGCTGAACACCACGACGTCGCCCCGTCCGTACGAGTCCCAGCGAGGGGTCAGCTTGTCCACGAGCACGTACTGGCCGGGCTCCAGGGTGTGCTCCATGGAATCCTGCTGGACCTGGTAGGGCTGGGCGACGAACGTCTGGACGACGAAGAAGATGACGAGGGTGAGGACGAGCGTCTCGACGACTTCGAAGAGGCACCCGAGGCTGGAGCGTCGGTTCACGAGCGGGGAGTATAGGGAGGACGGGTGGTTGCTGTCGGAAACGGGGTCGTTCTCGATCGGCCGATGCATCCCCAGAGCATGGGGCTGCATCGCATCCGTCGCGCCGCGATTCGGTTTGACCCCCGCGAGCGGGCACGCATACACTCACCATCGCTGACGAGCGGCTCCCGTGTGTACCGAACCCCTGTCGGCGAATGCCCACATTGTCGGGCCGGCTGCGATGCCCGCCCCGATCCGGCCGCGTGACCGACGATGGAACGACACCCGACCCACGGCGCCCCGACCCTGCGTAGGAGGTTCTGCAAACCCTGATGGCCGACGCGCTTCCCTGGATCATCCCGCTCGCGGGCGTTGCCGCGATCCTGTTCGCGCTGTACCTGGCACGTGACGTCCTGTCGCGCGATACCGGGACACCGGCGATGGAGGATGTCGCCGGCACCATCCTCGAGGGTGCGGTCGCGTTCATCCGCCGCCAGTACACGACGATCGGAGCGCTCGCGCTGGTCGGCGCGGTGGTCATCTTCGCGATCATCACGGTGTTCGAGACCAAGCAGGTCGCCGACACGGATGTGTTCGGGGTCGATCTCGGCTGGCGCACCGCCGTCGCCTTCCTGGTGGGTGCCGCGTGCTCGATGGCCTCCGGGA
The DNA here is from genome assembly GCA_963720825.1 of uncultured Chloroflexia bacterium. Lineage (GTDB taxonomy): Bacteria > Chloroflexota > Limnocylindria > Limnocylindrales > CSP1-4 > CAIXZV01. The sequence goes on along the minus strand of CAVRGY010000019.1, from coordinate 28,630 downwards.
TCATCGGCATGTACATCAGCGTCAAGTCCAACGTCCGGACCGCCGCCGCCGCCCGGCGCAGCCTCGTCGAGGCCGTCCAGGTCGCGATGCGTGGCGGGGCGGTGTCGGGCTTCCTCGTCGTCGCGCTGTCGCTGCTCGGCGTGTGGGGCATCTTCGCCGCCTTCGGCGGGCTCGACTCGACCACCGTCAACCAGGCGCCGTTCCTCATCGTCGGCTTCGGGTTCGGGGCCAGCTTCGTGGCGCTGTTCGCGCAGCTCGGCGGCGGGATCTACACCAAGGCCGCCGATGTCGGCTCGGACCTGGTGGGCAAGGTCGAGAAGGGCATTCCCGAGGACGACCCCCGCAACGCGGGCGTGATCGCGGACCTCGTCGGCGACAACGTCGGCGACTGCGCCGGCCGCGGTGCGGACCTGTTCGAGTCCACCGCCGCCGAGAACATCGGGGCGATGATCCTGGGTGTGGGCGTGTACAAGATCGCGCTCGACCTCGGCTGGCCCAGTCCGGCGTCGTGGATCTTCTTCCCGCTCATCATCCGCGGGTTCGGCCTCCTGGCCACGATCGTCGCGGTCGCGTTCTTCATCCGCGGTCGCGAGGATGAGAACCCCATGAACATCCTCAACCGCGGCTACTGGGCGACCACGATCCTGTCCGCGATCGGGCTCGTATTCGTCACCAGCCAGACCATGTCGGTGCCGGTCGACGGTGCCAACGGCATCCCGGTATGGGTCTACTTCTTCGGCGCTGGCGTCGTCGGCCTCGTGACCAGCGTCGCCTTCGTGTACATCACGCAGTTCTATACCGCCGGGTCGTTCCGCCCCGTGCGCGAGATCGCGGAGGCCTCGAAGACCGGACCGGCGACCAACATCATCAGCGGCACCGCGGTCGGGTTCGAGACCACGTTCGTGACCGCCGTGACGATCGGCCTGGCGCTGCTGGCCAGCCACTGGCTCGGCTCGCAGGCCCACCTGGTGACGGCGGACGGGCGTGACGTCGGTGGCATCTTCGGGACCGCGGTCGCGACCATGGGCATGCTGATGACCACCGCCTACATCCTGGCGATGGACACCTTCGGCCCGATCACGGACAACGCCGGCGGGATCGCCGAGTTCAGCCGCGCCGAGGCGGGCGCCCGCGAGATCACCGATCACCTGGACGCGGTCGGCAACACGACCAAGGCCCTGACCAAGGGCTACGCGATCGCCTCGGCGTCGCTGGCCGCGTTCCTCCTGTTCTCGGCCTACATCGACAAGGTCAACCTGATCCTCGATCGCCAGGGCAAGGCGTTGATGACCGCGGTCAACCTGGCCGACGTCAGCGTGTTCGTCGCCGCGCTGATCGGGGCGATGCTCGCCTACTTCTTCAGCAGCCTCGCCATCCGGGCGGTGGGCACGACGGCGCAGGCGATCATCGTCGAGGTGCGTCGCCAGTTCCGCGAGATGCCCGGGATCATGGACTACACCCAGCGGCCCGACTACGCGCGGGTCGTCGACATCACCACCCGGGCCGCCCTGCGCGAGATGGTCGCGCCGGGGCTGGTCGCCGTGGCGACACCCGTCATCGTCGGTGTGCTGCTCGGCTACCAGGCGGTCGCCGGCCTGCTGATGGTGGGCACGATCGCCGGCGTGCTGCTGGCCACCGTGCTCAACAACGGCGGCGGCGCGTGGGACAACGCCAAGAAGTACATCGAATCCGGCAACCTCAAGGACGACGCCGGCAACGTGCTGGGCAAGGGCAGCGACGCCCATGCCGCCGCGGTCGTCGGCGATACCGTCGGAGATCCGTTCAAGGACACCGCCGGCCCGTCGCTCCACGTCCTGGTGAAGCTGCTGGCCACGATCACGCTCGTCCTCGCCCCGCTGTTCATCCGGTAGGGCAGGCGAGACAAGCGCGGCCGGCGCGTCCGCCGGCCGCCCGGAGCGATCAATGGACCAGATATTCCAGGCGCTCGTCATGGGGATCGTGCAGGGGCTGACCGAGTTCCTGCCGATCTCGTCGTCCGGCCACCTGATCATCGTCCCGTACCTGTTCGGGTGGGACGATCCGTTCATCGACTCGCTCGCGTTCTCGGTCGTCCTCCACGGGGGCACCCTCGCGGCGCTGCTCGTCTACTTCCGTGAGGACTGGCTGCGGCTGGTCCCGGCCGGGCTGGCCACGCTCCGCGATCGTTCGTTGCGCGACGATCCGGACCGGCGGATGGCGTGGCTCATCGTCGCGTCCACCGTCCCGGCGGCCGTGATCGCGGTGTTCCTCAACGACATCATCGAGCAGAACGTGCGCCAGGTCGGACTGGTGGCGGTGATGCTCGTGATCGCCGCCGCGGTGCTGTGGCTCGCCGACCGCTGGGGCCCCCGCTCGCACCGGCTCGAGCAGCTCACGTTCCGGGGTGCGATCGGCATCGGCACCGCGCAGGCGCTGGCGCTGATCCCCGGCGTGAGCCGGTCGGGGATCTCCATCTCGGCGGCCCTGTTCGCCGGCCTGGACCGGTCCGACGCGGTCCGCTACAGCTTCCTCATGGCCACGCCGATCACGGCCCTGGCCGTCGCGTACGAGCTGGTCAAGCTGGTTCGCGGCGATGTCGGCGCGGTCGAGGTCATGCCGCTCGTGGTCGGCGTCGTGGCCGCGTTCGTATCCGGGATGCTCGCGATCGCGGTCCTGCTGCGCTATGTTCGGACCCGCTCGTTCGACCTGTTCGTCCTGTACCGCATCGGGCTGGCCATCGTCGTCGTGGGGGTCTTCCTCGCCCGCTGAGGGGATCGGAGCCGAGACCCGTGGAAGTCATGAAGCAGCTCCGCCAGCGGGCGATCCGCGACCTGGTGGAGCTCCGCCCGATCCGAACCCAGCAGGAGCTGGCGGCGGCGCTCCGCGAGCGAGGGTTCCGGACGACACAGGCCACGATCAGCCGCGATGTCGCGGAGCTCGGCCTGATCAAGGCCGGCCGGGTCGGGACGCAGGCGTACGCGATCCCGCCCCGCCTGCGGGAGGCCGAGACCAGCGGTGAGGACCGGATCCGGACGCTGCTGCGGGACATGCCGGTCGAGATGCGCGAGGCGGGCACGATGCTGGTCCTCAAGACGCTGCCCGGTTCCGCGCACGCGCTCGCCGCGGCGCTCGATCGCGCACGCTGGACGGAGGTGATCGGGTCGATCGCCGGTGACGACACGGTGTTCGTCGCGTTCGGCGATCGCGGCGCCCTTGGTCGTGCCCGTCGACGCCTGGAGGAGCTGGGCGAGTGAGCGACGGTCGCGCCGGCGAGTGATGCGACGGTCGCGCCGGCGAGTGATGGAGGGTCCCGCCCGCCGGTGAAGGTCACGCTGTGCCACTGTGGTGGCCACGGCCTTTGACGAAACGCGGGACCACGGATACCATTCCGCCGATCTCCGAACCTCGGCGGCGCCGGCTGCGCGCCCGGGGTTCTTTTATTCAAACCGACCGAGCGGCGATGCTGCCACAGCCGGTCCGCACCTCGGGGGTCGTGCCCACGTGAATACCAAGACCACCTACATCTCCAAGGACGGGCTCGAGAAGCTCCGCGCCGAGCTGGATTCGATGCTGTCGGTGACGCGTCCCGAGATTGCGCAGCGGATCCACGACGCCAAGGAGCACGGGGACCTGAGCGAGAACGCCGAGTACGAGGACGCCAAGAACGAGCAGGCGTTCGTCGAGGGCCGGATCCAGACCCTCGAGGCGATGATCAAGAACGCCCAGCTGATCGACGAGCACACGTCGACGGACCACGTTCAGATCGGATCGAGCGTCAAGGTCACCGGCGAGGACGGATCGCAGACGTTCATGATCGTGGGGTCGGCCGAGGCAAAGCCCGCCGAGGGCCGGATCTCGAACGAATCACCGGTCGGGCGCGCGCTGCTGGGCAGGAAGAAGGGCGAGAAGGTCGTGGTGAAGGTCCCGGCCGGGGACTTCTCGTACACGATCGTCGAGATCAGCTAGGAACGGCACGGCCCCGCGGGGGTCTGCGAACGCCGCCTCGGCCACCGGCGCGCAGGCGCCAGCGCCGCCATCCGGCGGTCCGGGCGACGCCGTCGAATGGGAGAGCGAACCTGTGGACTGGGCTGACGAGCTGGCGGCACGCGTCGAGGGACCGCAGGTCGTCAATGACTCGAAGACCCCGTCCGGGACGGTCCACGTCGGCAGCCTCCGTGGACCCGTTATCCTCGATGTGATCACGCGGGCGCTTCGCACCCGCGGCCTCGAGGCGCAGCTCCTGTACGGCGTCGACGACATGGATCCCATGGACGCGCAGGCCCTGCTGTCGCCGGATGCGATCGAGCGCGAGATGGGCCGTCCGCTCGCCCACGTGCCGGATCCCGCCGGTGACTGCCACGCCTCGTACGCGCGCCACTTCGCGGGGATCTTCATCGACACCTTCGCGGGCCTCGGGATCCACCCCGATCGCTACTACTGGATGAGCGACATCTACCCCACCGGGCGGATGGACCCGTTCATCCGGACGGCCCTCGACCGGGCTGCGGTGGTCCGCGACATCTACCGCCGCGTGGCCAACGTCCAGCATCCCGACCACTGGCTTCCGCTGGGTGTCGTGTGTCCCAGCTGCGGCAAGATCGGGACCACGATCGCGTCCGACTGGGATGGCGAGACGGTTGCGGTCGCCTGCCGGGCGGATCTCGTGGAGTGGGCCACCGGCTGTGGCTGGACCGGCCGGATCGCGCCCTTCGGTGGCGCGGCCAAGCTGCCCTGGAACCTCGAATGGGCCGCGCAATGGGGCCTGTTCGGCGTGACCATCGAGCCCAACGGCAAGGACCTCGCCACCGCGGGCGGCTCGCGGGACCGATCGGACGCGATCGCGCGCGAGGTGTTCGAGCGCGAGCCGCCGATCAACTTCGCCTACGAGTTCCTCAACATCGGCGGTCGCAAGATGTCGACCTCCAAGGGACGAGGCGCTGCGGCGCACACGATCGGATCGGTCCTGCCGCCCGAACAGCTGCGCTTCCTGTTCGTCCGCAACCGCCCGGAGACGGCGATCGAGTTCGATCCCGAGGGCAGCGACGCCATCCCGCGCCTGTTCGACGAGTTCGACCGCCTGGCCGGCGCGACCGCGGGCCGCGAGGTCAAGGGGGAGCTTCCGTCGGGGTTCGAATCGATCTTCCGCTACTCGCTGCTCGACCCGGCGACGGACGTCGAGGCCGCGGCCGACGCATATCGTCCCGCGTTCGGGCATCTCGCGCTCCTCGTCCAGGTGCCGGGCGTCGACGTTGCCGAGCGCGTCGCGGCCGAGAAGGGGAGTCCCCTGACCGCGGCCGAGGCCCTGGAGCTCGAGCAGCGGCTCGCCGCCGTTCGTGCGTGGCTCGATGCCTACGCCCCGGAGCGCGCCCGGATCGAGATCCGTCGCGACGCCATCCCGGTCGAGGTCGAGCAGCTGCGGCCCGAGCAGCGTGGGTTCCTGCGCGCCCTCGCGACCGCCGCGATGGCCGATGCGCCCGCCTCGGGCGAGCAGTGGCAGGCCGCGGTGTTCGCCGTCGCCGCCGACCATGGCCTCGACGCCCGGGCCGCGTTCAACGCCCTGTACCTCGCGTTCCTCGGCCGGCCGAACGGACCGCGTGCCGGATGGCTGCTGGCAAGCCTCGAGCGCGACTTCGTCGTCCGCCGGCTGCGCGAGGCCGGCATGACCGGGGAGGTGCCGGCATGAGCGTCGGCGTGCAGCGGCTCCGCGAGGAGCCCGACCGGATCCGCCAAGGCGCGATCGACAAGCGCGAGGACCCCGCGATCGTCGACCAGGCGCTGGTCGTCGACGCGACGCGTCGCCGCCTCCAGGCAGAGTCGGACACGCTCAAGGCGGAGCGCAACACCGCGTCGAAGCAGATCGGCGAGGCGATCCGCGGCGGCGCCCGGCCGGACGGCCCCGAGGTCGCGGACCTGCGCAGCGCATCCACCCGCGCCGGTTCCCGGATCGAGCAGATCGACGCCGAGCTCGCGGCCGCGGAGCTGGAGCTCGAGGACCTGCTGCTCCGGATCCCCAACCCCGCCGACCCCGAGGTCCCGGTGGGCGGCGAGGAGGCGAACGTCATGGTCCGCACCTGGGGCGAGCCGGGTCCGCGCCGGGCGACGGCGGCGGACGGCACCGAGTGGGAGCGCCGGCCGCACTGGGAGCTGGGGGAAGCGCTCGACATCATCGACAACGTCCGTGGCGCCAAGGTCGCCGGCTCCGGCTTTCCCGTCTACAAGGGCGCGGGCTCGCGGCTCCAGCGGTCGCTGATCAGCTGGTTCCTGGATGTCCACACGACCGAGAACGGGTTCACCGAGGTCTGGCCGCCCGCGGTCGTCAACACGGCGTCCGCGCGTGGGACCGGCCAGATCCCGGACAAGGAAGACCAGATGTATGTCGTCACGCGCGACGACCTGTACCTGGTCCCGACCGCCGAGGTCCCGGTCACCAACCTCCATCGCGACGAGATCCTCGAGGCGTCGGACCTGCCCATCCGCTACGCCGCCTACTCGCCCTGCTTCCGGCGCGAGGCCGGCGCCGCGGGCAAGGACACGCGCGGCATCCTGCGCGTCCACCAGTTCGACAAGGTCGAGATGGTGCTGTTCGAGAAGCCCGACGACAGCCCCGCGGCCCTGGAATGGATGACCGGCCGCGCGGAGGACCTGCTCCAGCGGCTCGGCCTCGCGTACCGGGTGCTCCTGATGAGCACCGGCGACATGGGGTTCGTCCAGCGCAAGAAGTACGACCTCGAGGTCTGGGCTCCCGGCGTGGAGCGCTGGCTCGAGGTCAGCTCGTGCTCGAACTTCGGTGACTACCAGGCGCGCCGGATGGCGATCCGGTACCGCCCCACGCCGGGCGCGAAGCCCGAGCTCGTGCACACCCTCAACGGTTCCGGGCTGGCGCTGGCCAGGATCGTGGCCACGATCCTCGAGGTCTACCAGAACGCGGACGGGACGGTCACCGTCCCGGAGGTCCTTCGGCCCTACCTGGGGATCGATACGATAGGCGCAGCGTCGGCCGGTACCTGAGGGAGCGCCACGGGTCGGCCGGCGATCCTTGACCCGGGGAGGGTTTTGATGGATCCCCAGCAGCCGCCCGCGCCTGCACCGCCGCCGATGAGCTGGCAGGCCCCCGAGCCTGAGGCCGGTCCGGCGCCCGGCGTGCGGTTCGCGAGCCATGGCGCCCGGCTGGTCGCCTACATCATCGACGGGTTCGTGCTCGGGATCGTCATGGTCATCGCCAGCATCGTGCTCGGGCTCGTGTTCTTCGGCGCCGTCGCGAGCAACTCGGCGGGTGCGGCGATCGGGGGCACGCTGCTGTACGTCGTGCTCATCCTGGTCCTGAGCCTCGCCTACTTCCCGTACTTCTGGTGGAAGGGCGGCCAAACGCCGGGCATGAAGCCGTTCCGGCTGCGCGTGGTGCGCGATGCTGACGGCGGCCCGATCTCCGGCATGTCCGCGATCCTCCGGCTGGTGGGCTTCTGGATCAACAGCCTCGTGTTCTACATCGGGTTCATCTGGATCTTCGTCGACAAGCGGCGCCGCGGCTGGCACGACCTGATCGCGGGCACGGTGGTGATCGAGGAGCCCTGAGCCCTGACAGGCCTCGGATCGTCAGGGCTTTCAGCGGTCGCCGCCGGGGCAACGCATTGCCAAGAGCGACCGGCGGCGCGTCCCCGCTCGCGCTGCTATCCTCGGCGGCGGAGCGGTGGCCGAGTGGTTGAAGGCGGCGGTCTTGAAAACCGTTGGGGCGCAAGCTCTCGTGAGTTCGAATCTCACCCGCTCCGCCAGTATCGTCCCCGTGAAACGGGGCCCTGTGAGACCGGCCCCATGACCACTGGCCCGACCGGACCCGGACCCCAGGAGACCGCATGCGCCACGAATGTCCCCACGCCGCCGGTCTGACGCCGCCGCCCCCGCCGCTCGACGTGTGCGAGGTGTGCATCAAGGACGGCTCGACCTGGGTCCACCTCCGCCAGTGCCTCATCTGTCACCAGACGCTGTGCTGCGATGACAGCCCGAACCGGCACATGTCCGCCCACGCCCGGGAGGTGCAGCATCCGTTGATGCGGACCGTCGAGCCCGGCGAGGACTGGATCTGGTGCTTCGCCGACGACGCGCTCGTTCGCCAGACCGACCACGGCTGGGAGACCTACGACGGATTCCTCGAGGCCGGGATCCACGTGTTCGGCGGACACCTTCAGGCCGGCGGCTCACCCGACATCGATGACGAGTTCGAGACGCAGCGAGGCTTCCCGCTGGGGCAGTGGTCCGGCTACGTGCGCGAGCTGCACGGATCGGGCGACCTCGACCCGCGTGACGCCGCGGTGATCGAGGCGCTCCCGGGCTGGCGCTGGTAGCGCATCGGCAAGTCGAGCGTGTGGCGCGGATCCGGACCGGGCGTCACGCGGTCCCGCCGTCATCGTGGCGTCCATCTCCTCGCCCCGCTTTCGCGGCCATCCAAGCAGGACCGCTAGGTCGGCCGCCAATTCGAGGGCGCGGGACCATTCCCGGATGCCGTCCTCATCCACCCAGATCCAGTGTCGATCGACCTTCGCCAACTCTTTGAGGATGGCGCGAGGAAGGCGCTCGCTCCGACCCCGGTTCTTGGGGAGTTGAAGGTGCAGCTCGTAAGCCAGAATATCGGCCGCTTGGAGGGCGACGAACTCGCGCTTGTTCTCAAACCGCAGAGACAGAAGGTGTAGCCGCTCCTTCTCTTCGGCATTCTGCTCGTTGTACTGGAAGACTTTGGCGACCTGCCCGAAACCAGCCGTTCCCGACTCGAAGACATAGGCGACGCGGCCATCCGTGCCGCTCTTCTTCTTGATGTTTCGCAGCGCCTCGCCGACCTCGGAGAAGTTGATCGAGGCAGCCAAGCCATACGCCCCGCCGCAGAATGCCCTCGCCTTCTCGGAGAAATGCGCGTCGAAGAGATCACCAGGGACGGCCACCCCATAGCTCGTCACGACGTGGGCGTTTGATGATCTCAATGAGATGACCGATCCGAATGCGCCTTTGGGGCTCGCTCCAATGCTGGTAAGGCCCAAACCCATGGGCAAACTCGCGCATGTGGAAGTAGGGCAAGCCAAACCTCTGCAACGCAGCGCGCCATTCCGCGTCAAAGTGGGTCCACATCTCGGTCGTCGACAGGTAGCCGGCCACCGTCACTGACTCGGACCCGGCATGTGTCCCGCTATCGTCGAAGTAGGCTGTTAGGACGTCCACGAACCGACCGGACTCAACTAAGATCGCCGGAAAAGCGAGGTGCAGGGATTCGTAGGTGTAGTCTAGGTCGCCGTGCGCGAGCGGTCGCGCGTAACTCATCGAGCGCCCGCTAGCCAAACTGACCCACTACCCTCCGCTGGCCGCAGTTGACGCCTGGACGGCGTCCGTCCCATACTGCGGCCCACAATTGAACATGGGCGTTGATCGGGACGAGTACCCGTCGATTGCCAATCCAGAGACCCGGCGGCTGGTGTGAGCCGGGGTGGCGGCGGCGGGGAATGGACCCGGGAGCCTCCGGACCGAACGGGTGACCGCGGACGCGACAGCGGACGCAGCGACAAGTAGGCTCCGGCGCAGAGCGCCAGCGATACAGGGCAGCGCCGATCGATCGGCCGGGCGAGAGTCCGGGAGATCCGCCGGTCAACGAGTGCGGCACACGCCGAATGAGGGTGGCACCGCGGAAGGCACGACCTTTCGTCCCGGGATGACGAAGGTCGTTTCTGATTCTCGGGCGCCGACGGCCCCCGAGCCGTCGCACCGCCGAAGGGACCAACCGCAATGACCGACCCGCTGAGCCTGACCGAAGCCAAGCGCCTGTCCGGGACCGCCGACACCGTGCTCATCCGCGCCACCCGCACCGCGGACCTCGAGACCCCGATCGGCGCCTTCCTGCGCCTCGATGACGGAACGACGCCCGCGTACCTCCTCGAATCCGTCGAGGGCGGCGAGCGCCTCGGCCGCTACAGCTTCCTGGGCATCGGCCCGAGGCGCCTGCTCGAGGTCACGGACGGCGTCGCCCGCACGACCACCCGACCCGTGTCGGTCGAGAGCTACGTGCCGGACCTGCCCGTGACCGAGACCGACACGCCGGATCCGCTCGCGGCGCTGCGCGCGTTCGTGCCCAAGCGCCGCGTGGCCCCCTCGGAGGGAATGCCGCGGTTCACCGGCGGCGCCGTCGGTGCGCTGTCCTACGACGCGATCGGCGCGTTCGAGCCGTCCGTCCCACGACCCGACCGCGACCCCGTCGGCGTCCCGCTTGGCGGCGTTCATCGAGACCGACCTCGTGCTCGTGTTCGACCACCTGACCCACCAGCTGTCGGCGATCGCCTCGCTGCACACCGAGGCGCCGGACTTCGAGGGCCGCTACCGGATCGCGGAGCGGGCCATCTTCGAGGCGCTCGAGCGGACCGGGCGTCCCAGCGCGGCCGAGCTGGCGCGGCCACGGCACGTCGAACGGGTCGGGCCGGGCCGCGCCGCCGGCGAGCGTGAGCGAGGTCGAGACCTCGCTCGGGCGCGAGGCGTACATCGACGCCGTCGTCCGTGCCAAGGATGCGATCGCGGCCGGTGAGGCGATCCAGGTCGTGCTCGCCCGGCGCCAGTCGTTCGAGCTGCCGGCCGGACCGGACGGCGCCCCGATCGACGGCGTCGGCCTGTACCGCGCGCTCCGGCGCGTCAATCCGTCGCCGTACCTGTTCTTCACCCGGACGCCGTCGTTCGAGGTGGTGGGCGCGAGCCCGGAGCTGCTGCTCCAGGTGGTGGGCGACCGGATGACGACCCACCCGATCGCGGGCACCCGCCCGCGCGGCGCGACGCCCGCGGACGACGATCGCCTGGCCGACGAGCTGCGCCGCGACCCCAAGGAGCGCGCCGAGCACGTGATGCTCGTCGACCTCGGCCGCAACGACCTCGGGCGCGTGGCCAGGCCCGGGACCGTGACCACCAGCCAGTACATGGAGGTCGAGCGGTACAGCCACGTCCTCCACCTCGTGAGCCACGTCGAGGCGAAGCTCCGATCCGACCTCGACGCGCTCGACGCGCTGCGCTCGGTGTTCCCCGCCGGCACGCTGACCGGCGCGCCCAAGATCCGGGCGATGCAGCTGATCGCCGCCGCCGAGGGCGAGCGGCGCGGGCTGTATGGCGGTGCCGTCGGCTATCTCGGCTACGACGGCAACCTCGACACCGCGATCACGATCCGGAGCGCCGTCCTCAGGGACGGCATGGCCCACGTGCACACCGGCGCCGGGATCGTCGCCCGCAGCGTGCCCGAGCTCGAGTTCGAGGAGACCGAGCACAAGGCCGCCGCGCTCCAGCGGGCGATCGAGCTCGCGGCGACCGCGCCAGCCTCGCGGGCGGCGGCCGAGGGTGCCGCGGCAACCGGGCCCGCGGAACAGGCGACCGCCCGATGATCCTGATGATCGACAACTACGACTCGTTCACGTTCAACCTCGTCCAGGCGCTCCAGGCTGCCGGCGCCGTGGTCAACGGTGCTGCGCAACGATGCGGTGACCCGCGAGGAGCTCGAGGCCATGGCCGCCGATCCCGGTCAGGACCTGCGCGGCATCGTCGTCTCGCCCGGCCCCGGGGACCCCGACACCGCGGGAGTGTCCGTCGCGACCGTCCAGGTCGCCGCGGAGCGCGGGATCCCGCTGCTCGGCGTGTGCCTCGGCATGCAGTCGATGGCGGTGGCCTTCGGCGGCGCGATCGTCCGGGCGCCGACCCTCGTCCACGGCGAGGCGTCCGAGGTGGCACACGATGGCCTGGGCCTGCTCGACGGGATGCCCGCGGACTTCCCGGCCGCGCGCTACCACTCGCTGTGCGTGGACCCGGCCCGGATCCCCGCCGAGCTGGTCCTGACCGCGACCAGCCCCGTCGACGGCGTGGTGATGGGCCTCCGTCATCGGAGCCTGCCGATGGAGGGCGTCCAGTTCCACCCGGAGTCCGTGCTCACCCCCGACGGCCCGCACCTGCTCGCGAACTTCCTGCGGCTGGCCGGCGAGGGAGAGGCGTCGCGGCTCGACGCGGCCTCAGGGTCGTTCGCGACGCGCGGGATGGCCGAGCGCGACGGCGACGGCACCGCGGCGGCCGGGACACCGGCAGGACCCGTCGCCGGAGCCGCCCGATGAGCGACCAGGTTCGCGCCGCGCTGGCGGCGATCGTCGAGGGCGGCACCCTCACCATGGACGAGGCTCGCCAGGCGATGGGCGCGGTGATGGACGGCGAGGCAACGCCCTCGCAGCTCGCCGCGCTGCTGATGGGCCTCCGGATGCGGGGCGAGACGGTCGAGGAGCTGGCGGGCTTCGCGTCCGCGATGCGCGAGCGTGTGATCCGGGTCGAGGCGCCCGAGGGGACGATCGACGTCGTCGGCACCGGCGGCGACGGCTCGGGCACGTTCAACATCTCGACCACGGCGGCGCTCGTCGTGGCTGCCTGCGGCGTGCCGGTGGCCAAGCACGGCAACCGCGCGATCACCTCGAAGTCGGGCTCCGCCGACGTGCTGGACGCGCTGGGCATCCGGATCGACCACGACGCGACGTCCGCCGCCCGCGCCATCGTCGAGCTGGGATTCGCGTTCCTGTTCGCGCCGTCGTACCACCCGGCGATGCGCCACGCGGGCCCGACGCGGCGGGAGATCGGCGTCCGGACCGCGTTCAACCTGCTCGGCCCGATGACCAACCCGGCCGGGGCGAGGCGTGCGCTGATCGGGGTCGGCGATGCGGCAGCCGCACCGCGGATCGCGGAGGTCCTCCGGCTGCTGGGGACCGAGCGCACGCTGGTCGTCCACGGCGCCGGCGTCGACGAGCTGCCGCTCGACGGGTCCGGGGTGATCTACGACGTGACCCCCGAGGGGATCGAGCGGCGCGAGGTCGATCCGGAGGCGCTGGGCCTCCGGAAGGCGAAGACGACGGCCCTCGGCGGCAGCGATCCGGCGGCCAACGCGGCCCTGGTCGAGGGTGTGCTGCGCGGGGAGCCGGGGGCGCGGCGCGATGTCGTGCTGCTCAACGCCGGCGCGGCGCTGGTTGCGGCCGGCGTGGTGCCCACGATCGAAGCCGGCATCGACCGTGCCGCGCTCACCATCGACGCCGGCCTCACGTCGGAGCTGCTGGGCCGGCTGCGGGCCGAGCGACGGGCCGCCGACGTGGCCGCGGGTGCCCCGGCATGACGGTCGCGGAGCGGGGATCGGACACGCGCCGCGGGAACGTGGTCCGCGAGATCGCCGCACGCCGCCTGGCCGACGTCCGGCCCGGGCTGGACGCGCTCGGTCGCGCCGGGCTGGCCCGCGCGGTGTCGGCCGCCCCGGCGCCGCGCCCGATCGCCGAGCTGCTCGCCGGACCCGGCCTCCACCTGATCGCCGAGGTCAAGCGACGATCCCCGTCGGCGGGCGCCATCGCGGCCGGCGACGATGCAGTGGCCCGGGCCCGTGCGTACGCGGCCGGCGGGGCCGCGGCCATCTCGGTGCTGTGCGAGCCCCACTGGTTCGGCGGCTCGGTCGACGACCTTCGGGAGGTGCGAGCCGCGGTCTCGGTGCCGGTCCTGGCCAAGGAGTTCGTGGTCGACGCGCGGCAGCTGGACCTGCTTCGTGGCGCAGGCTCCGACATCGTGCTCCTGCTCGCCGTCCTTCACCCGGCGCGCCGCCTGGCGCGTCTCGTCGCGCGCGTGCGGGACCTGGGCATGGAACCGCTGGTCGAGGCTCACGACGCCCGCGAGCTGAGCCTGGCGCTCGCGAGCGATGCCCGGCTGATCGGGATCAACAACCGCGACCTGCGCACGCTCGAGGTCGACCCGGAGCGCGCCGTGCGGCTGCGCGAGCTGGTCCCCGCCGACCGCCTGGTCGTTGCCGAGTCCGGCGTCCGCGACCCGGCAACGATCCGCCGCTGGCGCGCCACGGGCTTCGATGCCGCCCTTGTCGGCGAGGCGCTGATGCGCTCGGCAGACCCGTCCGCGGCCGCCCGTGCCTTCGTCGCCGCCGGGCGCTACCCGGACGACGCGACGGCCGCCGCCCGGGCGCCGATCGTCAAGATCTGCGGCGTCACGGACGAGGCCGGGGTCGCGGCGGCGGTGCGCGCCGGCGCCGAGGCGATCGGCCTCAACTTCGCGCCGGGGACGCCACGGGAGCTGTCGGTTGGCGAGGGTGCCGGCCTGGCCCGGGTTGCCCGCCGGATCGGGGGTCAGGGGCACCCGCTGGTCGTCCTGGTCACGGCCGACCTGCCGGCCGATGCGCTCGCGGCCTCCGTCGCGGCGGTCGATCCCGATGTGGTCCAGCTCAGCGGCGACGAGACGACCGGGTACGTCGCCGCTGTCGGGCGGCCGGTGTGGAAGGCGCTCCGCCTGCGGGCCGACGACGCGGCGTCCCAGGTGGTCGAGCGGGCGCAGGCGTACCTCGCCGTTGGGGCGTCGCGGATCCTGCTCGACTCGGCGGGCGGCCCCCACCCGGGCGGTACCGGGATCCGGATCCCCGTCGGGCTGGCGGCTGCGGTCGCCCGCGAGGTGCCGGTGATTCTCGCCGGCGGGCTCAACCCGGGCAACGTCGGCGATGCCGTGCTGGCCGTACCCGCCGTGGGCGTGGACACGGCGTCCGGCACCGACCTGCCCAGGGTTCCCGGCGAGCGTCCGCGCAAGGACCCGGTTCGTGTCGCGCTGTTCGTCAAGCGCGCCCGGGACGCCCGTCGCCACCGCCCCAACATGGCGTTCGCGCCGACACCCGTCCACCCTGGGCTGCTCGAGGTGGACGCGGCCGGGCGGTGGGGAAAGGAGCGCGACTTCGGCGGTCGCTACGTTCCCGAGACGCTGATGGCCGCGCTCCGGCAGCTCGAGGATGCCTACGACGAGCTGCGCCACGACCCGCGGTTCTGGGCGGAGCTCGACGGGTTGCTGGCGAGCTATGCCGGCCGGCCGACCGCGCTGTACCGGGCGGACCGGCTCGCTTCGGCGGTCGGCGATGAGGCCCGGCGCATCACCGCCGGGAGCCGGGCGGCCGCGAGGACCCCGGTCGGCGATGAGCGTCGCCGCATCGCCGCGGGGCGTGCGGGCGCCGCGTGCGATCCCGGCCTTCCGCCTGTACCTCAAGCGCGAGGACCTCGCGCACACCGGCGCCCACAAGATCAACAACGCGCTGGGCCAGGCGCTGCTCACCCGGCGGCTCGGCAAGTCGCAGGGTCATCGCCGAGACGGGCGCCGGCCAGCATGGGGTCGCGACGGCCACCGCGTGCGCGCTGCTCGGACTCCCGTGCGTCGTGTTCATGGGCGAGGAGGACATCCGCCGCCAGGCGCCGAACGTGCTCCGGATGCGCGCCCTGGGCGCCGAGGTCCGGAGCGTCACGTCGGGGACGGCGACGCTCAAGGACGCGGTCAACGAGGCGATGCGCGACTGGGTCACCAACGTCGAGACCACGCACTACGTGCTCGGCTCGGCGATGGGTCCGCACCCATATCCGACCATCGTCCGCGACCTCCAGCGGCGGATCGGCGACGAAGCCGCCGCGCAGCTGTGGGCGGTCGAGGGCCGGCTCCCGGATCTCGCCATCGCCTGCGTCGGTGGTGGGTCGAACGCGATCGGGCTGCTGTCGCGGTTCATCGGCGAGCGCTCCGTGCGGCTTGCCGTCGCCGAGGCGGCGGGCGACGGGGTGGAGACGGGGCGCCACGCGGCGGCGATCGCCGGCGGCACGCCCGGGATCCTCCACGGCTCGCGGTCGCTGATGCTCCAGGACCGCGACGGGCAGGTGGTCGAGGCGCACAGCGCGTCGGCCGGCCTCGACTACCCGGGCGTCGGCCCGCAGCTGGCCGCGCTCGCCGAGGGTGGCCGGCTCGAGGTCGGCACGGCAACCGATCGCGAGGCCGTCGCGGCGATGCGCACGGTGACCCGGACCGAGGGCATCCTGCCGGCGCTCGAGACCGCGCACGCCGTGGCCGCGCTGCCCAAGCTGCTGGCCGGGGTCGAGGGATCCGGCGTCCCGCTTCCCGACGACGCGCTGGTGCTGCTGGGGTTCTCCGGGCGGGGCGACAAGGACCTCGCGGCGCTCGAGCGGTTCGCCGACGTCGAGCCGTGGGAGGGCGCGCGATGACCATCGACGAGCTGCGCGCTTCTGCCTCTCGTTGCCCGGCACCCACGAGAAGGAGACCTGGGGCGACGCGGAGCATGCCGGCGACGTCACGTTCCGGGTCAAGGACAAGATCTACCTGATCACCGGGCAGGACGGCGGCACGGCGAGCATCCGCACCACCGTCGAGCAGCAGGCCGATCTGATGGCGGCGTTCCCCGACGCCGTTTCGCGCGCGCCGTACGTCGGGCGCTTCGGCTGGGTGAACGTGCGCCTCGATGTGCTCGACCCGGAGGTGATTCGCGAGGTCATCGAGTCCGCCTGGCGCCGAACCGCGCCCAGGGCCATCGTCAAGGCGTTCGAGGAAGCCACACGATGAGCGTCGCCGCATCACCGGCGACGCACCGGCGGCACCAACGACACGCCCGGCGCGCGCCGGATCGCCGCGATCTTCGCGAGCGCGCGCGCCGAGGACCGCGCGGCCCTGATCCCGTACGTCGTCGCCGGCTACCCGGACGCCGACGCCAGCTTCGCCAATGCCTGCGCGGCGATCGACGCCGGCGCGGACCTGCTCGAGGTCGGGCTCCCGTACTCCGATCCGCTCGCCGACGGCGCAACCCTGCAACGCGCCTCGCAGGGTGCGCTCGCGGCCGGCGCGACCTTCGACCGGTCGCTCGCGCTGGTCGCCAGGATCGCGGCCGCCCGCCCGGCCACGCCGGTCGTCGCGATGGGCTACGCGAACCAGCTCATCGGCGGCGGCGACGGCAGCGGACGCGCTCGCACCCTCGCGAGGGCCGGTGCCGCCGGGGTGATCGTGGCCGATCTCACCCCCGACGAGGGCGGTCCGTTCGAGGCGGTTGCCGCCGAAGCCGGGATCGCCGTCGTGTACCTGGTCGCGCCGACCACGGCGCCCGAGCGCGTGGCGCGGATCGCCGCCCGGAGCGGCGGCTTCCTGTACTGCGTGTCGCTGGTCGGCGTGACGGGTGCCCGGACGTCCCTGCCGCCGTCGGTCGCCCGACTCGTCCGTGCGGTGACCGGGGCATCGCCGATCCCCGTGGGCGTCGGGTTCGGGGTGTCGAAGCCCGCGCATGTCCGCGCGATCGCACGAGCCGGCGCCGACGGCGTGATCGTCGCGTCTGCGCTGGTGGACGCCCTGGGCCCGGATGGTCGCGACGTGACCGCGCTGTCGGCCCTGGTCGAGCGCCTCAGGGCCGCGACGGCTCGCTGACCGTACCCGGCCGTCGGCCCGATGACCCGGCCCGAGCGACCCAGGTGACGGGCCGAGGTCAGAGCAGCGCCAGCAGCTCGGTCAGGCGGCGCACCTCGTGCGTGGGCACGACGCCGTCCACCCGCATCGCCCCGCCCGGGTTGAACCAGCAGGTGTCGATCCCGTAGGCGATCCCGCCGGCGATGTCCGACGCCAGGCTGTCGCCGATGAGCAGCACCTCGTCGCGTCGTGGCCCGCCCATCCGCAGGAACGCCGCATCGAAGATCGCAGGATCCGGCTTGGCCGCCCCGACCTCCTCCGAGATGACCAGCTCCTCGATGTCAGTCGCGGATGGCCGATCGGGCGAGCCGAGGGCGCTGGACATCAGCCAGGCCATTGGTGATGATCGCCAGCCGGTACGAGGCGTGGAGCGCGCGGACCACCGCCAGCGCATCCGGCATCAGGTGCCCCTGCAGCGCCAGGTTGGGCAGGTACGCAGCGCTGAACGGCGCAGCGTCTGCCTCGATGCCGAGGGCCTCGAACAGCAGCTCGAACCGTCGCGTCCGGAGCTCCGCGGCGGAGATCTCGCCCTGCTCGAGCGCTCGCCAGACCTCGCGATTGACCCGTCGATACGCTGGCAGGTGGTCGGGGCCGAACCCGATGCCCAGCTGCTCGAACGTCTGGCGCAGCGCCTCGGCCTCGGCGCGGTCGAAGTCGAACAGGGTGTTGTCGGCGTCGAACAGCAGCCATCGATAGCGGGGCATCGGGACGCAATTGTGGCAGTCGCGGTCGTCGGGCGGTCGCGGCTGCCGCAGGGACACCGCGGTCGCGGCAGATCCCCCGGTCCATTACCATGCCCCGTGCCATGACCAAGACCGCCGCCGGGCGCCCGTTGCGCGCCTGGCTCGCCTCCATCTCGAACAAGAACGGCTGATCGGCCCCTTCCCACACCGGCGTCAGGGGAAGGGGCGAGCGCAGACGCGGGCCACGATCCACCGCCTGGGCGGTGGGCTGTCCGTGTCGCCTCGCCGGCAGCTCGAGAGGAGACCGCGGTCATGCCGATGCCGCATCGCACATTCGCACAGGTCGCCAAGCGGCGGCTCATCGGGAAGGAAGGACGCGAACGGATCCGCGAGGTCCGGGCGCTGCTCGCGGAGCTTCCCGACTACCGGAACGGCCCGTACGCGGACCTGCGGAAGGCGCTCCAGGCCGAGATCGAGGACACCCGGGTCCGCTCCAGCGCGGTCCACCGCGACTCGATCGCCGTCCGTCGCGAAGGCGCGGCGCAGATCGCGCTGGTCGGCCCGCCGAACGTCGGCAAGTCGTCGGTGCTCCAGGCGCTCTCGGACATCCAGATCCGGACCGGCGACTTCGCGTTCACGACGCTGCGACCGGTGCCGGCCCTGACCCGCATCGGCGGGGTGCTGGTCCAGCTGGTCGAGATCCCGGGGCTGATCGACGGGGCGGCGGATGACCGCGGTGGCGGTCGTGCGCTGCTGGGCGTCCTGCGGTCGGCCGACGCGATCGTGTACTGCGCGCGGGCGGGGACGGATCCCGCCGAGCTCCGGACGGTCATGAACGAGGTGTCCCGCGCGGAGATCGAGAAGCCGGCGATCATCGCGGTCACCCGCGCGGACGAGGTCGACGGCGATCCCGTGGTGCCGTTTGCCGCCGCCTTCGCCGACCTGCCCGTGCTCGCCGTATCCGTGCTCGATGACGCCGCGCTGGATGCGCTCGGCACCGCGATCTGGCGGCTCACGGGCCTGATCCGCGTGCGCCTCCGGCACGACGGCACGATCGACGAGGAGCCGACCGCCGTCGCTCCCGGATCCACGGTCGCCGACATCGCCGATCTCGTCCACCACGAGCTGGGCGAGGCCGCGGTCGGTGCCCGGGTCTGGGGTCCGTCGGTACGGTTCGCCGGCCAGCGCGTCGGGCGCGACCACCAGGTCGCCGATGGCGACGAGGTGGAGATCCTCAGCTGAGCCGGGCTCGGGCAGCGTTCAAGGGCGGGGCCAGGTTCGGCCGCCTCAGAGCCGGGCCCGGTTCGGGGATCCGGTCAGCGACCCGCGGCCGTTTCGTCCGGCGAGGATGGCTCGGGAAGGGCGACGGCGCCGGCCAGTGGCGTGTCTGGCGGGCGGCGCGGAACCCGATCGGCCGCCCCCGCGGCGTCGTCGCTGTCCGGGGGCTGCAGCCCGGTCGAACCGATGAGATCGTCGAGGCGTTGAGGATCGGCGCCGCCACGCATCAGCAGCCTGACCCGCAGCCAGATGCGCTCCCACCAGCGCGGCGCATGGTCGAGAACCGCGCCGCGTCCGAATGCCACGAACACGAACTGCCGGCGCCGGATCGACCGATCGCGCTGCATGCCCCTGATCCTACGTCGACCGCCGTCGACCCTCCTGCGGGGGTGCCGTCCGATGCCGCGGGCGTGGTCGGTCCCCACCGGTGGCGGGTCGCCGAGGGCGTCCCGGCACCCGCGGTACGGGCCGTCGGGGGCACCGACGGCGGCCGGGTGGCTCCCGGTTTCGGGCAGTTCAGCCGTGCGGCGCGACAACCTGTCCGACCACAATGCCGACCGAGGGCGTGGCCGCCGCGTGGCCACGGGACCGATGGCGTGGGGGCGATGAGGACAATCGATGGGAGCGATCGATGGACGCGCTTGACCTGGCGCGGTGGCAGTTCGGGATCACCACCGTCTATCACTTCCTGTTCGTTCCGCTCACCATCGGCCTGTCGTTCTGGGTGGCCGGGCTGCAGACGGCGTGGTACCGGACCGGCAACGAGAAGTACCTGCGGCTGACCCGGTTCTTCGGCGAGCTGTTCCTGATCAACTTCGCCCTGGGCATCGTGACCGGCATCGTCCAGGAGTTCCAGTTCGGCATGAACTGGAGCAGCTACAGCCGGTTCGTGGGCGACATCTTCGGCGCCCCGCTCGCGATCGAGGGCCTGCTGGCGTTCTTCCTCGAGTCCACGTTCCTGGGGCTGTGGATCTTCGGCTGGGGCCGGCTGTCCCGCGGCCTGCATCTCGCGACCATCTGGATCGCGGCCATCGGCACCGCCCTCTCGGCGTACATCATCCTCGCCGCCAATGCCTGGATGCAGCACCCGGTGGGCTACGTCGTCAGTGACGCCGCGGGCCGCGCCGAGCTCAAGGACTTCCTCGCGGTCCTGCTCAACAGCACCGCCCTGATCACGTTCCCGCACACGATCGCCGCCGCGTTCATGACCGCGGGCGCGTTCATCACCGGGATCGCGATGTACCGCCTGATGCGGACGCGGGGCGAGGACACGCCGTTCCGGGTCGCGGCCACGGCGGGCGCCACGATCGTGCTCGTGTCCGGGCTGCTGGTCGCGGTGACCGGCGACATCCAGGGCAAGATCATGACCGAGCAGCAGCCGATGAAGATGGCGGCCGCCGAGGCGCTGTGGCAGACCGAGCAGCCCGCGTCGTTCTCGATCTTCACGATCGGCACGCCGGACGGCAAGCAGGACCTGTTCTCGATCCGCATCCCGAACGTGCTGTCGTTCCTCGCCACCGGCGACTTCAACGGCAAGGTCGAGGGGATCAGCGACCTCCAGGCCCAGTACCAGCAGACCTACGGCGCCGGCGACTACACGCCCAACACCCCGGTCACCTACTGGACGTTCCGCTGGATGATCGGCGCCGGTGTGCTGGCCGCGCTCGCGGCGCTGTGGTTCCTGTGGGCGATGCGCCGCGGCCGGCTGCCGGGCAGGGGAGCGGTGACCGCCGCGATCCTGCTGCCGTTCATGCCGCTTGGCCGCCAACTCGTTCGCCTGGATGTTCACCGAGATCGGGCGCCAGCCGTGGATCGTGTTCGGCCTGATGCCGACCGCGACGGCGGTGTCGCCGGGCAACGGGACGCTGGAGGTCCTGATCACGATGGTCGGGTTCACCGTCCTGTACGGCGTGCTCGCCGTGGTGATGGTCGGGCTGGTGGCGCGACGCGTGCGCGACGGCCTGCCGGAGGCGACGTCAGATCGGGGCTTCGAACATGACGCCGACGACATGGCGCTCGGGTACTAGGGGACGACGATGGAGCTCACGACCGTCTGGTTCGCGCTGATCGCGATCCTCTGGATCGGCTATTTCATCCTCGAGGGCTTCGACTTCGGGGTCGGGATCCTGCTCCCGATCCTCGGCCATACCGAGCCGGAGCGGCGCGCGATCCTGCGCACCATCGGTCCCGTGTGGGACGGCAACGAGGTGTGGGTGCTCGTCGCCGGCGGCGCCACGTTCGCGGCGTTCCCCGAGTGGTACGCGACCCTGTTCTCGGGGTTCTACCTCGCGCTGTTCCTGCTGCTCGTCGCGCTGATCGTGCGGGGGGTGGCGATCGAGTACCGCAACAAGCACGGCGGCGCGGCCTGGCGGCAGCGCTGGGACATCGCGATCGCCGTCGGCAGCTTCGTGCCGGCGCTGCTGTGGGGCGTCGCGTTCGCCAACATCGTGGGCGGCGTGCCGATCGACGCCCACAGGCAGTTCACGGGCAGCCTGCTCACGCTGCTCAACCCGTTCGGGCTGCTGGGCGGGCTGACCACGCTGCTGTTGTTCGTGACCCACGGGCTGCTGTTCCTGGCCCTCAAGACCGAGGGCGAGATCCGCGAGCGGGCGACGGCGCTGGTGCTGCCCGTCGGCCTGGTCACGGCGGTGGTGGCGGTGGCGTTCCTCGCCTGGGCAAACGCGATCCGCGGCGACGCGGTCTCGTTCGGGTTCGCGATCGTCGCGGCGCTCGCGTTCGTCGGCGCGCTGCTCGCGAGCCGGCTGCGGCGCGAGGCCTGGGCGTTCATCGGGTCCGCTGTGACGATCGGGCTGGCCGTGGTCAGCCTGTTCTGGGCGTTGTTCCCGGACGTGATGCCGTCGTCGACCGATGCCGCCTACAGCCTCACGACGACCAACGCGGCATCGACCGAGTACACGCTCCAGATCATGACCGTGGTCGCGGTCATCTTCGTGCCCATCGTGGTGGGCTACCAGGCCTGGACGTATTGGGTGTTCCGCAAGCGGGTCAGCGTGCCGCGCACCTCGGTCGAGCCGTGACGGACCACGGCCGCGCCCCGGTCGCCTTCGGTCCGCGCTGAGCACCGGCCGCGTCCCCGGCCGCGCATGACGACCCTCCACCGCCGGCTGCTCGCGTCGGGCCGCACGGCCACCGTCGCGCTCGTCGTGGCCGTCGTCCTGGGCGTGTCCACCGCGCTGCTGGCCATCGCCCAGGCCTGGCTGATCGCCCGCGCGATCGCGGGCGCGTTCGTCGACGGCGAGGGCCCGGCCCAGCTCACGACGGTGCTCCTGCTGCTCGCAGCGGTGCTGGCGATGCGCGCCGGGCTCACCTGGGCGTCCGAGGTCGTCGCGCAGCGGATCAGCGGCGCCGTCAAGTCGGAGCTCCGGGTCGCGCTCATGGCGCGGGCGGTGTCGCTCGGGCCACGCTGGGCGGCGGGTCAGGCGAGCGGCGAGGTCGCAATGCTCGTCACCCGCGGCCTCGATGCGCTCGACGGGTACTACGGGCGCTACCTGCCCCAGGTCGCGCTCGCGGTCATCGTGCCGCTGGCCGTCATCGGCTGCCTGCTGTCGGTCGACCTCGTCGCCGGGCTGACCGTGGCGCTCACCGTGCCCCTCATCCCGGTGTTCATGGTCCTCATCGGCCGGATGTCGGCCGATCACCGGCGGCGGCGGTGGGTCGCCCTCGCTCGGCTCGCCAACCGGTTCTCCGACGTGGTCGTCGGGCTGCCGACGTTGCGGGCGTACGGTCGCGCCGAGGCGCAGGTCGGCATCCTGCGGCGGATCACCGACGCCTACCGGACCACGACGATGGCCACGCTGCGGATCGCGTTCCTGTCGGCGCTCGCGCTGGAGCTGCTCGCGACGCTCTCGGTCGCGCTGGTCGCGGTGGGGATCGGGCTCCGTTTGGCGGACGGCGACCTGTCGCTCCAGACGGGCCTGTTCGCGCTGGTGCTCGCGCCGGAGGCGTATCTCCCGCTGCGCCGGCTGGGCGCCGAGTTCCATGCCAGCGAAGAGGGGCTCGAGGCGGCCGCGGCGGCGTTCGCGATCCTCGACGAGCCGGTCGTGGCGGGCGCATCGGCGCCGACGGGCAGCCGATGACGGGGCGCGTGACCGGCATCTCGGTCGATCACCTGAGTGTCGTCCAGCCCGGTCGCGAGGTCGTCGCCCCGGCCGATGCCTCGTTCACCGTCCGCGCCGGCGAGCTGGTCGCGATCACGGGCGAGAGCGGCGCCGGCAAGTCGACGCTGCTCGCCGCGATCCTCGGGCTGGTCCCACCCACGACCGGCCGCGTGCTGGCGCTGGCCGGCAACGGTCGCGACCCGGTTGACGTGCGCACGCATGATCCCGCGGCCTGGCGGGCGCAGGTGGCGTGGGTGCCGCAGGCGCCGTGGCTGTTTGCCGGGACGGTTGCCGACAACGTCAGGCTGGGCGCGGCCGGACGCGGGCGATGCCGAGGTCGCGTCCGCGCTCGCGGCCGTCGGGCTGGCCGACCTTGTCCCTCGATCGCGTGCTCGGCGAGCGCGGGGCCGGGTTGTCGAGCGGCCAGCGTCGCCGCATCGGCATTGCGCGCGCCCTCGTCCGCGACGCGCCCGTGCTTCTGCTCGACGAGCCGACGGCGGGGCTTGACGAGGCGGCGGAGGCGCTGGTGATGGGCGCGCTTCGCCGCGCCGCCGATGGCGGGGCGACGGTCGTGGTGGTGGCCCATCGTCCGGGCGCCGTCGCCGGTGCGGACCGGAGCGGTCGAGGTGCGCTGGGCCGCGGTCGAGCCGCGCCGACGACTGCCCGCAGCCGGCCCGCCGCCATCGCCGCGAGGCCGGTCGGGTGAGCGCGCTCCTCGCGGTCCTCCGGATCGGCCGGCCGGTCACGCCGCGGCTCGCCCTCGCGATCCTCGCCGGGGTCGGCGCCGCGGCCTCCGCGATCGGCCTCGCGGCGACATCGGCATGGCTCATCTCGAAGGCAGCCCAGCAGCCACCGATCCTCACCCTGTTCGTCGCGGTGACCTCGGTGCGCGCGTTCGGCATCGCCCGCGGCGTGCTGCGGTACGCGGAGCGGCTCGCCGCGCACGACGCCGCGTTCCGGGTGCTGGGCGAGCTGCGCACCACGGTCTATGCGCGCCTCGTGCGCCTGGCGCCCGCGGGGCTCGCGGAGCTTCGATCCGGCGATCTCCTGGCGCGCCTGGTGGGCGACGTCGACGGCCTGGCCGACCTCTGGCTGCGGGTCCTGCTGCCGTATGGATCGGCCCTCGTGGTCGCGATCGGCACGGTCACGCTGATCGCGTGGCTGGTGCCGGCGGCCGGCCTCGCGGTCGCCACCGGTCTGGTGGTGACGGCATTCGGGGCGCCGCTGGCCGCGGCCGCCGTGTCGCGCCGCACCGAGCGGCTGCTGGCGCCCGCGCGCGGCGATCTCGGTGACGCGGCGATCGACCTGCTCCGCGGCGCGCCCGAGATCCTCGCCGCCGGCGCCGCAGCCACAGCCGTCGATGGGGTCCGGAGCGTCGACGCCCGGCTGGCGGCGGCGGAGCGGCGCTCGGCGTTCGGGGCCGGGATCGGCGGGCTCGTGGCGGGTCTCGCGGCCGGCGCCTCGGCCTGGGTCGCGCTCGTGCTCGGCATCATCGCCCTTCGCCGGGGAGACCTCGATGTCGTCGCGCTTGCCGTGGTCGCGCTCACGCCGATCGCGATCCACGAGGTCCTGGCCCCGCTGGTGCCCGCGGCCCGGAAGCTGCCGGGTCTGGCGGCCTCGGCCGGCCGGGTGCTCGACATCCTGGCGCGCCCCGACCCTGTTCCCGAACCCGAGGCGCCGCTGGCAGTGCCCGACGGACCGCTCGGGATCCGCGTCCGCGGGCTCCGGCTCCGGTACCGGCGAGCCGACGTCGACGCGCTCGTCCTGCCCGCGCTCGATGTCCCCGCGGGCGCGCGGATCGCGGTCACGGGGCCCAGCGGCGCAGGCAAGAGCACCCTCGCGGCAGCCTGCCTCCGATTCCTCGAGCCCGTCGCCGGCACGCTCGAGCTGGTCGGCTCCGACGCCGCCATCGACGTGCGCCGGCTCGACGGCGACGCGGTCCGAGCCGCGGTCGGCCTGTGCGAGCAGGATCCCCACATCTTCGATGCCTCGATCGCCGACAACATCCGGCTGGCGCGCCCGGGAGCGCCCGATGCCGAGCTCGAGGGAGCGCTCGCGTCGGCTCGACTGCTCACGTGGGTTCGCTCGCTCCCCGACGGCCTCGCGACGCCCGTGGGGGAGCACGGGGCTCGACTCTCGGCCGGCCAGCGGCAGCGGCTGGCGCTCGCGCGGGCGCTGCTCGCCGATGTGCGCTTGCTGATCCTCGACGAGCCGACCGAGCATCTCGACGAGACCACGGCGCGCGCGTTCGTCGCGGACCTCGAGGCTGGCCACGGCCGGACGCACGGTGCTCGTCCTGACGCATCGTCCGGAGCTGTTCGATTGGCCGTCGTGGACCCGGGGGCCCGAGCTCGCCAGTTGAGCGCCGGGCCCGGACGGCGTCTCCGGCAAGGCCGATGCGGATCAGAATCCGAACCGGTTGCGTCGATCCAGACACCTGTAGCTATGGAGGTGGCCCTTGAGCCCGTGGTGATCGAGCGCCGGGTACGGACGGACCTCGTGGCGCAATCGATCCGCGGTGATCGCGAGGCTTTCGCGGCGCTCGTGGAGCCGTCACTCGGCGCGGCCATGGGCGCAGCGCTGATCGTGTGCCGTTCGCATGCGGACGCCTCGGACGCGGTCCAGGATGCCCTGCTCGCCGCCTGGCAGGGGCTGGATCGCCTCCGCGACCCGGAGGCGTTTCCGGCGTGGTTCCGGACCCTTGCCGTCCGTGCGGCCCTTCGCGCGGTCAGGCGGCGCTCGCACGTCGTCGAGCTGGACATCGCCGGTGCCGACCGCGCGTCCGAGGACCGGTCGGTCGAGCGTCTCGCCGAGCACCGGGAACTCGGCCGCGCCTTCGATCGGCTCGAGCCCGACGACCGGGCGCTGCTGACGATGCGCCACCTCTGGGATGCGCCGGTGGCAGAGGTGGCCGAGGCGCTGGGCATCCCGGCCGGGACGGTGAAGTCGAGGACCCATGCGGCCATGACACGGCTGCGGGCGGCGTACGACGCGGAGGCGCGGCGATGACCCGGCGGCTGGAAGACGAGCTCCACGACCTCCTGGCTCGGCGCGCCTCGGTGAATTCCCGCGACCTCGATGCCCTCAGGACATACGCGACGCGGCTGCCACGTCGCCGCCCGCACCAGCGCGGGCTCCTCGCGGCAGCGGCGGGGATCCTGCTGGTGCTGTCGATGGGCGGCTTGCTGGCGACCCGGATCCCGCTGGGCACGAGCGGGGCTGCCCCGCAGCCGCCCGATCCGGCGGCCTTCGCGGGCGACCCGCGGCTCGCGCTGTGCGGCGTGACACCGGACGGCGCGGACGCGATCTTCGAGATGGCCCACCTGCGCGACTACCCGCTGTACCTGCCCGCCGCATATCCGCTCAAGGACCTCCAGGCCGATCCGGAGGCCCCCACGCTCGTGATCGTCCTCCGCGGCCAGTCGTCGATGACGAGGCTGACGGGCACGCCGGTCCCCGGCACGCAGGACCTGTGCCTCGTCGTCGGATCCGACCCGGCGACGTGGCAACAGGTCGCCGTCGCGGGCGTCGACACGTCCGGATTGCTCGCCGTCCTTCCCGAGCCCACTGGGACGCCCATCGCGGACGATCTCCTGCCGTGGGTCGATCGTTGTGGCGGTCCCGACGCTGGGATCTTCGCCGGCGTCGTCCTCGAGCCCGGGCAGACGCGAGTCGACGGGCTCGAGTTCGATCCCTCTCCACCAGAGCTTGCCGCGGGCGAGGCATCGGCGGTCATCGTGTATGACGGCGCCCACCCATTCGCGCCACTGGGTACCCCGTCGGCACCGGACACGACCATCGAACCGCGTGCGCCGCTGGCGGCCGGCTACCACGACCTGTGCGTCCTCGTCGGCAGCGATCCGGCGACCGCGTCTCGCGTCATCTACGAGGACGTCGCTGTGGCCGGAGACCTCCCGCTGGTCCTGCCGCCTGTCGTCGTGCCCAGCGCTGGCCCGTCGCTGCCCGTCCAGGTGGCGGCCGCGGACTGCGACGCGCTCTCGTTTGCAATCGACCGGTGCTTGGCGGTCGTCGAGGCGGCGATGGCCCGGGCCGGCCTGACCTGGGCAGATATCGACCATGCCTCGATCGCCAAGCCGGCACCCGATTCCACGTCGTTGGGCTCATACCCGGTCGCCCAGGTGACCTTCCGGCTGGTCGACGGGAGCAGCCGCGACCAGGAGGTCCGCTGCCTGATGCTCGGCAGCGGGTCGAGCCTCGTGTGCACAGACCATCCGCAGATCCAGATCTCGGCACCGTACGCGCCCAATGGCGGGTACCACGACGTGCCGTGCGGCGACACCCCGGGGGGCGAGCCCGGGTCGGCCTGCGCCACGCCGCTGCCACCGATCGATCCGGCCGCCGCGGCCGCTGCGGTCCCGCTCGAGATCGCGTCCCGCGACTACCCGATCACGGCCACCGGTCACCTCGAGATCGATGTCGGCCACGCGACCCTGCCCAACGGGATCCTGGCCGACGCCCGGTTTTCGCTCGCCGACCCGTTCACGCGGGCGTTCACGGTCGATCAGGGCGTCTCGCTCGAGGTCCGGTCCATTGATCCGTCCCGCCCGCCGTTCCTGAACGTCTACGAGCACGGCTGGTACCCGGGCACGGAGGAGGTCGAGGTCTTCCTCGTGCTCGACGTGACGGCCGTGACGCCGGGGGCGCAACTCGAGGTTCGCGATCTCGTGGTTCGCTGACCCGCGTCATACTCGGGCGATGGCCCCTCCGCAGGATATCCGCGTGCTCGTCGAGACCACACCGAAGAAGGTGTTCGTGTCCGCGCTCGACTGGCCGGGCCTGTCCCGCGCAGGCAAGGACGAAGCGCTGGCGATCGAGGCACTGCTGACCGCCGTGCCTCGGTACCTCGCGGTCGCGCGTCGGGCGGGGATCCCGTTCGACACCGACGTCGCGGTCGAGGCGGTCGAGCACGCCGCGGGCAACGCAACCACCTCGTTCGGTGCGCCGGCGATCATCGCGGAGGCTGATCGCCGACCCGGGGACGCCGCCGAGGCAGAGGGCCTGGCCGCGCTCGTCGGGGCCGCGTGGGCCGTGTTCGACGAGGTCGCGGCAACGGCACCCGAGGAGCTCCGCAAGGGCCCCCGCGGCGGGGGCCGGGACCGCACGAGGATCGTCGGCCACGTCACCGACGCCGAGAAGCGCGTACGCCGCCCAGATCGGGATCAAGCTCGGTCAAGGGCGCCAGCCGCGACGCCATCCAAGCTGCGATCATCGAGGTCCTCGCGACGCCCTCGGACGGCACGCCGATCGCCGGGCGCAAGTGGACCC
>CAVRGY010000018.1:0-274735 GCA_963720825.1 uncultured Chloroflexia bacterium | reverse complement strand
CCAACCTGCGCGCCCTTCCCCACTTTCGGCCCAGCGGCCGTCTCCCCTACTCTACGCCGCCGTCACGGCCGTTCGCACAGGTTCAGAGCGCTACACGCCGACGGCGTTGACGCGGGCGATCCCGAGACTACGCTTGAACCGCCGACGAGGGCCGACGACAAGGAGACGCAGCCATGACCCACGAGGATCGTCCCGGCGGCCCGCGCCTCGGCTACGTGATCGCCGCTGCGGTCGTCGGCGTCGTGGTCAGCCTCGCTGCCGGCCTCCTTGTCGCCGCCTCGCTGAACACGTGGCTGGCGATCGACTGGGTGAGGGGGGTCGCAACCCTGGCCGTGGGCGTCGTCGTCGCCGCCGCAATGCTGCGCGCAGTGGCCCAGACCGCGCGGGGGCGATTGCGCGCCATCAGGGGGAGCGCGGGACCCGCGGCCTGACGATGTCGGGGCCGGCGCCCATCGGGTGGTCGGCGGAGCCAACCGAGCCACTCCCCTCCCCCGTCCGATCAGGCTGCCAATTGCGAGTTTACTGCCGCGACAGGACGGCCGGGCGCTCGAGGACGAAACGTTGTCGTCAACGTGCAGCCTTCTCGATCGCCAGGCGAAGGTCCTTCATCAGGAGGACCAGCTCCAGGGGTTCCGAGGGCATGGGCTCGAAGGCCGGGTCAAGGCTGCGGTAGAAGGCCGCGGCTCGGTCCGTCTCGGCGTGGATGACGAGCGCGCGTACGCCGACGCGCTCGGCCGTGGCGGCCGCCTGCAACAAGGCGTCACGCACGAGCGACGCCCCAAGACCGCGATGCTGAGCGCCGGCGTCGACGCCAAGGCGGGCAAGGATCACGACCGGCACCGGGTACCTGCCGATGCCCTTCGTCACCCGAGGCGGAGCCCCCTCCCGGCTGACGGAGCCTGCCGCGAGCGCGTAGTAGCCGGCGACATCTGATGTGCCTCGGTAGCAGGACACGAAGACCCGCGCGTTGTCCGCCTGCTGCGCCTGCAGCGCGTGCCGTCGCAGCCACGTTGTCTGGGCCTCGGAGCCGCAGTCGAATGCCGAGGTGTCGTGATCCGGTGCCAGGGCAACGACCGGATCGAAATTCCTCATTCCTCCGCGAGCACGCTCGGTCGCGCGAGGAACGCCGCGAGGTCGTCCATCGGCTGCCCGTCGCGTTCGAGCACCCTGACGAACGCGTCCCAATGCCCTTTCGGCAGCACGAAGGCCGTCCGGTCCGCCAGTACCTGCCGTGCAGCGGTGGTGGCGTGGGTGAGCACGAATGCGCTGGTGCTCATGCCGCTCGCCGCGGCCGCCTCGTCGAGCACCCTACGGCGCTCGGGTTCCAGTCGCAGCTCGAGGCGATCGTTCTTCCGTCTCGTCTCGATCGTCATGACCGCCTCCGATCCCGCGCGTGTCCGTACAACGTCCGTACATTGAGCCTATCCGTCGCCGTTGTCAAGCCGATCGCGTGCCTTCGAGTTGGAGTCTCCTGACCGGGCCGCCGAAAGAGCCACGAACCATCACCATGGGCCTTACCCCCCCCAGCCAGCCGGTGGTGATCGTGAAGGTGCCGTCCGTGAAGGGTCCCTCTTGATCGAGCCA
The DNA here is from genome assembly GCA_963720825.1 of uncultured Chloroflexia bacterium. Taxonomy (GTDB): domain Bacteria; phylum Chloroflexota; class Limnocylindria; order Limnocylindrales; family CSP1-4; genus CAIXZV01. The sequence goes on along the minus strand of CAVRGY010000018.1, from coordinate 273,151 downwards.
TCGCGTAGGAGTCGTCGCCACACATGACCCGGATCGTCGCCTGGAACTGCAACGAAGCCCTGGACCGCAAGACCGGAGCCCTGCTCGCCCTAGAGCCCGACATCGCCATCGTCAGTGAGTGCGCGAGCCACGTCGAGCGCGTCGGGTCCCTCGAGCGGCTGGCCTGGGTCGGGTCCTACGGCCGCCGCGGCCTCGCCGTGTTCGCGCGATCGGAGCTCGGCGGCAGAGTCGGAGCCATCTTCGACATCCAGTGGTTCATCCCGGTCACATTTGACGCCATCGATCTCCGGCTTCTTGGCGTCTGGGCCATGAACCACCGCGGAACCCTCGGCGGCGACAAGTACGGGAGAACGCACAAGGTGCTCGAGGCTCAGCACGGGTTCCTGGAGACCGCCGATCTCGTGATCGGGGACTTCAACGACAACGTTCGATGGGACACGCGGACGCGGCCGTCGTTCACTGATACGACGCGGATCCTCGACGACCTCGGCTACGAGAACCTGTACTACCGCGCCCATCCCGAAGTCATCGCCGGCGAGGAGCCGATCGGGACGCTGTACTTCCACCGGCACGCCGATGAGTCGTATCTGATCGACCATGCGTTCCTGCGGCGCAGCCGCCTGCCGGACCTGCGGGCGTTCGAAATCGGTGCGGCTGCTGACTGGCTCGAGCACAGCGACCACATGCCGCTCGTGGTCGATCTCGCGACTCGCGCTCGATAGTCCGCGAGACGGTGTCAGTGCGTCGCGCGAACGCGGCCGGCCGCGGCGGCCTTGACGTCCTTGCCGCGGGCCAACGGCGACAGCCTGATCCCAGTGGCTGGTTTGGTTCTGGAGTCGTCACCGCTCCTGACCCGGATCGTCGCGTGAAGACCTCCCCTGCGTTTGCGGATGCGGGATCTATGGGAACGGCAGGTATGACGACGTGCGGACAACGGAGATTCGCGCTGACATGGTCGCGAGCTTCGTGGACCAGTTGTGGTCGTTCGTGACCAGGTGACGCACCTGGGCAGCGAGACCGGTTCCCACGATGAGCGCGTCGGGCGGTGAGAAGCGCATGGCGGCGCGAAGGTGGGCGGCGTCCTGGGCGACCTGGAGATCGACCGGCACGCAGACCAGGTTCGGATGCGAGCGGAGGAACCCGAGGACCGTGTGATGACCCGGAGGAACTGACCGCATCGGGCGGATGAGGATCTCCATCACCGTCACCATCGAAACGATCCCGGGGTTTCGGCCCGCCGCGACCAGTTCCTTCAGAATGTAGGCGGCGACGGGGTGGGTCGAGTCATTCGCGTCGAAGTACGCCGCGAGCACGGTAGTGTCCAGCAGCAGGCGGTCCCCTTCCGCGATCACCTTGAGCAGCGAAGACTCGGACACGCGATTACTCGCCCCAGGCTGCGCGCTCGCCGCGGACGTACTCGAGCGTTTCCTCGCTCGTCCCGAAGACACCGGTAAGGCTGCCTGCAAAGTCACGGGGCAGGAGACGGACGCGAGCGACGCCCGGCTCACCCGGGTCGGTTTCGAAGACAAGAATGTCGTCAAGGGCCGCGTCGAGCGCGCGAACGATCGGCTCGGGCACCGTGAGCTGGTTCTTCTGTCGGAGGCGGGCCTCCGCCTCGATGGGACGATCGATGACTCCCATTTTGGTCTCCTCAGTACGACCGCATGATGCTGCGTCGCACGTCCGCCGTCAAGATCGCACCACTTGTGGGCTCGTACGATCCTCGCGAAGGCCCGCCCTCCCTCGGCCTGCCACGGACGGCGCTCGAACGCCAATCCTGAGTGAACTCGCGGTTGCGACGATGGCGACCCGCCGGCCAGCCAAGACGTCTGGGTGCCCACCGTCCACCGCTTCGACCCGTACCGGTGCTTCTTCTGGTCGGAGGAGAACCAGGCCACGGGTGAGCCGCCGCACATCCACGTCCGGTCAGCGAACGGGCTGGCGCTGTGCTGGCTGTCGCCGGTCGAGTACCGCAACTCGTGGGGTTACACTCCGCGCGAGATCGAGCGGGTCCGGCGCCTGGTAATCGCCCACCGCGGAGAGCCGCTGAGGGCCTGGCATGACCATTTCGACCACTGGCGACACGCTTTCGCACCCGCGGGCCATCGGCGTCGAGATCGATGCCAACGTCTTCGTGTGACGGTCGAGGATGGGCGCACGATCAGCGTCCCGGTGACCTGGTTCAACTGGCTGGCGGGCGCTGCGGACCGTGATCGCCGGGAATACCGGCTGCTCGGCGGTGGCGCGGGCATCTGGTGGGACCGGCTCGACGAAGGCATCACTGTGCCGTCGCTGTTCGGGCTGCCCGAAGACCTCTGAAGTGGTCGGTGGCGCAGATACGGGCATGCCCCTCTTCGCGCTGGGCTACCGCCAGCCGAGCTCCGGGGCGACGTAGCGCAGGATGCTCTCGATCGCGTGGGCGTTGTACTCGACGCCCAGCTGGTTGGGCACGGTCAGGAGCAGCGTGTCGGCGGCCTGGATCGCGGTGTCGTCGGCGAGCTGCTTGACCAGGGCATCGGGCTCGGCGGCGTAGGAGCGACCGAAGATCGCCTTCGTCTGGGCGTCGATGTAGCCGACCTTGTCCGACTCGTCGCCCCCTCGGCCGAAGTAGGCGCGGTCGCGGTCGTCGACCAGCGCGAAGATGCTGCGGCTCACCGACACGCGCGGCTCGCGCGGGTGTCCGGCCGCCGTCCACGCCTCGCGGAACAGGCGGATCTGCTCGGCCTGGAGCTCGTGAAACGGCACGCCGGCGTCCTCGGTCAGGAGCGTGGACGACATGAGGTTCATGCCCTGCTGCGCGGTCCACTGGGCGGTCGCCCGCGTGCCGGCACCCCACCAGATCCGCTCGCGCAGGCCGGGCGAGTGCGGCTCCGGCCGGAGCAGGCCCGGTGGGTTGGGAAACATCGGGCTGGGGTTGGGCTGCGCGAACCCGGCGCCGGTCAGGGCCTCGAGGAAGACCCGGGTGTGGTCGCGGGCCATGTCGGCGTCGGTCCTCCCCTCCTCCGGCACGTAGCCGAAGTGGCGGAACCCGTCGATGACCTGCTCTGGCGAGCCGCGGCTGATGCCCAGCTGGAGGCGGCCACCGGCGATGAGGTCCGCGGCGCCGGCGTCCTCGACCATGTACAGCGGGTTCTCGTAGCGCATGTCGATGACCGCGGTGCCGATCTCGATCCGCTTGGTGCGCGCCCCGATCGCCGACAGCAGCGGGAACGGCGACGCCAGCTGCGACGCGAAATGGTGGACCCGGAAGTACGCGCCGTCGCCACCCAGCGCCTCGACGGCCTCCGCAAGCTCGATCGACTGGATCAGCGAGTCCGCGGCCGACCGCACCTGCGAATACGGCGACGCGGACCAATGCCCGAACGAGAGGAACCCGATCTTCTTCACCCGCGGAGTCTACGGCCGCGCTGAACGCCGGGGCGCACGGTGGGTTCATCCTGTCCCGCGGGGGCGAGCGCTCGTGCCCGTTACCAGCGATCGACGGCCTCCACCAGGGCATCGACGTCATCGGTCGTCCGCGCCAGCACGATCGCCCCGTCCGCGCCGGCCGCCCGCCATCGCTCCCAGGTTTCGCGCGGGGCGGCGAACCACGGCGTATCGCGAAACCGCTCGTCACCGAGCCAGTCGCCCTGGAATCCGACGAGCACCGTCTGGTCCTGCCGCCGACGGCCGCTCGCCTCGAGCGACTCGAGGTACAGCGGGAGGTTCTGCTCGAAGTTCGCGTCGAACGCGGTCCACCCGTCACCGATCCGACCCGCGAGGCGGGCTCCGGCCGGCGTCTCGCCACCGAGGATGATCGGCGGGCGGTGGATGCGGGACCGGGTGGGCGTACGCCTCGCTCAGCGAATAGAACTCGCCATCGACGTTGACCGGGCCGCCGGTCCACAGCGCGCGCATCACCGCGACCGCCTCTTCCAGCCGGCGGACGCGTTCCGGTGGATCCGGGAAGGGCATCCCGTAGGCGGCGTGCTCCTTCGGCGCGCCGCCGATGCCGATGCCCAGGAGGAGCCGGCCGCCGCTGGCCAGCTGGAGCGTGGACGCCATCCGCGCGACCAGCGCGGGATGCCGGTTCATCACGTTGAGCACGAACGGGGCGACCGTGACCTGCGACGTGCGGGCGGCGGCCATGGCGAGGATCGTCCAGCTCTCGACGACGGGAACCGTCAGGTCGCCCCGGCCCATGAAATGGTCCCAGCACCACAGGCCGGCGTAGCCGGCGGCGTCGAGCCGGCTGGCGCTCTCGAGCCACCACGCCGGCTCCGCCCGGATCGACCGGAGGCAGACGCCGATCGGCAACCGGCGCGCCGGAGCGGCCCGCGGCGCGTGCATCGCCTCGGACCCGGGCGATCCATGTGCGGTCATCGTCGGGTTCGCTCCCCTGGGTTCGGTGAAGACGCCGAATTGTACGGGAACCCTGCGCGACGACCGATGCGACCGGCGCCGCGGAGGCGGGCCTCAAGCGTGGGACGAGCCCGGTTCGATCATGTCGCGGCGCGTCGTCGGTTCGCTCCATGACGCCGATTCCGGCCGGCCGTGTATCGTCGCGGCATGATCGACCAGCTGTCGGACGCGGCGCTCGAGCTCCTGGCGTCAGACGCCGTGGCGACGGTCGCGACCCTCGACCCCGATGGGTCGCCTCACCTGAGCGTCGCCTGGGTGGGCATCGAGGACGGCGAGATCGTGATCGGCACGCTCTCGGATCAGCGCAAGCTGCAGAACCTGCGCCGCGACCCGCGGATCGCGGTGACCGTGCAGTCGCGAGCACGTCAACGACTGGGGCCTCCGAGAGTACCTCGTCATCAACGGGCGCGCGCGGATCACCGAGGGCGGGGCCGCCGAGCTCCTGCAGCGGCTGGCGCGAACCTACCTCGGTCCCGACGTGCGCTTCCCCGCCATGCCCGATCCGCCGGCAGGATATGTGACCCGGATCCGGGTCGAGCGCATCACCGGCATCGGTCCCTGGCGGAGGGAGGCTGACGCCTGAGCACTGGCGGACACCCAGGCAAGGAGGCGAGATGAAGCTTCTGCTCACGTCCGGGGGCGTCACGAACGCGAGCATCCGCGACGCGCTGGTCGACCTGCTGGGCAAGCCGATCGCCGACTCCGCGGCGCTGTGCATCCCGACGGCCCAGTGGGGCCACCCGATGTGTGGACCGACATCGGTGCGGGGCTTCGTCAGCGGTCTGCCCCCGTGGGGTGGCATCACGTCCCTGGGTTGGAGGTCGCTGGGCCTCCTCGAGCTGACCGCACTGCCCACGATCGGCGCGGAACGCTGGATCCCGTGGGTCCGAGAGGCCGACGTCCTGCTCGTGGACGGCGGCGACGCGACGTACCTGTGCCACTGGATGCGAGCGTCCGGGCTCGCGGACCTCCTGCCAACCCTGCCCGACACGACCTGGGTTGGGGTGAGCGCCGGGAGCATGGTGATGACCCCGCGGATCGGCGACCTCTTCGTGCAGTGGCCGGCGGCGCCGGACGACCGAACCCTGGGGATCGTCGACTTCGCGATCTTCCCGCACCTGGACGTGTTCCCGACGAACACCCTCCCGGAGGCCGAGCGCTGGGCGGCCGGCATCGGTGGCACGGCGTACGCCATCGACGACCAGACCGCCATCCGGGTCGTCGACGGCAGCGTCGACGTCGTCTCCGAGGGGACCTGGAAGCGGCTCGGTTCCTAGGGCCTCATGCCGCAATGCTCGGAACGCACACTCGTGTGACGACGCCGGCCTTCACCGGTCTCTGAGGCGGGCGCCAGGCCGGAAGTCGCCGGCGAGCCAGCGCACAAAGAAGCCGGCGTGCCGAACGTACGTGCCGATCGCCGACTGACGCAGCCCCGAAGCTTCAAGCGAGCTCGCGTAGGCGGAAATATCGGCGCGCAGGTCGTCCACGCGAACCGTGCGGGCGGGCACCGGTCGAGTGGCGGTGTGGCGCGGGTAGCTGCCGTCGCGCCAGTCGAGAAACCGGCGCGCGTAGTCCCAGTAGGAGTGGATGGCGTTGGGCGTCATGCCGGCGGTCCGAGCATCGGCTTCGTAGCGCGCGAGCTCATCACGCAGCGCCCGGTCGTCCCACGACGTCGCTCGCCCTGCGTACGCCACCGTGGCCTCGGCGAGGCGCCGGGACGGACCGTCGAAGGGATTCTCGACCCGGACCCCCGCGATCTCGGAACCCGCGGCGAGATCCTCGGTGAGAAGCACCTCGCAGCCGCTGGCACGGGCGGCAGCGATGATGAGCGCATCCCAGTACGAGACCTGGCCGTCCCGGGTGATGTCCAGCGCAGCGAGCACCTCCCCGGCCTCGAGCGGCGCGACGTTGAGACGGGCGAGCTGCCCGACGATCGCCCGAGCGGCGCCGGGCTCCATCGCGGGCGTGAGCTTGCGGGTGAGCGTGACGTAGAGCTCCCCCATCACCTGCGCCGATGTCCACAGGGCACTCGGGTCGACGGTCAGGACCTGCCGGGCGCGTTCCCGTTTGGGGGTGGCCTGCCCATCGTTCGCGTAGACCCAGATGTTGGTGTCAACGAAGGTGCGCACGGTCATGCAGCTCGTCCCGGGTCCAGGTGGTACCTGCCTCCCCCACCATCCCGCCGGCCCCATCGGCGATGTCGAACATCGCCCGCACTGCCGCAGCCCCGGCGTACGGTCCGGCGAATTGCTCGAGCAGGTCCCGGATCACGGCGTTGACCGATGTCCCGCGCTCGGCAGCTCTGGCCCGTGCACGCCGCAGGACGTCGTCGTCGATCACGAGGGTCAGGTTCGCCATGATGTATCGTGCTCCCGTGTAGCACTGGCACTATATATAGAACTCGATACATGTCAAGGTAGCCGGCGCCCAGGGCAGCCGATTCGTATCGACATATGGTAGTGTATATGGCATGGAGAAGACCACCGTCTACCTGACCGAGGCGCAGAAGCGGGCGCTCGAGCGGGCGTCCAGGGCGTCGGGTCGTAGCGAGGCAGAGCTCATTCGCGAGGGCGTCGAGCTGATCGCGGCGCAGCACGGGACGGCCGAACCGGTCCTGCCGCTGTTCGAGAGCCACCAGCCAGATCTCGCGGAGCACGCCGACGAAGCGCTCGACGGGTTCGGGGAGCGGTGATCATCCTCGACACCAGCGGTCTGCTCGCGGCCATCGACGGCAGCCAGCGTCACCATCGATCGGCTGCCGCGATCCTGCGTGGATCCCCCGGTCCGTTCGCGCTGTCACCGTTCGTGCTTGCCGAGCTGGATTACCTCCTATCGCAACGCGTGTCCGCTGCCGCAGCCGCCGCATTGCTCGACCAGGTCGCGGCGGGTGCGTACCGGCTCGAGACGTTCGACGCCGCCGATGTCGCGCGCGCGACCGAGGTGATCGCCCGCTATCGCGATCTCCAGATCGGGCTTGCCGATGCATCGCTGGTCGTGCTCGCGGAACGGCATCGGACGTGGGACCTGCTGACGCTCGACGAGCGCCATTTCCGGACCGTCGCCGGTCCCGGCGGACAAGCGTTCCGGATCCTCCCTGCTGACGCCTGAGGGACCAGGGAACGACGCGACGCTCGATGCCGCGGGGTGTCGTGCGCTCGCTGCGAGCGGTCGTCGTTTCAGGTGTTCAGCGTGGCCTTCCACTGGTCGAGGCGCTGCTGGATGAGGGCCGAACGGGCCCCGGGATCATCGCCGTCGAGAACGGCCAGGTCGTCGGGGTCGGCGCGCAGGTAGATGCCGGACGTCCTGGCGTGGAAGGCGTTGGCACCGTATGCGCGGGTCAGGTAGTAGCCGTTGGCACGATCGACGGACTCGAGCTTGATCTCGCCCGTCCCTTCGATCTCCGGGGCGTCCGGGTGGCGTGGACGCTCGCCGCGGAAGAAGTAGAAGATGCCGGACGGATCCACCCGTTCCTTCGACGCCTCGCTCCAGTAGCGCGCGGATAACGTGCCATCCGCGTCCCATGAGCGCCCGTTGATCTCGAGGGCTCCCGCGCGGTCTCGCGTGATGTTGAGCAACGAGACGGCCGATGGTTCGAGCTCGGTCCGCGCCGTGAGCGATAGCTGCCACCACTGACCCTCGAGCCGAGTGAGGCGGCCTTCAGCATCGATCGCCTTCCGGAGCTGCTGATTGATGTGGCGGACGATGACCGGGGTCGTATCCGGGTCGTAGCGGATCGAGGTCATGCCCAGAAGATCCGTCGGCAGCTTCGCGCCCCGCGCGTGGAGGATGAACGTCCGTCGCATGCCGAGGGCACCGCCGAACAACCCAGCCTCGAAGACGACGTTGTCCCGTGGTGCCGCCTGTCCCCCTCCAGGATCCGGCGCCGCGCCCTTCGATGTCCAGTCGTCCTGGCCGAACACGAACACCGCGAAATCCACTCCGCGGGTGAGCTCGACGAGCCGATCGAGGGTGGAGACGCCGGGATTGAACACGTTGGTCCAGGAGTCGACGTCGGCGATCTCGTCCAGTCCACGGGCGATCGCGGTCAGCAGCTTTGACTGCTGGGTGGACGACCCCAGGAAGACCCGCGGCTTCATGCTCACAGCGTAGCGTCGCTGGACAACAGTCGACGCATCGCCGAAATACTGGAGGTCGCCGTCTCGTTGACGTCCGGGGTCTGCTCGGCACAAAGTGGCCCGAAGGAGGAGCCGATGGCCGACACGCCGCGGGCGTTCTACGAAGCCGACAGCCTGGGCACCGAGATCTACGACGTCCGGGCCGAGGCCGTCATCGCGGGCGGCCCGGTCGACGGCGACGTCGCCTTCTACTGCCGCCTGGCCGGCGAGACGGGCGGCCCGGTGCTTGACGTGGGCTGTGGCACCGGGCGCGTGGCGGTGGCGCTCGCGGCCGATGGTCACGACGTCGTCGGCCTCGACCTCTCGGCGCCGATGCTCCGGATCGCCGAGCAACGCCGGCAGACGTTGGCGAGCGACGTCGCGGCGCACCTCTCGTTCATCCACGCGGACATGCGGACCCTCGCCCTCGGCCGGCGGTTCCCGCTCATCGTCACGCCATCCCGCGTGTTCCAGTTCATGCTCACGCCCGAGACACAGCGCGAGGCGCTCCTCTCCCTGCGCGATCACCTGCGACCCGAGGGGCTGCTGGTCCTCGATCTGTTCGATCCCCTGCTCGACTTCGTCGTCCCCGGCGCCCAGTTCCCGCCCCGCCGAGGCGAGGTCATCCACCCCGTGACCGGCAATCGGGTCACCTGGGAGGTCACGGGCCGCAGTCCCGACCCGACCCATCAGCTCATCAACGAGGAGTGGACGACCTGGGAGATCGGGCCGGCCGGTGACGTGCTTCGAACCGACATCGAGCGGCTGACCCTGCGGTGGTCGCTCCGCTCCGAGCTGCGCCTGCTGTTCGAGCTCGTCGGTCTCGAGGTCGTGGCAGAGTACGGCGACTTCGTGGCCGGACCGCCGGCCTACGGCCGCGAGCAAGTCTGGGTCCTGCGAAGGACGAGCCGCACGTCGTAACCGAGGAGGGCTTCCGATGCACAGCGTGACCTATTCGATGGGCATGTCGCTCGACGGATACATCGTCGGGCCGGACGGTAGCTTCGACTGGTCGGCGCCCGACCCGGAGGTCTTCCGCTACTGGATCGACGAGATCCGAGGGGTTGGCGTCCACCTGATGGGACGACGGCTGTACGAGACGATGCTGTACTGGGAGACCGCCGAGCAGGATCAATCGCTCGACGCCGCCGAGCTCGAGTGGGCCGCGCTGTGGAAGCCGCTCCCCAAAGTGGTGTTCTCCACCACGCTGTCCAAGGTGCAGGGCAATGCGCGGCTGGCCTCCGGCGGACTGGCCGAGGAGATCGAGCGGCTGCGTTCAGAACCTGGCGAGGGCGAGATCGCGATCGGCGGCGCGACGCTTGCCGTCCAGGCCGCCGCGCTGGATCTGATCGACGAGTACCGGGCGATGGTCTACCCGGTGCTCGTTGGCGGTGGCATTCCGTTCTTTCCCCGGCGTGAGCGCCGGGTGGATCTCGAGCTCGTCGAGACCCGCCCGTTCAGCTCGGGCGTCGTCTACCTCCGCCACCGCGTGGCGCGGTAGCGCGGATGGAATCAGCCACGTTCGTCCCGCCGGACTTCGTCGTCCCGTCGTCGCTGGAGGCGCCGTTGTTCCGCCTCGAGCCGCTGGGGCCCCAGCACAATGAGGCCGACTACGCGGCCTGGACGTCGTCCATCGATCACATTCGCGGCACACCCGGCTATTCCGATGGCAACTGGCCGGATGGGCGTTCCATCGCCGACAACCTGCGCGACCTCCGCCGTCACGCGGACGACTTCGTACAGCGGCGCGGGTTTACGTACACCGTCCTGGACCCCGCGACGGCCGATGTCATCGGCTGCGTCTACATCTACCCCGACAAGGGCGACCCGCATCGTGCCGTCGTGCAGTCCTGGGTGCGCGCGAGCCGGGCCGAGCTCGACGTCCCGTTGTGGCGTGCCGTCAGCGCCTGGCTCGAGACCGCGTGGCCGTTCGCGGCGGTCACCTACGACGACCGCTGATGAGCGTGGTTCGGGCGCTGATCGGGATCGCCGGCGTGGCATCCTGCCCACGATGACTCGCTACCTCGTCCTGCTCCGCGGCATCAACGTCGGCGGCCGCAACAAGGTGCCGATGGCGGCCCTCCGCGAGCTCCTCGAGTCGCACGGCCATACGAGGGTCTCGACGTACATCGCCAGCGGCAACGTGATCCTGACCTCGGACCAGTCGGCCGCAGCGATCAAGCGCGAGCTCGAGGATGCGCTGCCGCAGACGTTCACGCTCGACAGCGAGCTGATCGCGGTCCTCGTCCTGACGCACGCCCAGCTCCGGGCCGTCGTCCGGAACCGACCGAAGGGCTTCGGCGACCAGCCGGACACCTACCACAGCGACGCGGTGTTCCTCATGGGGATCTCTGCCGCGGAGGCGCTGGAGGTCTTCGATCCACGGCCCGGCGTCGACGCGGTGTGGCCGGGCACGGGCGTGATCTACTCGCAGCGGCTCAGCGCGCAGCGGACGAAAAGCCGCCTCAACAAGATCATGGGCACCCCGGCCTACAGGTCGATGACGATCCGCAGCTGGCAGACGACGCTGGCGCTGCTCGAGCGGATGGAGGCGCCCGAGGCCGAGGCCTGAGCGCATGGAGGCCGAGGCCTGAGCGCGGTATGCCGGCGCCCGAGGCCCGGCTACTCGCTCGGCTGGTAGATCCCGATGACGTTCCCCCACGGATCGGCGAACTTGAACCGCCGACCGCCGGGGTACTCGTTCATCTCGACGACGATGCGGCCGCCCGCGGCCAGCACGCTGGCCAGCGAGGCATCGGCATCACCGGTTCGTGCCAGGGCGACGACCCCGTCGCCGCGGGCGGTGGCCGCGACCCGGTTCAACCCGCCGAACTCATGGCCGGGCCGCGTCGGGTCCTTGATGCCCGCGTAGTCGGGACCGTAGTCACTGAACGCCCAGCCAAGGGCCGCGGCGTAGAAGGCCTTCGCCTGCTCCAGGTCGTCGACGGCAAACTCGACGTAGTCGATCACGTGTTCCATGGTCGAAGGGTAACCCGCAACACGAAGTCGACGATTCCCGCCCTCGGCGGGCTGGAGCAAGCCGACGGTTCAGGCCGTCACTCCCGCCCCGATGGTCGTCCGGCCTCAGTGGAACAGCTCGGCGGACGACAGGTGGTCCCTCACGTTGCCCCCTCGACCCCCTGCGAGGAGGACGCGGCCGTCGATGAGCAGCGTGGCGCTCTCATCAGTGCGGAGGACCGTCGTCGTTCCGGCCTGGGTGAACGTGCCGCTCGCGGGGTCGTAGAGCTCGGGAGTCTCGGGGACGATCCCGCCGCCGGCGACCAGGATGCGGCCATCGCGGAGCTCGATGGCAGCCGGCATCGTGCGTGGCATCGACATCGGGCCGGTCGCCGTGAACGTACCGCTCGCCGGGTCGTAGAGCTCGGCGGAGGTCAGTCCGTCCACCACCGGGAGCAACCGGCCACCGACGACCAGAACGTGGCCGTCGGGCAACAGGACGGCGGTCGGCGCTTCGCGGCCCGTGGTCATCGACCCGGTCTCGGTGAAGGTGCCGGTCCTCGGGTCGTACACCTCGGCGGTCGAGGCTTCGATCGTTCGATGTGGTCGGTGGATCGCCGCGGTTGATGTACCCGCCGGCCACGAGCACACGGCCGTCGGGAAGCAGGATCGCGGCGTACGCCATCCCGGCGCGCGGTCATTTCCCCGGTCGCTGTGAAGGTGCCGCTCGCCGGGTTGTACAGCTCCGCCGACGTCAGTGTGACGGCCGGGTTCCCGCCGTAGCCGCCGGCAAAGAGCACGCGGCCATCGGAGAGCAGTGTGGCCGTGGCATCGTCTCGTGCCGTCGTCATCGACCCCGTCGCGCTGAAGCTGCCCGGTCCGCGGGTCGTACAGCTCGGCGGATGTCGGGCGGTCGAAGTCGCCCTCGTTTCGCACGGCGCCGCCGGCCACGAGCACACGGCCGTCGAGAAGCAGAATCGCGGCGGCGTACACGCGCTCTCGGCTCATCGACCCCGTCGCGCTGAAGGTCCCGGTGGCCGGGTCGTACAGCTCGGCGGACGACAGCCTGGTCGTGTCGTCGGACGCCCCGCCCGCGATCAGCACCCGCCCGTCCTGGAGCAGGGTCGCGGTGTGCCCGAGACGCGGCGTCGTCATCGAGCCGGTCGCGATGAACGTGTCCGTGTACGTGATCGCGTCATCGCGGTTCAGCAGTCCGGCCCCTGCGACCGCTCCCGCAACCGCGAGGACTGCAGCGAGCCCGAGCAGGATCAGCGGCCGCCGTGACGACCGTCGAGTCGGACGGGTATCCCGGACGATGTCGCGGAGCGCCCGCTGCAGCGTGAACGGCGCCGGCGGCAGGTCGACATTCCGCAGGCGATCGCGAAGGTCTCGATCGAGGTCGGTCATGTCGAACCCTCCGCCGGTCCGCCCGCGCGCATCCGCAGGAGCGCGCGGTGGAGCCGGGACTTCACGGTGCCGACGGAGATGCCGAGCCGGGTCGCGACCTCGGTCAGCGGGAGATCGGCCCAGTAGTGCAGCACCACGATGGCACGAGCCTCGACATCGAGCGCGGCGAGATGGCGCAGGGCCGCGTCGCGCTCGATGACGGCCTCGAACGGATCGGCTACCGGGCTTGGCTCGCCCTCGATGGGCACGAATCGAACAATGCGCCGGCGCCGCATACGGTCGCGGCAGGCGTTGACCAGGATCCGGTCCAGCCAGGCGTTGAAGCGTTCCTCGTCGCGCAGCGACTCGAATGACCGCCACGCGGTTGCGAGCGCCTCCTGGCTCACATCCTCGGCGTCGCTGGCGTTGCCGAGCAGCAGCCCGGCCAGGCGGAACAGGTGGTCCAGCCTCCCGCCGGCGAGCGCCATGAACCTCGCCTGGCGCTCGCTCTTCGGGGAAGTCACCACCGGCGTGGGTGGGCTGCGCTGGTTGGGCTCCTGCACGCATCACGCATATCCAGACGAACGACGAGCCACTCCGGTTCTCGGGATCCCGGCTGGGCGGGCTCGCGTGGGCTGCGTCCATCATGACGCGAGCGGGTCGACGCGCTCGACTCGACGGCGCCGCCCTGCTCCCCCATCGACGGTGCCTGACATCACCCCGGCCGCTCCATCCTTGACAATGGGCTGACCCGCCGTTTAGCATACTGAACGTGAGTTCAGCCATCGATCCGGGCGACCTGACGGCCCGCGCGACCATCCGGAACGCCGCACTGCGGCTGTTTGCCGAGCGTGGCCCGGACGCGGTCACGGTGCGCGAGATCGCGACCCAGGCCGGCGTCTCCCCGGCGCTCGTCCTCCACCACTTCGGCAGCAAGGACGGCCTGCGGGCCGAGGTCGATGCGTTCGCCGGACAGGCGTTCGACGCGGTGTTCGAGGTCCTGCCGACCGACGAGCTTGTCGAGCTGCTCGCCGGCGGAGGGTCGGGCGGCTCGCTCGCCGAGGCGTTTGCGCGGGGCTTCCCGCCCGGCTCGCCACTGCCGGCCTACCTTGCCCGGCTGTTCCTGACGGGCGACCCGGCAGGCGCCGCGCTGTTCGCACGGTTCCATGCCGCGACCCGGCGCCTCCTGGACACGATGGTCGAGATGGGCGCCGCGCGGCCGAGCGAGGACCCCGATGTCCGGGCGGCGTTCTTCCTGGCCAATGACCTCGCACTCATCCTCCTGCGAAACCCGATCGCCACGGCGATCGGTGCCGACCCGCTGACCCTCGACGGGATCGACCGGTGGGCCCGGGAGGCCAGCACCATCTACGCAGAGGGCGCGTTCAACGCCCCACGGAAGGAGTAGCACCTGAAATGAGCGTGTCCCATCCCGTCATCCGGACCCAGGGCCTGACCAAGACCTTCGGCTCGGTCCGTGCCCTTGACGGGCTCGATCTCGAGGTCGCCCCCGGAGAGGTCCACGGCTTCCTCGGCCCCAACGGAGCCGGCAAGTCGACGACGATCCGGATCGTCCTGGGTCTGATGCGCGCCAGCGGCGGTCACGTCGAGCTGTTCGGCGGCGACCCGTGGCGCCAGGCCGCGGCGCTCCACGAACGGCTGGCCTACGTCGCGGGGGACGTCGCGCTGTGGTCGGGGCTCACCGGCGGGCAGTGCCTCGACGTCCTGGGCGCGACCCACGGCGGGCTGGACGAGGCTCGCCGGGCCGCGCTCATCGAGCGGTTCGACCTCGACCCGACCAAGCGCGTCCGTGACTACTCCAAGGGCAACCGGCAGAAGGTCGCGCTGATCGCCGCCCTCGCCGCCGACGTTGACCTGCTCGTGCTCGATGAGCCCACGTCCGGGCTGGACCCGCTCATGGAACAGGCCTTCCAGGAGGTCGTCCGCGAGCGGCGCCAGGCGGGTTGCACCGTCCTGCTGTCGAGTCACATCCTGGGCGAGGTCGAGGCCCTGGCCGACCGGGTGAGCATCATCCGACAGGGCCGGACCGTGACGACCGGAACGCTCGCCGACCTGCGGCGGCACACCCGCACCCACGTCCACGCGGTCACCGTCGATGCGCCCGCGGGCCTCGCCGACGCGCCGGGCGTCGCGGATCACGTGTCGGAGCGGCTCGACGGTTATGTCGACAGCCGGTTCACCATCGATGCCGAGCATCTCGACGCCGTCGTCGGCCTGCTGCACGCCGCGCGGATCCACACCCTCACCGTCACGCCGCCGAGCCTGGACGCCCTGTTCCTGCGCACCTACGACGGGGACGCCGCGTCGCTCGACGCCGTCAACCTCGGAGACGCGGTCGAGGCGGCCCGATGAGCGCGACGGGCCTGCGGGCCATGCTCGCCGTCCAATGGCGGACGCACCGCCGGAGCACGCTCATCTGGATGCTCGCGCTGATCGCCATGATGGTCGGCACCGCGGGATCGATCGCCGAACTCTATCCGACCCCCGAAAAGATCCACACCTACGCGCAGGCCGTCACCAGCGGCGACGCCCTCGTCGCGATCAACGGCAGGGTCGAGGGCATCGACAGCCTGGGCGGGATCATCGCCGACGAGTTCGGCTTCCTCGCCGCCTTCCTGCTGCCGCTGCTCGGGATCAGCCTCGTTGCCCAGGCGACCCGGCGCGAGGAGGAGGCCGGACGCCTCGAGACGGTCCTCGGCGGCCGCGTCGCGCGCCACGTCCCGGTGCTGGCCGGGCTCATCGTCGCCACCGCCGCGATCCTTGTCACCGCCGTCGCGTTCGCCCTCGGGCTCGCCGCGTTCGGGGTGCCCGCTGCCCGATCGGTCCTCTACGCCGCCTCGCTGGGCGCGCTCGCCTTCGTGTTCGCCGGGCTCGCGGCCCTGCTGGCCCAGGTCACGCTCCACTCCCGGGGCGTCTACATGTGGGCCCTGCTCGTGCTCGCCGCCGCGTACCTGCTGCGCGGCGTCGGCGACGTGACGAATACCTGGATCACGTGGCTGTCGCCGCTGGGCTGGGCCGAGAAGGCCGCGCCGTTCGGCGACATGCGCTGGTGGACCCTCCTCATCCCCGTCGCCATCGGAGCGCTGCTCGCCGCGCTCGCCGTCCTGGTCGCCGGACGCCGCGACCTTGGCAGCTCGCTGTTCCGCGGGGGCGCGGGATCGGCGCGGGCGTCGACGTGGCTGCGCAGCCCGCTCGGACCTCGCGACCGCCATCCACCGCCCGGCGATCCTCGGCTGGCTCGCGGGTGCCGTGATCCTCGCGGGGATGATGGGCGCGCTCGCGCAGCAGTTCGTCGACGCCGTGCTCGGCAACCCGGCCATGGCCGAGGCGCTCGGGGTGTCGGGTGCGCAACCCGCGGATGGGATCGTCGCCATCACGCAGCTGTACATCGCGGTCATCGCCACGGCGTATGCCGTCCAGGCCGTGGGCAGCCTGCGCGGCGAGGAGACCGGTGGACGTCTCGAGGTCCCGCTGTCCGGCACGCTGTCCCGGCTGCGCTGGCTCGCCGCCCACGCGGTCGTCATCGTCACCGGCCTGGTCGTCATCGTCGTCGCCTCGTCGCTCGTGCTGGCCGCGGGGATGGCGTGGTCGATGGGCGCCGGTGTGGACCCGGCTCGTGTCGTCGGGGCGGGTGCGGCATACCTGCCGGCCGAGCTCCTCGTGGGCGGGCTGGCGCTCGCGCTGTTCGGGGTGCGGCCCAGGGCGCTTCCGGCGGGCTGGGCGGCCGTCGCATTCGTGGCCTTCATCGCGTTCCTGGGTCCGGGGCTGAAGCTGCCCGGCTGGGTGCTGGACCTGTCCCCGATGACCCACGCCGGGAACCCGCCGCTGGGCACCGTCGAGGCGCTGCAGCTCGTCGTCCTCCTGGCCATCGCCGCGGTGCTCGGCGTGGCTGCGGCGGCCGGGTTCCGTCGCCGGGGGGTGCCGCAGACCTGAGCCGGCGGGGGACGGCGCCGGCCCGGGACCGGTCCGGGCGATGATCCGACCTCGAGCCGCGCTCGCTGATTAGCGCGCCGATGAGGTCACCAAGACTGGCGATAGCTTCTTTGCGGCGTTCGGGCGGCCGAGCGACGGCATCGAGTGCGCCGCCGAGATCCAGCGCCGGCTCGCTACAGCTCGCCCGTGGGCAGCGAGCCGCTCGTGAGGCTCACCCGGTAGGACGGATCCGCGAATCGGGAGGGATCGAACGCCGCCGCGAGCGGGTCAACGGCCATCCCCTCCCCCATCACGATCGACGCCAGCAGCTGCGCTGCGCCACAGGCCATCATGGCGCCGAACCCGGCCAGGCCGGCAAGCACGAACGAGCCATCGAGCGAGGCCCGACCGATGAGCGGGCGACCGTCGGGGGTGCGGGCATAGAAGCCGCCGTCGTGGGCCACGATGGTTGGCGGCCGCTCGACGTACGCGGCGAACCCCGGGATGATCGTCGCGGCACCGCGCAGCACCTGGTCGGGGAACTCTGGTGGACAGGCGGGCTCGACCATGGGCGTGGAGGCCCGCTGGTCCCAGGCCCAGCCGAGCTTGACGGCGTCGGTACCCGCGGTGTCGTCAGGCTTCACGTGGACGCCACCGGGAAGCCGGCCGAGCAGCGGTGCCGTTGCAGCTGACGTGGCGAGACCGGCCGCGACCTCGTCCGGCCAGGAGAGCGTCTGCGGGTCGAGGGCGATCGTGAACGGCGAATCGCGTGGCACCGCGCGCGCAGCGTCCCGGATCACGACCTTCTGACGAAGCACGGTCTCGAGCGGGAGGTCGTCCCCGGCGTGGAGGCCGACGAGGCCCGCCCACGGGCCCGCCGCGTTGACGAACACCCGGGTCGCGACGCGGACGGGCCCGGCCTCGGTCGAGATGAGCACACGCTCCACCCGTCCCCGGCCCGCATCGATGCCCTCAACGGATCCGCGGAGCAGGCGTACGCCGCGGCGCTCGGCACGCCGCAGGAGCGCGGTACCCATGGCCAGCAGGTCGATGCCCCCGGCCCTTGTCACCAGGACGCCGGCGACGAGCGACGGTGCGAGGTGCGGGTAGCGGCTCCGCAGCTCCGCGGCATCGAGCAGTTGTGCCCCTGCCGATCGGCGCGGCGCGTCCGCGACCCGGTCGGCGAGCGTCGTCGCGGTGGCTGGATCGGCGGTGACGTACAGGTAGCCGCGACGATCAATGGCGAACGTCTCGCCCTCGTCGCGAAGCGCATCCATGGCGCGGATGCTGCGGTCGGCGAGGTCGGCCATGGCCGGCTGTGGCCACCAATCGCGATAGCTTGCCTCAGGCCGGCGACTGGTCACGGACAGTGGCGGGTGGGGATCGACGATCACGATGTTCGCGACCGTGCGAAGCTCCGAGAGCTGCCACGCCAGCGCGACGCCGGCGACGCCGGCACCGGCGATGACGACATCGGCAGTGGTGCCGCCGGCCGGTCTCGATCCCACGGCGGCAAGTCTATGAGACGTGATTGTCGGCCGGTTACCGCAGCTGTCGAGCGACGCCTCGAACAGCTCCCAGGTCCCCGGCACGCCGCGAAGGCTGACCGTGCCGACCGATGCGAAGCCGAGGTCCGTGCCCGTCGCGAGGTCGCGCACCGTCCGCGTCACGAGCACCTGCCCAGGCCCGGCCTGACCGAGAACGCGAGCGGCGATGTGGACGCCGATGCCGCCGAGGCCGGTCTCGCGCCGTTCGATCTCGCCGGCATGGATCCCGGCCCGGATCTCGATGCCCAGACCGCGCAGCTCGGATACGAGCCCGAACGCGCACCGCAGCGCACGCGTCGGGGCATCGAACACCGCCATCGTGCCATCCCCGGTGAACTCCAGGTTGCGGCCCTGCCAGCGCTCGGTCTCGGCGCTGACCACCGCGTGGTGCCGGTCCAGCAGCTTCTTCCACGCCCGGTCCCCCATCGCCACCGCCCGGCCGGTCGAATCGACGACGTCCGTGAACAGGATGGCGCCGAGGATCCGGTCGACGTCCTGCGCCGCCTCGAACGACCGCACCTGCTCCTGGGTCCACGCGTAGTCCTCGGCGTAGCGGCCCGTCGGGGCCTCCGCCTTCGACTCGTAGCTCAGCAGGACCACGCCCGAGCCGAACGTCCGCGACCCCACCAGGCGCAGGTGCTGCATGTCGATCCGGTCGCGGAACAGGTGCTTGCCGCTGCCGAGGATGACCGGGTACACGAGGATGCGGTACTCGTCGACGAGGCCGTCCTGGTGGAGCGTGTCGACGAGTCCCGGGCTCCCGTAGACCACGAGCTCGCCGCCGGGCTCCGCCTTGAGCGCCTCGATCTGGTGTCGGACGTCGCCGGCGATGATCGTGGAATTGCTCCAGTCGGCGCGCGCCAGCGTGTTCGAGACCACGTACTTGGGCATCCCGTTCAACCGCTCGGCGAGCGGACCGGACGCCGTCGGCCAGAACGCCGCCCACGCCTGCCACGTTCGGCGCCCCAGCAGAAGTGCCTCGGCCTCGCGGACCTGCCAATCGTTGTAGGCCAGGTCCTCGTCGTCCTGGACGTTGAGCGCCCAGGCGTTCCGCCCATCGCGGTGCTCGTCGAATCCGGGGGCCTCGACCACGCCATCGAGGGTCATGAACGCCGTCACGATGAGCCGCATTGGCGAAGGGTACTGCCGCCTTTGCCGGCGTTGCGGCGAGCGGTCGACTGGCGTCAGCTCGCGGCCGGCAGGCGGCATGCCACGCAACGCGTGCGATCCCGGCCGTGCGGCGATAGCCCGAATGGGTCCTTGTTCGGGTCCTGCGGGCGTCATACGGTTGACCGGGCCGAGAACCAGCGCGCTCCGGGGTGCGTTGCTGGGTCGGCTGGCTCGCCGAGGGGCGCACGTGAGCATTCGGCCGGCGGCAACGCCGATCCATCGGCCCAGACCTGACCAGCAGCGGGCGATCCTCCAGGGGATCCGTGCCCGCGCCGCCGTCGGCGGGCCGCGGCTGGTGCTGCTGGTTGCCTTCGTCGGGACGGTCGTGACGGCGGCCATGGCCCTCCTTGGCGGCCCTGCCGCCCTGTTCTTCGACAATCTCCAGGAGCTCCTGGCCGCCGGTGGCGCAACCGTCGGCCTCAGCGTGGCCGCCCGGCGCAAGAGCGGCCTGGCCGGCTGGATCGTGATTGCGCTCGCGCTGTCGACGGGCGCCACCACCCTCGGCATGGTCGCCTGGGATCTGTCGAACGGGAACGACGCGGTGCTCCCGGCCATCGGCGACGCCTTCTTCATCCTGGCCGTGGTGGTGGGCATCGCCGCAATCGTGCCGACCATCTTCGGCGGGCTCGACCGGGGCCTGATGGCCGGGATCGCCACGGACGCCCTCATCCTGTTCCTGGCCGGCGTCGCGCTCGTCGCGTCCACGGCGGATCCCGACCTGAGCGATGACCGGGCCGGGTTCTTCGGGGTCGTCCTCCTGGTTGCCGCGACCGCCGCATGCGCGTTCGCGCTGGTCGGCCGGCGGATCCGCCCGACGTGGGGCGGACCATGGACGTTGCTCGCGGGCGCCGCCATCCTCTGCTCGTCCTGGATGGTGTGGGCAATCGACCCGGCAGCGCCGACGACCGTCGGGCCGTCCGACTTCATGTTCAGTGCCGGGGTCCTGCTGATTGCCTATGGCGGAGTGACCTGGAGCACCCGCGCGACCCTCAGCCCGAGGTTCGATCGGGTCGCGCCGATGCTCGCGACCGTCATTCCGGTCGTTGCGGTCCTCGCCAGCCTGGCGACCGCGAGGATCTACTTCGGCGACGCCGCGCTCAATCTCGTCGGGATCGCCACGGCCGCCGTGATCGTGACCGCCGTCGCACGGCAGCTGCACCTCTATGTCCGGGAAGCGCGGGCGCTCGAGGCGGAGCACCAAGCCGGGCTCAACCTTGCCGCCGAGATCCGCGAGCGGGCAGCCACCCTGTTCTCCGTGCAGCGCCTTGCCCCTGGCGAGGACGCCGAGGGCACCGCACGCGAGATCTGCCGCGAAGCCCTCGCACTCGACGGGATCGACATCGCGATCATCCGGATCTATGGCCCGGACGGCAGCGTGGTGCCGTTCGCGATCGAGGGTCTCGGATCCCGTGCCGCCACGCTCGTTGGCCATCCGCTCACGATGGATCACGCCGCTCGGGTCAGGGAACGCGCAGTGGATGGCTTGTGGGAGCGAACCTGGGACCGGATCGACAACCCGTATCAGCAGCTGCTCCACGACCTCGGGATCCAGCAGACGGTCAACGCCGCGCTGCGCTGGAACGACACGATCATCGGCGACATCGGCCTCGGGACGTGCATGCACCAGGCGACGGTGTCGCTGTCGGATCGGCTCGCGACGGTCGAGGAGTTCGCCGTCGTCGCGTCAGCGCTCCTCGGCCCGGCCGTCGCTGAGCGAGACCACGCAGACGCCGTGCGACGGACCGTCGGAGGTGTCATCGCGGTACGCTCGTTCCACCCGGTCTTCCAGCCGATCATCGAGCTCGCATCGCGCGACATCGTTGGCTACGAGGCCCTCACCCGGTTCGACTCGGGTCAGCGGCCCGACCTGTGCTTCGCCGATGCCTGGTCAGTTGGCCTTGGGCCGGAGCTCGAGCTGGCCACGCTGACGGCTGCGGTGGACGCGGCGCAGGGTCTACCGCCAGGCGCGGTCCTGAGCCTCAACATCTCACCCCGGTTGGTTGCCCAGGCCGAGCGACTGCGGCCCGTCCTGGGTGCCGCCGATCGGCCCCTGATCGTCGAGATCACCGAGCACGAGACGATCGACGACTACGACCGGCTCCGTGACGCGATCGAAGGCCTCGGGCACAACATCCGCGTCGCGGTCGACGACGCCGGCGCCGGCATCGCTAACTTCGGGCACATCATCGA
The DNA here is from genome assembly GCA_963720825.1 of uncultured Chloroflexia bacterium. Taxonomy (GTDB): domain Bacteria; phylum Chloroflexota; class Limnocylindria; order Limnocylindrales; family CSP1-4; genus CAIXZV01. Next base: position 251,451 of record CAVRGY010000018.1, on the reverse strand, counting down.
TCTGCGACCGGACTTCGTGAAGCTGGACATCAGCCTGGTGCGGGGCGTCAACGCCGACCTCGGTCGCCAGGCCATGGTCGTTGGCATGCGTCACTTCTCGAAGACGGCCGGTTGCCGCCTGATCGCGGAAGGCGTGGAGACGACCGAGGAGGCCGACACGCTCACCTCGCTGGGCGTGGAGTTCGGCCAGGGCTATCTGTTCGGGCGCCCGGAGCCGATCGACGTGGATGCCACGTTGGTGAGCGGGGATCCGAGGGCGATCCCGGCGTAGGTCTGGCGCCCCACGACCTGCAACGCGAGGACGCCGGCGCCTCGCCTGTCGACTCAGTCGGTCGCGATGAGGGTCAGGGACCAGGGACGGCCAGGCCGATCCGGTTCCGCGAGGCGAACCGGCCACCGCGCGGCGAGGATTCCGGCGAGCTCGTCAGGGTCGGCTGGATCGGCGTGAACCTCGAGCAGCAGGCGCGCGGCCTGGCCCCGGATCCGCTTTGCGACGACGTCGCCGATCCGTCCTCCGCTCCTGGACTGGTCGACGCGGAGCGCGACCGTGCGATCGCCGAGCCCGGTCGGCGAGCCCATCCCCTGCAGGCCCGGCGAGCGCAGGTCGACCACGATCCCCGTCGGCCCCGCCGCCTCGGCAAGCGGGTCACCGATCACCGCCCGCCAGCTTGCCTGGAGGCGGTCGATCCCGAGGAGCCTCGAGCACGGGTGCACGCGATACGGCGGGATGCGATCGGCGGGCCGCAGGAGGCCCCACAGCGCCGAGGTGACGACGAGGCTCCGGCCGGCGCGCTCCGCTCGGCCGCCGAGAATGACGCCGCGTCGAGGCCGACGTGGAGCGGACCCGCATAGACGTCGAGCACGGGCATGGCCGGGACCTCGCGCAGCCACGTGTTGCGGGCGACCTCCCGCGCGCGAGATGGGCCGACCCGCAGGCGCTCGAACGCGTCGGGCCGGCCGCTCGTCGCGATGAGGGCATCCAGGATCCGCATCCGCAGCCCGTTCAGCTCTGGGAAGGACAGGTCCTCCAGGACGACGGGCGAGCCGTGATCAGGCGCCGGGCGCTTTGACTCCGACGGCGGGACGACGATGAGCACGGCGTCACTCTATGGCGGCGGTATGCCGACGGCGCCAGGGTTCGGTGCCGTCGCGATCGTTCTACGAGGGCGGCCACCCGGGTCCCGCAGGACTGCGACGCGGCGTCTCGCGCGGACCCGACCGATCCGGTGATCGGCGTCGCTGTCGACCGTCCTGTCAGGCCCGGATCGCACGCCTCTACCGGGCTGGTTCGATCCGCCATCCGGACTCGCGGAACAGGCACGTTGCGGGCATCGGATCCCCGCACATCGCCGTGAAGATCACGAGCCGCTCGCCCGCCGCGGGTGTCGGGATCCCGTCGCGTGGCGGCCGATACAGCGCGACTTCGCCGAGCCGCACCTCGTCCGCGCCGAACGGGAGGAACCGGCTGGCAGCCACGATCCTGCCGTCGGCCCACAGTGGAACGATCCAGGTTGGCTCGCCCGCCGCCTCGTCGAATGCATCGATGACGCCACCAGCCTCGAGGGCGATGCCATCGAGCTGCGGCCACGCCCTGGCGCTCTCGATCGCGTGCTCTGCGAAGCCGTCCCCCGACGGGGCGAAACACTCGCCACCTTCGTCGACCGGGCGGCACGCGTCCGGTCCGAGCCCGACCAGGGAGCATCCCGACAGGGACCAGCAGAGAGCGACCAGGATCCCGAGCAGGGTCCGCATGAGTGGCATTCCCTTCAGCGTGTTCGTTCGAACCCCCAGACGCGCCGTCGCCGTCGCTTATGCCCTTTGCCTCGCCGGCGCGTCTGCCATTGTGTGGACCGCTCCGTCCGCTGGCCGTAGTCTTGGCAGCGCGATGTCCTCTCGTCACCCGGCGACTGCGCCACAGACCGTCGGCCCGCTGCTCCGGCAGCCGGCGGCGTACCTCCCCGTGGCCATGTCGGCCGGCGCGCTCGCGATGATCGGCTGGTTCGTCGCGGTACACGGCGTCGCGCAGCAGGCCGATGAGGGCACCCAGGTCCATCTGTGGCAGCTCCTGGTCGCCGGGCAGGTCCCGTTCATCGCCTGGTTCGCGGTCAGGTGGCTGCCGGGCTCAGCTCGCCCGGCGCTCGCCGTCCTGGCCGTGCAGGCTGCCGCGCTGATCCTGCTGGCGATTGCGCCCCTGTGGGCGCTCGGCGGGCTATAGCGGCGCTGGCGCGAACCGCCGAGCGGGTGGTGGACCGGGCTGCCGAGCCATCGCGGACCCAGCGGGGCGTTGAAGTTGATTTCGAACGCTCAGCTCGTCGGAACGATGATGACCCACTTGTGGAACCAGGCCTTGTTGTAGGTCGCCGTCGCATCGTGTTGGAGATACCAGCCGAAGGCGAAGCTGGCGACCGACGACGAGCGATGTTTCCCAACCGTTGCACCACTCGTGTACGGGTCCGACGTGTAGATCGAATTGAGCGTGAATGGATCGGCGGCGGGGTCTCCGGTTGCGATGTACCCGGTCATTACGATCGCGTGGCCGCCATTCCAGACGACGAGACCCACCGATTTGCCGTATGTCGCGATGGCGACCGCTGCGGCGTTGAGCGCCAAGGACTTGGACGAATACGCCTTCCACGCGTAGGTCGTCGGGACCCCCGCTGCAACAGAGAAATGCGTTGCCGCCAGCGACCATCCGAGCGGATCAGAGCCTTGCTGGACGCTGTCCTTCAGTGCATCGCGCGGTTGCTCGTAGCCGAGGATCGTCATCTGGTTCAGCTTCAGATCCTTCTGGACGAGGAAGTTCATCATCATCGCGGTGGACGCCGCCGTGCATGTCCGTCCGTCGATCTGTTGCTCGTAGCCGGCAACGAAGTAGACGTCCTTCTTGAAGGTTGTCACCTCGGGGGTCGGCGTCACGACGGGCTGGGGTGTGGGGGTCGGCGCCACTACCGGTTGCGGTGTTGGGGTTGGGGTCACGACGGGCTGGGGTGTGGGAGTCTGCGCCACTACCGGCTGCGGCGTTGGGGTTGGCTGAACGGTCGGCCGCGGTGTCGGCGTGGCCTTGACGACCGGCTTCGGTGTCGCGGTCGCCTTCGGCTTGACGACCGGCTCGGCGTGGCCTTGACGACCGGCTTCGGTGTCGCGGTCGCCTTCGGCTTGACGACCGGCTTCGGCGTGGCCTTGACGACCGGCTTCGGTGTCGCGGTCGCCTTCGGCTTGACGACCGGCTTCGGCGTGGCCTTGACGACCGGCTTCGGTGTCGCGGTCGCCTTCGGCTTGACGACCGGCTTCGCGCGTGGGCGTCGCCGTCGGCTCGGGCGTCGCCGTCGGCTTCGGCCTCCTACCCCGCGCCAGCGCTGCTGTCGACAGCGCGGTTGGCTCGACCGTCGGCGTCGCGGTAGGCGCCGGCGAAGCAGGCGGCAACGGCTCGGTGACCGGACCGACCAAGGGCGCGACCGCCGGCTCCGGATGCGTGGCGCCAGGCTGCGTCGCGGTCGAGACCGCGCTCAGCGAGGGAGGTGCGACAAGGTTTGCGGCGAGGGCCGCGCCGGACCCCGAGACGAGCAGGACCGCTGCGCCGACAGCGAGGGCATACGTCCTCCGACTGATGGGACGGCTGCTGATCCCCTTGGGCATTGGGTCGAGCCACTTCTCTCTGTCGGGCAGGCCCGACACTGCCATCCGCGCGTCCTGGGTGAGTCCGGGCGGTGATCGAGCACGCTCGTCCTGACCATCCGGATGGTCCACGCAGGGTCGACGACGCCTTCTCGGAGCCTGACCCGAGGGGGACGTGGTCAGCGAAGTGGTATCGGCCTTGGCTCGACTATCTGCCGGTGAACACGCGTCGGCAACGCAGACTGGCCGGTATTCGGCTGGTCAGCAGCGGCATTGGTCCTCCCCTGGATCGGCCGAGCGCAGCTGGGGGTGGTTAGTGCGGGTTGACAGTGCAACTAGTCGGTAATCGCGGCAATCGCGGGCGTACAGGGACAGCTCCGATGCGTACGCGCGGTCATTCAACGAGGGTGGGATCGATCCTGAAGATCCGGTTGCCGCTGTACTCCTCGACCCAGATCTCGCGGCCCACCTGCTCCACCGTCCAGATCCCCGGGGCCAGCGCCGCCGTGCCGGACACGGCGTTCGTCGCCGGGTCGATCCGGTACAGGATCCCGTCGGCGGCATTGGCAACCCACAGCGCCCCAAACGCGTATACCGGGTCGCGCGGCGTGCCGCCCAGCGGGATTGACGCCAGCACCGACCCGGTCGCCGGGTCGATGCGCGCCACCGCGCCACCGTTGTCGGTCACCCACAGGGTCCCGTCGCCATCGGCGAACCACGTGGGCGATACGCCGAGCCCGCTGGTCACCCGCATATCGATCTCGTCGCCGGTTTCATTCAGGCGGTCCACCTCACCGGCGCCCTGGACCGCGACCCACAGCTGATCGTCGACGACGGCAAGGCCAGCCGGGTTCGGGCCGGTCATGACCGACCGGTCGATGGCACCCGTCACCCCGTCGATATGGACGACGCCCGGCAGCCCACGATCCGCGATCCATACGCCGGTGGCGTCCGGCTGGGCGTCCCATGGCTTGCCGGCCAGGGCCGTGTCGTGGATGTCCTTGCCCGTGTCGAGCGCGACCTCGTGAACGAGATTGCCGGACAGGTCCGCCACCCACAGGGCGTCGTTCGACCAGGCGAGCCCGCAGATCGTGGCGCCGAGGCTCGCCACCGGGGTCACGTTGCCGGTCTCCGGATGGACCTCGACCACGTCGCCGGTTCCGTACAGGGTCACGAACACGCGCCCGTCCGGGCTCGACTCGAGGGCGCACGGCCCGGAGCCCACCTCGATGGTCCCGAGGATGGCGGCCGAGCCGGCGCTTGCCGAAGCAGGAGGAACGACGGTCGCCGCGGCGGAGGGAGCGGCGGTCGGCGTTGCCGGGGCGGTCGTCGGGGGCGTCGAGGTGGCCGGTCCGCCTCCACACGCGGCCAGCGCGACGACCAACAGGAGCGTTGCGGCCGCGGCGGCGATGCGATGGATCGGCGGAAACGCTCTCCGACCAGCCGGTGTCGGATGGGGGGCGTCCGCAATCCTGAGCGCGGTCGATGACGGGTGTCAACCGCAGCCCGAGCCGCTGCCCTCGTCTCGGGGCACGGCCCGGGCTGATCGCGTGGCGGACTATCGCCCGCGCAGGTACAGCGCCAGGAACGCCACCTCGCTGGGGGTGTCGAGACGCTGGGCGTAGCCGATTCCCTGGCATGCCGACGCGGTGTGGTAGACGGCCACCTGGATGTTCGAGCCGCCGAGGAACTGCGGCGAGCCCGAATCACCCGCGCACAGCGCCGCGCTGCGCGGAAGGGCAACCGTCGACTCCGTCAGGACCAGTCACCTCTCGGTCATGTCGACGATCGACGCGCGACCCCGCTGCCGGTATCCTGCCACATAGAGCTGGTCGCCCCGGGTCTCGGCGCCGTAGCCGACGAGCGTGACCTGTGGTCCCTGCCAGTTCCCGGCCGCCCGAAGGTGGTCGAGGAATCCCGGCCGAACGATCGTCACCGGTGTCACGCCTGCGAAGGTGCCCGGCGCGAACTCAAGGACCGCGAGGTCGTGTGCGCCGCTGGTGTGGCTGGTGAAGCCTTCCGCGTCGAACTTCGGTTCCACCACGACATCGGTCGCATACGCGATCGACGACCGAGGAACTGCGAATGTGCAGCAGGTGGGGTATTCGTCCGGGAACACGCCACCGGGGAGGATCGGCGCCGATGGGGACCCGCCCTCGAGCGTGACCGCCCACGCCACCCCGGCCGCACGAGCGGCGTCTCGATGCAGTGCGCGGCCGTGAGTAATGCCCGGTCGGAGATGACGCTGCCGGTACAGATGCCTAATGGCGGCGTCGGGCCTGCGCCGTCCACGTCGAAGCCGAGCATGCCGACGTTCGGATGCGCGTTGCCGTCTGGTATGCCGCCGTCGATCGCGAGTGCCGTCGTCGCTGTTACGAGAAGCAGGGCGAGGATGAGCGGTATTGCGAGCTTTCGGATCACCGTGTTCTCCTTGTCTCTGGTCTGGGAATGACGGCGGTGGGCGGTGAAGAACGCCCATGTCACGGCCCGGTCGTCTCGCTCGCTCGTGTACCACTCGTGGCCCCTGTCCTTCGCCTTGATGAAGGTCACGGCTGTGCCGTTGTCACAGCTCTCCCAGGTCGTCTCGTGGATCGAGGCGTCGTCCGTCACCGTCGCGTCTCCGGTGCAGCCGTCGATCTGGCGCCAGCGCTCCATGGTGTCGTCGAACGCCGTACATGTCGCGTCCTGGCAGCCATTCCCGCCACCGTCTATGTGGATCCCTGTATCTGCCGTGCCGTGAATGGCGATGACTGAGACCTGTTGGCTCTGATTGCACTCTACGAGGAGTGCGCCGATCACGTCCGCGATGGCCTCGACTCTGTCCGCGAGCTCGCTCGCCGCACGCTCTGCCATCTGGCCGCCGTTGTACCCTCCTATCATGTACACCTGCCCCTTATCTATCTCGTAGTCTGCCTCCATCCTGTCTATGAGCGCACTGAAGAACCCGACATCGTCGATGTGCTCGCTGCTGTCCCGCCCACAGCACGCGCCGTCTTTCCAGCTGCCCTCATACCCCTGCTCTTAGACGACGACTGCACCTTGATCCAGCGCCATCTTGTCTAAGCCGCCTGTCTACTCCGCTTCGAACATCGTCGAGTTAAACCCGTGCAGCGCAAGCAGTACGGCAGTGTGTCGCGGTCGACTGCATCGGCAGGCGCGACCATGTGATAGGCCCGGGTCAGTCCGCCGACATCGATGTGCCCCGTTAGCACTATGTGTACTGTTGCCCTCGTCAGTTCTTTTGTCTGTCCCTGCGTGGCTTCGAGCGATGTCGTCGCTGTTGTGTTGTCCACCGTTGGTGCCCCAGTGTCTTCTCCGTTCCCGCTGCATCCCACCAGCATCACCGCGAGCAACGCGGTGACTATTCTACCCCTGTGCTTCATCGACATCTCCTCCTCCCTAGGACGCCGTAGTCGCAGTGCGTAGCTGCCCGCTCCTTCTATCTGTTGCCTTGATCTCTGTCTTTGCTCTGATCCACCGCGCATCGCCCTCTCCCTATCCACGCTACGCTAGGTCGCGCACGTAAACAAGCGCTAAACGCGGCGGCTTCGCTCATCTACGCTGTCTCTAGCAGCTGGAGCTCGGCCTCCGTCTCGGTCGTCTCGATCAAAACTTACACCTCTCGCGCCAAGCATCGCGTGCGCCCGCGGATCCCGGCGTCGAGATGGCCGCACCCCCGGTCGATCCCGTCGCCCAGCCCCCCTCCCCGCATGATCCGGCCGGCCTACCCGTTCCGGACGAGACGCACGACGGGGATCACGCGGGTCGTCTTGGTCTCGTAGTCCTTGAAGGACGGATGCTCCGCCGCGTGTGCGGCGTACAGCCGGTCGCGATCCTTGCCCTCGGCGACGGTTGCGCGCGCCTGGAACGTCTCGTCGCCGAGCTCCACGGTCACGGCCGGGTTGGCGAGGATGTTGAGGTACCACGCGGGATGCGTGGGCGCGCCGCCTTTGGACGCCACGATCACGATCGCGTCGCCGTCGGTCGTGTAGACGACCGGAGCGAGGCGGTCCTCCCCGGTCCGCGCGCCGGTCGTGTGCAGCAGCAGCAGGTTGCGCCCCAGGAAGGGTCCCGAGGTGACCTTGCCGCCGTTGGCCCGGAAGTCGGCGACGAGGTCGTTGGTGAAGTTCGCGTAGGCAGAGCGTTCGTCGGTAGTTGTCATGACAACTATCTTACCCTGTCCCGCCGCGATCGCCATCTCTGCGCGACCCCAGATCGCCGTACTCTTCTCTTCCTTACTTTCCAGCTCACTCCGCATCGACGCGACGCGTCGCCGGCATCGTGGGGTCGCCCGCCGGCACGTCAAGGATCGCGGGGTGCCTTGCCCATCACTCGCGCCTCCAGCACGAACCTCGCTGACGGCGTACGCTCGCGACGATGCATTCGCACCGCGTACCACACCTGGCCTACCTACACCAGCGCCTCCGCGACGTCGTGGCGCCGCTGCCCGGTACCAGCTGGCTATCCGGCCGGCACCCGCGTGGCCGTTGTGGGCGACGCTCGCCACCTCGCCTGCCAGCGCGTGTTCTGGCTGTGCTACTGTCGCCGGCGAGCCAGGCGCCGACACGCGGTTCACGAACGCCGCCCTACGACTGCCCTGGCGACGACTACCTCGAGCTCGTCCTCTCGTCCGACCCGCTTCGAGGCGCTCGACTCCACCTTCCGCATCGTGGAGCGGTGCCTCGACCATTGGACCACCGACATGCTCGACGAGAGTCCGCCACCCCATCCTACTCACACCCCCTTATCCAGCTTTCACCACACATCTACCACACCGCGAGCTCACACACCCTTCGATGCCTCCCATCACCTCTGGCCTGACGCCTCGCCGCGCCCGGTGCGCCTCTCCCCGCCTCTCTTCGCCGGGTCTTGACACGGACCCACATACAACCGTATGGTTGTATCAATGGTTGCCACGTTCGATCCCGACCTCGCGTTCGCCGCCCTTGCCGATGCCACCAGGCGTGACATCGTGCTGCGGGCGCTGAGCGGCTCCGAGGGCGTCGCCGAGCTGGCCGGCCACTACCCGATGAGCTTCGCGGCGGTGCAGAAGCACGTCGCGATCCTCGAGCGCGCGGGCCTCGTGACCAAGCATCGCCTTGGCCGCCGGAAGCTCGTGCGGACCAACATCGAGGCGCTGCGCCTGGCGCGCGGCCTGCTCGACCAGTACGAGGCGCTGTGGCGCGGTCGCATCGACCGGATGACCGACCTCATCGCCGCCAGCAAGGAGACACGGGGATGACGGTCACCTCGGTCCGCAAGGACCCTGACGCCCTGACGATGACCCTCACCGCTGAGTTCGACGCCACGCCGGAGCGCGTGTGGCAGCTGTGGGCCGACCCGCGGCAGCTCGAGCGCTGGTGGGGTCCGCCCACCTACCCGGCAACGTTCACCCGGCACGACCTCACGCCCGGCAGCCGGGTCGAGTACCACATGACCGGACCGAGCGGCGACCAGCCGCACGGCTACTGGGACGTCCTCGAGGCGGATCCGCCGAGGCGGATCGTGTTCCAGGACGGGTTCGCCAACGAGGACGGCACACCGAGCGATGACCTCCCGCGCCAGGAGGGCCGGGTGACGATCGAGCCGATCGATGGCGGCCGGACGCGGATGTCGATCGAGAGCCGGTTCCCGAGCACCGAGGCGATGGAGCAGCTGCTCGCCATGGGCATGGAGGAAGGCCTCACGCGAGGCCGTCGGCCAGATCGACGCCATCCTCGCCGAAGGAGCTGCGGCATGACCACGAAGCTCGCGCCGACCACGCACACCCTGGCCGTCCCGGGTGCCACGCTGACGTACGACGTCCGCCCGGCCGCCTCCGATGCGCCTCCCCTGCTGCTCATCGGGTCGCCGATGGGTGCCGGCGGGTTCGCGACGCTGGCGAGCCACTTCCCCGATCGCACGGTCGTGACCTACGACCCGCGCGGCGTCGAGCGGAGCACGAAGGACGACCCGGCCAGCCAGTCCACGCCGGAGCAGCACGCGGACGATGTCCACCGGATCATCGACGAGCTCGGCGGCGGGCCGGTGGACCTGTTCGGGAGCAGCGGCGGTGCGGTCAACGCGCTGGCGCTGGTCGCCGCACACCCGGAGCAGGTCCGCACGCTGGTGGCGCACGAGCCCCCGCTTGCCACGCTCCTGCCGGACCGCGAGGGCGCGCTGGCGGCCACGCAGGCCGTCCACGACGCGTACCAGCAGCATGGGTTCGGTGCCGGCATGGCCCGGTTCATCGCCGTCGTCGGCCACCAGGGTCCGTTCGACCCTGCCGAGGCGGGTCAGCCCGGCCCGGACCCCGCGATGTTCGGGCTGCCGACCGAGGACGACGGCAACCGGACCGATCCGCTGCTGTTCCAGAACGTCATCTCGTGCACGCACTTCGAGCCCGATTTCGCCGCGCTGCGCGCGGCCTCGACGCGGATCGTGCTCGGCGCCGGCGTCGAATCCGAGGGCCAGCTGGCAAACCGCGGCGCCCACGCCGTCGCCGAACGGCTCGGGTCGGAGCCCGTGCTCTTCCCCGAGCGACCACGGCGGCTTCCTGGGTGGCGAGTACGGCCAGCCTGGCGATCCGGATGGCTTCGCAGCGAAGCTGCGCGAGGTGCTTGCCGACCCAAAAAAAAAAAAAAAAAAAAAAAAAAAAAAAAAAAATTTTAAACTTTCTTCATTTTCACTCTTTTATCTTTTTTATATTTTATTAATCAATTTAATATATATAACAACAATTACAATTTCACAAAACAAAAAACTAAACTAAAAAAAAATAACAAACTAAATCAAAAAAAAAACAAAAAAACAAAAATAAAAATAACAAAAACAATACAAAAAAAAAACAAAAAAAAAACAAAACAAAAAAAAAAAAAAAAAAAACAAAAAAACAAAAAAAAAAAAAAAAAAAAAAAAAACAAAAAAAAAAAAAACAAAAAAAAACAAAAACAAAAAAAAAAAACAAAAAAAAAAAAAAACAAAAAAAAAAAAAAAAAAAAAAAACAAAACAAAAAAAAACACAAAAAACAAAAAAAAAAAAAAAAAAAAAAAAAAAAAAACAACAAAAAAAAAAACACAAAACAAAAAAAAAAAAAAAAAAAAAAAAAAACAAAAAAAAAAAAAAAAAAAAAAAAAAAAAAAAAAAACAAAAAAAACAAAAACAAAAACAAAACAAACAAAAAAAAAAACAAAAAACACAAAAAACAAAAAAAACAAAAAAAACAAAAACAAAACAAAAAAAAAAAAAAACAAAACAAAAACAAAAAAAAAAAAAAAAACAAAAAAAAACAAAAACAAAACAAAAAACAAAAACAAAAAAAAAAACAAAACACAAAAAAACACAAACAAAAAAAAAAAAACAAAACAAACACACAAAAAAACAACAAAAAAAAAAAACACAAACAAAAACAAAACAGAGACAATAACCATCAACACAACACTACTCTCACTATCATTAATTTTACCACTAAAAACAACAACAAAACAAAAAAAAACAAAAAAAACAAAAAAAAAACAACAAAAACAACACAAAAAAAAAAAAAAAACACAAACAAAAAAAAAACAAAAAAAAACAAAAAAAAAAACACACACTCCTAACAAAACCAACCTAACAAATAACTAACAACACTCCAACACAACCAACACAACTATAACCCAAAAACAACACAAAAAACACCTACTCCACTAACATATCAAACCTTTACAAAACCAAACCCAATACAAAACAAAACCACTACATAAAAAACAAAAACCTATATATAAAAAACACCCAAAAACTACAATAAACACAAAACACACACACACAAAAACACAAAACCAAACAAATCACCCAACAACTAAATCAACTACAACCAAAAATACATAACATCGATAAGCGACACCGCCAATCTAACAATAACCACAAATACACCCCAACAACCTAAAACTATACCCCATAGCCCACAATCAACAACACAACCCCTAACAATACCCAACAACAACCAAAACAAAAACTAAACAAAATACACCAAATCAACCAACATAACAAACACAAAAATACCAAATACAAACTAAACAATAACAAAATCAAACTCAACACCAATCACTAACATATAAAACAACAAATCAAAAAACAAAAAACAATCACAACAAACACAAAAACAATAAACAACTCCAACACAATCAGAGCTAAGCAACCAGACAATCGTCGGGGCACTACTCGCCCGGTACCACTTAATCGCCGGCGACCCGGCCACCCCGTGACCGCCCAGGTGATTTCGGCGGCAGGCTGACGATCGTCGGGACGATGCAATACGCCGCGACCAGAAAAACGACATCACCGATCACGCTGCCGCTGCAAATAACAAACAACGATGTGACACCAAAACCATCAATATCAAAAACCAACATACCCCACATTAAAATAAACAACCCCTTACTTCCACACTCAAAAACCAAAACCAAAAACACAAAAACAACAAACAAAACAAACACAACCAAAAACACCAAAATTAACCTAACAACAAACTAACACCAAACCAACATCACAAAACACTACTATAAACAACTACACAACACAAACTCCCAAACTACACAACACTACAATACAAACATAAACACAAAACAAACAAACAATACTCTAAACTAACAATCACAAACAACACAAACAACAACACAAACTACAACAACTCCTTCTCTTACTTCCATCCTTTCTCTATCTCTATCTCCTCTTCCATTTACATACTCTCTCTTTCCTTTTCTCCTCTCTCCTCCTTCTTCTTACCTACTCACTTTTACTCTTCCTCCATTCCTCTCTTTTCTTATCTCTACTTTAACTCCTCTATCCCTTTTCTATCTTATCTCTCGCCGTCGTCGGGCATTCCGATCTCAAGCCTCTCGCGGGCTAGGTGCATATACGTCCATCCTGCCTGGCGCTATCACGCATCTCTTATTAACCGTCCCTCGATCGGAGTACGTACCTCTTGGCGCTTTCTAATTCTCCTCTCAATTATCTATCTACACCCATCAACTCATCATTTAAATATAATCCCTCCTATTCCTCCATCTTTCCTAATATCAATTTCTCTCTCTCTATCACCTTCTCCTCCTCATCTAAACTTCCTTCCACCATACTACACTACCCTAACCCCACAAGGGCTGAGCGACAGGCCGGGATCGGCGTCCTCGCTCGCCGCGATCGCGCTCGCGACGGTCCCCGGCGCCTCGGGGACGCCGGCGCTCCGCTTTAGATGTGCCTTGACCATGAGCGCGCGAGTACTCTTACCACTCTCTTCTCTCTCTATCTAGAGAGCTCTCCGCAGGTACTCGAGGCCCTCTCTCTACTGACTCGTCCTGTACCAGTAGTCACCGAGCGCCGAGGCCATCTTCAGCGCGTCGTCACCGTCTCCTTGAGCGAGCGACCAGCTCAGCGCTGCGTGCAGTTTCTCTTGCTCCGTGTAACCTCGATCGAGCCTGGCGGCCAGACCTCTCGAGGAGACGCCGTAACAGCTCCTCCCCTAGCGCCTTGTAGTTATCGCGGTGACGCTCCTCATCTTCCGTGAACGCTCTAGTGGCGCCTTCACTGTCTCTTACTATCGCCGCACCGTCTGGAGCAAGCGGTAGCGCATCTCCCTATCGTCTAGAGTGAGCAGCTACTGTCCACTAGCTTCTTCAGCAGTGTAATCGCCGCGTCGTGGTCTTACGTTGTCCGTTGCGACCTCGCACGCAGCAATCTCGTCGAAGCTGCCATAGAAACAGCGATACCTACCAGCGCCCGGCGCTCATCGTCGCTCAGCTTCCCTTATCTCCAATCTATCTCCGTCTCGAGCGTCCCGTGTCGTGCTTTATCACCTCGTCATCCCTCACCTAATATCTCCAATCATCTCTCTAAAATCCAATCTAACTCAACCAACAATAGCGAACACAACCTACCAACTACCAGCTCGATCACCAGCGGCAACTCATCCAACCACACCACTCCGGGCCATTCCGCGTCCGCGTCTGTAAGCTGCTCGCTATCCATCTAGCCCCCACCTCTAGCGACTAACAGCTGATCGACCTCGTAGTCCATTATATCGCGTCAAACATCTTCTCCGACTCTCCGCGGCGGCACAGCGTACGACCTCCTCGCCCAGTATACGCTCGCGCTCGTGTCAGCAATGCGCCCGGCGTCTCCGCGAGCACCCCGCCGAGCAGTGGCGCCACAGGCCACGATCTCGCCGTTGTCGGGCACCGATCAGCGCCTTCGGGCGCTGCTCAGGCGTGCGATCTACAGTCGTCGACCTGGCGCGTCCTCACCCGCCTCGCGGAGTGCTAGCACGCTCGTGTTCGCGCCTTGCACGCCTTCGATTTCGTCTTTTTCGTGATCGATCCACCAGATACCCTCCGGTAACTCTTGTCGCAGCCGAGCGGCGTCTTCGACAGCGAGCCTCTTCTTGCCCACGCCTACCTTCTCGACCAGAGACACCAAGCGCTCCTCACCCACTAGCCTTATCAACTGCACCAGCTCGTCGTCACGGCCGATCAGGCTCGTCGCATGGCGGGGTACGCCATGCAGACGACCGACCTCGTCGTGGTCGAGCGTCCGCTCCTGCAGCAGGTCATGCGTTCCAGGCGTTGCAGCTCTTCGCCGGCATCCAGCCCGAACGCATCGGCAAGGATCGCGTGCGCCTCGCGATACGCTGCGAGCGCCTCCACCTGCCGGCCCGAGCGATAGAGGCAAGCATCATGCGCCCACTAGCGCTCTCGCTCCGGTACCTCCGTCACCCGCGCCCGTAGCGCAGACACCAGCTCGCGTGCTCGCCCTTTCGAGCCGAGCCTCTACGAGATCCTCCTCGAGGAGCAGTCTCAGCTCGAGCAGCCGTTCCCGCTCTTATCGCACCGCCTCTAGATCGTCGAGGCCCTCCAGCAGTCGCCCGCGCACTAGCGCCAGCTCGTACGTCGGAGCCCTTCCGCCATCTAATCTCTCCCTCCGAAAGCGCCAGGCGTGCCTCCTTTGCCAGCGCGTCCAGCCCATCTACGTCCACCTCCCCTGCGTCCGTCTCCACCGATACCCGCCTGGCCCTCTCACGCGCTGAACCATCGGCGTCCGCGACCAGCTTCCGAAGCCGTGAGAGGTAGTACGCACGTCTGCATCGCGTTTGCGGGAGGCTCGCCAGGCCACAGCGCGTCCACCAGCGCGTCGGCGGAGACGAACTCTCCTCTGCGCACGAGGAGTACCGCCAACACCGCCTTTTGCTGCGTCTACCCCAACGCGATCGTACGCCATCGCGCCATGCCGCAAGCCCGAGCAGCCCGAACCGTAGCCCCGTCGTCCGCCCGCGATCCTGTTCCATCAAGTCGCCTCTCTACACTCCGTGCACGTCCTACAGTGCAATTCCTACCAGCGGTAATGCCCTACCAGCGGGCAGACAGGTGACCATGCCCCGGCCCGCCGTCCGGCGGAGCGCGCTCGCGCCCCAGCCAACACCGGCTCCGCGGCTGTGGCGCCACAGCCACGACCCGACGTCGTCGGGCAGATCAGGCCTCTCAGCCTCGATCTCGCACCCGGACGGTGCCTGGTGGCGCCGCAGCCCGATTTCGTGGCGCCCCAGCCAACGCCGACGGGCCCGGGGCCGAGGCCGCGGACGCCGGCTCGACGGGTCAGCGCAGGTAGCGGGAGATCGGATCGTCAGCGGGAACGATCCGTGCTGAAACGCCCCCGATCGCGGCACGGGACGCGAGGCTACCGTCCGTCCCTAAATGAGCGATCTATTATCTGTCTTTCGCCAGCTCGGCTATTACACGTTCCGTCGCACGTTGACTCTGGCCACGATCCCGACCTGCATGCGTGCGAGGTGCGGCGGCTGACCTCCACCGCGTGGACCCGCCGGTTGTCTCCCGTCCCGAACTACCAGGTGTGGAGGATCTACGCTCCGCGAGCGAGGCGGGGTCGATCCTGTCCTGTTCGCCAGCGGCGACGATGTCGATCACATACCGGGCGAAGACCTCGTGCTTGTGAACCGGTACAGCCGATCGCGCCTCCTCATCCATCCGACCCAGGGGTGCCTGGAGAAGAAGCGTTCCGCCATTCGCGCCCGACGTACGGGTTGCGCAGCGTGTCGCCGTCCATCGTGTAGGCGAGCACGTCGCCGACGTCCAGCATGAACCTCTCGGGCGTGGCGAGGATGCGGCGCAGGCGCGGCTTTCGGTTCGGCGTCCGCCACCGCTCGGCGAGCCCGGCCAGCACTCTCGCGCTGCGATCGAGATCACGCGGCGCCATGCCCAGCAGGCGGAGCGCCGCGAGTCCGTGCCATCGGCGATGACCTGCTCCGCCCGGGAGAACGTCTCCGATGGTCGATGCCATACGTCCAGAACAGTCGTGATCGCAAGCCACAGCACCGGGTAGTCGGTGTCAGCAGGTCGTAGCCGATGTAGCGGCGATTGCCCAGGCGACGAGCCGTCGCCGTTCCAGGGCCAACACCACCAAAGTCGTCGCGCCGCAGCCCGGTTTTGTTCGCAAGCCCGATGCCCCACGTGCCCACGCCGCGCATCTTGACACGGGGTAGAGCGGCAACGCCGGACGCGCGGAGCATCCGGCAACGATCGCTCGCACCCCGCGGTGGAGCTCACATCATCGGCTGCAGCTCGAACACGCGGCGGCCTTCGGCCATCTCCTCCGGGCGGTTCACGTCGACGCCGTCGACGGCGCGGATGAACCAGACGCCGAAGCGCATGCCGCGCGCGACGGGGCCCAGGACGTCACGGAAGAACGTGACCCGCTCCGCGAGATCGAGCTCGGTCGCGCGAACCTCCTCGGTCTCGCGGCGTACGGTGATCGTCGCTTGGCCGGCGGCCCGAAGGTTCCGGACCCAGTCCGTCTCGCCCCACGGGGACCACACCCAGCGCCGGTCACCGGCCTCGATGATGGCCAGTGGCGTGGTGCGCGGAAGGCCGCTTCGGCGGCCGGCGACGGTGAGGAGCGCGTTTGGGCCCAGCGGCATCCCGGCACCGAGCAGGCGCCTCGAGATCGGGTTGAGCAGCGGGACGATCCGGGGCGGGCGGCCCGGCTGGTGGAGGCCGGCCGTTCGGGGGTCGGCTGTCGTGTGCGTCATCGGTCACATCCTTTCAGAATCGGGTGTCAACAAGGTGAACCCGCACAACCGCCCGATGTGACAACGTGTCGCGCCGACGCCGCCGACGGATCGATCGGCACCCCGGCGGGCGATCCATGGTTGGATGTGACGCGATGACCGATCAGGACCTGCTGGCGCAGGAGTTCGAGGCCAGCCGCCCGCACCTGCGAGCGGTTGCCTATCGCATGCTCGGCTCGCTGAGCGAGGCCGACGATGCCGTCCAGGAGGCGTGGATCCGGCTCAGCCGGTCCGACACGAGCGAGGTCGAGAACCTGCGTGCCTGGCTGACCACCGTCGTCGCCCGGGTATGCCTCAACTTCCTGCGCACCCGGCGGACCCACCCCGAGACGCCGCTCGAGACCCACGTCGCGGATCCCATCGTGAGCCCTCCGTCGGGGATCGATCCCGAGCACGAGGCACTGCTCGGCGACTCGGTCGGGCTCGCGCTGCTGGCGGTCCTCGACACCCTGAACCCCGGGGAGCGGATCGCGTTCGTGCTCCACGACGTGTTCGGCGTCCCGTTCGAGGAGATCGCACCGATCGTCGGCCGGTCGCCGACTGCGGCCCGGCAGCTCGCGAGCCGGGCCCGCCGCCGTGTTCGTGGAGCGCCAGTGCCGGACGCTGATCTCGGCGCCCAGTGGGCGGTGGTCGATGCGTTCCTCGCCGCATCACGCGACGGCGACTTCGAGCGGCTGCTGGCGGTGCTCGATCCCGATGTCGTGCTTCGCTCCGATGGCGGCCCGGACCGGCCCGGGCTGGTGTCGCTGCTCCGCGGGGCGGATGCCGTCGCCGCGGGCGCGCTGTCGTTCCGCCGGCTCGCCGACAGAGCCACGCGAGCGCTGATCAACGGGGTTCCTGGTGGGGTGGCCTGGACTCCGGGCGGCCGCCCGATCTCCGTCGTCTCGCTCACCGTCTCGGGCGGCCGGATCGTCTCGATCGACATTCTCGCCGACCCGGAGCGCCTGGCCCGGCTGGACCTCGCCCCGGTCGCCGGAGGGCCGGCTCCTGGGAGCGGGCCCTCAACCGCCGGTCCCTAGCGGTCTTCCTGGCGCACGACGGCGGCCGGTGCGACGTTGTGGTTGACGTGGAACACGTTGTCGGGGTCCCAGGTCCGCTTGAGCCCCGCGAGACGGGCGAGCTTCGCGTCACCGTAGATCAGGCGCGTGTGCTCGGGTCCGGCGTCCGAGACCTCGTTCGCGTAGCGGCCGAGCGTTGCATCGGGCTCGACCACCGCCATCACCCGCCGGACCCACTCGCGGTTCGCATCGTCGAGCGCCGGGTCGCTCCAGGAAGCGTCAACGCTGAGGTCGAACACGGCCGCGCGACCCGCGTACGCGGTCCCCTCCTCCGGGACGCGGCCGATCGCGCCACCCAGCGCCGTGACCGAGAACGAGCCATCGCCGGGGGCACCGGCGACCAGAGCGACAAGCTCGTCGAGGGCGGCGGGACGGACGCCGTCCGCGTTGCAGCCCTGGATGAACGACCGGTTGCCCCACGCGAACACGAGGTCGTGCGCGGTCTGGACCTCGAGGTACGGCTGGCTGCCGATGGTCGAGCTGACCGGCTTCGGGCCGGCCCGCAGGCCCGCGGTGTCGCGCTCCACGGCGTCCGCGGCGCCGCTGTGGTTGAACGCGAGGTAGACGATCGGCCGGCCGCGGAGGTCCTCCGGGTAGCCGTTGTCAGAACCCGCACGATCGAGGCCGAAGATGACCGACACCGCCTCGGGCGCGTTCCGCGCGTAGTCGCGGAAGACCTCCCACACGTCGTGGACCTCGGTCGCCGGGTAGACCGTGACGCCGCGATGGAGGTCGGGTCCGAACGGCTGGAGCCGGAGCTCGAAGGCCGTTGCGATCCCGAAGTTCCAGCCGGCGCCGCGCAGGCCCCAGAACAGGTCGGGCTCCTCGGTGTCCGAGGCGCGCACCAGCCGGCCGTCGGCCGTGACGAGCTCGACGGCGGCGAGGTTGTCGATCGTGAGCCCGAACCGGCGTTGCAGCCGGCCGACGCCCCCGCCCAGCGTGAGCCCGGCGACCCCGGTATGGCCGACGACGCCGACCGGACACACGAGCCCGTGCGCCTGCGCGGCCACGTCGAGCTCGCCAAGGAGCGCCCCGCCGTTCGCCCGGGCGGTACGGGATCGCGGGTCCACGTCCACGCCGCGCATGGCCGACAGGTCCACGACCATGCCCCCTTCGCGGCCCGTGAACGCGGCCAGGCTGTGCCCGCCGGACCTGACCGCGATCTCGAGGCCGTGGTCGCGGCCGAAGCGGACGGCGGTGGCGACCTCGTCGCCACTCGCCGGCCGCACGATGACCCCCGGCCGCCGGTCGTGAAGCGCGTTCCACAGGCGGCGCGCCTCGTCATAGGTCGCGTCGGCAGGCGTGATGATGTCGCCTCGGAACGAGCGGCGCAGCTGATCGAGGTCCCGACGTCGGACCCCTGGGGACGAGCCGGGCATCGTCAGCTCCAGGGCGACGGCAGGTGCGTCAGCGGCTCGCGATCCGGCAGCACGTCGGCCTGGAGCGCCGGATCCGCCGCCGCCACGTAGCGCTCGCTCCAGCCCCAGCTCCTTGAGGACGATGTTGCGGCCCTGCACGATCCCGGTCGCCTTGTAGAACGCGACAGTCCGGTTGAAGCCCTGGCGACCGAACCCACAATCGCTCGAGAGGACCAGCTTGTCGGCCGGGATCACCTCGAGCGCGCGCCGGATCCGCCCCGCGACGACCGGCGGCATGTCGGCCTGGAGACTGCGGTGGTTCACGACGCCCACGGCGACCTTCTTGGCCAGGCTCCCCGCATACGGCTTGAACAGGTCGATCTCGGCGAAGTTCGTTCTCGGTCATCTCGACCGTCCAGACGTCACCCTTGAGGCGTTCAGGTAGATCTCGATCGAGTTCGCGTACGACTCGCCTGTGTACACCTTCTGCATGTTGGGGTTGCCCCAGCAGGTGTGGATCCACAACTCGACGTCGTCCAGGCCGTCGACCTCGTGATTGAACGCCTCGACCATGAAGTCGAGTAGCTCCTTCTCCTCCGGGTGGAAGCAGGCGGTGAAGTGGATCGTCGGCTCCTCGATCTGGATCACCTTTGCTCCGGCTGCCGCCAGCTGGCGTAGCTCGACGTTCATCGCGTCGGCCATGTCCCAGATCAGCTGCTTCTTGTCATCCAGGTCGTACTCGGGTGTGTGGCTGTCAAGGAAGATCGAGAGCACCTGCGACGAGCACGTGCCGAACTTGACGGGCTTGCCCGAAGCCGCGCGTGCCTGGGCGATCCGCCACAGCTTCGCGTACTCCAGCGGGTTCCTGGGTCGGGCTCGACCTTGCCGACGACGCGGGGCCAGCGCCAGGTCGTCTCGATCTCGTTCATGAGCGTGCCGGGCGCGAACGCGAGCAGCGCATCCCGTGACCGGGCGTACTGGAGCTCCTCGTGCTCGAAGCCCTTCCAGCGCTGGAGCGGGTAGTGGTGCCACGAGCGGCCGGCGAAGTCCTCGTCGAGGTGGTAGTCGCCGTTGGTCAGGATGTCGAGCCCGGCCCGCTCCTGGTCCGCGATCACGGTGGCGTGCGCGTCGAGGAACTGCTCCCGGAAGCGGACGTCCAGCAGCGCGGTGTCCAGCGGCCGTCCCCACAGGCCACCGTCGTACCAGCGCGGCCGCGGCCACGATCCGGTGACGGTCGCGGGAAGCATCAGGTCCCTGGTGGCGGTGAACATCGTGCAATGCCTCCTGTCCGGATGCGCGGCGTGCGGCAACCGCTGTCGCACCCGAGTCTACGGGCCGGCGCGTGGATCGAAGTCCCGCGGCGGCCTATGCCCGTTTGGCGAGCCACGCCAGCCACGCGTCGCGATCGAGCGGGCTGGGGCCGGAGCGTTCGCGCGCCGGCGGGTTGTCCGCGACGGGCTGGTAGCCGCCTGGTCGCGTCTCCAGGATCCCCTCCCCCATCGACAGGCCGGGCAGCCGGCTCTGGAGGGTCCGGACGCTCGAGATTGGCATGACGGCATCGACCCTGGAGACGTCGTTTGCCGAGAACTGGCCGCGGACGCGGCCGCCGAGCCGGCCGAGCATCGCGAGCACTCCCGGAGCGGTCGATGCGGGCATCTCGAGCGCGACGTCCGCCAGCGGTTCGCATACCCAGGTCCCGGCGCGATCGAGCGCGGTCGCAACGACCAGCTGCGTGAGCCGCCGGTAGTCCGCGGGCGACGTTGTCGGCGACATGTAGCCGCAGTCGGTCATGGTGACCAGGCAGTCGGTGACCTGCCAGCCGGCCAGTCCCTCGGCGAGCGCCTCGCGGACGTAGGCGTCCATCTGCGCCCACGAAGGTTTCAACCCGGTGGAACAGGTAGAGCGGGAACGAGACGCGGCTCGACCGTCGAGCGGAACTCGATCCCGGAGCCGGGAGGCCGGGGTTCGATCCGGAGGGCAAGCGTGGCCGGGAATGGGTTGGTGCTCAGCGGCGAGCTTCGACCCGTGATGTTGGTGTGCGTCTCCGCGTGGATGACCTGCTCGGCCTCAGCGGCGCCGGCCGGGCGTTCGATGCACACCGTGCTGGTCTCGCGGAAGCCGGTCGCGATGCCGTAGTCGCGAGCGAGGGTCGCGCCGATGACCTCCTTCTGGACCTCGCCGTACAGCGAGACCGAGATCTCGTGCCGATGGTCGTCCTGGCGAACGTCGATCAGCGGATCCTGGTCGGCGAGCTGCGCCAGGGCCGCGCGGAGGCTGCCGGACTGCTCCGGCCGGACCGGGTACACGACAGCCTCCAGCGCGGGTCGCGGAAAGCGCATGCTCACCGCCTCGCCCGGCGGCGGCTGCCCGATCGCGTCGCCCACCCGGACCGTCCCCAGGCCGCGGACGGCCGCCATCTCGCCCGCGACGAGGACGTCGCGGCGCGGTGCGCCGGCCGGTGCGAACACCTTGATCGAGCTCGGCTTCGCCTCGTCCCCGCCCCCGACGCGAACCCGCTTGCGCGCTCGCAGCGTGCCCGCGAACAGGCGGACGTAGGCGACGCGCTCCCCCGATGCCGTGCGTTCGATCTTGAACACGCGGCCCGACACGTCGGCGGCCGGGTCACCACGGTCACCGGGGAGGAGCTCGTCCACGCCGGCGAGCAGGTCGTCGATCCCGACACCGAGCACCGCCGACCCGAAGTACACCGGATGGACGTGGCCCTGCTTCGTCTGCGTCGCGAGCTCGGCGCGCACGCGGGACGGTGAGAGCGCGGCCTCGTCGCGAACGTACGCCTGGAGGATCCCCTCGTCATGCTCGGCCAGGATCTCCGCGAGCCGCGCAGGGCCGCGCGGGTCGTCCGGCGCGAACGACACGAACGAGGCGCTGCGGTGCCCAGGGTCGTGCACCGTGCCCATCGGCACCATGCCGGGCGACAGCCGGCGTGTCATCGCTTCGACCACGCGCTCCGGATCCGCCCCCGCCCGGTCGATCTTGTTGACGAAGATCAGGGTCGGGACATGGAGGCGCTGGAGGGCGCGGAACAGCAGCGGCGTCTGGGGCTGGACGCCCTCGACGGCGGATACGACGAGGATCGCGCCGTCGAGCACGCCAAGGACGCGCTCGACCTCCGCGATGAAGTCCGGGTGGCCGGGCGTATCAACCAGGTTGACCGCGAGATCGCCAATGAGGAACGAGGCGACCGCGGACCGGATCGTGATGCCGCGTTCGCGCTCGAGGTCGAGCGAATCGGTCTGGGTGGTGCCGGCGTCGACGCTGCCGGCCCGGTCGATTGCGCCGGCCGTGAACAGCAGGCGCTCGGTGAGGGTGGTCTTACCGGCGTCGACGTGCGCGAGGATGCCGAGGTTGAGCGTGCGCATGGGACCTCATGCCTTCCGAGGAGGTGATCACCTTCTGGCTGGACATGGGTGCTCCCATCTCGCTCCCTTCCTTGATGCCTCGCGCGCCGCACAAGTGTGCTCTCAGACTTTCGCATGCCTGGTCAACCGGGGCGGCACGTAGGGGCCAGCCCTTGCAGGCCTGAGGCGAGTCGATGCGCGAGCGGAATGCGGCTGGCTTGGCGCCGGATCGGGGTCTGGGGCGACCTGGCTTGACGCCGGACCCAGGTCCTGTCCCGACCTGCCACCACTCACCAGGTGCATCAGGGGCGACGACCGCCTGGCGGACCGGGGCCTGTACCGCGCGTTGCAGAGCGGATACCCGCTGGTTGGGGGCTCGGGTGACGCGCCCCATGAGTCGGCGCGACAGCAGGCGTCTCGACGCGGACGAAGGCCGAGCCGGCGCCCAGCCGCACCCGGCTACGCGCGCGGGTCCAGCGCCCCCAGGCGCTCGGTCAGGCGCAGGTTCTCGCGATAGTCGATCGGCACCTCGACCAGCGCCGGGCCGTCCACCGCCAGGGCATCGCCCAGGCAGACGGCGAGGTCCGCCGACGAGTCCGGTCTGAACGCCGGCATCCCGAACGAGCGCGCCAGGGCCACGAAATCCGGGTTGCCGAACGTCACCCCGAACCGCCGCCCGAACTCGTTGCGCTGCTTCCAGTCGATCAGCCCGTAGCCGTCGTCGCGCCACACGACGACCGTGACCTTCGCCCGCAGCCGGACCGCCGTCTCGAGCTCCTGGACGTTCATCAGCAGGCCACCGTCCCCGCACAGCGCGACGACTCGTCGATCGGGGTGCACGAGCGCCGCCGCGATGGCCCCCGGCAGCGCGATCCCCATCGACGCGAAGCCGTTGCTGATGATCACGGTGTTGGGCTCATACGCCTGGTACAGCCGCGCGACCCAGATCTTGTGTGCGCCGACGTCCGAGACCACGATGTCATGCGGACCGAGCGCCCGGCGCAGGTCGAGGATCGCCTTCTGTGGCTTGACCGTCGCCGAATCGTCGTGCTCGAACGTGCCGAGCTCCTGGAGCAGCTGCTGACGCAGGTCGGCGTCGATCAGCGTCTCCTGCGACGCATGGCGCTCGGCGCCGCTCCGTCCGCTGATGCCCTGGGGCTCGACCGCCTCGAGCAGGCGGCGGAGCGATCCCTCGATGTCGCCGATCAGCTCCACCGCCGGCCGGTACGACGCGTCGACCTCGGCAGGCTGGGTGTCGATATGGAGGATCTGCTTGGTGCCGTCCGGGTTCCAGCGGGACGGACCGTACTCGACGAGGTCGTACCCGACGCAGATCACGAGGTCCGCGCGATCGAACCCGGACAGGACGTGGTCGCGCGCCTGGAGGCCCACGGCCATCAGGGACAGGGGGGATCGGTCATCCATCGCGCCCTTGCCCATGAACGTCTCGGCGACCGGTACGTGCAGGCCTTCCGCGAAGGCCCGAAGGGCACCGGAGGCACGGCGCCGGAGGACGCCGTTCCCGGCCAGGACGATCGGGCGGGACGAGGATGCGATGAGTGCCGCGGCATGGGCGATCGCCTCGTCGGTCGGCTCCGGGAAATAGGCACGCGACGGGGTCAGCGGCTGGAGCGCCGGATCCACGCGTGACGCGGCGATGTCCTCCGGGATCTCGACGTGGGTTGGACCCGGCTTTTCGAGGCGCGCGATCCGGAACGCCCTCGCGACGGTCTCGGGGATCGCATCGGCGCGCCCGATCCGAGTGGTCCACTTGGTGACCGGCTCCAGCATCCGCGGGATGTCGACCAGCTGGTGCGACTCCTTGTGGAGCTTGTCCGAGCCGGTCTGGCCCGTGATCGCGACCATCGGTGCGCGATCGAGGTATGCGTCCGCGATCCCGGTCACGAGGTTGGTGGCCCCCGGCCCGAGGGTGGCCATCGCCACCGCGCACTGCCCGGTCAGCCGCCCGTAGACGTCCGCCATGAACGCGGCGCCCTGCTCGTGCCGCGTCGTGACGTGGCGCACGCGCTGGTCGTCGGCGAGGGCATCGAGGATGTCCATCGTCTCCTCGCCGGGCACGGAGAACACCCACTCACAGCCCTCGGCCGCGAGGCAGTCGACGAGGAGGCGCGATGCGGTGGGTCGCGAGTCGGGCGTCATCGCGTTCAGTCTAGGCGCAGGCCCGGATCGCGGGCCGACGGGGTCTCCGGCAACGGGCTCGGGCGCGACACGATTCGCCCGCAATGCGGCCCCGTCTAGCTGCCGCGGCGGCACCGTGCGAGCCGGGCATCGCCGCCTTCGTTGTCGATCACGGCTCGCCGATGCAGGGCTGGCCCTTGATTCCGATCGCCATCTCCTTGTCGCCCGCCCCGGACACGGTCACCGACGACAGGTCGCCCGCGTATGCGATCACGGCGGCGGCGTCGCAGATCTCCAGCGCCTTGGCGGTCTCGGATGCCGCCAGCGACGTCACGATGGTCGCGTCGTGGCAGCCGCCCTCGGTCGTGACCGAGATGATCTCGGGGGCGGTCAGCTGCGCCTTGACGAGGGCAGCGGTTGCCTCGCCGCAGTCGCCTGTGCCGGCTCCGGACCCCGGATCGGCACTCGCCGCGACGGATGCCACAGCCGGCGGTGCCGAGGCGGCCGTCGGGGTATCGGTCGCGCTCGTGCCTGCGCCGCAGCCGGCGATGATCATGGCCGCGATGACGGCCAGCGCAATGGTTCCAACCCTGGGCGGAATTGCCCGCGCGATGCACTCGACGTACGACACGGATTCGACCAACCTTCCTGGTGATCCGCGACGAGACGTTCGCCGAGGAGACGCGGCCCGTGACTGTAGCAGGCAATGGCCCGGGACCGCCCAAGGTACGGCGCTCCCTGTTCGGCACACCCGGAGCTGCAGGGTAAGATCGGGTCACCACGCCGCGGTGCGTGTCAGGAGCCAACGAGCCGTGAGCGTCGTCCATCGTCCCAAGAACCAGCTGATCCTGATCGCCGGCCTGGTCTGGTGTGCGGCGGGCGCGATGGTGTGCGTGATCGGGCTCCCGCTCGAGATCACGCTCGCGCCGGAGCACCTGGTGCTGCTGCCGCTCGCGGTCGCGATCTTCCTCGCCTTCTACTACCTCGTCTTCTCGCGGCTCGTTCGCAGGCACACCAGCCGGATCCGCGCGCGGGAGGAGGAACGCCTGCCGTTCTGGCACTTCTTCAACGCCTCGTCGTGGGCCGTGATGGCGGTGATGATGGCCGGTGGCATGGCGCTGCGCCTCTCGCACCTCATGCCGGACTGGATGATCGCGTTCTTCTACAGCGGGCTCGGCGTCGCCCTGTTCCTGTGCGGCGTCAGCTTCCTGGGCATCTTCGCCCGCCGGGACGTGCTGGCACTGGACCCGGAAGTGCGCACCCGAGAGGGTTGATCCGCGCGCGATCTGCCGATGCGCCGGTACACCCGACGGGGGCCATCTTCGCGACCACCCGCCCCCGGATTCGAGAAAGATCGAACCATCCGGCACCCATCCCGGTCATCTAGGTTGTGATCGAGATCAATATCCAGTCTGGGAGCACCGGGGTGGACGACATCCGCGCCAAGCTGAGCGGGTCGGCCGACGATCAAGCCGAGGCATTCACGGGCCTGCTCGACGATGCGCTCGATCGGAGCTTCCGGCTGGCTGCCGTGATCCTGGGCGATCGCGATGAAGCCGAGGATGCGGTGAGCGACGCCGCGCTCCGTGCGTGGCAGCACGTCGCCTCCCTCCGCGACCCCGAGAAGTTCCCGGCCTGGTTCTCGAGGATCCTGGTCAACGTCTGCAGGGACCGCCTTCACCAGCGCCATCGCCCCTCGATCGTTGCCTATGCCACGCCTGCCATCGCCGATCCGTTTGCCGCCTCCGTCGAGCGCGCCGCGCTCCGTGAGGCGCTCAGCGCGCTCACCCCCGAGCACCGGGCCGTGATCGCGCTCCACTACCTCGAGGGACTCACCGCCGAGCAGATCTCGGCCCAGCTCGACCTGGCTGTGGGCACGGTGAAGTCACGACTGCACTACGGCCTGGCGGAGCTCCGGGCGGCCTACGACGCGGCCGCTCGCGACCCGATGGGAGCGATCCGATGACCGACGAGCGCTTCGATCGCGACCTGACGGTCGTCCTGCGTGATATCGCCGGCGACGGCGCCCCGACGTCCCTCCGCTATCGCCTGCGCACCATCACCGATGCCCCCACCGCGCGCCGCCGATCATGGTTCGCACCGCTGCTGCAGCTCTCGGCAGCCGCACTCGCCGTGGTTGCCGCGATCGCCCTCGGCTGGACATTCCTCCAGGGACCGATCGTGGGCGTGAAGCCGACGTCCTCGCCCGAGTCCAGCTCGAGCGCCCCCGCTCCGACCTCAAGCCCGACCGACAGCCAGACCCCGAGCGAGACCCCGAGCGAGTCGCCCCCGCCGACGCAGCCGCCCAGCGGCTGGACGGGGCTCGAGTGGTCCGACCCGGTCGTGCCGGCGGTCCAGGGTGGTCTCCGGATCGTGGACGTCGTTCCCTGGGGTGGCGCGTACGTCGCCGTCGGCGAGACGGGTGTCACCGACCCGGAGCGCAACCTGAAGGGCGTGTTCCTTACCTCGCCGGACGGGCTCGGCTGGACGGTCGTCCAGACCGGAGACCTCGTGCGGTCGGGCGAGTGGATGACGCACGTGTTCGTGCTCAACGGGCGTCTGCTCGCCACGGCCGAGGGTGGCGGGGTGGACTGCCCGCCAGACACAACCTGTCCCCCGCCCGATTTCTCGCCAGAGATGTGGACGTCCGCTGACGGAACAGATTGGACGCCCGTGAACAGCCCCAGCTGGCACGCCGCCTGGTCGAATGCCGGCGCCCCCATGTTCATGGTCGCGGGCGACGGCGGGATCATCGCGGTCGGCTACCAGGGCAATGGCGTGGGCGAGCCGGGTCAGAAGCCGCCGCCGGCGATCCCGGTCGTGTTTCACTCGGTTGATGGGATGACGTGGCAGCAGGCAGACCTGACCCAGGGCTTCGACCATGCCGTGTTCCGCGACGCCGTCGCGTTCGCTGGCGGCTTCGTGATCGTCGGACGGGACGGCGTGCGGGATCCAGCCACCGAAGTGGTGGATGGCCCCTACCCGCTGGGCCTGGGCCGGCCGGCAGCCTGGCTCTCGGCGGATGGGCTGCACTGGACGGTGGCCGAGGTCGACGGGATCGAGATCGAAGGCGGGGAGCTGAGCGACGTCGAGGTCGGCGCGGAAGGGCTGTTCGCGATCGGCGTCGGTTCCCCGGTCGCCGGCGACGCCGCGCCGAGCGGCTGGGTCTCGGTGGACGGCGCGACGTGGCACGCGGCTGGGCGGCTGGGAATCGACCTGCCGGCCATCGACCAGGGGGTCAATCAGGTCCCGATTTCCGGCTCCACCATGCTGACGTCTGACGGCCGGCACATCGTCGTCCTCGACCGCGAAGCGCCCGGCTCGGAAACGATGGCGGCCTGGGTCTCGACCGACGGCTCGACATGGACCCGGCTGTCGTTCACCGGGTCGTCGCCGCTGCCGAAGATCGGTCAGTACAGTCCACAGGATGCGCAGGGCACGTACGTCACAGGTGCGACGGTGCTGCCCGACCGAATCGTGGTCTCCGGCTACGGCAACGACACCTATTCACTGTGGCTGGCCACGGCGCTCACGCCCTGATCCCTGCGCCTGCCCCGGCCGGCTGACGCCGCAGCCGGCGCGCGTGCGACGATCAGCAGCGTGCGCCGCCTGCTCGTCGTCGATTTCGCCAACCTCGCCCACCGCGCGTACTTCGCCGGACGCGGCAATCCGTCGTTCGCGCTCGACGGCCGACCGGTGTTCCTGGTCCGGACATTCCTGCGCTTCGTGCTGGCCCGGATCCGCGACGAACAGGCAACGCACGTCGCGCTCGCGTTCGAGAGCACCACTGGTTCGCGACGCCGGGAGATGCACCCGGACTACAAGCCGCGCAAGGCGGAGGAGCCCGACGATCTGGGGGCGCAGCTTCGCGACGCCAACATCGCGGCGGGCCGGATGGGCTGGGCGCGCTACCGCGCCGAGGGCTGGGAGGCGGACGATGCGATGGCGGGGATCGCGGACGCCGCGCTCGCCGCAGGGTTCGACGAGGTCCTGCTCCATACCGGAGATCACGACCTGCTGGGCATGGTCGGTGACCGGGTGGCGGTGCTGATCCCGCGCTCAGGCGGTGGCGTCGACCGGTTCGGCCCGGCCGATGTCGAGGAACGGAGTCCCTATCGCGTTCCTCCGGCGCAGGTGGCGGACGTCAAGGCGCTCATCGGCGACGCGACCGACGGCTACGGTGGGGTGCGGGGCATCGGGCCGGCGGCGGGTCCGGACCTCGTCCGGCGGTTCGGGTCGCTGGCCGTGATCTACGAGCGGATCGACGAGGTCGAGGCCACGGGCGTTCGGAACCGGCTGCTTGCCGGGCGCGAGGACGCGTTCCGGTGCCTGGAGCTTGCGACCCTGCGCCGCGGCGCGCCGCTCACACCGGCCTTCGACCCCGACGCCGGCCGCGTGGGCGCATACGACCGAGATCGCGCGTCCTCGTGGCTCACATCGATGGGTCTCCCGGACATGGTGCGGCTCGCTGACTCGCTCGCAGAGGAAGGCAGCTGGAAAGACGGGTAGAGTCCGGGGATAACTCGATACCGGAGGCGCCCCATGGCCGAGGTCCTGCTGTTCCACCACGCCCAGGGATTGACGGATGGCGTCCGGGCGTTCGCCGACGACCTGCGTGCCGCGGGTCATACCGTCCATACGCCGGACCTGTTCGACGGACAGACGTTCGGGAGCATCGACGAAGGCGTCGCGCACGCCAGGGAGATCGGGTTCGACAACGTCCTCGAGCGAGGCGTCCGCATGGCCGATGACCTGCCGGAGGCGCTCGTGTACGCCGGGATGTCGCTGGGCGAGATGGTGGCCCAGAAGCTCGCCCAGACCCGGCCCGGGGCTCGCGGCGCGCTGCTGTTCTACTCCTGCATCCCGATCAGCGGCGAGTGGGCGTTCGGACCCTGGCCCGACGGCGTCCCGGTACAGATCCACGGCATGGACGCGGACCCGATCTTCGTCGGCGAGGGTGACATCGATGCCGCCCGCGAGATCGTGGACACGGTCGAGACGCCGAGCTGTTCCTCTATCCCGGCGACCAGCACTACTTCGCCGACAGCTCGCTCCCCTCGTACGACGCGGAGGCGACGGCGCTGCTCACCCGGCGCGTGCTCGAGTTCCTCGACCGCGTCTGACGGATCCACCGCAGGAAGTGCGCGATGCGTTCCGGCCGTTCGTGACACCGCCTGAACGCGTCAAGGCTCGGGCAAACGCGATGCGGCCGCCACGGCGCCAGCCAAGCTAGAACCACGTCTCGCTGAATCGGCCGCGGGTCGCGGCGCTGCGACTCGAGCTGGGGCGACTGTGGCGCGTCCCGGCACCACAACCTCAGGCCGATCACTCGGCTGCTAGGACGGATGCAAGGTCATCGCGGGACGATCACGCGATGAACAGCCCCGAATCGGCGGGTCGGCGTCCTGCTGGCGGCTGCCATCGCCCTGCTCGCGATCTCCATCCCGGTGCTTGCGGCATCGCCGCCGCCGTCCGCGGATCCGGGCAATTCCGCCAAGCCCGAGAAGTCCGCCAACCCGAGAAGTCCGCCAAACCCGAGAGGAGTGCCCGAGGTCGCGATCACGCTCAAGGGCACCGTCCAGAAGTCGACCGATGCGAAGGGTCGCGCGACATTCACGATGACCGTGGACGGAAAGACCTGGTCCGTCTCGGCAGGACCGCCGTGGTTCTGGGGCGACAACAACCCGCTGGCCGCCTTCGTTGGCAAGTCGGTGACGATCGTCGGAACGACGCGATCCGGTGACACGCAGGTCGACGTCGAGACAGTGGACGGGAAGGCGCTTCGCGCGGCGGGACGGCCACCGTGGGCAGGCGGCCCGTGGATGGTCGGTCCCACCCACCCCGGATGGAAGTCCTGGATGGCCGGCGGCAAGCCCGGCCACGGCCACGGTCGAGACAATGCGCCCGGGCAGCTCAAGAAGGTGACCCCGACCTCCTGATACGGCCGCGCCCGGCGGGGGCCTCATGCGGCGGGCATCCTCCCGGTGATGCGTTGCGGCCACCGCCCCGAGGTCGGCCGCGTCGACCGCGTCCGCGGTGGTCCTCGCCGCTCGGACACGGGTGACCGCCCGCAGGGTGGCCGTCCGGACACCGCCCTCGCGCGCGGCACGCTCCCCCACCACCGCCCCCGGTCCGATCTCGGCCACCTCGCGCCCATCCACCTCGACCACGAGGATCCCGTCGAGGATCAGGTAGACATCGACCGCCATGTCGCCCTGTGTGATCAGCGCGTCGCCGGCGTCCACCGTCCGGATCTCGGGCTTCGCACCGCCGTGCATGATGGCGTCCGACACGCGTCGCTCCATCGCGGTCTCCACCGCGCTGACGACGGCCGGCGAGTCATAGGTGCCCCACGGCGTCTGGTCACCGAACGAGTCGTTGAACCACTTCTTGAAGTCGACCACGCCGGACTTCTGGACCAGCTCGCCCGCGTCGTCGTAGACCCAATGCCGGGGAAACGGGCTGGCTCCGACGAGCCCGCGGGTGGCCGACCCATCGGCGTTGATGGTCAGCTCCAGCGTCGACCACGCGATCGAGGGCCAGAACTGGACGAACGGCTTGCGCGCGACGGGTCTCGGCGTGGGCAGCCCCATCCGCCCGCCGACCGTCTGCACGAAGCGCACGGACGTCGGACCGATCTCCGGCTCGTGCTGGATGTCGGGCAGGTGGACGGCCGGGAAGCGGATCGCCGCCGGTCCCACGCGAACGGTGGTCGCGCCGATGTGTCCCTGGCCCAGGTACCCCTGGTCCACGATCCGCCCGTCCTCGACCTCGATGAACGCCCGCAGCTCGTTCGCCTCGCGGAACCGATCCGTCCGGCGAAGGTCCTCGAGATCGACGATCCGCTCGGGCGGCGGCTGGTCGTAGTGCGTGATCCCAAGCTCGAACGGCACCTTCGGGCGCGCCCGCGATGGCGTCGGAGGGGATCCACGACACGGCCGTGACGCTGGATTCGAATCGCTGTCGGCTCATCGGGGACACCTGTGTGACGGGAGCTGGCCCGCACAGCATGACGGGAGTCGCGGGAATGCTGTCATGGGACCGGTGTCCCGACTCCCGGGGCGGCCGTGGCGCCGGCCGGCCACTGCCAGGATCCCGGCGCACGGTTGCCCGTGCCTCGGCGCAACGGCCACCCCTACACTCCACCCATGGGCTTCGACGTCCCCGCCCAGGCCTACGAGCAGTACATGGGCGCGTGGTCGCGCCCGCTGTCGAGCCGGTTCGTCCAGGCGGCTGGCGTCCGGCGCGGCCAGCACGTGCTTGACGTCGGGTGCGGGACCGGCGCGCTGACCGCCGCGCTCGTCGATCGGCTGGGAGCTGGATCCGTGGCCGCCATCGACCCGTCCGAGTCGTTCATCGCCGCCGTCCGCGACCGGCATCCGGGCGTCGACGTGCGCCTGGCACGGGCCGAGTCCCTCCCGTTCGACGACGCGACCTTCGATGCCTCGCTTGCGCAGCTGGTCGTCCACTTCATGGCCGACCCGGTGATCGCCTTCCGGGAGATCGCGCGCGTCACCCGGACCGGCGGCATCGTGGCCGCCTGCGTGTGGGACTTCGAGGGCGGGCATGGCCCGCTCGGACCATTCTGGGACGCTGCGCGGGCGCTCGACCCGGACGTCGAGGACGAATCGCACCTCCCGGGTGCTCGTCGGGGACACCTCGTCGCGCTGCTCAGCGCGGCCGGCCTCGACGACGTCGCGGAATCGGCGCTCGAGGTCAACCGGTCGTGTACGCGAGCTTCGACGACTGGTGGGAGCCGTTCACGCGGGGCGTCGGGCCGGGCGGCGCGTATGTCGCCTCCCTCGCACCGTCGAGGCAGGGCGCGCTGCGCGACCGGTGCCGGTCGATGCTGCCCACCGGTCCGTTCGTGCTCTCGGCGCGTGCCTGGGCCGCCCGCGGGACCGCGTAGCCCGGCCGGGACCGTCCGGGTTGGGCGCATCGGCCCCCTCCAGTGGTACGTGCGTACTTGCGCAACCATGCAATGTCCCGATACCCTCAGCCTGCCAGCCGCCCGCCTGCCAGGTTGCGCGTGCCTGCTGCCGACGAGGATCAACACCGTGGAGATGACCATCGATTTTCCCGGAGGCGCCCGGGTCGACGCGCACTTCGGCGGGTTCGTCGTGCCGACCGACCAGCCACCCATGGGCGGCGGTGACGGCTCGGCCCCGACCCCGTTTGCGACGTTCCTGTCGACGATCGGGACGTGTGCCGGGATCTACGTGCTCGGCTTCTGCCGCCAGCGCGGGATCTCCGCGGAAGGGATTCGCCTCGTCCAGCGGATGCAGGTCGATCCGGCGACGAACCTGGTCAGCGATGTGCAGGTGACGATCGAGCTGCCCGCCGGCTTCCCGGACAAGTACGCCGATGCGGTCGTCCGGTCCGCCGAGCAGTGCGCGGTCAAGAAGCACTTCGAGCGCCCGCCCGTCATCCGCGTCGACAGCGTGATCGCGGCCTGAGCTCGAACAACCGGGCGCCCGGCCTCCGGACGTTCCTGTCCCGAGGGCGCCTGCTCAGATCCAGCCGCGCCTCCGGAACCACAGCAGCATCCCGCCCGCGAGCACCACGCACGCAACCCAGAACAACGGGTATGCGATCGGCGATCGGTTCTCCGGGATCGGCATGTTCATCCCGTAGACGCCCGCGAGGAACGTGAGCGGGATGAAGATGGTGCCGATGATCGTGAGCACTTTGACCACGTCGTTGGTCCGGTTGGAGACGACGGAGACGTAGGTCTCGGCAAGCCCGCTCGCGATCTCGCGGTACGACTCGACGAGGTCGATGATCTGGGCACAGTGGTCCTGGACGTCACGGAGGTACGTCTGCGCCGTGGCCGACAGCCCTTCGTGCGTGTCGCGCTGGAGCTGCGCGATCATGTCGCGCATGGGCCACGCGGCGCGACGCACGAGGAGCAGCTCGCGCTTGATCCGGTGGATCTCCTCGAGCGTCCGATGGGTCGGGTTCTCGAGGACCTCCTCCTCGAGGTCCGTCAGCCGCTCCGAATACCCCTCCAGCACCGGGTAGTAGCGATCGACGATGCCGTCGAGGAGCGTGTACAGCAGGAAGCTCGCGTCGTTGGCCCGCAGCCGTGAGCCGGCGGTCCGGATCCGCTGCCGGACGGCCTCCAGGTCGTCGCGCCGAACGTCCTGGAACGTGAGCAGCGTCGTGCGACCCAGGAACAGGCTTACCTGATCGCTCTGGAGGTGCCCGTCGCGCACGTCGAGGGCTCGGGCGATGACGAACAGGCGTCCCGGCGTCCCCTCCGACTCCGGGTAGTCCTCCGCCTTGGCGCGCTCCAGCGGCTGGAGCATGTCCTCGATCGCCAGCGGGTGGATCCGGTACTTCTCGGCGAGCGCGCGCACGACCCCGAGATCCGACAACCCGTCGATGTTGATCCAGCGCACGTGCGACCACGCCGGGCGGTGATCGGCAAGGAACGCCGGCATGGCGTCGATCTCGCGGATGTCGACCTGGTCGACGGCGTAGTCGCAGCAGGTGACCTTCGACGGCGCCGATGGGCTCGCCTCGGTCGCCATCGCCGCCAGCTCCTCGACCTCGATCCCCCCAGCCGTCCCGGGTGGCGGCATCACGACCCTGGGCATGGCGACGATCCCACGCGCGGCGCGCGCGGCGAGGTCCCGGACGAGGCGCACGGCGAAATCGGGACCCGGAATGCCTGGGCGCGGGGAACCGGGATCGGTCATGTGGAAGCCCTGGGACGGCAGGGAGGACGTCTCCTCTGGCCTCTCGCACTCTACCAGCGCAACCATCCAGTGAGGGGCCGCGGTCGGCGCGTGGCTGGAGGACGGGCAACACCCTTGCGGCGGCGACCGGCTCCCGGCACAGTGCGCCGTACATGGAACGATCCCCCACCCTGCCGGCCGGCTACGTCCTGCGTCGTCCACGGGAGGCGGATGCGCCTGCCATCGAGCGTGTGGCGGCGGCATCGGACGCCGCCCTCGCTGCCGCGCCGACGCTCGACCTCCCGCTCCTGCGTCAGCTGTGGGCCCGGCCGCGGTTCGACCTTGCCGTCGACGCGTGGATCGTCGGCGTGCGAGGCGTCATTGCCGGATACGGCCAGGTGTGGGGAGAGGATGCGACGCATGCCTCCGGCTTCGGGATCGTGCACCCGGAGCACTCCGCCATGGGGATCGGAGACGCCCTCGCCACCCTGATCGAGCGACGCGCGGCCGAGCAGGTCTCGGGAACGGCCCAGCTCCTGTCCGCGACGACCTCGAATGACGCTGCCGCGGAACGCCTGCTCGCCGGACGCGGATACGCATGGGCGCGCCGCTTCTGGCAGATGGAGGCCCAGCTGTCGGAGAGCCAACCGGCAGCCGCGCCCCCCGGGGATGTCCGCCTGCGACCGCTCGACGTCGAACGGGACCTGCCGACCGCTCACCGCGTCCTCGAGCGGGCGTTCGAGGACCACTGGAATGCCGCGCCGGTGTCGTATGACGAGTTCCTCGACGAGTCCGTGCACCAGGACGACTTCGATCCGTCGCTGTGGCTCATCGCCGAGGTCGCGGGTGAGCCCGTGGGCGTCCTGCATGGCTCCGTTCGAGGTGACAGGGGTCAGATCGCGATGCTCGGCGTCCTTCGGCCGCACCGTGGACGAGGGGTCGCATCGGCGCTGCTCCGGGCGTCGTTCGCTGAGCTCCGCCGCCGCGGCCTCACGCACGTGCGCCTCAACGTCGACTCGGCGAACCCGACCGGCGCGGTCTCGCTCTACGAGCGGCTGGGCATGCGGGTCGTGAGCTCGTACGACCTGTGGAGCCTGCCCATCGAGGGCCGGGAACCCTCAGCGGCGTCCGGCGACGGGTCCCGCTGACAGCGCGTCCGGGAAGTTGAGACCGGTCGCGATGAACGCTATCGGGACCCCGGCGTCGAACGCGGACGCGCTGATCACGGCACTCGTGCGGTACCGATCGGATCCCGCCAGCCTCGTCACGGGCGCGTACGTCGCCAGCCTGGACGCCACCGTATCCGACACCACCCCGGCACCGCCGAGGATGAAGATCCGGCCAGGTTTGAGCCGGGCGATCTCGGTTGCGACGATGTCCGGGAGTGAATCCCTCGACGCGAGCAGGATCGGACCACCCAACGATGTCGGGCCGGCGGACAGCGCATCCGGGAAGTTGCCGCCCGTGGCGATGTACAGGGCACCGACGCCGGGCGAGAAGGCCGAGGCACTGATCCTGGCGCTGGTCGCGTATCGGTCCGGACCGGCGATGCGGGTGACGGGCGCATAGGTGGCAAGGGTGGCCTCGACCCCGGCCGACACGACCGATGGGCCACCCAGGACCACGATCCGCGCCGGCGCAAGCCGCCGCAGCTCTGTCGCGATCACCGCCGGAACGGCATTCGACCTGACGAGCAGGACCGGCCCGCCGGCGGCCGACGCGGCAGGACCGGCGGACAGCGCGTCCGGGAAGTTGCTGCCGGTGGCGATGAACACGACGGGAACGCCAGGCGCGAAGGTCGTCGCGCTGATCGCCGCGCTCGTCGCGTACCGGTCGGAACCCGCGATCCGGGACACGGGCGCGAACGCCGCAAGCTGGGCGCTCACCGCGTCCGACACCACGCCGGCTCCACCCAGGATGACGATCCTGCCCGGTTCCAGCCGCGCGAGCTCGGCCGCGATCGCAGTCGGGATGGCATTCCCGCCAACGAGCAGGATCGGTCCATGCTCGGGTTCCGGGCTGGGTGCGGGGGTCGACGGAGGCGTCGGGGTGGGCGCAGGCGGAGGTGTTGGGGTGGGGGTCGGTGTCGGGGTGGGTGTTGGCGCAGCAGTCGGGGTGGGCGTTGGGGCAACAGTCGGGGTGGGCGTCGGCGCCGGGGCGAGCGTCGCTGCGACCGCCGCCGCGGCATCCACGCGACCCCAGCCGAAGCTGTCGTCGCGTCCCGCGGCGCCGAGATCCACCGCCGTGGTGAGGAGGGCGGCGTCGACCTGGTCAACCGTCTCGCCCGGGTGCGCCGACCGGACCAGGGCTGCCACGGCCGCCACATGCGGCGTCGACATGCTCGTTCCGCTCATCGAGCGATAATCCCCGTCGTTGAATGTCGATACGATCGACACCCCTGGGGCGGCGATGTCAACGTACTGGTTGTGGACACTGAATGACGCCTTGGCATCGCTGTTGTCGGTCGCGGCGACGCACAGCACGTGATTGAACGCACACGGGTAGCCGACGGTGCTGTCGCCGGTATTGCCCGCCGCTGCCACCATCGTGATCCCGGCCGCATGCGCGGCATCGATCGTCGGTTGCAGCGCGGCCGCGGACGACGAGCTGATCGTCCCCGAGAGACTCATGCTGATCACCGTCGCGCCGTGTGTCCGGGCGTAGTCGATGCCATCGAGCAGCCAGCTGAACCATCCCTGGCCGTTCTGGTCGAGAACCTTGACCGGCATGATGGTCACGCTGGGAGCGATCCCGGAGATCCCCTTCCCGTTGTCCGTGGCGGCCGCGATCTCCCCGATGACGTGCGTGCCGTGGCCGTTGTCGTCGGCGACGTTCGAGCTCCCGTCGATCTCGTTCCGCGGACTGGTCACCGAGACGGCGGCGAGATCCTGGTGTGCCGCGTACATCCCGGTGTCGAGCACCGCGACGGTGACGCCGGCCCCCGTCGTGGTGGCCCACGCCTCGGGCACGCCCATCAGCCGGAGATCCGCCTGGTAGGGGCTGTAGTAGGGATCGTTGGGCGCTGCGTCGGCCGGCCATCCGGTGCCGGAGATCTCGACATCGGGCACCACGGCTTCCACGCGTGCGTCCGAGCGCAGCCGCGCGGCCACCGCTGCCGACGCCGCCGGCGTGGTGTCAACGACCGTCCGCCGGGCGTTCGCCGACCGATGCATCTGCCCGGCGCCCGCCATGGCAAGTCCGGCGGGCGCGTCCGTGGTCCACAGCACGATCAGGCGTTGGGCGCCGGCGGCATCGGCGGCCACGGCGCCCGATACCGGGCCGATGGGCGCCGAAAGTCCGGTCAGGACGAACGCCGCCACGAGCATCGCGGCTGCGCGCGTTCGGAAGGAGTGCATCCGGCTTCTTCGTCCCGTGGTTGGCTGGTGGCAGGTGACCCGGTGATCGCGTGCCCGGCAGACGGACAGGTCGCTCAGGGCCAACGGTCCCACGACCCGCCCTGGACGACGAGGACTCGATGGTCACCATCGTCGACCACTTGGTACTCCCGGCGGCGATCCGCCCACCCGGCGGTGCGCCGCTTCACGTCGCGTGCGGCGTCGCTGAACGGGCGCAATCCGCATCCTGACGATCGGCGGCTCGCGAAAGTCCGCCGATCGTGCGATGATCACACGAGGCGCAGCCGGGCAGAGGACGCGTAAGGAAGCGTTGCCGGGCGGCACGGAACGGATGCCCGCGATATCGCGGGCCGGCCGGTTGACCGCCACTGGCGCCCGATCACACGACGTGTGACCCATCCACGAGCGCCCGCCCTGCGCCGAGCCGCGAGACCCGTCACGTCTCGCACCGCTCCACCGGGCATGCGAACCATCCCTGGCGCCGCGGCGCCACCCCGGAGTCACCTTGACCTTCACCAACCTCGGCCTGTCGGCCAACCTCCTCGCCACCGTCGCGCGGGAGGGATACACGGAAGCCACCCCCGTCCAGGCGCAGGCCATCCCCCTCGTCCTCGCCGGCCGCGACGTGCTCGCCGCCGCCCAGACGGGCACCGGCAAGACGGCAGCGTTCACGCTGCCGATCCTCGAGCGCCTTGCGAAGTACGCGAGCTCCAGCCCCAGTCCGGCCCGCCATCCGGTGCGGGCGCTCGTCCTCACCCCGACCCGCGAGCTCGCGATGCAGATCGACGAGAGCGTGCGGACCCTTGGCAGGGGCACCAACCTGCGGTCCACGGTGGTCTATGGCGGCGTCCAGCAGGGTCCCCAGGTCAAGGCGCTGTGGGCCGGCGTGGAGATCCTCGTCGCGACGCCGGGGCGGCTGTTCGACCTGATCGGCCAGAAGGCCGTCAATCTCACCCAGGTCGAGGTACTCGTCCTGGACGAGGCCGATCGGATGCTCGACATGGGCTTCATCGACGACGTCCGCAAGGCCGTCGCCCTGCTGCCGCGCGGGCGTCAGACCCTGCTGTTTTCCGCGACGTTCTCGGATGCGATCCGCAAGCTCGCCCGCGAGTTCCAGACCAACCCCGAGATCGTCCAGGTTGCCCCGCGCAACGCGACAGCCGACAACCTGACCCAGGTCCTCTACCCCGTCGATGCCGACCGCAAGGCGGACCTGCTGCTCCACCTGGTTCGCCGGGACGGCATCGAGCAGGTGCTCGTGTTCACGCGCACCAAGATCGGCGCGACCCGCCTCGCGTCGTATCTCGACCGCCGGGGCGTGGCCGCCATCGCGATCCACTCGGATCGCACCCAGGGCGAGCGGACCCGGGCCCTGGCGGCGTTCAAGGCCGGCGAGGTGGTCGCGCTCGTCGCGACCGACGTGGCGTCACGCGGGCTCGACATCGACACCCTCCCGCACGTCGTCAACTTCGACCTGCCGTTCGAGCCGCAGGACTACATCCACCGCATCGGCCGGACCGGCCGGGCGGGCGCCTCGGGCACCGCGATCTCGCTGGTCTCGCCCGGGGAGGTCGACGCGCTGCGCGGCATCCAGCGCCTGCTCAAGCGGGCCATCCCGTGCGAGGTCGTCGAGTCGTTCCTGCCGGCGGGAGCGTCCGCAGCGTAGGGTCGCTCCTGCTCGGCCCTGCCCACTGGGGGCCGATCCCGCCGGGACCCGCTCGTCACCCCGGCATGCCACCGAGCGACTTGACCATCACCTGGATCTCGAGGTCCGCCCCCTGCCGAAGCGGATGGCGCCCGCCGGTGTCCACGTAGCCCAGGCGCTCGTACAGCGCGATCGCCCGCCGGTTGGTCGTGGTGACCCCAAGACCGATCATCGGGTAACCCGCCGCTCGCGCCCAGTCCTCGACGAGCGCGACGATGTCTGCCGCGACTCCCGAGCCGCGAATGGCCGGATCGACCCACATCGCGTACAGGCCGGCCCCGCCGTCGCCGTCCGGTGCCGGGCCACCGGACGCCAGCCCCACCAGGCGACCCGCGAGCTCCGCGACGACGATGCCCCGATCCGCGCGTGACGCCCAGTCCCGCCACGCATCGTCGCCTCGCCCGACTTCCTCGGCAAGCGTGGACCCGAACGCCTCCGGCGCATCGGTCAGCGCCCGCAGCCGGATGTCTCGCAACGCCGCCCACTCATCCGGCCGCAGTGGGCGGACGGTGACCGCATCGTCAGTCGATGAACCGCCCCCGGACGTCGCAGCGGACATCTACGCCTCGGACAGGCTGGCGGCGATCGCGACCCGGAGGCCGTCGTGCTGTGGACCGAGCGCGGTCGCAGGGTCGTGCCACCGCTCCGCGGGATAGAGCCAGACCGGGCGCGTCCGGAGCTCCGCCGGCTCCCAGGCGTATCGCGGCCACACGTGCACGTGCAGGAATGCGTCGGCGTTGCCCAGGATCTCGATGTTGACCCGGAGGAAGGCGGGGTCCGCGGCCGCGCACGCCTGCTCCACCGCGGCGGCCAACCGCGCCATGCTGTCGAGGAACGCCGTCTGCGCCTCGCGCGCAAGGTCCGACAGGCGCTCGGCCGCGGGGTCGTCGCTCAGCAGGACGCAGTAGCCCGGCAGCCACTGGACGTCGCCGATGACCGCGAACGCGGCAGGCAGCCGGGCGAGCACCGTCGGGTTCTCGCCCCGCAGTGCCGATCCGATCCGGTCTGACCTGTAGTCCTGCATCGAAGCCCTGACGCGCTCCACCCCGCCTGCGATCATCCCACGTGCATCGGACAGCGCTGACGGCCGGCATCGCCACGTCGGCCAGGGATACGGCGGGCACGCCGGCCTCCATGCGCTGCATGAATGACCTGGCGGCCGCGAGGGACACGATGTTGCCCTTGCGCTCGAACCGATCGGCCGCGAGCTCGGCCGTCGCGGACGCGTCGGACCGCCGGTCGCACAGCCAGTAGACCTCGGCAAGGCTCATCAGGGCATTGCCCTGGGACTCGATGTCGTCCGATTCGCTGATCAGGCGCACGCTCTCCGTCGCCAGGGCCACGGCGTCCTCGAGCGCTCCGCGCCTGGCCAGGACCTTGGCGCGAACGTGGCGCCACAGGAACTGGGTCGAGACGTCGTCGGGCGCCGCGTTCTCCTGGCTGAACGTCGTCATGGCCAGCGCCTCGTCGTAGCGACCCTGGCGGTAGAGCGCCTCGGACAGCGAGGCCGACGTCGTCGAGATGTACATCCGTTCGCCCATCGCGTTCAACGTCTCGTAGTCTCCGCGGAGCTCATGCTCGGCGGCCACGGGATCTCCGGCGATCATCTCCACCCAGCCGGAATCGAGCGACGTGAGGGCAGCCAGGAGCTTGACGCCCAGCTCCTCGAGCGTCGCCCGGCTGCGCCCGTACAGATCCCGGGCCCGGTCCGCGTTGCCCCGCATCGCCTCGAGGTGGGCAAGGACCGCGAGGATCAGGGACTCCGACTTCCGATCACCCTCCGCCTGGACGAGCAGCTCCTCGCAGCGCTCGATCGCGAGGGGGACGGGCGTCTGTCCCAGCAGCGCGCACATGGCCAGCGAGGACCGCGAGCGGGTCTCGATCAGCCGATCCTCGGCGATGCGGGCGTGCTCGATGGCCTTCTCCGCGGCTTCCTCCGCGAACACGTATCGCCCGATCCCGCCGCCGAGGACGGTCATCAGGCGCCACGCGCGAGCCAACCCCTCGTGGTCCGCCGCGGCCTCGAGGGTCGGCAACAGACCGAGGACCTTGGAGATGACATCGGCCTCCCCGTCGCCTGATCCAGCCTGGTAGAACTGGAGCTGCATCTGCATGATCGTCGCGGTTGTCTCCATCGCAGCGTCCCCCAGGGCGGCAGCGCCCGCCTTTGACGCGAGCGAGCGATTCGTCCGCTGCTGCGAAGTCGCCGACCTCCATGAGGGCCTCGCCCGCATCCCGCAGCAACCGCGGCCGCGTCGGGTGACTGTCGGGCACGAGCCCGGCGGCTCGCCGCAGGAGGTTGGCGGCTGCCGGCATGTCGCCGCGCGCCATCGCCCGTCGGCCCGCCGATGCAAGCCGGTGGGACGCGTCGATGCCAACGGCCACGCCGTGCTCGTCCAACGGGCCGAGCTCGCCCCGGTATCGATAGGCTTGCTCCAGGTGCCAGCCCAGGATCTCCTCGAATTCCGTGGACCGACCTGCTTCCGCGTTGATCCTGTCCGCCCAGACCGCAAAGCGCTCGTGGAAGATTGCCCGTGACCGCTTGAGCAAGCCCTGGTAGGCGGCATCCTTGATCAGGATGTGCTGGAAGCGGTAGCTCGGATCCGTCGCCGAAGCCGCCTCACCCGCCTTGACGAGCTGCTTGGCGGCAAGCGAGGAGAGGTGGGTCATCAGGTCGGGCGTCACATCGTCGGGTGCAAGCGCTCCCACCGCCGCCGGCGCGAACGTCAGCCCGATGACCGCGGCAGGCTCGACCACCGACCGCTCCGCGGCCGGCAGCTGGTCGAGGCGAGAGGCCAGCAGCGCGTGGATCGTGGGGGGAATCGAGATGTCGGACAGATCGACCGTGGGCTGCCAGCGGTCATCGGCGAACCGGAGCGATCCGTTGTCGATGAGCATCGACAGCAGCTGCTCGACGAACAGCGGGTTGCCCTCCGCCGCCGCGACGACACGCGCACGGACGTCCTCCGCGAGGCCGGCTTGGCCGAGCAGGTTCTCCACGACCTGGCCTGCGTCGGCGTCGGACAGCGGCGCCAGGATGATCCGAGCCTGGTTCGCTGCGCCGGCCCAGTCCGCATGGCGCTCGAGCAGCTCGTTGCGGGCGGTGCACAGGAGCAGCAGCGACGCGTCCCGGCTCGTCTCGGTCAGGTAGGCGATGAGGTCGAGGAAGGTCGCCTCGGCCCAGTGGATGTCATCGATATGCACCACGACCGGGCCGTCCTGCGCGAGGAGCTCGAGGAACCTGCGGATGCCCCAGAACAGCTCCGACACCGGGAACGGCGTGTCGACGAGCCCCACGGCGGACGCAACCCGATCCGCAACGTCCGAGCTGTCCGGGCCGAGCAGCGAAGCGAGGCGCATGCGCGCGCTCTCCGGGGGCTCCTCTTCCCGGATGCCCGCGGCCTCGCGCACCACCTCGACGATCGGCCAGAACGTGATGCCGTCACCGTAGGGCAGGCAGCGCCCGCGGATCACGCGCGCCCGGCCCTCGACCGAGTCGAGGAACTCCTTGGTGAGCCGGGTCTTGCCCACGCCGGCGTCGCCGACGAGGGTGACCATGCGCGCGCTGCGTTCGCGGACGGAGTCTGCGAGCATCCCGTCGAGCTGGGCCATCTCTCGCTCGCGACCGACCATTGGGGCGTCCTGGCGGCGCGCCACCGCGTCGCCACTGCGGACCGCCAGCAGCCGATAGGCCGGGACTGGCTGCGCCTTGCCCTTCAACGTGAGCGGCTCGACCTCCTCGACATCGACAGCGTCGCGTACCAGCTGGTGGGTGAGATCCCCGATCAGGACCTCGCGGACCGGTGCCGCCTGCTCGAGACGCGCGGCAACGTTGACGGCGTCGCCCGTGACCAGCCGCTGTCCCAGGCTCGCGTCGCCCGCAACGACCTCGCCGGTG
This sequence comes from uncultured Chloroflexia bacterium, assembly GCA_963720825.1. Taxonomy (GTDB): domain Bacteria; phylum Chloroflexota; class Limnocylindria; order Limnocylindrales; family CSP1-4; genus CAIXZV01. The sequence goes on along the minus strand of CAVRGY010000018.1, from coordinate 208,192 downwards.
TTGACGCCGATCGCCACGTCCAGCCGGATGCCACGCTCCTTCGCCAGTCGCTCCGCGAGGGCGGTCAGCCCGACCTTCATGTCGAGCGCTGATCGCACGGCACGGAGACCATCGTCCTCGTGCCGCACCGGCAGCCCGAACACGGCCATCACGGCGTCGCCGATGAACTTCTCGACCGTCCCGCCGTGCTTCTCCAGGACCCGGCGCGACGCCTCGAAGCCATCCGCCATCACCTCGCGGAGTGTCTCCGGGTCCAGTGGCGCGCCATCGATCCTGGTCGCCTTGAGGTCCGAGAACACGATCGTGACCGTCTTGCGGCTCTCCTGCGCCCGCTGCCGCCCGGCGAGCCGGCTGCCGCACGACCCGCACCAGGTGAAGTCGTCGGGATTCTCGTCGCCGCAGTTCCGGCATACGCGCGCATCGGGCCGCTCGGCCGACCCCTGTGCCTCCACCAGGATCGGCGAATCCGTGTTCACGCACAGCAGCCGATACGCCGGGGCGGCCGTCGTCGCGCCTTTTGGCAGGACGGGATCGACGCCTTCCACCTCGACGTCATTGCCGGCGGCCAGGAGCGTGGATTCGCCGATCAGCACCTCGTCGGCGGGCGCCGACTGCTCGAGCTTGTTGGCGAGCTGGACGACGTCGCCGGTCAGGATGTGCTCGCCGACGCTCGCCTCGCCGATCACGGCCTCGCCGGTCGCGATCCCGGTGCGGTTCGTCAGCCGCACGGCCCAGGTCCGTTGCAGCTGCTCGTTGAGGGCGACCAGCGCCCGCTGGCTCTCGGCGGCGGCGGCGAGCGCGCGGAGTGCGTCGCCTTCACGCGGCAGGGGCAGGCCGAACACGGCCACGATGGCGTCGCCGATGATCTTCTCGATCGTGCCGTCGTACGACTCGAACACGGCGCGCATCTCGTCGAAGTAGAGGGTCAGAACCTCCCGCAACGACTCCGGGTCCAGCCGCTCGCCGAGCGCGGTGGAACCCTTGAGGTCCGAGGTGACGATCGTGACCTGCCGCCGAACCTCCTGGGGCGGCCGGTCCGGAGCCACCTGCGCCCGGCAGTACCCGCAGACGCGGTAGCGCGGGTCACTGGGCTGGCCGCAGCCGGGGCAGGGCACCATCGGCGGAGTCTACGGCATGCGCTTCGGCGGCCGGTCCGCCCCGTCCAGGGGCAGACGCGACCGCCTCAGCGTCAACGTTCCGGTGATGGCCGCCTCGTGCTACCGCGCGAACGGATCGCCGGCGCTGGACTGCACGGTCACCGTCAGGCCGCCATTTGCGTGGACCCGGCTGAGCACGCATGGTGCGTTGTCCGCGTACCCACCAACGTCCTGGCAGTCGGGCACCAGCCCGGTGTACCAGGTTCCGCCCATGGCGCCCGAGACCCGCGTGTCCGGCTGCGCCGTGTCAAAGCCGGTCGTCAGGCTGGCCGGCGTCCACGCGACCGGGAACTGGTACGGCGCACTGAAGCAGACCATGTAGTGGACGCCGAGGATCCCCGCGTTGCTCAGCAGCGCGTCCGGGATGAACAGCCGGGTCTCCTTGCTGCCGGTGGACGCCGCGTTGTACGTCGTCCAGGTCACCGTGTTGGTGCCGCTGATCGCGCCAACCCCACCGTACTTCGCATCCTGGCAATCGAACGAGACGATGTTGAAGGAGGCGCCGGCGGCCCCGGTGGTCGAGCCGGAGGTCTGGTTCAGGGTCTGACCGTTGGTCGAGGTCAGCTGCAGTTCGCACGCGTTCGTGTCGCAGGTCGTGGCGGTGCCCCAGATCCGGAACTGGCCGGAGGTCGCCGGGGCGATCGCGGAGTTGGATGAGGTGGCCTTCAGCGTGAACGCGCCACCGACATTGACGCTCGGCTGGAACGTGGCCTCGCCGGTACCCGGGTCCGTATTGGTGGGCCCGCCGTTCGCGATCGCAGGCGACCCGCCCGCCGCGTCCACGCGGGATGGGCCGAACGACAGCGTCACGGCGGTTACGAGATGGGCTGGATGCCCGGAGGAGTCGACGACCCGGACGGTAACCGGCTCGACGCCGGTTCCGCTGGGCGTCAGCGGCGTGTGCGTGATCGTCTGGTTGGCGCCCGCGTCTGCCGGCTGAACGGAGAACTCGAGGTGGCACGGGTCGGCGGCCGACACGGGCTGCGAGCCCGCCAGCGTCAGGTAGTTCGCACCGTTGCCGCTGCTCCACTGGTTGGCCTGCTGGGCGGTGAACGTCCACTGGAGTGGGGTGCAACCGGGGGCGACGACGTTTGCGATCACGATGGTCGCGGATTCGCCCGGCTGCAGGTTGAGGCCCTGCACCTTGAGCATCGCGGAGTTGACGAGGCCGATGGTCGGGTTGCTGCCCGCAGCCGTCGAGGTCACCGTGGCATACGAACCACCGACTGCGGCGAAGGTGAACCCGGGGGACGCCGAGAGATCGATCTCGAACGAGCCCAGCTGCTGGGTCTTCGTGGTGTCGGTGACGGTGATCGAAATCGAGTTGTTCGAGCCAGCGGAAATCGAGGCGGGGGTCCCCGACACCGTGTACGGCTTGTTCGAGTTGGCCAGCACGTTCACGCTGAGCAGCGTGGCCAGCAGCGCCGCGGCCGTGATGACAGCGACAAACCGCACCGGGGCTGACCGGCGCCCCAATCGGACTCTCGACGTTCTGAGCTTCACCGCACCGCTCCTCTTTGCCATGCCTGGCATTACCGTCCCCGGGGTACTTTCGGCCTACGCCGATGGCTGAGTCAACGTGTCGAGATCGGAAGCGTTGACGCCTGTCAAGGGCCACATGAGCCCTGAGTCCCGCGATCGTACAGGACTTCTGGCCCATTCGTGCACGAATGTTGCGGATCCGTTGCAGTATCGGCGGTCGGTGGCGGATCTCTTCCATCCTCGAACGTGAAGTTGGGGCAGAATCGCTCGAGACTGGTTCGAGGCCCCGGGCCGGGCCGAGGCGGAGGCATGGATCGAGCGATGCGCGGCGCTCCTCGACGCGTTCGAGGAGGACGTGTTCACCCACACCTCGGGCGATGACGCGCCGCCGCCAGCGGCAGCGGCCGGGGACGATGCCCCGGCGACCGGGAGGTCAGTCGGAGCCGACGCCCAGGGCTAGGTCGAGGAACGCGAGCTCGTCGGCGCGGGCGTCGATCAGCTTGCCGACCGGCGTGCCGGCACCATGGCCCGCGTCCGTGTCGACGCGGATGATGATCGGCCCATCACCCGCCTGCGCCGCCTGGAGCGCCGCCCCGAACTTGAACGAGTGGCCGGGCACGACACGGTCGTCGTGGTCGGCCGTGATCACCAGCGTGGCGGGATATCGCGTGCCGGGCCGGATGTTGTGCAGTGGCGAATATGCAAGCAGCGTGCGGAACTGGCCAGGGTCATCGGATGAGCCGTAGTCGCTCGTCCACGCCCAGCCGATCGTGAACCGGTGGAACCGCAGCATGTCCATCACGCCCACGCCGGCGATGGCCGCCCCGATCAGCTCGGGGTGCTGGGTCAGCGTCGCACCGACCAGCAGACCGCCGTTTGACCGGCCGCTGATGCCGATCCGATCCGGCCGTGTCCAGCCCGAGGCGACCAGCCACCGCAGGCACGCGGCGAAGTCGTCGAACACGTTCTGCTTGTTGTCCAGCCGCCCCGCGTCGTGCCACGCGCGGCCGTACTCGGATCCCCCGCGGAGCGACGCTACGGCGAGCAGGCCGCCACGCTCCACGAACGCGAGCCACTCGGGCTTGAACACCGGTCCGATCGCGATCTGGAACCCGCCATAGCCGTAGAGCAGGGTCGGGACGTCCCCCCGGGGCTGGACATCGCGGCGACGGGTCAGGAACAGCGGGATCCGGGTGCCATCGCGCGAAGCGACGAACACCTGCTCGCTGACGAAATCATCGGGGTCCCAGGTGAGCCGCCGCCGCCCGACCTCGCGGACCGCGCCATCGGCCATCCGCACCGCCAGCACCGACACCGGCGAGGTGAACGTCACGAACGAAAGGAACAGCTCCTCGTCTGCGCGGCGTCCCGCCATGTCACCGATCATCCCGATCCCCGGCAGCACGACGTCCGTCACCGGCGTCCCGTCGAGCTCGTGGATGGCCAGCCGGTGGTGGGCATCGTGGAGGTACACGACGGCCAGACGGTTGCCCACGATCCGGACGTGCGCGATCGCGTCGTCACCGGCCGCGATCACCTCGCGCGGGTGCGCCGGGTCATCGAGGTCCACCGCGATCACGCGACCCATCGGCGCGTCGAGGTCGGTCGCCAGGTAGAGGGTCCCATCGATCGTGCCGATGTGGTCGTAGCCGGCGTTGGCGGCGTCGAGCAACGGGCGGACGGTCGCCGCGTCAACACCGGCGGCAAGGTCGGCGACATAGATCCGGTTCTCCGGGTCCGTCCCCCGCGAGACCGTGATCACCAGCAGCCGGCCGTCGTCGGTCACCTCCGGGTTGAAGTTCCACTCGGGCTCGCGCGGGGTCGAGAACACCAGGCGGTCATCGGCGGGATCCGTCCCAAGGCGGTGGTAGCGCAGCTCCATGTCCAGGTTCGGCGCGGCATGCGCCGCATCCGGGGGCGGCGGCTGGAACCGCCCGTAGAAGAAGCCCGCATCGTCATGGGTCCAGGCCGCCGTGGTGAACTTGCACCACGGGATCCGGTCGGGCAGGGCCGCGCCAGTGTCGACGCGCCGCACCGTCCAGGTGTGCCAGTCGGAGCCGGCGTCGCTGATCGCACAGGCGACCACGCGCCCGCCCTCGGCCACCACTGCGTCCGCCAGCGCCGTGGTGCCATCCGCATTCAGGGTGTTGGGATCGAGCAGCACGTGCCCGATCGCGTCCGGTGCGTCGCTCGTCCACAGCACATCCTGGTCCTGGAGCCCGGTGTTCCGAAGCTGGAACCAGCGACCGGCCCGGTGCCACGGGGCGCCGGCACGCGGAACATTCCACAGCTGCGCCAGGCGCTCACGAATGGCGAGCCTGGTCGGAACCCCCTCGAGGATCTCCGCGGCGAGCGCGTTCTGCGCCGCGATCCAGGAGCGGGTTGCATCGGAACCGGCGTCCTCAAGTGGCCGGTACGGATCCGCGATCGGCGTGCCGTGATAGTCGTCGACCTGGTCGGCGGTCGGGGCCGGGGGGTAGCGCAGCGTCGGCATCCCCTCATGCTACGGGTGGTGCCCCGGGCCGCGCTCGGGCATCATCTGTTGCCCGACGCCGCCCGGCGCCCAGAGGAGTCCCGATGACCGAGCACGAGCACCACCACGAGCACCACCACACCGTTTCATACGCGGATGCCGTGGCGGAGCTCCGGGCCGACAAGGACGCGTTCTTCAAGGGCGCCGACGGCAGCCCGGTCCCCGCGGCCGAGCGCGATGCATTCGGCGGACTCCCCTACTTCCCGATCGATGAGGGTCTGCGCCTGGAGCCGCTGCCCCTGCTCCCGTACACGGGCGGCGAGCCCGTCCGGTTCGAGATCCCGACATCGGACGGCCGGCTGCGACCGGCCGAGCGCGCAGGCGTGTTCCAGTTCACGATCGCTGGGGCGGGCTGCTCGCTGACCGCCTACCGGTTCGCCAACGACACAAGCGACACGCTGTTCGTGCCGTTCCTCGACGGGACCAGCGGGACCGAGACGTACGGTGCCGGTCGATATCTGGACCTCGAGGCCGAGGGTGACGGGACGTATGTGCTCGACTTCAACCTCGCCTACCACCCGTCGTGCGTGTATGACCCGCGGTTCTCCTGTCCGATCACCCCCGCCGAGAACCGGCTCACGGTGCGGGTCGAAGCCGGCGAGCGGCTCGTCCCCGGGCACGCGTAGGGGCTCGGTTCGGGACACGTCCGCGAACGGCATTTGCGTCATCCAGCACTCACACGACTCCACGGCTGCATCCACGCCACCACCGTCGCGGATTCGCGGCCACCCAACATCGACACGGTTGAATGACACGATCCGGGCGCTGGAAACCGCCTGGCTGCGCCCAAGCACCCGCATGAGTGCTGAACGACCGAGACGGGCGGCAACGGACGCCGCGCGAGAGTGGCCGCGTGATGGCGGACCGTCAGGCGCCGTCGACCATCGGCCGGCACTCGCCGATCCAGCGCTCGAGCGTCTCGGTGTCGTACGGCGCGGCCAGCTCGGCGATGAACGTGTGGAACCCGAGCGCCTTGTACTCGCGCATCTGCCCGGCGATCTGCTCCGCCGTGCCCGGCCAGAACGTGTCGTCGTCCGCGATATCGGACATCGGCGTCCGGTTGTGGGCCATCTGCGCCTCCAGCACCCGGCGCGCCTCCTCGGCCGTATCGCGGATGATCGGTTTGCAGCCAAGCGTCATCTCGATGGTCGCGATGTCCCGTCCGACCTCGTCGCAGTGGCGCTGAAGGACCTCGATCTTGTGGCGCATCACCTCGACCGGGCCCATCGCGTTCCACATGTCGGCGTACTTCGCCACCGTGCGCAGCGTCTTCCGCTCGCCCGAGCCGCCGATCATCACCGGCAGGTGGGCCTGGACCGGCGGGGGCAGCAGGCGCATCTCGTCGAGCGCATACCGGCCACCCTCGGGTGAGCTCACGGCCTTCCCGTCGAGCAGCGCCCGGATCGCCCCCATCGACTCGTCGAACCAGTCGAGCCGCTGGCCGAACCCCGTGCCGAAGTCGATGCCGGCTGCCTGGTGCTCGAGATCGAACCAGGCACCCCCCAGACCCGCGATCGCGCGCCCATCGCTGATGTGATCGATCGTGGTCAGCATCTTCGCCACGAGGGCGGGATTGCGGAATGGGTTGGCGCCCACGAGCAGGCCGAGCCGGGCCCGCGTCGTCACCTTGGCCCACGCCGCGAGGGTCGTGTACCCCTCGAAGATCGGCTGGTACGGGTCACCGAAGATCGCATACAGGTGGTCCCACGCCCACAGGTGGTCGTAGCCGAGCTCGTCCGCGCGGATTGCGACAACCTCCTGGTCGGCCCACGATGTCGCCTGGTTCCACAACAGCACGCCAAGTCGAGTGTCCATGTGGGCATCAGCCTCCGTGTCGTCTCCGGTCCTCTCGTCTCGCCTCCACCCTACAGGCTCGTGCCGTCCGACGCCGTCGCGGATGAGCGGTCGACCATCGCGCAGAGCAACATGGGCGAGGCGCATCCGCAAGGCATCCGGGAGCCAATCGATCCGTGATCTCCGACCTCGACCGGTTCGTCAGCGCGCAGCGAGGCACCTACGACAGCGTGCTCGACGAGTTGCGACGCGGCCGCAAGACAGGGCACTGGATCTGGTTCATCTTTCCCCAGCTCGCAGGCCTCGGCAGGAGCGAGCTGTCCCGGCACTACGCGATCGCCTCACTGGACGAGGCGCGCGCCTACCTCGCCGATCCGGTCCTCGGAAGACGCCTGCACGAGTGCGCGGCGCTCGTCCTCGAAACGCGGGAACGGACACCCGAGCAGATCTTCGGTTCGCTCGATGCGATGAAGGTGCGCTCATGCATGACGCTGTTCCACCGGGCGGATCCGAACGATCCGCTGTTCCGCACGGTGCTGGACCGCTGCTTCGACGGGGCCGCGGACGACGCGACGGACAGGCTGCTGGGCACCGCCGCCGGCGCATGACCGCGCAGCCGGGCGCCAGGTCCTGGCCGATGCTTCGGGCTCAGCGTCCCGACAGGAGCCGCTGGAGGTTGCGGACGGTCTGGTCGAGCATGCGCTCGATCTCCGCGCTGTCCGCGTCGTCGCGCACGTGGAGCCGAAGCGTCACCTGTGACGTGCTGGGCGTTCCGACGCTGACCGTCGCCGACCCGCCGTAGTCGCGGTCGCCCATCCCCCACTCCACCCGCCGCGCACCCGCATCGGCGAGGAACCGCGCCTCGCCGACCGGGCGGACCTCCGCCACGTCGAGCTCCGCGTCCGGGTCGCCGTCGACCGCGATGGCCTCCTCGAAGCGCACCGCCGTCACGTACTCCGGCACGCGGCGCGGGTCCGACAGGAAGGCGAATGCCGCGTCCGCGCCGACTCCCACGGTGGTGGTGCGCTCGAAGTCCGCCATGTCCGCCCTCCTGGTGATCGCGCCGGGCCGCCGTCCCCGACTCTATCCCGACCGACCGGACCGCGCCGGGTGGCGCTCGACGGGCGTGGGGAGGTGAGCCTGCCGGTCCGAGGTCAGCCCGGCTCCTCGACCCGGAACCCGATTGTCTCCGCGATGACGGTGGCCTGCTGGATGTCGATCGTGGCGCCCCGGATCTCGGCGTTGAGCGGATCGAGCGACGACAGGTCGCTGCCCCGGAGATCCGTTCCCTCGAAGCTGGCGCGATGGAGCCACGCGCCCGACAGGTCGACGTCCCGGACCCACGCGCCGTCCAGGCGCGCCCCGGTGAGATCGGCCTCGCGCATCCGGACGCGGGTGAACGACGCCGTGCCCAGGTCGGCGCCCGGCATGGCGACCATCGACCAGTCCCCCTCCTCGACGACGAGCAGCTCGTAGCTGCAGCGGTCGAACGTGCTGCCGACGAGCTTGCAGCGCGTGAACCGGGTGTTGAACAGGTTGCAGGCGACGAAGGTGCAGCCGACGAATGCCGAATCGACGAGGCTGGACACGTTGAATCTGACCTCGCGGAACGTGCACCTCGTGAACGACGCCCCCCGCACCACAAGGTCCGACAGGTCAGAGCCGGAGAACAGCACCGACTCGTGCCTGGTGCCCGAGAACGTCGCGTCCGCCCAGGCCGCGGCATCGAACGTGGAGGTGGTCGGCGCAGCCGGCACGGTCCGCCGGTGCGTGGCCATCAGCGCCAAACCTCGTGGGCGACGACACGATCGGCTCGTGCGTGACCCGCATCGCTCACAGCGTCGCCTCGATGACCGCCGCGAGCTCTGCCGGCCGGGTCAGGAACGGTGAGTGTCCGCCCGCGATCTCGATGGCCTCGACACCCAGCCGTTCACGCGCGGAGGACCGCACCCAGTCCGGGTTGATCGCCCGGTCATCGGCGCACACGATCACGCGGCTGGGCACTGCCGGCCACGCCGCCAGCGGTGACGGCTCGGTCATCACGCGGTAGGCCTGCGGCCGCAGCCGGTCGACCGCCCACGCGGCCAGCTCGGCCGGAACGTCGTTGTAGAACAGCTCGGTGGCCGTGCTCGGGCCGACCATCCATACGTCGTCGCCGAGGTGCGTCCACTCCGCCTTCGTCGGCGGAACCCGCCCGTCGATCGGCTCCCGGGCGCGCTGCTCGTTGGCGCTCACGCCGGGCACGGGAAGGAACGACGCGAGGAACACCATCGTGTGGACCGGACGGAGCTCCGCAACGAGCGGCAGGATCAGCCCGGACATCGAGTGGCCCACGAGGACCGATCGGCGATCGGCGTCCATGGCGTCGATCACAGCCCGGGCGTAGTCCGCCGCGCCAAGCGCCGGATCCGACACGGGCAGCTCCGGGGCGACGACGCGGTGGCCGAGCCGCTCCAGCTCGGGCCGCACGGGGTCCCAGCACCAGGCGCCGTGGTACGACCCGTGGACGAGGACGATGTCCATGGATGGCCTCCGTGTGACTTGTTGCGGACCAGGTCCTTCGATCCGCGCGACCGGACACGAATCGTACGCGCTGGCCCAAGCCCGCGCGGCGCGGGATCGTGACCTCCCGGTGACCGGTCGGGTCGTGAACCGGCCCGTCGCCCCACCCCGAAGTCTGCGAAGATCCGGCGCGTGATATGTGACGGGCGGCGGCTCGGATGACTCGCCGCGGGCTCGTGCTGTTTGCCCTGATGTCCGTGATCTGGGGCATCCCATACCTGTTCATCCGGGTAGCCGTCGACCAGATCTCGCCCGCGACGCTGGTCCTCGCGCGTACGGGGATCGCCAGCCTGATCCTGGTGCCCGTCGCGCTCGCGCGCCTCGATCTCCGGGCCGTGCTCGCCCACTGGCGCTGGGTCGCCACGTTCGCGGTCGTCGAGATCGCGATCCCCTGGGTGTTGCTCGGATCCGCGGAGCAGCAGATCTCGAGCTCGCTCGCCGGGCTGCTGGTCGCGGGCGTCCCGCTCGTGAGCGCTGCCATCGCGCTCACCACCGGCGGCACCGACCGGATCGGCGGCAGGAGCCTGGTCGGGCTGCTGATCGGGCTGGCCGGCGTGGCCGCCATCGTCGGCGGCGACTTCGAGGCCTCCAACGCGACGGCGCTGCTCCAGGTCGGCGTCGTGGTGGTCGGATACGCGCTCGGCCCCGCGATCCTCTCCCGCCGGCTCAACGGCGTGCCATCCCTGGGCGTCATGGCAGTGTCGCTCGCAGCGTGTGCGGTCGTGTACGTCCCGATCGTGGCGGTCGACCCGCCCGCGACGATGCCCAGCGGAAACGTCATCGCGTCGATCGTCGTGCTGGGCGTCCTGTGCACGGCGGCCGCGTTCATCCTGTTCGCGGCGCTGATCGCGGAGATCGGGCCCGTCCGGGCTACCGTGATCACCTACGTCAACCCAGCCGTGGCGGCCCTGCTGGGCGTGCTCGTGCTGAACGAGACGTTCACGGTCCCCATGGCGCTCGGCTTCGCGCTGGTCATCCTCGGTTCGACGCTGGCCACGCGACGCTCATCGGGCACCGCGGGTCTGGAGGCTACGGAGACTCCGCAGGCGACGCTCGCACGCCCGTAGCGCGCACGCGTTTCCTCGCCACCTCGACCGAATGGGCCGTTGGCGGTCGAATCGGCCCCTGGAACGCAGGCTCGTCGCCACGCGCGCGATGCCCTGCCAGCCGAGCACGATTGGCGTCGATATCGCGTCCCTCGACCACCGGAGGGTGAAGCACCATGACGATCCGCTCGCTACCGTTCAGCGCCATCCGACGTCCCGTCGTCGCGAGAACGCGGACGCTCGATCTCACGGTTGCCGGCTCGCTGCTGATCGTCGCCGGCGCGGTGATCCTGATGGGGATCATCACCGCGGAGGCGCTGTACCCGGCCGCCTACGCCACCGGCGCCAACGAGATCAGCGATCTCGGCGGGACCCGGCCTCCGGCCGGGATCGTCCTCCAGCCCTCGGCGGCGATCTTCGATGCGTCAATGATCCTGGTCGGACTGCTGCTCGCGGCGAGCGCGGTGTTCGTCCACCGGGCGTACGGGTTCCGCTCAGTGTCCGTTCCCATCGGCGTGCTCGGCCTGGCTGCGCTCGGCGTCGGAATCTTCCCGGGCAACACGGGTGCACCGCACGCGATCTGCGCGATGGTCACGTTCATTGCCGGTGGGATCGCCGCGCTCACCTCGGCACGCGTCGCGGGCGGGCCGTTCCGCCTGCTCGTGCTGCTGCTGGGGACGATAACCCTGGGTGTCCTGCTCACCTACCTGTTCCTCGGTGATGCGCATCCGATGGCGTCCCTGGGTGTGGGCGGGATCGAGCGCTGGATCGTCTACCCGGTGGTGATCTGGACCATCGCCTTCGGCGGCCACCTGGCGGGACGCGCGTCTGCGGACGAAGGCTGACCGGTCACAGCACGCGGCCGTACTGGCGCGCGGCAAGGATCGTGTAGCCGAGCGCGCGCCAGAACGCGACCGCGTCACGGTTGTCGTCGAGCACGATGACGTTCACCTTCGGGCAGCCGAGGGCCCGCAGCCCGTCCTCGATCGCCGCAACGAGTCGTCGGGCTGTCCCGCGACGCTGATGGTCCGGGTGGACTCCGACGTGGTAGATCCAGCCGCGCCGGCCGTCCCAGCCGCCCAGCGCGGAGCCGACAATCGCGTCGCCGACGGTCGCCACCAGCAGCAGCCCGGGGTTGCGCCGGGCCATGACCGCCAGGCCGGCATCGTCGTCGCCCGGGGACCGGAGGTCCAGCAGGTCCCACAGCCGGCGGAGCGCGGGCCCGTCGGCGTCCTGCCATTCGCGGATCAGCACCGGGGGCTCCGGCGGCTCGGGTTCGGGGGCCGGCTGCCCGGCCGGTGGCTCCTCGACCCCCGGCACGGCAGTCGCAATCTCGCGCGGCGGCCTCGGCGGCAGGGCGGCCATCCTCGCTGCCAGGTCCGAGGTCGGAGCCGGCCCGCCACGCGCGATCTCGGCTGCTTCCCGTGCCGCGACCAGTGTCGCAAACGGCCCCCGGACGAGCGGCATCCCCAGCTCGTTCACCTGCTCCGCGTCGGTGAGCATCCAGCCGCCCGACGCCTGCTCGATGGCGAATCGCCCGTCTGCCGTGGCATACAGGCCGGCCCCCTGTCGCTTGAACGTCGCGGGTCCGACGGGTTGTCTCGGCATGCGCCAATGATCGCCCGTCCGGCGCCGCTCGTCCCGGGCGTTCGCCGGCGGTACAGTCCGGCGATGGCTTCGTCGACCCGCGCCTTCGTCCTGCGCCACACGAGGCTGCGGCCCGTCCCCGGGCTCGAGGACGTCAGCCTTCACCTGGCCGACGAGGTGCTCCCGCTGTGGCGGGCCGCGCAGCTGGAGACCGGGGACGAGGACGCAGCGCTGCCCTACTGGGCCTTCGCCTGGGCCGGTGGCCTCGCGATCGGCCGCTACCTGCGGGACCGTCCCGAAGCCGTCGCCGGACGACGGGTGTTCGACCTCGCGTCCGGATCCGGGCTGTGCGCGATCTCCGCGATGCGCGCGGGCGCGCTCGAGGCAGCGTGCGCCGACATCGATCCGTTCGCGGCAGCCGCCATCGCGCTCAACGCGCGCGCCGCAGGCCAGCGGGTCACGATCGTGCACCGCGACGTGCTCGACGATGCCCCGCCCGAGGCCGATGTGATCCTCGCCGGCGACTGCTGGTACGACGCGCACCTCGCGGCCCGCGTCCTGCCGTGGCTGGTACGAGCGCGCGAGCGCGGGATCGATGTCCTCGTCGGCGACCCGGGACGTCGATACCTTCCCACGGCCGATCTCGTCGAGCTCGCCCGTTACGAGGTGAGGACGACGACCGAGCTCGAGGATCTCGCGCTCAAGGATGGGCGCGTGTACGGCCTCAGGCCCGCGGCCGGGGCCTGACCCGCCGCACGTCCGGCCGGGAAGCGGGAGTGACCGGGCACATTTCCTTGTGCAGGGTGCGATGATCCGCGCATGGTCGAGTACGGACAGGGCGTCGGACAGGCGACGGGCGTCGGCGGTCGGGCGGGCGGAGGCGGCACGCAGGATCTCGGTGCCGGGGCTGCCGCGTTCGTCGACAACGCGATCCACACCGTGTCAGCGCTTCCCCCGGAGCAGCTGGTCCTGGTCCTGGTCGCGGTCCTGGCGGGCCTGGTCATTCTTCGCCGGGCGTTCTGACCAGCTCGACCGCTCCCTGGTCCGGTTCGGCGTGCCGGCCGACGCCCGCCGTCAGCACCTCTGACACGGCGGGCGCACCGATCGACGGGATCGCCTCCTCGGGCCCTGCGCGCAGCGTGCGAACGCTCGGGATTGCCAGCATCGCGACCGTGATCACGATGTTCAGACCGCCGGCGATCAGCAGGCTCTCCCCCACCCCGATCACCTCCGACAGGGGGCCGATCAGCGCGTAGCCGATGGGGTTGAGCGCGACGGATCCGAACCAGTCGAACGAGCTGATCCGCGAGATGGCGTGCTCCGGGATCTTCTCCTGGAGCGTCGAGAACCAGACGGCGTTGCCGATCGCAAAGCCGGCCCCGCTGAGGAACGCGATCGCGGTGATCGCCCACAGCGGGGCGCCGGCACCGAGCAGGAGCACCTGGAACCCCGCGGGCAGGACGAGCAGCATCTCGGCGACCAGCGGCCGCGAGAACCGGACGCGCAGCGCGACCAGGCCCCCGAGCAGCGACCCCACGGACTGGACGGCCAGGATCGCGCCCCAGGCACCGGCGCCACCCAGCTGTGTCTTGGCGACGAACGGCCCGAGCACCAGCAGGGCCGGGAAGAAGGTGAGCTGGAACAGCGAGAACGACGCCACGACGGCGACCAGCCATGTCCGCGACGTGAACTCCTGCCATCCCTCGCGGAAATCCGAGATCACGCTCCGGCCTGAGACGCGCATGGTGCGCGGCAGGTCCACGCGCGCCAGCAGGATCGCGCTGATGGCGAACGTGAGGGCATCGGCACCCAGGGCCCATGCCGGCGCGGCAGCCGCGACGATGATCGCCCCGATCGCGGGACCCGCGATGGAGGCCGTCGAGCCGGACAGGCCCAGCATGGCGTTGGCCTGCTGGAGCCGCGCGGGTCGAACCACCTGCGGCAGGAGGCCCTGGAACGCCGGCCGCCCGAACGCGTTGACGCCGCCGTAGACCACCTGGAGCAGCGCGACCGCGAGCAGCGATGCGTTGCCCGTCAGCAACAGGACGGCGGTCAGGCCCTGCGCCACGCCGCGCAGCACATCGGCTGAGACGAGGACGAGGTGCCGTGGCAGCCGGTCGCTCCAGACGCCGCCGAGCAGGAGCAGCACGACCAGCGGGATCTCGCGCGCCAGGATCACGAACCCGAGGTCCGCGGGGCCGCCGAAGTCGAGCACGGCGAACGCCAGCGCGATGTTGGCCATCTGGCTGCCGAAGGTCGACACGGTGCGGGCGCCGAACAGCAGCCGGAACCGTCGCTCGCGCAGCGGGTCGAGCTCAGCGGGAAGGCGCATCGGGGGACGGTACTACACGACGGGTCGGTGCCCGGTCCACGGGACGCGTCCTGCCGCTGCCCGGCTGGCAGGCGGTTCTGCCGGCGCGACGTGCAGCCGGCCGCGCGGCCGTGCATGATCGCGGTCTGTGTCGCTCCAGGGCGCGATGCGCCCGCCAGCAGGGGCTCTCGATGACGACTCCCGCGCCCGTCACGGTGTCACAGGAAGCGCACGCCTCCGGACGTCGCGGCCCGGGGCGCACGCGGATCGCCGCGATGGGGATGATCGGGGTCCTCGTGTGTGCCGCTGCCGGGCTGGTGTTGTGGGACGCCGGCTACCAGGGCAAGGTCCTGCCGGGCGTCCACGTCGGCACGGTCGACCTGTCCGGGCTCGACCGGACGACGGCCGCGCACGTGCTGGCAGCGGCATACGACATGGGCCAGGGACGCCTGATCCTGCACACGGCCACGAGCAACATCGCGATCCCGTATTCGACGCTTGGCCGGCAGGCCGACATCGACGCCATGGTCGAGGATGCGCTCAACGCCGGACGAGCCGGGTCGGTCCTCGCCCGTGCCTTCGTGGAGGTGATGCAGGCGGTTCGCGGTACGACCCTTCAGCCCCGCCTGCGCCTGGACCACGAGACGCATTGCCATGCCGATCTCCAGCGCGCTCCGGACACTGGACCAGGCACCGGTCGATGCCACGATCGCGATCGGGCCCGACGACTTCGTCAGCACTCAGGCCCGCTCCGGGCGGATGGCCGACCCGGCGCCGGTGATCACCGCGGCCATCGACAGCCTGGGTCGCATCGACGCCCCGGCGGAGGTCACCATCGCAGTCGATGTGGGCATCGTTCCCCCGGCCACCAACGACTTTGCCGCAACGGTCGCGAGAGTCCGTGCCCGGCAGCTCATCGGCGACGTGACGGTCGTGTTCGGCAAGGGCTCGTGGACGATCCCCGCCGCGACCGTCCGCCAGTGGGTTCGCTTCGTCGCGGGCCCCGGAGGGTCGGTATCGCCGGCGGTCGACGCCACGCAGGTGAGCGGCGCCCTGGGTGCCGTCAGCAAGGGGGTGCAGCTCAAGCCCGCGTCGGCGACCTTCCTGACTGCCAGGAGCGGCAAGGTCGTCGGCGTCGCGGCCGCCAAGAACGGACGCCGGCTGGAGGTCGACGTCACGGCGGCCCGGATCATCGACGAGCTCATGGCACGCAGCCGCGGCCGGCCGCCGGCCCCCGTGACGGCGATGGCCGTCGCCGTCGCTCCCGACCTGACAACCGATGCGGCGACGCAGACCGCGCCACTGATGACCAGGCTGGGCACGTGGACCACGTGGTTCCCGATCGGCAGCAGCAACTACTACGGCGCCAACATCTGGCTGCCCGCGCAGATCATCAACGGAACCGTCCTCGCGCCCGGCCAGACGTTCGACTGGTGGCGGGCCGTGCTGCCCGTCAATGCCGCACGTGGGTTCGGTCCGGGCGGCGTCATCAAGACTGACCATACGGAGCCCACGGGCGCGCTCGGCGGGGGCATGTGCTCGAGCTCCACCACGCTGTTCAACGCCGCCCTCCGCGCCGGCCTCCGGATGGGCGCGCGGTCGAATCACCGCTACTACATCTACCGCTACCCGCTGGGCCTTGACGCCACCGTCTCGATCATGGGCGGCGGCCGGCAGACGATGAGCTTCACCAACGACACGGGCAATCCCATCCTGATCCGCGGGTTCAAGGTTCGTGCCAACGGACGCGGCTACGTTCGCTACGAGATCTGGGGCATCTCCGACGGACGCCAGGTCACGATCGGGCGCCCGGTGGTCACCAACGTCCGCAAGTCGGTGACCCGGACCGTCCTTGTCAGCACGCTCCGGACGGGCGTGCGCAAGCAGACCGAATACGCGTCGAACGGGATGGACGTGTCGGTCTCCCGCGTCGTCCGGGATGCCGGCGGCACCGTCATCCACCACGAGGTCTACCGCTCCCACTACGTTCTGTGGAACGGCCTGATCGAGGTCGGCGCCTAGCCCGAGCGGCGCCGCCGGTACCATCAGGGCCGTGACACCGGGTCGCTCGCCCGTCCGATAGCTGGAGGCCGAGATGCGCTTTGGGTACGGGCTGCTCACCGCCCAGCACCATCCGTCCGATCCCCGGCCGGTTGCCGAGCTGTATCGCGAGGCGATCGAGTATGGCGTGCTGGCAGAGGCCGCCGGGTTCGACAGCGTCTGGACCAGCGAGCACCACTTCGTCGACGACGGCTACATGTCGGCGCAGCTGCCGGTCCTGGCGGCGATCGCGGCACGGACTGACCGGATCCGGCTCGGGACCGGCGTCCTGCTGGCGCCCCTGTTCGATCCGCTGCGGCTCGCCGAGGATGCGGCGACGGTCGACCTGATCTCCGGCGGCCGGCTGATCCTCGGCCTGGCGATCGGATGGCGCGACGAGGAGTTCGAGGGGTTCGACATCTCGGCGCGCTCGCGCGGCGCCCGGATGGAGGCGACGATCGGCGTCCTGCGCCAGGCATGGGGCGACGGGCTGACCACCGGTGACGGCGTGACCTTCCGGTTTCCGACACCGGGGCTCAACGTCACGCCCAAGCCGGTCCGCGGGGCGGCGACACCGATCTGGATCGGCGCCGGGGCCGAGCCTGCGGTCCGACGCGCGGGGCGCATCGCCGACGGGTACCTGGGCAGTGGCGCGTCGCCCGAGGCGCTCGCCGACCGTGCCCGCTGGGTCCGCGAGGCGGCCGGAGCAGCTGACCGGGACCCGGACGCGATCGAGATCGCCGTCCACCGGATGACCTTTGCCTGGCGCGATGGCGACGCGTGGCAGCGCGTCGGCGAGGCGGCGCGGTACATGACGTGGAAGTACGCCGACATGGGGGCCGCGCGAGGCTCCATCCATCGGTCGCTGCCGAACCCTGGCGACGCTCCCTCGCCCGATGACGTCCGGTCCCGGATGCTGGTCGGATCGCCGGAGGCGGTCGCCGACGGCATTCGCGCCTACGCCGGCACGCTCGGGCCATCCGGATCGTTCGTGTTCCGCACGCACTTCCCGGGGCTCGATCCAGGGGTGCAGCGCGAGGCATTTGCCGTCCTCGTGGAGGACGTGATCCCGTTGCTTCGCGACGCGCGATAGGTGGGGCGGGTGCCCGATCGCGACCGGCGATGGGTCGCCCTCGCCCCCTCCCATGATCGTCGTCCTGGGCGGCGCGATCGTGATCTCGAGCCGGCCGGACCCGAGCGTGCAACCGGCCGGATCGTCCACGCCGGCCGGCTCCCCGATCCTCCCGGGCCGGTCCCTCGCGACGAACGCTCCGAGCGCCCTCGCGACACCCGGGCGATCGCACGGTCCCGACGAGCAGGCGTTCGCGGACGCGTTCCTCGCCCTGGCCGACGAGCACAACCGGGCGTGCACCGAGATCCTGCTTGCCAACCCGCTTGCCGAGTTCGACCTCGTCGGTGCCCGGCTGACCGACCAGGTCATCGACACGCGGGGCCGGCTGGCCTCGCTGCCCCCGCTCGAGCTGACGCGGACCCTGGTCGGCGACCTGGACTCGGCGATCGCCGGCACCATCGGCCTGCTGGACGCCGTCGACCCGCACGGGCCCCGGGTCGATCAGGCCACGGCGTACCAGGTCGCGCTCGACCACTGGGTCGCGCACGTCCTGCCGGTCTCGAACGAGATCCGGGCCCTGGTCGGGCTCCCGGACGCAACGACCGGCGACCTGCAGCTGTAGCGCAGGTCGCCGGTCGCTCTCCTCCGCTTGCCGGCGCCCCGGACGAGCCGGGGGGCCAGGGAGTCAGTGTGCGACGCCCTCCGACGCCGGCCCCCCGTCAGCCCGCGTGTCGGAGACGCTCACTGCCTGGCTCCGTCTACGGGACCAGGAGGTCGGTCATCCGGTGGACGTCCGCCTTGTCACAGGTCGCGCCCAGGCAGCCGAGGTGCCAGGCATCCTGGATCGTACCCAGCAGCGAGTAGTGGTTGTAGGCGCGGCTGGACTGCCGGGCGTCGCCGTGGGTCGACGAGATCACGAGCGTGACGACGTGGCCGCCACCCGGGTTCGCCGTGCAGCAGCCGCTGGTGTCACCGAACCCGAAGTCGGTCGGCGAGTTCGTGAAGTCGCTCTCGTCCCAGGTGACGAAGATGACCGAGTTCTCGGTCCACGCCGACGAGTTCATGATCATCCCCACCGTGTCCTCGAGGAACGTGTCGCCGGCCGCGATCAGGCCGTGATTGAGCTCGCCTTCCGGCGGATAGCGGCAGTCCGTGTCAGCGCTGACGCCGGGGTCGATGAAGCGCCCGTGCATGTCATGGCACTGGTCGGGGGCGATGAAGCTGTAGTTCGCGACCGTGCCGCTGGCGAGGTCCGTGGCCAGCTGTGAGTAGTCCACGACATTTGCCATCCGGGCATCGTTGCTCTGCACATCCTTGTACGAGACGAAGGGGTTGTGCTTGCGCTCGTACAGGTCCTGGTCGATCGTGCCGTGCGCCCCGCATGAATGGGCGAGCTTGTCACCGTTGCACAGGTCCAGCGCCTGCTGGTAGTCGGTCCACGTCTTCCCGTGCGACTCCAGCTGGTCGACGATGTTCACCGCATCGACGGTGGTGTCGTTGTCATCGGCCACCCCCTGGGTCGATCCGGATGTCACCGCGACGTAGTTCGGCTGGCTCGGGTGCGTCACGCCGTAGTAGTTGCTCGCAAACCCGTACGTGTCGACGGCCTGGTTGATCCATGGCGCATCTGCCGTGTTGCCGATCAGGCTGTCCGAGCCGGTGTTCTCCATCATGATCACGAACACGTGATCGAAGTTCTGCCACGACTGGCTGTGCGCGCTCGATTGACCGTTCGCGGCCGAGACCGCGCCCGCCTGGGCAGCGAAGATCCCCGCGACGATCAGGGCAAGCGTGGTTCGCTTCCGGATCCCTGCACGACTGGTTCTGGGACGCATGCGATTCCTCCTGGGGCCACCGGCTCGCGCTCGTCCGCCGGTGGGCTGGGGACGTGGGTGTCGATTGTCCCCCGAAGGCCTGTCCTTCCTTGTTGCATATCCGCTTCACCGTCGATCGTGGGCCGATCGCCGGAACATTGCATCCGTCTTTCGCGGTCCGGGGCGCACCGGAATAACGCCGTTCAGCCGGCGAGATCGGCGCCGGCCAGCGTGGCCCGCCTCGGATCGCCCGCCGCCTCGACTGCGGGCGACGCACGCTCCGTGAACTGGAGCCGGTACAGCCGCGCGTACAGCCCGTCACGGCGCCAGCAGCTCGTCGTGCGTGCCGAGCTCCACCAGCCAGCCGTCGTCGAGGACCGCGATCCGGTCGGCGCCGCGGATCGTCGACAGCCGGTGGGCGACGATGATCGTCGTCCGGCCGTCCATCAGGCGGTCCAGCGCCTCCTGGACGAGGCGCTCCGATTCGTTGTCGAGCGAGCTCGTCGCCTCGTCGAGCAGCAGGATCGGCGGGTCCTTGAGGATGGCCCGGGCGATCGCGATCCGCTGGCGCTGGCCGCCGGACAGCCGCGAGCCCCGGTCGCCGACCGGCGTCTCGTAGCCCGTGCGGCAGCGCGGTGATGAAGTCGTCCGCGTTCGCGGCGCGGGCCGCGGCGCGAATCTCGTCCTCGGACGCGTCCAGGCGGCCGTACCGGATGTTGTCGCGCACCGAGCCGCCGAACAGGATCGCCTCCTGGGGCACCAGCCCGATCTGCGCTGCGGAGGCTCGCGGTCGTGACCTCCCGGATGTCGATGCCCATCGATGCGGATGGCGCCCGAGCGTCACGTCCCACAGGCGGGGCAGGAGGCCGACCAGCGTCGTCTTGCCCGAGCCCGACGGCCCGACCAGCGCGAGCACCTCGCCCGGGCGCGATGTCGAGGGTGAGCGTCGCGCAGGACCGCGCGACTGCCGTCGTAGGCGAACGACACGCCCTCGAGCGCGATCCGGCCCGCGACCGGCCCGATGGCCGTCGCGTCGGGTGCGTCGACGATGGTGGGCTCGGTGTCGATGATCTCGAACACGCGCGTCACCGCCCCCGTCCCCTCGCGGAACTGGCCGTACAGGCCGGCGATCGTGGCCAGGCTGGCGCCGATCGTGACCCCGTAGAGCAGGAACCCGGTCAGCGTGCCGATGCCCAGGGTGCCGTCGATCACCCGGTGCCCGGTGTACCACAGCAGGACGGCGATCGCCCCGAAGCCCAGGAAGCCCATCAGCCCCCCGAACCCCGCCCGCCACAGCGCGAGCCGGGAGCCCGGCCGCGACGACGCCCGCGCAGGTCGGCGCCGTAGCGCTCGACCTCCCACGCCTCGCGGACGTAGCTCTCGACGACGCGGATCCCGCGACAGCGCCTCCTCGGCGGTCACCGTGCTCCGGGCGATCGCGTCCTGGACCTCGGTGCTCACCCGCTGGAGCGGGCGACCGAACACGAGGGCGACGACGATCAGCGCCGGCGCGAGGAGCAGCGCGACCAGCAAGCAGCATCGGGCTCAGCGTGAACAGGATCACGATCGCACCCGACCAGGCCGATCACCGACGACAGCAGCGCCGTCGTCGTCTGGGTCAGCATCGTCCGGATCAGCGTCACGTCGCTCGACAGCCGCGACACCAGCTCGCCCACCCGGTTCCGCGCGTGGAAGTCGAGCGACAGCGTCACCAGCCGCGCGAACAGCTCGCCGCGGAGCTGGGCGACGATCCGCTCCCCCACCACGCCCAGCAGGTAGGACTGGACGAACCCGCCCAGCGACTGGGCGAGGAACAGGACCACCAGGCCGACGATCAGCCGGTCGAGGCCCGCGGCGTCGCCGCCCGCGACGACCGAGGTGACGAGCCCGGCGACGACCAGCGGCACCAGGAGCGCGAGGCCGGATCCGAGCAGCAGCCCGCCGATCGCCACCGAGAACGGGAGCAGGTGCGGGCGCAGGTAGCCGAGCAGGCGGCGCCACGGCACGCCACCCAGGCCGCGGACGCGGCGCGCGACCTCGCCCGGGGTGGGCGGGACCGTGACCGGGGCCAAGGGGTCCATCGGTTGATCATGCCACGCAGCGAGACGGCGAAATGCGCCGAACGCCTGCCTGAGTTGGCCGCGCCGGATCCCCTAGCCCAGGGTCGCGAGGAACCGGAACACAGGGTTCGCCGCCGCGAATCCATCGGCCAGCAGGTCCGGCAGCCCCGGGTCGCACACCTCGGTGTCCGCGAGCGGGCGTCCGAAGACCACGTCCTTCCAGCGGAACAGGTCGGCCATCGGGTGGTCGTGGGGAAACCCGGGCGGGATGCGGCGCAGCGACTCGTGGGGCCTGACCTCGCCGAACCAGGCAACGAAGCCCGGGTCCTCGAGCGCCGCCCGCACGCGCTCGGGCTCCGCCAGCACCGCCTGTCGGAAGGCCACCAACCGGTGCCGGTCGGGCATCCACATGCCGCCACCCACGAACATCTCGCCCGGCTGGAAATGGAAGTAGCCGCCGCTCCCCCGCTCGGCGGGTGGCGTGGAGTCGCCGCCCGTGACCGGCTGACCGAGCCAGGCGAAGCTCGCTCCGACGCCCGTCTTGTACGGCGACTTGTCCCGGCTGAATCGCGTGTCCCGGTAGATCCGGAACGGGGAACGCTTCGGGTCCGCGTCGAGGGGGATCCCGCGCAGCGCGAGCCGCTCCGCGAGCGCCTCGATGAGGGCCGCCATGGGCTCCCGGAGCAGCCGCTCGTAGTCGGCCTTGCGCGGCTGGAACCAGGCCCGATCGTTGTTCTGGGCGAGGTCGGCCAGGAACTGGATGGCCTCCGGGGTGAAGCCGGCGAAGGGCGCTGCAGATCCGTTCATCGCGCTCGGCCCCGCGCGCGTCTCGCGGCGCCTGTCACGCCGGCCCGTCCGGGCGATACGGTGCCTCGTCGTCGAGGGCACCAACGAACTCGGGCAGCGCGGTGTGGCCCAGCTGCTGCCGGATCGCGAGGTTCTCGCCGGTGTGGAACCAGTAGTGGTAGATGGCGCGCTGGAGCATGTTGCCAACGGTGCGCCGCGTGGTCCGGCCGTCGCGGACGGGGCGCTCCTGAAGCGCCTGCGTGGTCAGCGAATCGAGCCACAGATCGGCCGCAGCCGTGATCGCATGCCACGCCTCGAGCACCTGTGACAGCTCCGGGGTGGAACCGGGGGCGCCGTAGGAGAACTCACGCTCGATGTCGGCGAACGGGGTCAGGCCCTGGGCCAGGGTCAGGAACTGGCGCTGCTCGTGGGCGCCGAGATGTCCGATGTTCCAGCTGAGGCAGTTCATCGGACCCAGGCGGATCCGGGCGTGCGCCTCGGGAACGTCGCGGATGCCGCGCTCGAACTCGGACCGGGTGAAGCGCAGCTGGGCGACCAGGGGGTGCGGCTCGCTCATCGACATCCTCGCTGCTACGGGCTCCCAGCCGGGCGCCCAGTCTCCCACCCCGGCGTACTGCCGTCGAGGCGGGGGCGATCAGCCGGCGGCGGCCGCGCGCGGCGCACGGCGGGCGGCGCGTCTGGCAACCTCGATGAACGGGCGCAGGCGGCTGGTGACCTCCATCTCCGTGCGCCGGAAGGCGGCCAGCCGCTGCTCGTCCGTGCCCTCGACCTCGGACGGGTCGTCGAGTCCCCAGTGGAGCGTGTTGGTCGAGCCCGGGAACACGGGACACGTCTCGCGGGCGCGGTCGCAGACCGTGATGACGTAGTCGAACTGCTGGTCGAGGAACTCCGTGATCACCTTGCTGCGGGCGGCCGACCAGTCGATCCCCTGCTCCGCCAGGACTCGGACCGCGAACGGGTTGACGCGGGTCGCCTCCGTCCCCGCCGAGAAGACCTCGAAATCTGCACCGCCATGGCGCTGGAGCAGCGCCTCGGCGATCTGGCTCCTCGCGGAGTTGTGGGTGCACACGAACAGCACGCGGATCGGGGCCACGGATACCTCCCTGCGGGTTGCGCGGCCCGCGGCCGCGATCGTCATCTCCAGGTCCAGCAGCTGGCCCTCGAGCCGGTCGAGGTCATCACGTCTCCGTGCGATGACCCGTCGCTGCTCGGCGAGGACCGGGGCCAGCCCGGCGTCGATGGCGCCGTGCTCGAGGCACAGCCCTGCCAGCCGGCCGGCCTCGGCGGGCACCAGCCCGAGGCTGCGCAGCGCGACGACCAGGCGGAGCCGGGCGAGATCGGCCTCCCCGTACGTGCGGTAGCCGTTGCCCGCCCGGTCGGGATGCGGCAGAACCCCCGACGTCTCGTACCAGCGCACGGCCGACGCCGCGACGCCGGCGCGACGGGCGAGCTCCGATACGCGCATGCCCCTGCGGCCTCCCTGTCCATCCATGTCGCACAGCGTAGACCTTCAAGTGGCTCGAAGGTCAAGCACGGGAACTGCGGCCGGCGATGGGCGGGTCGCGCAGTACGCCACGACGCAAACGGACCGGGCCGTCCGGTCCCGCCAACGTGACACCCGGCATTGTCGAAACCGGCGACACTGGTGCGATCGTCGAGCCGTCGCCCCCGATGTCGCGACCCTTCAGGAGCTGCCCCAGATGCTGTCCCTCCGGGCAACCAGCAACGATCACAACGCCCGCCTGATGCCCCACGTCGACCAGCTGCGCGTGCTGGCCGAGATGATCGGCGAGGTGGACTGCGAGGCGATCCACGGCGTGTTCGAGGAGGAGTACCTCATCATCACGCGCCAGCTCATCCCCCAGATGGAGACGTTCGAGACGCTGCTGTACGGGCAGCTCGAGACGCTCATGGGCGGCCGGCACTCGATGACGCCGATGCGCGAGGAGCACCGCGCCATGCGCGGCCTGATCGAGGAGCTCGGCCATTACCGGCAGCACGTCGAGGGTTGCCGTCTGACCGGCGTCGAGGCGCTCGCGCTGCGGCGCGCGCTCTACCGGCTGTACTCGATCCTCAAGGTCCACATCGCCGAGGAGGAGCTGTACGTCGGCGTCCTCGAGCAGCACCTGTCCGACGAGCAGAAGGACGCGCTCGCGCGCGGGATCGACCACGCGATGACGCAGCCGCTGTAGGCACACACCGCCGCGGCGAGCAGGACGGACCCTACTTCCTGGGTACCGCGACCCATTCGAGGTAGCGCGCGTCGAACTCCGCGATCAGGCGGGCGCGTTCCTTCATCAGGGCGGCCCATTCGTCGAGCGTCGCGTACCCGGCCGGCGTGAGCTCGTAGTCGCGGCGCGCCGGACCCGTGCCCTCGGTCGACCATGACGACCGGACCTGGCCCGTCTCCTCGAGATCACGCAGCGTCCGGTAGACCTGGCCGACGTCCACCGGGCCGTTGGTGATCCCCATCTGGCCCAGGTCGCCGATGATGGCGTAGCCGTGCGCACCGCCGCCGGCCAGGATCGCGAGCACGAACGGCTCCATCCAGCGGTGGTGCCCGCCCTGCGGCGCCCAGCCGCGGTGGATCGGAACGCCGGCCTCGTCGACGCCGGACGCGATCCGGGGCGCCGTCCCGTCGGACGCGGCCTTGCCGGCTCCGGAGGCGGCCTCCTCCTCCTCGACATCCCCGATGGCGTCGGCGGGTTGCGCAGCGCGGCTCGTGGCACCCATATGCCGCTGGACTATAACCGGGCGAGGATCGCGCCGCGGTCGGGCGACCGGACCGGCACCCGGGTCAGGCCTCCGGGACCGCGGGGTGGGCCATCGCCGCCGCCAGCAGCTCGTTCACGTCGGCGGTGACGCCGTGCTCGACGAGCCGGATGTACGTCTCCTCCTCGGCGAGGTGCACCTTGAGCAGCGCGTAGAGCTGGAACACGACGCGCCGCAGCGCGATCGCGCGGCCGATGGTGACGTGGCGGGTATCGAGGTCCGCGGACAGCTTCACGATCTCGGCCACCAGCAGGCGGATCTGGTCGTGCTCGCGGCGCATCGGCGCCATCGAGTGCCGGTTCTGGAGCATCCGCTCGAGCTCCGGGTAGATCGAGGCCTCGGCGGCCGCCACGTGCGGCAGCAGCGTGGCGTTGAGGAACGTGCCCAGCTCCTGGAGCTGCGTCCGCACCCGGTCCGCGGGCGCGGCGAGCAGCGTTCGCCGATCGCCGGCATCTGGTCGACGTGGGCATGAGTCGCTCGTGGTGCTCGTGCGTGACCTGCGGGAGGGTCGGGTCATCTTGGTCTCCTCGGTGGCCGGGCCGGCCCGCTCGCGGCAGCCGGGATGGGGTGTCGGCGGCGTTGGTCAAGCGGCCTCCTCACCGGGCTGGTCGGCGAGCGCGACGAAGAACAGCGCAACCGGCCGGTAGACCGCGTGCGCGAGCTTCATGAACGGGGCGAGCAGCACGAGCTCCATCGCCACGGCGACGTGGACCAGGAACACCCAGTAGCCCCAGGCGGGCGCGCCGGGCAGGTACAGCGCGAGCTCGAGGACGAATCCGGTCACCCCGGTGACCCACAGCAGCACGAGCAGCATCCAGTCGGCGTTGGTCGACGAGCGACCGACCGGTTCGCCGCGCGGTAGCGGTCGATGATCAGCACCGTACGCCGTACAGGAGCAGGCCGGCAACCGTCCCCAGCAGCCGGACGGGTACCAGATCGGCACCGGTGTACCGGTCTCCTTGATGCCGAGGATGGCCAGGCCGTAGTCGAGGACGGTCGCGGCGAGCAGGCCGATGAAGCCCCACACGGCCGCGCGTGGACGAACCTCGGCGCCGATACCAGGGCACGCCGGTCGGGTCCGCGTCGCACTCGGCGCGAACGACGCTGGCCCAGCGACTCGCGCCCGATCGCCACCCAGGCGGCCCGAGCGGTGCGGCGAACCGCCGCCCGGCTGCCGAACACGATCCCAGCCCAACGCCTTCGCGCCGGCCGATGCGCGGGCCATGGTGCGCGATGCCGGCCAGCCCGGCCAGGACGACCATGACCATCACCACGATGCCGGTGTTGTGGATCAGCTCCGTCGGGATGAACTCGAAGATCGCCAGCGACTCGCCGCTCTGCGGCCCGTGGGCCGAGTACATGAACAGGGCGAAGAACGCGGCCAGGAGCGACCGCGATCACGATGGCGCCGACGGGCCGCATGTACATCGTCCGGGCCAGCCGGGTCCGGTCGTAGCTCGCGATCGCGTAGCGGCGTGCGGCCGCCATGAACTCGCTGGGATCGGCCTGGGTGGGGCAGCGTCTCGGAGCACTCGCCGCACTGGTAGCACGACCACAGCTCCTTGCTGGACAGCAGCGCGTCCTTCATGCCCACCTGGGCGTAGCGGATGATCCGGCGCGGGAAGGTCGCATCGTCTGTCGACAGCGGGCAGATCGCGGTGCAGGTGCCGCAGCTGAAGCAGGCGCTGATGTCGGTTGCGCCGAAGCCTGGAGGTCCGGGTAGAGGCCGGTGTCACTCGGTGGCTGCGTGGCACCCTCTCATGGCGGTCATCAGGACACCCGCCCGGTGGGCTCGTACTGAAGTAGCCGTCGACGCCGCGCTGCCTTGATCTCGGCCAGCCAGCCGTAGCGGCGCATGCCCATGACCCAGAACACGACCTCGTGGGTGGGGCGTCGATGGCGGTGGCGATCTCCGGCACGGTCCGCGGGCCGTCCTGCGAGCACGGCGAGGATGCGACCGCGCATGACGGGCTCCTCGCGGATGATCTCGCGGATCTCCCTGCGTTCGGGTTCGTCATCGACCGGTACCTCCACCAGGCTGTCGATCATCGCGGTGACCTGGGCATCGGTATAGCCGAGCAGGTCGATGGCGTTCTCGGGGCAGATCGGGACGCAGCCGCCGCAGCCCTTGCAGCCGGTCGGGCTGATCACGGCCAAGTGCCGGCCGCCCTCCTCGGCCATCGCGATGGCCTCGTACGGGCAGGCCGTCAGGCAGTCGCCGCAGGCAGTGCAGGCGTCGGGGTCCACCATCGCGACGAGCGGATCGAGCTCGGCGAATCCCTTCTCAGCATGGCCGCGCTCTGGGTCACCGCTGCGAGGCCCGAGGCCACGCACTCGGCGGACGTCTTCGGGCCCTGGCAGGCGCCCGCGATCAGCACGCCGTCCACGACCGTCTCGACCGGGCGCAGCTTGGGGTGGATCTCGTTGAAGAACCCGTCGGTGCCGGCGGGCAGCTTGAGCACGTCCACCAGGTCGTGGTTGTCGCGCGGCACCATGCCCGTGACGAGGACGACGAGGTCGACCGGGAGCGCGAGCTCCGTGCGCTCGGTGAGCAGGTCGCGTGACGGTCACCGTGAGGCCGCCATCCGTCGCGCGCGTCGACGGCCGGCGGCGCGTCATCGGCGAACTTGAGGAATACCGAGCCGGCCTTGCGCGCCTCGGTGTACAGCGGCTCGAACTTGCCGTACGTCCGCATGTCGCGGTAGAGGTGGTACTGGCGGATCGCCGGATCGAGCCCCGACGACCTGGATCGCGGTCTGGCACGGTCGCGGCGCAGCAGAAGCGCGAGCAGTAGGCGTTGGCGCACCCGGCGGTCCCGCGGCTGCCGACGCAGTAGACGTAGGCGACGCTGCGGACGGGCCGGCCGTGCCAGCGCAGCGCCTCCGCTCGACGCCGTCGACCAGCTCCTTGAACTCGGGCAGGGTGACGACGCCGTCCATGCCGTAGCCGAACTCGCCGGCATCGGGCTGGTAGCTGTCGAACCCGGTGGCGACGATGATCGAGCCGACGGCGACCTGGATCGTGCCGGCGCCCTCGCCGCCGACCCGGATCGTCGACCTCGTAGTTGCCGAAGCTGCCGGCCTTGCCGACCATCTCGGCGCCGGTCAGCACGGTGATCGACGGCCGCTTGCGGATCTCGGCGACCAGGTCGCCGATCAGCTCGCGACCGTCCTGATCGTGGGGGAACATCGTGCCGAACCGGCCGACCCAGCCACCGAGCGTCAGCTCGCGCTCGACCAGCGTGACCTCGAGGCCGATGTCGGCGAGGCCGACCGCGGCGCGCAGGCCGGCGATGCCGCCGCCGATGACGAGCGTGTGCGGGATGGTCTCGACGACGAGCGGCTCGAGCGGGACCGTGTTCAGCCGCGTCCGGGCGATGCCCGGCGCGAACCAGCGCGGTCGCCTTGTCGGTCGCGGCCGCCTGGTCGTCGGTGTGGACCCACGAGCACTGCTCCCGGATGTTCACCTGGGTGTACTCGTAGGGGTTGAGGCCGGCGCGCGAGGCGACGCCGCGGAACGTGTAGGTGTGGAGCTTCGGCGAGCACGACGCGACGACCAGGCCGTCGAGCTGCTGGCCCTCGATGTCCGCGACCATCTCCTGCTGGGTGGCGTCGGAGCAGGTGAACATCGCGGTCTTGGCGACGACGACATCGCCGGCATCGCTGGATGTCCGCGATGACCTTCTCGACATCGACGTAGTCGGAGATGTTGCCGCCGCAGTGGCAGACGTAGACGCCGATGCGGCGCCCCGTGGGGCCGTCCATGTCGGCGTTGTCGCCCTGGGCCGGACTCGGTTGACGGCCGTTGAGCGCGGTCGTCGTCGTTCATGCCGGCACCATCTCGATCTCCAGGGTCTCGACCCTGTCGCCTCGAGGTGGGCGGCGACCTGGGCGACCGCGGCGCCGGCGTGGAGGATCGAGTCGGCGATGTCCTTGGCGCCCGACGCGGCGCCGGCCACGTAGACCCCCGGGATGCTCGTCTGGCCGGGATTCAGGTCCTCCTCGGGCTCGTCCACGTAGTTCCATTCGTCGAGCGACAGCTCCTCGACCTCGAACAGCTGCTCCGCATCGCGGTTGGGCTGCACGCCCACCGCCAGCACGACCAGGTCGTACTCGGCCTCGACGATGCCGCCGCCGTTCTCGATGTCCTCGTACTTGAGCACGAGGTCGCCGTTGGGCTGCTCCCGTGACGTCGGCGACGCGGCCCTTGACGTAGTTGGCGCCCATCGACTTCGCCTGCTCGTAGAACTCGTCGTAGCGCTTGCCAGGGGCCCGGATGTCCATGTAGTGGACAGTCACGTCGGCCAGCGGCAGGGCGCCCATGAGCAGCTGGTTCTGCTTGATGGAGTACATGCAGCAGAAGCGCGAGCACAGCGGGTTGCCCACCGTCTCGTCGCGCGACCCGGTGCACAGGATGTAGGCGATCCGGTCCGGCACCTTGCCGTCACCCGGGCGCAGGATCGTGTTGAACGGCCGGGTGGGCGCCAGCAGGCGGTCCATCTGCATCCCGGTGATCACGTTCTTGAAGCGGCCGAAGCCGTACTCGGGCTTGAGGTCGGCGGCGAACAGCTTGAAGCCGGTCGACACGACGACCGCGCCGACCTCGACCTCGTGCTGCTTGTCGCGCGCGTGGAGGTCGATGCAGCCGTCGACCGGGCACGCGGCGACGCACTCGGAGCACTCCGAGCACACGGCGCAGTCCAGGCAGCGCCCCGCGGCCTCGCGGGCCTCCGCCTCGCTGAGCGGCGCCTCCACCTCGCGGAAGTCGGTTGGCGCCGCGACCAGGGTCGGTGCCCTCGGACGCGGGGCGTCGCAGCGAGTAGGTCTTCTGGCGCGCCAGCACCTGCTCCTTGTCGACGACCGGCAGCCGGTCGTCGAAGCCGTCGAGCATGCCGCCGGTCGAGCCAGCGGTCGATCATGTGCGCCGCCCGGCGGCCCTCGCCGACGGCGCGGGTGATGTCGGTCGGCCCGTTGACGACGTCGCCGGCGGCGAAGATGAAGGGCGTCGCGGTCTGGCAGGTCGCCGGGTCGGCGACCAGGAGGCCGCGCGGGCTCGTGGCGAGCCCACCGGCGAAGGCGCTGGTGTCGGCGGTCATCCCGATCGCGCTCACGATGATCTCGCACGGCAGCGTGAACTCGCTGCCCGGGATGGGCTCGGGGCTTCGGCGACCGGAGGCATCGGGCGCGCCGAGCGCCATCCGGGTGCAGCGCAGTCCGCTGACGGCGCCGTTCTCGTCACCCAGCGACCTCGGCCGGGGCGACCTGGAGGCTGAACACGACGCCTTCCTTCTCGGCGTCGTCGGCCTCGACGTGGTGGGCGGGCATCTCGTCCCGGCCACGCCGGTAGGCGACGGTCACGCGACGCGGCGCCGAGGCGGCGCGCGGTTCGCGCGACGTCCATGGCGACGTTGCCGCCGCCGACGACGACCACGCGGCGGCCGGCGACGTCCAGCGGCTCGTCGAGCTTGACCTTGCGCAGGAAGTCGGTTCCACCCAGCACGCCCAGGCGATCCTCGCCCGGCACGCCCAGGTTCGTGGAGCGGTTGGTGCCGGTCGCGACGAGGACCGCATCGAACCCGTCAGTCTTGAGGCCCTCGAGGTCGCGGACGCGGCGAGCTCGTCGCGATCTCGACCCCGATCGCGCGCACGTTGTCGATGTCGCGCTCGACGACCGCCTCGGGCAGGCGGTACGACGGGATGGCGAGCCGGAGGTAGCCGCCGGGCTCGGGGGCCGCCTCGAAGATCTTCACGCCGTAGCCCTTGCGGGCGAGCTGCCAGGCCGCGGTCAGGCCCGGCGGGCCCGGAGCCCACGATGGCGACCCTGCGTGCCGTTGGGCGGCGCGACGCTCGATCCCGGGTCCGTCGCCGCGTCGCGTCGTGCGCGTCGGACACGAACCGCTTGAGCCGCCGGATCGGCAGCGTCCCCTCGAGCGAGCCGCGGGTGCACTCCGCTTCGCACGGCGCGTAGCAGGCGCGCCCGAGCGTGCCCACGAGCGGCGTCGCGTCGAGCACCAGCCGATACGCCTTCTCGTACTCGCCGCTCCGGATCAGCGACACGTAGCCGTGCGCCTGGATCCCGGCCGGGCAGGCGAACGAGCACGGCGAGCTGCCGGCGCGGTCGATGACGGCCTTCTTGGGCACCGCCTGCGGGAACGCGATGTAGCGGCCGCGCGGCGGGCCACGAGGTCGGCGTTGAACTGGTCGGGCACGGCGACGGTGCACGCCGTCTCGCACTTCGCGCAGCCGGTGCAGGTCGCCTCGTCGACGTAGCGCGCCTTCTGGGTGACCGAGGCGTGGAAGCGGCCGTCGGCGACCGCCGGATCCCGTCCACCCGGCTGTAGGTCATCGCCGTGATGTTCGGGTGATGGATCGTCGCCGCCATCTTGGGCGTCGAGATGCAGCTCGCGCAGTCGAGGGTCGGGAACACCTTGCTGAGCAGGATCATCTTCCCGCCCACGCTGGCCTCCTTCTCGACCAGCAGGACCTTGTAGCCCATGTCGCCGAGCTTGAGGGCCGACTCCATGCCGCCGATGCCGCTGCCGACGACGAGGACGTCGTACCGCTCCCCGGCGGTCTCGGGCAGGTCGCAGGTCTGGGTCATCGCCGTCACCTCGTCACCGCCGGGCCGAGCGCCGCGAGGGCCGTCGAGAACCCCTGGACGTGCCGTGTGAATGGCTCGGCGCAGACCGAGCAGATGGCCGCCATCCGCAGCCGCTGCGGATCGATCCCGAGCTCGCGCAGCCGCGCCTGCGACTGGCTCATGATCCGCGACGAGCGCTCGGCGCAGTCGGGCAGGTAGGCGCACTCGTCGCCGTCGGACGCGACGAACACGCCGTCGAACCCGGTCTGCAGCGCGTGCAGGATCCACGACGGACGGATCCCGCTCGTGCACGGCAGGCCGATGACGTCGACGCCCGGCGAGTAGTGCATGTGCGAGCTGCCGGCCAGGTCGATCCCCGGGTCGGAGATGTTGTTCGTGGAGAACACGAGGATCCTGGGGACGAAGGTGTCTCCGGAGGCTCGCGGCTCGGTCTCGACGGGGGCTGTCATCGGACGCTGACTCCTGGTCGATCGGGTCGACCGCGGGCGTGCGTGTACGCCCGCGGCGACCAATCGGGCTGGCTACTTGCGGCGAATGACGAACACGCGGTCGTAGCCATCGGCCGCGAGGGTGCCGAGGAACTCGTGGCCGACCTTGGCCGACCAGGCGCCGATGTCGGTCTTGGTGACCGGATCGGTCGACCAGATCTCGATCACGGACCCGACGGGACACGGTGCCCATGCCCTTCTTGGCCTCGAGCAGCGGGCCCGGGCAGGCGGCTCCACGGGCGTCGATGACCTTGGCGGCGGTGATGGCTTCGAGCTCGGACAGGTAGCGTTGCAGTCATCGGAATTCGATCTCCTAGTAGACGAGGCTGTTGGTTGCGGACGTGATCTCGGCCATGAACCGGCCGGCGGCCACGACCTCGGCACCGGCGACCAGGTCGTCCGGTGCGACGATGCCGCGGCTCTTGATGCACGGCCCGCAGACGAGCAGCTGCGCGCCCAGCTCCCGGACGTCGTCGAGGAGCTTGGCGCAGCGGCGGGAACCCGTCGGCCGCGACCGTTTCCGCGACGCCGCGTCCTGACGAGCTCGACGCCGTTGGCCTGGAACCCGAGCACGACGTGCGACGTCCGACGCCAGCGCGGCCCCCGCCATCACGAACGGGATGGTCGCCTGCTCCGGATGGTCCGGCCCGTGCGTCACCATGAACACGAGCTTCTCCGCTATCGGCCATGAATGTTCGCTCCTTGCCTTGCGCTCCGAACGGAGCTGTCAGATGAACAGGACCTGGCCGCCCTCGGCGGCCATGAGGAATGTGGCGATCCCGCCCGAGTCGTCCACCAGCGGGTCGAGCGTCGTGGCGTCGATGCCCAGCACCTCGAGCGACCCCGCGCAGGCCAGGATCGAGACCTCGCCCAGCTCCTTGGCCATCCGGAACGTCTCGAGCCAGGGGATCGCGGCCGTGCCCGCCACTGGCTTGGTCCTGCCGGGTGCCCCCGCGTCGAAGGCGAGGCCCTGATCCGCCTCGATCCGCTCGGACCGGAACGCGTCGAGCGCCCAGTACTGGAGCAGGATGTTGACCGGGCGGTCCATGGCTGCCGCGCCCGCGGCGAGCGTCGCTGCGGCGTGCAGCTTGTCTGCCGTGCCGGAGAACAGGACGATGGACAGGGTGTCGCTCACGGATGACCTACCTGGCTGGGGGTGACGGGCTCGCGTCGTGGGAGATCCGTCGTGGGTGTGGCGCGCCCGGCGGCGCTGGCGAGATCGCCCATCGATGACAGGCGGCGGACGAGGACGGCGCGCATGAGCTCGCAGGCGGCGAGGATCTCGGGGTCGCTCAGGCCGTATCGGACGGAGCGGCCGTCTCGGGTTGCCTCGACGAGCCCGACGGCCCGCATCGAGCCCAGGTGCTGTGAGACTGTCGCCTGCCCCATGCCGAGCTCGCGGGCCAGCTCGTTGACCTCGTGCGGCCGCTCGCCCAGCAGTTGGACGATCCGCAGCCGGTGCGGGCTGGCAAGCGCGCGAAGGAGCGACGTCTGGATCTGGTCGATCTCGCTCATTCGCCCATCGAACCTCGCGGCATGTCTCGAGATATTCATGCACCATGCATGTGTGTACTGCTGGTATATGTCATTGACACTTATAAGGTACGGGTCATCGGTCACCTGAACGGCCCGCGGTCCCGGGTTGTGGCGGGCCATCCGGATCGCCAGGTCGTGACCCAACGGCCCATCCGACATCTCAGCGCAGCGTGAGATGTTTCACGCATGACAACAGAGCTGCCCGTGATCCCCACGCCCCGGCTGGACCTGCCGGCGCCCGACGTCTCCGCCGCGTCTGCGGCTGCGGCCCTGCTCGCCGATCCGGTACGGGCCGGGATCCTGCACCTGCTCGCCGGCGGGCCGCACTGCGTGTGCGAGCTTGCGGCGACGCTGGGCGCGCGGGAGAACAACGTCAGCAACCATCTTGCGAGGCTCCGTGACGCCGGCCTCGTGCGGGCCAGCCGCCACCAGGCGAACGCGCGGTTCCTGTACTACGAGCGCGACGCCGATGCCGTGGCCGGGGCACGCGCCGCGCTCGACGAGGTGCTGCGATGACGGCCATCGCGGCCCGCCGTCCGCACCTCCCGCTGGGGCTCATCGTCGCCCTGGCCGCGGTCGCCTGGGTCGTCGCATGGCAGATCAACCTGCCCGCGGCCGACTGGCTCGCGTACCAGGGGCTCGGGCTCGATCGCGGGTCGCAGGCGGGCGACGCGATCGCGTTCTTCGTCTACGACGTGCCCAAGGTCATGCTCCTGCTCACCGGGATCGTGACCGTCGTGTCGTTCCTGCGCTCGTTCGTGTCCCCCGAGCGTGTCCGGCGGACCCTCGCCGGCCGCGGGATCCTGCCCGGCACCGTCGCCGCGGCCGGCTTCGGCGTCCTGACGCCGTTCTGCTCGTGCTCGGCCGTCCCGCTGTTCATCGGGTTCGTCGAGGCTGGCGTCCCGTTGGGCGTCACGTTCGCGTTCCTGGTGGCCAGCCCGATGGTCAACGAGGTCGCCCTGGTCCTCCTGTGGGGCCTGTTCGGCCCCGGCATCGCGCTTGCCTACATGGCCGCCGGCCTCACCGTTGCGATCGTCGCCGGGTTGCTCATCGGCCGGCTGGGCCTTGAGCGGTATGTCGAGGACTACGTGTGGACGATCCGCGCGGGCGCGGGGATTGGCGCGCTCCGGCCCACGCTCGACGAGCGCATCCGGGACGCCTGGCGATCCACCGTCGATATCGTGCGCCGGGTGTGGCCGTTCGTCGTGGCCGGGATCGCCGTCGGCGCCCTGATCCACGGGTTCGTGCCCACGGACCTCGTCGTGGAGCTCGGCGGCCGCGACAACCCCGTCGCCGTGCCGGCGCTGGTTGCTCTCGGCGTCCCGCTGTACAGCAACGCGGCGGGCACGATCCCGGTGATCGAGGCGCTTCTGGGCAAGGGGCTCCCGCTCGGGTCCGCCCTCGCATTCATGATGGCCGTCACGGCGCTGTCCTTCCCGGAGCTGGTCATCCTGCGGCGGGTCATGAAGCCGCGGCTGCTGGCCGTGTTCGTCGTCATCGTCGCCGCCGGCATCCTGGCCGTCGGCTACGGGTTCAACCTGTTCCTCGCCTGAAGGAGATCACCATGCACGTCATCGAGGTCCTCGGATCCGGCTGCCAGAAGTGCCAGCATGTCGAGAAGGTCGTCCGCGAGGTGGTGGATGCCGCCGGACTCGACGCGGAGGTCCGTCACGTGACGGACTACGCCGAGATCGCGGCGCGCGGCGTGCTGTCCACGCCCGGGCTGGTCATCGACGGCGAGGTCGTGATGGCCGGCCGGATCCCGACCCGCGACCAGGTGGCGGCCTGGCTGGGGATCGCCTGAGCGAGGCCGGTTGATCACGGGCCGGTCGCCGGCCCGGGCACGCATCGGCGCGCGACGCTCGTCGCTCGTCGCCTGAAGCTCGTCGCTCGTCGCGCGGCGCTTCGTCGTACCCTGTCCGGACGCACGGACGGGCGGGCCCTTCCCGCCAGGAGGAACTCGATGGCCACGCGACATGCGCTGCTGCTCGGAACCCCCAAAGGCGCCTTCGTCCTCGACGGCGACGCCGACCGCCGGTCGTGGTCGCTTCGCGGACCCTTGTGTGACGGGTGGCCGATCCACGACGTCACCCGGGACGCGGCTTCGGGCGCACTGTTCGCCGGCGGCGGCAGCCCATGGTACGGACCCGCGGTCTGGCGGAGTGATGACCTGGGTGCGACCTGGACGCATTCGAGCGAGGGGCTCAGCTATGGCGACGCAGGCCCCAAGGTGGCGACCGTGTGGAACGTCACGGCCGCGCACGGCGTGGTCTACGCGGGCGTCGAGCCGGCGGGCCTGTTCCGGAGTCTCGACGGCGGGCGCACGTGGGAGCACGTCGAGGGGCTGACCAACCATCCGACACGACCCGAGTGGCAGCCCGGGGCCGGCGGCCTGTGCCTCCACTCGATCGTCCCCCACCGCGAGGATCCCGACCGGATGTGGGTCGCGGCGTCCGCGGTCGGCGCGTTCGAGACGCGCGATGGTGGCCGCACGTGGGAGACGCGCAATCGCGGCGTCCGGGCGGAGTTCCACCCTGACCGGTACCCGGAGTTCGGACAGTGCGTCCACAAGCTCGTCATGGCCGCCGACGGCGGCGAGCACCTGTACCAGCAGAACCACTGCGGCGTGTACCGGTCCTCGGACGGCGGGCTCCAGTGGGAGGAGGTCACCGCCGGGCTGCCGTCAGACTTCGGGTTCCCGATGGCGAGCCATCCGCGCGATCCGCAGACCGCCTGGACGATCCCGCTCAACGGTGGCGATCGCGGCCGGTACATGCCCGACGCCAGCGCGGCTGTATGGCGAACGCACGATGGCGGCGACACGTGGATCCGGGCCGGCGACGGGCTGCCGCAGCAGGATGCCTACCTGGGCGTGCTCCGCGAGGCGATGGCCGTGGATGACCGGGATCCCGTGGGCGTGTACTTCGGGACCAGCACCGGCCGGGTCTACGGCAGCACCGACGAAGGCCGCACCTGGTCGGTGCTCGCCGACAACCTGCCGCCGATCTGGTCGGTCGAGGCCGCCGTTCTTGACTGAGGCGCTGCCGCCTGTCGTGGTCCACCTGCCACGGTCGCTGGTCGCCCTGTTCCCGGGGACCGAGCGCCGGATGGAGGCCAGCGGGCGGACGGTGGCCGAGGTGATCGACGACCTCGACTCGCGCGTGCCCGGGCTGCGCAACCGCCTGGTCGATACCGGACCCGCGATCCGGACCCATCTCAACGTGTTCGTCGCGGGCGAGCGATCCGGTCTCGATGCCTCCGTATCGCCGGGTGACGACATCCACGTCATCCCCGCGGTGTCGGGAGGCTGACGGGGCGCGGTCCCGGGAACCACCGGCGGATCGGCCCCCTCCGCGGGGGCCGCATCGGCCGCCGACTCGCCATCCGGCCCCTTGTGATCGACGGGCGCCTGGCCGACCCTTGACATCGCACGACCCGCCGCTCCGCGTGGAGGTCGCGTCTTCCATCGCCGCCCAGTCGCGCCCGCGCCGGGGCGCCCGCCCAGAGGTCCCGCACCGATGTCGCTCGCAACCAAGATCGCCGACCCGTCGTCCGACATCCTCCACGTCGACCGCCACCCGCTCGACGCGATCTTCCATCCCCGGTCGGTCGCCGTGATCGGGGCGACCGAGAAGGCGGGTTCCGTGGGTCGCACGATCCTGTGGAACCTGCTGTCGTCGCCGTTCGGCGGCACCGTCTACCCGGTCAACCCGACCCGCCCGGCGATCCTGGGCGTCAAGGCCTACCCGTCGATCGGCGCGATCGGCGAGCCGGTGGACCTGGCCGTGATCGTGACCCCGGCGGGAACCGCACCCGGCCTGGTCGAGGAGTGCGGCGAGGCGGGCGTCCGCGGCGTGATCATCATCAGCGCCGGCTTCAAGGAGATCGGCGAGACGGGCGTCGAGCTCGAGCGACAGGTGCTCGCCGCGGCGCGCCGATACGGGATCCGCGTCGTCGGCCCCAACTGCCTCGGGATCATGAACCCGGTGGGCGGCTTCAACGCCACGTTCGCGGCGGGGATCGCGGCCGCCGGGCGGGTCGGCTTCGTGTCCCAGTCGGGCGCGCTGCTGACCGCGATCCTGGACTGGGCCGCGCACGAGGACGTCGGCTTCAGCTCGATCGTGTCACTGGGCTCGATGCTCGACGTGGGCTGGGGCGACGTCATCGACTATCTCGGCGACGACCCCAACACCGACAGCATCGTCATCTACATGGAGACCATCGGTGACGCGCGGGCGTTCCTGTCGTCCGCGCGCGAGGTCGCGCTGACCAAGCCGATCATCGTGATCAAGCCCGGTCGCACCGCGCAGGCGGCGAAGGCCGCCGCCTCGCACACCGGTTCGCTGACCGGGTCCGACGACGTGCTGGACGCCGCGTTCCGGCGGGCCGGCGTGCTGCGCGTGAACTCGATCAGCGAGCTGTTCGAGGTGTCGGAGATCCTGGCCAAGCAGCCGCGGCCGGCGGGCCGGCGGCTTTCGATCGTGACCAACGCGGGCGGGCCGGGCGTGCTCGCGACCGATGCCCTGATCTCCGGCGGCGGCGAGCTCACCGAGCTCACGCCCGAGACCATGGACCGCCTGAACGCGGTGCTGCCGTCGGTTTGGAGCCACAACAACCCGATCGACATCATCGGCGACGCACCGCCCGAGCGGTACGCGAAGGCGCTCGAGGTCGCCGCGGCGGATCCCGAGACCGATGGCCTGCTGGTGATCCTCACGCCCCAGGCGATGACCGACCCCACGGCCACAGCCCGGGCGCTGGTCAAGCACGCCCGGATCGAGGGCAAGCCGGTGCTCGCGTCGTGGATGGGAGGCGCGGACGTCGAGGAGGGCGCGGCGATCCTGCGCGCGGCCGGCATCCCGACGTTCGCTTACCCGGACACGGCGTGCGTGCTGTTCAACCACATGTGGCGGTACGCGAACAACCTCAAGGCGCTGTACGAGACGCCGTCGCTGCCCGTCGCTCCGGAGCGCGGCGAGTTCCGCGAGGAGGTCGACCGGATCATCGCGGAGGTCAGTGCCGAGGGCCGGACCCTGCTCACCGAGTACGAGAGCAAGAAGGTCCTGGCCGCGTACGGGATCCCGATCACCGACACCGAGCTCGCCCACACCCCGGAGGAGGCCTGTGCGGCGGCGGATGACATCGGCTACCCGGTGGTCGCGAAGCTGCTCAGCCGGACGGTGACCCACAAGACCGACGTCGGTGGCGTGGTGCTCAACCTGCGCACGCCCGAGGCGGTCTGCGAGGCATTCGAGACGATCCGCGACTCGGTCACGGCGAAGGCCGGCGCCGAGCACTTCGAGGGCGTCACGATCCAGCCGATGATCAACTGGAGCGGCTACGAGCTGATCGTGGGCAGCAGCCCCGATCCGCAGTTCGGACCGGTCCTCCTGTTCGGGATGGGCGGCCAGCTGGTCGAGGTCTTCCGCGACCGCGCGCTTGCCCTTCCGCCGCTCAACACGACCCTCGCCAGGCGCCTGATCGAGCACACCAGGATCGCCGGCGCGCTGCGCGGCGTTCGGGGTCGAAAGCCGATCGACGTCGACGTCCTCGCCGCGCTGCTTGTCCGGTTCAGCGAGCTGGTCGCGGAGCAGCCCCGGATCGCCGAGATCGACATCAACCCGCTGCTGGCATCGCCCGAGCGGATCATCGCGCTCGACGCCCGCGTCGTCCTTCACCCGGCCACCATCGATGACGCCGACCTGCCGCGGCTGGCGATCCGGCCGTACCCGCACGACTATGCGCGGGACTACGTGACCAGCGACGGCGTGCCGTTCGAGGTGCGCCCCATCCGGCCCGAGGACGAGCCCGGCCTCGCCCGGTTCCACGCCGCGCTGTCCCGCGAGACCGTTCAGGCCCGCTACGGCACCGATTTCGCCCTCGCCGAGCGGACCGCGCACGAGCGCCTGACCCGGATCTGCTTCGTCGACTATGACCGCGAGATCGTGCTCGTTGCCGAGCTGCCGACCGCCGACGGCCCGGTGATCGCCGGGATCGCGCGGTTGTCGCGCGTGCACGCCAGCAACGACAAGAGCCTGACGCTGATCGTGTCCGATGCCTGGCAGCGCCGCGGGATCGGTGCCCAGCTGCTCCGCTCCGCCATCGCGGTCAGCCGCAAGGAGCACGTCGGGCGCGTGATCGCGCAGCTGTCACCGGACAACGCGCCGATGCGTGAGCTGCTCGCGGAGCACGGGTTCTCGTTCGAGGATCGCGACGGGCTGGTGGTGGCCGCACTGACGACGCGCTGAGGCGCGGCAGGAAACAGCAATCGGAGTGGTGCTGGCGACGTTGACAGCGCCAGCACGCCGTGGAGACTCCCCGCATGAGGATCGTGCCGGTCGCATGCGCGGTGGCCCTTGCGGGAGCGATCCTCGTCGTGTCCGCCAGCGGGATGGCGGAGAATCCGGGCCCCATGGCGTGCGGCGACTGGCTCGCCCTGTCGTCAGATCAGCGACTGGCGTTGACGTCCCAGATCGCCGGCACCACGGACCAGGTCCTGGCCCGCATCCGCGCCGTGGCAGCGCGCGGCGGCGTGGATGTGGGGACACAGGCGACGCTCGTGGCGTGGGTCGAGGGAAGCCTCACCAAGAACTGCGACATCTGGCCGCCGCGCACGCGGTCGGTCGGCGCGACCTTCGACGCGCTCTACCCGTAGCCGCGGATCCCAATCCCGGGTCGGCTCGCCCAGCGCCGGCGGGCCTGGCTTCCCAATATGCCCCGCTGCTCAGGCGTCGGTGGACGGGGATCCCGATGAACCCGGCGGTCCGGGCGACGCCGTCGTCCAGCCGAGCAGGTCCGCGATCTCCTGCGCGATGACCGTCGGGGAGCGGTCGCCGGCAAGCGTCGCATCCTCCAGCCCGAGGCCCACCCCGTCTCGCAGCCAGCGTCGCGCGAGCGCGAGATCGTCGGCGCGCGACGCGTTCGGGTCGCCGGTGAGCCGACGCTCGATCTCGGCCGCCGGGACCTCCAGCCGGACCACCGTGACCGGCATCGACACGGCGTCGCGGATCGCCTGGAGCTGCCCGGCACTTGGGAGCGCGTAGGCCAGCACCAGCCGGTCGACCCCGGCGCGCAGGTACGTGTCGCGGACGGCGCGCAGGTTTGCGAACGTGATCCGGGGGTCCTCGTGCTCGTCGTGGCCCAGGTCCGCGCCGTACCAGCCCAGCCAGTCGAGGTCGATAGCTGCCACGCCAACACCAGCGGCGCTCGCCACGTCGACGAGCTCGATCGCGATGGTGGTCTTGCCCGATCCATAGGCGCCCGTGAGCAGGACGGCGGCGGCACTCGGGCCCGCGACCGGCGAGGGGGCAGCCGCGGCATCGGCGGCCTCGCTCGCGGATCCGACAGCGGGGCCGGACGTGCCGGATAGCACCGCTGCGCCCGCATCCACCGACGCCCGGTGCGCATCGGTCAGAAGGTGGCGCCGGTCGTGACTCGACGCATGCGCATAGCCCGCCAGGTCGGTCACGAGGTCATGCAGCCTGGCCAGCTGACGCGCCTCGATCCCCGGCCAGACGGGTGCGCCCGTCCCGGCCCGCATCAGCGGCAGCAGGTGATCGAGGCACAGCGGTGCGACCGCGACGGCCTCGGCCCACGGCGGCTCGGCGGTCAGCCTGACAAGACCTTCGATCAGCCCGGTCTCGGTACGCGTCATCCGGTCACAGACGGGACAGGCCGGCGGGCGCGCCGACGCATCGAGCCGTTTCGACCGTGATCGTCCGCCCGCCCTGTGTGCGGCAACCAGCTCCGCCAGCCGGATCCGCAGCGTCGCCCGGAGCAGGATCGCCGCCCCGAGGCTCCCGGCGCGGCGTCGATCGACCTCCAGGATCGCCCTGGAATGCCGCGCGCAGAAGCCGCGGGCGGTGTCCAGGTCCGCTCGAAACCCGACGTCGTTGACGCTCTCCGCGAGGATCGCCTCGAGGAACGCCGCCTCGGTTCGCGCGCGCTCGCCGCACAGCGGGCAGCCCGGCATCCCGAACGCATCCGCGAGGTGGATGTCGGAGCTGCTGTGGACCGGGAGCTGCGACGTCACGCGGGCGCCGGTCCCCCGCGCGCGTCCACCTCTGTGCTGCGAGCGGTGGCGCCCAGCAGGTAGAGCGCCATCGTCAGCGGTGACCTGGCCCGGATCGAGTGTTTCGTATTGGCCGGCATGTGGATCCAGGCACCCGGGCCCAGCGAGCGCCGCAGCTCCCCGACCGTGACATCGGCGTCGCCGGTCAGCACGTGGACCACGGCGGGCCGGGCGGCGGTGTGCTCGGACAGCTCCTCGCCCGTTGCGAACCCAAACAGCACGAGCCGCAGATCGTTGCCGTCGTGGATCGTCAGGCTCAGGATCCCGTGCGGCGGCGGCGCCACCTCGGCGAGCAGATCATCGACGACGTGGGGCGCTTCGGTCACCGGCATCACCTCCTCGGCGGAGCCTACCGCCGATGGCGGGCCGGAGCGCGGCGCGGCTGCGTGTTGCCAGGCAGCACCCACGACGGCAACAGCTCCTCGGCGAGGACGTCTTGCGGACCGGGTGATAATGGTCTGGACAACCCACCCTCCCCTTCGGAGGTCGTCCCCCGGGAGGTCACCGAGACATGACGATGCGAACGGCTGGTTGGCCAGGCTCGCAACGACGCTGGCAGGCTCGGCGTCGGTTGACCGCGAGCGAAGACGCATCGCGCGGTGCTTCCAACACGGCGACGGTCCCCCGCGCGGGGAACATATCGAGCGACGCCAGGGCGGGCAGTCAGGCGCGGTCGCGGGGATGACCACACCGGCCCCGTGACCCGGCAGGGCCGAGCGCGTGCAGGCCCTTCGTCACAGATCGCTGAGGCCGTCGCGAGGGCGACGGCCTTTCGCATGGCCCGTCGGCGGGTCCCGGTGGTCGGATCCCGGCCGGCGGTCGACGCCCGCTCGGCCGCTACCATCATCGCATGCGTGATGTCGACCCCGCCGAGACCCGCAACGTCAGGCCCGCGACGCCGGCCGAGACCACCGACGTCCGGGCGATGCACGCGGCCAATCGTGCGGCATGGGACGAGGCCGCCGAGCGATACGAGGGCTGGTTCGATGA
This sequence comes from uncultured Chloroflexia bacterium, assembly GCA_963720825.1. Taxonomy (GTDB): domain Bacteria; phylum Chloroflexota; class Limnocylindria; order Limnocylindrales; family CSP1-4; genus CAIXZV01. The sequence goes on along the minus strand of CAVRGY010000018.1, from coordinate 165,470 downwards.
GGCCGTCGCGCTGATCCGATCGGGTGGCTCCAACCTGCTGCCGGTCGAGGCCGACCTCATCGGCGACCTCCACGGCCGGTGCCGCCGGGCAATCCACCTCCAGTGCGCCGGTGGCCGAGACACGCTCTCGCTGTGGAACCTGGGCGCGGACGAGGTCGTGGGCATCGACTTCAGCCCGCGGATGCTCGACCTCGCCGGGAGGCTCGCCGCAGCCACGGGCGCGCCCGCCAGGTGGATCGAGAGCGACGTCCTGGACACGCCGCACGAGCTCGACGGCACCGGAGACCTCGTGTACACGGGCCGCGGCGCGATCATCTGGCTCCAGGATCTCGACGCGTGGGCGGCCGTGCTGCGGCGCCTCCTGTCCCCCACCGGGCGGCTCGTGATCTTCGACGGCCACCCGGCGGAGTGGCTGTTCGACGCCGACGCCGACGGGCACTGGATGCTGACCGATTACGACTACTTCGCGGGGCCTGAGGCCTCGAAGGGTTGGGCACCCGAGTACATCGACCGCATCTCGGTCCCCGAGGACGACCAGGCGTGGAAGTTCGCCCGGGCGTGGACCCTGGGCCAGGTCGTGACCGCGCTGTTGGGTGCCGGTCTCCACGTGGAGGAGGTCGCGGAGCATCCGGTGGACTGGTGGGCCGGGCACCGCGACGTACGACCCGAGGAGCGCGGGCGCGTGCCGCTGTCGTTCTCGATCGTCGCGCAACGGGATTGACGGCAATCAGGCGCACGCCCACGATGGCGCCGTGGACGACGACGCCCCTGACGACGAGCTCGACCCGGACGCACCGGAGGATGGCGACGAGGTCGATGAGGACCTCGACGACGCCCTCGATCCACGCGAGGCCGCGCGCGACCGCCGGCGCGACCGCGAAGCCGAGGCGGAGCGCCGCGCCCTGATGCGTCCGGGGATGGGCAAGGTGTTCAAGCAGATCACCGACGCGTGGGGCGAGAAGGCCTCCCCCGATGAGAAGCGTGCGCGGAAGGGAGCTCCGAGGGGCCACGACAGGCCACAGTAGCCGCGGACGGCCGCCGTCACTTCCGTGGATCGACCACGCATGCCCCCTCGGCGCGACCAGTCGCGACGGTGTCGAGAGCAAAGGCTGCGTCGCCGAGGCCGTAGATGCCGGCGATCGGGATGGCAAGGCTTCGTGCGACGAGCTGACCCACGGCGCCCTCGAGGGTCGGTCCATCCGGGGCGACGTAGGCGTCGACCACCAGGATGCCCCGCTCGCCCTGCGGCGGGTCGCCAGTGATGGTCGCCAGGCGTCCCCCGTCCCCCACCAGCGGCAGCAGCGCTGCGGAAGCACCACGCACCGCGTTGATGACCACCGAGAACCGCCCGGACGTGTCGCGCAGCGCCTGCGAAGGCCAGTCAGCGGCATGGTAATCAACAACGTCGCTCGCCCCGTAGCTGCGGACGCGTCCTGAGGCGCGGGCTGAGCAGGTGGCCACGACGCGACAGCCGGTCGCGGCCGCGAGCGCCACCAGCAGCCCGCCGGTCACGCCGCCGGCCCCGTGGATCAGCGCCTCGTCGCCGCTCCCGCTACCGAGGCGCGAGACGACCTGGCTGGCCGTGAGAGCTGGCACCGGGAGGGCGCCCGCGACGGCCCAGTCGAGGCCTGCCGGCTTGGCCGCCACGTGACCACCTGGAGCGAGGAACCACTCCGCCCAGGCCCCGTGGTGGCGAAGCGGTACGGAATGGACGAGGACCTCATCTCCCAGGGCGAACCGCGTCTGCGTGGCACCGATCGCACGCACCACGCCGGCCGCCTCCACGCCCAAAGCCATCGGCGGAATTGTGCCAACGTCCCATGCACCGGTGCGGACGAGGTCGTCCCAGTTCCCGATCCCGGCGGCCCTGACCTCGATCAGCACTTCGTTGCCGTCGGGCGGGGGTGGAGCCGGAAGCTCCAGCCGTTCGATCGGCCCACCCAGGACCCGGATCCCGGCCGCTTTCATCGCGTCGATTATCGCCTGGATGCAAGGGGCAGGCCGCCACTGGCGCCTGCGCCGGTCCGCGCAAGAAGCACGAGTTCACGGGGTGCGCGACCGGAAACCGAGGAGTACGGTGCAGTCGGATCAACGGACTGGGGAGACAGGAGCCCACGGAGGGTGGCGCGCCATGGATATCCGCCAGATCGAATTCGTTGACGCGGTCGCCCGCCACGGAAACTTCACGCGGGCAGCGAACGAGCTCCATGTCGCGCAGCCGGCCGTTTCGGCCGCGATCCGGCATCTTGAGGACGAGCTCGGCGTTCGTCTCTTCGAGCGTACGAGCCGGCATGTCGCCCTCACGGACGCAGGCGAGGCATTCCTCTCTGGCGCGCGACGCGTGTTGGCCGAGCTGAGCGACCTCTCGGATGCGATGAGCGAGTTCGACCAGGGCACGCGCGGCGTCCTGCGGACATCGTGGTGGCACCAGGCCGATCCTCAGATGGTCAGGTACCTGAGCGACTACACGATCAAGAACCCCGGAGTCGAGGTCTCGATCGTCGAATGGCCCACCTCCGAGTCCCTCGCGGGGCTCCGCCGAGGCGAGCTCGACCTCGCGATGGTTACCCTGCCGGATCGCATCGATCTGACTGGCCTGGGCCACACCGTCGTCCGACGTGAACGGTATGCCCTCGTGGTCACACAGGATCACCGGCTGGCAGAGAGGGATTCGGTCGGCGTTGGCGATCTTGCCCAGGAGCGTTTCATCGTGACCCGACCGGGCACCGGGCTCCGGAGCTGTTTCGACTACGTGTTCGCCGGGCGCGACGTTGCGCCCCAGATCGTCATCGAGACCAATGCGCTGAGCGCGGTGCTCGCGCTCGTGGCAGATGGCGCCGGGTGCGCAATCTTGCCGCCAACGATCGCCCGACAGTTACCCAAGGGCCTCAGGCTCGTTACGCTCGTCGATGCTCCCGACTTCGTGCTCGCTGTGCTGTGGCTGGAGGGTCCCCATCCGAAGGCCGTGCAGCGGGCCATTGACCTGGTGCGGCGGCCGAGGTCGGGCGCGTCGGCGGTGTCGGAAACAAGATCGCCCAGACGACGACGCATCGTTCCAACGCGCGGGCGACGGCGGGCCTGACAAGGCCGACCTGCCGAGCATGACGCCAGGGCGCTGTCAGGTCGTTTGCCTGCGTGCGCCGGGGGATCGATAACCCTGGTGGCGTAGCTGCGAGCAAATCTACGTCTTGGACATGCGCGGCCCCGACGGCTACAACCGTCGATGTGACAGGCGCCCGAATCTGCCTGGTTCGAGCCCAGGCACCCCGCCTGCCGCGTCGAAGAGCCCGACATCCCGGAGTCTGGGGGGCCATCGCGGATGACTGCAGCGAAGCCAGCCGAACCGCCCGACCTTGAGAGCGCCCGTCCAGCGCGGGGCCCCGGATCCCTCCGTCCGGACGCCCCGCGCGGGACGCGGATCCCCTTCCGACGGCTCGTCGAACACCTGCCTGACGTCGTGTATCGCTTCGGGCTCGTCCCTCCGCGGCTCGAGTTCGTCAATCGAGCGGTCGAGGGATTGCTCGGCGTCACGGCCGAGGAGCTCTACGCGGATCCTGAGCTCGCATACCGGCTCGTCGATCCGGCCCATCTGGATGAGATGCGGTCGACGCCTACCGATCCGCGCGCGATCCGTCCCTCCACCTGGCGCTGGCGGCGGACAGACGGGACCTGGGCCGCGCTCGAGTCCACCCCCGTGCCAGTTCTTGATCGAGCCGGCCGTCTGGTCGCTGTCGAGGGGATTGCCCGCGATGTCACCGCGCGGGTGGTTGCGGAAGAGGCACTGGAGCGGACGCGGCATGAGCTCGACACGGTGGTGGGCGGCGCGCCGGTCATCGTCTGGGCGCTCGACCTGACTGGGACGATCACGCTCGCCCGTGGTGCCGGCCTTGCGGCAGTGGGACGCACCAGCGAGGAACTCGTTGGACGGCGTCTCGACGAGCTGGAATCCGGCACCACTCGGCTCCTCGCTCAGTTCGAGCGCGCGTTGCGCGGAGAGCGGCTGTTCGTCGACCTGGCGCTTGCCGGGCGCGTCTTCGCGACCGTCGTCGAGCCGCTCCGCGATGCGGGAGGGGTGATCTCGAGCCTGATCGGCGTCTCGACCGATGTGACGTCGGAGCGGCGGCTCGAGGACCGAGCGGCGCGCGAACATCGGGAGCGGGCCGTCGTCGAGCTCGCCCTCGAGGGGCTTGACCCACTGCTCGGGCTCGATGCCCAGGCCCGCGCGATTGCGACCGAGCTCGTGGATCTCCCTGATGTCGACCGCGTGAGCATCCTCGGCTTCGGACCCAGGGGGCTGGTCTTCCTGTTCGCCGCCGAAGGGCTCTCGGTGCCAACGTTGACAGCAGGTGTTCGCCTACCGGCAACGAGGGCGCGGTACCTGCGCCGTCGGGCCCGGCAGGGGGCGTGGGTTGAACCCTGGGATCCCCGCGAGGCGGACGGAAGCTACGGGTTGGCGCTGAGCCGCGTGGGGATCACGGCGGTCGCCTACCAACCGCTCAGGACAGCCGGTGAAACCCGGGGGCTCATGGTTCTCTCGACACGCCAGCCAGCCGGTGTCACGGCGCTCGAGCGTCACTTGAGCACGTACGCCGAGGTGGGGGCCATCGTGTCGGCCCGTCTCGGACCCGACCTGCGCGAGCGAGAGAAGTCCGACGTCCTGCGGGCCGAGATTCGGGCGGTCATCGCCCATCAACGATTCCGGGCCGTGTTCCAGCCGATCGTCTCTCTCGATGATGGCCTCACCGTCGCGTACGAGGCGCTGACCCGGTTCGATGACAACGCTCCACCTGAACGACGATTCGCCGAGGCGGCAGCAGTCGGGCTGTCACCAGAGCTCGAGCAGGCGACGCTCGCGATGGCGTTGAGGTCTGCCCGTGCGCTCCCACCCGACGTCCCGGTGGCCCTCAACGTCTCGCCAACGCTCGTCCTCGAGCCGAATGGCCTGCGCGCTCTTCTGGGAGGATGCCAACGATCGCTCACCCTCGAAATCTCCGAGCGCGACCAGATCGACGACTACTCGGTGCTGCGGGCCGCCCTCACGAGCTTCCCAGGTGTCCGCTGGAGCATCGACGATGCGGGGGCCGGATTCGCAAGCCTCCGCCATTGCGTCGAGCTTCGGCCGGACGAGATCAAGCTAGACCGATCCCTCGTTGCGGGCGCCGACCGCGATCCCGCGCGCCTGGCTGCCATCATGGGCTTCCATCAATTCGCGGCCGAGCTCGGTGCGCGCCTGGTCGCGGAGGGTATCGAGACCGACTCCGAGCGCTCCGCCTTGCTCGCTATCGGCGTTCGCTTCGGGCAGGGCTATCTGTTCGGCCGGGCGGCGTCGGTCGAGACCTGGTCGAGAGGCGACTCAGGCTGACGTCGATCGCGTCCGCCCGCGGCCGCGAACAGCGACGGCCAGGCGGCGGCGCCGGGCTGTCATTTCGCGACTGCGGCCATGGCTGTGGCGATGAGCCACTTCACGGCGATCAGCGCGCTTAACGCCACGATCGCCACGCGGGCTGGCGCGAAGGCTCCGGACTGACCCGGGACAAGCTGGGCAACGGGCCGCAGGACGCCGGTCCAGCCGAACACGCCCGCGGCCACGACGACCAGGGCGAGGACACCGAGAACGACGCCGAGGATGATCGTCGGACTCGTCCAGCCTGCCACCGGGGCCTGTGAGATGCCGCCGACGGCGCACCCCGCCATCCCGATGACAGCCACGGCGATGAGCGCCCCGACACCTGTGCCAATGAGCGGCAGGTCGTCGCGCGCCACAGCCGCAACGGCGAGGCCGAGCGCCACAAGGACGAGAACGGTGCCAAGCATGAATGTCGCGTCGAACAGCCTGACCACGGCCGAACCTCCAGCTCCCATGAGCGTCATCCCGTCCGGAACCATCGCGCCCGTGTCAGACGCTCCGCGGAGAGAATCCGGTCCCGCCACGGTTCGATGAAGTGCTTTCTGGACCCGAGTTGGCGGACCGTCTTGCGCGTCCTCGTGCGGGCAGTCAGTAAGGCACGGCGTCAGCTCTTGAACGGGAAGAACATCCAGATGTTCCAGCCCGCCAATGCCGCCACGAGGGGCAGTCGGACCAGCAGCGGCCACGACGCCTCCCAGATCCACAGCCCGGCCGCGACTGGCAGGAACAGCAGCCACACGATCACCTGGGCGATGAGGGGCAGGCCCTGGATCGCCTTCCAGATGTTGTCCAGGCCACCCTGATTCGCCACCAGGCCATACGTGAAGGCTATCCAGAGAACGAGGAACAGGGTGAAGACGACAATGTTGAAGGCCAGTTCCATTCTCGAGCGTTCCTTCGTGCTCCGTGTGTCCTGGATGGACTCCGCTGAAGCTCCCAGACTCATGCGACTCCTCCGCTCCCGTCCGCGACCGCCGAACGCATCCAGGAAGCGTGTGGGCCGTTTGGGGAAGGGCTAAACCGCCGAATGTCACCTTCTCGCCAGTACGCTGGTCGGGAGATTGGTCACAACATTGGCCGGGGGTACGCGTCGGCCGAGGCGGGAGGTCTCTGTTGGGGACGATGGTTTGGTGACGTGGCAGTCGCTGCCACCACGCGCCAAGGCCCGGCGCATCGCCCACGCTTCGTGGTCGGTGGCACAGCTGGGGTGCCTTGCCTACATCTGGGCGTGCGTCGCAACGCGACGGCGGACATACAAGGTCTGGGCCAGCGTCGCGTTCCTGGTCAGCGATGGAGCCGCGCTCGTCGTCGGGCGCGGCGACTGTCCGGTCGGGCCGCTGCAGGCCGAATGGGGCGATCCCGTTCCGTTCTTCGAGCTGATCCTGCCACCGCGAGCGGCGAAGGCGGCGGTCCCTGTCCTGACCGGGATCAGCCTGGCTGCGATCGGGGGGCTCGTCCTTCGACGCCCCGGGTTCGTCGGCCGTGCCCACACCGCTCGGCGCCATCGCAGCTGAGCCACCGGCCGGGCCGCCAGCCGGCGCGCGGAGGGCATCGCCAGCGATCGTGACCGGGTCCGCGCCGACGGTTCGACGTCTGATAGCGTCCTCACGATGCCCCATGCCGAAGCACCTGCCTCATATCGCGAGCTGCTCCGGATCCCGACGATCGGACGGATCCTGCTGGGGATGGCGCTCAGCCGGATCGGCGGCAGCATGTTCGGCGTCGCGATCGTGCTGTTCACGCTCGACCGGTTCGACTCCCCCGCGCTCGCCGGGATTGTCACGTTCGCGAGCGTCGGACCGGGCCTGATCGTCAGCCCGATCGCCGGGGCGCTGCTCGATCGGCATGGACGGGCGCGGCTGATCGTGATCGATCAGCTCGTCGGCGCAGCGTCGTTGATCCTGATCGCCGGCCTTGCGCTTGGCGACGCCCTCACCCCGGTGATCCTGGTCCTGGTCACCGCCGTCGCGGGGCTCACGGCACCGCTCAGCTCGGTCGGGTTGCGAACGCTGTTCCCGCTGCTCGTACCCAAGCGCCTGTGGGAGCGCGTCAACGCCCTCGATTCCAACGGCTACGTCATCGCGACCCTGATCGGGCCGCCCGCGGCCGGGCTGCTGGTCCAGCTGGCCGGTGGTCCCCGGACGCTGCTCGTGATCGGTGCGCTGTTCGGGCTCGCGGCGGTTGTATTCGTCCGGGTCGCCGATCCCCACAACGAGACCGAATCGACGGGCAAGCTCCTCGTGGACGCCTGGCAGGGGCTTCGCTACACGCTGCTCAACCCGACGCTCCGCGCACTCGGGATCTCGCTCGCGATCCTCAACGTGGGCTGGGGCATCGTGACCATCGCGCTGCCGGTGCTCGTGCTCCAGCGCCTGGGCCAGGGCGAAGCGGTCGTGGGCGCGGTGTTCGCGGTGTCCGGCGTCACAGGCGGCGCCGGCGCGCTGCTGGCGGGCCGGTGGCGCACGCAGGGACGCGAGCGGCAGATGCTCATGCTGCCGATGGCCGGCATGGCCGTGGCCACGGCAGTCCTGCTCGCCTCCCCTACCCTCGCCGTGCTGATCGCGATCATGGCGATCACCGGGTTCCTCAACGGCCCCCTCGATGTCGCGCTGTTCACCCTGCGCCAGCGCCGGACGGACCCGGCCTGGCTGGGTCGAGCGTTCGCGGTGTCGATGTCGCTCAACTTCCTGGGCTACCCGTTCGGCGCCGCCATCGGCGGCGCGCTGGTCGGGATCAGCATCGAGGCGGCGCTCGCCGTGGCCGTGGTGGCGACGGCGCTGGGCGCGCTGGTCGCGTGGTGGCTCATCCCGCGGACGCCGACCGGCCAAGGCCTCGCAGGCGCCTGAGGGCCCGGCGGTCCCGAGGCGGTGCCGGGCTCAGCGGCCGACGACGCCCCGAACGTTCCGTCGGGATCGCGAGCCATCCGCCGCACCTCGAGCACCGATGCCGGGTCGATCGGCCCGTACACGTGCGGGTACCTCTGACCAGGATCGTCGAACCGCCATGGGCTGCCGGTCCGTTCGAGGTCGAGCGTCAGCAGCAGGAACGGCCGCGGATCGTCGCGGTAGAACCGGTTCGCGACGTCGACCATCAGCTCGTCGCCGTCCGTGCAGTGCACGAACCCGTCATCGGGGTATGCGGCGGGCAGGTACGGCGCGCCGGCGTCGTGGGCGTCCCAGACGGCCTCCGGGACGAGGTGCAGCGTGGGCCGGGTCATGGAGCGGGCGGCATCCCCGGGTGGTCGTCCACCGATACCCACCGAGGATCCAGCGCAAGGTGGATCACGGTCGGGCCGGCCGCGGCCAGCGCGGTGCGCAGCGCCGGCTCGAAGGCCGAGTCGGTGTCCACGCGAACCCCCCGGGCCCCACACGCCCGCGCGACCGCCGCGAAGTCCAGCGGGCCCAGGTTGGTCCCCGGCAGCGTCGGGCTCCCGTTCAGCCCCTGGTGCCCGCGGATCATGCCGTACGACTCGTTGTCGAACACGATCGCGACCACATGGGCATCCACCCGTACGGCGGTCTCGAGCTCGGCGAGGGTCATGCCCAGGCCCCCGTCGCCGAGCAGGGCGACGACCCGTCGCTCTCGATGGACGAGCGCGGCGGCGATCGCCGCCGGGAGCCCGTAGCCCATCGCGCCCGAGGTCGGTCCGAGGAAGGTACCCGGCCGGCCGAACCGGAAGCCCCGTGCGGCCCAGCCGGCAAACGCGCCGGCGTCGGTCGTGATGATCGCGTCCTCCGGCAACAGCCGCCGAAGGTCGGTCACCACCCGGCCGGGATGGATGCCCGGTCCATCCCACGCGCTGTCGTCGATGATGGTCGCGGCCTCCCAGGCCGCCCGATCGGCCGAGTTGTGCCGATCCCTCGCCTGGAGCGGCTCCGCCAGCAGCACGGCGTCCCTGAGCCTCGTGAGCGCGGCCCGGACGAACGCCCGGGCGTCGGCCCGGATCGCACGTTCCGGCGCCGGCGTGTCACCGAACGCGCCCTGGCGCGGTTCGAGGTCCACGTGCATCCACCGCTGGCCGGGTGCCGGGACCCGGTAGCCGGAGGTCGTCGGCTCGTTGAGTCGCGCGCCGAGCACCAGCAGCGCGTCCGAAGCCTCGATTCGCTCGCGGACGATGGACGGGCTGCCGAACCCCGTCATGCCCAGGTAGAGCGGGTGGTCGTTGGGGATCACGTCACCGCGCCGCCAGCTCGCGACGACGGGGACGTGCAGCAGCTCCGCCAGCCGGACGAGATCGTTCGAGCACCGCGCCCGAAGGACGCCGGCACCGGCCAGGATCAGCGGACGCTCGGCACCGGCCAGGAAATGGAGCACGGCGCGAACGTCTGCGATGTCGGGCGGCTCCGGATGCGGCCGGACGACAGGTGCGGCGGTGCCCTCCGGGATCGCCAGCTCGAGGACGTCCTCGGGGATGACCAGCACGGATGGGCCCGGCCGGCCCTCGACGGTCGCGCGCACGGCCGCCTCGAGGGTCTCGGCCGCCTGGGCCGGATCCTCGATCTCGCCCGTCCACTTCGCCAGGCGGCCCAGGGTTCCGACGAGATCAACCTCCTGGAACGCTTCGCGGCCCTTGACCTCCGACGTGACGTTCCCGATCAACGCGAACATGGGCGTCGAGTCCGCGGTCGCCGTGTGCACCCCGATCGCCATGTTCGCGGCCCCGACGGCGCGCGTGCCGAGGCACACCGCGGGCCGTCCGGTCAGCTGGCCGTATGCCTCGGCCGCGAACGCCGCCGCACCCTCGTGGCGGGTCGCCACGACGCGGATCCCGACGGCCTCGAACGCGTCGAGCACGGGCAGGAAGCTCTCGCCCGGGACGGTGAACGCGAGGCGAACACCGGCGGCACGGAGCGTTGCCGCGATCAGCTCGGCGACCGTGCGCGGGACGGTCGGCGCCTGGGGTGAAGCCGGCTCGGGCGGTGTTTCCTCGTCGGCGGCGTCGACGGCGGCCGGATCATCGCCAGCCGGCGGTTCCTCGCCGGCGGCCGCCAGATCGGCTGCGACGGGCTCATCGGCTGCGACGGGCTCATCGGCTGCCGGCGGTTCCTCGCCGGCGGCCGGATCATCGCCAGGCGGCGGCTCGGCCGGCTCATCGGCCACCATGGCGTCCGGCGCCTCCGGCTCCTCGGCCGGCCCGGGCTCAACCGTCGCCATCAATGCATCGGCGGGCGTCGGGGTCTCGTCCGGGGAGATGGGATCCTCGTCGACGGACGGCACGTCGGAAACGGGCGGCTGGTCGGGCTGGGGTTGCATCGCGACCTCCTGGTGACCGGCGGGGACGGCGGTCCGTCCGAAGCCGGGGCATGCGAACTGGATACGGGCGCTGGATCAGGTCGGGGCGACGACGCTCGGTGCGGCAAGCATCGCCGCGAGGAGCCCGGCCACCACCATGATGGCGACGATGATCATGACGATCCGGGCCGCGCGGGCTCCGGGCACGGCAAACCTCCCTAGCGGTAGTTCTCGAACTGGAGCGGGACGGCCTCGTCCAGCTCGCGCAACCTGACGATCACGCGCTGGAGCTCGTCCTTGCTCTTCGCCGCGACCCGGATGGCGTCGCCCTGGATCCGGGGCTGCACCTTCGGAAAGTCGTCGCGGATCAGCTTGACCAGCTTCCGGGCCAGGTCGTCCGGCAGCCCGCGCCGGAGCCCGATCCGCTGGCGCACCAGGTTGCCGCCCGCGGGCTCGACATCACCCCAGTCGAAGATCTTGAGCGACAGGCTTCGCCGCACCGCCTTCGACTCGATGAGGTCGCGGACGGCGCGAGCACGCATCTCGCTGTCGGTGACCAGCATCAGCTGGTCCTTCTCCTGCGCGATGTCGACCTTGGCGCCCTTGAAGTCGTAGCGCTGGATGACCTCGCGCCGGACCTGGTCGAGCGCGTTGCGAAGCTCCTGCTGATCGAAGTCCGAGACGACGTCGAACGAGATCTCGCCCGCCATCCCTCCTCCTTCCTGCTCAGCCCGCGAGGTGCTCGCGGGCGACGGTCCACAGTCGCAGACGCGTGATGCGTCCGTCCTCCCCAACCTCGGCGGAGAGGAAGCCGGCCTGCCGGACCTTCGCCTCGTCGGCGCGACGGGTCCAGCTGGCGTGCCACGCGGCGAGGATCATGTCGCGGACGACCCAATGGCGCTCGATCGCCTGGTCGTAGTACCGCTCGTCCTCGGCCGCCTGGAGCAAGTATGCCCGCAGCGCGTTGTGTCCGGCGAGCGGCGCGTCGAACGGGTCGAGGACGAGCTCCCCACGCTCGTCGAACAGGTCCGTGTAGGCGTCCCCGTCGTACGCCATCCGCGCACGGACGAGTGCGTCGAGGATGTCGTGGCCGTGCGCGTAGTCGATTGTCATCAGCCGGCCAGGTGCTCGAGCAGCAGCTCGCCGATCCGGTACGAGCGTCCGCCGCCCATGACCAGGACCGCGTCGCCCGGGCGGACCTCGCCGGCAAGCCAGCTCGCGGTCGACTCGACCGATCCGGGTGCGGCGCACGGGATCCCGGGTGCCCGCGTCGCGACCGCTCGTGCCAGCGCCGTGGCCGACGCGACCGTGGTGTCGGGGTCCCGGCCGGCCCAGATGTCGGCGATCGCGACGGCGTCGGCGCCGGCAAGCACCTCGGCGAACTGGTCCAGGAGGGCCGCGGTCCGGTGGTAGGTCAGCGGCTCGTAGACCGCCCATACGCGGTGTCCCGGCTCCCGCTGGCGGACGGCCGCGAGCGTCTCACGGATCGCGGTCGGGTGGTGCCCGTAGTCGTCGTAGACCACGACCCCGCGGGCCTCCCCCTTGCGCTCCAGCCTGCGGCCGACCCCCTCGAACGACGCCAGGCCCTCCACGATGGCGGACGGCGCGAGCCCGAGTGCCGTGGCAGCACCGGCGACGCCCAGCGCGTTGGCGACATTGTGGCGTCCCGCGGTCGCGATCCGGACGGGCAAGGGGCCGGCCAGGGGGTCGAGGCCCGCGATGTCGATCAGCGTTGCCTCCGGCAACGCGGCCGTGATCCGCCCCAGCAGCGCACGGGCCGGGCCGGCCGGGGTGCCGAACCTGTCGGCGATCCCGCGCGCGAAGCCCCCGACCCGCTGCGGCGCCACGTCCGCGACGGCGGTGGCGACGATCCGGCCCGGCCAGTCGGCCAGCCGCGTCGCGAGCTCCGCAACCCCCGTGTCGGCCACGTTCGCCACCAGCACCGGCGTGCGGCCTCGGGCGCGGCCCGACTCCCCGGCCTGCCGGATCCAGGCCTCGAACGCGTCGATCACCGCGAAACGATCGGTGAACACGTCAGGGTGGTCCCATTCCGCCGACGTCAGGACGATCACGTCCGGCCGGTACGCGTCGAAGTTGCCGGCGTACTCGTCCGCCTCGACGACGAAGGCCGCCCCATCGCCGCGGCGCGCGGTCGCCGCGAGCCCGATCGTGGTCAGCGATTCGGGCAGCAGCGCCCCGACGAACGCTCCCGGATCGAGACCACCTGCAGCGAGCACGTGGACGAGCCAGCCTGCCGAGGTGCTCTTGCCGTGCGTCCCGGCGACCGCGGCCAGGGTCCGGTCGAACGCGGCGTCGGCGACGACCTGCTGCCACGACTCGAGCGGGATCCCGGCACGGCGGGCGGCCGCGAGCTCCGGGTGGTCCGGGTCGATCGCCGTCAATGCCTTGGTGACCGCCAACCGCGCGGGTGGCGGCACCGATCGGACGTGTGCCGGGTCGTGCGCCGCCGCGAACGGGATGCCGGCGGCCGTCGAGCGGTGGCGTGTACGGTCCGGCGCCGGCGGGATCGCACCCGTCGACCACGGCACCGGACCAGCGCGCGAGCAGCGCCGCCGCGGACGCCCCGGCGCCGGCAACGCCGACCACGTGGAGTCGCTCCCCGTCGCGGATCGGTCGCGCCTCGCGGGCCGGCTCGAGGCCGGCACCGATCTCCGCGGCGCCGCGCACGCTCACCCGCCGCCATCCGACGCGGCGAGCTCCACCTGCTCGACCAGCAGCTCGAGGGCCGAGCGCGCGCTGTCGCGCTTGTTCGCGGACCGGTCCCCGCTCCCACTGGAACCGCCGCACCGTCGTCGGGCCGCTGCCCGCGACCGCGATGTACACGAGCCCCACGGGCTTGGCTTCCGTGCCACCGCCGGGTCCGGCGACCCCGGTCACCCCGACCCCGAGGTCGGTCCCGAGCCGGCGGCACACGCCCTCGGCCATGGCCACGGCCACCTGCGCCGATACCGCTCCATGGGCGGCGAGGATCGGACCCGGCACGCCCAGCAGATCGCGCTTGACATCGTCCGCATAGGCGACCACCCCGCCGCGGACGTACGCGGACGAGCCCGGCACCTCCGTGAGCACGTGCGCGACCAGCCCGCCGGTGCACGATTCCGCCGTCGCGACGCTCATGCCGCGCTCGACGCAGACGACCTGCAGGCGGCGCGCCAGATCGACGAGCTCGTCGCCGGGCACGATCAGGTGCGGCTGGTCTTGACCGGATCGGCCGGCGGGGCGAACAGCCATGTCTCCGGGTTGCCCTTGGTCGACATCCGGCCCAGGTCCTTGCCGTTGAGCGTGAAGTAGGTCGAGCTCGACTTGCCCGTCCGGACCTCGATCGACTCCTTGGCCGTGAACGTGAGGACCTTGCCCGGCTGGTAGATGGTGCCCGCCTGGCCGGTGACGCTGGACACCTTGCCGTCCACCCAGACCTTTAGCCAGGCGCGCGAGGACTGGATCGTGATCACGAGGTTCACGCCCTGGTACTTGATCGACACGTTGCGGGTCAGGGTGACCGCCTTGCCACCCGCGGACGTGGCGGTCACCACGATCTGCCACTGGCCGGCCGAAAGGTCGAGGGGGGTGTCGAACGACCCGTCCGTGCCGACATCGACCGTCACCGGACCGACCGCCGGCGGAGCCGGCGATGCGGACGGATCCGGGGTGGCCGTGGGTGTGCCGGTCGCGTCCGCGACCAGGTTCGCCGAGACCGTGACCGTCACCGCGTTGGTCGTCATGCCCTTGACCGGGATCGCCCCGTTCTCGAACTGGGCTCCCTCGGCGGGCGAATCGACGGTCAGCGTGGGCGCCTCGATGACCAGGAACGGCACGGTGATGAACACGCGCGCCGGCGTCTCCGCCTCCTTGCCGGTCTCGGGATCGAGCGCCGTGATGTCGAACTGGTTCCGGCCGCGGCGGAGCTCGACGTCGGCGGTCCAGCGCCCGCTGGCATCGGCCGAGACCCGGTACGGCTGGTCGCGTCCGGCGGCATCGATCGTGATCGTCGCGCCCGGGATCGACGTGCCGCGCAGGGTGTAGGACGTCGCGTCCTCGGCGACGTCGATCACCGCCTGGGCCGGGCTCGTCACGGCGAGCGTGGGCGGCTTGGCGAACCGCACGAGCTGGATCCCGATGTACACGGCGAACACGGCGATGAGCACCGTTAGCAGCGCCGCGACGATGACCACGGGCGAGAACACCAGCCCTGCCCGCGGCGCCGTCAACGGCTTGGGAACGGCCAGCACCGGCTCGGCCGGGATCGCCGCTCCGCCGCGCTCGCGCTTCCACTGGCGGATCACGTCGTCCGGATCGAGCCCGAGGTACAGCGCGTAGTTGCGCAGGAAGCCCTTGGTGTACACGGCACCCGGCAGCTCGCGATACTCACCCCGCTCGAGCGCGGCCAGGTAGTGGACGCGGATCTTGGTGTCGCGCTCGGCGCGGTACAGGTCGACGCCCTTGCGCTCGCGCGCGGCGATCAGCCGATCCGGGAGGTCCGGACCGGCCTCGGTCGCGTAGGCGCGGTCCGAATCGCGGGTCTCCCCGCGCGCCCTCCGCACCTCGTCTCGCGCCGTCATCCGTTGTCCTCGTCCATGTCGCCCGGACCGTCATCCCGGCGGAGGACGACCCGGGCATTCGAGCCGTCGAATGCCCCGACGTACCCTCGCGCTTCAAGCTGATCGATGATCCGTGCCGCCCGCGCATAGCCGATGCGCAGCCGTCGCTGGAGCAGCGATGCCGAGGCCCGATCGTACTCCCGGACGACCGATACGGCATCCTGCAGCAGGCGGTCGGCATCCTCATCCGGCGTGTCCGTGACGCTGCCCGACGACTCGTCGCCGGCGTCCACGATCGAGAGGTCATAGCGCGGATCGCCGATCTGGTCGCGCCAGTGCTGGGTCACCTTCCCGATCTCGGCGTCGGAGACGAACACCCCTTGGAGCCGCATCGGGCGCGGCAGGTCGCTGGGCTGGTACAGCATGTCGCCGCGGCCGATGAGATCCTCCGCGCCCGGTGCGTCGAGGATGGTCCGGCTGTCGATCTGGGACGCCATCGCGAACGCGATCCGGCTGGGGAAGTTGGCCTTGATCAGGCCCGTGACCACGTTGACCGACGGGCGCTGCGTCGCGAGCACCATGTGGATCCCGGTCGCCCGCGCCTTCTGCGCCAGCCGGACGATCGGATCCTCGACATTCTTGCCCTCGCGCATCATCAGGTCGGCGAGCTCGTCGACCACGATGACGATGTACGGCAGGCGGTCCGCCGGGTCCACGCGCGACTCGTTGAACCCCTTGATATTGCGCGCGGCGGCGCCGGCGAACCGGCGATAGCGGTTCTCCATCTCGCCCACGGCCCACTTGAGCGCAGCCTTGGCCCGCTCGGGCTCCGTGATCACGGGCACCAGCAGGTGCGGCAGGCCGTTGTAGCCCGCGAGCTCGACCCGCTTGAGGTCCATCAGGATCATCCGGGTGTCGTCCGGGGTGGCGTTGCACAGCAGGCTGGTGATCAGGGCATTGACCATCACGCTCTTGCCCGAGCCCGTGGCGCCTGCGATCAGCAGGTGGGGCATCTTGGACAGGTCAACGGCCTGGGCCCGCCCGGCGACGTCACGCCCGAGCGCGAACGTCAGCCGCGACCCGGACGCCGGGAAGTCCACCTCGTCCAGGATCCGGCGGAGCGCGACGACGTTGAACTCGCGGTTGGGGATCTCGATCCCGACGGCCGCCTTGCCCGGGATCGGGGCCTCGATCCGGATGCTCCGCGCGGCGAGGGCCATCGACAGGTCATCCGACAGCGCCTCGATCCGGCTGAGCTTGATGTGCGGAGCGGGCTGGACCTCGTACTGGGTCACCACGGGACCGGCGTTGCGGCCGATGATCCGCGCCTCGATGTCGAAGCTCGCGAGCTTCTCGATGATCCGGTCCTCGTTCCAGGCGTGGATCGCGTCCTGGTTCGCGGTCGGAGCGAGCGCCTCGCCGGGATCGAGCAGGTCGTAGCGCGGCAGGCGCCACTCGATGTCCTGCTTGGGCGGCGAATCCGAGGCGTCGGTGACGTCCTCCGGATCGCGCTCGACGGGACGGGCCTCGCGGGTCGCCCGCAGCTCGCCGGTCCGCGCGACCGCGGCCGCCGACCCATTCGGACGCGCGGGCGCAAACGTTGCCGATACGGGTGACACGGTGCCGTCGCCGTTGGTGGACGCCGGCGCGTCCGAGCCCCACATGCCGGTCTGGCCCGGTGCATCGACCGCGGGGATCCGTCCGGCGCGGCCACGGCGGCCACCCTCGGCGCCAGGAGCGGCCGCAGCCGCCGCCACGCCCGCACCCCGGCCATCGACGCCGGCCCGGACGTCCGCGCCACGCGGTCCCGCCTTCGGGCCCGAGGCACGCGGGGCGCGGTCCTGGAGCGACGCCGCGGCCGTTCGGCCGGCGCCGACCACCGGAGCCAGCAGGGTCCGGAGCGGCAGGTCGAATGCGATCAGGAGCCCCGCGAGCGTGCCGCCCAGCAGGATGACGAACGCGCCGGGCGTCGTCAGCGCCGGGTCCAGCAGGCCGGCCAGGAACCGTCCGATCCGGCCGCCGGTGTACTCCCCGGAGAACGCGATGATCTGGAAGATCCCCAAAACGCCGGCGTAGGCCAGGCCGATCCCGAGCAGCGTCCGGCCCCACGCGGCGCCCGGATCGTGGCCGGGGCCCCACTCGAGGTACCAGCCGGCCAGCAGGAGCACGAACGGCAGCAGCCAGCGGCCCGACCCGAAGAACGGGACCGCGAGGTTGCGCCACCAGTCCGTCAGCGCTCCCTGGCCGGGCAGCGCAAGGGCGATCAGGGTGACCGCGCCGATGACCAGCAGCACGATGCCGATCAGCGAGCGGGCAACCGCCGGCGACAGTCCGAGCGAGATCCTGGGCAGCGGCAGCGCGCCGCCGCGGCGGTGCGCGCCGGCACGTGACCGGCGGGTGCTCGGAGTTCGCGAGGTCGTGCGCCTGCGCTGGGTCACCCTAGACCTCGACCACGACCGGGAACACCATCGGGCGCCGCTTGGTCTGCTCGTACAGGAAGCGCGACAGGCTGTCCTTGATCTGCGTCTTGATCATCGCGATCTCGCTGATCCGGTCGCCGGGCTGGTCGACCGCCTCGTGCATGCGCCGGATCGCCTCCTCGATGATCCGGTCCTCCTCGGCGCCGTGGACGAACCCCCGGGTGATGATCTCGGGCCGCCCCACGATCCGGCCCGCCTGCTTGTCGACCTGGACCACGATCATGAACATGCCGTCGTTCGCGAGCGCGCGCCGGTCGCGCAGCACGACATCGCCGACCTCACCCACGGACAGCCCGTCCACGAACACGTAGCCCGCCGCCACCGGCTGTCCGCGCCGGGCGCTGCCGTCCGCGAAGATCTCGATCGGCATCCCGTTCTCGATGATGAACACGTTCTCGGCCGGGACGCCGGTCTCCGTCGCCAGCCTGCCGTGCTGCACCTGCATCCGGAACTCGCCGTGCATCGGGATGAAGTACTGCGGCTTCGTGAGCCCGAGCATCAGCTTGAGCTCCTCCTGGCTCGCATGACCCGAGACGTGGGCGCGCTTGATGGTGTGGTAGAAGACGTTGGCGCCGGCCTTGAACAGGTTGTCGATCGTCCGCGCGACGTACTCCTCGTTGCCGGGGATCGGGCTCGCCGACACGATCACGGTGTCGCCCGGCTGGATCTCCACGAACCGGTGATCCCGGTTGGCCATCCGCGCCAGACCTGCCATCGGCTCGCCCTGGGCGCCGGTGGTGGCGATCACCAGCTTGTCGGCGGGCACGTCCTTGATCTTGTCCTTGGCGACGATCGCGGACGGCTCGTACTTGAGGTAGCCCAGGTCCGTCGCGATCCGGAAGTTCTGCTCCATCGACCGGCCGATGACCGTCGTCTTGCGGTGCATCTCGGCCGCGGCATCGAGGACCTGCTGGATGCGCGCGATGTTGCTGGCGAAGGTGGCCACGATGACCCGGCCCTCGAGCGGCTCCATGATCTCGCGGAACGCGTCGCCCACCGTGCGCTCGGACGGCGTGTAGCCCGGGTTCTCGGCCCGTGTCGAGTCGGACAGCAGGCAGACGACGCCTTCCTGGCCCAGCCGGGCGAGGATGTGAAAGTCGGACAGCCTGCCGTCGACCGGCGTGTGATCGAACTTGAAGTCGCCGGTATGGACGACGATGCCGACTGGCGTCCGGAGCGCGATCCCCATCGCATCGGGGATCGAGTGGCCGACCCGGAACGGGATGGCCGTGAACGGGCCGATCTCCAGCTCGTCGCCGGGTTCGAGCTCTCGCAGCGGGTTGTTGTGGAGCCGGTGCTCCTTGATCTTGTTGCCCAGCAGGCCGCGCGCCAGCTTGCTGGCGTAGACGGGCACGCCAGGGAACTCGGGCAGCACGTACGGCAGGCCGCCGACGTGGTCCTCGTGGGCGTGGGTGATGAGGAACGCGCGGACCTTGTCGCGGTTCTCCTTGAGATAGGTCACGTCGGGCACGACGAGGTCGATGCCGAACATCTCCTCGTCCGGGAACATCAGGCCGCAGTCGATCACGACGATGTCATCGCCGTACTCGAAGCAGTAGCAGTTCTTGCCGATCTCGCCCACCCCGCCGAGCGGGATGATTCGGAGCGGTGTGTTGGGGTCAGCCATCAGGTTGTCGTCCGTACGGATTGGTCAGAACAGGGTGAGCTGGGCCGCATCGTCGGCCGTGCGGCCGGCGGGGGTGGCGTTCGCCGGTGCCGCCGGGTCGGTGGCGGCAGCCGCCGTGGTCGCGGCGTCGGTTGTCGCGGCGTCGGTTGTCGCGGCGTCGGTTGTCGCGGCGTCGGTTGTCGCGGCGTCGGTTTGCGCAGGCGCCGCCGGCTCCGCAGCGTGCGATGCCCGAATATCGCGGGAGCGAAGCAGGACGCCGGGCACCCGGCCGATGTCCTCGAGGCTGTCGCGCTCGACGGCCGGCGATCGGAGTGCCGCCGCCGGATGGTACATCGCGAACGCGAGCGCGTCGCGAGCCCCGGTCTCCGGGTCGGCCGGCGTCGTGGTGCCATGCACCTGGCCGATCCGGGCGCCGGGCATGAACGCGGCCATCGAGAACCGGCCCAGCGTCACCACGACGGCCGGATCGAGCACCTCCAGCTGGCGTCGGAGGTACGGGGCGCAGGCCGCGATCTCGTCCGGCTCCGGGTCACGGTTGTCCGGCGGCCGGCATTTCACGACGTTGGTGATGAACACGTCCTCGCGGCGCCAGCCGATCGATGCGAGCAGCCGGACCAGCAGGCCGCCGGCGCGGCCCAACGAACGGGCGCCCCTCGCGATCCTCGTTGAAGCCCGGGCCTTCGCCGACGAACACGACCTCGGTGTCGGGCTCGCCTTCGCCCGGAACCGCCCTCGTGCGACCCTCGTGGAGCCGGCAGCGGGTGCAGGCGCGGACCTCGGTGGCGATCGCATCGAGCGCCACCCGGCGCTCGTCGCGCGTCACGCGGGCCGTCCCCCGGAGGCCCCCACGGCCACACGATCAGCGGCGCGTCGCACCCAGCCGCGCTCGGCCAGGATCACGGCGAGCTCCACGGCGTTGGACGCAGCGCCCTTGCGCAGGTTGTCCGAGACCACCCAGAACGCGAGACCGCGGTTGCCGGGGATCGAGACGTCCTGCCGCACCCGGCCGACGAACACGTCATCGGACCCGGCGGCCTCGGTCGCCAGCGGATAGACGTTCGACGACGGGTCATCCTGGACGACCAAGCCATCGACGGCGTCGAACAGCTTGCGCGCCTCGGCCGGGGTGATCGGATCCCGCGTCTCGACGTGGACCGCCTCCGAGTGGCCGACGAACACCGGCACCCGGACGGCTGTGCACGACACGCGCAGGTCCGGCAGGTGGAGGATCTTCCGGCTCTCGGCGACGACCTTCCATTCCTCCTTGGTGTAGCCGTTGTCGAGGAAGCTGTCGATGTGCGGCAGCGCGTTGAAGCCGATCGGGTGCGGGTACACGCTGGCCACCTTGGGCCGCCCTTCCGCGTGGGCGTGGATCTGCTCCTCGAGCTCGACGATCGCCTTGTGGCCGGTCCCGGCAACGGCCTGGTACGTGTCCACGACGATCCGCTCGATCCCCACCGCATCGCGGAGCGCCATCAGTGGCGGCATCAGCTGCATCGTCGAGCAGTTGGGGTTCGCGATGATCCCCTCGTGCCACCCGAGGTCGTCCGGATTGACCTGTGAAACAACGAGCGGCACGGCCGGGTCCATCCGCCAGGCGCTGGAGTTGTCGATCACGGCAGCACCCCGGGCAACGGCCTCCGGTGCCAGCACCTTCGACGTGTCGCCGCCCGCGCTGAACAGCGCGATGTCGACCCCCTCGAACGCATCGGGCGTCGCGAGCCCGACGACGTACGGCGTCGCCACCGACGACCACGGTCTTGCCGGCCGATCGCTCGGACGCGAGCAGCCGCAGCTCGCGGATCGGGACGTCGTGCTCGAGGAGGACCTGGGTCATCGTCCGGCCGACGGCGCCGGTGGCACCGACGACGGCGACGACGAGGGGTTCGGGGCGTGTTCCGGGCATGGTCCGACCTGCTATCGACGGGTTGTCGGGCACCGGCGGAGTATAGCAGCGGCCTTCGGGCGTTCCGCCCCGGGCGACCGCCCTATTGCGAGCGCGCAAGCGCCGCGCGCCCCGGAATCGAAACGCGCCCCCGGGGTCCGGAGGCGCGTCGCGCGATGGTGCCGGTTGGCTGTTCGATGCCTACTTGGCGAGGTGCCGCTGCATCGCCGCCTTGCGGGACAGGTTGACGCGGCCCTGGCGGTCGATCTCCATGACCACCACCATCACCTCGTCACCGACCGACACGACGTCCTCGACGGACGGCACGTGGTAGTCGGCCAGCTCGCCGATCCGGACCAGGCCTTCCTTGCCCGGCAGGATCTCGACGAACGCGCCGAAGGTCATCAGCCGGGTGACCTTGCCCAGGTACAGCGCACCGACCTCGACCTCGCGGGTCAGGCTCTCGATCCAGGTGATCGCCTTGCGCGAGTTCTCGCCGGAGACGGCCGCGATCTCCACGGTGCCGTCGTCCTCGACGTTGATCTCGGTCTGGGTCTCTTCCTGGATCTTGCGGATCATCGATCCACCCTTGCCGATGATCTCGCGGATCTTCTCGGGGTTGATCTTGATCGTGATGATCCGGGGCGCGAAGTCGGACATCTCCTCGCGGGCGCTGGGCAGCACCGCGGTCATCTTGTCGAGGATGAACAGCCGGGCGGCGAGCGCCTGCTTGAGCCCCTCGCGGATGACCCGCTCGTCGATGCCCTTGACCTTGATGTCCATCTGGAGGGCGGTGATGCCCTCCGTCGTCCCGGTGACCTTGAAGTCCATGTCGCCGATCGAGTCCTCCTTGCCGAGGATGTCGGTGAGGACCACGAAGTTGCCGGTCTCGGCGTCGAGCACGAGGCCCATCGCCGCGCCGGCCACCGGCGCCTTGATCGGCACGCCGGCGTCCATCAGGGCGAGGGTCGAGCCGCAGGTCGAGGCCATCGACGTCGAGCCGTTGCCGGCGACCACCTCGG
This sequence comes from uncultured Chloroflexia bacterium, assembly GCA_963720825.1. Lineage (GTDB taxonomy): Bacteria > Chloroflexota > Limnocylindria > Limnocylindrales > CSP1-4 > CAIXZV01. The sequence goes on along the minus strand of CAVRGY010000018.1, from coordinate 143,258 downwards.
ACACGAGGCGGATGACGTACGGGAACTCTTCCTGGCTCGGAAGAACCGGGAGCAGCGCTCGCCCGGCGAGGTTGCCGTGCCCGATGTCACGCCGGCTGGGGCCGCGCATCGGCTTGTTCTCGCCCGTGCTGTAGGGCGGGAAGTTGTAGTGGTGGAGGTAGCGCTTCTCGGTCTCGGGGCTGATCGTGTCGATCCGCTGGACGTCCGAGGAAGCACCGAGCGTGGCGACGGTCAGCGCCTGGGTCTGGCCGCGGGTGAACAGGCCGGAGCCGTGCGCACGCGGGAGGAGGCCGACCTCGACCGAGATCGGGCGGATCTCGTCGACCGCGCGGCCGTCCATGCGCACGCCCTCAGCGAGGACGAGCTTGCGGACGGTCTTCTTCTGCACCAGCCCGAACAGGCTCTTGCTGAAGCGCGCGTTGCGGCGAGCGGCCTCGAGCAGCTTCGCCGACTCGTCCTTGTCCTTGCGCGTGGCGCGGACTGCGGTCGCGATGCCGTCGGCCAGGGTGTCGATGCGGCCGGGGAGGTCCTTGGCGAACCAGATCAGCAGGTTGGCGGTGGCCTCCGCGTCCGGCAGGGCGCGGTGGCTGGCGGTCAGCTCGATGCCGAAGAAGGCGGCCAGCGTCCCGAGCTTGTAGTTCTCGAGATCCGGATAGCCCTCACGCGCGATCACCAGCGTGTCCAGGTACGTGCCCTGCTCCACGCGGGTGCCGTCGCCGAGCGCCTCCTCGAGGAACGCGATGTCGAAGCCGACCGAATGGCCGATCAGCGGCGCGCCGCCGACGAAGTCGAGCGCCTTGCGGGCGGCCTCGGCCGGGGTGGGCGCGCCCTTGACGTCCTTGTCGGTGATGCCGTGCATCTGGTTGCCGACGATCGGACGGCCGGGGTTGACGAAGGTCGACCACTTGTCGGTGATCTTGCCGCCCTTGACGCGGACGGCGGCGACCTCGACGAGGTCGGCCAGCTGCGGATCGGTGCCGGTGGTCTCGACGTCGACGACGACGAACTCACCGCCGGCGCGGGCCCGCTCGGCGAACTTGAGCACGGAGTCGGTGAGCGGCTCGAGGTACGGCAGGCGCTTGGGCTTGCCGACCTTCTCGCGCAGCTCGTCCTGCATGTCGATGAGCGGGGCGATCGACCGGTGGGCGAACATGATCGCCTCGGCCATCACGTCCTCGGGCAGGATCTTCACGCCCGCCTCGACCATCATGATCGCGTCGCGGGTGCCGGACACGATCAGGTCGAGCTCCGACTCCGCGAGCTGGCTGGTGGTCGGGTTGAGGATGAACTCGCCGTCGATCCGGCCGACGTGGACCGCACCGATCGGGCCCTGGAACGGGATCTCGCTGATCGTGAGCGCCGCCGACGCGGCGATCGTGCCCAGGACGTCGAGCTCGTTCTCCTGGTCCGTGGACAGGGTGGTGATGACGATCTGGACGTCGTCCTTGTACCCCTCGGGGAACAGCGGGCGGATGGGCCGGTCGGTGAGGCGCGCCGCGAGGGTCGCAGCCTCGGATGCGCGGCCCTCGCGCTTGATGAAGCCGCCCGGGATCTTGCCGGCGGCGTACATCCGCTCCTCGAAATCGACGGTGAGCGGGAAGAAGTCGAGGCCCGGCCGCGGCTGGGAGCGGTTGGCGGTCCCGAGGACCATCGAGTCGCCGTAGCGGGCCGTGACGGCGCCACCTGCATTGCCGGCGAGCCTGCCGGTCTCGAGGATGAGCGTACGACCGCCGAACTCGATCTCGAGCGTGGTGGGTGTGGGCACGTGTAAACGACCTCCTTGGTCGTGACGGGGTGGGAGCGACCTGGGGCGAGTGGGGCCGGGCGGCGGCAAGGGGGCCGGATGCGCAAGACCCCGGGATCACACCCGGGGCCTCGAAGCGGCGAATCCTAGCGGCGGAGTCCGAGCGAGCCGATGACGGCCCGGTAGCGCGTGGCGTCCTTCTTCACCAGGTAGGCGAGAAGGCGTCGGCGCTGTCCCACGAGCTTGAGGAGGCCGCGGCGCGAATGGTTGTCCTTCGGAAAGCTGCGGAGGTGCTCCGTCAGGTCCCGGATCCGCTCCGTCAGGAGTGCGACCTGGACCTCTGGGGAGCCGGTGTCACCGTCCTTGACGGCGAACGACTCGATGACCTCTTGCTTCTTCTCCCGCGCGAGCGGCACTCGATCCTCCGACACGAACTGAATCTGAACCTATTCCTCTTCTTTGACCGGCGGAGGATATCAGGCGCACTCGGAAGGGGCAAACGTTCGCGGCCCGTGGCGGACCGCCCCGAACGAGGCGCCTCCTCGACCCGGGCGTCACCCACCCTGCCGTTGGCTGACGCGGCCGTTGACTCACGCGGCCGTTGACTCACGTACCGAGTCATCTGGCGGCTCAACGCCCAGGCGGGAGGCCGGGAACGATCGTTCGGGACTCGATGGCAGGCCGCTGGACCGGAATTCGACCCGCCCGGCGAGTCAGCGGCGGCGAGTCAGTGGCGGCGAGTTACGTTCAGATCGAGACGCACCGCGCATCAGCCGCCCGGCGGCACCCATGGCGTCGCCATGTCGCTCCCCCGCCCGATGTCCACGAACTGGTTCGCGGTCACCGGGATCCAGGCGCCGGTCTCGCCATCCGGCCAGGTGACGCGCACGTCGACGGTGGCCGCCGGCCCGACGCCGACGTGGGTCCAGCCCAGCTGGCCGCCGATGTGCCCGCCGCCGACTGACCAGCTCCCTGCGCATCACGGACTCCCCTGCCCTGACCTCGAGGACCGCGCCGATCGCGTCGCGGTTCGGCCCTGGCTGGTGCACGCGAACGCCGAGCCAGCTGCCCATCGGACGAGGATCGTCGGCCGTGCCCGCACCGACGTTCCGCCACACGCGAACCGGCGCGTCGAGGTTGACCTCGACCAGGTCGAGCAGGCCGTCGGCGTTGAAGTCGGCGAGGGCCGCGCCGCGGCCCCGGTCGTAGCTGACGATGCCCGCCTCCGCCACTGCGTCAACGAACGACCCGTCGGGCTGGCCCAGGAACAGGTCGCTGGGGTCGCGCGACGCATAGTCGGGTTCCTCGCTCACGTTGCCCTTGGACACGAACAGGTCGATGAACCCGTCGTTGTTGACGTCCTCGAACTCCGGGTGCCAGGCCGTCGACGGGAGCGGGTCTCCGCCGGTGGCCGGCCGGGTGGCCACGACGCCGCGCTTGATCGCGATGTCGCGATACGTCGGGGCGCCTGCCCCGGCGAGCAGCGTCTGGAGCATGTTCGGACCCTGGCTGGTCAGGTACACGTCGGGAAGGCCATCACCCGTCACGTCGTAGCTCCCGATCCCCATCCCCCAGACCTGGAGCTGGACCCACCCGTCGTCGGCCGTGTACAGCCGCGGTGGCTGGTCCGCCTCGATCCGCCACAGCTGCTCCTGGCCGACCTGGTTGTCGTAGTAGTGGCGATCGTTGCTGACGCGCAGGTCCCGGCGCCCCGAGCCGTCCCAGTCGCTGAACAGCATCGACAGCGCGCAGTAGCCGGGCGCGAGCGCCACCGACGGCCGGTAGCCCGCTCCAGCGGGGCTGGGCCGATACAGCTCGTTGTCCGGGCAGGTGTAGGTCGCGTTGCCCTGGGCGTCGAGACCGACGTAGTTGCCGAACGCCAGCGTGGGCAGCGCCGCCGCCCCCTCCCAGGTCGCGCTGAACGCCGTCGTCCAGTCCGTCGGCGGGCTGAACGACCAGGTGTCGTTCGCCGGCTCGAAGCGGCAGTCCCCGAGGCCCCGCAGCAGGTCCACCCCGCCGACGCGCAGGACCGCCAGGTCCACCCGACCGTCACCGTCGATGTCCAGCGGGTACGCACCCATCACGTCCGGCAGGTCCACCACGGGATCCGGGATCGGCGAGAACGCGAGGCTCGCTCCGGGCCGGCTGTCGTTGCGGTACAGCGCGGCCGGATTGCCCCCGCCGGCAAGGTACAGGTCGGGCATCCCGTCATCGTTGCAGTCGAGAACCGCCACCCCACCTCCGATGTACGAGGTGTCGCTGCCGCCGAACGTCTGGCTGAGGCCCGAGGACGCCGTCTCCTCGACGAACCGCGGCGGGCCGAGCGCCGAGGACGGGGTTGCACCGCCGCCAAGCCGGGGAAGGACGACGGCCGCCCCGGCGATCGCGACGAGCACCAGCGCAGCGCCCGCCAGCACCAGGCGGACGCGAGGGCCCGGACGCCTCATCCCGCCACGCCCACCGGACGCAGATGACGGCGCTCGATCACGAGCCCGCCGTCCCGTCGTAGTACCGCTGGGCCAGCGCCCAGGCGGCGATGCCACACGCGGACCCGATCCGCCGGCCGGCGAAATCGTCCGACTGGATGTGGATCCCGCCCCACAGCCGCGACTGGCCGGCCTGGTCGGACGCGTCGAAGTAGGTCGCCCACTCGAGGTTGATGTCGGTCGATGGGCCCGTGCTCGAACTTGAGCGACCCGGCCTTGATCGTGTAGCCGCTCATGCCGCCCGGGAAGTACTCGCTGCCGGTGAACCCCGTCAGCACCTCGGCGGCCGCCCGGCTGAACGTGCTGTGCCCGGAGATGTAGCCCGGGAACGACGGCGTCACGAACGTCGGCAGCTGGTATGGGACCCAGTCCACGGCCAGGATCCAGCCGACCCCGCCCACCTCCGTCTTGGGATCTGCCGGGTTGCCGGTCCAGGCGCGGATCGCGATCTCGCCCTCGTGGCCCCGGAGCGTGGCATGCCGCTGCCCCGGCGCGGTCGTCTGGGACGTGACCAGCTCGACCAGGCCCGGCACCAGCGGCAGGCCCTCGGCGTTGTAGGACGGCATCGACGCATCGCTCGACTGGCCCAGCCCACCCATGTACCGGATCATCGAGATCGGGCGGGTCGAGTCGTAATAGCCCTTGAGGCCCCACGCGGCGATCGCGGCGTCGTGGACGGCACCGTTGACCGCGAGGTACAGCTTCACGTCCCATTGGAGCCGGTCCACGGCATCACCCCGGCCGGCGATCCGCAGGTCCGGCGACAGCTCGTCCGACACCAGGTTCGCGAGGACGTTCCAGTGACCCGGTGGCGTCTCCGAGCTCGGGCCGTCGGCCCAGAACTCGGCCATCACGCGCCCGAAGTCGCCCTCCAGCACGACGTCCGGCTGGTAGGGCTGCCCCGTCGCGGGATTGACCGCATGGCCGTGCCCGTCGTTGGCTCCCAGCGAGCTGCCGCCCAGCGACGCCGGCGAGATGTCGATCGTGATGCCGCTGTTGGGGTCGAGCATGCTGCTGTCGCGGATGACCTGGATCGCCTCGTCCTTGAACGCCTGGTCGGTGACCGGGTTGCCGAGGTGGGGCGGCGGGCCCGGGTCGATCGGGGCGCCGTTGCCCGTATCGGGCGGCAGTGCGAACGACCTGACGTGGCCCCAGTGCGGGCCGATCGCCTGCTGGACGCCGTTGGTCACCGGGATGCCGTTCTGCGAGATCATGTGCTCGATCTGGAGCGGCTGCCAGCGGTTCGGGTCGGTCATCGTGGTCCCGGACGATGCCACGAGAAGCGGCGGGTTGACCGGCGTGTAGTCCGTCGCCGCGTAGCCGCCGTCCTCGTTGGCGCCGTCGGTCTTGCCGTAGGCGATGATCGCAGCCGCGATCCGGTTGCCCACGGCGGCCGGAGAATCGCCCTCGGTCGTGGTCACATCGAGCGGGTAGCACAGCGCGTCCATCAGGTCGGCGAACTCGGACAGCGATTCGGAGCCGCCCACCGACCTGATGTATCGCTCGGTGAGGACGCGGTAGGCCGCGTAGCTGATCGCCTCGTCGCGGGCGGCCGGCACATCGGCGGCCGTGGCCTTCTCGTCGACCAGGTAGCCCATCGCGGTCTCGTCATAGGCCGCCCACGCGTCCCACATCGCGACCGAGGTGTGGAACAGGTTCCGCGCGTGGACCGTCGGGGCCGGCAGGGCTCGCCGGATGGCATCGAGCAGCGCCTCGTCCCAGCGCCGCGCGACCGACCACTCGGGATGCTCGGCCGGCGTGGGGCACCTGGGGGCGCCGTCCCACGGCCGGCTCACCGCCACGACGCCGGCCACCGCCACCAGCATCACCAGCGCCCCGGCTACGAACAGCGCGCGGCGACGGCCCGGCCGTGAGGGCGGCGCAGGTGCGGGCCCTTGGTCCGCCATTCGATCAACCTCCTCGCCGAGCCGGAACGCGGACCGGGCGCGGCGATCGTACCGCCGTCAGCGTCCGTCGGCCGCGGCCGCGAACAGCGCCTCGATGACCTCCAGGTTGGCCACGGCGTCCTCGGGCGGGGTCGGCGCCGGCCGGCCTTCGAGGATGGCCGCGGACAGCAGCTCGAGCTCCTCGGCGTATGGATCCCGCGTCTCGAACTCCATCACCTCGATGCCCGGGGCGACGGGTGGCTCGCCGCCGGCGATCACGGACAGCCGGGTCGGCCGGTCGGGCGGGATGTTGAACGGGATCTCGATCGAGATCCGGCCCCGGTCGCCGTAGATCTCGACGCGCTGATCCGGCTCGCTGCGCGTGGAGCAGGTGAACGTGGCCACGCCGTCGCCGAACCGCAGCAGCCCGCTCGTCAGCACGTCGACGCCGCTGACCGGGTCACGGATCACGACCGACCTGACGGCATCCGGCTCCCGGTCGAACAGCATCCGCGAGAGGTTGACGGAATAGCTGCCGATGTCGAACAGGGCGCCGCCCCCGGCCTCGCGGATGTTGCGGATGTTGGCCGGGTCGTCGTTGAAGTACGAGAACCAGCTGTCCACCGCGCGCAGCCGCCCGATGCGCCCGGACGCGACGAGCTCCCGTGCCGCCACCCACGATGGATGGAGGCGGTACATGAACGCCTCCATCAGCAGGATCCCCGCACCCCGGCAGACCTCGACCATCGTGCGAGCGTCGGCCGAGGTCATGGCCAGGGGCTTCTCGCACAGGACGTGCTTTCCGTGGAGCGCCGCCTCGGTCGTCCACCGTGCATGGAGGTGGTTGGGCAACGGGATGTACACGGCGTCGATGTCGGGGTCCGAGAGCAGGTCCTCGTACGTGCCGTAGGCGCGCGGGATGCCCAGCTCGCCGGCAACTATCCGGGCCCGATCCGCGTCCCGCGACGCGATCCCGAGCACCTCGACGTTGGCCGCCCGGCGCATCCCGGGGATCACCTTGCGCAGCGCGATGTTCGCGGTCGAGAGCACGCCCCAGCGAACGGCGCCGGGGGCGCTCATTGTCGTGCTCCTGTCGCGGGTCGCCCTGGTCCGGCCCGTACGCCCGCGGCCGTCCCGTCATCGACGTGTCCCATATCGCAACCTCCAGACTTGACACGCAGGCGCGCATGGAAGAGTCTGGCATAGTATTTGGGCGAAAGGAACACAAACCGTTGCGGATCGAGAGATCGGACATCGGGCAGCGGAGCGAGACCGTCCGCCGGGCGAACCTGAGCGCGATCGTCCGCGGGCTCCACGAGCGCGGCGCGGTCTCCCGCTCGAGCCTTGTCGCGGCCACCGGCCTGACGCGGAGCGCGATCCGAGGGCTCGTTGGCGAGCTCGACATCACGGGGCTCGTGTCGGAGACGCCAGCCGCGCGACTGGGCACGCCGGGCCGTCCGTCGCCGATCGTGCGCCTCAATCCCGATAGCGCCGTCGTGCTCGCCGTCGAGATCGCCGTGGACTCCACGGCGGCGGCGATCGTCGGGCTCGGCGGCGAGGTCATCCGGCTGGTGCGAGCCGATCGAGTCCGCGGGACCTCGTCGCCGGGTGATGTCCTGGACGACATCGCCAGCCTCGTGGACGGCCTTCGCGCGGACGTCGCGGTCGATGACAGCCTGATCGGGGTTGGTGCCGCGATCGTGGGTGTGGTGAGGCGCGAGGACGGGCTGGTCACGATGGCGCCCAACCTCGGCTGGGGCGAGGTTGCGCTCGCCGCCGAGCTCGCACGCCGCCTTGGGGTGACCGTCCCGATCTCGGTCGCCAACGAGGCGGACCTGGGCGTGCTCGCGGAACACAGGCGTGGCGCTGCAATCGGTGTCGACGACGTGCTGTTCGTGTCCGGGGAGGTCGGGGTGGGCGGCGGCATCATCAGCGGCGGCCGGCCACTGACCGGGGCTGCCGGCTTCGGCGGCGAGATCGGGCACATGCCCGTCAACCCGGCGGGCTCGCCCTGCCGGTGCGGCTCGATCGGCTGCTGGGAGACGGAGGTCGGTGAGCGAACCCTGCTGACCAGGGCCGGTCGATCGCCGCAGGATGGACCCGCCGGCGTGTCCAGCGTGCTGGCCGATGCCGCCGCCGGATCCGAGGTCGCGATCGATGCGCTCGAGCACGTCGGGACGTGGCTGGGCACCGGCCTCGCCGGCCTGGTCAACGTCCTCAACCCGCGGCTGATCGTGCTCGGTGGCCTGTTCGGCCGGCTGCTCCCCTCGATGACCGTCGCTCTCGAGCGCGAGCTTGCGCGCCGGGCCCTTCCGGCGTCGCACGCGCTGGTGCGCATCGTTCCGGCGACCCTGGGCATCGATGCCCCGCTGCTCGGCGCGGCGGAGCTGGCCTTCGAGCCGCTGCTGGCAGATCCGTCCGCGTGGATGAGCCAGCGAGCCGGCGCCGTTCACCTGGCAACCGCATGAGGCTCGGAGGTCCCGATGCCTGACCAGCCATCTTCAAGTGAGGGCATGTGAAGGAACGACTCATCGGGTACCGTAGCGCCGCACTGTGCGGGCGCTCGACAAGTTGTCGTCGCCATTGGAGGAGAGATACATGAACCTTCGCAAAGCCGCCGCCCTGCTGGGCGCCACGGCTATCTTCGTCGCCGCCTGCGGGAGCGGGACGGCGACCACGTCGCCGGGCGCGAGCTCGGCCGCCAGCGCCGCGGCGAGCGCCGCGGCGAGCGCGCCGGCGAGCGCGACTGCATCCGACTGCATCGTCGGCGTGTCCTGGAACAACTTCCAGCAGCCGCGCTGGGCCGCGCACGACGAGCCCAACCTCAAGAAGACCGTCGAAGACGCCGGCGGGAAGTACATCTCCGCCGACGCAAACCTCAGCGCAGAGCAGCAGCTGACCGATGTCGACTCGCTGATCTCGCAGGGCGCCAAGGTCCTGGTCCTGCTTGCGCAGGACAACAAGGCGATCCTGCCGGCCCTCCAGAAGGCGAAGGACGCGAACATCCCGGTCATCGCCTATGACCGGCTGATCGAAGATCCGAGCATCCTCTACCTGACCTTCGACAATGTCCTCGTCGGCAAGGCCGAGGCGGACGCGGTCATCAAGAAGGTCCCGACCGGCAACTACGTCCTGATCAAGGGCGACCCGGGCGACCCGAACGCGTCGACCTTCCTGCCCCAGGGCTGGGACGAGGCCGGCCTGAAGGACAAGGTCGCCTCCGGCGACATCAAGATCCTCAACGGACCTGACGGCACGTTCACCGACGCATGGAAGACCGAGAAGGCCCAGTCCAACATGGAAGCCATCATCGACAAGGCCGTCGCCGACGGCAACAAGATCGATGCGATCCTGGCGGAGAACGACAGCACGGCCCTCGGCGTGGTCGGGGCCCTGACTCAGAAAAGCTACGGGTACCCGCCCCTCAGCGGCCAGGACGGCGACCCCGCCAACCTGAACAACGTCGCCCTGGGCAAGCAGTACGTCGACGTGTTCAAGAACGCCAACGAGCTGGGCAAGGCGGCGGGTGCCGCTGCGCTCGCGCTCTGCGCCGGCACGGCGATGGCCGACCTGACGCTTCCCGACGGTCTCCTCGATCCGACGGTCGCGCCGGCAGCCGGCCTGTCCGCGAAGGACTTCACGACCCCGAATGGGACCGTGGTCAAGTCGTTCATCCTGCAGCCCACGCCGCTCACCGCGGACAACCTGCAGGTGGCAATCGACGCCGGCCAGATCACCAAGGCCGACCTGTGCAAGGGCGTCGACGCGGCGACGGCACCCGCCGCCTGCAAGTGACCATCCCCAACCACTGACGTAGCCTGCGACCTGCGCGTCCCCGACGCGCAGGTCGCATTTCTCTTTAGCCAGGGACCGGAGGGATCGCCGTGACGAACGTGGCTGAATCGGCTCCAGGCGAGGCGACGTCCCCACCCCCTGCCCGCACCTCAATCGGCAGCCTGCTGGCCGCGACCGAGATCGACTTCCGCCTGTTCGGCATGCTGGTCGCCCTGGCCGCGATCCTGTTCAGCTTCAACTTCGTCGACGGCCGGTTCTTCCAGCCGACCAACATGGTCACGCTCGCCGTCCAGGCCTCCGGGGTCGCGATCATCGCGACCGGAATGGTCCTGGTCATCGTGTCGCGCAACATCGACCTGTCGGTCGGGTCCCTCGTCGGCTTCGTCGCGATGAGCTATGCGCTGCTGATGACCGACTGGCTCCCGAACATCCTCGGGATGGGCGTCGACTTCCCGTTCCGCTGGGCCATCGCGCTGGCGATCGGCATCGCGATCGGGGCGGGCTTCGGCGCGCTCCAGGGGTTCATCATCGCCTACATCGGCGTGCCGTCGTTCATCGTCACCCTCGGCGGCCTGCTGTCCATTCGCGGTCTGGTCTGGTACCTCTCGAGCGGCGCGGCAGTGTCAGGCCTCGATCCCACCTTCCAGCTGATCGGTGGTGGCGCCCAGGGATCGATCGGCGGAACGCTGACCTGGGGCCTCGGCATCGTCGGCTGCCTCGCCATCGTGGTGTTCCTGTTCAACGGCCGGCGCCAACGCCGACGGTTCGACTTCCCCGTGCGACCGATGTGGGCGGAGATCCTGATCGGTGGGGTCGGCTGCCTCGCGATGATCGGGCTGGCCGCGTTTGCCAATGCAAACCTCTGGCCCGAGGGCCTCGCCACCCGGATTGCCACCGAGCAGGGCTGGGGGCCCGCACCCCAGGGCGGCTGGAACATCCCGACCGGTTTCCCAAATCCGATCATGCTCCTGGTCGGCGTGACCCTGGTCATGACGTTCATGGCCAACCGGCGGCGATTCGGACGATACGTCTACGCGTACGGCGGCAATCCCGACGCGGCCGAGCTGGCGGGTATCAACACGCGCTGGACGATCATGAAGACGTTCATCGTGATGGGCATCCTGTGCGCCCTCGCGGCCGCCATCGCATCGGCGCGCCTCAACGGCGCGACGCTCGACATCGGCCAGAGCTACGAGCTGTACGTCATCGCCGCGGCCGTGGTCGGCGGCACCTCGTTCGCCGGTGGGATCGGGACGATCCCGGGGGCCGTGCTCGGCGCGTTCGTAATGCAATCGCTCGCCTACGGGCTGAGCTTCGTGGGAGTCAACTCGCCGGGCCAGAACGTGGCGGCAGGCATCGTCCTCATTTTGGCCGTCGGGTTCGACACCTTCAACCGCCGGCGCGGTTCGTGAACGGCAAGGAGGAACGACCGATGACCGTCGCGGAACGCACGTCGCTCGTCGAGATGCGCAACATCAGCGTCGCGTTCGGTGGCGTGCATGCCGTGAAGAACGTGAGCATCGACCTTTACGCAGGCGAGGTCATCGGCCTCGTCGGCGGCAATGGCGCCGGCAAGTCAACGCTGATGCGCGTGCTCTCGGGCGCCCATCCGGCAGACAGCGGCCAGATCCTCGTCGACGGGAAGCCCGTGACGATCCGCAACCCGCGGGACGCCAAGCGGTTCAACATCGAGACCATCTACCAGAACCTCGCCCTGGCCGACAACATCGACGCGTCCAGCAACCTGTTCCTGGGTCGCGAGAAGACGACCCGCCTGGGATCCATGAACGACACGGCCATGGAGGCCGAGACGCGCAAGGTGATGGGCCGCCTCAACCCCAACTTCACGCGCTTCAAGATGCCCGTCAAGTCGCTCTCCGGCGGGCAGCGCCAGGCGGTGGCGATCGCCCGCGCGGTCTACTTCAACGCCCGGATCCTGATCATGGACGAGCCGACCGCGGCGCTCGGCCCGGCCGAGACGGCCCAGGTCCGCAACCTGGTCCGGCAGCTCAAGAGCGACGGCATCGGCATCTTCCTCATCAGCCACGACATCCACGACGTGTTCGACCTGTCGGACCGGATCAGCGTCATGTACCACGGGGAGATCGTGGGCACCGTGGACAAGGCCTCGGTCACCGCCGACGAGGTGCTGGGCATGATCATCCTGGGCAAGCAGCCCGGCGAGGTCACCGACACGGACAAGGCCGCGATCGAGCTGCGCGGCTAGGCTCGACCGGCGGACCGCTCGCACCGGCGCGACCGCCGCGCCGGCGACCCTTCATGGCACCGCGAGCTCCGCCGCGCGGGGCGTCAGCCGGAAAGGCGCCGGAACGCCGGTGCCAGCGCCGGATAGAGGCCCCGGTAGACCTCGTGCGCGCCGGCGTACCGGGCCGCGTCCGGGCCAGGGGCGGCGACCGGCGACACCCGGATCACCGCGTCTGAGGCGTCTTCGACCGTCCCAAACCAGCCCGCCCCGACGGCCCCCAGCAGTCCGGCGCCATACGCCGCGCCTTCGGTGGTGCTGACGGTCGCGATCTCGGCGCCCAGGACGTCCGCGAGGATCTGCCGCCACAGCGGACTGGCCGTCCCTCCCCCCGACGCGCGGATCTGGTCGGGAGCCGGCATCCCGGCCTCCATCATGAGGTCCAGGCCGTCCCGGAGTCCGTACGCGACACCCTCCAGCACCGCTCGCGTGAGGTGCCGACTGTCATGGGCGAGCGTGAGACCCACGAACGCCCCACGCGCCAGCGGGTCGGGATGGGGGCTGCGCTCGCCCGACAGGTACGGCAGGAACTGGAGCCCGTCGCTGCCCGCCGGAACCTCGGCGGCGGCCGCGGCGAGGTCGCCGAAGTCGACGCCGGGCGCGACCGCGTCCCGGAACCAGCGGAGGCTGCCGGCCGCCGAGAGCATGACCGACATCAGGTGCCAGCGACCGGGAACCGCGTGGCAGAACGCGTGGACCCGGCCGGCCGGCTCGTACAGCGGGCGGTCGGTGGCCGCGAACACAACCCCGGAGGTGCCCAGCGACAGCGCCATCCGCCCGGGGTTGACCACGCCGACGCCGACCGCGTTCGCCGCCTGGTCGCCGCCGCCCGCCACGACCGGGGTCCCGGCTCGCAGCCCCGTCGCGGCCGCAGCCGACACCGACACTGCGCCCGTCACGTCGGGGCCCTCGAACGTCGGGGGCATCCAGCCGGGGTCGATCCCCAGCGCCTCCAGCATCAGCGGTGACCAGTCACGCGCGGCGAGGTCGAACAGGATCGTGCCCGATCCGCCGGCCTTGTCCATCGCGAAGTCGCCGGTCAGCCGGTACCGCACGTAGTCCTTGGGCAGGAGGACTTGGGCGACCCGCCGCCAGACATCCGGCTCGTGATCGCGGACCCAGGCCAGCTTGGGCGCCGTGAAACCGGTCAGCGCGTCGTTGCCCGTGGTCCGCACCAGTCGCTCCGGACCGACCGAGGCGCGGATCGCGTCGCATTCGGCTCCCGTCCGCTGGTCGTTCCACAGGATCGCCGGCCGCAGCACCTCTCCGTCGGAGTCGAGCAGGACGAGCCCGTGCATCTGGCCCGTGAGGCCGATCGCGCGCACCTCGGCCGGCGCCGCGCCGGTGGACGCAAGAACGTCGCGGACGGCGGCCACGGCGCCATCCCACCACAGCCGCGGGTCCTGCTCGCTCCACAGCGGATGGGGCTGGTCGAACCCGTACTCGGCCACGCCGATGCCGGCAACCGCTCCGGTCTCGTCGATCAGGACGGCCTTGGTCGCCGTCGTGGACGCGTCGATCCCGATGACGTACGCCATCGGGATCAGCGACCGGCGGCCCAGGTCCGCTGGTTGACCAGGTTCTCGAGCAGCTCCTGGTGACCGGAGACCGGGCTCGGGTCGATCTCGCCCGCGGCAACCTTCGCCTCGAGGGAGTCCAGGCTCTCGCGGCCGTCGAGGATCGCCGCCCCCAGCTCGCCCGTCCAGTCGGCGTAGCGCGCCTCGACGCGGGCGGCGAGCGCGCCGTCGGTCACCAGGTCGGCGGCTGCCAGGAGCGCCTGAGCGATGCGTGTCGAGACCGCCGATATGGGCGTAGAACAGATCACTCCGGTCCGTGCTCTGGCGACGCAGCTTGGCATCGAAGTTGAAGCCGCCCGGCTCCAGGCCGCCGTTGCGCAGGATCTCGTAGATGGGCATCACCAGGTCATCGACGGAGTTCGGGAACTGGTCGGTGTCCCAGCCGTTCTGGGGATCGCCCCGGTTGGCATCGATGCTGCCCAGCACCCCGTTGGCGGCCGCGAACGCGACCTCGTGGTGGAAGCTGTGGCCCGCGAGCGTCGCGTGGTTGGCCTCGATGTTGACGCGGTACTCACCCTCGAGCCCGTTGCGGACGAGGAAGCCGTGGACCGTGGCCACGTCGTAGTCGTACTGGTGCTTGGTCGGCTCCTGTGGCTTGGGCTCGATCAGCAGCTGCCCCTGGAAGCCGATCCTGGCCTTGTGCTCGGCCACCAGGTGCAGGAACCGTCCCAGCTGCGCCTGCTCGCGGCGAAGGTCCGTGTTGAGCAGCGTGTCGTAGCCTTCGCGGCCACCCCACAGGACGTAGTTGCTGCCACCCAGGCGCTGGGTCACCTCGAGCATGTGCTTGACCTGCGCGGCGGCGTACGCGAACACCTCGGGATCCGGGTTGGTCGCCGCGCCGCCCTGGTATCGCGGATGGGTGAACAGGTTGGCCGTGCCCCACAGCAGCCGGACACCCGTGCGCTCCTGGTAGCCAAGCGCATCGTCGGTGAGCGCGTCCAGGTTGTCGCGGAAGGTCGCGAACGAGTCTCCTTCGGGCGCCACGTCCCGGTCGTGGAAGCAGTAGTAGGGCGTGCCCAGCTTGGTGAAGAACTCGAACGCGGCGGCCATCCTGGTCCGGGCGCCCGCCATCTCGTCCGCGGCGGTGAGCCACGGCCGGTCGAGCGTCGCGATCCCGAACATGTCGCGGCCGTCCCACGAGAACGAGTGCCAGAAGCACACGCCCGGCCGCAGGTGGTCCTCCATCCGCTTGCCGAGCACCATCCGGTCCGGCTGATAGACCTTGAACGCCAGCGGATCCGTCGAATCGAGGCCGCCGAACGGGATCGGCGCCGGCACCTCCGTGAAGAAGTCCTGGCCCACGCCCGTTACCTCCATGCGGTTCGCCCCACCCGCGCCGCGGCCACCGACAGGAGGTCCACGTGGCGCATTTGTACGACCATATTACATACCCGCCCCGGGTCGGTCAACGCCTCGCCGGCACGGACAGGCGCTCGAGAAACGCCACCCGGGTCGCGCGCGTCGCCGGATGATCGGGCAGCCGGACCGTCCCGTCGCGCACCACGGCGGTCCCCTCCCCTGCATCGTCGATGACCACCCGGTACTGCCCGTCCGGCGGCATGGCCACCGGCAGCGCGAACGCCAGGCGCGCCGCGTCCCCGTCCGGCGTTGCCGATCCGACCACGGCGTGCGGCCGGCCGAGCAGCCGCGCCGCTCGATCGAGGTCGCCGCTCGCGATCGCGTCCCGGACCTCGGTGCTCCGTACCGGGCGTCCGTCAAGCTCGAGCGGCGGCACGACGACGACCTCGAACCCCTCCGCCCGGCCCAGCGCCGTCAGCGCGGCGGGGGTGCCGGCCCGCTGGTAGCCGAACGCGGCATCGGGGGTCATGAGGAACCCCGCGAGGGGCGCGCGGGCCGCGATCATGGCCACGAACGCGTCGTAGGTCGTCTCGCGAAGCTGCCGGTCGAAGTGCACGACCACGGTCGTGTCCACGCCAGCGGCCGCCAATCGCTCGAGCCGCTCGGCCGGGTCGCACAGCAGCGGTGGCGCGCTGCCCGTGATGATCTCCTCGGGATGGTGGTCGAAGGTGATGACGACCGGTCGTGCCTGCCGGGAGGACGCCTCGGCGGCCAGGTGCCGCAGCAGGTAGGCATGGCCGAGGTGCAGCCCGTCGAACACGCCGACCACGACGAACACGGGATCGGGCGAATGGTCCAGGTTGCGCAGCCCGCTTGCAACGTCCATCAGACCGGCTCGTCGCTGGTTGCACGGCGTAGCGGCCGGCCGGCCTCGGCCGGGCGATCCGCCAGCACCTTGTGGGGATGGAGCGCGCCGCTGACCGCGCGGCACACGGCGACGACCCGCCCGTCGCTGCCGACCGCGAGCACGAGGGGCGCATCGCGGACCGGCAGTGGCTTCTTCGGTGCCGTGATCAGGCCCTCGCCGAGGCGGCGCACCTCGTCATCGGTCACCGGCGCGTGGGGAAGGTCCTCCAGCCCGGCGTCGATGGGTCGCAGCGCCCTGAGCACGCCGGCCGGCCCGTCCGCCGCATGCGCACGGAGCGCGTCCAGCGACACCGCGTCCTCCAGCCGGAAGCCGCCGGACGCGGTCCGGACGAGGGCGCCCAGGTACGCCCCGCTGCCGAGGTGTGCACCGATGTCCCGCGCCAGCGCGCGGACGTAGGTGCCGGCGGCGCATTCGACATCGACGACCGCGACCGGCCGGTCCGGGTCGCTGTCGTCCCATTCACGGATCGCCAGCGCGTGGATCACCACGTCACGCGGTGCCAGCTCCACGATCTCCCCGGCGCGGGCCATCTGGTACGCCCGGCGGCCGGCGATCTGGACGGCGCTGTACACGGGCGGGACCTGGCGGATCGGGCCCAGGAACGCGGTCAGCGCCGCCCCCAGCGCGGACCGGGTCACGGGCGGACCGTCGATCGGCGTCCGCTCGCCGTCGAGATCGTCCGTCGTCGACGTGGCGCCGAAGCACATGGTGGCGCGATAGGCCTTGGTCGCGCCGAGGTGGTACTCGACCAGGCGGGTGGCCCGG
The DNA here is from genome assembly GCA_963720825.1 of uncultured Chloroflexia bacterium. Taxonomy (GTDB): domain Bacteria; phylum Chloroflexota; class Limnocylindria; order Limnocylindrales; family CSP1-4; genus CAIXZV01. The sequence continues at coordinate 126,515 of CAVRGY010000018.1, read as the reverse complement.
CCCAGGAACACCGGCAGCACGCCCGCGGCGAACGGATCCAGCGTCCCCCCGTGGCCGACCCGCCGCGTGGACGACAGCCGTCGCACGAGGCTCACCACATCGTGCGAGGTCGGACCCGACGGCTTGGCGACCACGAGGACGCCGTCGAGCCCGCCGCTGCGGTCGCCTCGTCTCACCGGCGCACCTCGGCTGCCAGCTGGGCGGCGACCTCGCGCGCTCGTTCGGTGGCCTCCGCCAGCCGGGCGTCGATGGTGGCGCCGGCCGCCCGGGCATGGCCACCGCCACCGAACACCCCGGTCAGGATCGTCGCGTCGACGCCCCCGGGCCGGGTGCGCACGCTGAGGCGCGTCGTCCCGTCCGGCTGCTCCTTGAGCAGCATCGACACCTCGGCTGCCTCCGCCTGCGCGAGCAGGTCGATGATGCCCTCGGAATGAGCGGGCAGCGTCCCGGTCGCCTCGAGGTCGGCCAGGCGCAGGTCCGACCACACGACGCGGTGGTCGTCCGTCGCCTCGAGCCGGTCGAGCACCCGGCCGAACAGCCGCAGCTGCGCATCGGGCTTCGTCCGGTACAGGCGGCGCGAGATGTCCGACAGCGGCGCGCCCGCATCGACGAGCGCCGCCGCGACGGCGAGCGTGCGTGGCGTCGCGTTCGGATGCGCGAACGTCGCGGTGTCCATGACGACGCCCGCCATCAGCGCGGTAGCGAGCGACCCGTCGCCCGTGTCCAGGGGCACACCGAGCTGGATCGCCAGCAGCGCGACCAGCTCGCAGGTCGCCGCCGAACCGGGATCGATCCAGTCGGCCTCGCCCACCGCATCGTTCGAGGCGTGGTGATCGATGATGACGCGGGGCAGCGCCGCGAACAGGCCGGCATGGCGCCTGGCGACCTCCCCCACCCGCTCGAACGAGCCGCAGTCCGAGACCACCAGCAGGTCGTAGGCCTGATCAGGTTCGGGGTCCGTTCGGAAGCGATCGACCCCGGGGATGAACGAATACAGCGGCGGGGCCGGGTCGGTGCACACGGGCGTCGCGCGGCCGTCCAGCGCCTCCACGATCGCGCACACCGCGAGGGTCGCGCCGAGGGTGTCCGCGTCGGGCTTCTCATGTCCGACGGCCAGCACGTTCCGGGCGCCACGGAGCCGCGCCAGGACAGGATCCGGCACCGCAGACCGGGCGATATCGGTGAGGTCGAAAGCCGTGCTCATCCGCGGCGGCTGCGAGGCTTCCGAGCCTCGGTGCGCGGGGGTGCTCCGCGCCCGGCGCGGTTGCCGCCGGGTCCGCGACGGGTCGACGGCCGGCGCCCGGGCGGGGGCGGCGACGGCACCTCTCCGGCGTCGGCGTCCGGGGTGTCGCCCTCGTGGGGCAGCCGCTGGACCGGCGTCGGCAGGTCCTCGTCGAGCGGCGCGATGGCCTCCGGGTCCGCACCCGACTCGAGCTCGTTGATCAGGTGCAGCAGCCGGGTGCCGCGCTCCGCCGAATTGTCGAGCCGGACGTGGAGCTCCGGGATCCGCCGGATCCGCAGCCGCTGGCCCAGCTGGTGCCGGACGTAGCCCATCGCCTGCTGGAGCGCGCGCACGGTCTCGTCGCGATCGGCCTTGCCGCCGATCACGCTGACCCACACCTTGGCATGACGCAGGTCGGGCGCTGTCTCGACCTCGGTGATGGTCACGAACCCGATCCTGGGATCCGCGATCTCCTTGGCCAGCAGCGCACCGATCTCCTGGCGAAGCAGCTCGTCCACGCGCTGGGTGCGCTGGCTCATCGTGACCCTCCGAGGTCCGAGGCGACGCTCCTGCGAGCCGTCGGCCCGAGGATTCAGCCGGTCACCCGGCTACGGGTCTGGCTGGTGAAGCACTCGATGATGTCACCCTCGACCAGGTCGTTGTAGCCGACCAGGCCGATGCCGCACTCGAAGTTCTGGGCGACCTCGCGGACATCGTCCCGGAAGCGCCGCAGCGATTCGATCCGGTCGGTGGCCACGACCTTGCCGCCGCGCCAGACGCGGACGCCGCCGGCGCGGACGATCCGGCCGTCGGTGACGTAGCAGCCGGCGATGACGGTGCTCTTGCCGACCCGGAAGATCTGGCGCACCTCGGCCCGGCCCTCGATGACCTCCACGATCTCCGGCTCGAGCATGCCCTTGAGGGCCGCATCGATGTCGTCGGTCAGCTTGTAGATGATGTCGTATTGCCGGACATCGACGCCCTCTGCCTCGGCCTCGCGGCGCGCGGTCTCGGTGATCCCGGTGTTGAAGCCGACCACGATCGCGTTCGATGCGGTGGCCAGCATGATGTCGTTGTCCGTGATGTCGCCCGCCGCCTCGAGCAGGACGTTGATCTTGACCTCGTCCGTGCCCAGCTGCTCGAGCGCGTGGGTGATCGCGCCCAGCGAGCCCGACACGTCGGCCTTGAGGATCAGCCGCAGCTCCTTGGCCTGGCCGGCCTGGACCTGTCGATACAGGTCTTCGAGCGTCGCCCGGCTCGCGCCGCCGCCCTCACGGGTGGCCTGCTCGATCTTGCGTCCCTCGACCACGCCCGCGGGCAGCCTTCTCGTCGGCCACGACGCGCATGACGTCGCCCGCCTCGGGGACGTCGTTGAGGCCGAGCACGACGACGGCGGACGCGGGGCCGGCCTTCGCGGTGCGCTTGCCCTCACTGTTCTCCAGGGCCTTGATCTTGCCCCAGGTGTTGCCCACCGTGACGATGTCGCCGATTCGCAGGGTCCCTGTCTGGATGATGATCGTCGCGACCGGGCCCCGGCCCTTGGTGAGCTGCGCCTCGATCACCGTCCCGACGGCGGACCGCTTGGGGTTCGCCTTGAGCTCCTGGAGATCCGCAACCAGCAGGATCATCTCGAGCAGCGCATCGATGCCCACGCGGGTCTTGGCCGAGACCGGTACCAGCGGCGTGTCGCCACCGTAGTCCTCGACCACGACACCCGCCTCGGCAAGCTCGGTCCGCACCCGGTCCGGGTTGGCCTCGGGCCGGTCGATCTTGTTCATCGCGATCACCAGCGGCACCTTGGCCGCCTTGGCGTGGCTGATCGCCTCGAGCGTCTGGGGCATCACGCCGTCATCGGCCGCAACGACGATCACGGCGATGTCCGTGACACGGGCGCCGCGGGCGCGCATCGAGGTGAACGCCTCGTGGCCCGGGGTGTCCAGGAACACCAGCCGCTTGCCGTCCTTGGTGGTGATCTCGGACGCACCGATGTGCTGAGTGATCCCGCCCCGCTCCCCCGCCGCGACGGTGGTCGAGCGGATGGCGTCGAGCAGGCTCGTCTTGCCATGGTCGACGTGACCCATGACGGTCACGATCGGCGCCCGGCCGATGAGGTCGGCGGCGGCGTCCTCTTCGAACAGGACCTCCTTGGTCGCCTCCGCGGGCGGGCCGCTCCCCTCCTCGTCCTCGGCACTGGCCGCGGCGGCGTTGGCCTCGGCGACCTCGTAGCCCAGCTCCTCCGCGACCAGCGACGCCGTGTCGCGGTCGATGAGCTGGTTGATGGTCGCGAAGATGCCGCTCTTGATCAGCTCGCGGATGATGTCGGCGGGGTTGACCCCGAGCAGCTCGGCGAGCTCCTTGACGGTGATCGTCGAGGGCAGCTCGATCGGGCCGCGCTCGCTCGGATCGACGACCGTGACGGCGCCCGGCGCGAAGCTGCCGGTACGTCGCGGGGGCTTGCGCGGGCCGCGTCGGCCGCGGGTACCGCTCCTACTCCTGGCCACGGGCTCCTCCTTCGGTGATCGGGTCGGGGTTCGGGATGGGGCGGGCGCTCTGGGCACCCGCGGGATGGTTGATGTCGGTGGCGGCGACCACGTCGGGCCCGGCCGCGAGAAGCTCGATGATGGACCCGGGCAGCGGCGTCCCGAGCGCGTGCTCGAGGGCGCGCTTCCGGCCGGCGGTCTGCCAGCAGGCGGCGTCGTGGCACAGGTATGCGCCACGCCCGGCGGCCCGGCCGGTCAGATCGATCGCGACGGTGCCGTCCGGAGCACGCACGATCCGGACCAGGTCGCGCTTGGGCCGCGCCGTGCGACACGCGACGCAGCTCCGCTGCGGCGGCCGACGTGCCTGGACAGGCCGGCTCGCTCCGGCCGCCGCGGCTACGACGACACCTCCTCGTTGACCTTCTTGCGGGACCGCTTCGCCTTTGACGGCGTAGCCGGCTTGGCGGTACCGGCGTCGCTCGACGCCTCGGCGGTCCCGGCATCGCTCGGCGCCTCGGCGGTCCCGGCATCGCTCTGCGCCTCGGGCGGCGACGCCTCTTCGGCCGTACCCTCGGCCGCTGCATCGTCAGCCGGCGCGGTGGCCTGAGCACCTTCGGTCGGCTTGGCTCCTTCGCTCGCGGGCTCGGCCGCTTCCGAGGGCGCCGCTGCCGGCGCTTCCGGGGTGGGTGCTTCAACGGCGGCTGCTTCCGTGGCGGGTTCGGCGCTGACCACGTCGCTCCTGATGTCGATCCGCCAGCCGGTCAGTCGTGCGGCCAGGCGCGCGTTCTGGCCTTCCCTGCCGATCGCGAGCGAGAGCATCCGCTCCGGCACCGTCACGCTGGCGATCCGGTGCTCCTCGTCGATCTGCACCCCCAGGACCTGGGCCGGCGACAGGGCGTTGGCGACGAACACGGACGCATCCTCGTTCCATGGGATGACATCGATCTTCTCGCCCGCAAGCTCGGCCACGACGGCCTGCACGCGCGTTCCCCGCTGTCCGACCGCCGCCCCCACGGGATCGAGCCCGTCCTGACGCGAGGCCACCGCCACCTTCGAGCGGCTGCCGGCCTCGCGCGCGATGGCCTTCACCTCGACCGTGCCCCCATGGATCTCGGGCACCTCGAGCTCGAACAGCCGCCGCAGGAATCCCTTGTGCGTCCGCGAGACGAGGATCTGGGGTCCCCGGGCCGAGCGGCGCACCTCGAGCACGAATGCCTTGACCGGCTGCCCGATGCGATAGTGCTCGAGCGGGCTCTGCTCGGTGGTGGCGAGGATCGCCTCCACGCCCTTGCCGACGTCGAGGATGATCGCGCGTGGCTCGACCCGGCTGACCGAGCCGGTGATGAGCTCACCCTCGCGGCTCGCGAACTGGTCGAACACCTGGTCGCGCTCCACCTCGCGGATCCGCTGCAGGATGATCTGCTTGGCGGTCTGCGCGCCGATGCGACCGAAATGCTCGCCGTCGAGCTGCTCGAGCTCGATCACATCCCCGGGCTTGGCCTCGGGGTCCGTCCGGCGTGCCTCGTCGACGGTCACCTCGACCATCGGATCCTCGATCTCGTCCACGACATACCGGCCGCGGTAGACATCGATCCGGCCGCTGTCGGGCTCGACCTTGACGAAGATGTCCTCCTCGCCCGCGACGCGCCGATAGGCGGCCTGGATCCCCTCTTCGAGCGCCCGTACGAGGGCCTCGCGCGATACCTGCTTCTCGGCATTGAGCTGGAGCAGCGCACCGACGAAGTCGCGACTCATCATGCGCCTCCTGATCACTGCTCGATGGCGGCGGGGTCGCCGCGACACAAAGAAACGTGGGTTGGTCACCCACGTTTGGTGGCGGCCCCGCGTTATTCGGCGGAAGTATACACCCGGGTCCGTGGATCGCTCTCAGCGGGGACCCGCGCGGCGCCTCGTCCCGCCACCCCGTCCCGATGCCTCTTCCAGGCAGCCATGGGCCGCATCCACGGACCAGATCCGGCAGCCGCTGCCGACCATGACACATGCCCACGGAGCGGACGCTCGCCACCGGTTCCGCCCAGATTCTGCCCCGAATGTGCGGCGAATCCTGCCTGCGGTGCCGGCTGGCGGACAACTGACAGCCCGAAGCCCCTCCGGCGGTCCCTGCACCCGGCCAACGCTCGCCTCGCGGACAGATGGCAGGCGAACCGCCGACCCGAAGCTGGGCCGGGCCGGCGAACTGCCGGGCGAGGATAGGCCGGGCGACCCGACGGGTAGGGCTGGGCGAGCGAACCGCCGTGCGATCCCGGGCCGTGCGAACGCCCGGGCAAGGTCGGCCGAGGCCTGGGCGAGGCCCGAGGGCCGCTCAGCGCGCCTCGACTGCCTCGGGCAGGTACCGCTGGTCGACGTACGCCTCGAGGATGTCGATGAACTCGGCCACGATGGAGTCACCCCGCAGCGTGCGGTCGAGCTTCCCGTCGACGAACACCGGAGCAACGGGCGCCTCGAACGTGCCCGGCAGGCTGATCCCGATGTCGGCGTGCTTGGACTCCCCGGGTCCGTTGACCACGCAGCCCATCACCGCGACCTTGAGCTCCTCGACGCCGGGGTGTGTCTCGCGCCATTCAGGCATCCGGCGCTTGAGGTGGTCCGTGATGTCGCGCGCCATCTCCTGGAAGAAGGCCGAGGTCGTCCGGCCGCAGCCGGGACACGCGGAGACCTGGGGCAGGAACGAGCGCAGGCCCATCGACTGCAGGACCTGCTGCGCGACCTCGACCTCGAGCTCGCGGCCGGCGCCCGGTTCCGGCGTCAGCGAGACCCGGATGGTGTCGCCGATCCCCTCGTTGAGCAGGATCGCGAGGCCCGCCGTCGAGGTGACCATACCCTTCATGCCCATGCCGGCCTCGGTCAGGCCGAGGTGGAGCGGATAGTCGGAGCGCGGCGCCAGCAGGCGATACGTATCGACAAGGTCGCGGACGCCCGACACCTTGGCCGACAGGATGATCCGGTCGTGGCCAAGTCCGGTCTCCTCGGCCAGATCCGCCGAGCGCATCGCCGACTCGATCATCGCCTCGATCATCACGTCCCGTGCCTCGCGGGGCTCGGCGGCCGCGGCGTTCGCCTCCATGAGATCGGTCAGCAGCTGCTGGTCCAGGGACCCCCAGTTGACCCCGATCCGGACCGGCTTCCCGTTGTCCACCGCGACCCGGATGATCGTCTGGAAGTTGACGTCGTGCTGCTTCGTCCCGACGTTGCCGGGGTTGATCCGGTACTTGTCGAGCGCGGCCGCCATCTCCGGGTACTCGACCAGCAGCTTGTGCCCGTTGTAGTGGAAGTCACCGATGATCGGGGCGTCCACGCCCAGGTCGCGAACCTTTGCGACCATCTCGGGAACCGCGGCCGCCGCCTGGTCGGTGTTGACGGTGACCCGCACCAGCTGGCTGCCCGCGTGGGCGAGACGGGCAACCTGGATCGCCGTCGCGTCCGGATCCGCGGTATCCGTATTGGTCATGGACTGGACGACGATGGGGTGCGCGGACCCGACGAGCACGCCACCGACATCCACCGACACCGTCGGCCGGCGCACGGGACGCAGCTGATCGGGCGAGGTCACGGAGTGCCGCCACCCACCTGGCGGACGACATCGAACACGGTGATCCAGATCAGGAACGTGAACAGGGCGATGAACCCGATCGCGTACGTCAGCCGCTCGGCCCGGACCGAGATCCGGGAGCCGTAGCGCGGGATGGCCTTCAGCACGAGCACGACCATCCGTCCCCCGTCGAGCGGCGGGAACGGCAGGAAGTTCACGAGGGCCAGGTTTGCCGACAGGATCCCGGCCACGTAGAGCGTGAGGATCGGCCCGCTGCCCCGGAACACCTCGCCAAGCGAGGTCGCGATGCCGACCGGCCCCGACACGGGTGGTGCCGCGGTCGGGTCGGACGCGACCGACCCGACGAGGTCGCCCAGGCCGCTGAGGATGAGCCCGAACCAGCGGGTGGTCTCGCTGGCGCCGATCTCCAGCGCCTGCGGCAGCGGTCGGCCGGTGTACTCGCCATAGAACAGCGACTCGAAGCCCTGCGGACCTGCCCGGATGCCCAGCGCCCCCTGGCCGGCAGCGACCTCAGCCGGTGAGCGCAGGGTCGCCGTCAGCGTGGCGTGGCTGCCGTCGGCATGGATGACACCGAGGCTCACCGTCTGGCCCGCGTCGGCGTGCAGGGCATCGACGATCGACGGGCCATAGAACTCGAACGCCTCGCCGTTGACGGAGACGAGCGCATCGTCGTCGCGCAGGCCGGCCTGCTGTGCCGGCGAGCCGGCCTCGACGGTCCCGAACTTGAGGCCCACGTACGGAGTCGCGAACCACGCAATCGAGGCGAAGATCGCGAACGACAGCACAAGGTTCATCAGGACCCCGGCGGCGAGGATCAGCAGCTTCACCGGCAGGCGGGCGCGCCCGAACGAGCGCGGATCGTCGCTGTCGCCACCATCCTCGTCCTCGAGCTTGACGAATCCGCCGATCGGCAGCCAGTTGAGCGTGTACTGCGTCCCGATCGGCTCGGCCGGCCGGGATCCGAGGATCGCGCTCCGCAGGTCCTCGTCGTCGCCCGCGGCTTCAAGCGCCGCCTGCGTTTCGCGGCGCATCCGTTCGGCTCGCTCGACCTGCTCGGCCGATGGCGGGGCCGTTCGCAGGATCTTCGCCCGCGGCGGGAAGCCGACCCCGAACTCGAGCACGCGGACGCCGGCCAGGCGGGCGAACACGAAGTGGCCGAGCTCGTGGAACAGCACCAGGCCGCCCAGCACGATGATGAACAGCAGGATCGTGACGATCGAGTCGAACAGCTCGTTCATGGCCGCGCTCCGACGGGCCCGCTCGCGAAGGCGTCGCGGACCTCACGGTCAAGCGCCACCAGCGTCTCGACGTCCGGAGCCTGGTCCTCGCCCTCGCCGTACCGCTGGACCGCGGCCTCGAGCAACCGCGGAATACCCGGGAAGTCGAGCGTCCCGGCGAGGAACCGCGACACCGCGACGTCGTCGGCGGCGATCAGCGCCGCCGACGCGCGGCTGCCCGTCCGGCCGGCTTCGCGCGCGATGCGCAGCGCCGGGAACCGCGTCTCGTCCGGGGCACGGAAGTCCAGCCGGCCGATCGCGATCAGGTCCGGCGGTGTGGCCGGCGACGGCAGGCGCTGCGGATAGGTGAGGGCGTACTGGATCGGGAGGCGCATGTCCGGGGTGCCCAGCTGGGCCTTGAGAGAGCCGTCCGTGAACTGGACGGCGGAGTGCACGACGCTCTGCGGATGAATGACGACATCGATCGCGTCGTAGCCGACATCGTACAGCCAGTGTGCCTCGATCACCTCCAGGCCCTTGTTCGCGAGGGTGGCGGAATCGATCGTGATCTTGGCTCCCATCGACCATGTCGGATGCCGCAGTGCGTGCTCCGGCGTCGCCGCGACGAGCGTCTCCGGTGCCGCATCCAGGAACGGGCCACCGGATGCCGTGAGCACCATTCGCGCGACACCCGACGCAGGCTCGCCGGCCAGGCACTGCCAGATCGCGGAGTGCTCGGAGTCGATCGGGCGCAGCCAGGCAAGCGGCGTCACGAGGGCATCAGCCGACGAGACCTGCGTCCGCTCGGCCGCCCGTGCCCGCGCCTCGGCCATGACCAGGTGGCCGCCCGCGACCAGCGTTTCCTTGTTGGCAGTCGCGACGATCTTGCCAGCACGGAGGGCGGCGAGCACGGGACGCAGCGAGACGATGCCGCCGGTGCCCACGATGACCAGGTCGACGTCGTCGCGGGTCGCCAGCATCTCGAGCGCATCGTCACCCCCGATCCGGCTCGTCCCGGCGGGCAGGTCGAACGGCGCACGGGAATCGGCCAGCGCCGCCACCGCCGGCCGGAGCCGGTGGGCCTGGCTCGAGAGGACCCCGGCATTGGCGCCGGCGGCGAGGGCGACGACGCGGAACCGGTCGGCATGCCGCTCCAGGACGTCGACGGCCTGGCGGCCGATGCTGCCGGTCGAGCCAAGGAGCGCGATGCGCAGCGGGCGCGCTTCAGCGGGCGAGCGCAACGACATACAGCATCACCGCCGGCCCCGCGAACAGGAACGAGTCGGTCCGATCGAGGATCCCTCCGTGGCCCGGGATCAGCGTCCCCGAATCCTTGGCGCCCGCGGCGCGCTTGAGCATCGACTCGGCGAGATCGCCGGCCTGCGCCGCGAGCCCGACGAGCGGGCCCAGGACCAGCGCCCCCAGCGGCTCCTGCCCAAGACCGGACAGGACGGCCGCCATCACCACCGTGGTGGCGACCAGGCCGCCGACCAGACCTTCGATGGTCTTGGCCGGCGAGATGTGCACCAGGAAGTGATGCCGGCCAAGGCTTCGCCCGACGAGGTAGGCGCCGGTGTCATAGCTCCACACGCCGAGGACGAGCAACAGCATCCAGCCGCGCTCCGGGCCTAGCTGGGCGAGCGCGGCATCCGGCGGGACTGGCGGCGCGGCGGCGGCGACGTGGAGGACGAAGCTCAGCAGGCCGACGTACAGCGCCCCGAACACGGTCGCGATCCAGGCCACCACCCCATCACGCGGATCGGGCCGTCCGAAGGCGCCGATCCCAGCGAGGAGCATGCCGACGCCGACGAGCAGGATGCCCTTGTCCCCGCCGGGGCGAAATGCCGCCTCGAGGACGATCGCAACTGCGAGCGCCGCACCGAACCACGATTGCGATGGGTAGCCGGCGGCCCGGAGCAGACGGAAGACCTCGAGGCTGCCCAGGAATGCCGCGACCCCGAGCACCGCCGCCACCGCCGGGACGCCGATCAGCAGCGCCACGATCAGTGGCGGGACGAGGACGAGCGCGGTGAGCGTGCGGGTCCGTAGCAAGGGCCGCGCCTAGCGCCCGAACCGGCGCGTCCGGCGCGCGAACTCCAGCAGCGCCTCGTCGAAGGCCTCCGGGCCGAAGTCCGGCCACAGCCGGTCGCTGAACACGAGCTCGGCGTAGGCCGACTGCCAGATCAGGAAGTTGCTGATCCGCTGCTCGCCCCCGGTGCGGATCACGAGATCGGGATCCGGCAGGCCCGCGGTGTACAGCGCGTCGCTGATGGTCCGCTCATCGATGTCCTCGGGACGGATCCCCGATGCGGCGATGCGGCGGAATGCGTCGACGATCTCGGTACGTCCCGCGTAGTTCCAGGCGATGTTGAGGACGAGGCGCGTCCCGTCGGCCGTGCGGTCGAGCGCCTCGCTGATCGAGGTCCGGGTCTCCTCCGGCAGCTCCTCGAGCCGGCCCAGCAGCCGCACCCGGACGCCCTGCACGCGAAGCTCATCGGTCTCCTCGCGGATCGCCTGACCGAGGAGATCGAACAGCCCGGCAACCTCGTCGTCGGAACGAGCCCAGTTCTCGCGGCTGAAGGCGTACAGCGTGAGCATCGGCACGCCTCGCCGGACCGCGTGCTGGAGGAGCCCCCGGACGGCTTCCTCCCCTGCGGCATGCCCTTCGAAGTCGGGCAGCGACCTGGCCCGGGCCCAGCGGCGGTTGCCGTCCATGATGATCGCGACGTGCCGCGGAAGCTCGTCGGCCGACGGCAGCGGGGATTCCGCGAGGGGCGCGGCCGTCACCGGCGCCGGCTCGTCGCCCGCCGGCTCGTGCGCGAGCGGCGGTGCGTCGGTCGGTCGCGCGAGGGATCGATCGAGCGGCGCCTGGGCCACTAGACCTCGAGGACCTCCTGCTCCTTGATTGCCCCGACGCGGTCGACATCGGCGATCACGTGGTCCGTGACCTTCTGGAGCTGATCCAGCTGCCGGTGCGCCTCATCGGCACCCAGCGAGCCGTCACGCTCCTCCTTCTTGAACGCATCGGCGGCCTCGCGGCGAAGATTGCGGACCTCGACGCGTGCCTCTTCCATCCGTTTGTGGACGCTCTTCACGATGTCCTTGCGACGCTCCTCGGTGAGCGGCGGGATGTTGAGCCGGACGAGCGTGCCGTCGACGTTGGGCATGAGGCCGATGTCGCTCTTCTGGATGGCCTTCTCGATGGCGCCCAGCACTCCGCGATCCCAGGGCTGGATGACGATCTGGTGAGGCTCCGGGACGCTGATCGAGGCCAGCTGGTTGAGCGGGGTCTGGGTGCCGTAGTAGTCGACGACCAGCCGATCCACCAATGAGGTCGAGGCGCGCCCGGTCCGGAGGCCCTGGAAATCGCGCTCCATCGCCTCCACGGCGCGAACCATCTTCCGTTCGGTCGCGGTCAGGATCTCGCTGCTCATGCGGTCACTCCTCCGGTGTGGGCGGAGATGAGGGTGCCCACCGGCTCGCCGCGGGCGACCCTCGTGATGTTGTCGGGCTCGTTGAGGTCGAAGACCACGATCGGCAGGTCGTTCTCCATGCACAGCGACACGGCTGCCGCATCGAGAACCTTGAGCTGGTCCCGGAGGAGATCCTGATACTCCAGCCGAGCGTAGCGCGTTGCCGTCGGGTGCTGCATCGGATCCGCATCGTAGACGCCATCGACCTTGGTCGCCTTGAGCAGCACCTCGGCCCCGATCTCGACGGCGCGCAGCGCGGCGGCGGTGTCGGTCGTGAAGTACGGGTTTCCGGTGCCCGCAACGAAGATGGCAACGCGGCCCTTCTCGAGATGCCGGACCGCCCGGCGGCGGATGTACGGCTCCGCGACCTCGTTCATCGCGATCGCGCTCATCACCCGGACGGGGATCCCGGCGCGCTCGATCGCATCCTGGAGGGCGAGGCCGTTCATCACCGTCGCGAGCATGCCGATGTAATCGCCGGTTGCTCGATCCATTCCCCGCGCCGCCGCTGCAAGCCCGCGGAAGATGTTGCCGCCACCCACGACGATGCCGACCTGGACGCCCTGCGAGCGAACTTCGGCGACCTGACCGGCGATGAACGCACAGAACGCCGGGTCGACGCCGTACTGCCGGTCGCCGAGCAGCGCCTCGCCGGATAGCTTGAGCAGGATCCGGCCGTAGCGGAGGCGGCCCCGGTCCGGGACCGCCGTCGGTCCCGGCGTGGTATCCGTCCCGCGTCCGGGATCGGTCACATCTCCTCCCCGAGCGCGTAGCGGGTGAAGCGGCGGACGCGGATGTTCTCGCCGATCGTGGCGATCTTCTCGGTCACGAGGTCGCGGACGCTACGCTCCTCGTCGCGGAACGGCTGCTCGAGCAGGCACACGTCGCGATACCACTTGCGGAGCTGGCCATCGATGATCTTGTCGCGGATCGCCTCAGGCTTCGACCGCACCGAGGGGTCTGCAAGAAGCTCGGCCTTCCTGGCCTCGAGGTCGGCGGCCGGGATGTTGTCGATGTCCACGTAGATGGGCGCAAGGCCCGCGACCTGGATGGCGAGATCGCGGACCAGCCGCTGGAAGTCGTCTGTGCGGGCGACGAAGTCGGTCTCGCAGTTGACCTCGATGAGCACGCCGACGCGGCCACCGGTGTGGATGTAGCTGCTGACGAGCCCTTCGCGGGCATCGCGCGTGGACTTCTTCGCCGCAGACGCGATCCCCCGCTCGCGGAGCAGCGCGACGGCCGCCTCAAGGTCTCCGCCGGCCTCCTCGAGCGCGCGCTTGCAGTCCATCATGCCCGCGCCGGTTCGCTCGCGCAGCTCCTTGACGGTCGCGGCCGTGATTGCCATGGGAATTCATGCTCCTGTGTCGTGGGCGCGCCGTCAGTGTGCGCGCTTTGTGCTCGTGATGGGCCGCCGGACGCCGGTGAGGGCGCCGGCGAAGTGACCCGGGAGGGCGGATCGACCGCCGTCCCGGGCGCAGATCATTCGGTGGCCGGTTCGGCCGGAGCCGGCTTGTCCGCCCCAGGGGCCGGTTGCCCGGTCGCGGGAGCCGGTTCCTCGGCGCCGGCTCAGTGCCGGGCGCCGTCGCCGCCTCGCTCGTGGGCGCGACCGCGACCTTCGGCGCAGCCGGCGTCCGCCTGACGGCGGCTGTCCTGGCCACGGGCCTGGCGGGCTCGGCCGCGGATGCCCCGGCCTCCGGCTTCGCGGGCTCGGCGGGCGCAGACACCGGCGTTGGCGCCGGGGGGGCGGCGGTCTCGGCAGCCGGCGGGGCCGGTTCTGCCCCGGTGACGCCTTCCGGCGTTCGGGCGACGCCCGGCAGCAGGTCGTCATCCTCGCTGTCCGGGTTGAACGAAAGCGTCCCGCCCGCGGTCAGCTGCGCGACGAGGTCGGCAGCCGCCGACTCGTCGAACTCGGGCTCGTCCATCGCCTGCGGCTCCTGGACCTCGGGCTCGGCGGTTGCGCGGGCGGCCCGCTCGCGCGCCCCTTCGATCGCCGCGTCGGCGACGAGCTGGCACAGCAGCCGGATGGCGCGGATCGCGTCGTCGTTGGCGGGGATGATGTAGTCCAGCTCGTCCGGGTCGACGTTGGTGTCGCCGGTGCCGACCACGGGGATCTCGAGCTTGTTGGATTCGGTCACCGCGATCCGCTCGCGATGCGGGTCGACGATGAACACCGCACCCGGCAGTCGCTTCATCTTGCGAATGCCACCGAGCATCGCGCTGAGCTTGTTGAGATCCTCGGTCAGGAGCGCGGCTTCCTTCTTGGGCAGGCGATCGAAGTCACCGGCCTGCTGGCGCGCCTCGAGCTGGTCGAGCAGGCCGATCCGCTTCTTGATGGTCACGAAGTTGGTCAGCATGCCGCCGAGCCAGCGCTTGGTCACGTACGGCTGGCCGGCCCGGATCGCCTCCTGCATCACCGGCTCCTGGGCCTGCTTCTTGGTGCCCACGAACAGGACGCTGTCGCCGCGTGCGACGGTCTCGGTGACGAACTCGAGCGCCGAATCGAGGCGCTTGACCGTCTGGGCCAGGTCGATGATGTGGATCCCGTTGCGCTCCGCGAAGATGAACGGGCGCATCTTGGGGTTCCAGCGCCGGGTCTGGTGGCCGAAGTGGACGCCGGCCTCCAGCAGCTGGCGCATCGAGACGGTGGGCACTGCGTGACCTCCTGCGGTTGTTCCTCCGCGGATCCCCCAGGCAGGGGCCGGCGGCGAGCTCCTCGCCGGGTCCGGCACCGTCCCGCTGGGAGACGGATCCGCGTGTGTGCTCCGTGCCGCGACCTGCCGCACGGGCGTCGAATCAGCACCGCGGGTGCCCCGCGGCGCGGCGGAGTGTAGCACAGGGCCATCGACGCTCCGGACGACGGCCGGGGCAGCAAGGCTGTTCGCGCCCGGGTATCGGGCTAGGGCCGGATCGCCCGGTGGTGCCGGATCGAGCGCGTGCCGTCCGGGGCGTCGTCGATCGCCACCAGATCCAGCCGCAGGGCGAGCCTGGGCAGCCGCCGCCCATCGGGCAACCGGGGATCCGCGCGCAGGGCCCCGATGACCCGGCGGAGCGCGAGGCGTTTTCGACGATCCAGCGTCTCCTCGGCAAGCCCGAAGTCCCGGCGGCCTCGCCGACGGACCTCGACCACGACGAGCGCAGCGGGTGGGCCGGGATCCTCCGCGAGCAGGTCCACCTCGTCGCGTCCGAGCCGGAGATTGCGGGCGATGATCGTCCATCCCGCCGCCGTCAGCCGATCCGCGACGAGCGCCTCCGCCGCATCCCCGATCCGCTGCGCTGGTGTCGAATGCACCCGGTCCATCGCGCCAGCATCGGCGATCCGCCTTACCCGAGCCTTATCCCATCGCGGCCGGCGTCGCCCTATGCCGTCGCGGACAGGACCTCCGCGACCAGCGCGTCGGCGACGTCCGGGTCGGGTCCGTCCGTGGGCTCGCCGGGGTCGCCCGCCGCGGCCCCCGATTCGGCACCCCCGAACAGGGCGAGCTGGTCGCCTGCCAGCAGGACCTGGAGCGCCTGCCAGCTGCGGCGGTGGTGCGGTGTGAGGCCGTGGGCACGGATGGCGTCGCGGTGCTCGCGGGTCGCATAGCCCGCGTTGCGCTCCCACCCGTACTCGGGGTATCGGAGCGCGAGGAGGCGCATCATCCGATCGCGCACGGTCTTCGCGACCACCGAGGCGCATGCAATGGAGTACACGCGCGCGTCGCCATCGACGATGGCCGTGTATGGCCCGACCTGCGCCTCGAAGTCGGCGATCCGCAGCCCGTCCACGAGGACGTGGTCGTGACCGCCGAGGCGCGCGATCGCCCGGCGCATGGCCAGGTGGGTCGCGTGGTAGATGTTGAGGCGATCGATGTCGGCGACCGACGCAGCGCCCACGCCGACCGCAATCGCTCGTCGCCGGATGATCGGGGCCAGTCGCTCGCGCTGCGCGGCGGACAACGTCTTGGAGTCGCGCACGCCCAGGATCCGATGGCAGTTGGGTGGCAGGATGACGGCTGCGGCGACCACGGCCCCGCAGGTCGGGGCCACACCGACCTCGTCCACGCCGACGACCCGGGTCGCGCCGGCCCGCCACAGGGGGCGCTCCCAGCGGAGGGTGGGCACGACGGCGGTCATCGCCACGTAGCGTACCGCCGGTCACCACCCGGGGTCCGGCATGACACGACCCCCGCGCTGGCGAGGGTCGCTGTTGCGACTCCAGGGGGACACCCGCCGGTGGCGGGATCTCGCTAGCGGCGCTCGCGGAGCGTCGTCGCTGCCTTGCCCACCCGGTTGCGCAGGAAGTACAGCTTGGCCCGCCGGACCTGGCCGTGGCGGACGACCTCGATCCGCTCGATCCGCGGGCTGTGGAGCTTGAACGTCCGCTCGACCCCGACGCCCGACGCGATCCGGCGCACGGTGATCGTCGATGCGATGCCGCTGTTGCGCATCCGCATGACGAGGCCTTCGAACACCTGGACGCGCTCGCGGGTGCCCTCGACCACCTTCGCGGCGACCTTGACGGTGTCGCCCGGGGTGATCTCCGGGAGGTCGGAGCGGAGCTGGTCCTGGACGATCTCGTTGAGCACGTTCACGTGGGTTGTCCTTGTTCGCTCGTCGGCAGCCGCGGCTGCGGATTGTCGGGTTCCGGGGCGGCATGCCGAAGCGGCGCGGCCGACGGCGGAGGATAGCATGCTGCGCCGCGGGTGTCAGGCGCGCAACGTCAGCGGCGGGCGGCGCCCCGCTCGGACCTGACGCCGATCCTGGAGCTCATGCGTCCTCACCGGCAGGGGCATCGTGCAGCTCCGCCAGCAGGCGGCGCTCCTCCGGCGTGGCCGGCCGGCCGTCGAGCAGGTCCGGGCGCCGCACCAGCGTCCTGCGCAGCGATTCGCGCAACCGCCACTGCCGAACCTGCTCGTGGTGGCCGGACACGAGAACCGCCGGCACCGACACCCCGTCGAACGCCGCCGGGCGGGTGTACTGGGGATACTCGAGCAGGCCCGATGCGAACGATTCCTCTGCAGTCGACGCCTCGTCGATCGCGCCCGGCAGCAGCCGGAGCACGGCGTCGATGACGACGAGGGCGGCGAGCTCGCCGCCAGTGAGCACGAAATCGCCGATCGAGAGCTCGCGGTCCACCATCGAGCGGATCCGCTCGTCGACGCCCTCGTAGCGGGGACACAGGAACACCAGGTGCGTGGCCAGGGCAAGCTCGTGGGCGACCGGCTGCCGGAACCGCTCTCCGCCCGGATCGAGCAGGATGACGGTCGAATCGGGCTGCCGCAGCTCGGCCAGCGCTGCCGCAACGGGCTCGGGGCGCAGGACCATCCCCGCGCCACCACCGTAGGTGTAGTCGTCGACCTGTCGATGGCGCCCGATCCCCCACCCGCGCAGGTCGTGGACATGCACCTCCGCCAATCCGCGCTCCAGGATCCGTGCCGGGATGCTCTCCTGCAACGGTGCCTCGACCATCGGCGGAAACAGGGTGAGGACGTCGATCCGGAGCGACATCAACCGGCGGCCGGCGGCGCGTCCGGCGGTGATCCGGGAGGGCCGACCGGGCCTGACCCGTCGGGCATGGTGGCCCGCTTCGACCGCCGGGGCTGCTTGCGCGGGCGCCGGTCACGCGGCCGGACATAGTCCTCGTCCTCGACCGGCCGTGCGTCGAGGGCGAGCGCATCGAGGTCCACGATCATCTCGCCCCGGTCGGGCGCGAGTTCGAGCACGATCCCGCGGACGCCCGGGATGTCCAGCTCGCCGCGCGGCCCGCGGACGACGAACACCTCGGCGCCGCCGGCACGGTAGATGTCGGTGATCGAGCCGAGCTCGTCGCCCGTGCCGGAGCGGACGGCGAGCCCGAGGAGCTCGTGGAAGAACCAGCGCCCGGGCTCACGCGGTTCGTTCGGCGCGTCGATCTCCAGGTACCGGTCGCGGAGCGTGTCCGCCGTGTCGCGGTCAGGTACCTCGCGGAACCGGAGCCACCAGCCCCGCCCGTCCGCGACCGGCGTTGCGTCCGCGATCGTCAGTGCGTCGCGGGAGCCCTCGAGATACAGCCGGGCGCCGACCGTGAATCGGTCCTCCGGACGATCGGTGAGCACCTCGACCCGAACCTGCCCCCGCAACCCGCGCAGCCCGCGGACCAGGGCGACGACGAGCCGCTCAGGGGCGGCGGCAACCCGGAGGTCCGGGTCGCCCGGTCCGGTCGCGCGGGCCAGGTGAGCGCCTCGCCTCAGACGATCTCGAGGCTGACCGGCTCGCCCGTGCGAGCAGAGGTCACCTTGAGCAGCGTCCGCAGCGCCTTGGCGACGCTCCCGTTGCGCCCGATGACCTTGCCCATGTCGGACTCGGCCACGTGCAGCTCGATGATGGTGCCGTCCTCCCCGTTCACGACCTCGACGCTGACGGCGTCCGGGTCATCGACCAGGGACTTGGCGACGTAGGCGACGAGCTCTGCTGCTGCCATCCCGGACCTACTTGTACTCCGGCATGACGCCGGCCTTCCTGAACAGGCGCTTGACGGTGTCGGACGGCTGCGCGCCCTTGGCGAGCCAGTCCCGTGCCTTGGCCTCGTCGATGTTGATCTCGATCGGATCGGTCCGGGGGTTGTAGTGGCCGATCGTGTCGATTGCGCGGCCGTCCCGGGCGGAACGGCTGTCGGCGACGACCAGCCGGTATGTCGGCTGCTTGGTCGCCCCCACGCGGGTCAGGCGGATGCGGACGGACATGTGGTGCGGTGCTCCTCCATGAGCCGGCCCTTGGGCGGGTTCCCGGCGTGCTTGGCTGGCAATTCTGGCGTGCTACTGGCCGGTGACGCGGATCACGAAGGTTCCACGGTCGACCGTGTCGCCCGGCGTGAAGGTGCCGATGATCGCATCGAAGGCGTCAAGGTACGGCTTGGCGTTGGTGTCGTAGCCGGTACCGCCGGCGGCCGGCATCTGCGACTCCAGGAAGGTTCGGATCCCGGCGGTGTCGAGCCACAGCAGCGTTCCGTGGGTCTTGTCGACCTGGCCCAGCGCCTGGACGAAGCGGTCGCTGGATGCGAGCGAGTCGCCGCCACGAGCGTCGAGAATCGCCTTCACGAATGAGGTCCCGGATCCGATGGCGACCACCTGGTCGGTGACGGCGTACGTGATGCTGATGTTGGGCGGGATCATGCCGGTGTCGCCACCGAGGCCTGCACCGGCGAGCGCGCCGATGTCGCCCAGATCAACCGTCGTGATCGTGGCGTCGCCGTACGTCTGGTCGCTGAACGTGATCCCGGCGCTGCCTCCGGCGAGGGTCAGGAACGCCCGCAGCTGCGTCAGCAGGCGGTCGGCCGCCGCCCGGTCGGTCGGTGTCACGACCAGCCCGCCGGCGATCCCGTCGCCGTCGCGCGTGATCACGATCCCTGCCTCGTCCATCCAGTCGACAATGGCGGGCAATCCACCAAGCAGGGTCAGGGCGCTGTCGACCTGACCGACGCCGTCCGCCAGCGAGGGATCCGCGGCCAGCATCGTCTTGAGCCGCTCCAGGCTTGCCCCGACGTCGTGGCCCTCGACGAGCGCGAGCGTCGTGGCCGGGAGCACGGACGGCAGCTTCGATTCCGCCGCCTTCGCCGGGCCCAGCTTGTCGAGGTGCGGCATCCGCGTCTCGACCACGAACGAGCCATCGCTCGCCCGCAGCGACGCCGCCGCCCACGGCGGTGCGAGATCGGTGAGCGTCACCGGCAGCTCCGGCATCGCGGACGCGACGGCATCGCCGCCGATGGCGGCGGCGCCTGATGCGATGGCAGCCGTGTCGACGTAGGCGAAGCCCAGCCGGTCCCCGGACACGGAGGCCGCTGCCGTCTTGAACTGCTCGTTGGTCGCGAGCCCGCCGGAGCCCCTGGTGTCGATCGCGGCCTTGACGGAGGCGACGTCCCCGACGCCGATCACGGAGCCGAATACGGCGTACGCGCCGTGCATCCCATTGGCGAGCGCCGCGGCCGACGCCGGCGGGGTGACCGTGGTGATCGTCACGCCGTTGTAGGACTCGGTCGAGCTCGTTGCCCCGGTCGTCGCCAGCAGCTTGTCCGCCCAGGCCGATGCCGCGGTCGAATCCGTGACGCTGGCAAGCAGCAGGCCGCGGGCGGAGCTCGCATCCGCGGAGCTGGGCAGCGGGCCGACGCTGATCGAGACCTGACCACCGAACCACGGCTCGATGTCGGCCTGGTAGCTCATGCTGTCGTTGGTCGCCCGCTTGACCAGCTGGTCGAGCGCCTCGCTGAGCTTGGTCGGGAACGCCGCCTGGTCGTCAAAACCCGGGAACGCCCGCATCGCCTTGGCGAGCTCGGCCTCCTGGCTGCCGGGCAGGTCGAGCCGCAGCTCCGCGTAGGCAACGCTGTCCTTGGGCGCCCAGGCGAGGACGTCCGGGTCCCCCGCGGCCGCCGTCAGCATGAGCGTGGCACCTGCGGCGACCGAGACCACGAGCGCCGTGATCACCAGCGCGGCGATCCAGCGAATGCGGCTGCGCCCGGCGCCCGCGGCTGACCGCCCGGAGGCGGGCATGCGTTCGACGGCCTCCGTCGCTGCCGCCGTGGGCGGCTCGATCGCATCGTTTGCGCCCGGTGTCGGCTGCCCGATCAGCCCGGGATCCTGGTCGGTCATCACAGACCCCCTGTCATCTTCGCCCGAGGAGCTGGCCCATCGCCGCGCGACGTCCACCTCCGCCTGAAAGCTGCTTCATGAGTTTCTGCATCTCAGCGAACTGTTTCACGAGCCGATTGACATCAGGCAGGGTGGTCCCGGAGCCTGATGCGATCCGGCGGCGGCGCGAGGCGTTGAGGATCCCCGGCTCGCGTCGCTCGCGCGGCGTCATCGACAGGATGATCGCCTCGACCCGCTTGAGATCCCCTCGATCGACCGCGTCCTGTGCCTCCTTGGCCATGCCACCCATCCCGGGCAGCATGGACATCACCTGGCCCATCGGGCCCATCTTCTGCATCTGGCGCATCGAGGACAGCATGTCCTCGAGCGTGAAGGCGCCCTTGCGCACCTGCTCCTCGAGCCTGGCCGCCTGCTTCTCGTCGAACGCCTCCTGGGCCCGCTCGACGAGGCTGACGATGTCGCCCATGCCCAGGATCCGCCCAGCCAGCCGGTCGGGATGGAAGACCTCGAGCGCATCGGTCTTCTCGCCGGTGCCCAGGAACTTGACGGGGATCCCGGTCACGGCCCCGATCGAGAGCGCCGCTCCGCCGCGGGCGTCCCCGTCGATCTTGGTCAGCACGAGCCCCGTGACCGCCACGGCGTCCGCGAAGCCCTGGGCGACGGTGACCGCCTCCTGGCCCGTCATCGCATCCACGACCAGCAGGGTCTCGACGGGGCTGGTCGCCGCCGCCACTGCCCGGATCTCGTCCATCAGCGCATCGTCGATCGTGAGCCGTCCGGCGGTGTCGATGATCACGACGTCGCGCCCGGTCCGCCTTGCGGCCTCGATCCCGCCGCGAGCGATGTCGACCGTGGTCGTTCCCACGGGCGCGCGATGGACCGGGATGCCCAGGCCACGGCCGAGCGTCTCGAGCTGGTCCGCGGCTGCCGGACGGTAGGGGTCGGCCGCCACCAGCAGCGGCTGGCGACCGAGCTTGACGACGTGCTTGGCGAGCTTGGCGGCCGAGGTGGTCTTGCCCGATCCCTGGAGCCCGACGAGGGCGATCACCGCGGGGCTGCCCACGAGCCGGAACGTCCGGTCCCCCGCGGACAGCAACGCGGTCAGCTCCTCGTTGACGATCTTCACGACCTGCTGGCCGGCCGTCAGGCTCTCGAGGATGTCCGCGCCAACGGCTCGCTCGCGGACGCGCGCGACGAAGTCCTTGACCACCTTGAAGTTGACGTCGGCTTCGAGCAGCGCAAGCCGGACTTCGCGCATGGCAGCATCGACGTCCGCCTCGGACACCCGACCGCGACCGGTCAGGTTGCCGAGCGTCTTGCGGAGGCGATCGCTGAGGCTGTCGAACATGGAACGGCGGCGACCCTGGCTGTTGGTGGGATGCACGCACGGCGAAGGCCGGCGGGTGGTGCGCGGGTTCTGGCGACACCGAGGCGGGGCGAGTGTACGTCATGCGCCGTGGCGGCGCCCCCGGCACCCACGCCGCGCGGACACGAAACGGCCGCCGGTCGCGTGGCGACCGGCGGCCTCGGGCGGCGACGCGGAGTCGCCTACGGCAGGTAGTAGTTCGGGTTCGGCATCTTGAACGTGCGGTCGGCGTAGCCGCCCGTGAGATCGCTGTACTGGTCACCGAAGTTGGCCACGATGTCGTAGCCCATCGACTCGATATAGGCCCGGGTCGCCGCCTTGTAGTGAATCGTGGTGCACTTGCCACCGGGGTCGCCGGCGCAGGCCGTTTTCAGGTAGCCGGGATAGGCTGCGACGTCCGGCTTGGTGAACAGGTTGGCCGGGTCGACCGGGTACCCGGCGTCCACGCCCACGCCGTCGTTGCCGAGGTTGCCGACCGTGGCGTCGGCCTGAGTGCTCGGCCGGCCGGTGATGAAGAAGATCGCGTAACCTTCCGCGGCGGCCTTCTTGACCATGGCCACCATGCCCGGAGTCGCCGGGAACTTCTGGCCGAGCACGAATGCGCCATTTGTGTCGGGGTTGTAGGCCCAGTTGCTGGCGATCTCATAGTTCCAGGTCGTCAGCGTGGTGTCATCGACGTCGAGCACGATGGCCGGCTTCTTCGAGTTCCAGTGGTGGTGCTTTGCGCCGAAGGAGTGGATGTACGCGGCCAGCCAGCGGCTGCCGGCGGCGGCGACGGAGCTTGCTTCCTTCGCGTAGTAGCTGTTGTCGCCGAAGACGCCCGTCTTGCCCGGATCTCCGTAGTAGTTCTCGATCTGGATCCGGAGCACGTCGATGTTGGTGATCTGGTCTGCCCTGTGGGGCGTGTACGTCGTCTTCGACGACGATCCAATCGCGACACCCGCGGTCACCAGCGACAGCGCCAGCAACACGGCCGTGAACGTGGCCCTCCGGGGATGCCGCAGCCACGCCAGCTTCTCCATCGAAACCTCCTTCGCTCGAGCCCAAACCGCCCGGACCACCCAGGGCACTGAGGAGAACAATAGTCGCACGGTGCGGTGTGGATGAGTGCACTTGGGACCCGTTGTGGGAACGAAAGGCGTTGCCGGGACGCACCGCTGTCCCGCCGGAGGGATCGGTGTCCACGGCACACCCAGCTGGCGCGAACTCGGCCTGCGTATCTAACCTGTCCCCGGCGATGGGGACATCGGCCCGCAACGCCCCATCGGGGGCGGGATCAGGCCCGGACGGCGGCGCCCTTGACGCCCCCGCAAATTGAGGCCAGCTGCTGCCCGGGCCGGGCGGGCTCGGGCGACGGGGTCGTCAATCGAACAGGGCCGCGACGAACTCCCGGGGATCGAACGGGAGCAGGTCATCGGCCTGCTCGCCCACGCCCACGAAGCGGACCGGGACGCCGAGCTCGTTCTCGATCGCGAACACGATCCCGCCCTTGGCCGTCGAATCGAGCTTGGTCAGGATCACGCCGGTGAGGCCGACCGCCGCGTGGAACGCCTTCGCCTGGGCGAGGCCGTTCTGCCCGGTCGTCGCATCGAGCACGAAGAACGTCTCGACGCGCGCCCCCGGCAGCCGCTTGTCGATGACGCGCCGGACCTTCGCCAGCTCCTCCATCAGGTTCGACTTGGTGTGGAGGCGGCCAGCCGTGTCGGCGATCACGAGGTCGGCGTGGCGTGCCACGGCGGCGTCGAGCGCATCGAACACCACGGCCGCTGGATCCGCGTTCGGCGCATGGGCGACGATCTCCGACCCGGTGCGCGTGGCCCAGATCCGCAGCTGGTCGATGGCCGCGGCACGGAACGTGTCGGCCGCCGCGAGCACGACCCGACGCCCGTTGGCTCGCTCGCGCGCGGCGAGCTTGCCGATCGTGGTCGTCTTGCCCGTGCCGTTGACCCCGACGACGAGCACGACCGCGGGACCGCCATCCACGGCCGGGACGGGCTCCCAATGCTCGGCATCGCGGGGAGCGAGCAGACCGGCCAGCTCGGTGCGAACGGCGTCACCGGCAGAGATATCGCGCCGGTCCCGGGCCCGCTCGACGATGGCCATCGACAACACGGCGCCGACGTCGCCGGTGATGAGCGTCTCCTCGATCTCGTCCCAGTCTGCGTCACCGCCGGCCCCGAAGGCGCCGCGCAGCCGGGCGGCGAACCCGGTCCGTGAGCGTTCGAGGCCGTGCTCGAGCTGCTCCCGCTCGCGTTCCCGGCGCGCGGCATCAGCCTTCTCCGCCGACCAGTCGGCGCCCCATGCCCACTGCGGGGCGGGTTCGCCCGCGGCACCGGGGCCGGCCGCCACGGGCGCGGGCCCCCCGGGCACTGGCTCGGGCCCCGGGAGCGAGAGGTTGGGCGCCGGGCCTGAGCGCTCGGCCGGCGGGCCCGCTTCGGGCGCGGGCGGATGCCCCGGTTCGGCGTCGGGCGACGGACCCGCTTCGGGCTCCGGACGCTGTCCCGGTTCCGCGTCGGCCGGCAGGCCTTCGGGCCCGGACGGCGGGCCCGGTTCGGGCTCGGGCGGCGGCGAGCCGCGGCGGAACAGGCGCATGGGAACCTCCGCTCAGCTGCCAGCCAGCACCGATCGCGCCTCGGCGCGTCGGTGATCGGCGATGGCCTGCGCCTCCTCGAGACGGAGGCTGATGACGCGGCTCACGGAATCGTCGCCCACGGTGACCCCGTACAGGGCGTCCGCGGCCTCGATCGTCCCGCGATTGTGGGTGATCACGACGAATTGGGTCCGTTCAGCGAGACCGCGCAGGGCCTCGGTGAAGCGGCCGACGTTGGCCTCGTCGAGGGCGGCGTCCACCTCATCGAGCACGCAGAACGGTGCCGGCCGCACCTCGAGCATGGCGAACAGCAGGGCAACTGCCGTGAGCGCACGTTCCCCGCCCGAGAGCATCGACAGCGCCTGGGCCTTCTTTCCCGGCGGACGTGCCGTGATCTCGATGCCGGTCGATGCCAGGTCGGTCGGGTCGGTCAGCGAGAGCTTCGCGAACCCGCCGCCGAACAGCTGCTGGAAGCGCGCGTCGAACGCGACCTCGAGGGCGGCGAACGTCGCCCGGAACTGCGTGCTGATCAGCGCATCCAGATCCGCGATCAGGGTCCGGGTCCTCGCGATCGCGTCGCGCAGGTCGAGGTGCTGGGCGTCGAGCGATTCCAGGCGGGACCGCACCGAGCGGTACTCGTCGACGGCGAAGGGATTGGCCGCCCCCATCTCGTGGAAGCGCCGGCGAAGCACCGCGAGCCTGCCGTGAGACGGCGGGTCCCCCGCCGGTGGCGTCGAAGCCCACCGGGGGGCAAGTGTTTCGAGGGCGGCTTCGAGCGCCGCGCTCTCGACGGATCCGTCCGCGCTCGCGGCGCTGTCGGGGTCGTCGGTGGCGTCATCGGTGGGGACCGAGGTGCCGACAGGTTCAGCGGGCGCACCCGGCGCGGCCATCGACACGTCGTCGAGGCGTGCCGCCTCGGCGAGGTGCCGGAGTCCGACCTCGCCGAGCCCCGCGAGCTCCAGCAGCAGCTGCTCGCGCAGCGCGTCGAGTCCCAGCCGTGCCTCGAGGGCGGCGACGTCGGCCGATCGGGCTCGATCGTCCGTGGCGCGCAATCGGTCTCGGGCGGCCACCGCCGCCTGCTCCGCATCGGCAAGGCGCGCGCGCTCCGCGCGATCGTCCGCGAGCATGCCGTCGAGGATCTCGCGCGCTCGGACCTCGCGCGTGACGGCCGCAGCCAGCTCCGCACGTACGATGTCGCGCTCCGCCCCGGCTGCGAGCTCCCGGTCCGCCAGCGCCCCGAGGTCACGTGCCACGCCGGCGATCCGGGAATCCGCGAGGGCAACGGCCGCCTCGGCCCGGGCGCGGCGGGCGTCCGCCTCGCGTCTCGCCTGCTCGTGCGACCCGACGTCGCTCGCGATCCGGTCACGGCGAGCGCGGAGCTCCGCGGCCCGCGCCTCCCATGCCGCACGCGCATCGGCTTCCGCCGGCGACTCCGTGGTCGCCTCGACCGATCGCGCCGGCGGCTGCGTTCGGAAGACCGCGGCTGCGGCGGCGGCCCGTGCGGCCTCCGCACCGAGCCGCTCCGCCTGGGCCTGGTGCCATGCAGCCTCCCGGGTCGCCGCCTCGAGGGCACGCCCGGCACCACGCTCGACCTCCTCGGCGCGGCGACGCTGCGAGGCGGCCTCGGCCTCGGCAACCCGCGCCCGCTCGAGGCCAGAGCGGGCCTGCGCGGCGGCGACCGTGGCCTGCTCGCTCTCGCGATCTGCCTCCCGGGCCTCCGTCTCCAGCGCGGCGAGCTCGCGTGCCAGCCGGTCGGTCTCGGCACGGCGTTCGAGGGGCGCGTCAGTCCTGCCGACCCGGATCGTGACCGAATCCACCACCGCGCCACCATCCCGGGTGACGAGCAGCCAGCCCGACGGCAGATACGGCTGGACGCCGAGCGCTGACGGCAGGTCCGGAACCCATGCCGCGCGGGCCAGGACCTTGCGCGCGGCACCGTTGGGGTCCATGCGAACGGCTTCGCCCAGCCGCCCGCCACCGGCCGCGGCCAGGGCATCGTCGAGGCGCCGCACATCGTTCGCGGCCGCGGCCCCGAGGCGTTCCGGGGCGTCGAGCTGCTCGCGGACGACGAGGTGGCCGCGCTCGCCCGCCATCGACGCCGCGCCATCACGGCCGACCACGTAGGCACGAACGAGGTCGCCCAGGGCGGCCTCGACCGCGGCCCGCATCGGAGGGTCGACGCCGAGGTCCTCGTCGACCCGCCGGCCGCCGATCTTCCTGGCCGCCCGTGCGATCCCCCGATCCTCGTCCTCCGCGAGGCGCTGCTGGAGCTGCTCGAGCCGGCCACGTGCGGCGGCGAGCATCGTGCCGGCTCGCGCGGACCGCTCGGCGACGGCACGCCGCGCGCCGTCCGCCGCATCCGTCGTGGCGCGTGCGGCCTCGCGTTCGGCAATCGCCGATGCCTCGGCGGCGGTCGCCGATGCGAGCACCTCCCTCGCTTCGCCCAGCGCGGCCTCGAGCTGCTCACGTCGGGCCGCCGATTCGGCGGCGCGTGCCTGTTCTTCGTCGGCGCGGCGGGTCGCCTCCGCACCACGACGGCGTGCGGTCTCGGCCTCGGCAGCGCGCGCTGCCTCGGCGCGCCGGAGGGTCGCAACCTCGTCGCCCCGGGCACGGCTCGCGGCGCGCAGGGCCCCGAGCTCCGACAGGGCCTCGGCGAGGGCTCGATCAGCCTCGGCGAGGGACGCCTCGAGCTCCGGGTCCCGGTCCGGCGCGGTCTCGGCGAGCGTCCGGCGCTGCACCGCGAGGTCGGCCTCCGCGGCGCTCCGCTCGGCGAGCATCCGTGCCCGGTCCCGTGCCGCGGCCTCGAGCTCGGCATTCGCGCGCGCCTCCCGGAGTCCGAGCGACGTCAGCTCGGCGCGGATCACCTCGTGCGTCTCGCGCGCCGCGCCTTCGGCGTCGGCACGCGCGGACATCGATGCGCTGATCTCGGCGACGGCCGTCTCGGCTGCCTCGAGCGCCTGCAGGGCGCGTTCCGCTCCCGTGCGCAGCGCGTCACGACGGGCCTCGGCATCCGAGGCCCGTCCGGCGGCCTCGTGCCATCGACCGTGAGCCGCCGCGATCAGCGCCGCGGCCAGCTCCTCGCCGGCGGTCAGGCGGGTTGCCTGCTGCTCCGCGAGCTGGCCCAGCCGGCGCGCCTGTGGTCGGAGCTCGGCCAGGATGTCCTCGACCCGCGCGAGGTTGGCCTCGGCCTCGGCGAGCTGGTCCTCGGCCTTCCGACGCCGGCGCTCGTGGCGGCGGACGCCGGCGACCTCCTCGAACAGCGGGCGACGCTCCTCGGGACGCAGGGCGAGCGCCTGGTCGACCATGCCCTGGCCGATGAACAGGAACGCATTCTCGGCCAGGTTCGCGCTGTCGAGCATGTCCACCAGGTCGCGCAGGCGAACCCGCTGGCGATTGAGCAGATAGTCGTTCTCGCCGGACCGGTACAGGCGTCGACCCAGCTCCACCACGGAGTACTCGACCGGCAGCAGTCCGTCGGCGTTGTCGAGCACCAGGGTGACGTCGGCCATGCCCAGCGCAGCGCGGCGCTCCGATCCCGCCCAGATCACGTCCTCGCTGCGCCGGATCCTGAGCGATCGTCCCTGCTCCCCGAGCGCCCAGCGTAGCGAGTCGGCCAGGTTCGACTTGCCCGAGCCGTTGGGCCCGACGACGGCGCTGATCCCCGGCCCGAACTCGACCAGCGTCCGTTCTGCGAACGACTTGAAGCCCTGGACGCGCAGGCCGAGCAGGCGGGCAGGTGCGGTCACGCGGGTGGCTCGGCCGACGAGCGCGCGGGGCCGGGATCGCCGCCGGGCTCGGCGTCGGTCACGGGTTGTCCGTCGTCCACCGATGGCGTTCGACCGACTGCGCGGCGGCTCCTCGCGGCCGCGCGCTCGCGGCGGAGCACCTCCAGGGCCTCGGCGGCGGCAGATGTCTCCGCGATCCGTCGTGACGAACCTTCGCCCACACCGAGAATCCGGCCACCGACGGCCACCTCGATCCGGAAGTGCTTCTCGTGATCCGGGCCGACCGCCTCGAGCAGCCGGTAGACGGGTCGTTCGCCGGTCGACCGTTGGGTGTGCTCCTGGAGCCGGCTCTTGGGGCTCTTGAGGCTGGTCAGTGCCGGATCCGCCGAGAGCTCCTCGCGCGCGCGCTCGTGGATCCAGTCACGCACGACATCCCAGCCCTGGTCGAGGTAGATCGCACCCACCAACGCCTCGAACGCCGAGGCGAGCAACGACGGCCGCACGCGCCCGCCACGCATTGCCTCACCTTCGCCCAGCAGCAGGAACGAGCCGAGATCGAGGCGTGCCGCGAGGCGCGCCAGCCCCGGGGTGCTCACGATCGACGCGCGGCGCGCCGACAGGATGCCCTCGTCGTCCGTTGGATGCCGCCGGTAGAGCGCCTCGGAGACGGCGAGGCTCACCACGGAGTCGCCCAGGAACTCGAGACGCTCGTTGTGGCCCCGCGCGGAATCCGGGTGCTCGTGCAGCCAGCTGCTGTGGACGAGCGCCTGGGCGAGCAGGTCCCGGTCCCGGATGGGGATCCCGAGGCGCTCCGTAAGGGCGTCGGCCGGGTGCATGTCGCCCCGGTCGAGGCGCTTAGGAGGAGTGTTCGTCGATGTAGTCGGTGGCGTCCTGCACGGTCCGGATCTTCTCGGCGTCCTCGTCCGAGATCTCCGTCCCGAACTCCTCCTCGAGGCTCATGATGAGCTCGACGAGGTCGAGCGAGTCGGCATTCAGGTCGTCAACGAACGACGCCTCGGGGTTGACCTCGGATTCGTCGACACCCAACTGCTCGATGACGATCTTCTTCAGCCGCTCGTACGTGCTGGCCACTGACTCCCTCCTGATGCCGGGATGTCTATCGGGTTGCGGTTCGGTCGCGGGCGATCCGCCCAAGGACGCCGTTTGTCAGCCGTCGCATCGGCTCGCCCGAGTATGTTCGAGCGAGCTCGACCCACTCGGCGATCGCCACCCGGGCCGGCGTTGCGGGCGAGTGTAGCACCTCGCTCAGCGCGCAACGCAGCAATGCGCGGTCCATTCGGGCCAGCGAGACGACCGGATACTGGGGCGCTGCAACAGCGATCTGCGCATCGAGCGTGTCCCGGTTGGCGGACACGTTGGCGACGATCTCTCGGGCCAGGTCCGCGGCGCCCGGATCCGCTTCGGTGGCAAGGTGACGTTCGAGAATCGCGTCGGCGGTGCGCTGGCCGAACTCGGCCTCGAACACCGCCGCCAGCGCCAGCCGCCGGCCGGCGCGCCGGCTGCGCGCGCGTTCCTCGCTCGCCCGGTCCCGGCCGGCACGAGCGTTGTCAGACCCCGACACCGTCGACCAGCACGGTGACGCCGCCAAGCTCCATCCCGAGCAGGCGCACGACCGCAGTCGCGACGGCGTTGCGAACCTGTCCGGAGAGCGGAACGAGGGCCTGGCGCGGTCGCGCAACCACGCGGACGGTCACGAACACGCGGCCGTCGCGGACGCGGACCTTGATCGGCGAGCCGCCCAGCGCGTCCCGCCAGCGCGGCCCCCCGCGCCCGACACGCTGAACGCCGGGAACCTCGAGCGCAGCCAGGCGAACGGTGTCCCGGATGACACCCGGACCGACAGACAGGACGGGAATCACGACGTGGTCTCCGAGGTCACGGCCGGCGCGGCCGGGATGTCCCTATGGTCGCGCACGTCGCCGCCGAGCGCTTCGCCGATCCGTTCCGCGACCCGCTCCCGGGCGGTGGTCGCGCCGACGCGGACGGCATGCTCGATCATCCGCCGCCGCGCCCGGCCGTGGGTGATGATCACCGTCCCGCGAACCCCCAGCAGCGGGGACCCGCCCACGGCCTCGTAGTCGAACACCTGCCGGATGCGCCCGATCCCCGGCCGGAGGAGCAGATACGCGAGCCGGCCGCGCAGCGAGCCCTGGAACTCGGCCCTGAACTGGTCGAAGATGAACCCCGACAGCCCCTCGAAGAACTTGATCACCACGTTTCCCAGGACGGCGTCGCACACGACGACGTCCGCCATCTGGCGGGTCAGGTCCTTGCCCTCGACGTTGCCCGTGAAGTTGAGGTCCGTCTCGTCCAGCAGCTCGGTGGCACGCTGGATCCGGGCATCACCCTTGCCCTTCTCCTCGCCGATCGACAGCAGGGCCACGCGCGGCCGATCGACCCCCAGGACCCGCTCGCTGAAGATCGCACCCATCCGGGCGAACTGGGCGAGGTTCTCGGCCGTCGAATCGGGGTTGGCGCCGATGTCGAGGAGCACGAACGGGCGGCCGGCGCTGACCATCTGCACGGCCAGCGCGGGCCGGTCGATCCCCGGCAGGGTGCCCAGGATGAGCTTGCCCGCGGCCATGCCCGCCCCGGTGTGGCCGGCCGTGACGACCGCATCCGCCTCGCCGGACTTGACCAGCTGCGTGGCAACCACGATCGAGCTGTTGCGCTTGCGAACGAGGGCGCGGGCAGGATGCTCGTCCATGCCGATGAGCTCGGGCGCATGGACGATCCGGACGTTGGGCGGGAGCTCGACGGCATGCTCGCGGATGATCGGCTCGTCACCGACGAGGACCACCACGTCGTTCGGGTGCGCGCGCGCGTAGGCAATGGATCCTGGGACGACCTCGGCGGGACCATGGTCGCCGCCCATCGCGTCGACGGCGACGCGGACGCCGGGCCGATCCTGCGGCGTCGCGGTGGGACCGGCGGGCTCCGGGGTCGCGGCTGCCGGGCCCTCGGTCATGCTCACGACCCGGGTTACGCGGACTCCTCGCCCGCGGACGGCCCACCGGCCGGCTTGAGCTCGACGGCCTGGCGGCCCTTGTAGAACCCGCACGCCGGGCAGACCCGGTGCGGAAGCTTCGGCTCGTGGCAGTGCGGGCACTCGATGAGCGTCGGCAGGGTGATCGCGAGGTGGCTCCGTCGCTCTCCCTGCCGGGCGTGAGCGACCTTCCGCTTCGGCACACCCATGGTGGTCTGTGGCTCCTCTCGGGGATGTCACGCGGGTGCTGCCCGCGTCGCTGTTGGCATCGGTTGCGGCACCCGGCGCGCGGGCGCGCGAACGCGCCGGCACGGGACAGGGGGCCGAGCGGGGAGTCTACTCGGTATCGCCCTCCCCGTCGACCCGGAACGCCCGCAGCGCCTCGAGCCGGGGGTCGATCTCATCGCTGTCGTGCCCGTGGCCCGGCTCCATGCGCTGCCCGCACTCGAGGCACAGCCCGGGACAATCCGGCTCGCACAGCGGCGCGATCGGCTCGGCCAGGCTGATCGCCTCCATGACCAGCGGCCGCAGCTCAAGCTCGTGGTGGTCGGTCAGCCGTGGCGCCTCGGGGTCTGCGCCCTCCTCGAGCGGAACCGGTTGACCGGACGCGAGGTCGATCGTCGGCAGGACCTCCTCGTCGATCCGGACGGTCACCCGCGTCGTCAGCGGGCGGAGGCAGCGAGCGCACTCCCCGACCAGCTCGGTCGCGAGACGGGCGTCGAGGACGAGGCCGCGGTTTGTCCGCATCAGCCGGACGTGGCCTGACACCGGTCGACTGAGCTCGAGCCCCTCGCCGGGGTCGACGTCGACGCCGTCAAGGTCGTAGTCACGGACGGCTCCGGGAGCCTCCCCCATGAACCCGGACAGGGCGAACGTCAGGGGATCACCGTGAACGTCGCGCGGGTATGGGTGTCGGGCCCCGCCCGCGGTCATCGACGCCCGATGGGCGAGGCTCCCTCTTCCTCGTCCTCGGTATCCGGATCGTCCGCGGCGCCGCCATACGCGGCGTCCTCGTCCTCGGCCGGCGCCGGCTCGTACGCGGCTCGCCGGTCGTCGAGCATGGCGATCCCGCGCTCGATGCTGCGCAGCGTCCGGGTGACGTCGGCCTCGAGACCGCCAAGCACGCCGGCGGCGTATTCGTCCGCGCCCCGGCGGACGCCGTCGGCCTCGTCGGCAGCCTGGTCGATGATCCGCCGGCTCTCCGCGTCCGCAGCCTCGGTCAGACCACGCTCGCCGATCAGGAAGGCAGCCTGCTCCTGCGCGCGAGCGACGATCCGCTCAGCCTCCTCCTGGGCCTTCTCGATGATCCGCTCACCCTCCTGGTTGATCCGCTTGGCGGCGCGAACTTCCTCGGGCACGGCGACCCGCAGCTCGTCGATCAGGTTGAGGGCTGCGTCACGGTCGATGATCGCGCTCTTGGTGAGCGGCAGCGGCTTGCCGTTCGCGATCAACGACTCGAGGCGCTCGACGAGGAAGATGATGTCCAGCGGACGGCCTCCCCTGCGCTCGGCGCCCCGGCGGGGCGTCTCGAGGGGATTATGGCACGCGGGGCGACCCGCCCCTCAGCGTGCCGGCAGGGCGTCCCGCATCGACGCGACCGCGGCGGCCGGGACCATCGCCGACACGTCGCCGCCGAACAGTGCGATCTCCTTCACCAGGCTGGAGCTGATGTAGGAGTGCTCGAGCGAGGTCATGAAGAACACCGTGTCGACCTCGGGGGCCAGCAGGTGGTTGTTGTGGGCCAGCTGGAGCTCGCTCTCGAAGTCCGCGATCGCGCGCAGCCCGCGGACCAGGTGTCCTGCCCCGACCTCGCGACAGAACTCGACCGTGAGGCCGTCGAAGGTCCGCACCTGGACGCTCTGGCCGAGGTCAGCATCCGCTTCGATGGTCCGGCGGATCACGTCCACGCGCACGTCGGCCGGCAGCAGCGGCGTCTTCCTGGGGTTGCCCAGGACGGCAACGATGACGCGGTCGAACACGCGCGCGGCACGTCGCACGACGTCCAGGTGGCCGTTGGTGATCGGGTCGAACGAACCCGGGTAGACCGCGACGCTCACCCCTCGGTTGCCTCCTGCGCGCTTCGTTCGTCCGGACGGCCGAGCCGCCGGTAGAACGTGAGGGCGGTCTCGCCGAAGCGCCGCTCCCGCTCGGATGCTAGCAGCCCGACGCGGGCCGGCGGCGGGTCGCGCCAGAAGTGCTTGGCGACGATCCGGCCGCCGGGCCGGACGTGCTCGCCGGACAGCTCGAGCGCCCGGAGCAGCGACCCCGTGTCCGCGTAGGGCGGATCGACCAGGACGAGGTCGAAGGGGGCCTCGGCGGCCGCGCCCGAGGGGTCGGCGAGCCAGGCCAGCGCGTCCCGCCGCACGACGCGCCCCCGGTCGGCCAGGCGCGTCCGGCGGAGGTTGTCGGCGATGGTCTTCGCGGCGCCCGCGTCGTGCTCGACGAAGGTGGCGCTCGCCGCGCCGCGCGACAGCGCTTCGATGCCACCGGCGCCGCTGCCGGCGAACAGGTCGAGCACCACAGCCTCGTCGAGATCCGTGTCGAGGATCGCGAACAGCGTCTGCTTGACGCGGTCCGTCAGCGGACGCGTGCCGGCACCGGGCGCGGCAAGTCGAACCCCGCCCGCCGTTCCGGAGATCACCCGGCCCGCGTCCGCCATGACGTCCGCGCCCTACGCCGGCCCGGCCGGCTCGCCGGCGAACACGCGGCGAAGCCACCCGAGCTCGAGCTCGCGCGCCAGCTCGGGGGGGTCGGCCGGCAGCTCGCCGTCGTCGCTCACCAGCGCCTCCGCGTGGACGCGTGCCCGGGCGGCGAGCTCGCGGTGCTCGGGGTCGGCGAGCGTGGCGACGCGCAGCCGCGGCAGGCCGCTCTGGGCGAGGCCCAGCACGTTTCCCTCGCGCCGGAGCTCGAAGTCGCGCTCGGCGAGCGCGAAGCCGTCCGTGGTCGCGGCGACCGCCTTGAGCCGCTCGTGCTCGGTCGTTCCCTCCACGGCCTCGGACACGAGCACGCAGAACGAGGCGGCGTTCCCCCGCCCCACCCGCCCACGGAGCTGGTGGAGCTGCGCCAGCCCGAAGCGCTCGGCGCCCTCGACGACCATCAGGGTCGCCTCCGGTACGTCCACGCCGACCTCCACGACGGTCGTCCCGACGAGCACGTCGAGCTGGCCGTCACGGAACCGGGCCATCTGGGCGTCACGCTCGATCGCCTTGAGCCGGCCATGGACCAGGCCGACCCGGAGCGGCGCGAGCAGCCGGGTCAGCCGCTCGAACTCCTCCTCGGCCGCCGCCGCCCAGGCCGTCTCGACGTCCTCGTCCGGCAGCTCGTCGTCACCGGCGAAGCCCCAGTCGTCGTCGCCCGCGTCGGCCGGTGCTGCGGCGGCCGATGCGCCCGCCGGCCCGATCCGTGGGACGACGACGAACGTGCGATGCCCGGCGGCCGCCTCGTCCCTCACCCGCTGCCAGGTGCCCTCGAGCTCGTCCGGCCGGCGGATGCCGGTGCGCACCGGCAGCCGGCCCGCGGGCGCTCCCCGCAGCGTCGACACGTCGAGGTCCGCGTAGATCACCTGGCCCAGCGTTCGCGGGATGGGCGTGGCGGTCATCAGCAGGACGTGCGGCGCACCACGGGACGCCTTGGCCTCGAGCGCCCCGCGCTGCTCCACGCCGAACCGGTGCTGCTCGTCGACCACCGCCAGCGCGAGATCGGCGAACGACAGCTTGTCCTGGAGCAGCGCGTGCGTACCGACCACGATCCCCGCCTGCCCGGATGCGATCGCCTCGAGCGCGTTGCGGCGCCCCTCCCCGCTGAGCGATCCCGTGAGCAGGGTCACGGGGAGCGCGACGTCCTCGAGCAGGGCGGCGAGCGTCGCGTGGTGCTGACGGGCCAGGAGATCGGTCGGCGCGAGCAGGGCCGCCTGGCGTCCGGCACACGCGGCGGCGGCCAGGGCCCACGCCGCGACGGCCGTCTTGCCCGAGCCGACATCGCCCTGGATCAGGCGCAGCATCGGGACCGGCCGGGCGAGGTCTGCGCGGAGCTCGTCCAGGGCGACGGATTGGTCGGGTGTCAGCTCGATGTCGCGACCCAGCTTGCGTGACAGCGAGGCCGTCATGGCAGCGCGGATCCGCACGTCCGTGGCGGCATCCACCGGCAGCGGCAGCGTGTGCGAGCGACCCCGTGCCCGGCGTCGCGCGACCATGCCCAGCTGGAGCGCGAGCAGCTCGTCGAACGCGAGGCGGCGCAGCGCCGCGTCCCGGGCCTCGAAGGTGGTCGGGTAGTGGGCTGCCTCGATCGCGTCGGCGATGGCCGGGATCGCCTCCTCGCCGCGGATCGATGGCGGCAGGTACTCGGGGTAGGCGTGGCCGGCACGGTCGAGCGCCTCGCGCATCGCCTGGCGGAGTCGCGCGGCGGTCAGCCCGGCGGTGAGCCGGTAGACCGGGACGATGCGGCCCACGTGGAGCAGCGTTTCCGCGTCCGAGCGCTGGAACTCCGGCGCGTCGAACACGATCGAGAAGCCCCGCCGCTTGAGCCGGCCCGAGACGAGGAGCTCGTCGCCGGCCCGGACCCTGCGCTCGATGAACCTCCGGCCGAACCAGGTTGCCTCGGCAGTCCCGGTGTCATCCGCCAGGAAGGCCGTCGTGACCTGGACCCGGCGTCGCCACGTCTGCTGCACCCGGATGTCCGTGACCCGGACCCGGGCGGAGACCACCGTGCCGTCCGGGACGGCATGGAGGTCGCCCAGCCGCTGGAGCTCGCGCAGGTCGTCGTACCGGCGCGGCAGGTGGAACAGCAGGTCGCGGACCGTCCCCAGCCCGAGGCGCCGCCCCGCGCGTCTGAGCGTCGGTGCCGCGGACAGGCCCGACATCCCCAGCGGCTGGTCCAGCAGCGCCACCGGGTCGACGGGAACGGCTGCCACGGGCTTCGATCGCAGGGACCGCGCGCCGCTCGCTGCCCGGGACCGTCCGCGCCTGACGTCGCTCACTCGGCCGAGATCAGGTACCGGTAGTGCGGCTGCCCTCCGTGGACGACCTCCACGTCGACGCCGGGCGCGACCTCCCGCACCTTGAGGGCCAGCATCTCCGTCTCGTCCAGCGTCGCGTCCTCGCCGTAGTAGATCGTCAGCAGCCCGAACCCGGGCTCGAACCGGGCGAGTCCCGCCAGCACCGCCCGCTGGCTGTCGGTGTCGGTGGCAAGCAGCCCGTCGTCCGGGTCGAGCACGATCACGTGCCCCTTGCGGACCTTGCGGCCCGAGACCGTCGCGTCACGGACCGCCTCGGTCACCTGCATCGTCTGGACCTGGCGGCTCGCCGCGCCCATCGAGACCGCGTTGTCCTCGGCCGATCGCTGCGGGTCGAGCTCCATCAGCGCCGCGATCCCCTCGGCCGCATTTCGCGTGGGCACCACGTGCACCGGCCGCCGGGTCATGGCCGCGACCTGCCGCGCGGCGAGGACCACGTTGGGGTTGTTGGGCAGGATCAGGAGCTCGTCCGCCTGGGTCGCCTCGACCGCCTCGAGCAGCTCTCCGGTCGACGGGTTGGCCGACTGGCCGCCGCGCACGATCCGGAACGACCCGTACTCGCGG
The DNA here is from genome assembly GCA_963720825.1 of uncultured Chloroflexia bacterium. GTDB lineage: Bacteria > Chloroflexota > Limnocylindria > Limnocylindrales > CSP1-4 > CAIXZV01. The sequence continues at coordinate 89,689 of CAVRGY010000018.1, read as the reverse complement.
AACGGCGCCGCCATGTCGGTGAGCACGGCCCCGAGGCCGTCCGACGGAGCCACCGCGACCACGCCCAGTGGAAGCGCCGTGGCGGCCTGGCGGTCGGAATCGGCCGCCTCCAGCGACTCCGCGACCGCGACCGACATGTCGCGCCCCGCGCCGGTCCCGACGGCCCCGGCCTCCGCCACGAACGCCGCCGCCCGTGCCTCGCGCACGTCGTGCGCCTGGCTGTCGAGGTTCTCGATCGTGATCCGGGACAGCATCCCCGTCGACAACCCGTATGCGACGACCGCATCGGGGCGATCGTTGTGGACGTGGACCTTGACCAGGTGTGCGTCCCCCGCAACCAGCACCGAGTCGCCGATCGACTCGAGGTGCGCCTGGATCGCAGCGACGTCGAGCGGCTGGCCGGCACGCGCCTGGAGCAGGTACACGGTCTCATACCCGAACGCCCCCTCGGCGGCCGCGACCTCGGCGGGTGTCGCGGGTCGGGTGCGATCCGGCGCGAGAGCGCGTCCGCCGCCGAGCGGCCGGCCACGCGCCGCTTCGAGCGCGCCCTGGAACAGGCGGAACAGCCCCTGTCCGCCGGAGTCGACCACGTGGGCCTCGCGCAGGATCGGCAGCAGCGAGGGCGTCTTCGCCACGGCGCGCTCCGCGGCCTCGACCGTGGCGGCGAGCACGGTCTCCACGTTGTTGTCGCGCTCTGCCGCGGCGACCGCGGCGGCGGACGCCTCCCTGATCACCGTGAGGATCGTGCCCTCGACCGGCTTGGCGACGGCCCGGTACGCGGTCCTGGTCCCGATGTCGAGGGCGTGCGCGAGGTCGAGGCCGTTGAACCGCCGCTTGCCCGCGAGGCCGTGGGCCATCCCGGCCAGGATCTGGCTGCTGATCACACCCGAGTTGCCGCGAGCACCCATCAGGGCGCCGAAGCTGGCGGCCTGGGCGACGCGCTCCGCGTCCGCACCGGGTCCGACCTTGTCCGCCTCGTCGAGCGCGGCGCGGACGGTGGCCAGCATGTTCGTTCCCGTGTCGCCGTCCGGAACCGGGAACACGTTGAGCGAGTTGATCTCGTCGACGTTGGCCTCGAGGCTCGCGACGGCGCTCCGGAACGCGGCCAGGAAGCCCGCTCCGTCACACGATCGGCGCGGCATCAGGCGACGTCCGACCCGCTGTTCGCAAGGTCGGTCGCGCGGGGATCACCGTTCGGCGGGTCGTCGCGGCCATCCGGTGCGATCCCGTGCTCGTGACGCAGCCGCCCGATCCGGATGGTGACGCGGGCGGGCTCGATGCCGAGCGCATGGCCGAGCGCGTACCGCACCGACGAGTCGACCTGGCGGGCGACCTCCGCGATCGGCAGACCCGAACGCCACGGCGAGGTTGAGATCGACGACCACGCCGTCGTCGACGTCGAGGTGGAGGCCGGGGTGTGCGAGGCCGAGCCGCTCCAGCAGGCGCCCGACCATGCCGCCGCCGGCGAACCCGGACACGCCGTACACGGACAGCGTGGCATTGCGGACGAGGTCGCGCAGCGCACGCCGGGTGACGAGCGAGCGACCGGGGATCGGATCGGCGGTCACGCGGGCGACGTCCTCCTCGCGGGCGCGGGTCCGGCCCGGGCGGGCCGCGGCGGCGCCCCGGCGGTGGGCCGGAAGCCGTGTGCTACGATACCACCCCGCTCGCGCCGGACCCACCGTGCGCGTGCTTGTCCTCCGCCAATCTCCGAGGTTCCAACCAGACCATGGCTCGCAGCTGCGCCATCTGCGGCAAGGTGTCGATGGGCGGCTTCAACCCGCAGTCGTCGGGGATGAACCGCGTTCGCGCCCACACCCGCAACCAGCCAAATCTCCAGGCCACCCTGGTGGTCAAGAATGGGACGCCGACCAAGGTCCAGGCCTGCACCCGCTGCCGCCGGACCATGACGAAGTCTGCCCGCTAGCCACCCAGGCGCCCGCGCCGGGCGAGCCCGAGGCGGCGACAGTCGCCATCAAGAGAACCGTGAGCCGGTCGCGATGCAGCGACCGGCTCGTTCATGTCCCGCCCGCGAGCGTGCTAGCGGTCGGCCGTGTCGAGCCAGATCGTGAACGGCCCGTCGTTCACCAGCTCCACCGCCATGCTGGCACCGAACTCACCCAACGCGACCCGGACAGCCTGTCCCTCGATTCCCGCGGCAAGCCGCCGCCACAGCTCGCGGGCGAGTTCCGGCGGGGCGGCATCCGTGAACCCCGGACGCCGGCCGCGGCGCGTGTCCGCGTACAGTGTGAACTGGCTGACGACGAGCGCCTCGCCCCCGACGTCGAGCAGCGAACGGTTCGTCCTGCCCTCGGCGTCCTGGAACATGCGCAGCTCGCAGATCCGGCGCGCGAGACCATCGGCGGTGGCCGCATCGTCGGCATGTCCCACGCCCAGGAGCACCAGCAGGCCGGGCCCGATCGAGCCGACCACGGCCCCGTCCACCCGCACCTCGGCGCGTTCCACGCGCTGGAGCAGGGCTCGCATCGGCGGCCGGCAGCCTAGGCCTTGGCGAGACCGGCGGCGCGGGCCGCCGTCGCGATCGATCGGATCCGCTCGACCTCGAGGGTCATGTCGGCGGCCCGGTACAGCGCCGATCCGGCGACGATGACATCGGTCCCCCCGCGTCCGATCACCTCGGCCGTATCGTCGCGCCCGCCGCCGTCCACCTGGACCTCGCACGCCCCGTCGGGATCGAGCCAGGCGCGGGCGGGTCCGAGCTTCGCCTCGGCGATGTCGGTCATGAACGCCTGTCCGCCAAAGCCGGGTTCAACGGTCATGACCAGCACGATGTCCAGCAGGTCCCGGTACGCGTCGAGCGCGTCCAGCGGCGTCGCCGGCTTGACCGACAGCCCGGCCGAGCGGCCGGCAGACCGGATCCGCTCGAGCGCGGGCCGGATCTGGGGCGCCTCGACCTCGACGTGGAACGTGATCGAGTCGCAGCCGGCATCGAGGAACTGCTCCGTCCAGCGACCCGGCTCGGCGATCATCAGGTGCGCATCGAACGGCAGGTCGGTCGCGCGGCGAACCGCTTCGATCGTCTTCCATCCGAACGTGATGTTGGGCACGAAGTGTCCGTCCATCACGTCGAGGTGGATCCGGTCTGCCCCGGCTGCCTCCGCCCGCCGGATCTCATCGCCCAGCGCCCCCAGGTCGCTGTCGAGGATGCTCGCGGCGATCAGCACGCCCGCGGGCCGGCGGTCCCCCGGCATCAGGCCTCCCCCGTCCCGGCCGGCACGGGCTCGTGGCTTCGTTCGCCGCGCAGCGCGGCGGCGCTCTGGGTGACCAGCCGTTCGCGACGCCGCTGGACGACGATCGGCGTCGGCTGCCCGGCGTGCTCCGCGGCGAGCTGCCCGCAGGCCGCGCCGATCTCGGTGCCCCGGTTGAACCGGATCGTGGTGGCGATCCCGGCGGCCCGGAGGCGTTCGGCGAACCGCTCGACCCTGGGCACCGGCGAGCCGGTCCAGGGGGTGTGGGCAACGACATTCATCGGAATCAGGTTGACATGCGCAAGATCGCCACGCAGGAGCTCCGCGAGGGCATCGGCGTCGATGTCCGTGTCGTTGATCCCGTCGATCATCGTGACCTCGTAGGTCACCCGGCGCCCGGTCGCATCGGCATGCGATCGCGCCGCGGCCACCACCTCCTCGACGGGCCAGCGCCGGTTGAGCGGCACGAGCACGTCGCGCAGCGAGTTCCGCGCGGCATGGATGCTGATCGCGAGCGTGAACTGGGGGCCAAGCTCGGTCAGCCGGCGGATCCCGGGCACCACGCCCGAGGTCGACACGGTGATGTGGCGCGCCCCGAGGCCGAACCGCTGAGGGTCGTTGAGCGCGGCGATGGCCTCCAGCACGCGGTCCAGGTTGAGCAGCGGCTCGCCCATACCCATGAACACGATGTTGGTGAGGTGGCGGCCGTCGGCCGCGAGCCGGCGTGCCGCGTGCCGGACCTGGTCGACGATCTCCGCCGTCTCGAGGTCGCGCTCCATGCCCAGCTCGCCGGTCGCGCAGAACGGGCAGCCGACGGCGCAGCCCGCCTGCGAGGACACGCACAGAGTGTGACGCTCGCGGCTGCCACCGCGCCCGGGGAAGTGCATCAGGACCGACTCGACGAGGAGACCGTCGGACAGCCGGTGGAGCGCCTTCTCGGTCAGTCCCCCGTCGGTCTCGCGGACCTCCGTCTCGACCACCGTGTCGAAGCGAAACGCGCCGTCGAGCGCCGCGCGGAGGGGCGCCGGCAGCGTGAGGACCTCGTCGAATCCGGTCGCGCGGGTGCTCCAGGCGGCATCGAGCACCTGGCGGGCGCGGTAGGCGGGCTCATCCCGCTCGCCGAGCCACGACACGAGGTCCCCGGAGGTCACGCCGCCGATCCCCGGGCGCGGGTCACGGGGCGTGGTGGCGGACGGGGCGGGACGCAGGCCCATGAACGGGATGACGACGGGTGGTTTGCTGGTCACGAGGGAATCATGCCATGAGCGCCGCCCGCTCCCGCCGGCGCGGTCAGGGCAGCGGCGCGCGGCGGCCGCGCAGCCAGTCGGCCGCCGGCATCGACCTCCGTCCGGGCGGGGTCACGAGATCCAGCACGAGGCGGCCGTCGCTCGTGGTCAGCGCGGGTCGCGTGTCGTGACGCACGAGGTGCCCCGGCTCGTCACCGGACGCCGACGGCGCGACGGTCGCACGGGTCACGACCAGGCGCTCGCCGCCCGCGTCGACGAACGTCCCGGGCCAGGGCGCGTATGCCCGGACGCCGCGCTCCAGCTCCGCGGCAGGGCGCGACGGATCGAGGCGTCCGTCCTCCCGCCGGAGCGGCCGCGTGAGGGTGGCACCCGCGTCCGGCTGGGGAGTCGCGGGCAGCTCGCCGCACAGCCACGGCCCGAGCGACCGGTCAATCAGATCGGCGGCGAGCTCCGCGAGCCGCCGCTCGAGCGCGGGCGCCGTCTCCGTGCCGTCGAGCGGGATCCGGTCCACGGCCACGATGGCCCCAGTGTCGAGGCCGCGGTCCATGCGCATCAGCGTCACCCCTGTCGCCCGGTCGCCGGCCAGGATCGTGGCCGGGATCGGCGACGCGCCGCGGTGCCGGGGCAGCAGCGAGGGATGGAGATTGAGCGCGCCGTGCGGCAGGTCGAGCAGCGCCGCCGGCACGATCTGGCCGTAGTCCGCGAGGACGACGAGCGCCGGCTCGAGCGCGAGGATGGCCGCAACGGCGCCCGCGTCGCGGAGCCGCTCTGGAGCCAGGACCGGGCCGGCGGCCGCGCGCTGGACGGGCGACGGCTCCGGTCGCTGGTGCCGGCCCGCGGGCCGCGGCGGTGCGGTGACGACGCCGACGAGCGCCACGTCCGGGTGCGTCTCGAGCCGGCGCAGCGTCGGGACGGCGAACTCGCCGGTGCCGAGGAAGACCGTCCGGACGCGCCCATCGCCGGCCGGCCAGCTGGTCACGCGAGCGCGCTCGTGGCCTCGCGGATCTCCGAGTCCTCCTCGTCGTCTCCCTGGCCCACGGCGATCAGCTCCTCCATCGACTCGAGGTAGTCGATGTACAGCTTGCCGTCGAGGTGATCCAGCTCATGCTGGAGCGCGCGGCCGAGGAGGCCGGAGCCCGAGACCTTGATCTTCCTGCCGAGCCGGTTCTGGGCCACGACCCAGACCTTCTCGCGCCGGGTGACGTACGCCACGTAGCCCGGGATCGACAGGCAGCCTTCGAGGTCGCGGTCGTCACCGTCGCTGCGCACGATCCTGGGATTGACGAGCTCGTGGAGCCTGCTCTCGACCTCGATCACGCACGCCCGGACCGGCTCCCCGAGCTGCGGCGCAGCGAGCCCGACGCCCGGCGCGGCGCGCATCGTGGCGGCCAGGTCGTCGAGCAGCTCGTGCAGGTACTTGCCGAAGCTGTCGACGGTCTCGCCGCGCAGCCGCAGGCGAGGATCGCCGAGGAGGACGATGGGTCGAACGCTCATGGCGGCAGAGTATACGGAACGGCCGCCCGGTCCCTCGCGGAACCGGACGGCCGATGTGCTCCCTGGAGTCAGGCCGAGGGTGCCTGCGGGGGCTCCTCCGCCGCCGATTCGGCTGCCGCCGCGTCGGGGGCGCCGTCTCCGTCCGGCGGCGCGGTGTCGCTGCGCAGCTCCGCGGCGACGGACTGCGCGCGGCCCGCGACCCGCTGCCCGACGTCCGTGGTGACCTCCGCGGCGCGGTGTGCGAGCGGTCCTGCCTTGGTCGCCGCGACGGCCGTCAGCTCCGCCGCCTTGGCGCCGATCTGGCGCGCGACGGGCGCGGCCTGGGTCGCGACCTCCTGGATCATCGCCTCGAGCTGGGTCAGCCATTCCCGCGCGCGCGCCCCCGTGGTCGCGCCATCGCTCCCGGCATCCCCGCCGGCATCGGGGATCGGCTCATCCAACAGGGCTCCCGCCTCCTCGGGCGGTGTGGTCCCCGAATCCTGCTCGTCAGTCATTCGAGCGCCTCCTTGCTTCACCTGCAAAGGTCAATCGGTACTCCCCCATTGTCGCCGCACGGTCGAGCCCTGCCAATTGCCGTCTCGTTGCCCTCGCCTGCGACGGCGAGCCATAACCGGCCACCCGATCGCGGGCGCTGGCCGTCGCCCGACCCACGCGAGCCGTCAGAGCAGGCTCTCGGGATCGACGTCGATGGACCACGGCGCGCCGGGCGGCGGGTCGAGCAGCGCCGCCGGCTCCGGGCCGCGGAGCACGACGTTGTACCGCCAGCGCTCGGCGCGCCGGGCGACGTACGCGGGCGCAGGGCCGACGACCTCGATGGGCAGCGCAAGCGCCCGTGCACGTTCCCGGAGACGACCGGCCGTCGCCATCGCCTCGCGTTCGGCGGCCTCGCGGTCCGCGAGCCCGACGCTGAGCTTGATCAGGCGGCCGAACGGCGGCGACCCGAACCGCTCCCGCATCGCCAGCTCCTCGTCGTAGAAGGCGGTGGCGTCGTCGTCGACCACGGCGCGGATCGCGCGGTGCTCCGGTCGGTAGGTCTGGATCAGCGCGATCCCCGGCCGCTCGCCCCGGCCAGCGCGCCCGACCGCCTGCGCGAGCAGCTGGTACGTCCGCTCCGCGGCGCGCTCGTCGGGCAGGTTGAGGGCCACGTCCGCCGAGACGACGCCGACCAGCGTCACCTCGGGGATGTCGAGGCCCTTGGTGACCAGGCTGGTGCCGACAAGGACATCGAGCCGTCCATCCGTGAAGGCGTCGAGCACTCGCACGGCCGCGCCCCGGCGCTCGACGACGTCGCGGTCCAGGCGGCCCACGCGCAGGTCCGGGAACCGTCCGCGGACCTCGCGCTCGACGCGCTCGGTGCCGCCGCCCAGGTAGCGGATCCGCGGCGACCTGCATGCCGGGCAGCGCGCCGCGGGCGGCCACGCACGACCACAGTGGTGACATCGAAGGGTGGTCCCGGCATGGTGATACACGAGCGGGCGCTCGCAATCGGGGCACGCCTGGACATGCCCGCAGTCACGGCACATGACCACCGAGGCGGTGCCCCGCCGGTTGATGACCAGGATGGCGCGATCGCCGCGGTCGCGGTCGAGCTCTGACAGGGCACCGGCCAGCGCCTCCGAGATCAGCCCGCGATTGCCCGCAGCGAGCTCCGCGCGCAGGTCCACGGCCGTTACCCGCGGGGCGATCCCGATCGGGCGGGCCGGGAGCTCGACGCGCCGGTACCGGCCAGTCCGTGCGTGGCCGACGCTCTCGACCGAGGGGGTCGCGCTGCCAAGCACGACGGCGGCGCCGGCCAGGACGCCCAGGGCGAGCGCCGCATCGCGCGCCTGGTACCGGGGTGTCCGGTCGCTCTTGTAGCCGGGATCGTGCTCCTCGTCGACGACGATCAGGCCCACGTCATCGAGCGGGGCCAGCAACGCGGTCCGCGTGCCGACCACGATGTCGGCGTCCCCGGCACGGACGCGCCGCCATTCGTCCGCGCGCTCTCCTTCTCCAAGGCCCGAATGGAGGACGACCACCCGGACGGGCAGCTCCGCCCGCAGCCGGTCCACGATCGGCGTGGCGAGGGCGATCTCCGGGACCAGCACGACCGCCCGCCGTCCGGCGGCCAGACACGCCACCAGTCCCTCGACGTAGATCGCCGTCTTGCCACCGCCGGTGACACCGTCGAGCAGGATCGGCGTCGGGTCCCGGGTGTCGATGGCCGCCCGGACGAGCTCGACGGCAGCCGCCTGCGGCGGGGTGAGCATGGCGCCCGGCGGTCGCGCACCACGGAGCCCCGGCGGACGCCCGGCCAACGGGCGACGGGGGCGCTCGCGAACCTCGGCCCGGAGCAGGCCCCGGCGGACGAGACCCGCCAGCGCGCCGGCACCGAACTGCTCCGCGAGCGGCGCCGCCGCCAGCCCGTCGTCGGCCGTGGCCGGCGGGGCGGATGCGGCGGGAGGGTCCGTCGGATCGATCGCCCCGGATCCGGCGGGCCGGTCGACGGCATTCCGGTCGGTCGCAGTGCCGCCGGCCTCGGCTCCGTGGATGGCGTCGAGCGCCTCCCGCTGGCGCGGCCCAGGCTGACGGCCGGCGATCCGACCACCGGTTCGCAGGGTCGCGGCGGCCTCCCGGCCGGCGGCGGTGAGCCACAGCCGCCGCTCGAACCGTGGCCCGACCGCTGCGCCGACGAGCGTCCAGGTGAGGTCGACCAGGCCGTCCGCGGCCAGCGCGCGGAGCCGGCGCAGGAGCGAGACACGGCCCTCGGGCGTGGCCAGCTCGCGGACCGGCCGCGACCGGCCGGCCAGCTCGTCGAGCAGGTCGACATCGGCGATGGCCAGTCCGGGGGACTCCGCACCGAGCCGGGTCTCGCCCGCCGGGGTCACCTCCGCGACGAGCTCGAGCCGCTCGAGCATGCCCGGCGGGAGCATCGCGCGGATGACCATCGCCAGCGGCGCGAGGTAGCGATCCGCCAGCACGCCGGCGAACGCCATCGCCAGCGGCGGCAGCAGCGGTCCGTCACTCCGGACGCGGGCGGCGATCGGTCGCAGCTCGCCCGACGCCGGCGTCACGCCGGGACCGATGACCACCCCGATCGCCTGCCGGCCACCGCGTCCGAACGGCACCAGCACCGGCTCACCCGCCGCCAGATCGCCGAGCCCCTCGGGCACCAGGTAGGTGTACGTTCGCGGCCCGGGCCCGGCCGGTGCGTCAACCGCAACCTCGACCAGGTCCCGCCGCGGGTCATCGGGGAGCGGCTCGCGGGACGCCCCGGACCACCGGTCGAACGGCCCGTCGAGCAGCCCGTCGGGGGGCACGGTGGGCAGCACCGGCGTCAGGCGATCCGGATCTGCCGGTCGCCGTTCCGTCGCTTCTCCTGCTCGATGATCGCCTCGATCTCGGCGGCGGTCCGGTCCACCTCGCCCGTCTCGTTGACGACCACGCGGTCGTAGTCGCCCTGCCGCGCCAGCTCGATCGCCGCGTTCCGCTGCCGGATCTCGAGCTCGTCGGCCGTCTCGGTCGCGCGGGAGCGCAGTCGCTGGAACAGCGCCTCCAGCGAGGGCGGCACGAGGAACACGAGCAGCGCGTCCGGGACCCGGCCCTTGACGACGCGCGCGCCCTGGACATCGATCTTGAGGATCACGTCGTGCCCGTCGGCGAGCGCCCGGGCAACCTCGCGACGTGGCGTGCCGTACCAGTTGCCGTGCACCTGGTTCGCCTCCAGCAGCTCACCCGCCTCGCGCAGCGCCCGGAACTGCTGCTGGCTGAGGAACTGGTAGGACACGCCGGGGATCTCGCCGGGTCGCGGCCGGCGCGTCGTGCAGGTGACGACGTAGTGGTAGTCCGGGTCCCGTGGCCGCTTCGCCAGGGCCTCGATGATCGTGTCCTTGCCCACCCCGGAAGGCCCGCTGATGATCACCAGCAGCGCCCCGGGGGCACCGAGCAGGACCTCGGGCTCGGTCACGCCACGCCTCCCGGCGCATGCCGGCCGTGCGGCAGCTCCTCGCTGCGAAGCCCGTCGAGCACGGACTCGAGCGTCGCGGGCAGCGGGGCCTCGGCCCGGACCAGCCGCGCCGATGCGGGCGAGACCAGCTCAAGCCGCCACGCGTGGAGGAACAGCCGCTCCAGCCCGTCCGGACCCCGGCGCGAGGTTCCCGTGCCGTATACGGGGTCGCCCGCGACGGGGTGCCCGAGTGCGGTCAGGTGCACCCGGATCTGGTGGGTGCGACCGGTCACCAGGTCCAGCTCGAGCAGCGTCCAGCCGGCGAACCGCTCGCGCACGCGATACCCGGTGACCGCGCGCCGGCCGTTGGGCACCACGGCCATCCGCTTGCGGTCCCGCGGATCCCGGCCGATGGGCGCCTCGATCCGGCCCACGGCCGCCGCCACGGAGCCGAGCACGAGGGCGAGGTACGTCTTGCGCACCCGGCGCGCCTTGAGCTGGGCCATCACCGACGACTGGGCGGCGTCGTTCTTGGCCACGATCAGCAGGCCCGACGTGTCCCGGTCCAGCCGGTGGACGATGCCCGGCCGGGCGACCCCGGCGATGCCGCCGTACCGGTCCCCACGGGCGAGGAGCGCGTTGACCAGGGTCCCGCGCCAGTGTCCGGGCGCCGGGTGGACCACCAGCCCGGCGGGCTTGTCGACGATCAGCAGGTCATCGTCCTCGTAGACCACCGGCACCTCGATCGTCGGATCCGGCTCCAGGTGGTACGGGATCTCCGGCGGCGGGACCTCGAGGGTCACGGCACCACCCCGGACCTCCGAGTTCGCGCGCAGCCGCCGGCCATCGTCATCGACCAGCCGGCCGTCCGAGATCAGGCGCTGGACGAACGACCGCGACAGCCCCGTGCGGTCCGCGACGAAGCGGTCCACCCGGCGCACGATCTCGCCTTCGGGGACGAGCAGGCGGCGCGGGCCCGGCGGGATGGACGGCGCCACCTGCTCCGGCGGCGGCAGCCCCGGATCCAGGTCGTCGAGGTCGTCGAGCTCCTCGTCGTCCGGCAGCACCTCGACCGTCTCGGGCAGGTCAGGCATCGGGCCTCCACTCGCCGATCCGCGGGAATGCCGCCATCGCCACCAGCAGGACGATCGAGGTCGAGATCGCGGCATCGGCGACGTTGTAGGTGTAGAACCGCCAGGCGCCGATCCCCATGTCCACGAAGTCGATCACCGACCCATAGTGCACCCGGTCGATCAGGTTGCCGATCGCGCCGCCCAGCAGGAGTCCCAGCGCAAGCGTCACGACCAGCCCCCGCCCGGCCCGGGCGTGGTAGGCCACGATCAGGCCCGCGACGACGAGCGAGGCGATCGCGAACGCGCCGGCGGACTGCGGCAGCATCCCGAACAGGATCCCGGAGTTGCGCCAGTGGATGATCCGGACCCAGTCGCCCAGCACCTCGAACCCCTCGCCCTGGGCCAGGGACCCGGCAACCCACGCCTTCGTCAGCTGGTCCGCGACCACGACCACGGCGGCCAGCGCGGCAAACAGCAGCCATCGCCCTGCCGACGGGCGCGTCCAGGGATGCCGGGGCGCTGCCGCGGTGTCCGGTGCGGTGTCGTCCTCGAGCCCGTCCTCGATGTCGTCGCCCGACGCGGACCGGCCGATGTCGGGCGTGGTCATCGGATCACGCGCCCCGTCCGGTGCGGCGAAGCGCGATCCGTACGTTGCCCGAATCGAGGCTCACGGTGGCCGTCGCGACGTCGCCCGGCGGCGGACCCAGCCGCGTGTCGTCTGCGAGCGTCTCGGCGCTCACGACCTCGAGGTACGGCGCGACACCCGCAGCCAGGCCATCGATCCACAGCTCGATCCGGTCGTCGAGCGCCAAGGCGGCTTCCTTGCGCAGGTCCTGGACCGCGCGCTGCAGCTCCCGTGCGTCACCCTCGGCCCGCAGCTCCGGCGTGAGCCCGGTGTCGATGACCACCACCAGTCCGGCATCGTGGGCGACCGCGGTCCCGGGGCGAGGGGTGGCGAGGACCTCGACCTCGGCGGCGGCCAGCGTCTCGCCCGCGAGCGTGACCGATCCATCGCCGTGGAGCTCGAACGCGCCGTCGCGGGCGGCGGACATCACCGCAGGGATCTTCGATCCCAGGCGCTTGCCAACCTTCGGGAGGAGGACCCTGACGCCTCGATCGACCAGCTCCGACTCGTCCCCGATCAGCTCCACGGTCTTGACATTCGCCTCGGCGCGGATCAGGTCCAGCAGCGCATCGCGCTCGGGCAGCTCGCCACCCGGGAGCGCCAGCCACATGCGCGCCAGCGGCTGGCGCACCTTGAGCCCGGCCTGCCCGCGCAGCGTCCGCACCAGGTCGACGGCATGACGAGCGGTGCCCATCGCTCGTTCCAGCGCCGGATCACGGAAGGCCGCCACGTCGTCCGCCGGCCAGCGCGTCAGGTGGACGCTGTCCGGCAGGCTCGGAATGACAGACCCGATCAGGTTTCCGTACATCGACTCGGACAGGAACGGAAGGATGGGCGCCAGCGTCCTGGCCAGGACGACCAGGGCGGCGTGAAGGGTCGCGAACGCGGCCTCGCGGTCCGTCGCCGCGGCGCCCGCCCGCATCCGGTCGCGCGACCGGCGCAGATACCACGTCGAGAGGTCGTCGATGTAGGTGCTGATCAGCCGGGTCGCCGCGAGCGCGTCATAGTCGGCGAGCCGGGCCCCGACGTCCGCCGAGACACCGGCCGAGCGCGACAGGATCCAGCGGTCGAGGACCGGCCAGCCGCCCGCCTCGTTCACCACCTGGTCGATCCCGGCCCGCGGCGTCCAGCCGGCGAGGCGCGCGTAGGTCACGAAGAACGTGTAGACGTTCCACAACACCAGCAGCTCGCGACGCGCCTCGTCCGCGGCGTGCCAGCCGAACAGGATGTTGTCGTCCGGGCGGGCCGATGCGTACATCCAGCGCATCACGTCCACGCCCATGCGCTCGGCCGCCTCGTCGAACTCGATCGAGTTGCCCCAGCTCTTGTGCATCGGCCGGCCGTCCTCGCCGAACAGCGTCGCGTAGCCGAAGATCGTCTTGAACGGGGGCTCGCGGCGGAGCACGGTCGACATCGCGAGCATCGCGTAGAACCAGTTGCGGAACTGTCCCGGGAAGCTCTCCGATACGAAGTCGGCCGGGAACCACTGCGCCCAGTAGCCGGGGTCCTCGCGGAAGTGGAGCGTCGAGAATGGCACGATCCCGGCATCCAGCCACGGGTTCCCGACGTCCGTGATCCGCGACACGGGTACTCCGCACGTGGGACAGGCGATCTTCACCGCGTCCACATGCGGGCGATGCGGCGTGTGGCCCTCGAAGGCCGCCAAGCCCTCGACGGCCCGCTCTCGGAGCTCCTCGCGCCCGCCGATGACGTCGAACGTGCCGCACTCGCGGCAGTCGTAGATCGGCAGCGCGAGGCCGTAGTAGCGCTTCTTGGAGATCATCCAGTCGCGCATGTTGAGCAGCCAGTCCAGCTCGCGCTCGTACCCGAACCCGGGGATCCACCGGATCTTGTCGACCACGTCCATGATCTGGTAGCGCAGGCTGGCGTCGACCTCGGCCGCCGTCAGCTGGTCACGCGGGCGGTCGTAGACCTCGCCCATCCGGATGTACCACTCGTCGACCAGCCGGAACAGGAGCGGCGTGCTGCACCGCCAGCAGTGCGGGTACCGGTGGGCATACGGCTCGAGGTGGTAGAAGAACCGGCGCTGCTCGAGGTCGCCGATGATCGCCTCGCTGATCGCCGGCGCCTCGCGCCCGGTCAGCCAGCCGAACCCCGGGTAGTACCGCCCGTCCTCGTCGATCGGGCCGACGACCGGCAGCCCCAGCGAGACGCCCAGCTGGTAGTCCTCGGCACCGCAGCCGGGCGCGATATGGACGATGCCCGTCCCCTCCTCCTCGCCCACGTCACCCCAGGTGACCACGCGGTGCTCGTAGCCCGCCTCGGTGAACGCGTCGCGGATCGCCGGCAGGTCGTCGTAGGGGCCCGTGTAGCGCCACCCGGCCAGGTCGGCGCCGGATCGCTCCTCGAGCACCTCGAACGGACCCTGGAGCGCCTGGCGGAGCGTGCCCTTGCCCAGCCAGAACTCCTCCTCGCCCTGCCGGACGCGGACATAGCGGAGGTCCGCGCCGACCGCGGCTGCCACGTTCGCGGCGAGGGTCCAGGGCGTGGTGGTCCAGACCAGCAGCGACTCGCCGGGCCGGTCGACCAGTGGCAGGCGCACCGTCAGCCCGGGGTCCTCGCGCTCCTGGTAGCCCTCGTTCATCTCCATCTGGGACAGCCCGGTCCCGCACCGCGGGCACCATGGCATCGTGTCGTGACCGCGGTAGATCCAGCCGCGCCGGTGGCACTCGGCGAGGAATCCCCAGATCAGGTCGTTGTTCTCGTTGCTGAACGTGAAGTAGCTGCCGCCGACATCGGGCATGCCAAGCCTGCCCACGAGCATCTCGACGGTGTCCGTGACCGGTCCCCGGGGTCCCTCGATGGTCGCGGTCTGGGCCGGGTCGGTGGCGAGCATGTCCCGCAGCCGGACCAGCTCCTGCGGGTCGTTCCAGTCCATCCAGTAGCCGAGCCGGATGCTCTGCTCGGTCTGGCGCGCGGCGAACGTCAGCACCCGCTGCTTGCACAGGCTCACGAACTCCGCGATCCCGTAGTCCTCGATGTCACGCTTCGAGGTGAACCCGAGGTCGCGCTCGACGTTGACCTCGACCCATAGCCCCTGGCAGTCGAACCCGTTCTGGTACCGCTGGTCCTCGCCGAGCATCGCGTGGAACCGCTGATACAGGTCCTTGTAGCTGCGACCCCAGGCGTGATGCACGCCCATCGGATTGTTGGCCGTGATCGGCCCGTCGAGGAAGCTCCATCGTGGGCCACCCGCGTTCTGCGCGCGCAGCCGGGCGAACGTCCCGCGCTCGCGCCATTCCCGGAGCAGCTCGTGCTCCTGGGCCACGAAGTCGGGTCTGGCGGAGACGGGTTGGAACATGCGGCCTCGTGGATGACCGACGGTCGGGGCTGAACCGCGGCGGGGTGACCAGTCTACGGAACGGCGCGCCGTCGCGCGCCCATGCCCACCCGCGGTCCGTCACGACCCGGCGGATCGGGGGCGGGAACGCGGCGGACGAGGACCTGGCGAACGCCCCGGATCGGGGGCCGTCGTATCATTCCGCGCGATGCCGCCTACCCGGACACCGTCGCCTCGCTCGCGCTCAGCCTTCGCGGCGGCATTCCTGTCGCTGATCTTCCCGGGCCTCGGCCACGCCTACGCGGGTGCGATCACGCGCGGCCTCGCGTTTGCGGCGCTCCCGTTCCTGTCGCTGGCATTGCTGGCCGGCATCGTCCTCCGCGCCGACCGGGCGGACCTGCTCGGATTCGTGGTCCGGCCGGAGGTCCTCACGGCGATCTTCATCCTCAACGTCGTGACCCTGCTGTACCGCATCGTCGCCGCGGTCGACGCCTGGCAGGTCGCCCGGTTCCTCAACTCGACGGACGCCTCGGGAGACGGCCGGCTGGGGCGGGCCCGGCTGCCGCTCAATCCGCTGTCGATCGCCGGGCTGCTCGCCGTGCTGCTGGTCATGGCCGGCGGGCATGTCGCCGTGGCGCGCTACGACACGCTCGCCCTGACCTTCGTCGGCTGCCTGTCCGCGGACAACCTCGATCCGGACTGCCAGCTGCCCGACGCGAGCCCGTCCCCGGGCGCCTCCGGCGACGCAAGCGCATCGGACGAGCCGAGCGACGAGCCATCACCGACCGACGTGCTCCCGACGCCGATCGGGACCGGGGACACCGGCACCCAGGCGCCGACGCTGCCGCCGTGGAACGGGACGGACCGCCTCAACGTGCTGCTCGTCGGCAGCGACCAGCGGCCGGGTGACAGCAGCTTCAACACGGACACCATGATCGTCGTCTCGATCGACCCCAAGACCAAGCAGATCGCGATGTTCCAGCTCCCCCGCGACAGCGTGGGTGTCCCGGTGCCCGCGAACGCTCGCTCGCTATGGGGCAGCACCTATCAGGGCAAGATCAACAGCTGGTGGACCCAGAACCGCAACCGGGCCAACCTGTGGCCGGGCGAGACCCCCACGACGCGTGGGTTCAATGCCCTCAAGGCGATCCTGGGCGAGCTCTACGGCATCGACATCCCGTACTACGTGATGGTCAACTTCGCGGGCTTCACCAAGGTCGTCGATACCCTGGGCGGAGCGCAGATCAACGTCCAGATCCCGGTCGCGGACGACCACTACCCCGGCGACTCGGGCACCCAGCGCGTGTACATCCCGGCAGGCCCGCAGCACATGACGGGCACCGAGGCGCTGATCTACGCCCGGTCCCGGCACGGATCCGACGACTTCGATCGTGGTCGCCGGCAACAGCGCGTGCTGATCTCGGTCCGTGACCAGGTCAACCCCCAGGCGATCATGGCCAACCTGCCGGATCTGCTCAACACGCTCCAGCGGTCGGTCAAGACCGACATGCCGGTGTCCCTGATCGGTCCGCTGCTGTCGCTGTCGCAGCAGATCGATACCAGGAACCTGCGCTCGTTCGTGTTTGCGCCGCCCTACTACTCGACCGACATGTATGGGCCGTCGCACGGCACGAACAGCGACATCGTGATCAACGCGGCGCGCATCCGCCGGGCCGTGGCCAGCGCGTTCACCGTGGATCCGAAGCTGCTGGCCCAGCAGGAGCAGCTGGCCACCGAGCAGGCACAGGTGTGGGTCGTCAATGCCTCGGGCCGCACCGGACTCGCGTCGAACGTGGCTGATTACCTCGCCTACGCCGGCCTTGACGCCTCGGCACCCAACCAGGGGGCGCCGACGGCGGCGAAGACGAAGATCGTGGTCTACAACGGCTCGGAATTGGACGTGGCCGCATCGGTCGCCTATCTCGAGGGGCTGTTCAAGGTGACGGCAACCATGGCGACCGACCCGAAGGTGCCCGCCAACATCGTGGTCACCCTGGGCAAGGACGCACCGAACCTGTCGGTGGAGGGCCCCGGCTGAGCCGGTGACCGCGGTCGGGCGGGGCGCAGGTCGCGTCCGGCGACGGTGCGTGGTCCCCGGGCGAGTTCAGTCCGGCGTGATCTCCGTCAGCCAGTGGCGGTACTCGGGCAGGTTGCCGCGGACGGCCGCGAAGTAGCGCTCGCTGATCAGGCGCGCCACCGGTCCCACCGCTCCGTCGCCGACCCGCCGGTGGTCGACCTCGATCACCGGGCTCACCTGGACCCCGGTGCCACACAGGAACGCCTCGTCGCACACGTACAGCTCGGAGCGGTCGACGGAGCGGACATCCACGTCCATCCCGGCGTCAGCCGCGAGCTGGATCACCGCCTTGCGGGTGACGCCCTCGAGGATGTCGTCCGACAGCGGCGGCGTGATGACCGTCTTGTCGCGCACGATGAACAGGTTGGCGGCCGATGCCTCGGACGCGTGGCCGTCGGGCGCGAGCACCAGGGCCTCGTCGAAGCCATTGAGCTCGGCCTCGGACTTCTGGAACGCCATGTTCACGTAGCCGCCGACGATCTTGCCCCGCGCCGGCAGCGCCTCGTCCGCGTTGCGCCGCCACGACGACGTCTGGAGGCGGATGCCCTTGTCGATGTCGAGGTAGTTGCCGAACGGGACCGCGATCACGTACAGCTCGTGCTCGAGGTGGTGGAGCCGCACGCCGATCGCGCGGGTGCTCTTGTAGAACGAGGGCCGGATGTACACATCCTCGGTGAACCGGTTGCGCCGGATCGTCTCGGTGATGATCGTCACCAGCTCGTCCGCGGACGGGACCGGGTCCATGAGCAGCATCTTCGCCGAGTTGCGGATCCGCTCGACGTGCGAGCGCACGAACAGCGCGTACAGGCGGCCCTGGTCTTCGTTCCAGTACGCCCGGATCCCCTCGAAGGTCGCCGTGCCGTACATGAACGCGTGGGTCATGATGCTGACCCTGGCGTCCCGCATGGGCACCCAGTCGCCTTCGAAATAGGCGATCAGGTCGTCGAGCTGGCGGGGCTGCGTGGGTGCCGTCGAGGCCGACGGCTGCTCGGTGAGCATCTCTCTGCTCCAGTCGCGCGGGCGGCGCGATGGCCGCTCCGAAATGGCTCTTGGGTCGCCCGAGTCTAGCACGCGGCCCGCTCGGATCACGGTGACGGACCGGCCCGCCGGACCGGCCGGGACGGCGCCGGCCAGGGCCGGCAGGCGCCGGACGCCGCTACACGAGACCGGCGAGATGGGCCGCCACGAGGGCGAGATAGCCGAGGTAGAACACCCCGCCGACAAGCAGTGCCCGCGCGTCGAGGCGTGCCCGGCGCCACATCGGCAGGAATACCGCGCCGACCGCGAGGAAGGCGATCCCGGCGCTCGCGAAGGCGACGGCGGAATCGCCGCTGACGCGCCAGCTGTCACCCGCCAGCACCAGCGCGACCACGGTGGGGATCGCCGACTGGAACACCATCGCCCCGGTGATGTTGCCCATCGCGAGCGTGTCCTTGCCCTGCCGCACCCAGATCAGCGAGTTGAACTTCTCGGGCAGCTCGGTGGCAATGGGCGCGATCACGAGCGCGAGCAGGATCTCGCTGACGCCGATCGACGCGGCAAGGTGCTCGACCGCACCCACGAACAGGTAGGCACCGCCGACGATGCACGCGAGGGCAGCGAGCACCTGGACCGTGACGATCCGGAGGCGCGGCGTCGATGCATCCTCGGAATACGCCGAGGGATCAAGGCGATGGAACCGCAGTGGCGCGAGCGAATCCTCGTCGAGATCCGCATCCGCGGCAAAGTGGCCGCGGACGTACCACGCGTAGATCATGAGCAGCGCGGCCGCGACGACCAGGCGGCCCCAGCCGACCTCGGCGGGCAGGAACGCGGCGGCGATCGCCAGCGCGTACGCGATCGCGAAGTAGCGCATGTCGTGGACCAGCACGACGGTGTCGACCGCCATCCGGGTCGCGGTCGCGCGTCGCCGACGGAAGACGAGCACGCCCACGCCGGTCACGAACATGGCCAGCGTCGAGAGCATGAACGGCGCACCGAGGATGGCACCGATGCCGATGTCGTTGGTCGCGCCGCTGCGGCTGAACACGATCGCGATGATCGGAATGAGGGTCTCGGGAAGCGCGGTCCCGACCGCGGCCAGGACCGAGCCCACCGCCCCCTGCGCGAGCTCGAGCTTGCGCCCGAACCACTCGATGCCATTCGTGAACAGCTCGGCGCCGACCAGGATGACCACGAACGCAAGGGCGAGGACGAGGGCATCCATCAGCCACCCAGGCCGATCGCCGCGGCAACCGACGCCACCACGATCAGCAGCACGGCCGCCGACACGAGGGCAAGTCGCCTGTCGCCCGCGGCGAGGAACCCGACACCGGCCACGACCACCCGGCCCACCGGGAGCCCCAGCACGGTGACGAGCCCCACCCACACGAACGCCTCCGGGCGCGCGGCGAGCAGATCGGCGGGCAGCTGGCCGAGGTCGAACGACGGCGGCGTCCGATCTGCCAGCGGGTCGATCCCCGACATCAGCATGCCCACGACCCCGATGATGACCAGCCCGATCGCGGTGTAGGTCCCGACGGTCAGCAGCCGGGCGATGGCTGCCTCGATCGCGAACGCCGCGTCCTGGCCGGACGAACGCCCGGGCGCGGCCCTGCCCGTCACAGGCCGAACGCCTTGAGCGCCATCTGGACGGCGGTCACGAGCAGGACGACGACGAACAGCCAGCGCAGCAGGTCGACGTTGACGCGATTGATGATCCGGGCTCCGAGCGAGGCGCCCACGAACACCCCGGCCGCCACGGGACCCGCGACGTACGGGTTGATCTGGTCACGGAGCAGGTAGATCACCGCCGAAGACGTCGCGGTGACGCCGATCATCATGTTGCTGGTCGCGGTCGAGACCTTGAGCGGGACACCCATGATCAGGTGCATGACCGGCACCTTGATGATGCCGCCTCCGACACCCAGGAGGGCGGAGACGACGCCCGCGCCAAGCGCACCTGCCATGCCGAACGGCAACCGGCTGACCAGGTAGCCCTCGCCCGAGAGCGATGCAGCGAGGCCGGGATGTTCGGGCGCCTCCCGGATCGGTGTGGCCATGGTGCCGGCAACGACCGCGGCCGAAGCGCCCGACCCGGGCTCATCGAGCGGGACACCCGCTTGATCGTCATCGAGCGGGACACCCGCCCGATCGTCGTCGACCACGACGGGCACGGGGGTGGCCCGCTCCCGCCTGCGCAGCATCGACACGGCGACCCAGGCGAGGAGGATGGCGAACAACGCCTGCAGGACGGCTGCGGGCAGCAGGAACGCGACCAGGCCACCGACCAGCGCGCCACCGGCCGTGAACACCTCCAGGACCATCCCAAGCCGCAGGTTTGCGACGTGCCGCTGCAGGTACACGCTCGCGGAGGCGCTCGAGGTGACGATCACGGACACCAGGGACACCGCGACCGCCTCGCGCAGGGGCCGCCCGAACCCGAGCGTGAGCAGCGGGACCAGGAGGATGCCGCCACCGAGGCCAAGCAGCGACCCGAACAGCCCGGCGGCCGCGCCGCCGACGAACAGACCCAGCCCGGCGATCATCGAGGATCTGCCGGCGCGGCCCGGCGCGGCCCGGACGCGCCGAGACGCGTCACCGGGTCAGGGGCGCAGGTGCTGGGGCGCGTACGGCAGCAACGCGACGTGCCGGGCGCGCTTGAGCGCCACGGCAAGCTCGCGCTGGTGGGCCGCGCAGGTGCCGGTCTTGCGGCGGGGCTCGATCTTGGCGCGCTCGGACAGGTACCGGCGGAGGCGGTTGACCTCCTTGTAGTCGATGATCGCCGTCTTGTCCGCGCAGAACGAGCACACCTTGCGGCGGCGGCGGTCACGGTAGTAGTCGTCGCGCTTGTTCGACTTGGGGGGCATGGCTCAGGTCTCCTGGGTTGCTGGTGGCGGCGCGAGTCCGCCGGGGCGGCGTGTAGCCGCGGATAGTGTCAGAACGGGAGGTCGTCGAGGTCGTCGCCGTCGCTCGGCGCGCGCGTCGGGCGAACCGGGGCACCCTGGCCACCGGCGCTGCCGCCGGCTCCGGGGCTGCTGCCGGCCGGTGCGCTGAACGTGCCCTCGGCATCGTCCCGGACGCGTGGGTCGAGGTTGATCACGCTGTCCGCGGTGACCTCGAGCGACGTGCGCTTCTGGCCGTCGCGCGCCTCGAACTCGCGGGTACGGAAGCGGCCCTCGACGAACACGCGGTTGCCCTTGTGAAGCTGCTCCGCGGTCCGCTCGGCGCGATCACCCCAGACGGTGACCCGGAACCAGTCGGTCGCCTCGACCCACTCGCCGGTCTGCTGGTTCTTGGTGCTCTGGTTGACAGCCACGCTGAACTCGGTCACCGGGCGACCGTTGGGCGTGTATCGCATCTCGGGATCACGCCCGAGGTTGCCGATGATCGAGACCTTGGACAACGACGCCATCGCAGAACTCCCGCCTCAGTCGATGGCCGCGGGTGCGGCCTCGCTCTCGGATTCGTCGATCCGCTCGCCGTCCTCGTCGTCCAGGTCTTCCTCGTCGCCGGACGGGAGGTCGGCCTCGGCCGCGTCATCATCGGATGCAGCGGCATCTCGACGCACCTTGACGGGACGGATCGCGCGGGTCACGAGGTGGCGCAGGACCTCCTCGGTGATCAGGAGGCTGCGCTCGAGCTCCGCGATCGCCTCGGCCGGGGACTCGAACACGATGATGTGGTACGAGCCCTCGCGATGGCGATCGATCGGGTACGCGAGCCGGCGGCGGCCCCAGGGCGCCACCTTGACGATCTGCCCACCCGAGGCAACGAGGTAGCGCGTGGTGCGGTCGATGACCGCCGAGACCTTGTCGTCCGGCGCATCCGGCCGGATGACGAGCATGAGTTCGTAGCGGCGCACGGCCTGCTTGACTCCTTCCTATGGGATCTGCCCCGCTGGCGGACGTGCCGGGCGGAGCCGAAAGGACCGCGGAAGGATAGCACGGGTCCCTTCTGCATCGGCCCTCCGTCCCCTCGACGGCCACCCGCCCGCGGGACGTCGCGCCATGTGGCGGACCGCGGCCTGTCGATGCCGGGAACTCCCGTGTATGCTCTCCGCCGTCATCCCGTCGTTCGTCCTCCGGGGGCTTCGTGCAACTCTCGATCCTCCTCCTCGCCGCGGACCCCGTCGCCGCGGAAGCCCTGTCGGCCGCGCTCGCGCGCCCCGGTCACGGGGTCACCGCGGTCTCCCTGCCCGAGGAGCTCATTCGCGACGCGGCGGGACATAGCCTGATCGTGATCGACGAGATCCCGGCGACCACCACCGTCGGCGCCATCGTGACCGAGCTTCGGTCCGAGGCTCGGACGGCCGGGCTGCCCATCCTCGCGGTTGCCCAGACCGACGATGTCGAAGCACGGATCGCATTGCTCGAATCCGGTGCCGACGATGTCATCACCAAGCCGTTCGACGCCGCCGAGCTCGAGGCGCGCATCGAGGCCCTGTCGCTGCGCTTCCAGCGAGCCCAGGACGGACGCTCCGTCGCCAACGCGCCGATCGGCAATCCGCAGGCTCGTCGCGTGGTGACCGTGTTCAGCCCGAAGGGCGGCGTCGGGACGACCACGGTCGCGACCAACCTTGCCCTGCTTGCCGCCGAGCGCCACCAGAACCGGGCCGTGATCATCGATTTCGACCTCTCGTTCGGGCAGGTCGCCTCGCACCTCAACCTCCAGCCCAAACAGACGCTGCTGGAGCTCATCCGGGACGAGAACGCCCTGAACGAGGTCGAGCTGTTCCGGACCTTTGCCGTGCATCACGCCAGCGGGCTCCAGCTGCTCGCGGCCCCGCCGACACCAGGCTTCGCACCGCTGTTCACCGGCGAGCACGCCGAGAGAGTCGTCGCCCGGGCTCTCGAGGCGTATGAAGTCGTCATCATCGATGCGGGGGCATCCCTGGACGAGCGGATGCTGGCGTTGTTCAGCCGCTCGGACGTCGTGATCATCCCGGTGCTGCCGGAGATCCCGGCGCTCAACGCGGTCCATCTGCTGCTGGACCAGCTGTCCGAGACCGGCGCGGTCGGGGCGACGACGATGTTCGTGCTCAACAACGCCTTTGCCCGGGATCTGCTCCGGCGCGGCGACATCGAGAGCGCCCTGGGCGCCAAGATCACATCCGACCTGCCGTACGACCCGTTCATCTACCTCAAGGCGGCGAACGAAGGTGTTCCGGTCGTGCGCAGCGCGCCCAAGACGCTGCCCGCGACCAAGCTCCGAGACCTGTTCACGATCGTGTTCGGGACCGAGGCTGCCGACGCACCTGCCGGCAAGGAGCGCAAGGGCCTGTTCGGCCGGCGTCGCTGACGAGCCTCGCCCGTCCCCTGCCGGGTCGCAATGGCTGGCGCGCCAGCATCCAAGTGTGGATCGGACTACCTTGACCGCGTCCACCGGCATGTGCCGGTCGGCTTGCGGCTCGGAGGCCACGATGCGGCACTCGGCACGGGACGTGCTTCGCCAGGCAGGGATCGCGATGGGTGGGCGCAGCCGGCACCCGGTCAATCAAGCGCTGTTCGACAACGCGCCGATGGGCGCCCGCGTGGCCGACAAGGTGGTCGGCTTCATCGGCAGCTGGCGATTCCTGATCCTCCAGACGATCTTCGTCACCCTGTGGATCCTGGGCAACGCGTGGCTGCTGTTCCATTTCGACCCGTTCCCGTTCATCCTGCTCAACCTTGTCTTCTCGACCCAGGCGGCCTACGCCTCCCCGCTGATCCTGCTGGCCTCGAACCGGTCGTCGACGCGGGACCGGCTCACCCTTGAGCATGCGGCGGCCGAAGCCGATCTCGAGGAGACGCAGAACGAGCGGCTGCTCGAAGGCAACGCCGCGATCCTGAGGCGCGTCGAGACGCTCGAGGAACGGATCCTGTCGCTGGAGAAGGTGATCCTCGAGCGCCTTGCGGGTCCGCCCGGACCCGGCTGATCCGGGGCCGGTGCGCTGCCGCCACGCTGCCGGAGCTGGTGCCGAGGTCGGGATTCGAACCCGAACGGGGTTTCCCCCAGCGGTGTTTAAGACCGCAGCGTCTGCCGGTTCCGCCACCTCGGCGCGAGGCCCATTGCGGGCTCGGCGCATCGTACGCCGCCGGACCGGCCGGGTGCCGGTTCTGTGCTCCGGCGACATCGCACCGCCGGTTCCCGGCACTGCGACGCACGTGCGCCCTGCCCGGTTCTGTCGCCTACCGCGCGTCGCGGTGCTATCGGCGGAGGCGGGCAAATCTGCTGTCACCTACCGCCGTCACCGGTGCTAGCCCAGGTCGAAGCGATCCGAGGCGGTGCGTCGAGCTCCACCCGAGCGTGCCCGGCCGCCACCGTGTCCGGATCCGGTGGCAGGACCCCGCCTACGACCACAACCCGCGGTACCTGACAGGATCCGGGACACGCGAGAAGCGGGACACGCCTGGACCCGACGATCATCGAGGGGCGGAGGTCCGGAAACCGGGCGGGCGGAAACGCAAGAACCGCCCCGTGAGGGACGGTCCTGCGTATTGGCTGGCCGTTGGAGGCGACCCCTCGAATTCGACCGATGAGCTCGGTTCTGGAGCTCACGGCCCGCGCGCGAGGGGGTCGCCGGCGCCGGAGCCGCCGGCTGGCTTGGACCGGCGGGCTCGCGGGCTCCGGGCTCGGCTGCTCCGGGATCCGTCCACGGAGCTGGCCGTGCCTGTCAGTCCATGGACAGCCGGTCCATCGTGTCGTCGTCCGCGCGCAGGTCGACGACACCGTCGGAGGCCTCGAGGATCCTGTCGCCCGGAATGCGGGTGGTCGTCTTGATCAGGCGGCCGTGCCTGACGCCGATGTCCTCGGATCCGACGTCCACGACATGGCCGACCTCCTCGGAGCCGACAAAGACCTTCCAGCCGACCTGGATGTCCTGGAGGATCATGCCAGTCATCTTGGCGCTCCTTTCTCGCGAAATGGGCTGGTCTGGTCTACGCCCAAATGGCTTGCACGCGTCCGACGCGCGCAGGAGCGAGGAGATTGCAGCGGCATCACGGCGAGATATCAGGTTCTGTCCCGGTTCGCCGGGATCGCCGTCCGGCACGGGCAGTCGGGCCCCGACGCGTGGATGGCCCTGCCTCGCGATCCGCGTCGCCGTCGTGCGGAGCGACCCCCGGAGCAGGCGACGTCCGGGCGGAACAGCGCACGGCGAGCGGGCGCGGCCCTGTGAGCAGATCGGCATCCGCGCGATCGGAGTCCACCAGCAACGGGCTTCCCAGTCGCGGTCGTTGACGACGCGCAACCGGATGCCCCACCCTGATCGTCAGAGGGTCACGGCATCGAGGGGGCGACTCGTGCAGAAGAGCGCATGGATGCTGATCCCGGTCGGAATGCTGATCGCCGCGTGCGCGAGTCCCGCACAGATGACGATGTCCGCGACCCCCACTCGTCCGGCCGTTCCAACCCCCACCACCGCTCTGTCACGGACACTAGCGTCGCCGCGTGCCACGACCACCTCCGTTCCGACGGGGTCTCGTCAGGACGCCTGTCTCATCGAGCAGGCTCCCGGACCGGGCGATGAACCGCCGCGGGATTCCTCCGATCTCATGGACAACAGTGATCTCGGGGGTGGGCGGTGGCGGCTGTGTACCGATACCGCACACGTTGAGAGCAGTGCGTGGTGCGAGTGGGATGCGCCTCGGGCACAGGTCGTCGAAGTCTCGGGTCTCCCCCAACAAGGCGTGGAGATCGCGTACGACGCGTCGCTCTCATTCGCGCGGGCCCGATTGCAGCTGTCCGTCACCGATTGGGCTCGGGGTTCCGGCGGCCTCGTATTCACCTATGAGGAACCTTTCGACCCCCGCGTGGCTACTCCCGACTCCGACGGGCTCGGCGGAGTCGTCGCGTTCACCGCCGCACTCACCATGGACCCCGAGACCGGGCCTGCGGTGGGCGTGCCGACCATGTACGACGGCCTCATTCGCTGGCGATGCGCGGGCGCGCCCCCGCCCTGATGGAGCCGCGCTCACGGGATCGGACCCCGAGAGCCAACCCGGCCGGCTCACGGGCCGGTCGTAACGGCGCCCCGGATACCACGGAACCGCCCCTCGAGGAGCGGTTCCGAGCTCGGGTCAGTGGAGGCGACGATCGGATTCGAACCGATGAATAAGGGTTTTGCAGACCCCCGCGTTAGGCCACTTCGCCACGTCGCCCCGGGCCGGCCTCGGGCGCCGGCGATGTTGTCAGGTTGGCTGCCCCTCGAGGATTCGAACCTCGGCTAACGGATCCAAAGTCCGCTGTCCTACCACTAGACGAAGGGGCAGCGGTGCCGGAAGTCGATCTCACATATGGGGGGAATGGAGCGGAAGACGGGACTCGAACCCGCGACCCTCACCTTGGCAAGGTGATGCTCTACCAACTGAGCCACTTCCGCTCGATATGCCGACACGAGGTTGGTGCCGAGAGCCAGATTCGAACTGGCGACACCGCGATTTTCAGTCGCGTGCTCTACCAACTGAGCTATCTCGGCCCGGTCCCGGACTCCCACGGGGGTCCGTCGGCGCGGCGCAGAATACCATGGGCCCCGTTCGAGCGGCAAGGAGCGCGGGCCTCGGCGTGCGACCTATCGGACCCCCGGCGGCGTTCCGCCGGACAGGCCCAGCGCAGCGCCCTGCGCGGCCGGATCGAGGGCCAGCTCGGGCCGGGGAAGCGCCGGCTGTCCGCTCAGCTGTCGAAGCCGGTTGATCCGGTCGAGGACCGGCGGGTGGGTCGAGAACAGGTTGGACTTGCGGCCGCTCACGCCCTTCATCGGGTTCTCGAAGTACAGGTGCTGGGTCGCCCGGTTGGCGACCTCCAGGGGCTCCGTGTCGAGCGCGATCTTGGCCAGCGCGCGCTCCAGGCCCGCCGGGTTCCGGGTGAGCTCGACGCCCGAGGCATCCGCGAGGTACTCGCGCTGGCGGCTGACCGCCATCTGGACCAGCCGGGCCATGATCGGGGCCAGGATGGCGAGCACGATGGCGAGCACGAACACGATCACCTGGAGGCCGCCGCCGCCCGAGTTGCGATCGCGGCTCGAGCCACGCGAGCCGCCACCCCAGAACGTGAACCGCAGGAAGAAGTCGGCCAGCAACGCGATCGACCCGACCAGCACGCCGACCATGAGCGAGAAGCGGATATCGAAGTTGCGCACGTGCGACAGCTCGTGCGCCATGACGCCCTGCAGCTCCTCTCGATCTAGCTTCTGGAGCAGGCCGATGGTGATCGCGACGGACGCGTGCGCCGGGTCGCGGCCGGTCGCGAACGCATTGGGTGCCGTGTCGTTGATCAGGTAGACCCTGGGCATCGGCACGTTGGCCGCGATCGCCATCTCCTGGACGACGTTCATCAGCTGTGGCTGGTCCTGCGCCGTGACCTCCTTGGCGCCGGAGGTCGCCAGGACCAGCGAGTCGCCGAGGAAGTACGAGAGCAGGGACGCGACAAGGCCGACCACGATGGCGATCCCGGTCGACGGCAGCGCCGCACGAGGATCACCGGTCACTGCCCAGCCGATGAGCAGGCCGAGCAGGCCCAGCAGGACGATGACGGCAAGGGCAAGCAAGACCGAGTTCCGGCGGTTCGCGCCGATCTGGTCGTAGAAGGTCGCCATGGTGATTGCTCAGCCCGGCGCCCGGCGCCGTGCGATCACTTCAGGCTGAGATCGACGTTGGGAACCTCGCTGGCCTCGGGCTCGGCGTCGAAGAACTCGCGCTTGGTGAAGCCCATCGGCCCCGCGATCAGGACCGCCGGGATCGTCTGGATCGAGTTGTTGTAGTCCAGGACGGTCGCGTTGTAGTGCTGGCGCGAGAAGCTGATCTGGTTCTCGGTCGTGGTCAGCTGCTCCTGGAGCTGGATGACGTTCTGGTTCGCCTTGAGCTCCGGGTAATTCTCGACGACCGCGAACAGCGATCGCAGCGTACCGGTCAGGGCATTCTCCGCGGCCGCCTGCTCCGCCGGGCCTTTGGCTCCGGCCGCAACGGCGTTCGCCCGGGCCTCGGTGACCCTGGTCAGGACGTCCTGCTCGAACCCCATGTAGCCCTTCACGGCCTGGACGAGGTTCGGGATCAGGTCGTGCCGTCGCTTGAGCTGGACCTCGATCTGGGAGAACGCTTCGTCGATCCGGTTGCGCCGGGTGACGAGGCCGTTGTAGATGCCGACGACGAACAGGACGATGACGACGACGATCGCGATGATGACGATCAGGGTCAGATCCATTCACTCTCCTCGGTGCGCGGTCACATGCCCGAGTGTCCAGCATACCCCGCAGCCCGAAGGGACAGCGGCCTCCCGGCACGATCTCGCGCGGCCACCCGGCCCAGACACCGGGACGGGCGCTGGAATGGTGGGCGGTGGAGGACTCGAACCTCCGGCCTCCTCGGTGTAAACGAGGCGCTCTGACCAGCTGAGCTAACCGCCCGGGTGAACGCAGATCGTGCTCGGAACGACGAACGGGCGGCCACCGGCCGCCCGCAGAAGGTTCAGGAGTGTGGTGCCCAGGCCGGGACTTGAACCCGGATGAGTTGCCTCATACGCCCCTCAAACGTACGCGTATACCAATTCCGCCACCTGGGCCAGTGTTACCGCCTGCCGGCTGGGTTCCTCCCATTGGGGGCGTGGTACCGAGGAAGGGACTTGAACCCATACGCCCTTGCGGGCACTAGCTCCTGAAGCTAGCGCGTCTGCCAATTTCGCCACCTCGGCGCGGAGCCGGCACGCGGATCGGGGCGCCCGAAGACTCACCGGTCCGCAGCGAGGCGCCATGCTAGCACATCCCAGAATCGATCGCCCGGGCCGGAGATGAGCCGCGGGGTCATCCCATCCACGCCCCTGACCAGCACGACATCATCGGCCCAGGCGAGGGGGAGGATCGGCTGGCGCTCGTTCAGCGCGGTCAGGAGCGCCTTCCACGCCGCGGCACGCTCGTCGGCGGTTCCCGGTGCCCGGGCCGCCTCGAGCAGCGGGTCCAGCGCCGACTCCTGGTAGCCCGACAGGTTCGACCCGGAGCCCCGCACCTGGGTCGATGCGAGCAGGGGGTAGAGATCGGGCTCGAGCCCCATCGCGATGTCCACCACGGCGGCTCCGAAGGACCCCTCGCGGAGTCGCGAGGCGAGCTCCGAAGCGGGCAGCTCGACTGTGTCGACCTGGAGCCCCAGCGCCGTCCAGGCGTCCCGGACGTACGCGGCAACCGCCGCCAGCCGTGGATTGGCGTCCGCGGGGACGCTGAGCACCTCGATCCGGTAGGGATCCTTTCCGCCCGGAGCGAACCAGGCACCGCCCGTCTTCGTCCAGCCGGCATCGGTGAGCAGGGTCGCGGCGCGCTTGGTGCTGTACGTGACGGACTTTGCGGCCTCGGCGTCGAACGCCCACGAGCTTGGCGGGACGAGCGCATCTGCGCGCACGGCGTCACCGCCCATGACCGTGGACACGAGGGTGTCGCGGTCGATCGCCGTCAGCAGCGCCCGGCGCACGCGCTGGTCGCGCAGCTCGGCGTGCGCGGGACGCAGGTCGAGCAGCACCGAGGACAGGGTCGTCGTCGGATAGCGCTCGGCGGTGATGCCGGCGACCGGCGCGAGCGCCGAGACCTGATCGGGCGGCAGCCCGCTGGCCGCGTCGACCTCGCCGGACCGCAACCCCTCCGCGAGCGTGGCGGCATCGTCGTAGAAGTGGATCTCGATCTGCTCCAGGTACGGCACCGGCCCGGCAGGCGTGGCGATCGGACCCGCCGACGCGAGCGAGTCGGGCGACGCCGTCGGCTCGGGATCCTGGAGTGGCATCGTCAGGGCGGTCGGTGTGAGCACCGCCCGGGTCGAATCGAGGTCGGTCAGCGCGTATGGACCGGTCCCGACCGGCTGGAGCGCAAATGGGCTGGTGGCCAGGTCCGAGAACGGGACGTCCGCAAGGAGATGGAACGGCAGCAGCGGCTGCGTCGCGGCCGCGAGGAAGCCGCCGATCGGGGTCGCGAGCGTGAACTGGACGGTCGTGTCGTCCACGGCGCTGGCCTCGACCTCTGCCCACGACGACGACAAGGCACCGGCCGAATACGGGCTCTTGAGCGCCTCGATCGTGTACACCACATCGGCGGCCGTCACCGGGACGCCGTCCTGCCAGGTGGCGTCGTCGCGGATATGGAACGTCCATACCTTGCCCGTGTCGTCGACGGACCAGGACCTCGCGAGGTCAGGCTCGAACGTGTTGCCAGGCCCGAGCCGCACGAGGCCGCTGAACACGAGTCCCACGAGCGTCCGCTCGGTCCGTGAACGCGCGGTGACCGGCGTGATCGACGACGGCGCGCCGACCATACCCTCGCGATAGGGCGCCGGCGGGGCGATGGTGGGCCCGGGCGTCTGCTGCCCGACGCTGGCAACGGGCGCCGTGTCCGGAAGCGACAGCACGCCACCGAGACCGGCGAGCAGGAGCACCAGAGCGGCGACGACCGCGCGATCGCGGCCGGTCATCGGGTCATGCGGTCCGTTGGAGCTCTGCCCGGCGTGGCGCCGCGCCCTACTTGACGAACAGGAACGCCGCCAGCGCGAACAGCACGAACAGCGCGAGCAACAGGATCGTGAACTGCCACAGGCGGCGCTCGATCCCCCGCCGGCTGCGGTAGACGCCGGAGTCGCCACCGAACGTGCCGGACAGGCCGGTGCCGCGGGCCTGGAGCAGGATGGCGGCGACGAGGGCGACGCTGAGCAGGAGCTGGCCGATGGCCAGGAGGGGGTTCACGAGCTGGCTGACCTCCGAGGTGTGACGGTGCCGGATGGTACCAGACCTTTCGATCCGGCCCGGATCGGTGCGTCGGGTCAGGCGGGTCGGAGCAGCGATCGCCCGGTCATCTCGTCCCACCGTGGCAGGCCCGCGGTCTCGAGGATGGTGGGCGCCACGTCGGCCAGGATGCCGTCTCCGAGCGACCGGCCGGCCAGCGACCGTCCGATCGCGACCAGCGGCACCGGATTGAGCGAGTGGGCGGTCACCGGGTTGCCGTCGCGGTCGCGGAGCTCGTCGGCGTTGCCGTGGTCGGCCGTGATGAACAGGGCCGCACCGGGCCCGGCCGGGTCCGCCGCCTCGACCCGCTCGATCGCCTCGACGACACGCCCCAGGCAGGTGTCGATCGTCTCGAGCGCTCGCAGGGTCGCATCCCACACGCCCGTGTGGCCGACCATGTCGGGGTTGGCGTAGTTCGCGACGATGAAGTCGTACTCGGCGGACGCGATCGCGCCGACCAGCTCGTCGGTGACGCCCGGCGCGCTCATCTCGGGCTGGAGGTCGTACGTGGCGACCTTTGGCGACGGCACCAGGCGGCGATCCTCGCCGGGCCACGCGGCCTCGCGGCCGCCGTTGAAGAAGTACGTCACGTGGGCGTACTTCTCGGTCTCGGCCACGTGGAGCTGACGCCATCCGGCGTCGG
This sequence comes from uncultured Chloroflexia bacterium, assembly GCA_963720825.1. Lineage (GTDB taxonomy): Bacteria > Chloroflexota > Limnocylindria > Limnocylindrales > CSP1-4 > CAIXZV01. The sequence goes on along the minus strand of CAVRGY010000018.1, from coordinate 58,391 downwards.
AGAAGGCGCCCGCCAGGGATCGAGCCTCCTCGGGCGCGAAGGCGACCTCCACCGGGAGACCCGCCTCGTATTCGGTCATGGTGACCACCAGCAGGTCTGCGGGTGCCGGCTCACCGCCGGGGCCCGTCCGGTCGAACGCGTCGAACGCCGGGTCGGCCAGCGCGTGGGTGAGCTGGCGGGCGCGGTCGGCCCGGAAGTTGACGTGGACGATCGGGTCCCGGTCGCGGACCCGGCCGTCGATGCCGTCGATCACCGTGGGCGCCACGAACTCGTCGGTCTCGCCGCGCGCGTACGCGGCCTCGATCGCCGCCTCGGCGGATCCGGCACGCTTCCCCACTCCGTGCACGATGGCGTCGTAGCCGCGCTCCGTGCGGTCCCAGCGCCTGTCGCGGTCCATCGCCCAGTAGCGTCCGCCGACCGTGGCGACGCGGGCGTCGGGGTGGGCGGCTGCGAGCCGCTGCTCGAGATCACGGATGAAGCCGAGCCCGGAGGACGGCGGCGTGTCCCGCCCGTCGAGGAGTGCGTGGACGCGCACCGACGGGACATCCAGGCGGGCGGCCAGCTCGACCAGCGCGATCAGGTGCCGGTCATGCGCGTGGACGCCGCCCGGCCCCACCAGGCCGACGGTATGCAACCGGCCGGTCTCTCGTGCACGCGCACATGCCGCGACCAGCGCGGGCCGGTCGAAGAAGGACCCGTCCGCGATGGCGGCGTCGATCCGCGGCAGGTCCTGGAGCACCGGCCGTCCGGCGCCCAGGTTGAGGTGGCCGACCTCCGAGTTTCCCATCTGGCCGGCGGGCAGGCCGACGGCGTCCTCGGACGCGCGCAGGACCGAGTGCGGCCAGCGTGCGATGAGGTCTCGCCAGATGGGCATCGGCGCCGCCGCGATGGCGTCGGCCGCCGGGTCGTGCCCGATCCCGAACCCGTCGAGGATGACGAGCACGATCGGTCGCGGCCGGTCGTGGCCGGTCGATGCGGTGCCGCCGTTGTCGGTGCTGGTCTGGGTCCCGTCCGCGGTCACGAGGCCAGCCCGCGCGCCGCCGCGGTCAGCCCGGCACGGGCGGCGATCCCGGCCATCTCGTCGGGCTTGAGGGACGCGCCGCCGATCAGCGCGCCGTCGATGGCGGGCTCGCCGAGGAACTCGCCGATGTTCGCGGAGGTCACGCTGCCGCCGTAGAGGACGGGCGTCGCCTCGGCCGCTCCGCCCCAGCCGAGCGGCCGGAGCGCGGCACGGATCGCGTCGGCCATCGCCGCGGCATCGGCGCCGCTCGCGGTACGCCCGGTCCCGATCGCCCAAACCGGCTCGTAGGCGATGACCATGCCCGGCGCCGGCGAGCGCGACCGGATCGCGGCCCTCGAGGGCGCCGCGCAGCTGCGCATCGACGATGGCGGTCTGGCGCCCGGCCTCGCGGTCGGCAAGGACCTCGCCCACGCACAGGATCGGCCGCAGGCCGGCGTCGATCGCGCGGTCGAGCTTCTTCCCGACCAGCGAATCGGTCTCGCCGAAGTACGCGCGCCGCTCCGAGTGGCCGAGGATCACCCAGGTCGCGAGGCCGGCGAGCATCGGCGCCGAGACCTCGCCGGTGAACGCGCCGGCAAGCTCGTGGTGGATGTTCTGGGCTCCGACCCCGACGTCCTCTCCGGCCAGCGCGTCACGCACGGCCGCAAGGCTCACGTAGGGCGGACAGATCACCCGGGTCAGGCCGGGCACGCGGGTGCGGGACGCGATGGTCCCCGCCAGCTCGCCGGCATCGCCGGGGGTGGTGTTCATCTTCCAGTTGGCGGCAATCACGATCGGGCGCATGGCCCCATGATGCCAGAGGGTCCCGTCCCGTCCCCCGGCTGCTCGGCACCCGGAGGGCGGCCGCGCGGCCCCCGTCGGACGGCCGGGCGGCCCCGCCGGATGCGCCCGATGGCCCCCGCGCCGGGCCGGCGGGCCGGGTTCCCCCCGTCGGCGTCGTGCAGCCATGGCCAGCCGGGGTCGTGCATCCGGCCGTGCCCAGCCGGGCTCGCTCAGCCGGCGGTGCGCACCCGGCGCCGGGAGGGGTGGCGGAGCCCGATGCCGTCGTCGTCGTGGAGCGCGAGCCGCTCGAGGCGGTCGAGCGCGCGCTGGACCGCGGACCGGTGGAGGTCGAGGCGGGTGGCGATCTCCGACATCGACGCCTCGGGCGTGTCGCGGCGAGCCTCGGCGACGGCACGGACCGTGCGTGGCTGCTCGCCCAGGCGCCCGTCGGCCTCGAGGGCCTCGATCGCGGCAAGCTGTCGTCCGGCCGCGGCGACCGAGCGCTGGAGGTTCGCCGACTCCGCGTTGAGCACGCGGTTGAGCTCGCCGCGAAGGGTCCGGGCAACGCTCCGTGCCTCGAGCTCGAGCAGCGACGCGCTGGCACCGATCCGCCCGAGGAACCCGGTGATCGACTCGTTGCTCTTCCAGGTGACCACGCCCTGGCCGCGCCGGACGCGCCACGACGCGGGCAGGCCGAGCGACGCCAGCCTGTCGGCGAGCTGGGGCGCCTCGACCACCGTGACGACGAACTCGAGATGCGCCCGTCCCCCGGCGAGGCTCAGCGAGCCCCGGGACAGGAACCGTCCGCGGAGCCAGGCCAGCCGGCAATGATCGGCGGCGCCGGTCCAGTCGAGGGACTCGGCGGGCAGCCGCAGCAGGTGGCGACCGCCGGGCTGGGCACCGTCGGGGGCGTGGCCGCCGAGCCGCAGGGCGAGCCGGGCGACCGTTGCCTCGCGCGTCACCAGCGACGGACCGAGGCCCGCGATCTCCGCCCTCCGGTCGCACGGTCGCGAGGGATCGACCGCCGCAAGCTCGGCTCGCAGCGCCAGCACCAGGTCGCGGTCGCTCCGGGACATCGACGTGGATCAGGCCGTCCGGTCGCCGGCCGAGACGCTCGGGCGGCGCCGGTGGCCGCCCTCGCGCTCCCAGGCGGCGATGATCGCCGCCGCGAGCCGGTCCGGGTCATGGTGATGGGCGTTGCCCGGATCGACGAGATCGTCGAGCACCAGCCGAGGCGACTGCGCCTCCGACGGCGGCCAGCGCAGCCGGACGTGCTCGCCCTGCCAGCCGTCGGGCGGTCGTGCGTCGAACCGGTTGTTCGCGAGCACGATGTGGGGCAGGTGGCCGGCGCCGTGCCGCGCGAGCGCCTCGAGGTGATCGGCCAGGTCGAAGCCGCCGGTCTCGCCCGGCTGGGTCGCCACGTTGCATGCGAACAGGACGAGCGCCCCGGATCTCGCGATCGCCTCGCGGATCCCGGGCACGAGCAGCGCGGGCAGCAGGCTGGTGAACAGGCTGCCCGGCCCGATCACGATCAGCTCGGCCTCCGCGATCGCGTGCAGCGCGTCACCCGTGGGCGCGACGTCCTCGGGCGTGACCCACACCCGGTCAACCCGGTCCGTGCGCGCGATCCGGCTCTGGCCCTGGACCTCGCTGCCGTCGTCCAGCCGGGCATGGAGCGTCAGGACCGTCCCGGTGGCCGGGATCACGCTGCCGCGAACCGCAAGCACGCGGCCCAGCTCACGCACCGCCTGCTCGAAGTCGCCGCCCTCGAGCTCCACGAGGGCGGCCAGCAGCAGGTTCCCGACCGCGTGGCCGGCGAGCCCGGCCGAGGCGGTCTCGGCATCGCGCGACCGCACCACGTCCGGATCGGCGGTGACGGCGGGCCGGCGGCCGGGAAAGCGGTACTGGAGCAGCCGGCCCATGAGCGGCTCGGCATCGGCCAGGGCCACGATGCAGTTGCGGATGTCGCCCACCGCGGGGATCCCGAGCTCTTCGCGCAGCACGCCCGACGAGCCCCCGTCGTCGGCTACGGTGACCACCGCCGTGAGGTTCGACGTGTGCTCCTTGAGCCCGCGCAGCAGCATCGACAGGCCGGTGCCACCCCCGATCGCAACCGTTCGCGGACCGCGGGCCAGGAACCGCTTCTGGTAGATGACCTCGACCATCGGCTGGTCGCGGTCCCACAGCGCGAACGGGTCCACCAGCGCGCGCACCAGCCGGTATGCCCCGGTCAGGAACAGCGCGGTGCCCACCAGCCCGGCAATGATCCCGCGCGCCTGATAGGGCAGGAACTGGAGGGTCAGGACGTCCGTCAGCAGCCCCGCCACGCCACCCGGCTGGAGGTCGACCGGCAGCTGCCGCAGCGCGTGAGCAACCCCGAGCGCAAGGAGCAGCAACCCGGCGAACGAGAGGAGCAGCCACCGCTTGACGCCGATGCCGACGGTCAGCCAGCGGCCGAGATTCACCGCTCGAGCTCGCGGTGGAACACCGCGACCGAGCCGAAGTCGCGCTCGCGGAGCCATGTCGCGAGCTCCTCCGCGATGACGATCGAGCGATGGAATCCGCCGGTGCAGCCGATCGCGATCGTCAGGCGGTTCTTGCCCTCCTCCACGTAGGCGGGGACGAGGAGGTCGAGCATGTCCTCGAGCCCGGTCATGAACGCCGCCGCGATCGGCTGGCGCAGCACGTACCGGCGCACCGGATCGGTCAGACCGGACTTGGTCCGAAGGTCCTCGATGTAGAACGGGTTGTGCATGAACCGGACGTCGAGCACGAGATCGGCCTCGAGCGGGATGCCGAACTTGAACCCGAAGCTGATCAGCTGGATCGCGAGCCGGTCGGACGTCTGGACGTCGCCCAGGCGGGTGAAGATCTGCTCGCGCAGCTCGCGCAGCGACAGGTCGCTGGTGTCGACGATGACGTCGGCCTGTGCACGTATCGGCGTCAGCAGCTCGCGCTCCATCGCGATCGACGCCGCGATCCCCCGCTCGTCGGCGAGCGGATGACGGTGACGCGTCTCGGAGAACCGGCGGATCAGCACGTCATCCCGCGCTTCGAGGAACATGATCACCGGCCGGATGGCGCGACCCTCGAGCGCGCCGCGCATCGCGCCGAACGCGAGCGGGACGTCGCCGGCGCGCACATCGAGCACGATCGCGGTCTGCGCGAACCGGCTGCGATCCGAAGCAATCAGGTCTGCCAGGTCGCGCAGCAGCTCGCCCGGCAGGTTGTCGACGACGATGTAGCCGAGGTCCTCGAACAGCTTGGCCGCCGCCGTCTTGCCGCCCCCCGAGAGCCCGGTGACCACCACGATCTGCTGGGCCGGACCGCCGCCCGCCACCGCGATGTCGGCCGATTCGTCCGGCCCGTCCTCGGACGCGTCGTCGGACCCCTCGTCGGGCGCCCGGATGGCGCCGGCCCCGGCCCTGACGTCGTCGACGTGGCGTGGCTCAGAGGTCATGTACGACCGGCCTCCGCCCCTACTTCCCGCTGCGTCGGATCGCGATGATCGTGCCCTCGAACAGCAGGTACATCGTAATGCCCAGCACGAACGGGCTGACCAGGTCGCCGCCCGGGGTGATGGCCGCCGCAAAGATCGCGATCCCGAGGATCGCCATCCGCCGCAACCCGACCAGGCGCTGCGAGGTGACGATCCCGACCCGCGACAGACCGTAGAGCAGGATCGGGAACTCCATGATCAGGCCGAACGCGAGGAACATCGTGGTCACGAAGTCGAAGTACGGCCCGGCCGTGATCAGCGGGCGCAGGTAGCTGCTGGAGAACCCGAGCAGGAAGGCCGTCGCGAACGGCAGGATCACGTACGCGATCCCGACGCCGATCGCGAAGAAGGCCAGCGCGAGCGGGATCCAGGGCTTGATGATCCGCCGCTCGGCGGGGGTCAGGCCGGGCGCCACGAACGCCCACACCTGGTACAGGATCACGGGCATCGCGACGATGACACCGAACACGATCGCGATCTTGACGTCGATCACGAACGCGTCACCGAGGCCCGTGAACAGGAGCTCCTTGTCGGGCAGCGGCGCCACCAGGATGGCGATGATCCGATCGACCAGCAGGAACCCGACGACGGACCCCACCGCGACGGCCAGCACCATCCGCACGAGGCGGTTGCGGAGCTCGACGAGGTGATCGACGAGCGACATCTCCCCGGCCGCCGGCTGCGATCCGCCGGGCGTGCCCGAGGGCGGGGCGGGATCGGGTGCGGGTGTCAGGCGTGCCGGTATCCCGGCATCACGGACGGTGTCGGCATCGGCCATCGGTGGGTCTGGCTGGCGGGCCCCGGCGGGTCTAGGCCGACGTCTGCTCTTCCGCGTCAGCCGCGGCTGCGACGGCGACCGGCTCGCTCGCGCTGGGTGGCGCGGTCGGGATCACGGGCTCGGCGGCCGGTGCCGGGGCGGGGGTCGCGGGTGTGGCCTGGGCTGGAGCGGCGGGCGCCGGGGCCGCAGCCTGGGCGGCGGGCGCCGCCGTGGTGGCGGGCGCAGCGGGGGCAGCCGGAGCGGCCTCCATGCTCGTCGTCTCCTTGACGTCGGCGGCTGCGCGACGGAACTCGCGGATGCTCTTGCCGAGCGCGGAACCGACCTCGGGAAGCTTGCCCGGTCCCACGACGATGAGCGCGATGACCAGGACGATGATGAGCTCGGCGGGTCCGATGTTGAACGGCATCTCGAGAGTCGACCTCGTGGGTGGGGCGCACCTCCTGTGGGCACGCCCGAGGGCGGTCAGGGTAGCACAGCGAGGCGCTCAGCCCAGCCTGCGGCAGCCGCGCTGAGGCGCTCCCCGGCGTCCGCCGGCGCGCCGTCGGCTGGGGGTCCCGCGGCCGCGCGGGCGATGCCCCGCGAGATGTTGACCACGAGGCCACCACCGGGCCGGCCGCCGGCCGGCTCCGCGATCGCCCGCCCGGAAGCAAGCACCCGCTCGATCTCGCCACCCTGCGCTCCCACGCCCGGCACGAGAAACCCGAGCCCCGGCGCAAGCTCGCGGATGGCGGCCAGCTCCGCGGGAGCGGTGGCACCGACCACGAGCCCGACCGTGCCACCCGGGCCCCAGCCACCTGCCAGGCGGGCGACGCGCGCCCACAGGGGCTCGGCCGCTGCGCCGGACAGCGCGTCCGCAGCCACGCCCAGGCCCTGGATCTCCGCCGCACCCGGGTTGGAGGTGCGGCACAGCACGTAGGCGTAGCGATCCGCCCGTGCCAGCAGCGGGGCGATCGCCTCCTCGCCGAGGTACGGGCTCACGGTGACCGCGTCCGCACCGAGGATGTCGAACAGCGCGGTCGCATGCCGCTCCGCCGTGGATCTGATGTCGCCCCGCTTCGCGTCGGCGATGAACGGCACGTCCGCGGGCACCAGGGCCCGGAGACGCTCGAGGGCGGCCACGCCGGCGGATCCGTGGGCTTCGAAGAACGCGAGGTTGGCCTTGAATGCGGCGGCCACCGGCAGCGTCGCCTCGATGATCAGGCGGGCAAACCGCTCCACGCCCGCCAGGGTGGCCGGGAAGCCGTCCGGGAGGGCAGCCGGGTCCGGGTCCACGCCAACGCACAGGACCGTGCCCGTCGCGGCGCTGCGGGCGGCGAGCCGCTCGAGGTAGGACGGGGTCACGGGACCACCGACCCGGAGGCGCCGGGCGATGATGCCGGGGATCCGGTCGCCGGCGCCGGGGTCGCGGGCAGCTGATCGGCGGGGATGAACCAGTCGGGGCGCGAGATCCCGTCCAGGCCCGCGCTGGTGGTCAGGTCCAGCGGCGCCTTGGCCGTCCACGTGGGGCCCGTCCCCTCGAGCTGGATCATGCGCAGGTCCACGACCTGGCCATCGACGTGGAGGTACGCGATCGCATCGCCCCGGGGCGACCAGGTGGGCGCCCACGAGGTCCCGTCCGAGGTCAGGCGGAGCAGCTCGGCGCCGGTCGCGGCGCTGAGGATGACGACATCGGTGCCCAACGCGCTGGTCCTGGTCGCGGTCAACGTAGCTCCCGTCCGGCGACCACGATGGATGCAGGTAGCCGGGCGCGCTCAGCGGCGCGGACTTCTTCGTGGCGGGGTTGTAGCTGTAGATCCGGGGCGTCCCCTTGGCGCCGTCGCGGTCGTTGCGCACGTACAGGAGACGGCCCCCGTCGGGGCGCCAGGCGGGATCCTGGTGACCCAGCGGAGCCGTCTGGGCGAGGCCGGGGCTGGTGACCTTGCCGGTCTTGAGGTTGAGCAGCTTGAGCACGACGTCGCTCCGGGTGGGGTCGGGAAGGTCGGTCACCATGGCGATCGTCTTGCCGTCCGGCGACAACACGGGCTCGCGGATCCAGCCTGCCCACTTGAGGCGGCCGGAGGGATCGACGAGCCCGTCGAAGATCAGGGTCGGGTCGCCGCCGGTCACGGCGACCTGCATGATCGAGGGAACGTCCAGCGCGTAATGGGTGCCCTTGCCGGACACGTTCCAGTACCCGGCCTCACGCCGCGAGCGGACGAAGTAGACGGACGACCCGTCGGCGGAGAACGAGGGCATCGAGTCGTGGCCGCCGGTCGTGAGCTGGCGCGTGCTCCGGCCGCTCTGGAGCCAGATGTTCCCGGCCTTCGCGTACGCGATCGTGCCGGGAACGTCGGCGAGCGGATCGTCGGGCACGATGACCACGTTGGTCGGTGTCGCAGTCCTGGTGACGCCACCGGTGTCCCCCGATGCTCCCGGTTTGCCGCCGTTGCCGCCGACGGGCAGCTTGCCGCTGGCCACGGCGAACGTGGCGTACGCGATGACCAGCAGGCCGACGATCGAGAGGATGGCGGCGATCGGTGCCCCGGCGGGCAGCAGGCCGTACGGATCGCCCGGGCTGCGCAGGCGGGGCGTCCGGCGCGGCGCCCCGGGTCCGGGGCCGCTCACGTTCGACCGCCGGCGACGGGGGCGAGGTGGCCCGGACCGACCGCGATCCCGTCGAGTCGCCCGGCCGACCGCTCCAGCACGGCGGCGGCACGTGGGTGGGCACCGGACACTGACACGTCACGGACCTCGAGCTGGAGCGTCTCGAGCCCGCCGAACGTCCGGCTCGCCAGCCGGGCGACCACGTCCACGCGGTCTCCCTCGACGATGGTCAACGCGAGGTCCGGTCGTCCGAAGGCGATGCCGTCGAGCACGTCGCGCTCGCGGCGGAGAACCAGCTGCGTGTGGCCACCGTTCGCGGCCCGGACCCGTTGCACCGTGAGGCCGAGCACGGCCACCAGCGGCTCCGGATTTCCCGCCCCGCACGGCCCGAGGCGGGCGAGATCGCGGAACAGCGCGTAGTCGACGTAGGCGGCGGGGAGCGCGAGGTCCACCGCGAGGGTCGTCCGCGGATCGTCCGGGGCCGACGCCGCCGCAAGCGCGAGGAAGCGCTCGACGAACTCGTCCCAGCGCTCGACCGGGAGCTCGAAGCCGGCGGCGGCCGCGTGGCCGCCGTGGCGGACGAACAGGTCGCCGCAGGCGGTGAGCGTGGCCGCGAGATCGAGCCGGCCGTCGCTCCGGCACGAGGCGCGGAGCACCGGCCCGAGCTGGGTCGCGACCACCGCCGCGCGCCCGGTCTCGTCCGCAAGCCGGCCCGCAACGAGGCCCAGGATGCCGACCGGCCACGGTCCGCGCACGAGCAGCGCGGGCGCATCCGCAGCGCCGCCGATCACGATCCCCGCCTCGTCCTCCGGCGCGGTCTCGAACAGTGGCTGCTGGCCGGGGGCCTGGCCCGGATCGGGCAGCCCGAATGCCGCCCGCGCCTCCGCGATCGCCGTGCGCATGAGGTCCCGCCGCGTGGTGTTCGCGGTCTCCAGGGTGGTGGCCAGCGCGTCCGCGGCCTCCGGCGTCTGCGCCAGCAGCAGGTTCGCGGCGTCGAGGGCCTCCCCCACCCGCCCGGCCGCGTTGAGCCGGGGCGCGAGGACGAACCCGACCGTCTCGAGATCGACGGTGTCCGGCGCGACATGCGCCCGGGCGAGGAGCGCCGCGATCCCGGGCCGCGCGGCCGTGCGCATCTGCGCCAGCCCGAGCCGGGCGATCGAGCGGTTCTCGCCCAGGATCGGCACCACGTCGGACACCGTCCCGATGGTTGCGAGGTCCGCGAGCTCGAGGGCCTCGGCATCGGACCCGAGAAGCTCGGCGAACAGCAGCCGGGCGACCGTGAACGCCACCCCGCTGCCCGACAGCCTCGGATCCGGGTAGACGGAATCGGCACGATGGGGATTGACCAGCGCGACCGCCGCCGGCAGCACCTCGGGCAGCCGGTGGTGATCCGTGATGGCCACGTCGATGCCGCGGCTCGCCGCGGCGGCCACCTCGGCGACGCTCGTGGAGCCCGTGTCGACCGTCACGATCAGGGTGATCCCGGCGGCGGTGGCCGCCTCGACTGCCGCCATCGACAGCCCGTGGCCCTCCTCGAGCCGCGACGGCACGTAGGGCAGCGTGTCGATGCCCAGCCGGCGCAGCGCCAGGACGAGCTGCGCCAGGCCGGTCAGGCCATCGGCGTCGAAGTCGCCGAACACCATGACCCGCTCGCCCCGCTCGCGCGCGAGCCGCACCCGGTCGACGAGCTGCGCCGCGTCCGGCAGGCGGTGCGGATCGTTGAGGCCCGCCACGGCGGGTCCGAGGAAGGCGGCGAGCGCCTCCCGATCCGCGATGCCGCGGCGCGCGAGGACGGTGGCGGCCACGATCCCGATCCCCTGCTCGTGCGCCGCGGCCCGGAATTCGGGGGTCACGCGAAGCGGGTCCGGGAACACCCAGCGGTGGCGTGGCTCAGTCATCGGCGAGAGCATGCCACGCCCGGCTCAACCGAGCCTTTCGTCCCATCCCGAACGGGGCCCGGGACGGCGCAACCCGCGGACAGGCGCTCATCGGGGGACGACGGGAGCAGGGCTCGTCCGGGGACGACGAGGGCACGGGTCCGGTCCGGGCCGGACCGCGATCACGTGGTCGCGCGGCGGCCGGTGCGGGCCGCGTGCTCGCGTGCCCGCTTCCGGTCCTCCCAGCCGTGCCACACGACGAGGAGCGGGCTCGCGTTGAAGATCGAGGAGTACGTGCCCGAGATGATGCCCAGCAGGAGCGCGAGCACGAAGGTGCCGATCGCCTCGCCGGCGAACAGCAGCAGCGCCAGCAGCGTGATGACCACGGTCAGGCTGGTGGTGATCGACCGGCCGAACGTCTGGAGGACGGAGTGGTTGACGATGCGGTCGAACGGCTCACCGGCGTGCCGGGCCTTGTTCTCGCGGACGCGGTCGAACACGACGATCGTGTCGTGGACCGAGAACCCGATGACCGTCAGCATCGCGGTGACGAACAGGCTGTCGATCTGGAGCCCGATGAAGGTCCCCAGGATCGCGAACATGCCCACGACCACGACCACGTCGTGGATCAGGGCGACCAGCGCGGTCGCGCCCATCTTGACGTCGCGGAAGCGATACGTGATCCACAGCAGGATCCCGATCGAGCCGACCAGGATCAGCACCAGCGCCTGGGTGATCAGATCGCTCGAGACGACGGCGCCCACGGTGGACAGCGACTTCTGGTCGGCGATCGGGCCCAGCTGCTTCTCGAGCGCGACCCGGATCTCGCCCAGCCGGCCGCTGGTGGGCAGGTTGGTGTCGCCGAGGGCCGGCACGGCCGTCGGCGAGGCGCTGGCACCCGGCGACGCGGATGGCGACGCGGAGGCGCTCGGCTCGGGGGATGCGGACGGGCTCGGGCTGGGCGATGGCGAGGCGTCCGGGGACGCGGAGGCCGCCGGCGAGCCGGACGGCGCGGCGGTGGGCGACGCGACGGCAGATGCCGAGGCGCCGGCGGAGGCACCGGCCGAGGCCGCGGCCGTCGCAGAGGCGGCGGCGCTCGCCGAGGCGGACGGGCTGGGGAGCGGCGTCGGTGACGGCGGCGGCGGCAGCAGGCCGACCTCCTCGGTCCGGATCTCCATGTACTTGTCGCCACTCTGGTCGACGCTCTGGGTCACGGACGCCTCCAGACCCTGGGCGTTCATCACGTCCTTGACCTGCTGCGGCGTGACCGCGGGATCCTCGAACCGGATGGACCACACGGTCCCACCGGTGAAGTCGATCGCGAACTGGAGCCCGACCTTGCCCCCGGTGACGGGGCCGAGGAGGATGAAGATCAGGCCGGGGATCGTGATGGCCAGGGACAGCGCGAAGAACCAGTTGCGCTTTCCGATGATGTCAAACACGCCCGCGCGCCTCTCCCCGGAGTGATCGGCGGGTGGTCGCCGGGCGGGCCAGGAACTCGGCGTCGGTGACCCCGTACAGGCCTGCCTTCCGCGCCCATGGCTGGGCCACGATGATCCGCAGGACCGTGCGGGTGACGGTGATCGCGGTGAACATCGAGACCAGGACGCCGATGATCAGGACCAGGCCAAAGCCGCGGATCGTGGACGACCCGAACAGGAACAGGATGGTCGCCGTGATCAGGCTCGACACGTTGGAGTCGAGGATCGAGTTCCAGGCCCGGTTGAAGCCGGCCTCGATGGCCGCGGGCAGGCTCTTGCCCACGCGCAGCTCCTCCTTGGTGCGTTCGAAGATCAGGATGTTGGCGTCGACCGCCATGCCCACCGAGAGCACGAAGCCCGCGATGCCGGCGAGGGTGAGCGTGACCGGGACGAGGCGGAACAGCGCGTACACGACGAGCGCGTAGTACATCAGCGCACCGCTGGCGACGACGCCGGGCAGCCGGTAGTGGACGACCATGAAGAACACGACCATCAGGACCGCGATCACGCCGGCAAGCAGGCTCTGGTGGAGGAACGCCTCGCCCAGCGTCGGGCTGACCGTGGTGTTGGCGAGCTCCTTGAGCTGGAACGGCAGCTGGCCGAACTGGAGGATCGTGACCAGGTTCTGGGCCTCGGCCAGCGGGTAGCCGCCGATCCCGCCCTGGCTGATCTGGACCTGGCCGCCCGGGATCGCCGTCGTTGATCACCGGGGCGGTGATGACCTCGCCGTCGAGCACCACCGCGAAGTAGTCGCCGACGTGCTTCGACGTGTAGTCCGCGAACAGGTTCTTGCCGTCGTCCTTGAGCACGAAGTCGACCGTCCGTCGCCCGGTCTGGTCGCTGCCGATCGTGGCGCTGGCGACCTGGTCGCCGGAGAACAGGACGCAGTTCGCGTCCGCCGTGGAGGCGCATTTGGTGTCGATGATCGACGGGTCCAGCTGCTGGCCCTGCGAGGCCTGGGTCTGGCCCAGCGGGACGAAGTCGAGCCGGCCGGTGGTGCCGACCAGCTTCCGGATCTGGTCGGCGTTCTGGACTCCCGGCATCTCGACCACGATCCGGTCGGAGCCCTGGACGACGACCTGGGGCTCGGCGACGCCCGACTTGTCGATCGCGGTTGATGATGATCTGGCGCATGATGCTGAGGTCGTCGCGCGACGGGGTCTTGCCCTCGGTCGGCAGCACCTGGTACTCGACCCGCAGGCCGCCCCGCAGGTCGAGGCCGAGCTTGGTCTCGAGATAGGACGTCGTCCCGCTTGCCTGCGTGCCCAGCGAGGGCATCGGAATCCGCGCAAAGTCGACCAGCAGGGCAAGCACCCCGATGATCAGGATCAGGAACGGTCCGGCGCGTCGCATCGGGGCGGGATGATACAGGGGTCGGGCCAGTCATGCGACGCGAACCCGGCCGACCGGCCCCGGGCGAGAGCGGCGGTCGACCGCCGGGCGAGGCTCCCGTCAGGCTTCGAGATGGGCCTTGATTCGCTCCGCGAGGGCACGGCTGATCCCGGGCACGGCCGCGATCTGCTCGACCGGCGCCTCGCGAACCCGCTTCGCGGATCCGAACACCTTGAGCAGCTCTCGCTTGCGCTTGGGGCCCACGCCCGGAAGGTCGTCGAACGCAGATCGGGTGGTCCGGCGGTCGCGCAGGTTGCGGTGGTAGGTGATCGCAAACCGGTGTGCCTCGTCGCGCAGCCGCTGGACCAGGTACAGCGCCTGCGAGGTCACGGGCAGCACCACCGGATCGGTCCGGTCCGGCAGCACGAGCTCCTCGCGCTCCTTGGCCAGCCCGACGAGCGGCAGGTCGGCCAGGCCCAGCTCGTCGAACACGACCTTGGCCGCGTTGACCTGCGCGCGGCCGCCGTCGACGATGACGAGGTCGGGCATCGCCCAGCGCCGCTCCTCCTCGATCCCCTCCTCCCCGCGCTTCGCGCTGCGGAACCGGCGTCGCAGCACCTCCTGGTGGCTGGCGACATCGTTGGCGCCCTCCACGGTCCGGATCCGGAACCGCCGGTACTCGCCGGAGCGGGGCCTGCCCTCCTCGAACACGACCATGCTCCCGACCGACTCGCGACCCTGGAAGTTGGAGATGTCGTAGCACTCGATGCGCATCGGCGGTCCGGCAAGGCCGAGCGCGGCTGCCAGCTCCTCAAGCGCGCCCAGCGTCTTGCCCTGGTCGGCCAGCCACCGAGCCGCCTCGCGCGCGAGGGCCTCGGCGGCGTTGCGCGAGGCGAGGTCCATCAGCGCCCGCTTCTCGCCGCGCTGGGGGGTCCGCAGCCGGACCAGCGACCCACGCTTGGCGGTCAGGAAGCCCTCGAGGGCCGCCGTGTCGGCGAGCGCACGCGGGACGAGCACCTCGCGGGGGATGCTCGTCGCCCGCGCGTAGTACTGCTCGAGGAAGCTCTCCAGGACCTCGTCGTCGGCCACGCCGTGGGGTGTGTCCAGGAAGAACACGTCGCGCCCCAGCATCTTGCCGTTGCGGACGACGAACAGCTGGACGGCCGCCTGGTCGTCCCGGCGGGCCAGGGCCACGAGGTCGAGCTCCGTGCGCGCGAACGCGGCCATCTTCTGCGACTCCATCGTCCGCTCGATCGAGCGGATCTTGTCGCGCACCGACGCCGCGCGCTCGTACTGCTGCTGCTCCGACGCGAATGCCATCTCGTGCCGCAGCCCGGCCACCAGCGCATCGGCGTTGCCCTCGAGGAACAGCTCGACCTGCGCCACGTCACGCCGGTACGCCGTCTTCGAGATCGCCTCGATGCACGGGCCCTGGCAGCGCTTGATGTGGTACAGCAGGCAGGGCCGCTGGAGCGCGCGGGTGCCCTCCCGGATGTCGATGGTGCAGGTCCGGAACGGGAACAGCCGGCGGACCAGGTTCATCGCCTCGTCGACCGAGCTCGCCGACGCGTACGGCCCGAAGTAGCGGCTGCCGTCGTTGGGCAGCTTGCGCGTCCGCTCGACGCGCGGGAAGTCATCGGCCAGGGTGATCTTGATGAACGGGTAGCTCTTGTCGTCCTTGAGCCGCACGTTGAACCGCGGCCGGAACCGCTTGATCAGGTTCGCCTCGAGCAGCAGCGCCTCGGACACCGAGTCGACCTCGGTGACCTCGAGGTCGACGACCCGGTCGATCGCCTGGCGGATCCGATGCGCCTCGCCGCCGGGCGCCTGGCGCTGCCAGTAGCTGCGCACGCGGTGGCGCAGGCTCTGCGCCTTGCCGACGTACAGGACCTCGCCCCGGGCGTCCTTCATGAGGTACACGCCGGGACGGTCGGGCAGGCTGGCGAGGGTGGCGGTGAGCTCCGGGGTCACCCTCCGATTGTGCGGCACGCGGCCCGAATTCGCGGGCAGCGCCGCGATCGTTCGGAGCCGTCAGGCGGCGCGCTGATCCTCAGCGGGCTCGCTTTGGAGGTCCCGCCGGCGCCAGTCCGGGCGCCGCATCGGCGACGACCCGGAGCATCGCACCACCCGCGTCCGCGCCGTCCACGACGACCACCAGCATCCAGCAGCCGGAGGCGAGGGCGCGCGCATCGACGTGGCTCGTCCAGCGTCCGTTTTGCCAGCCCATGCCGCCGAGATCGGCGGACGCCGTCGCGCTGGCCGCCGCCAGCGGGTCGCAGGCCGACAGATGATCGAGCCTGAGCGCCGGGACGTAACCCGACGATGCGGCAAGCGGCGACCCGTCAACGGTGACCTGGACCGCGACCGGGACCGTCCGCCCGTTGGGATGGATCACGAGCTCGCCGTCGTCGGCCAGTGGGGCCGACCACGACACGCGCATCGCGTGCGCGGGCGACGAGACCGTGACATCGAAGGTCGCGCTCGCGCTGTTGCCCGACGCGTCGGCTGCCGTGCACGTGACCGTGGTGGTGCCGACGGCGAACAGCGAGCCGGATGCCGGGTCACACGTGACGACGGGAGCGGGATCCGTGTCATCGACCGCCGTCGGATCCGACCAGGAGACGGTGGCACCCGCTGCGCTGGTGGCCTCGACCGAGATCGCGGACGGGACTCCCGACAGCACCGGGGGCGTGGTGTCGGCCGCCGGCGGCTCGACGACGTCGAGGGTGAATGTCACGGACGTGAAGCCGGTGGTCCCCGTCGATGGGTTCCGCCCGTACAGGATCGTGTAGGCGTAGCCGCTCCCGACGGCAACGGGTGCGGTCAGCGTGACGTGTGATGGCGTCGACGACTCGGCCGTCGGCGTTCCGAGGCTTGGGCAGGACGTGCCGGCCGCGGGCCAGGCGAGCGGGACCTTGATCGTGCCCGGGGTGGCGCCGACCGAGCCGCCTGTCCGGCGACCACCGTGGTTCCCGGCACGACGGCGATCGTGGAGCCGGGCGACGACGTGCGACGTGTCCTTGCAGGTCAAGCGTGAACGGCACGTCGACCTCGACGGTTCCGCCCGGCGCCACCTCGCCCAGGTACGCGGTGCCCTGGATGCCCGGCATCACCGCGTCGCCGTCGGCAGCCACCGTATCCGCGAACGCCATCGCCGACGCGGCCAGGGAGAGCACCGCGGCCAGCACTGCGGCTCGACGGATGTTTCGGGACTGCATCGGGGACCCTCCCATCGGCGCCGCTTCAGATTCCGTACCCGGTTCGCGGCGTAGGGAGCGTCGCCGAGTCAGCGCCGGCGCGAAATGGGTCCGTCGTCCCTGTTGGTGCGCGGCTGCGCCGCCCGTCCGTACCGGTGCCGCCGATCAACGGCGGCGACCGGCTGCCGGGCAGCGGAAGGGCCGGCCACCTGGGCCGGCCCTTCGATCATTCCCAGCCCTGCGGGGTCAGGGACCGCCGATCCGGCCTTCCACGACCGGGGCGACCGGCGAGTTGGCACTGACGTAGTCGATGGCGACCTGGAGCAGGTCGTCACCCGGGTTCTGGACGTTCGTGCCCTGGGCGAACACGGTGTAGCCGTCGCCACCGGTGAACATGAAGTCGTTGGTGACGAAGCGGACGCTGTCCGTGGGTCCGATCGGCGTCGCCGGCCCGGCGATCCCGTCGGGCGTCTTCCACATGCCGGTCGACCACCGGCGTGGTGCCGTTGCATGCGAAGGTGACCTTGAGGCCCGGAGACCTGCGGGAAGCGCCCGGTGCCGCCGGTGAAGGCCGGGTCGCAGAACGGCGTGAAGCCGTTGAGGAACGCCTGCTCGAGCTGAGCGCCGGTGAGCGTCTCGATCACCGTCCGGTTGCCGAACGGCAGCACCGAGAACATCTCGCCCCAGGTGATCTCGCCCGGCTGCTCACCCGCCGTGGGCGGCGAGAACAGCAGGTCCTGGCGCAGGCCGCCGGAGTTCGTGTAGGCCGCCTCGACGCCGGGATAGCGGTCCCGCATCGCGTCGGTGACCATGTTGCCCATCGCCGACTCGAACAGGCGGGTCGGCGCCCGCTTGATGTCGAGCTGCTGGGTCCCGATGACCTGGTTGCGGAGCACCGCCGTCTGGGCGTTGGCATCGTCGACGATCGCCTTGACGTCGGCCCGCGCGGCGACGCCCAGGTTCTTGGCGACGCGCGTCGCGCCGCCGGCCCAGATCGACGTCACCGCCCTTGACCATCATCTGGAGCACGGAGTAGCTCATGCCGGCGTTGTAGCCCTCGAGGATCGGGAACTTCCCGTACTGGAGGTTCGAGATCCGGTGGGTGTGGCCGACGAGCATCGCGTCCACGGTCGTGTCCTGGAGCTGGTCCGCGATCGCGAGGATCGGGCCGTCCCACGGCACGCCGGGGGCGTTGCCGATCGGGTTGAGGCCGTTCGCGGTGCCCTGGTGGATGACCACGACCTGGACCTTGACGCCGAGCTTCCGGAGTCGCTCGGACTCGGCCTTGATGCGCGGACCCTCATCGAGGAAGGAGAGACCCGCCGTCGCGCCCGCCGAGACCAGCTCCGGGCGTGCTGCTCGAGCTCGGCGCCGATCACGCCGACCTTGACCCCGTTGATCACGAACACCTTCGACGGCTGGACCCAGGGAGGCCGCTTGCCCGTCGCGCTGTCGACGATGTTGGTGGCCAGGAACGGGAAGCTGCGCTCGTGCCTGGTGCATCAGGAGGCGGTCCACGCCGTAGTCGAACTCGTGGTTGCCGTAGGACGTGGCGTCCAGGCCCCACGCGTTCTCGACGTCGATCGCCGGCGTGTCCTGGAGGAGGCCGGAGTTTGCGGGCGAGGCACCCACGTTGTCACCGGACGCGAGGAGCAGACCGGGACCCGGCAGGGATCGCGAACTCCTCGTCGAACATCGTCGCGAGGTATGACGCGCCGCCGACCGCTCGTGTTGATCCCGTCAAAGCGTGAGCGAGCTCGGGTCGAGCTGGCCGTGGAAGTCGGTGAGGCCGACGATCGAGATCGGCTTGATCGAGGAGCCGCCCTTGACGATCTCGAGTCAGGACGCGGCCTTCGCTCTGCTGCGGCTCGGGGATCCCGAGCAGGAACGCCATCGTGGGCGCGAGGTCGATCGTGCGAGCCGTGACCTGTGCCCTTGGCGATGCCCGGGACCGCCGGCGAGGAAGGTCGCCCGCATGTTGACGTTGGCCGCGAGGTTCTGGACGTCGGGCACGTAGCCGTGCTGGCCGAAGAAGTGCGGACGGTGCGATCAGCGTGCCCGGCGTCTCGGCGTCGAACTGGTACGGCGGGTACGAGAACACGACGAGGTCGCCGGTCCGGGTCGGGTTGCGCCATGTCGGCCGTGCTGCCCGGGACCGTTGGGGATGTAGCGCGCCTCCGCCTTGGTGAATGCGCGGTCGATGACCTTCCAGCCCTCGGGCTGGCCGTCATGCGGTCCAGTCGTTGGGGTCGGTGATGCCGAGGTAGGCGGCCTTGATCTGCCGCGACCGTCGCGTCGACCTCGTCCGCGGGGACCTGCTGGAAGTCGGCACCGACCGGGTCGCGACCGGCGACGTTGAGGTAGACCTGGAGCGCCCCGCCGGCCCAGCACGCCTTCGCCTTGCCGATCGTCTCGCCCGCCGCCGTGCGGCAGTTCGAGGTCTGCGGCTTGGACAGCAGGCCCAGCTGGACGAGCGGCAGGCTCGCGTCGATGGCCAGGAACTGGGGAGCGAACCCGTGGTCCGACGTCACGAACGTCACCGGATTGCCGCCCGCAAGGTTGCGCGACAGCGTGAGCATCCGGTCCGCCTCCATGTAGGCGGCCCTGATGAACCCCTCGCGCTGCGCCACCCGGTTGTCCTTGACGCCGTCGAGGTTGACGTCGTCGTAGGCCGGGTTCGCGGCGCCGTTGGGGAGCGTTCGGCGAGACGAGACCCATGAACTGGTGGCTGAACTCGTCGGTGGTCGGGTACGCCGGCCAGGAGCAGGTCCGGATGGTAGGTGTTCATGACGTACCGGAGGATCGGCTCCATGGCCGGTCGACCAGTACAGGCCCTGTTCGACGTACGTTTCCTCGCTGGTCACGCCAGCTTCGAGGATTGCGAAGTCGGCCGCCGTCGAGGTGGGGAACTTCTGGGCGACATACTCGCCGAAGTCGCCGCTGAAGCCGGTCTCACCGCCCCAGCTCGGCCAGGTCGCGTTGGCGCGCGCGACCGAGGTGTGGAACAGGCGGACGCGGGA
This sequence comes from uncultured Chloroflexia bacterium, assembly GCA_963720825.1. Classification (GTDB taxonomy): domain Bacteria; phylum Chloroflexota; class Limnocylindria; order Limnocylindrales; family CSP1-4; genus CAIXZV01. The sequence continues at coordinate 38,841 of CAVRGY010000018.1, read as the reverse complement.
CAGGTCCGGTGAGAGCGTCTCGACCTTGACCAGCATGCCCGCGGTCTTGCCGGCGAGCGAACCGCCCTGGATCGTGACCTTGACGTCGGCCCACTGGCCCTCGGCGAGCGTGCCGACGCTCTCGCTGCCGTCCTTGGACGGCGAGAACAGGACCTCGTCGTAGTTGACGGTGCTGTCGTCGGTGGAGTCGAAGATGTAGGCGTCGAGGCCGTACTTGTCGGTGCCGAAGTCGAGCACGCGCAGGTGCATCTCCTTGGCCGGGCTGTACGACGTTGGCACGTTGCTCCAGCCGGTCGCGTCGACCGGATCGGCGCCCGCGTATGCCGGCTGGCCCGCGTACCCGCCGGGCGTGTCGAACTGGAGGCCGAAGGAGGCGATGAACGTGGGATCGTCGAACAGCACGTCGCTGGCGTTGCCGGTGAAGTTGGTGGCGACGCCGCGGCCCGAGAAGAAGGATCGGTAGTCGATCGTGGGTCCGTCGATCGTGGCGTTGGCCCCGCCGTCCCATTCGACCTGGGCGACCTTGAGGCCGCCGCGCTCGGCGCTCTGGGCGATGGTCTCGGCCTTGAGGATCCCGGGCGCGAAGGCCGATGTGCTCCGCGAGAAGTCGGTGCCGTTGATGTGGAACGTGTTGTTGGTCGAGCCGGTCACCCCCGGCCACGCACCCGTGGCCAGGCTGTACCAGCCGGCGCCCGTGTTTGGCGGCGCCTCGGTGAGCAGGCCGTTACCCGATGCCGAGGCACCGTGCTTGAGGAACGAGCCCATGGTCGGCATCACGCCCTGGGCCGCGTACTTGGCGACCAGGTCCTGACGGATGCCATCGGATGCGAACAGCACCGCCGTGCTCGACGGCTGACCCTTGCCCGCCTTCGGCTTTGCGCTGACGGGCGCGGCGACCAGCGACGCCAGCAGGGCGATGACGGTGGCCAGGAACACGAGCCTGGCAGGTGCGGAGCGGTGCATGGAGACCTCCTCGACGGACGGGGCACACGTGGTCGATGGGGTTGGCGCCACGAGGGCGGTGGGGTGCTGCGCGCGGGACGGACATGCGCACACGGTCGGCCGCCCGGACAACGCGCTCAGGTTTCCTCAGCCGAGGCGTCCTCGCGGGACGCCATGGACGCTTCCTCCTCTGGTCGGACTGGGGCGGTTGTGAGGGGTGCATGGTAGTCGCCGGCGACGCCGGAGGGAACCCCAAATCGGGCCGCCGTTGACCAAACGCACCACCTTGGGACCGCGAGCCGCAGATGCCGCGGGCGCGCCACGGTGGTCCTGCGCCCCGGTCTCGGCGCATGTCACCGGCAAAGCCGGAGGTGATGGGCGGTCACCACACTGGCTCGGATGAACCAGGCTGCTCCGCCCGCGCCGCGCCCTCGAACGCCGCACACGACGGTTGCCGAGCGGCTCGGCCGTCTCGCCCCGGACCAGCGGGCGGCAGCCACGGCGCCGCCGGGCCCCGTCCTGTGCGTCGCGCCTGCCGGGTCGGGAAAGACGACGACGCTGGTGGCCCGCGTCGCGTGGCTCGTTGACGGCGGCGCGGATCCGGGCGCGGTAACGATCGTCGCGTTCAACAAGCGAGCGGCCGAGGAGCTGATGGCCCGCCTGGACGCCGCCCTCGAGCCCCTGGGGCTGCCGGAAGGATCGGTGCGCGTCCGAACCTTTCACGCCCTGGGTCGCGAGATCCTGGTCGACGCGGGCGTACCGGTCGATCCGCTCCTGGATCGCGACGAGGTGCTACGCGACCTGTTTCCGGACGCGTCCGAGGCGGACCGGGGCCGGCTGGACCTGGCGTTCTCGCGGCTCAAGCTCGACCTGCGCGTCTCGGCGGACGACATCGCGTCGGATCCGTCGCCCGGGCCGGTCGCGCGCGCGTTCATCGCATACGAGCGTGCGGTCGCCACGTCGGGCGGCGTCGACTTCGACGATCTCGTGGTCCGGGCGCTGGGGAGGCTGCAGGCGGACCTTGACCTTCTCGCCCGCTGGCGCTCACGGGCCTCGACGCTGCTGGTGGACGAGGCCCAGGACCTGGACCGGACCCAGCTGGAGCTGGCGCTGCTGCTGGCCGCGCCCGGCAACAACCTGTTCGCCGTGGGCGACGATGACCAGACGATCTACGGCTGGCGGCTTGCCGATGTGCGCCGGGTGCTGGGCCTCGCGGCACAGCTGCCGGGGCTTCGGCGCATCGACCTGGAGACGAACTATCGATGCCCGGCACCCGTGGTCGACCGGGCAGTCCGGCTGGTGGAGCACAACCGGGAGCGGTTCGCCAAGCGGATCGTCGCGCGCCGCGGTGCGGCCGGGAGGCTGGTGCTGGCGCCGGATCCGTCCGACGAGCTGCCCCGGATCGTCCGCGTGATGCGCTCGTGGCCGGACGACGACACGACCCGCGCGGTCCTCGCGCGCACGAATCGCGAGCTGCTGCCGGGGATGATCGCCGCGGTGGAGCTGGGCCTTCCGTTCAGGGCGCCGGACCTGCCACTCCCGATCGACGATCCGCGTCTCGAGGGCCTCCTGGCGCTCGCGGCGTGCCAGCTTGCGGAGCGGCCCGGGCTCCCGCTGCTCGCGGCGCTCGGCGAGGTCAGGCGAGCCGTCCGCGACCACGCGGACGGCGCAACCACGGGTGCCGCTCGTGACGAGGCGCTGACCATGCCCTCGCTCGCAACGGCGCTGCTCGGATGGGCCGCCGGGGCTCCGACGCTGGACGGCCTTCGGCTGGCCATCGACCAGCGCCGGCGGCAGCTCGAGGCGCTGCGTCGCGATGACGCGCGGCTCACGCTCGCGACCGCGCACGGGACGAAGGGCCTCGAGTGGGACCATGTCGCCGTGCTCGCCGACGGGTTCCCGGGTCGGCGGTCCGTCTCGGACGCGACCGAGCCGGAGCGAGCGCTCGAAGAGGAGCGCCGGCTCGCCTATGTCGCCTGGACGCGCGCCCGCCGGTCCCTGACGCTGCTGTACGACCCGGACGCGCCGTCCCGGTTCCTGCTCGAGGCGTTCGATCCCGTCGAGCTCGGGGTGGACGCGCCTGCCGCGTAAACTCGTCCCGGATGTCCACCGCTCGAGCTCGAGGTTTCCATGACGGGTCGTGATCACGGGCAGCCGTTGACCGCGCAGGGAGCCCGCCGGCCCCGGACCGCCGGCCGGCGACCCGCCGGCGCCCGATGAGCGGCCTCCCATCGCTCGGGCCGCGGGGCGAAGGCTGGGTCGCGATCCAGTTCGTGCTGCTGGGGCTTGTCGCGCTTGCCGGGCTCACCGGTCCGGCGTGGGACGGTGTCGCGGCGTCGCTCTCGACCGCGGTCGGTCTGGTCGCGATGGGCTCCGGCGGCGTGCTCGCGATCCTGGGGCTGGTCGGCCTGGGCAGCGCGCTGACGCCGCTCCCCCACCCGCGAGACGGGGCGACGCTCGTCGAGTCCGGGGCCTACCGCTTCGTCCGGCACCCGATCTACGGCGGAATCGTCATCGGTGCTGCCGGCTACGGGCTGGTCATGGCCTCGCCGCTCGCCGTCATCGGTGCCGCGGCCCTGCTCGGTTTCTTCAGGCTCAAGTCGACGCGGGAGGAGGCGTGGCTCGCGGATCGCTACCCGGGGTATGCGGCGTACGCGGCCCGGACGCGTCGGATGCTGCCGTTCGTGTACTGACGGGGCGGCGCGACGTCCGACGGGTTGCCGCATCCCAGGCGGCCGCCCCCGATGACCTTCACTGCCGGTAACTCCTCGCGCGCATCACAGCGGCCCGCCGACCGCGCGGTGCGGCCCCTGTGGTCGCCTTCGCGCTTGGCGCCCACCGGGTTGGCCTCGCGCTTGATGCGCTCGGCGAGTCGCCGCGGGTTTGCGCCCGGCTCGATGCCCGGCCCTGGTCAGTCGGACATGTCCCGCCGGGCGATCTCCTTGAGCAGCCGGTCGATCGCCTCGAGGAACGGCTCCGTGACCTCCGCCGGGAGCGCGTCGCGGATCGAGTCCTTGGGCCCGTAGGCCGCACGGGCGCGAAGGGCCGTGCGGCGAAGATCTGCCAGCTCCTCGTCCCGCAGCCGGTCCGGCAGCGGCTCGAGGTACGCGAGCCAGCGATCGGATCCGCGGGCGCGCGCCGCATCGACCATGCGATCCCCGGCTCGCGCGGCGAACAGGGCGCCGCCTCGTCGATCACGGGACGCTCGTGGCGCGCCGGACCGCGCCGGGTTCGAGCCGGGGCTCCTCGGCCGCCCGTCACGTGCCGGAAGGCGCGGTCGAGGCGGCTCCGGCGCCGGTCTCGCTCGGGCGCACGAGCACGAGGCCGAGTCGCTTGCGCTCGGAGCCGTTGACCAGGATCCGGAACGAATAGTCACCCGGTGACGGGAAGGTCAGGTTCCAGAGGTCGATGCTGAACGTGAGGATGGCGTCACGCCCATCTGGGTGACCTTGTGCCACGAGGCTGCCGCTTGCGCCGGTGACCTCGTGCCCGTCGGGGTCGAGCAGGACGATCCGAAGGTCGTGCTCGCGATGGGTCTCGGGTGCGGTCACCAGCAGCCCAACGACCAGCGCGATATGCGGGTGGCGCAGCGGGAACGTTCGTCCGCCGATCCGCGTGATCCCGCCGCCGAGCACGTGGAACTTGTGGCCCGGCTGTGTCTCGGCCGCGTCGGCAAGGAAGGCGAAGTCGATCTCCGGCATGCGGCCATCGTAGACCGGGCAGCCCGGGATCGCGACTCGGTGAGACGCCCGATCCCTAGCGATCGCCTGCCGACCGGACGGCAGCGACGCGCTTGCGCGAAGGCGGGGAGGCCCGCGTCCCCGCGGCGCCTGCCCGACGGGCCGCTCCGCCGACGCCCGGCCTGCCCGCCTCGTCGGCGAATGTCACGTCGCTCAGCGGCACCAGCGGCTCGCCGCGCAGCACGCGCGCCAGGTACTCGCCGGTGGCGGAGCCCGCCACGCCGGCGATCTGCTCCGGCGTGCCCTCGGCGACGACGCGGCCGCCGCGGTGACCTCCGCCCGGGCCCAGGTCCACGATCCAGTCCGCGGTCTTGATCACGTCGAGGTTGTGCTCGATCACGAGCACGGTGTTGCCGGTGTCCACCAGCCGGTGCAGAACCTGGAGGAGCTTGTCGACGTCGGCGAAGTGGAGCCCCGTCGTCGGCTCGTCGAGCAGGTACAGCGTCTTGCCGGTGGCCCGACGCGACAGCTCGGTCGCCAGCTTGACGCGCTGCGCCTCGCCACCCGACAGCGTCGTCGCCGGCTGGCCGAGGTGGACGTAGCCGAGCCCGACGTCGAACAGCGTCTGGAGCTTGTTGCGCACGTTGGGCACGGCGCTGAAGAACTCGAGCGCCTCCGCAACCGTCATCTCGAGCACGTCCGCGATCGAGCGGCCCTTGTAGTGGATCTCGAGCGCCTCGCGGTTGTAGCGCTTGCCCTTGCACACCTCGCACGGGACGTAGACATCGGGCAGGAACTGCATCTCGATCTTGATGATCCCGTCGCCCTTGCAGCTCTCGCAGCGACCGCCCTTGACGTTGAAGCTGAACCGGCCGGGCATGTAGCCGCGGACGCGGCTGTCGGGCGTGCCCGCGAACAGCTCGCGGATCGGGCCGAACAGGCCGGTGTAGGTCGCAGGGTTCGAGCGCGGCGTGCGGCCGATCGGGCTCTGGTCGATCTCGATGATCTTGTCGACGTGCTGCACGCCCTCGATCGAATCGTGCGCCCCGACGGGCTCGCGCGAGCCGCTCAGCTCCCTGGCGAGCGCCCGGTACAGGACCTCGTCCACGAGCGTGCTCTTGCCCGACCCGGACACCCCCGTCACGGCGATGAACGTGCCCAGCGGGAACCGGACATCGATGCTCCGCAGGTTGTGCTCTCTGGCCCCGCGCACGACGAGCGACTTGCCGTTGCCGGGGCGGCGCCGGGACGGGACGTCGACCATTCGCTCGCCGCGCAGGAACGCCCCGGTGATCGACCGCGGCTCGGCGAGCAGCTGCTCCAGCGGTCCGTTGGTGATGATCTCGCCGCCGTGCTCGCCCGCCCCCGGCCCGATGTCGATCACCCAGTCCGCGGTCCGGATCGTCTCCTCGTCGTGCTCGACGACGAGCACGGTGTTGCCCAGGTCCCGGAGCCGGGTCAGGGTGGCGATCAGCTTCGCGTTGTCCCGCTGGTGCAGACCGATCGAGGGCTCGTCGAGGATGTACAGCACGCCCATCAGCGTGGTCCCGATCTGGGTCGCGAGCCGGATCCGCTGCGCCTCGCCGCCGGACAGGCTGACGCTCGCACGGTCGAGCGTGAGGTAGTCCAGGCCGACGTCGACGAGGAACCCGAGCCGGGCGACGATCTCCTTGACCACCTGGCGCGCGATGGTCCGCTCGCGCTCGGTGATCCGGTCCGCAAGTGCCGCCGCCCAGTCGAGCCCGTCGGTGACCGAAAGGTCCGAGATCTCCGCGATGCTGCGGCCGTCCACGGTCACCGCGAGCGCCTCGGGACGAAGCCTCCGGCCCTGGCAGGTGGGACACGGCTTCTGGACCATGAACTTCTCGAGCTCGGTCCGGATGTACTCGGACTCGGTCTCCCGGAACCGCCGCTCGAGGTTGGTCACCACGCCCTCGAACGTGGCGACGTAGCTGTTCTCGCCCCGCTCGTGCCGGTAGCGGACGACGACCTTCTCGTCCTTGGGCGCGTACAGCAGGTACTCGATGGCCTCGGGCGGCAGGTCCTCGACCGGTGTCGCGATGCTCCAGCCGTGGGAGGCGAACACCGCGTCCGTGATCTTCATCCGCCACGAGATCTCGGTCGGCATCTTGTTCCAGGGGGCCAACGCGCCGGCCTTGACGCTCCTCGACCGGTCCGGGATGACCAGGCGGGGATCGATGACCAGCTGCGTGCCCAGGCCGGTGCAGGTGGGGCACGCGCCGTGGGGCGAGTTGAACGAGAACGACCGGGGCTCCAGCTCGTCGATCGTCGTCCCGTCGTACGGGCAGCTGTAGCGCTCGCTGTAGGCGCGCTCCTCGAACTGCGGATCCTCGCCCTCGCGCGGGACGGGCGCGACGACCATGACCCCCTCGCCCAGCCGCAGCGCGGTCTCGACCGAGTCGGCGAGCCGCGCGGCATCCGGGTCCGGCAGCGGCAGCCCGGTCTCCGGCTCGATCGGGTGACCGGCCTCGTCCTGCGCCCAGCCCTCCGGGGTCTCGGCGCGCCGGACGACATAGCGATCGACGACGACCTCGATCGTGTGCCGCTTGTACCTGTCCAGCGTCGGCGCATCCGCGAGGTCGTACTGGACACCGTCGACGCGGACGCGCACGAAGCCCTGCTTGCGCGCGGCCTCGAACACCCGGTCGCCCTCGGTCTTGCGGTCCTTGACCAGCGGCCCGAGGACGAGGAGACGGGTTCCCTCGGGGAGCGCCAGCACCTGGTCCACGATCTGCTGCACCGTCTGGCGCTCGATCTCGCGACCGCAGGTCGGGCAGTGCGGGTGCCCGATGCGGGCGAACAGGAGCCGCAGGTAGTCGTAGATCTCGGTCACGGTCCCGACCGTGGAGCGCGGGTTCTTCGATGCCCCCTTCTGGTCGATCGAGATGGCGGGCGACAGGCCGTCGATCTGGTCGACGTCGGGCTTGTCCATCTGGCCCAGGAACTGGCGGGCGTACGCGGACAGGCTCTCGACGTAGCGCCGCTGGCCCTCCGCGTAGATCGTGTCGAACGCCAGGCTGCTCTTGCCGCTGCCCGACAGGCCCGTGATCACGACCAGCCGGTCGCGCGGAAACGCAACGTCCACGTTCTTGAGGTTGTGTTCGCGCGCGCCGCGCACGACGATCTGATCCTGGGGCACGGGTAAAGTGTAGCCGAACACGGCCAAACAGAACAAGTGTTCACGCCACGGGCGTGGCGCGGGCCGGCGGCCCCGGACAACGCCGCTCGCGTTCGCGGTGATCGTGACCTGCATGATCCTGATGCGCTTCGGCTACTGACGGCAGCAGGCGGCCGTCGACCGAGCTCAGGACGGCGGCGGCGTCACCGACTGCTGGCAGATCTTCCAGGAGCCATCCTCGCGGACGAGGCGCACCGACTGGTCGAGCGGCACGTCCTGGCCGTAGGCCGCGAGGCCCGACAGCAGCGCGTCGATCTGGGCGTCGGTCATGGTCGTGCCCTGCGCGGCGAGCACCTGCTTGAGGATCGGGCGCATCGCATCCGCGTCGAACGTGACGCCGATGTCGCCGCTGACCGGCACCGTCGCGACATCGCCGTCCACGACCGCATCACCGATCTTGAGCTTCGAGACGTCGAACTGGACGGCATCGACCAGGGCCTGGGTGTCCAGGCCGGCGAGCAGATCACTTCCCAGCCCTGCCGGCACGCCGAGCTGTTGGCGGATCAGGTCCTCCTGGCCCGCGCATGCGAGCGCCTGCAGCCCGGCCACGTCCTTGGCCGCCACTCTTGTCCATGGCGGTCGAGACCACCGCGGCCGGTCCGGTTGCCGGCGTGGCGGCGCCGCAGCCGGCGGCAACGATGACGACGAGCACGATCAGTGCCGGCCATGCGAGGCGCCGGCGCCACGGACCGCGGCGGGTGCGGGTGCGGACGGCAACGATCGACGTCATGGCCACAGGGTACCGCGCACCGTGCTCGATCAGTACCCGCGGGCGCGCCGGTTCGGGCGCTGCCCGGTGCGGCGTCGGATGTTGGGGGTGACCGTCCGGTCCCAGGTCGGCCGCTCCAGCCACCGCGCCTGCCACCCGGCGGCGTCCTCGTCGTCGTGCTCGTCGCGGATGCCGGGGAACAGGTCCGTGGCCACCCCGGACGGCTCCTCGCCGTCGCCGCCCGCGCTTCGCCATCCCCGCCCGGCTCCTCGCCCGCGCCGAGCACGCGCACCTCGGTCACCTCGAACGAGGCCACGCCGCGCTCGCGCTCCGCGCGATGCGCGGCACCCCGATCCTTGGCCGGCAGCAGGGCGTCCTTCGCGGCACGCTCGGCCGCACGGGCGACGATCACGGACTGGTCCTGGTCGAGGACGCGGAGCCGGATCTGCTGGATCTCGTCGCGCAGCGCCGCCGCCCGCTCGAACTCGAGCTGGCGGGCGGCCTCCTTCATCTCCGCCTCCATCTTCGCCACCAGCCGCTCCACCTCGGCCTTGTCCGCGGCCTCGAGCTCGCGGTCCCGCCGCTCGGAGCTGTACACGGTCGTCCGCTCCGCGACCGACCGCAGCCGGTCGTTGAGGTCGTGGATGCCCTTGATGATCGTCGTGGGCTCGATCCCGTGCTCCGCGTTGTACCGCTCCTGGACCGCGCGCCGGCGGTTGGTCTCATCGATCGCGACCTTCATCGACTCGGTCACGCGGTCCGCGTACATCACGACCTCGCCCTGCGTGTTGCGCGCTGCCCGGCCGATCATCTGGATCAGCGACCAGGCGCTGCGCAGGAAGCCCTCCTTGTCCGCGTCCAGGATCGCGACCAGGGTGACCTCGGGCAGGTCCAGGCCCTCGCGCAGGAGGTTGATCCCGACCAGCACGTCGTACACGCCGAGCCGCAGGTCGCGCAGGATCGCGATCCGCTCCAGCGTGTCCACCTCGCTGTGGAGGTACTGGACCTTGACGCCCAGCTCCTTGAGGTAGTCCGCCAGGTCCTCGGACATCTTCTTGGTCAGCGTCGTCACCAGCGCTCGCTCACCGCGCTCGACCCGTCCCCGGATCTCCTCGAGCAGGTCGTCGATCTGGCCGTCGGTGGGGCGTACGCTGATCACCGGGTCCACCACCCCGGTGGGCCGGATGAGCTGCTCCACCACGCGCTCGCTCCGCTCCAGCTCGTACGGGCCGGGCGTCGCCGACACGAACACCGACTGGTTGAGGTGCGCCTCGAACTCCTCGAACGTCAGCGGCCGGTTGTCGAGCGCCGAGGGCAGGCGGAAGCCGAAGTCGACCAGGATCTCCTTGCGCGTCCGATCGTTCTTGTACATGCCCACGACCTGCGGGATGGTCATGTGCGACTCGTCCACGATCAGCAGCCAGTCGGGCGGGAAGTAGTCCAGCAGCGTCCACGGGCGCGAGCCCGGCTCGCGCTGCGACAGGTGCCGCGAGTAGTTCTCGACGCCGCTGCAGTAGCCAAGCTCGCGCAGCATCTCCATGTCGAAGGTCGTGCGCTGCCGAAGGCGGGCCGCCTCGAGCGCCCGGCCCTCGGCCTCCATCTGGCCGACCCGTTCCTCCATCTCGGCCTCGATCCCGGCAATCGCGGCGGCGAGCTTGTCCCGGGGCGTGACGAAGTGGGTGGCCGGGTAGACGTTGAGCTCCCTGCGCTCCGCGAGCAGCTCGCCGGTCAGCGGGTCGATCTCCGTGATCCGCTCCACCTCGTCGCCGAAGAACTCGACCCGGACCACGATCTCGGCCGACGCCGGCCCGATCTCGAGGGTGTCCCCGCGGACGCGGAAGCGGGCGCGGGTGAGGGCGGTGTCATTGCGCTGGTACTGGAGATCCACGAGGTGGCGGAGCACGGCGTCCCGCCGGTACTGGCCACCGGCCTTGAGCCGCAGGACCGTGGCGCCGTAGTCGACGGGCGCGCCCAGGCCGTAGATGCACGACACGCTGGCCACGATGATCACGTCCCGCCGCTCGAACAGCGCATGCGTGGCCGCGTGGCGCAGCCGGTCGATCTCCTCGTTGCGCGAGCTGTCCTTCTCGATGTACGTGTCCGAGCGCGGGAGGTACGCCTCCGGCTGGTAGTAGTCGAAGTAGCTCACGAAGTACTCGACCGCGTTGTCCGGGAAGAACTCGCGGAACTCCGAGTACAGCTGGGCCGCGAGCGTCTTGTTGTGGGCGAGCACCAGCGTCGGCTTCTGGTGGCGCGCGATGGTCTGCGCCATCGTGTACGTCTTGCCCGACCCGGTGACGCCCAGCAACGTCTGGTGGCGCAGGCCGCGGGCCAGCCCGTCCGCGAGGCGCTCGATGGCCACTGGCTGATCGCCGGTGGGCTCGAACGGGGCGACGAGGCGGAAGTCGGGCACGGCGGGATGCTACCACGACCGCCGGGTTCGATACAGAACGCGTGTTCGATGCTTTCGGGGTCGAACTGAAGGGGTGCCGCGCCCCTGACGAACGACCCATGGCTGCCCCGGACCCGCGCGCGAACACTGGGTCCAACAGCCATCTCCGGAGACAGACACGCCCTCGATGCCGCTTCCGCCGCGCCGAACCTCGAACCGTCCGGGACTCCGCGCCGTCCGCCTCGGGCCGCGGCTCCGCAGGTGTGGCCGCGCGGACGGCCAGAGCCTGGTCGAGTTCTCGCTGGTCCTGACCCCGCTGTTCCTGCTGCTGCTGGGCATCATCCAGTTCGGGTTCATCTTCAACACGTACGTGACCGTCACCAACGCCGCCCGCGAGGCAGCGCGGATCGGGACGATCTACGTGTACGACCGGTCGGCCAGCAACGTCGTCAACGACGCGGCCCGCAACGACGAGATCAAGGACGCGCTCCTCACCTCGCTCAATGGCCTGGCCAAGACCGCACCCAACTTCGCGAATGGGGGCTCGTGGACGTCGGCGACCAGTGGGACGACGACGACGTACACGAATGGCGACATCACGATCACCTACTCGCTGCCATCAGGGGTGATCGCCAACGATCCGCGGGTCGGGTATCGCGTCACTGTCAAGGCGACATACCACCAGGACCTCGTGATCCCGCTCGTGAGCGGCCTGCTGCCCAAGGATTCGGGCGGGCGCCTGTCGCTGGCGGGCGAAGTCACCATGGTCGTCAACTAGCGATGCGTGCCACGGTGCAGCCGTCTCGTTCCGTGCGCGAGCGGGGCCAGGTCCTTGTCATCTTTCTCCTCGCTTTGGTTGCCCTGCTGGCGGCGGCCGGGCTCGCGATCGACATCGGACGCTTCTACTCGGAGCGGCGGTTCCTCCAGAACGGGGCCGACGCGGCCGCGCTCGCCGCGGGCAGCGTGCTCGTCCGGGGCGGGACCGAGGCTGAGGCGCGCGCCGAGGCGATGGCGGTACTGACAGATAACTTCAGCATCCCGCCCAACGGCATCGTGCCTCCACTTCCGCCGGGCGACGGCAACGAGGTGTACGACAGCGGCCATGCCGGCGATCCGACGCACCTGATCTCCGGGATCCTGTTCTCGGGCGGCTCTGTGCGGGTCGGCATCCGCAACACGATCCCGTACACGTTCGGGCGGGCGGTCGGGCTCGACTCGAACATGATCGTGGCGCAAGCCAGGGTCGGGCTCAGCGGCGACGTGCTCCCCATCGCCGTCCGCCACTACCTCAATGCGCCCGGCCCGACCACCGGGGCAGTCTCGCCCTGCTCAGGCAACACCAGCAACTTCCAGGACCTGGTCGCCACGGCCAACAGCGCGTGCGTGGGCTCCGAGACGAACAGCTCGCTGCGCCAGGATCCGTCGCCCGGCCTGGACTTCGATGCGGCCAATCCCGACAACGACCCCTCGCACCATGGCCCGATCATCTCCCTTGTCGGGCAGGGGGCGAAGGCGTCGAACAGCTCGAGCTTCCGCGGGTTCGTCGCGCTGGACATCCGCAACTTCCAGTCGGCGAGCTCCAACGTCTTCTACAACGGCGTGACCGCCGGTGCGAACGCGAATACCCTGAAGTCGATGGAGGCGGGCTGGGTCGCGACGGGTTACCCGGGTCCGGCATTCCCGGCAGTCATCGCGCCACCCGACCCCAACGACCAGGTCGGGATCATGGACGGCAACTCGGCCGGCATCATCGTGTCCGCTGTCGACGATCGGTATGCGCCCGGCGACGAGATCCTGGCCGCGGTCTACTCGGGCACCGTGATGACGATCCCGGACTTCTCGTTCACGCCGCCGTCGCAGGTCGCGATCGGGTCAAGCCAGAACCGGAACAGCGCGGTGACGATGCCGGTCACCAAGAACAATGCGTTCGCTGGCGTGGTGACCACGACCGCCTTCGCGGACTGGGGCGACCCGGCGAACCCGCTGGCGACCGGAACCCTGTCGCCGCTCACCTTTTCGCCGACGCCGGCCACACCGAATACGACCATCGTCTGGACGACATTCTCCACCGCCGGCGCGCCGGTGGGGATCTCGTCGATCTGGATCCAGGGGCACTCTTCGAGCCCATACCTGACGGACCACTACTACCCGGTGGCGCTCAACGTCGGTGGTGTCGTCCGTGACTTCTCGAGCACCGGCGACGGCCAGACGTTCCCGGTCGCCACGGTTGGCGCCACGGCAACGGGGTCGATGACGTTCAGCACGACCAACAAGACCGCAACCGCGTTCAGCGGCACGGTGAGCGTCTCGATCGAAGGGGGTCCCGCAGCGCTCGGGGCGCTGCCGTCCGGGATTGGTGCGGTCTCGATCTCGCCCACCACGTTCACGCTCAACAAGGGCAACAGCCAGGCAGTCACGGTGACGCTGGACAGCGGGACGCTTCCCGCGGGCGAGTACCCGCTCACGATCCGCGCAACAGGCACGAACTCGGACGGCCAGGTGGTGACGCACCTGGTGCCGATCACCCTGGATGTCGCCACTGCCGGCACCACCAGCGAGTACGTGGACATCATGGGCTTCGCGGTATTCCGGATCACCTCGGTCAACAGCAACGACGTCGAGGGCTACGCGATCAGCGCGTCATACCGACATGAACGACCCCCGGCTGAGCCGCGGTCAGGTGGCACGGCTGGCGCCCTGGAACTAGCCGGAGCGGGCGCGGCACATCCATTCCGGGGCGGCAAGCCGCCGACCCCGACCTCCCGGGAGGCAACGCGATGGAGATGGAATACAAGGACCCGTCCAAGCGAGGGCGATGGATCGTCCTGCTCGGCGTGGTCCTGGCGGTGGCCGCAGGCGGGGCTGCGTTCTTCCTGATCAACAACGCCCAGCAGCAGGCGGGGCAGTCGGGTCTCAAGACGACGCAGGCGGTGGTTGCCGCGCGGGCGATCCCGGCGCGCAAGCCGATCGAGAGCGACGACCTGACGCTGCGCAGCGACGTGCCGCTCGACGACACCAACGCCGAAGGCGTGGTCACGGACCCGGGGCAGCTCGTCGGCCGGATTCTCGCGGTCGATGTCAAGCCCGGCCAGCTGGTCACGACGAACCTGCTCGCGTCGACGACCGCGGGCGGGCAGTTCTCGATCCTGGGGCCGGAGGAGACCGTGGCGCCGGATTCCGAAGCCTGGCGCGCGATCTCGCTCACGGTGCCGGACGATCGCGCGGTCGGCGGCATGCTGGGTCCCAACATGACCGTGGACGTGTTCCTCACCGCCAGCGTCGCTCGTGCCACAGACGGTCCTCGACAAGGGCGTCTACTACACCGACCAGTCGACCAAGATCACGTACCAGGACATGATCATCCTGGCCCGCCAGGGCACGACCTACATCGTCAAGGCCACGCTCCCGGTGGCCGAGGAGATCGGCCACCTCGTGGCATCAGGCAACGTCCTGTTCAGCTTCGCGCTGCGGCCTGACCAGGACACCCGGACGCTTGACGTGTCGTCGCTCGGCGCGACGACGAACCGCATCATCCAGAAGTACGGCCTGCCGATCCCGGAGACCTATCCGGCCGGCGGCGGGCCGCTCCCGACACCACTGCCGCTTCCCTCGATCACGCCACCGCCGGCGCCGGCGCCGTCGAGCTCGCCCGGTGCGAGCACGGGCCCGTAGCGCCGCGGTAGCACGCATCGTGGACCGTTTCCGCCCGGCAGGTCGCCTCCCGGCCAGCCCGGCGAAGCGCGGGCGCCGATTCTCCATCGCGCGTCGCTGACCCGACGCGCCTCCCCATCGCCCGGCCGGGCTCGCCCGGCCGGGCGATGCCTGTTCCGGGGCCTTCGTCACGACCGGAGGGCTGGGCTACCGGACGGCGGCGATCGCCTCGCCCAACGCCGCCACCACGAGCGCACGCGTCGCCTCGCGCGACACGGAGGTGTCGAGGACCCATGTCGCCGCGGGCCGGAGGCGCTCGGCCAGCCCGGCCTGCGCGGCCGCCCGCTGCTGGGCATCGGCGGGTGGTGTCCCCCTCGACAGCAGGCGGGCCGTCTGGGCCTCGGGGCTGCACACGATCAGCCAGACCTCGTCGCACATCGCCGCCAGCCCGCCCTCGACGAGCTTGATCGCCTCGACCGCGACGGCCGGCGCGCCGGCGCGTTCCGCGGCCTCGATCGCGGCGAGGATCCGCGGCCGCGTCGCCGGGTGGACGATGTGCTCCAGGTCACGCAGTGCCGCGGTATCAGAGAACACGATCCGGCCCAGCGCGGCCCGGTCGAGGGTCCCGTCGGGCGCGGTGACGGCCGGCCCGAACCGGCGCAGCACGAGGTCGTGGGCGGGGTTCCCCGGTGCGGTAACCGATCTCGCGATGTCGTCGGCATCCACGACATGGACGCCGAGCTCGGCCAGCCACCGGGCGATCTGCGACTTGCCACACCCGATCGGTCCGGTGATCCCGATCCGAACGGTCCGCGGACCGGTCACGGTGCCTGCTCCTCCAGCTCGAGCCACGCGTCCTCCGTCTCGGCCAGGGCCAGCTCCACGTCGGCCAGCTCGCTGGTGACGCGTCGCATCTCGACGAAGTTCGCGGCCACGGTGGGCGTTCCCACGGCGAGCTCCAGCTGGCTCCGGCGGAGGCCCAGCCGCGACAGCTCCGCGTCGATGGCCTCGCGCCTGCGACGGTACGCCTCCTTGGACAGCTTCGCGCGGGACCTTCGACGCACCGGCGCCGCGCCGGGCGCTGCGACCGGCTCGGCGGTCGGGGCTGAGGCGGCCTTGCCGCGACGCGCCCTGCGGGGCGCGGCCGCATCGGGAGCGCCGGCCGGCTGCGTGGCTCCCCGGCCGCGGTGGGCGCGGCGGGCGGCCTCGGCCTGGACCGTCCAGCCGTCCGCCACCGCGGTCCGCCACGCGCGGTAGCCGCCGTCGAACGGCACCGCCGTCGCCTCGTCCACGACCCACAACCGGTCGCAGATCGTCTCCAGCAGCCGCCGGTCGTGCGACACCACCAGCAGTGTCGCCGGGGCCTCGAGCAGGAACGTCTCGATCGCCTCGCGCGCCGGGATATCGAGGTGGTTGGTCGGCTCGTCGAGCAGCAGCAGGTTCGACGGCAGGATCCCCAGCAGCGCCAGCTCGAGCCGCGAGCGCTCGCCGCCCGACAGCGCCCGGACCTCCTTGAACACGTCATCGCCGCGGAACAGGAACCGCGCGAGGTAGCCGCGCGCCTCGCCGGGCGTGATCGGCATCGCCTCCATGATCGCGTCGAGCACGGTCGTGCCCGGGATCGCCGCGTCGCGCAGCTGGGCGAGGTAGGCCGGCTGGACCTGGTGCCCGAAGGTGAGCGAGCCATCGAGCGGCGGCAGGTCGCCGGCGATCGTGCGCAGCAGCGTGGTCTTGCCGGCGCCGTTGGGCCCGACGATGCCGATCCGGTCGCCTCGCTGCGCGGCCAGGAATGGCGCCTGCGCCACCCGGACCGGCTCCGGCGCCTCGGACCCGTCCGCGGCCAGCGCCCCGCGACCCGGCAGGTACCCGACCACCAGGTCGTCGAGGCGGATCACCAGCTCACCCGAGCGAACCGGGCCGCCGGCAAGCGCCTGGCCCGGCAGCTTGAGCGCGCGACCGGACCGCGGGGCCTGCATCTCGTTCTCGCGCAGCCGGTCGAGCCGTGCCTCGTGCTCGTGCATCTTGGAGAACTTGCGGTGGCTCCGATAGCGCTGGATGAGCTCCTGCTCGCGCTCGACCTGCTGGGCGTGCGACTCGGCATCCTTCGCGGCCCGCGCGTCGCGCTCCACCCGCTGGCGGTGATAGGCGCTGTAGTCGCCGCGGAACGCGGTCAGCCGGCGGTCCCGGAGCTCCCAGATCCGCGACACCGTCGCGTCCAGGAACGCGCGGTCGTGCGACGCGACGAGGAGCGCGCCGGTCCGCCGCCGCAGGTGCTCCTCGAGCCACTCGATGGCGCCGATGTCGAGATGGTTGGTGGGCTCGTCGAGCAGCAGCAGGTCCGGGTTCGCGATCACCAGCCGGGCCAGCGCGGCCCGGGTCTGCTGACCGCCGGAGACCGCCGTCGGTGGCCGGAGCCACTCGTCGCGCGCGAAGCCGAGGCCCGACAGCGCCTCGTCCACGCGCTGGTCCAGCGTGTACCCGCCGAGCACCTCGAACCGGTGCTGGAGGTCGGCGTACGCGGCACCCGCGGCGTGCCCGCCGTGCTCCATCCGCGCCAGCTCCGCGGCCATCACCTCCAGGTGCTGCGCGCCGTGGCGGACCGCGGACCGGAGATCCGGCGAAGCCATGAACGCCTCGTCGAAGTGCGCCTCCTGGCTCAGCAGGCCGAGGCTCAGCCCGCGCCGGCGCGTCGCGGTGCCACGGTCGGGCTCGTCGCGCCCGGCCACGATCCGGAGCAGCGTGGTCTTGCCCGCCCCGTTGGGCCCGACCAGCCCGATGCGCTCGCCGGGCGCGATCGCCGCCTGGACATGGTCCAGGATCACGAGCGTCCCGATCTCGCGTACCACGGCCTCGAGCCGCACAAGGCTCATGCGCCTGCTCCCTCGCGCGCAACCGCCCGACGCACCGCAGCGGCCGCCCGGGTGCGCTGCGCCCGCTCCCGCGCCGCGGAGGCCTCGTCCGCGGTCCGCCCCAGGGCGCCGTCACCATCGAGCTCAACCCAGCGGCGACCCGCGCGGCCGGTGCTGGTCTTCGATGGCGCACCGGGCCGCGGCGTCATGGTCCGGAGCAACGCCGCGGCGGCAGGTCGCTCCGCCGCCGGCAGCCGCTGGCACCACGAGCAGAAGTGCGTCGCGCGGATGCCGATCACGATCCGCCGGATCGGGCGGCCGCAGCGCAGGCACGGGGAGCCCGTGCGCTGGTAGACCTCCAGCCGCTCCTGCATCTCGCCGTCGCCGTCGGGGGCGGTGTAGTCGTCGATCGAGCTGCCCCGGCGCTCCACGGCCTCGGCCAGGATCTCGCGGATGTTCCGGTACAGCAGCGCGCTCGTCGCGCGGGCGCAGCGACGCCGCCGACCGGAGCGGATGCAGCTTCGACCGCCACAGCGCCTCGTCCGCATAGATGTTGCCGACGCCGGCGATGAACGACTGGTCGACGAGCAGCGGCTTGAGCCGGGCGCGGCGGCCCCGGATCCGTGCCCGGAACGCCCGCAGCGTGAACGCGGGATCGAGCGGCTCGGGTCCGACGTCGCCGAACGGGTCGTCCTCGGTTGAATACAGCCCCACTCGGCCGAACTTGCGGATGTCGCGGAACCGGAGCTCGCGCCCGTCGTCGAGCGCCAGGGCCAGCCGCTCGTAGGGGTCGCGCGCCAGCGACGCCGGGACGACGAACAGCTGGCCGGTCATCTTGAGGTGGACGGTCAGGAACGCCCCACCGTCGAGGTCGATGACGACCTGCTTGCCGCGGCGCCCGACGGCCATGATCCGGCGCCCGGCAATCGCGGTGATGAACGCCGCAGGATCCCCATCGCGGAGCGTGCGCGCCCAGCCGACGCGCGCGCCGACGATCACCGGCCCCGGCCCGCCGCCCTCGGGCAGCAGGTGGCGCCGGAGGTCGCGTGCGACGGTCTCGACCTCGGGAAGCTCAGGCATCGGTCGAGACGATAGGACAGATACGCGATGATGGAGCGGTGAACGCCACGACCGTTGCGCCCGACGCCCGACGTGCGCGGCTCGCGGTCAGTGCCCTGTTCCTCGTCAACGGCGCGCTCATCGCCAACGTCCTGCCGCGGCTGCCCGTGATCAAGGCGGATCTCGGCCTGTCGAACGCGGAGCTGGGTGCCGCGGTGGCCGCGATGCCCGTCGGCGGGCTCATCGCGGGCGGGCTGGCCGGCGTGCTCATCCAGCGCGTCGGCAGCGGCCGCCTGACTGTCCTGACCGGGCTCGTGTTCTGCGCGCTGCTCGCCTGGCTTGGGCTGGCGCCGTCGTGGCCGCTCCTCGCGGCCGGCTTCCTGGTGCTGGGCGCGCTCGATGCGACGATGGACGCCGCGCAGAATGCCCACGGGATCATCGTCCAGCGGCGGTACGGCCGCTCGATCCTGCACTCGTTCCACGGCTGGTGGAGCGCCGGGACGCTGGCGGGCGGGTCCATCGGCGCGGTCGCGGCGGCCGCGATGGTCCCGGTCCCCGTCCACCTCGCGCTGGCGGGGATCGCGCTGGCCGGGGTCACGCTGGTCGCCTCGCGCGGGCTGCTGACGGGGCGCGGGATCGATCACGCGGCCGCCATCGCGGGCGAGGTCGTCCAGCGGATCCATCTGCGCAACGCGCCACGGCTGCTGCGCCTGCTGGGGCCGCTGGCGTTGCTCGGCGTGCTGGGCGTCATGCTCGAGGACGCGGCCCAGACGTGGGGCACGGTCTACGTCCACGACACGCTCGGCGTCGCTGCGGGTCTCGCCGCGGTTGCCTACGTCCTGTACGCGGCGGCGATGACCCTGGGTCGCCTGACCAACGACCGCTGGGTCGACCGATGGGGCGGCACCGGGGTGGCGCGGGCCGGGGCGCTCATCGCGGCGGCCGGGCTGGCGCTCGTGATGGGGGCCGGGGCGCTCGAGACGCCGCTGCTCGCGTACCTGGGCTTCATCCTCGTCGGCCTTGGCGCCGCCGCCATGTTCCCGGTGATGGTCGATCGGGCCGCGACGGTTCCCGGCGTCGCCCCGGCCCACGGGATCGCGATCGTGTCCTGGCTGGCGCGGGTCGGGTTCGTGATCGCCCCGGCGCTGGTCGGTGTCGCGGCCGATGCCGTCGGGCTGGCGGCGGCATTCCTGATCCCGACGGCGGCCGCGCTAGCGGTCGCGGCCCTCGCGCCGATGCTGCTCAGGACCGCCGCCCCGCGTGACGTGCCGGCCAGCCCGGCCGCCTGACCCGGCTGGCAGCCCCGGCGCCGACGGTGGCCGGCCCGGGATCGCGCCGGCGATGCTACGCGTCGATGGCCGCGAACCACTCCTCACGCAACGGGTTGCCGCGCTCGAGCTTGAGCAGATCAGGCACCGCGACCGCCCCGTCGAAGCCCTTGCCGTGGACGACCCCGACGAGCCCGGCCATGGACGCGAGCACGTCCGGCTCGGGCTCCCGGGCCGTCACCAGCGACAGCATCCGGATCATCGGGTGCCCGCGCAGCGGCTCGATCGACGAGAGGCGCGGCTGGAGCAGCTGGACGTAGCGGAGCGCCGGGAGCGCGCGCAGCGGCTCGAGGTCCGTGATGCGACCGCCGGTCAGGTCGAGGATCGACAGGTTCGTCGCACCGGCCAGCCCGGCCACCGACTCGATCGGCGTCAGGTGCAGCGACAGCTTCTCGAGGCCGGGCGACGCCTCGGCGAGGTGACCCAGATTCCCCAGGTGGTCGGCGTGCCCGATCCGGAGGACGCGCAACGATGGAAAGGCGGGGCACAGGTCGGTCACGACCCGGGCCCTGGTCTCGGTCAGCGCCAGCCACTCGAGCGCCGGATGTCCGCGCGTGATGGCCGCGGTGATGTCCGGCCCCAGCTTGCCGCCCAGCGCGATCCTCAGCCAGCGGAGGTGCGGGAACGCGAGCGGGTCGAGGCTCCCTCGCATGCCGCGGGTTTCGACCAACAGGCCACGGAGCGCACGCAGGCCGGCAATCGGCGTGACATCCGGGATGCCCTCGGTCCGGAGCCACAGGTAGCGCAGGTCCGGCAGCGCGGCCAGCAGCGACAGGTCCCGGACGTCGAGCCGCAGCGCGGTCGCGCCGACCTCGCGTGCCTGCTCCACGATCATGGCCGGGCTCGTGTAGTGGTCGCTCGCCCACCACAGCCCCCCGCCGGCCTCGAGCTCCCGCACGAGGCGGGGTGGCAGGCGGGCGGGATCATCGCGCTGGAGCGGCAGCGGCGGTCCCTTGGGCATTCGCCTGTGGCCCCGCGAGCTCAGAGACCCGCGGTGAGATCCGGGGCCGCGCCTGCCTCCGACAGCTCCGCGTCCCGCCGCGACACCGGCGTCATCCCCTCCCACGAGTCGCCGACCTTCGCCTCGACCGTGAGCGGGACCGACAGCGGCAGCGCCCCCTCCATCGTCTCGCGCAGAACGGGCAGCAGCCGGTCCACCTCGTCGCGGGGCGTCTCGAGCAGCAGCTCGTCGTGGACCGACAGCAGCAGCCGGGAGCGGAACCCGCCGTCGCGGAGCGCCTGGTCGAGCCGGATCATCGCGATCTTGACGATGTCCGCGGCCGTGCCCTGGATGGGCATGTTGATCGCCATCCGCTCGCCGGCTGCGCGCAGCGCGCCGTTGCGGGCCTCGAGCTCCGGGATCCGCCGCCGCCGCCCGAGCAGCGTGGCCACGTAGCCCACCTCGCGCGCGGTCTCCCGGATGTGGAGCATGTAGCGGCTGATCCCGCCGTACGCGGCGAAGTAGCTGTTGATGAACTCCTGGGCGTCCTGGCGGCTGATCCCGGCCCGCGACGACAGGCCGAAGTCGCTCATCCCGTAGGCCAGCCCGAAGTTGACCATCTTGGCCATCGAGCGCTCGTCGGACGGTGACCTCGGCCGGGTCCTTGCGCAGCACGCGCGCGGCCGTCTCGCGGTGGATGTCGGCGCCGCGCGCAAACGCGTCCGCGAGGTGCTCGTCACCCGAGACGTGGGCCAGGATCCGGAGCTCGATCTGGCTGTAGTCGGCGGCCACGAGCGTCGTGTCCGGCGAGCCGGCGACGAACGCGTGCCGGATCCGGCGGCCGAGCGGCGTGCGGATGGGGATGTTCTGGAGGTTGGGGTCCGATGACGACAGCCGACCGGTCGCCGCGACGGCCTGGTGGAACAGCGTGTGGAGCCGCCCGTCGGGCCCGATCAGGTGCGGCAGCGCCTCGACGTAGGTGGACCGGAGCTTGGTGTAGATCCGCCAGTCGAGCACGGGCTCGATGACGGGGTGGACGCCGCGCAGCTCCTCGAGCACGGTGGCATCGGTGGAATAGCCGGTCTTGGTCTTGCGGCCCTTGGGCAGCTGGAGCTCGACGAACAGGATCTCGCCCAGCTGCTTGGGCGAGCCGATCGTGAACTCGTGGCCGACGGCGTCGTAGACCTCGCGCTCCAGCCGCGCGATCTCCGTCGCGAACTCGCGCTCGAGCTCGCCCAGGGCCGCCTCGTCGAGCGCGATCCCGACCGCCTCCATCCGGGCGAGGATCGGGATCAGCGGCAGCTCGACCTCGGCGAACAGGCGCTCGACGCCCTCGTCGCGGAGCGCCTGGGCCAGCGACGGGTCGGACGGCGAGCACCGACAGCGCCTCGAGCCCGGCGACCGCCGTGGGGGGCAGGCCCGCCGCGGCCGGCGGCAGGACGAGGTCGAGCCGCTCGGCCACGACGTCGGCGATCTTCTGCGCCCGCAGCGCCGCGTTGACGAGGTAGGCGGCGATCTGGGTGTCGAACTCGATGACGAGCGGCGCCTCGGCCGGCGCCTCGGCGAACCTCGCGGTCAGGAACGGCTTGACCTCGTGGCCGACCAGGTGCGCCCCGACCGCCTCCAGCAGGTGGCGCAGCGCGATCGCCGCATCGGGGCCCTCGGCCGCCACGACCCGGCCGTCATCGCCGGCGACCGCAAGCGCGAGCGGCGTCCCGGCCAGCGGACGTGGGTCGTCGACCACGAGCGCGACCCCGACCGCGGGCTGCGCCCGAAGCCATGTCTCGAGGCCGGCGACGCCGTCCGGCCCCACGACCTCGATCCGCCCCGGGTCGACGATCGCCGCCGCCAGGGCGCCCGGCAGGTCACCGGATGCCTGTGCGATCGCCTCGGCCCGCTCCTCGGCGGCGCGTGTCCCGGCCAGCCCGCCCAGCCGGCCCGCGGCCGCGCCGGCGCCACCCGAGACCATGTCGAAGTCCATCGACAGCTGGAGCGCCCCGCCCGCCGCCGCGCCCGTCCCGTCGCCGTCGCGCGCCCCGGAGCGCGGTCCGCCGGGCCCGGTCCCGGCGCCACGACCGACGCCCTGGGCCGCCGGGAACCCCGCGTCGCGCACCTCGCGCAGCGCGAGGATCGCGTCCTCCGGGCCGCTCGCCCGACAGCGGCGGCAGCCGGTCGATCAGCGTCCGGAACTCGTACTCGCGGAACAGCCGGACCACCGCCTCGCGGTCGTACTCCCCCACCCGCCCGGCCTCGGGATCCAGGGTGACGTCGACGTCGCGGACCAGGCGCATCAGCTCCCGGCTCTCGAGGACCGACTCGCTGTGGTCTGCAAGCAGCGGGCGCAGCTTCTCGGGGGTCACCTCGTCGAGATGCCGGTACAGGTTGTCGAGCGACTCCCAGGTGGCGATCAGCCTGGAGGCGGTCTTCTCCCCCACCCCGGGGATGCCCGGGATGTTGTCGGTCGGATCGCCCTTGAGCGCCTTGTAGTCGAGCATCTGGTCCGGCCGCAGGCCCCACCGGTCGTCGATCTTCGCCAGGTCGTAGGCGACGGTGTTCGCGATCCCGCCGCGCAGCGACACCATCAGCCGGGTGCGCTCGCTCACGAGCTGGAGCATGTCCAGGTCGCCGGTGAGGATCGTGACCTCGAAGTCGTGCGCCTCGGCCTGGCCCACCAGGGTCGCGATCGCGTCGTCGGCCTCGAAGCCCTCGCGCTCGTAGACGGGGATCCCCAGCGCCTTGACGACCTCGCGCACCTTGGGGATCTGCTCGCGCATGTCGTCCGGCATCCGCGTCCGGTTGGCCTTGTACTCCGCATATCGCTCGTGGCGGAAGGTCGGCTTGCCGAGGTCGAAGGCGACCGCGATGTGATCCGGCTTCACGTCCTGGATGGCGCGCAGCACGATGTTGGTGAAGCCGAACACGGCCGTGACCAGCTCGCCCTTCGACGTCGTCAGCGGCTGGTCGATGAGGGCGAAGTAGCCGCGGTAGATGAGGCCGTTGCCGTCGAGCAGCAGGAGGCGTTCCATCGGCGGGTCCGTGCGGGGCGGGACCCGGCCAGTGTAGCCGCCGGGGCCCCGCGACCGGACGACGGCGACCGGACGACGGCGAACCCAGGAGCGACGCCGCCGGGCGACAGCGAACCCATCGAACCCGCATGGCGGGCGCACGGTTTGCGCACATCCGGGCGCGATGCTCCCGTCATCACCTCAACACCGCCCGCTGATCCGGGCCCAAACGGAGAGATCACCACCATGCGTCGCACCGGCCTCCTCGGCCTCCTGTTCCTCACCTTCGTCGCGATCGTCGCGGGCCTCATCGGCTACCAGGCCGGGCTCGCCTCCAATGCCGCGACGGCTGGTGCCACCGTTGTCGTGACCGGCGGATTCCCCGGGCTCGGCACGCTGTTCTTCCTGCTGTTCATCGGGTTCCTGTTCTTCGCGTTCGCCGGCCGACGGCGAGGCGCGTGGGGCCACGGCCACGGGCCGTGGGCCGGGCGGATGGAATCCACCGACCCGGATGACCCTCGCCGCCGCTGGGTCGCCGACATGCATCGCCGGCTCCACGAGGAGGACGAGGCTGGACCGGGCGCGAACCCGGCGGGCTGAGCCGCCCCTTCCCGTGGTCCAGCGCGGCGCCGGGCGGGTATCCTCGCCCGGCGCCGCCGCCTCGCCCGGCTTCGCCGCGTCCGGCGTCACCGCATCCCCGGAGCACTCGATGCGCACCATCCTCGTCGTCGAGGACGAGCCGCAGATCGCCGCCCTCGTCCGTGACTATCTCGAACATGCCGGGTTTGCCGTCCTCGCCGCCGGGGACGGCGTCTCCGCGCTCGCCCTGGCCCGCGCCCGGCGACCCGATGCGCTCGTGCTCGACCTCGGCCTGCCCCGGATCGACGGGCTGGACGTGATCCGGGCCCTGCGCCGCGAGTCGACCGTCCCGATCGTGATCCTCACCGCTCGCGGCGACGAGACGGACAAGGTCGCGGGGCTCGAGCTGGGCGCCGACGACTATGTCGTGAAGCCGTTCAGCCCCAAGGAGCTGGTCGCCCGGATCCGCGCGGTGCTCCGGCGCGTCGACGCGGGGGCCACCGCGGACGGTCGCATGGTCAGCGGCGACCTCGAGATCGACCTGGGCCGGCGGCGGGTCATCGCCGGCGGTCGGTCGGTATCGCTCACGCCCACCGAGTTCGAGCTGCTGGCGACCCTGGCGCGCGAGCCCGGCCGGGTGTGGACGCGGGCGCAGCTGCTCGACGCGGTCCACGGGTTCAGTCTCGAGACGTACGAGCGCGCGATCGACGGCCATGTGCGCAACCTGCGCCGCAAGCTCGACGCCGAGCGCGGCGAGTCACGGTATGTCAGGACCGTCCACGGGGTCGGGTACGCGCTCAACGAGCCCGACGGGTGACGCGACCCGACGGGGACGAGCCCTGGCGGGGTGGGCCCTGGCGCGGCGGCACCCGGCGCGATCGTCCGCACGGGCCATGGCGTCGCGGGCCACGGCACCCCGCCCGCCTCATCGGCTGCCTCGTGGTCGCCGTCATCGTGTTCGTCGGCCTGCTGACCGCCCTTGCAACCTGGGTCGCGGGCGCGTTGCTCGGCATCATCGCTCCCGATGCGGCACCGTCGTCCACCACGGCGGTCGCGGTCATCGTCGTGATCGCGTTCGCGCTCGTCATGGGCGCCCGCATGTTCGGCACCGCATTCCGGTCCCTGGCGGAGCTCGCCTCGGCGACGGGCAGGCTCGCCGACGGCGACACCGGCGTCCGGGTCCGCGCGCGTGGCCCGCAGGCGGTCCGCGGCCTGGTCGGGTCGTTCAACACCATGGCCGAGCGGCTCGACCGATCGCGGGCCGACCGCCAGGCGCTGCTCGCCGACGTCACCCACGAGCTGCGGACGCCGCTGACCGTCATCGCCGGCGGCGTCGAGGCGATGCTCGACGGCGTCCACCCGGCCGATGCCGAGCACCTGGCGCCGATCCTGGCCGAGACCCGGGTCATGGACCGCCTGCTCGACGATCTGCGCACGCTGTCTCTGGCCGAGGCGGGCGCGCTGCCGCTCCATCGCGAGGCGGTGGAGCTTCGCGGCCTCGCGCAGGACGTGGTCAGCGCGCATGCGATTGCGGCGTCGGCCGGGGGCGTCGATCTCCGCGCAGCCGGCGGCGGGCCCGTCGAGGCAGATGTTGACCCGGTCCGCGTCCGCGAGATCCTCGCAATCCTTGTCACCAACGCGCTTCGCCACACTCCATCCGGCGGCGCGGTCGGCGTCGACGTACAGCGCGACGGCGACGACGCCGTGCTGACGGTGACCGACGATGGCGAGGGCATCCGCCCCGAGGACCTTGACCGGGTATTCGTGCGGTTCTTTCGCCGGCGCGACACCGGCGGCAGCGGCCTGGGCCTGACCATCGCGCGAAATCTGGCGGTGGCCCACGGCGGAACGATCGACGTCCGGAGCGACGGGATCGCCGGTCACGGATCGACGTTCACGGTCCGGCTGCCGCTGGGCTTCGGGTAGCGGTTCGCCGCCGACCGCCGGCCGGAGGCTCGGCCGCGCAGCTCAGGCGAGGCGGCGGAACAGCTGCCGGAGCACCACGAGCGTCAGCCCGAGCAGGACAGCGGCAACACCCACGACGATCGGGATATCGCGGCCGTCGATGCCGGGCTGCACGCTGAGGTCGCGCCCGGCCGATGACTTGTCGCCGGAGGTTGGTGCGCCCTCGGCCTGGATGTCTCCACCAGCGGCATTGCTCGTGTCGGTGCCGTCACCGGCCGCGGTATCCGTGCCCGAGGTTGTCGCCGGCGCTTCCGGAGCCACCGTCGCTGCGCCGGGAGCGCTCGTCGACGCCGCCTGGGGGGGCAGGCTGGCTCGCGGGGGCGCCTGCGCCATCCACAGCTGTGGCGCCGGACGGGCACCGGAGACTGCACTGCGAACTGCTGCCCCGACGCGGCGCGTTCCGCGCTCGTGGCACCACCGGTCGCGAACGGGAGGCCGAGGCTGCCCGAGACGACCAGGACGGCGATGCCGAGGGTGGCAAGCCCGGTGCCCAGCGGGGCAGCGAAGCTGAACCGCGGACCGGCGAGCACGCCGACCAGGCGGCGCCAGCGGTTCGTGCGGAGCGCGGCGGCCTGGTCCTCGGACAACCGGAAGTCGCGGTGGCGGACGGGCGCAGGGAGCTCGGGCAGTGCGGCAGCGATCGCCCGGAGGTCGCGGTGGAGCGTGGCGCACTCGGGACAGGTCGCAATCAGCGTCGTCGCGGCTTCAAGGTCAAGCCCTGTCGCATCACCGGCTGCATGGGCGGCGACCAGCTCGAGGTCGTGAGCCGGATGGTCGTGGGGATCGGGGTGGCGGGACATCTCGATCCCTTGACGATCCTCGTCGCTCGCTGGTTCCCGCAGCGCGGGCGCAGGCGAGCCAGGCGCATCGCCCGAGGCGTGGGCGGTGACCGGCCCGAGGCCGTCCATCGCGGGGTCGTGGGGATCGGGGTTGCGGGACATCAGCCGTCCTCCCCGCGGAACAGTCCGATCGAGCCCGCGAGCCGGTCCCGCAGCGCGAGCCGGCCACGGTGGATCCGGGACTTCACGGTGCCCAGCGACACGCCGGTCATCTCGGCGATCTCCGAGTAGTCGAAGCCTTCGACATCGAACAGCACGATCGCGTACCGCTGGTCGGGCGTGATCTCCCCCAGCGCCGCCTCGAGCGCCCGCGCGCGTTCGCTGCGCATCGCCGTGCGCTCGGGGTCCGCCTCGGGACCCGCGGGCGGCTGCCAGGTGTCGTCCTCGAGCTCCGGGTAGGGCTGCGACGGCCGGCGCTTCCTGAGCCGCTGCTGGTCCATCGCCGCGTTGACCGCGATCCGGCTCAGCCACGATCGAACGCTGCCGCCGCGGAACGCGCGAAGGTTGCGGTACGCCGAGAAAAACGCCTCCTGGACCGCGTCACCGGCCTGGTCCCGGTCGGGAACCATTCGCGCGACAAGCGCAAAGAGGTGGTCCTGGTAGCACTCGACGAGGCTGTTGAACGCGTCCAGGCTGCCCTCCCGCGCCTGTTCCAGCAGGATCAGGTCGCGGCGCTGGATCGGATCGTCAACGGCCTCGGACGCGCGGGCGTCCTGCACGACGGGCGCGGCCCTCCTGACGGGGATGGTGAGGCGCGGCGAGTCTAGCATCGGGGCCGACGAGTGTTGGCCGGCCGCGGGCGGTGCGACGCCCGGTCATCCGCCCCATGCGCTGACCCCCCGGAAGGTGAATCCGACGCTGCCGCAGCCGACGTCGTCGATCAGGTGCAGTGCGCGGGCTTTGGCTTGGTGACCCACGTGTAGCCGGCCTGCTTGCAGGTCTTCTTCTTGGTGTACCCGCTCGGAGGCGTGGTCGCCGGTGCGCCGCCGATCCCATTCATCCCGTCCCCGATCGTGGACAGAACGCCCGACGTCTGGGCGCCGAGATAGAGCGTTGCTGCGATCGCGATCACCGCAACGAGGGCCAGGGTGAGCGCGAACTCGGCGAGCGCCTGGCCGGATGCCACCCACCTCCACGCGCGCGCGCCGACACGGTCGGCATCGCGGCGCGCGGATTTCTGCTCGTCTCGCATCGTGAACATCCCGGACTCGACATGATTGACCCCAACTCACCTTCGCCCATCGATCGCCACCCGACCACGGGTCGTGGGTACTGGTGGTGCGTCGGACCATCCGGCCATGCGAGCCGACCCGTCGCGGGTTCGACCAGGTCGCGCCGTCGGCTACGATTGCCCGACGTGCCGAAGTGGCGGAATGGCAGACGCGACGGTCTCAAACACCGTTGAGGGCAACCTCGTGTGGGTTCGAATCCCACCTTCGGTACCACCCCCTGCGGATCATCTCTCCTCATCCGGCGTATCGCGTGAGCGGACCAACGGGAACGCTGTTCGCCGTGCCCGGCAGTGATTGACGGAGATGGCCACTTGTGGCTAGATGTAGCCATGAGACGTGTGGGTGTGGCGGAGCTCAAGAACCAGCTCTCGAAGTACCTGAGAGCGGCGGAGATCGGGGACGAGGTCGAGGTGACTGATCGCGACCGTCCGATCGCCCGGATCGTCGCAGCGAGCGCGACTCGGCACATCTCCATCCGTCCGGCTCGAACGCCGTTCAGGGCCGTACGGACGCGTTCCTATCCCTCCGCTGGATGGCCAACAGACTCGACCGAGCTGCTGCTCGAGGAACGCCAGGGCCGTTGAACGTCTACGTCGACTCGTCGGTGCTGCTCCGCGTGATTCTCGGCGAGCCCGGGCGGCTGGGCTCGTGGCGTCAGATCGACGTGGCCGTGTCGAGCGAGCTCATCCGGCTCGAATGCCTCCGCACCATCGACCGAGCTCGGATCCAGCTCCGGCTCAGCGACAAGGCCGTGGCACAGCATCGCGCCGATGCGCTCGAGGCCATCGGCAGCATGGACCTTGTCCCGCTTGCATCGAATGTCCTGGAGCGGGCGGCCGAGCCATTCCCAACGTCGATCGGTTCGCTTGACGCCCTGCACCTGGCGACGGCGTTGCTCGCGCGGGACCAGTACGACACGCTCAGGTTCGCCACGCATGACCAGGCGCTTGGCATCGCGGCACGGGCCATGGGGTTCGCGGTGGAGGGCCTGCGACCCTGAAGCGCGGCGCCATCGGGAGCGGCTCGAGGCGCCGCCCTTGGTCTGTCGAGATTGATACCGCCAGACGAGATGCCATGGAGATGCGACCGATGCAGCGGGTCTCGGTCATCGGGTCGAGCGCTTCGGGCAAGACGACGATGGCCCGCACCCTGTCCCGGGCCCTCGGGCTCCCCCATCTCGAGCTCGACTCCGTCTTCCACCAGTCGGGCTGGCGGCCACTGGACGATGACGCGTTCCAGGAGAAGGTCGCGGCGTTCGCGGAGCGCGATGCCTGGGTGATCGACGGCAACTACACGAGCCACGGGGTCGCCCAGGTCGTGTGGCCCCGGGCAGACACGGTGGTCTGGCTCGACCTGCCACGGACGATCGTCCTTCGCCGGGTCGTGGCGCGCACGTTGCGGCGGACGATCACGCGCGAGGAGCTGTGGAACGGCAACCGGGAGCCGTGGCCCAACCTGATCGATCCGAGGCCCGAGCACAACATCATCGTGTGGGCGTGGACCCGCCACACGCCCACCCGCCGCAAGTACGAAGCGCTCCACGCCGACGGCAGCTGGGACCACGCGACGGTGTTCCGCCTTCGGACGCCGGCGGAGGTGCGCGCCTTCGTCGACGATGTCGGGGGCCGCGGACCCGGCGGCTAGCCTCCGACGCTCACCGTCATCTGGCCGGGCTGGGTGATCGTGATCATGCCGCCCCACGCGCACATGCAGGTCGAGCTGTCGGTCAGGGCGGGATTGTTCTCGATCATCATCGTCGACGATCCGGGGGTCCACGGGCTGGTCGTCACCGGCATGCACGGCTGCGGGGTCAGCACGCCGGAGGCGGCCGAGGTGGCGCTGGCGACCTGCGGGTTGGACAGGGTCGTGCACATGCCGAACGGCGCGATGTTGGTGTTGGGCGCGAAGTCCATGATCGTGGCTGCCGGCTGGCCGGCGATGTTGATGGTGGGCCGGATCACGGTCAGCGTGGCGGGCGCGACCCCGAACGCGCAGGTGAGCATCGCGCCGTTGACGACGAGCTGGGGCATGGCGGTCCTCGGGCTCATGACGTGCACCTGGCTCGCCCGGCCGGTCGATGCCTGGCGCCGCCGCGCTGCACGCAGGCGCGGCTACGCGGCATCGTCGCACGCACGGCCGCCCGAAGGCCAGACCCGCGGGTGCGCCCGCACGGGCCGCAGGCATGCCCGATGGGGCAGCGGCGCAGTTCCACGGAACCGGCGGGCATGGCCGAACGGCAGGCGTCCGCAGTTGCCGGCGGCAGGTACCCTCGCCCGGTGAGCCCGCTCGTCTCCACGTCGAACCTGACCAAGCGGTACCCGGGCGTGACCGCGCTCGACGACCTCAGCGTCGACATCGAGCCCGGGATCGTGGGGCTGGTCGGCTCGAACGGGGCGGGCAAGAGCACGCTGATCAAGATCCTGCTCGGGCTCATCGACGTCACGAGCGGATCCGCGACGGTGCTCGACCTCGACGTGCGCACCGAGGGCCCGAGCATCCGCCAGTTCGTCGGCTACATGCCGGAGCACGATGCCCTGCCGCCCGACCTGACCGCGACGGACCTGGTCACCCACCTCGCGCGGATGAGCGGGCTGCCCGCCAACGCGGCGCGGGAGCGGACGGCCGAGGTCCTGCGCCATGTCGGCCTGTACGAGGAGCGGTACCGCGCGATCGGCGGCTATTCGACCGGGATGAAGCAGCGCGTCAAGCTGGCCCAGGCGCTGGTCCACGATCCGACACTGCTGTTGCTCGACGAGCCGACCAACGGCCTCGACCCCGGTGGTCGGGACGAGATGCTGCGCCTGATCGAACGAACCGGGCACGAGTTCGGCATCGCGATCATCGTGGCCAGCCACCTGCTGGGCGAGATCGAGCGGGTGTGCGACTTCCTGGTCGCGATCGAGGGCGGCCGGCTGCTCCAGGCGGCGCCGCTGGGCTCGCTGACCGGCCGAACGGGGATGGTCGCGGTCGAGGTCGAGGACGGTGAGGAGGCCCTGACGGCGGCGCTCGTCGCACGTGGGCTGCCGGTCACGCCCGACGGACGCGCACTGCTGGTGGCGATCGACTCCGAGCCCGCCTACGACATCGTGCGCGACGCCGTCGCCGACCTGGGTCTCGCCCTGGTCCGTCTCGAGCCCCGGCGGCGAAGCCTCGAGGACCTGTTCCGCGACGACGTGCCCGCGACCCCGGGCGGGGCGGCGGCCGCCTCGGCAACCCCGGTCGCGCCGACCCCCGGACCGGGAGCCACGTCGTGACCGGCGAGGTCCCGGCGGGCGCGGGAACCGCCGCCAACGGACGCGGTACCGCCGCCAGCGGTGCGCCCTCGACCGGGAGCATCTACGACCTCGGCTACCGCCATTACGACGGCCCCCGGCTCGGCCGCCGCCATGCGCTGTTCGCGCTCATGGCCTACACGATCCGGACCACGTACGGCGTCGGGCGCGGCGGGCGGGCGAAGATCATCCCGTTCGGCCTGGCGGCGATGGGCATCGTGCCCGCGATCGTCGCCGTCGCCATCCTCGCGCTCGCGCGCCAGGCGGGCGAGGCCGGCCAGCTGCTCGCCGAGGCCTCGCCGCTGCGCTACGACTCGCTGTACGGCGCCATCGCGCAGATCGTGTTCCTGTTCTGCGCCGCGCAGGCCCCGGAGCTGCTGGGCAAGGACCAGCGCTACCACGTGCTGTCGCTGTACTTCTCGCGAGCGCTGGCACGCACCGACTACGTCATCGCGAGGGTCGGCGGCTTCGCGATCGCGATCCTGATCCTGGTCCTGCTGCCCCAGGCGATCGTGTTCCTGGGCCGGATCCTGTCGGCGCCCGACATCATCGCGGAGCTGGGCGACAACCTGCCGGTCCTGCCCGCGATCATCGGGCAGGGGCTGCTCACGGCAGGCCTGCTGGGCGCGATCGCCGTCACGGTATCCGCGTTCACGCCGCGCCGGGCGTATGCGACGGCGGCGATCATCGCGGTGATCGTGATCCCGCCGGTCATCGCCCAGATCGCGGAGCAGGTCGCGCGCCACGACCTCGCCCGCTGGACGGTGCTCGCCAGCGCGCAGGACGTGCTGACCGCCACCAACGCGTGGCTGTTCGACGTGCGCCCGGACAGCGACCCGGTGCGCGCCGCCGCGCTCGCCCCCGAGATCTACTTCGCGACCGCGATCGGTGCGATGGTCGTGCTGGGGGCGATCCTGCTCCGGCGATACCAGCGGATCTCGGCATGAGCGACATGCGCCAGACCCCACCGCCCGCGGCAGCGCCGGCCGCTGCGCCGTCGCCGGTCCCCGACGCTCCCTCGCCGCCGCCACCGCCTGCACCGCCCGCGCCGGCGACGAACCTCGCCATCGAGCTCGATCACGCCTCACGCTGGTACGGCAACGTCGTGGCCGTCAACGACATCTCGTTCTCGCTCGGACCCGGCGTGACCGGCCTGCTCGGCCCCAACGGGGCCGGCAAGACGACGATCCTGCACATGACCGCCGGGCTGCTTGCGCCGTCGACCGGGCGCGTCCGGATCGCGGGCGAGACGGCGTGGGGCAATCCGGCCATCTACAGCCGTCTCGGGCTCGTGCCGGAGCGCGAGGCCGTCCCCGCGCACATGACCGGCCGCCAGTACGCGGAGTTCAACGCCCGCCTCCACCGGCTGCCGGATCCGCGTGCCGCCGCAGCGCGGGCGATCGCGACGGTGGACCTGGCGGCCGCGGCGGACCGCGCCATCGGCACCTACTCCAAGGGGATGCAGCAGCGGGCCAAGATCGCCGGCAGCCTCGTCCACGATCCGCCGATCCTGCTGCTCGACGAGCCGTTCAACGGGATGGACCCGCGGCAGCGGCTGCACATGATCGACCTGCTGCGGTCGATGGCCGCCGAAGGCCGGACGATCCTGTTCTCGTCGCACATCCTGGAAGAGGTCGAGCGCCTCGCCGACTCGATCCTTGTGATCTACGCCGGCCGCCTCGCCGCGTGGGGCGACTTCCGGCAGATCCGCCGCCTGATGACGGACCGCCCGCGGACGATCGAGATCCGCTCCGGGGATGACCGGAGGCTGGCCACCGCGCTGCTCCCCGACGAGTCCGTCGCCGGCGTCGAGCTCCATCCCGGCGGGCTGCTCGTCCGGACGGGCGACGGCGACCGGTTCGCCCGGCTGCTGCCCCGGGCCGCACGCACTGCCGGGGTCACGATCCACGAGGTGCTCCCGACCGACGAGTCGCTCGAGCGCGTGTTCGCCTACCTCGTGGCACGATGAGCGCGATGTGGGTCATGTGGACGATCGCCCGGGCGACGTTCCGTGCCCTGCTCGGCCGGCGGCGCACGATCCTGATGGTCCTTCTCGCGCTGGTGCCCGTGCTCGTCGCCCTCCTGTCGCGCGTCGCCGGCGATGGCGTGGCGGACGATCGGGCGATCCTCAGCCTCCTGATCATCCGCACCGTGCTCCCGCTGACCGCGCTGGTGTTCGGGACGACAGCCCTGGGCAGCGAGCTCGATGACGGGACCGGCGTGGCGCTCCTGACCAAGCCCATCCCGCGCTGGCAGATCGTGCTGGCCAAGATCGCCGTGGCCGGCATCGTGACCGCGATCTTCACCGGCGTGTCGGCCGTCGTCACGGGCATCCTGCTGGGCACGGCGTCCGGGGCGCTCGCCGGCTTCGCGATCGGCGTGATCGTCGGATCGTTCGCCTATGCGACCGCGTTCGTCGCGGTCAGCGTGATCACGACCCGGGCGCTCGTCGTCGGCCTCGTGTACACGCTGCTGTGGGAGGGCTGGCTGGCCGGGATCCTGCCGGGCACCAAGAGCCTGAGCCTGCGGGAGGCAACGCTGGGTGTGATCGACGCCGTGTCCCCGCCGGCGGTCGCGCGCGATGGCCTGGACCTGCAGGGTTCGCTGACGCTGATCGTCGTGGTCCTCGTCGGTGGCACCCTGCTCGCGGCGATCCGGCTGGCGCGCTACCAGGTCAAAGGCGGCGACTGAGCCCCGGCGGTAGACTCGGGGCTCGGCCACCCAGTCCCGGAGTTCCAATGAGCGTGTTCCGCCGTGTCCTCGGCCTCGATGCACCCCCGTCGGAGGGCCTCCCGTTCGACCCCCACGCACCGCTGCCCGCCACGCCCGCCGGCGAGACGGCGAGCGTGCGCCGCATCGAAGCCCGGCTGACCTCGCTGCCCCCGGCACGCGCACGGTTCGTGGCCGCGTTCGCGTACCTGCTCGGACGAGCGGCCAACGCGGACCTCCAGGTGACCGACGCCGAGGCGGCCGAGATGACCCGGATCGTGGCCGAGGTCGGCGGGCTGGACGCGACGTCGACGGCGCTGGTCGTCGACCTCGCCCGGTCGCAGGCGGTGCGGTTCGGACCGACCGAGGACTACCTCGTCACCCGCGAGTTCAAGGCGATCAGCACCATGGAGGACCGCGAACGCCTGCTCCGGTGCTGCCTGATGGTGATGGCGGTCGACGACGAGGTCGACGCCACCGAGGCCTGGCTGGTCAACCGGATGGCGGAGGAGCTGGACATCGAGCGGCCCGCGCTCAACCGGATCCGCTCCGAGTTCCACGACAAGCTGTCCGGGGTTCGCGAGGTCCGCCGGCTGGCTGGTCACTGACGCAGCACGGCGACCGGCTTCGAACCACCGGTCGGCCGGCGCATCGGCGAGGCCAGCACCTCGTCAGCCCAGCCTGAGCTCGATCACCCCGTCCCCGACCCGCCGTCGGACCTCCGCCTGCAGCTCCGAGTCGTACGCCACGCCCCGCAGCTCCATGGGTAGTGCCGAACCACCGGGCGCCGGCACGTGGACGACCACGCGCGTCTGCCCGGGTCGCTCTCGGAGCAGCGACTTGAACGCCTGCATCGCGGATACGACACGCTCGGTGCCGGCGTCGCGCGCGAAGCGGACGTTGAGCACCGCCCCGGGCGCGGCCTCGATCGGCGCGCTCGGCGCCTGGGCAGCCGCCGCGGCTTCCGCCCGCTGCTCGTCCGGGAGCGCCGGCTCCTCGGCGTCGCTTCGCGCGTCGCTCGCCGATGCCGCCGCGAGGTCCGGCGGCTCGGCGTAGGCGGCGATCGGCTCCGCCGGGGCCACCCGCGGCAGCGACGCGCCGGGCTCGGCATCGCGGACCGGGGACACGCGGACCGGTGGCGCGCCGGCGGACGCGGTCCCCGGCGCCGGTTGCGTCGACGGACCCCGGTCCGACCGCGACCGGCTCGCGACCCGCTGGCCCGTAGCCCCCGTTGCCGTTCGACCCACGGCCATTCTGCCCGCCGCCCGGTCCTCCCCCACCCCGACGACCGCCCCGTCGGTCCAGAGTGCCCACCTCGCGCGCAAACGCCTCGGGCCCACGCTCCGCGACCGTGTCCCAGTCCCACACCGCGTCCGCGAGCACCGATGCCTCGTCACCGCGATGGTCGACCCGGCCGGCCACCAGCAGGATCGCGCCGTCGCGCCACTGGCCCAGCGTCTGCTCGTAGGTCCGCGGGAACACCACCACCTCGAGTGTCCCCTGGAGGTCCTCGAGCGTGACCACGGCCATCGTCGACTTGGTCTTGGTGATGATCGTCCGCTGCCCGGTCACGATCCCGCCCAGCACCACCCGCTGCCCATCGAGCGACTCGTCCTTGAGATCGCCCGAATACGCGGTCACGTACTGCCCGACGCGCTCGGCGACCTCGCCCATCGGGTGGTCGGAGAGGTACAGGCCCAGCAGCTCCTTCTCCCAGCGAAGGCGCTCGCGGACCGGGGTCTCGGGCGTCGCCGGCAGCGGCCGCTCCAGGGTGGTCGCCTCGTCACCCGCGAGGTCGAACAGCGAGGTCTGGCCGGAGACGCGGTCGCGCTGCGTCGCCTGGCCCGCCGCGAGCGCGTCGTCGAGGCCGAGCAGGATCTGGGCCGGGTGGCCGAGCATGTTGAGTGCGCCGACCTTGGCCAGTGACTCAAGGACCTTGCGGTTGGACAGCCGCAGGTCGACCCGGGTGCAGAAGTCGGTGAGCGAGCGGAACTCGCCGCCCTCCTCGCGGGCGTCGATGATCGACTGGATCGCGCCCTCGCCGATGTTCTTGACCGCGAGCAGCCCGAACCGGATCGCCTCGCCCTCGACGGTGAACCCGAGCCCTGACCGGTGGACGTCCGGTGTCCGGACCTCGATCCCGAGGCGCCGGCACTCGGCGATCGCCGCGGCCACCTTCTCCGCGTTGTCGCGGAACGCGGTCAGCACGGACGTCATGTACTCGACCGTGTAGTTCGCCTTGAGGTACGCGGTCTGGTACGCGATCAGGCCGTAGCACGTGGCGTGCGCCTTGTTGAACCCGTAGCGCTCGAACGGCTCGAACGCCTTGAACACGGCGTCGATCGTCTGCGGCGTGCGACACCGCGTTCGGCCGCCTGGGTCACGAACTTGTCCTTCATCGACCGCAGGACCGATGACTTCTTCTTGCGGATCGCGTAGCCCAGCGTGTCCGCCTCGGGACCCGTGAACCCGCCGAGGGCGATGGCCGCGGCCATGATGTCCTCCTGGTACACGAAGATCCCGTAGGTCCGGTTGAGGAACGGCTCGAGCAGCGGGTGCAGGTACTCGACCGTCTCCTGGCCGTGCTTGCGCCGGATGTACGACGGGATGTTGTCCATCGGGCCAGGGCGGTACAGCGCGACCATCGCGGCGAGGTCGAACACCGACGTCGGCTGGAGGTCGCGGACGTAGCGGCGCATGCCCGCCGACTCGAGCTGGAACACGCCCGTCGTCTCGCCCGACGCCAGCAGCGCGAACGTCTTCGCGTCGTCGAGCGGGATGTTGTCGAGGTCGACGGTGACGCCGCGATGGTCCCGGATGAGGTCCACGGCCTTGCGCAGGATCGTCAGGTTCGACAGCCCCAGGAAGTCGAACTTGAGCAGGCCAAGCGCCTCGATGGCGTGCATCTCGTACTGGGTCATCAGCGCGTCGGAGTTGGTCGCCTTCTGGAGCGGCATCAGCTCCGTCAGGGGCTCGCGGCTGATGACCACGCCCGCGGCGTGCGTCGACGCGTTGCGGGCGACGCCCTCGAGCTGGCGGGCAAGGCCGAGCAGCTTCGCGATCTGGGGATCGCCGTCCTGCATCTCCTTGAGCTGGGGCGACAGCTGGACCGCCTCCTCGAGCTTGATCCCGAGCTGGTTGGGCACAGCCTTGGCGATCCGGTCCACGTCGCCGTAGGACATGCCCAGCACCCGGCCGACGTCGCGGATCGCGGCTCGCGCGAGCATCGTGCCGAAGGTGATGATCTGCGCCACGTGGTCCTGGCCGTACTTGTGGCTGACGTAGTTGATGACCTCGTCCCGGCGCTCGTCCTCGAAGTCCACGTCGATGTCGGGCATCGTCACCCGGTCGGGGTTGAGGAACCGCTCGAACGGGAGCCCGTAGTCGATCGGGTCCACGGGCGTGATGCCCAGCGTGTAGGTCACGATGGAGCCCGGCGCCGACCCCCGGCAGGTGGTCGCGATCCCCTGCTGCCGGGCGAACCGGACGAAGTCCGCCACGATCAGGAAGTAGCCGGCGTAGCCCATCGAGATGATCACGCCCAGCTCGTAGTCCAGCCGCTCCTGGAGCTTGGGGCGTGATCGCGCCGTATCGCCGGACGAGGCCCGCCTCGCACTCCTTGCGCAGCCACGTCTCGACCGTCTCGCCCTCGGGCACCGGGAAGTGCGGGATGCGCGTCTCGCCCAGCGGCAGCGTGAGGTCGACCATCTCGGCGACCCGGCGGGTGTTGAGGTATGCCTCCCGCTGGTCCGGGAACAGCGCGAACATCTCGGCCGCGGTCTTGAGATAGAACTCCTGGGTGTCGAAGCGCATCCGGTTGGGCGTGTCGAGATTGCTGCCGGTGCCGACGCACAGCAGGACGTCATGGGCCTCGTGCTGCGCCTTGTGGACGTAGTGCAGGTCGTTGGTCACGACCAGCGGCAGGTTCATCTCGGGCGCCAGGCGGAGCAGCTGCTCGTTGAGCTTGCGCTGGTCCGGGATGCCGTGGTCCTGGAGCTCGAGGTAGAAGCGGTCCTTGCCGAAGATGTCCCCGTACTCGCCGGCAAGCTTTCGCGCGAGCTCCCAGTCCTCGACCTCGAGCGCCTTGGGGATCTCGCCGCTGAGACACGCCGACAGGCCCACCAGGCCCTTGCTGTGCTTGGCGAGGTGCTCCCGGTCGATCCGCGGCTTGTAGTAGTAGCCGTCCACGTGGGCGTCGGTGAGCAGCCGGTTGAGGTTCTGGTAGCCGGTCATGTCCGTGGCCAGCAGGACCAGGTGGAAGGGCTGGCTGTCCGCCTTGCCCTCCTTGTCCAGCATCGACCGCCGGGCGACGTAGGTCTCGACGCCGATGATCGGCTTGATGCCCTTCCGGGTCGCGGCCTGGTAGAACGCGACGGCCCCGTAGAGCGCGCCGTGATCGGTGACCGCGAGGCTGTCGAAGCCGTGCTTGACCGACGTGTCGACGAGGTCGGTGATCCGCCCCAGCCCGTCGAGCAGGCTGAACTCGGAGTG
>CAVRGY010000017.1:0-533770 GCA_963720825.1 uncultured Chloroflexia bacterium | reverse complement strand
TCACGATCCGGGGGCTGAACCGCTCCGCGCAGACCTGAGACGGCTGCGCGCAGTACCCATGCCGCTAGAGGCAGCAGGATCGCGTCGCTGGTGCGACCGTGCGCCGGAGGCCGCCGCTGGGATGCGACCGTTCGTACCCGCTATGCCCGCGGGGCGGTTTCACTGATGGTGCCGACGCGACGGGCGCGCGACCCGTATCTTGTTTAATCACCAGACCCAAGGTGGTATGTGACATGAGAGACTTTCGCACGCTGATCGCGTTCCTCGCCCTCCTGGTCGCCTGGAGGGCCTTCCTCGATCGGCCGAGCAGTCTGACCCTCGGACGCGCCGTCCTCGCCACGACGCCCCTGCTGCTCCGATGACCAGGACTAGCCGGTACCGGCGCCTGGCCGAGTACGCCCGCGATAACGGCTGGACCGACGCGACCGCGGAGACCGTGCACGGGTGGTTGCGCGCCGGCTTGGTCCCTCGAGCCCTCGCAGGGAACCGGGGAATCGCCCGCACGCACGAACAGCTCCTTGCGCTGTGCCGCCTGCGCTTCGGGCGCGGGATTCGCTGGCACCACCAGCTCGCGGCTCAGCTGTGGGTCGCGGGGTACGAGGTGGAGCCCGCAGTCGTGCGGGCGGCGCTGCGGCGGACCGTCGATCAGCTCCCGCGATACCTCGCGCGCTACCGCGGGGTGGAGGCCGGCTTCCGGGGCGTCGGAGATGGACGCCGCGCTCGAGGACTGGGCGGCCTCGGCTGCAGGCCCCGACGGCCCCGACGGCGACCTCCGGTTCCGGGGGCTCCTTGACTTCGCGCGCCTCCTGGTGGGGCTGCCCGTGGCGCAGCCGGACAGAAATGCGCTCGGCCGGCTGGAGCAGCTTATGGGCCTCGACCGCGCCCGCACCGATTCGATCGGGGACGCAGGCCCGTGGCTCGAGGATGCGGGCGCTGGCGCCGCGCTGATCGACGGCGCGCGCCACGTCAACCCAGCCGTGCTCGCCGCCGCCCTCGACCGGGCCTCGGACTTGGACCTCGCGGCGGCACGCGACTTGCATCGCGGTTCACTGAGGAATGGGACGTCTTCGGGCGGGTCCTCGGCTATCTCCCGCCCGGGTTCGCCGGTCTCGGCATCCTGACGACGGCCGTCGGCATGCCCGACGGCCCGGCGCTGCTCGCCGCGGTGAGCCTGGTCCTCCCAGCGGAGTCGCAAGCGTTCGCCGACTTGATCAGTGCGGACCTCGATCTCGAAGCGCTGCGAGAGGGCCTCGAGGCGATCGAGCCTCGGCCGGAGGTCGCGGAGCGCGTCCGCGACGACCTCGCGGCCCAGGTCCTTCGAGCACGTGCGCAATAGCAGGTTGGATGCATACGGTTTAGTCCACCAGAACTCACGCGGCGGCACTGACCGATCGACACGCGAGCGACAAGTTGGCTAGTGTAGGCGCTTCCCTGGTCTCCGAAGGGAGGCTGCGGCGACCAGAAACCAGAACTTGCCGAGACTACGCCGCGAGGAGGCGGTCGTAGGCGTCGCCACTCGATTCCAGCACCCACGTCCGCCCGTCATCCTGGTCAGACGCGAGCCACAAACCCGATTCGCCTTCCGATAGCCGCTCGCCGACGAGTGTGACCCGCGGGACGGTCAGCTTGCGTTCCCGACGACCCCAGGGCTCCGCAAACAAGAGCGACACTCGCCCTCCGATTGCCGCCGACCGGACGCTCACCTCGAGGAAGCCGGCCCCGATGGCCCAGATCCCACTCGTCATGCGCACGATCCTGTGATCTCCGGCGATGACACGGCGATGCCTCAGCTCGACCATCTTGAACGGGCCGAGGATGACCGGCCGCTCACCGGCGACGCTGCGATCGAATTCGACGATGAGGCTCACGCCACCTCCTGGTTCACCAAACACGAGGGTCGCAGGTCCCTGTGCCAGGTTGGCTGTCACGCTGCGTTCTTGCACAATGGCAGTGAACGCAGGCCTCAAAGGGGAAGTCGCAGCCCATGGTCCGGCTCGGTCTGTTCCTCAGCTCCTACAGCTTCCTGTTCGCCATCCTCGCCCTCAGGTTCCAGAGGCCCGCCCTCGTCGCGGGCTGCTGGGTCCTCGCCGCCGTCGGCCTCGCGGCTGCGGCGTGGGTGCTGTCCGCCGAACGGGCGAAGGGCCCGGCCGGCTTCGCGCTCACGAAGGTCGAGGACCAGGGCGCGGAAGTGGCAGCCTACCTCGCGACGTACCTGCTGCCGTTCGTGACCCTGAGCGAGCCAAGCGACCGCGACGTCGTGAGCTACCTGCTCTTCCTCCTCGTCGCGGCGCTGATCTACGTCCAGTCGGACCTGCTGCAGATCAACCCGGTGCTCTACCTGTTCCGGCGACGCGTCGTCAAGGTCACCACGAAGGCTGGCTGGCAGGCGTACCTGGTGACGCCACGTCGGCCGATCGGGGGGGAGACCATCCTCGCTACGACACTAGCGACGGGTGTCCTCGTTCTCTCCGCGGAGGGGAGGGAGCACG
Source organism: uncultured Chloroflexia bacterium (assembly GCA_963720825.1). Classification (GTDB taxonomy): domain Bacteria; phylum Chloroflexota; class Limnocylindria; order Limnocylindrales; family CSP1-4; genus CAIXZV01. The sequence continues at coordinate 531,281 of CAVRGY010000017.1, read as the reverse complement.
AGTGAATGCGCCAGCCGGCTTCGTCATTGAGCCGGACGATCCGACGCTGACCCTGCTGGTTGCCCGGAGGTCCGGGGTGCACGTGGTCGGGGGCCACGTCAACGTCGCCGACGACGCTCGCGACGCCCTGCGGCGCAACGCCGACCGCGCGATCGAGGACCTCGAGACCATGGAGGTCCGGCGATACGACCCCGACGCCCAGCTGGAGGAGGGTCAGTACTTCCTCCTCGACCGCTCTGCCGTCGAGGACTCGATGGGGGTCCTCTCATTCCTTGACGCGGGGCCGGAGGCGGACGTTATGACGCCGGCCGTCGTGGCGGAGCGCCCGCAGCTCTTCTACGCGACCCTCATCGGGCGCGACCCGGGCAGCCGGCTCGCGTTCGTATCCAAGTCCAACCCGGCGAAGGTGGTCCGGCAGGGCCGATTCCTGACCCCCAAGCGCGACGTCCTGACCAGGATCGAGGACGACGTGTTCCTGTTCGAGGACCGGGTGGACATGATCGTCAGCCCCGATCGGGTCGTGGCTTTCAACCAGCCGGCGTTCGAGCAGTGGTTCCGCGACACCCCCGCCCTACAGGGGAGGGTCAAGGACTGGATCGGAGGGATCGCCGAGCACCTGCCCCTCGAGGGCGACGGCGCCGAGCGGCTCGCGGAGCGCTGCCGGACGAATTCACGCTTGCGGCGAGTCCTCTTCAGCATCCAGGCGCGGGGCCACCTCAAGGACGTGTCGATCGCCCGGATCCGCCAGTACGCACGCCGACAGGGTCTCGACGCCTCCGGCCTGATCAGGAACGGCAGTCTCGTGTTCGACGACGCCGATCCGACCACGCTCCTCAAGTTGCTGAACGAGGACCTCTTCCGGGGCGGCTTGACGGACGAGCCGTTCGTCGTCGACCGGAAATCGCCTAGGACGTAGCTGGCTGGCCGAGGCCCCTGCGCCGCCGTCCGAGAGGCGCGAGCTCATCGGCTCTTATAGCCGACGCGCGCCGTGCTCGTTTGGCGGACTCGCAACCGCGGGGCAAACGGGAGATGTCAATCTGATGGCCAGGCAGCAGGGGCGTCAACCTGATGATGGGGTTCGGCACCGACGCCGACCGGCGAGTGGTAGTGCGCACACGCAGATACGTACGGACTCTGACCTAACATCTCGAGCCTCCGGCTCGCGGCCTCCGCGCAGTGACACCAAGTGTGGGGCACGGCCGATGATGAGGCTCACTGAATGAATATCGTGTCCTACAACCCGGGTCACGACGGCGCCGTCGCCCACCTGCGGGACGGCCGCCTCGTCTCGTCAATCGAAGCGGAGAAGGACTCGAACTGGCGGTACACGCCGCTCTCGAGCCGCGACCTGCTCGATGCTTTTGGCCGGCTTGAGCAGGTGCCAGACGTCCTGTGCACGGGGGGCTGGTGGCCGCGCGAGGCACGGCCCACCGGACCGACGAGCCACGTCGGATACCGCGGGATCGACGCAGCCCAGATCACGGTCAGCGAGCGTCGACTTCTTCGGGAAGACGATCCCGTTCTTCTCGTCCTCACACGAGAGGTCGCACCTGCTGTGCGGGTTTGGCATGTCGCCGTTCCCGCAGGGCTCGCCCTGCTACGCGCTGATCTGGGAGGGAGCGATCGGCGCGTTCTATGAGATCGATCGCGGACATGAACATCACGCTGATCGCAGACGTGATGAACGAGCCGGGCAACCGATATGCGTCGATCTACGGGCTGGCAGACCCGACCTTCCCGAAGAACGCGCCGTTCTCGCGCTTGTCGGACGCGGGCAAGCTGATGGCGCTTGCCTCGTTCTCGACGAAGGAAGCACGCCCACCGCCGAAGAGGAGGAGTTGATGGACTTCCTTCTCTCATCCCGCGACGTGCGGCTCGACCTCTACGACCAACTCGAATCATCCGTGTCACTACAACGTGGGCGTCGAGGACGACGGAGTTCCGCAACTTCGCCGGCATCTTCAGCGACAGGATCTTCGACACCTTCCACCGCTTCGCGGAGACGAACCTGCGCAAGGGCCTGCCGCTGGTCATCGCCGGCGGATGCGGCCTGAACTGCGACTGGAACACCAAATGGAGGGAGACCGGCCATCTTCTCCGACGTCTTCGTGCCACCCGTCGCCAACGATTCCGGCTCGGCAATCGGGACGGCGATCGACGCCCAACTCCACTTCACCGGCGAAGCCAAGATCGAGTGGGACGTCTACTCCGGACTGCCGTTCGAGGCAGACGCGGACGTCGTCGCTGGCCGCTACGACGTCATGCGACGTGAGCAACGAGGATGTGGCCGACATGCTGAGTAGCGGCCTCATCCTCGGCTGGGTCAACGGCAGGTACGAGATCGGCCCCCGCGCTCTCGGCAACAGGTCGATCCTCGCCGCGCCGTTCGACGACAGCACGAGAGTTCGCCTGAACGAGATCAAGCAGCGCGAGCAGTTCCGACCCATCGCGCCCGTCTGTCTCGAAGATGATGCGGCGCGGTGGTTCGGCTGCGACCACGAGAGCCCGTACATGCTGTACACCTACCGGGCCACCACCGACGCGCTGCGCCGCGGTGACGCACGTGAACGGCACCGCTCGGCTCCAGACCGTCAGCGCCGCGACGAACGCTCGACTCCACGACCTGCTCGTCGCCTTCAAGGCGCGCACCGGATACGGAGTCCTGTGCAACACGTCTCTGAACTTCAGCGGCAAGGGCTTCATCAACAACCTGACCGACCTCGACACCTACGCCTCGAACGGGAGCTCGACGGGTTCGTCGTCGAGGGCCGCGCCTACCTCCGCAGAGGTTCCGAGCGCTACGCGACGTACCAGAGGGACCGGGCCCGTGACCTCGACCAGGGTCGGCTGGGAGTGTGGGGCGGCGACGCGCCGCGAGTGGCCCTCGACCGGGAGTCCGCAGGCTCGCTGGGTCCGAGCGGGCGATGATCCAGTACCCGCCAGGATTCGAAGACGACGATCGTCCTGCGGTCGGACTTCATTCGACAACTGACGCTCCTGCAGCTCGAGCGCGATCGGGCCCTGCCGACAAGCGCGCGCCTCCGGGCAGTCAGACGCAATCCCGCGAACCCTCGTCCGGTACTGGCACGACCCACACGGCGTGCCGCCGGACGTCCGCGAGTGCCTCGACAGCTGGGAGCCTCTTCGTGACGAAGGGTTCTCGTTGCGGATGTTCGACGACGCCTCCGCCGCGCGCCTACATCGCGGAGCGGTACGGCCCCCGTGAGGTCGCGGCGTTCGAGCGATGCCGGCATCCCGCCATGCGCAGCGACTATCTCCGCATGTGCTTCGTGCTGGCCGAGGGCGGACTGTACGTCGACGCTGACGACGTGCTGCTGGGCGACGGATGGAGCGACGTCTTCCGCGACGGCACGCTGAAGGTGCAGCCACTGTGCTACGACGTGATCTGCCGGCGGCATGGTGGCGGCGGCGGAACTCCGGCGAGCCGACCTGCCGACGGAGGGTCGCATCTTCTACGTCAACAACAACCCGATCGCCGCCCCCGCCGGGCACCCGGTCCTGCGGCGGGCGCTGGCTCGCGCGACCGACACGCTCCTGGGAGACGATCCGGCACCGGAGATCCAGTCGACGACCGGCCCGGAACCTCACGGCGTCCCTGGCCGCGCACGCGCACGAGGCGCTGATCGAGCGGCGTCCAGCCGGACTTCGAGCTGCTGCTCGACTGGGAGTCGGCCGCCGAAACGTGCTGGGACCTCGCCTACCGCGGCGACGACCGCAACTGGCGCAACATGGACCTCCGCTGACGGCGCGGGCAGGAGCGACTCGATGAATCTGCCCGAGGTCGTGAGTCCGATGCGGGCGTTCGCGTTCCGGACTTGGCGCTGCGCTGACCGTGCTCGCGCCAGGCGGTCGCGTCTCGCGCCTTCGGCCGAGGCGCCGACCGGATCGGGGCGATCCTGGTCGTGAATCTCGACCGGCAGCCCGGTCGGTGGCGGCGGGTGAGCAAGGAGCTCGGCAGGTTCCGGACGTCCGAGGGCGCCCGACTGACGTCGATCACGCGACGGCTCGCGGCCGTCGATGCGCGAGACGGCCGCTCGGTCGCGGCGACGGCCGACGTCGATCCGATGTACCGGGTCGGCGACCAGCTGTACGTGCAGCCGGACGCCCGGCTGGCGGCGTCCTTCGCGGCCGATGAGCCGGTGCGGATGACCCGCCAGGAGGTGGCGGTGGCGCGGTCACATGTGGAGGCGTGGAAGACCATCGCGGCCGGGGCCGACGACTTCGTCCTCGTCCTCGAGGACGACGCGTGGTTCAAGCCCGGCGCCAGAGCCGCCATCGACAACGGCTGGCGCGCGGCACTCGACCGGTTCGCGGGCAGCGGCGGCCCGAGGCTCCTGTACCTGTCGTACGCGGATGCCGGGGGAACGGCACTCCGAGCCGAGGTGTGCGACGACCTGTTCAGGCCCGTTCGGGGTCTGTGGCTCCTGTCCGGGTACGTGCTCTCCCGCGAAGGCGCGGCATCGCTTCTTCGGGCAATGCCCGTCGTCGGCCCCGTCGACCTCTGGATGAACTACCGATTCGCCGAACTCGGGGCGCTGGCGCTCTCCTCCCCTGCGATCGCGCAGCGGCACGATGCGGCGTCCGACAACGCCTACTCGATCATGCCGTACCTGGCGCGAGCCGGGGTCGTCGATGGAGGTCACGGAGCCAGGCCGCCTGACGTCGCGGGCCGCGGTCCGCTGCTGGCGTGGACTGGCGGCGCGGAGCGAGAGAGCCTCGCCATGGCACTCTCGATGCTCGGGCTGCGCGTCCGCGCCTTCGACGGCGACGAGGAGCCGCTGGATCTCCGGAGGCTGTCGGAGGCATGGAGGACGTTCGACGCGCTCGTGGACCCGCCGCTCGTTCCGGCGGCGCTTTCCGCCGCGGTGGGCAGCGAGCGGACGCTGGTCCTTCTCGAAGCCGGCGCGCGGACACCTGATGGATTGGAGCTGGGCCACTTGCCCGCGGGGCGGTCCGCCTTTCTGGTGCCCCGCGACGGCGACGACGGAGCCTGGGAGGCCGTTTGCGGTCTTCTGGCGATCGCCCCGCCTGCAGAAGTCGTTCCCGGCTGGCGCGACAAGAGGGTCACGCCTGTTTCGGGACGGCCGGCCACCCTCGCTCGGAGATCGTGCGCCGGAGAAGGGCCGACACAGCTGGCCAATGGACGACTCGCCTTGGGTGCTGCCGTCGTCGTGTCGGTGGCGGCCCACGATGGGGGAGTGCCGATCGGCCCCCACCGTGGCCCTGGCCAGCGTCGAAGCCCCACTCACCCGGGCCTCGGCCTCGTTCCCCGGCGTCACCGAGACATTCCCGGGCAACCTGGCATCGTTCGCGCCAGAGACCCTCGAGTACGGCGACGCAGGCCTGCGGGTTGTCATCGACGCCGCGGCAGGAGGGCTGCGACCCTACCGCTCCGGGGCGCTCGCGTCCGTTCGCGCGTTCACCTACGGGCGATTCCGAGCTGACATCCGCGCCGCGCCTGGACCTGGACTGATCACCGGCTTCTTCCTCCACCGCGGCGCGCCGAGGCAGGAGATCGACATTGAGTTCGTCGGCTCCGACCCGCGGCGAATGCTGACCAACGTCTTCTTCAATCCCGGGCGACGACGGCGCCGCCATGGCGTTCGGCTACCGTGGCTCCCCTTGCTGGATCGATCTCGGCTTCGACACGACTGAGGGCTTCCACGAGTACGCGATCGACTGGCGACCTGATCGTGTGACCTGGATCGTCGATGGCAGGATCGTCCATGAGAGGGCCAGCTGGGATCCGACGCCGATCCCCCACCTCGGCATGCGGGTCCACGCCAACCTGTGGGCGCCACGCTCTGCAGAACTTGCCGGGCGCATCGATGAGCGCGCGCTCCCCGCGTCGGCGGGGTTCAGGAACCTGGTAGTGGCCGACTGACCACGCTCGGCTTGCCCGCCGCCCTCCTTCCACGGTCGCGGGCGATGGTGGACAGGATCTTCTGCGGGCCGGATGTTCTGCGCCGTCCCGCCGTTCGCGGCCCGGACCAGCCACGTGGCCGGGGTCTATCCTGATGCCCGACGCGCACTCGGGTTACGCCATGCCCATCGGCGGCGTGTTCGCGGCGGCCCAGCGCGTCGTGCCTTACGCGATCGGCGTCGACTTCGGCTGCGGCGTCGCGCTCGCCCGGACCAACTCGTCGACGACCGCTCGGCCAAGGCGAGCTTCGAACGGTGGGCTTCGTCGCCGGCGCGTTCGGTTCCACAAAGCGGCCGTGCTGGGAGGCATCCTCGACCCGGTAGCTCACGGCGAGACTCGGCGGATGAACGGCTTCCACGCCTCGCCCCGGGCCCACGCGTTCGCCCGCCCGGCTCGCGGACGAGCCCGGATCAACCAGCTTCCGTGCCTGCTGACGGACACGGGCAGCCGAAATCAACCGGAATCCGGCCTTGCTGCTCGACCGCCCGTCGAAGCGATGATCCGCTACATCGACGAGCACAAGCGCTCGTACGGGGTCGAGCCGATCTGCCGGATGCTGGAGATCGCCCCGTCCACGTTCCATGCGGCGAAGACCCGGCCGCCCTCGGCAAGGCAGGTCAGCCACGCCACGCTCGGCTTAGGCTATGCGCCCGAGCGCATTCGGCGCACAGCCTCGACGCTCCGTGATCGCATCAATGCGCGCCGGCAGTCCAGGCAATGTCGCTGGATCCGTCGCCGCGGGCGACACACGGGCGCACGGCGGTGCGTCCCGCCGACGGGGTTCGCCGGCTGGGCGAGGACACCGGCAAGGCCGCCTGGCGCCTCGTGCGGGCCGCCACGACGGCGTCCCGCGCCGATTGCCACCGGGCTTGCCACCGGGCGATGGCCGCAACGCCTCCACCAAGCCCCCGGCGCGGTCCGTACACACGACACGTACACACTTGCCGTTGACCTCGGGCGCATCGGCTCGTATCGTCGTCCCATCGCCCCAAGGGGCCGGACACGCGCCAAGAGAAGACTGGTGGGCCGGGGCAGAATCGAACTGCCACAGCCGAAGGCGAGGGTTTTACAGACCCTTGGGCTCACCACCTGCCCAACCGACCCACGGAGATTGGTCGCGGTCCCGCGCCGGCGAGGCCCCGGGCGACCGGACGGGATGGTACCGCACGCGTGTCGCCCGTGCCGAGGTACGGACGGACCTGACGGGGATCGGCAGGAGGGAGATGGTGGAGATGAGGGGACTCGAACCCCTGGCCTCCGCGATGCGAACGCGGCGCTCTCCCAGCTGAGCTACATCCCCACCGGGAGGTCGGCGGCGAGCCGCCCGACCGGGCGCGAAGTGTAGCACGGGACGGCTCCCGGTCCGACCCCTCCGGCCCCGTAGACTCCGCCGATGCCCACCGGTCTGCTGCTCGGCCTGTTCGCCTCCGTGGTATGGGGTTTCACCGACCTGACGGCGGCCCTCGCCTCCCGCCGGATCGGCAGCCTGCGGGCGCTGGCCGGCGCCCAGGTCGTGAGCCTCGCCCTGCTGGGCATCGGCATCGCGCTCGACCCGTCGCGGCTGGGATCCACGCCGATGCTGGGCATCGTCGCCGGCCTCCCGCTCGGCTTCGTCGCGGCCGGCGCGTATCTCGCGTTCTTCACGGCGCTCCGGATCGGCCCGATCAGCGTCGTCAGCCCGGTCGTGGCGGCCTACGGCGGCGCGACGGTCGTGCTCGCGGTCGTGTTCCGGGGCGAGACGCTCCAGCCCCTGCAGGCGGCGGGCGCCGCGTGCGCGACGGTCGGCGTCGTCCTGACCGGCCTGGTGTTCCACGGGTCGCTGCGCGGGACGAGGATCGTGGGACCGGGGGTGATGATCGCCGTCGCCACGCTGCTGATGTTCGCGATCCTGACGGTCTCGCTGGCGGGTCCGATCAAGGCGTACGGCTGGATGCCGGTCATCCTCGGGTCGCGGCTGATGAACACGCTGACCGCGATCGTCCTGCTGGGCGCTGGCGCTGCGTTCCGGATCGCCGCGGCTGGGGCCGCTGCTCCAGCCGGCCGGCGGGTGGGGCCGGATGGCGATCCTGCTGGTCGTCATCGCCGCCACGTTCGACTTCGCCGGCTTCGTGGCCTACGCGATCGGGCTCGAGGTGTCATTCGCGTGGCTGGTCGGCCTGTCGAGCTCGTTCGGGCCCGTGATCGCGGTCGTCTATGCCGTCGGATGGCTGGGCGAGCGCCTTCGCCCGACCCAGTGGTTCGGCCTGGGGCTGATCGTGGTCGGGCTGGTGGTGCTCGCGGTGGCGAGCTAGGGAGTCGGGGCAGGCCGGGTGCCCAGCTCGCCGCAGGCGGTCGCCGCGTCTCCGGCCAGTGCCGCCACCACCGCCCGGAGGGTGGGCTCCGGGAGCGGCACCCGGGCGCCGGCGTTCCGCCAGTGGACGACCCGTGCGGATGCCTGGCCAGCTGCCGGGATCGCCACGACCGCCGCGAGCCGCAGGAGCCCGGCGTGGAAGGCCGCGGATCCGTTCAAGCCGAACGCCTCGAAGAACGCGTCGTCGCGCCGGTCGGCGCGAGCTCGCAGGTCCCGCAGGGCGGCACCGGGATCCGGCGACGGCTCATCCCCGCTGAGGGCCACCACGATCACGTTCGAGGCGGACGGCGGGAGCTGCCGGAGCTTGGCCAGGATTGCGGGCTCCAGCGCTGCGTTGCCGCCGCCGCGCCGGCGCGTCACCTCCACGTTGAAGGCGCGGCCCGCTCGGAACGTGACCGTGAAGTCAGGGCCCCGGCGTCCGGCTCCATAGGCCTCGAAGGCGAGCGCGATGCGACGGTCGGCGAGCAGGAGCGCCGCGACCTGCAGCTCGGCGCGGACGTCGAGCCTGGCCTCGGTTGACGTCGCTCCGCGCAGCTTCTTGCGGATCTTGTCCCGGTTCGTTTCGACGAAGGCCCGGAACCGGGGGGAGGCCGCGAGCCACGCCGCCATGTCGGCGATCTCCGGTTCGGGTGCCGGGGCATCCGCCAGGTAGGCGACGAGCCGCTGGATCGTGGGGGTCGCGATGGTCCGCTGGGTCACGCAGCCCATCCTGCCGCAATGTCGATTGCGCTGTCCGCCGTCGCCCGATCGGGGATCCCGGCGAACGATGCGCAAACGGGCCGCTGAGCCGTTGACATATCGAACATCTGTTCTACTATAAGACGTCCGATGGCTCGCTCATCCGACGTCTCCCAGGCCCTCGCGACGCTCCAGGCGCGCTGGGGTGCCGCAGCTCCGCGGCGAGGCGGAGAGATGGCCCTGGCGGTCGAAGGCGCGCTTGCCCGCGCGCCGATGCCGCTCGAGACGCCGGATGACGCCCCGCTGCCGGGATCCCTGCCCGCACCGCTCGCGCCGGCTCGCCAGGCCCCGGCCGGGTGTGCCGGCTGCGGACGCGGACGGGCACATCGTCCCCACCGGGTTCGCGGCGCTGGACGCCATCCTCGGTCACGGTGGGCTCCCGCGCTCGGCCACGGTGGCGCTGCGCGGCGACGCATCGTCGGGCAAGACCACGGTCGCGCTGCGGACGGCGGCGGAGGCGCAGGCGGGCGGCGCGATCGTCGCGTGGCTGGACCTCGCCCGGGCCTTCGATCCCGTGGAGGCCGTCGCGCGCGGCGTGCGACCGGAGTGGCTCGTGGTGCTCACCCCGGCCGATCTCGAGGAAGCCCTGGCCCTGGCCGCCGCCCTGCTCGCGGCGCGGACCGTGGACCTGCTCGTGGTGGACCTGCCGGACGGCCGGAACGCCGTCGGGACCAGCCGGCCGGTGGGGGATCGGTTGGGCAGGCTCGCGGCGCTTGCCCGGCGCGCCGGCGCCACGCTCATCGTCCTGGAGCCGGGCACCCTCGCCCGCGGTCTGGCCGCCGCCGTCGAGGAGGCAAGCGGGCTCCGGCTCGAGCTGCGCCGGACGGGCTGGATCCGGCTGGGCCGGGATGTCGTGGGGCAGCGGAGCGTGGCGACCATCGCGCGCAATCGGCATGGACCGCCGGGCGGCCACGCGGACCTCGAGATCCTGTACGCGGACGGCGGCACCCGGGATGCCTGCCTGCTCCGGGACGACCTGCTCACCGGTCTCACCGAGCCACCCGCACCGCCGGGCGCGCTGCCGGCACCCGCGGCTCCGGTCCCGGTGCCCGTGACGGCCGCCCTGCCGCCCCCATCGCTCGTCCCCGATCCGAAAGGCCCCCCTCCATCGGCTGATACCCATGCGCCTGCTCCACCTGATCTGGCCACACCTGCCGCTCCGCCTCGCAGGGACCCGCCTCGCCCTGCCGGGGAACGCCGGCCTCTCCACCTCGTTGCCGCCCGGGCCGATCGTCCTCGGCGGACAGCCCTGGACGGACGGGACGGTGATCGACGCCGATCCGCTCGCGCGAGCGCTCGGCGTGCGCCGGGGGATCCCGCTCGGGAGCGCGCACCGGCTCGCGCCCGAGGCGACCTTCCTCGACCTCGCGCCTGAGGCGGACCGGGACGCTGTCGAGGCCGCCTGTGAGCGGCTTGCGGCGTTCAGCCCGGGGATCGCCGGGACCAGCGATGTCCGGGATCCGTCGTTCGGACGGCTGGTCGTCCAGGCGGACGGGCTGACCCGTCTCTGGGGAGTCGAGGAGGTGCTCGTCGCGCGGATCGACGAGGCGCTGGCGAGCGTGCTGCCGGGTCCGCCGCGGGCCGGGATCGCCGGCACGGGCTTCGCGGCGACGGTCGCCGCCGCGCATGCGCCGGAAGGCGGACCGCCCGTCCTCGTGGCGCCCGGTGACGACCGGCGGTTCCTTGCCCCGTTCCCGGCCCGGCTCCTGACGCGAGACCCCGATGTCCGATCCCGGCTCTCCCGGTTCGGACTGCGGACGATCGGGTCCGTGGCGGAGCTGCCACGATCGGCGATCGTGGCGCGGTTCGGCGAGGAGGGCGCGCGCCTGCATGCGCGGGCGTGCGGCGAGGAGATCGAGCGGTTCCGCCCTCGGCGGACCCCGGAGCGGATGGCGCTGGGGCTGCCGCTCGATCCACCCGCAGAAGAGCTCGAGGCGGTCCGCTTCGTGCTCCGCCGGCTCGCGGCGGCGCTCGCCGACCAGCTCACGGCCCGCGGGCAGGCGGCCGGGATCGCCCGGCTCGTCGTCACCCATGACCTCGCGTTCGCCCGTCATGGAACACCGGCGGAGCTTCGCATCGAGCAGCGTCTCCCGGAGCCGACGGCAGATGCCGAGGCGATCGAGCGGCTGCTGCTCGCCCGCCTCGAGAAGGCCCCGCCGCCGGCTGCCGTCGCGCGCCTGGATCTCGAGCTCGCGATGGTCGAGGCAGCCGCCGGCCAGCAGCTCCCGCTGTTCACGCCGCAGGCCGCTCGAGATGCGCGGCTGGCCTGGCAGCTGGCCCGTCTCGCGATCTCGTTCGGGACGGATCGCGTCCGGCGGGTCGAGATCACGGATCCCGAGGCGCCGCTGGCCGAAGCGCGCTGGCGATGGATGCCGGTTGCCGGGGCATCGGTGATGGGCGACGAGGGTCAGGCGTGACGCGGCTGCTGCGGGAGCATCCGGTGATCGATGCCGAGCTGGATGCGGACGGCCGGCTCGTGGCCATCAGGTGGAACGGCCGTCGAGAGCCGGTGGAGGTCTGCAACCGCTGGCGCGTGGACGAATCCTGGTGGCGAGAGCCGATCGCCCGGGACTACTACAAGGTCGTCGGCCGAAGCTGGCTCGCGCTCGTCTATCTCGACCGGGCGGCCAGCACATGGCATCTCGAGCGCCTGTATGACTGAACCGGGAGTGGCCACCGCGCGCCTGCGCGCGTCACCGGGGGGCGAGCTGGTGGCTCCTTCATCGAGCGCCTTCGGCGCCTATCGGACGACGGGCGAGCCCAGCGCGATCGAGATGACGAGCAGCACCAGGAAGAGGCCCACGACCAGGACGAGCGCGCCCATGTCGCGCGGTCGTGCCGTCTGCACTACGGTGTTCCCCCACTACCAGACCGGTCCCGGGCCGGTCGCCTGCGAGGATAGACTCCGCGGACTTCGTGCGTGTGACGTTTTGGCAGGTCTCGCGCCAGAACACCGGACGAGATCCCGGCGGACGTCACCTGGGCAGGGCGGCCACCACGACCAGGACCACCAGGGCGATCAGCACGACGGTCAGGACCGCCGCCCCGGTGACGTCACTCGCCTTGAGCTCCATGCCTCACGGACTCCTCTGCTGTCCTCAGCCCTCACCGCCGGCGCACCCGGCCGCGTAGAGCACGGTGATCATCGTCGATCCGCCGGCGGGCCGGAAGGCTGACTGGATCCGGCATTCCGGAAGATCGCCCTGGGAATCCAGGACACGGCTCCCATCCTCGAGCGGACCGGACAGGCCCATCGTGCTGTAGCCGAGGCCCTCGAGCGCATCGCGGTACCACGTTGCGATGTCGTCCACCGAGGCCGAGCTGATGAACGCGGCGCTGGCCGGCGTCGGCAACGGGCCGGCGATCTGCGCACCCGGGTACACAGGAAACCCATCGGGCAGGGCATCGAGGATGGTTCCCCAATCCGTCTCGGTGGTCGTTGCACGCGAGGACGCCGGAGCGTTGCTGGCGGGTGCCTCGGTCGGCGCCTCGGACTGGTGCACCGTCGTCGTCGCCGGCGGCACCGTCGGTGACCCGGAGATCCCGGTGGACGGGCTGTTGCACGCGCCGACGATGATCGCGAGGACGGCGATGGCGGGGAGGCTCAGGCGGCGCGTGGCGGATCGCATGCGGTTCCTATCGTAGCGGTACCGGACGCGACGGGCCCCTGTCGCAGGTGCGACAGGGGCCCTGGGCCACGGGACTGCCGTGCCCGTGGCAGGTCGACGGTCGCCATCGCAACGTCCGTCGCCGTCGTACGTTCCGGCGACCTCGGGTCGGCCGGAACCTGGATCGTTCAGCGGGCTGCTTCCGCGATCGCCGGGAGCAGGCCGAGGATGAGCAACGTCACGAGCGCGATCGCCAGGGCGCGCAGGACCAGCTCGAGGGCGACGCGGCGGGCGGGCCTGGGGGCAGGATTGGCAGTCACGGGCATGAGACGCGCGATCGGGTCCTTCGGTTGCGCCCGAGACCGGTCAAAATCTCGAGCGTCTGATTGCGTTCGCCGGTGCAGCATGCCGGGGCGAGTAGAGATAGAACAGATGTTCTATCATTGGGCCTCCGCCCCCGGAGAACCGTCGCGTGGCTCATCCCGCCTACGCCGAGCTGCATTGTCATAGCCATTTCTCGTTCCTGGACGGGGCGTCTGCGCCGGACGACCTCGTGGATCGCGCCGTGGAGATGGGCCTGACGGGGCTTGCCGTCACCGACAGCCAGGGCCTGTATGGGGCCGTCCGGTTCTCGACCGCGGCCGAGGCGGCGGGGCTTCACCCGGTCGTCGGGATCGAGATCGAGCTGCTGGACGCGGCCGTCCCGGACCCATCGGGGATCGTCGTTCCTGCACGGCGGGCATGGAGACCGGGGCGGCGGCCACCGACCGCGCTCGCGGATCGACGGGTGGCGGATGGCCGGCCCGTTCGGCCACGGCCCGAGCGGACGCGCCTCCCGGGGCATCGGACGGTCAGGAAGGAGGATCACCGGGGCATCGGACCGGATCAGCGTGGCCCGCATCTCGTGCTGCTCGCGCGGGATGCGACGGGCTGGCGGAGCCTGTGCCGGCTGGTGTCCCGCGCGAACCTCGCCGGTTCGAAGGCCGTTCCGTCGTTCACGCATGCCCTCCTGGCTGACCACGCGGAGGGGCTGATCGCGCTCTCCGGCTGCCGCCACGGCGAGCTGGCCAGACGGCTCCGGGCCGGAGACCGCGAAGGCGCGCGAGCGGTCGCGGAGCGGTACGCACAGCTGTTCGGGCGCGCGGGGCCGCTCGTCATGCGCGGGCACTCGGCCGCCGCGAGCGGCCTGGTGGTCGAGCTCTCCCATCACCTGTTGCCCGACGACGACTGGCTCGTCTCGGAGACGGCGCACCTGGCCGCCGAGCTCGGGCTGCCGGTGGTCGTCACCAACGATGTCCACTACGCCCACCCCGAGGGCCGGGAGCTGCACGACATCCTGACCGCGATCCGCCACGGACGCACCCTGTCCGAGCTTCGCGACCTTCGCCGCCCGGACGGAGAGTCCTATCTCAAGTCCGGGGCAGACCTCATGGCGTTGCCGCCCGGGTGAGCCGTCGACGGCGCGGACCGATCCCGTCCTGGCGCGGGCCTGGCGCGAGGGGATCGCGGCATCGGCCGAGATCGCGGCCGCGTGCCGCGTGGATCTCGCCTTCGAGCGCTACCGCTTTCCCGGGTTCGACGTGCCGAAGGGCGAGACACCGTTCAGCCACCTGTCCGGGCTGTGCTGGGAAGGCGCCCGTCGCCGGTACCACCCGTTCACGCCGGCGGTCATGCGCCAGCTGGCCCACGAGCTGGACGTGATCGAGAAGACCGGTCTTGCCGAGTTCTTCCTGATCTGCTGGGACCTGATGCAGTTCGCGAGATCGCGCGGGATCCCTGCCCAGGGGCGGGGAAGCGCGGCAGATTCGATCGTGGCCTACGTGCTCGGCATCACGCGCGTGGATCCCATCCGCCACGAGCTGCTGTTCGAGCGGTTCATCAACGAGGGCAGGACCGCGTACCCGGACGTGGACATCGATTTCAGCTCAGCACGGCGGGAGGAGGTGATCCAGTACGTCTACGAGACGTACGGGGCCGACCACACGGGGATGGTCTGCAACCTCGTCACGTATCGGGCGCGGTCCGCCGTCCGCGAGGTGGGGCATGCGCTCGGGTTCCCGCGGCCGCTCGTGGACCGGGTCGCGAAGGCGCTCGAGACGTACGACAGCGTGATGGTCCGACGGGACCTGGAGGCCGAGGGCGGGTTCGCGGAATTCTTCGCGCGACCGGGAGCGGCCGGATCGGATCTCGCGGCCGGATCGGATCTCGCGGCCGCGTCCCTGGCCGAGGCCCGCGGGCTGACTGACACGATGGGCCAGCTCAACCACGAGCGTGGAGGTCGGATCCGGACGGCCACGCCGGCCCGGGGAGAACCCTCGGACCCGCCATCCGATGTTCCCATCCAGTCGGATCCTGTGCTCGTTTCACGTGCATTTCGCAGGCTGGCAGGCGTTGAACCCGGGCAGGCGGGGGCGCAAGCGACCACCGACGGGCTTGGCGGTCCTGCATCCATGCTGCGGACACCACCAGCCAGCGTCCCGGAGCCCGACGGAGACCCGGCCGTGCTGCGGTTACGCTCCGCCAACCGCCAGGATGCACACGGACACGGCGATCGGGGGACGCGAAGCCAGGCCGGCGATCGAACCCAGGCCGGCGATCGAACCTTCGAGATCGGGTGTATGGGAGGGCGCCCCCGAATCGCCGCCGTCCATCCGCCCGGGTGGACTCCAGGATGATGAAGGCGGACCGGGTGACACGCCGGCGAGCGTGGCCTGGCTGCGTGCCGGCCGGGGGACCGGCCACGGGACGGGCCCGAACCCAACGCTGCGGCGCGAGGTTGCCCGCCGCCTTCACCCGGACAGCGGGGTGCTCCTCCCGGCGGCGCGTCGCTTCGATCCGGTGAGCAGCGTCGCCCGCGTCGAGCCGCTGCCGTCGCCGGATCCTGCGCGTCACACCGGGTCGGTCGCACACCTCTCCGACTGGGAGCGCTGGCTGGAGCTGTGCGCCCGCATCGACGGCTTCCCGCGCCATCTCTCGATCCACAGCGGCGGGATGCTGATCACCGCCTCCCCGCTCATCGACATCGCACCGGTGGAGCGCGCGACGATGCCCGGCCGGGTGGTCGTCCAGTACGACAAGCGCGACGTCGAGGCGATGAAGCTGATCAAGCTCGACCTGCTGGGTCTCGGGATGCTGGCCGCCATCGACGAGACCCTCCAGCTGATCGAGCACGACTGCGCCGTGTGCGTCGACCTCGACCGGATCCCGGAGGACATCCCGGAGGTGTTCGCGATGCTCCAGGCCGCCGACACCGTGGGCGTGTTCCAGGTGGAGAGCCGGGCGCAGATGCAGACGCTGCCCAAGTCCCGGCCGGCCAGCCTGGACGACCTGGTCGTGGAGGTCGCGATCATCCGCCCCGGTCCCATCCAGGGCAATGCCGTCCACCCGTACCTGCGCCGCAAGCAGGGCCTGGAGCCGGTCACCTACCTGCACCCCAGCCTGGAGCCGATCCTCCACGACAGCCTGGGCGTGATCCTGTACCAGGAGCAGGTGATGAAGATCGCGATCGACGTCGCGGGGTTCACGCCTGCCGGCTCGGACGGGTTCCGGCGGGCGATGGGGACCTGGCGCTCGACCCGCGAGATGGAGAAGCTCCACGAGCAGTTCGTCGAGGGCTGCATCCGCGTCCAGGGGCTGCCACGCGACGACGCCGAGGAGCTGTTCCGGCAGTGCGCGGCGTTCGCCTCGTTCGGCTTTGCCAAGAGCCATGCCGCCGCCTTTGCCCGCACGGCCTACGAATCGAGCTTCCTCAAGCTGTTCTATCCCGGCCCAGTTCGTGGTCGGGCTGATCAATGCGCAGCCGATGGGCTTCTACCCGGTGGAGGTGCTGGTCAACGACGCGAAACGCCACGGCGTCGCCGTGCTGCCGGTGGACGTCAACCGGAGCTCGTGGCGGACGACGACCGAGTGGGTCGGCCGCCCCGGCTGGGCGATGGCGGGATCCGAGGGCGACGACGGGTCGCACGACGCCGACGACGGCGAGTCGCTGCCGGAGGGCTGCGGGATCGAGGCGCGACCTGCGCCGGTGCGCTCACCCGCGTGCATGATCCCGGGCGCGGTCTCGCGGGAGCGCTGGGCGGCGGAGACGATGACCGGTTGGGGCGTCCGCCTTGGCCTGCACCTGGTCAAGGGGATCGGGGAGGAGCAGCAGCCGCGGCTGGACGCGGAGCTCGCGCGTGGGCCGTACGCGAGCCTGGCCGATGTCGTGGAGCGTACCGGGCTGTCCGAGGAGGTGATGGAGCAGCTGATCCGGGCGGGCTCGCTGGACTCGCTCGGGCGCCCGCGGCGGGAGCTGCTGTGGCAGCTGCGCGAGGTCGCCGGCGTGGCGAAGGGGCGCATGGACGGGCGCGCCGTCCGCGGCGCGGGCGGGACGAAACGTGCCGCCGGCCGGCCGATGGGCCTCCGGCTGCCGGCGACCGACGCCCCGTTGCTGCCCGCGATCACCGAGCCGGAACGGCTCGGGGACGCCTACGCGGTGATCGGCCTGGATGCCCGACGCCAGGCGGTGGGATTGTTCCGGGATGCGCTGGACCGGCTGGGGGCGGTGACCAACGCGGCGCTCGGCGAACGACGCCCGGGACGGGTGCGGATCGGCGGGCTGGTGGTGACCCGGCAGCACCCGATGACCGCGCGCGGGACGGTGTTCCTGGCGCTCGAGGATGAGACCGGCATGGTCAACGTCACGCTCTGGCCGGACACCTGGCAGCGGCTCCGTTCCGTGGTCCGCCGTCACGCGTTGCTCCTGGTCGATGGGGATCTCCAGCGCGAGGGCGACGTGGTCAACGTCATCGCGCGGGAGGTCGTGCCGCTGGTCGACGTCGCGGCAGCCGTCGGTGGACCGGTCTCACCGGCCGGCGTGCGACAGCTCGGTCACGCGGGGATGCGCAGGCTGGGGTGAACCGGGACTGGCGCGAGCCAGCGCTCGAGGCAGGTCCCGCCGGCAGCAGGCCGGCGGCCGAGGCCGCCCTCGCCGGATCAGCGGCGGGCGCTTGACCTCCCGGTGGCCGGCCTCGACTTCTGCCGGTTGTTCGACCGTGTCGGGCGACGTGCGCCGCGGTTCGGGTTGGCCATGTTGAGGAACCGCCGGTACCAGGCCGCCGTTGCCGCGAAGAACGCCGCGCCGAGCGGGCTGAAGGCAACCGCGCTCAGGACGACCGTGTCCACGTTGGCGCCGCCGACGATCACCCGGCCGGCTGGGCTGAGGACCACGGCCGCGTAGCACGCAGCGGCGACGATCCCCTGGATGAGGCCACCGATCCAGCTCGCCCGCTTGGCGGTGAACCCGATCAGGAATGCGCCCGCCGCCGGCGGCGGTGCCACGAACAGGCTGATCACCAGATACGACAGGTTCGACGCCGAAGAGATGGTCTGGCCCTCGAGGGGGTTCGGCTTCGTCATGTCGAGCGACGCGCCGAGCTCGCTTGTCGCCGCGATGAACACCACCGTCGCAATGACGGACACGGACACCGAGACGAGCACCGCCCAATGGGTGGCAACCGCGGGGATGACCGCGATGTCGCCGCGCAGGTCGAGCGGGCGGAAAGCGCCCCTGAACGCGCCGACGATGCTCGGGCGCGCCGCTCCGGTCGCGGATGCTGGCTTGGCGCCGCGCCCGGAAGGCTGCGGCAAGGGTTCGTCGGCTTCGTCCGGCTCGGGCGCCTCGGCAAGGGCAGCCTGCTCCGCCCGGTATCGGCGCCGGGCCTCATTTCGGTCGGTGCGCTTGGCGCGAGCCAAGGGGTTCCTCCTGTATCGGCCGATGCCGCGTGACGGGCGGGCTCGGCCGGTGCATGGTATCCGGTCCCCGGCTCGAGGGTTGAGCCGCCGATAAGTGACGGCGCGTACGCTGCCCCTCGCCTGCCCGTCCCGCCCCTGATGTCTCCCGCCCGGAGGTCCTCGATGGCGCGCGCCCGACTGGCTTCATATGTCGCCCTGCTGATCCTGGTGCTGTGCTCGCTCTCGGCGCCGCCGGCGCCGGCGCAGTCGATCCGGCTCGCCGCCGCAGCGCCGCTGGAGCAGGTGCCCTGGACGCCCTCGCCCGGCCTGCTGGTCGCGGAGGTCGTCACCGGCGGCGTCTCGGCCTCCGATGAGCTGATCGAGCTGACCAACGCATCGGCGGGTCCCGCTCGACCTCGACGGGCTCGAGGTCGTGTACGTCACGAGCTCGGGTGCGACGATCACGCGCAAGGCGTCGTGGACGGCGTCCCTGGTGCTCGACCCCGGGCGCCACCTCCTGATCGCCAACGGCCTCGGCACCTACGGGACGATCGCGGACGTGACCTACTCCGGGGGCCTCGCCGCGACCGGTGGAGCGGTCGCGCTGCGGGCCATCGGTGGGGCGACGATCGACTCGGTCGGTTGGGGCGACGCGGCCAACCCGTACGTGGAGGGCTTGCCCGCGGCCGCACCGCCGGCCGGATCCTCGATCGAGCGCCGTCCGGGTGGCGACGGCGGCAATGGCGTCGACACCAACGACAACGCCGCCGACTTCGCGGTCAACGCCGCACCGGTTGCCCAGAACCTTGCCGCTGACCCCGCGCCGGCACCCTCGTCATCGCCGATGCCGAGCGCAAGTCCGACGCCGGCGGCAAGTCCGACGCCGGCGGCAAGTCCGACGCCGACCCCGACGCCAACATCGACGCCGACCCCCACGCCGACATCGACGCCAAGCCCCACGGCGACCCCGACCCCGAGCCCCACGGCGACGCCCGCGCCAACGCCCACCCCGACCCCGACCCCACCCCGACCCCGACTTCCACGCCTACGCCGACCCCGAGCGCATCGCCGAGTCCGGCACCCCTCGCGATCGTCTCGATCGCGGATGCCCGGGCGTTGCCGGACGGGACGTCGGTCAGGATCGAAGCGACGCTCACCCTGGACCTCGGATCGATCGATGGGTCGCGCGGCGGCTTCGTCCAGGACGACACGGCCGGGATAGGGCTCTACCTCGATGCGGCGATCGCTGCACCCGTGCCGGCCGGAACCCGGATCCGCGCGACCGGCGTCATGTCGAGCCGGTACTCGCAGCGAACGATCAAGGTCTCGGCGAGCGACATCGCAGTTCTTGGCGTCGGCAGCCTCCCAATCGCCCTGGTGGCAACCACGGGCCTGGCTGGCGAGCCGCTCGAAGGGCGACGGCTGGAGCTGGCCGGCGTGGTCACCGAGGCACCTGCCGACCTCGCGGATGGCCTCGGCCTGATGATCGATGACGGAACGGGTCCCGTCCGCGTGATCGCCGGACCCGCAGCGCTCGGTGACCTCACGCCGGTGACCGGTTCGATGGTGGTCGCCCGGGGCCCCCTCGGTCAGCGCGACAGCGGCGGCACGGGTCTGCTCGGCTATCGCCTGTTCGCGACGCTTCCGGGAGAGCTGGCGGTCGTGATGGCGTCGCCGTCGCCGACACCCACGCCAGCACCGACGCCCAGCGCGATGCCCAGCCCGACGCTCACGCCGTCCCCCTCCGCCACGCCATCCCCGTCCATCACGTCCACGCCGTCCCCGACCGCGATCGACATCACGACGGCACGGGCGCTGCCGGTTGGCAGCCGGGTGGTGGTCCGGGGTGTGGTGATCGCCGAGGCAGGCCGGCTTGGAACGCCATCGCTGCTGGTGATCGGTGACGCAGGAGGCGGCCTTCCGGTTCGTCTGCCCGACGGCATCGTCGCGCCGCCACGCGGCACGATGCTGGAGGTGACCGGCACCATCGCGGATCCCTATGGCCAGACCGAGCTGCGAACTGTCGCGGGCGGGATCGTCCGTACCGGCCTCGCCGCCCTCCCGGTGCCGTATGCGATCGATCCGGGCATGGCCGGCGAAGCGCTCGAGGGTCGACTCGTAACCACGTACGGCATCATCGCGACCTCGGCGACGAAGGCGACCAGCGACGACCTGTCGTTCCGGATCACCGGTCCCGACGGCGTCGAGCTGATCGTGCGCACCGATGGCTCGGCCGGCTTCACCGCGGCGTCCCTGGCGAAGGGCCTGAGTGGCACGTTCACCGGCATCATCGGGCAGCGGGCATCGCGAAAGGGCGTGCTCGACGGATACCGCCTGTGGCTGCGCGATGCGGCCGACATCGTCCCCACAGGTCAGACTCCCACCCCCAGCCCCGCCGGTTCCCCGGCGCCGTCTGCCGGCGATCCGGTGATCGCGATCGGGACCGCGATCTCGAGGGACGGAGACCACGTCGTGGTGGAAGGCGTAGTCACGGTCGGCGTGTCGCTCCTCGACACGAGCCGTCGGCGGACGGTCATCGAGGACACCACGGGAGCGATCGAGGTGTATCTCCCCGCCCCGGATCCTGCCGTCCGGGTCGGCGCCCGGCTTCGCGTCACGGGTACGGTCGGCCGTGCATATGGCGCCCCCCGGCTCAAGGCCGACGCGGTGGTCGCCCTCGGCTCGACGCAACCAGCCGTCCACACCTTGCACGTCATGCCCACCGAGGCCCGGGAATGGCAGCTCGTCCGCGTGAGCGGGACCGTCGTCGAGCTGCACAAGCTCGGCGCGCGGTGGCGGGCCGAGCTCGATGCCAACGGCCTCCGGATCCCCGTGTCGGGTCTCGATGGCAGCGGGATCGACGCATCCCACATGGTCGTGGGCAGGCTCGCGACGATCGTCGGGATCGCCCGTCGCGCGTACCCGACGGCGGCCGACCAGCGTTTCGCGATCGTGCCCAGGAGCCTTGCCGACGTCGACCTGGCGCCGAGCAGCGCCGTTCGCGGCCGTCCGGGCAGCGTGCCCGCATCGCGTCCCGGCGCGGCGACTGGGGCCGGGTCCGGTCGGCCTGGTCCATTCACCGACAGTGCGGCCCAGGACATTGACCTGGACCAGCTCTCGGGGCATATCGGCCATGTGGTCCGTGTCGGCGGGATCGTGGCGGCGCTCGCCCCGGATGGCGTCGATCTCGACGACGGCACGGCGACTGCGCCCATCCTGCTCACCGGGGATGCGGCAACGGTCCTCGCGCTGCTCGAGCCGGGCGACGTGCTCAACGCCGTGGGCACGCCCGAGCAACGCGACCAGCTCGTGCTCGTGGTCGATGATCCGGCCGGCCTCGTGCTGGCCGGCGGCACCGGTGTTCCCGCAGCCGGAGGGCTCCGGCCATCCGCAACTCCCGCGACGCAGGGCGGCGATCGTGTCCTTGCCCTGGCCGGCATCTCGTCCGACATGGGCGTGGATCTCGCCCCGGCGGGCCTGGGAACGATGCTGCTGCTCGCCCTCGCCTCGGTCGCGGTGACCGCGCTCCGTCGCCACCACGCTCGACGCGCGATCCGGGCCCGGGTCGTCGCTCGCCTCGCGGCCTTCGGAGCACCCGGCCGGGATGGTGGCGGGCCAGCGGGCCACTGAATTGCGGGTGGCCCGGGTGGGCGCGAGGCCGACGACACCCGGGCCGAGGCCGTGCGCGTCCGCGTTCAGCCCGGTTCGCGGCCGCACTTGCCCCGCGTGCGTGCCTCGCCCGGGTCGCGCGCCGGACTCGACCGCCCCCGTTCTCGGCCCGGATCGTGTCCATTCGTGGGCCCCGTTCGGTGGTCGGCGGCGCATGCTCCCCCGGGTCACGCTTGACGGCCCTCGAATTGGGCCCCTATCCTCGGCGCCAGCCGCACGCTCGCACGAGCGTGCTGAACGAGGGACGTGGCCTTGCCCAACGCGGATACCCGCGTCGCAATTCCGGTCGGCGACCGGCAGTATCACATCGGGCTCGGCCCGGGCGATCTTGCCGAGTACATCCTTCTCCCGGGGGACCAGGACCGCACCGACCGCGTCGCCACCTACTTCGACACGGTCGACTTCCGCCATCGACACCGCGAGTTCAACACGGCAACCGGGACCTACAAGGGCCTGCGCGTGTCGTGCCTGTCAACCGGGATCGGTACGGACAACATCGAGATCGTCGTGAGCGAGATCCTGGCGCTGGTCAAGGCGCCGACGCTTATCCGTATCGGCTCCAGCGGCGGCCTTCAGGAGGGCATGGAGCTCGGAGACCTCGTGATCTCCACCGGGTCCGTGCGGCTCGAGACGACGACCAGCTGGTTCGTCCACGAGGGCTATCCGGCGGTTGCCCACTACGAGGCCGTGTTGGCGCTGCTGGAGTCTGCCGAACGGCTTGGGCATCGCCATCACCTGGGGATCACGGCGACGGCGCCCGGATTCTTCGCCGCGCAGGGACGCCCGATCCCCCAGCTGCCCATCCGCTACCCTGACGTCGCTGCTGAGATGACCCGGCAGGGCATCCTCAACTTCGAGATGGAGGCCTCGGCGCTCTTCGTGCTCGCAAGTCTCGGTGGTTGTCGCGCCGGCGCCGTGTGCACCGTGTTCGCCAATCGCCGGACGGGCGAGTTCGTGACCGGCGAGGCGAAGGACCGGGCGGAAGCCGCCGCGGTGGAGACAGGGCTCGAGAGCCTCGTGATCCTCGCGCAGCTGGACCGCCAGAAAGTCAAGGCAGGGGCGGCGCGCTGGCGCCCGTCGCTCTGGGCCCCAGAATGAGCGCCAGATCCAGCTATCCCCGCGGACCCGAGAGGCGTGCTCTCGTGACGCGGACAGCGTGAGGAGGAGCGGTCTCCATGGCTGAAGCCTATTGCGTCAAGGACAAGATGAAGGTCGAGGTCCAGAACCCGCAGCAGATCACGATGAAGAACGGCAAGCCGGCGCTCTCGGGCACGTGCCCGAAGTGCGGCGGCAAGGTGTTCAAGATCGGCGGCTGACCTCGCCGGCAACAGACCGCGAAGTTGAGCCCCCACCGGCCCGTCCGGCGGGGGCTCAATGG
Organism: uncultured Chloroflexia bacterium; assembly: GCA_963720825.1. Classification (GTDB taxonomy): domain Bacteria; phylum Chloroflexota; class Limnocylindria; order Limnocylindrales; family CSP1-4; genus CAIXZV01. The sequence continues at coordinate 507,882 of CAVRGY010000017.1, read as the reverse complement.
TGTCCGGGGCCAGTGCGAAGGGCACGGTTGAACCGGGCCGCCCGTCGGGGGTCCATGCACGGGCCTTTGCTAAGATTTGGGCGAACCCCTCGATCCAACCACCCGAGGTCTCGCCCTGACCGCATATCCGGCACCAGCTCCTGACCTCGGCATCGCTCCCGGTCGAGCAGGGCTGCACCTCCACGGGCACCGGTCCCCCGGCCGGCGCGCCCGACCCGGCGCGTCCCCCGGCTTCGGGGTCGCCGCCGCCGTCGCCACTTCGGCGACCGTCGCAGCGCTCCCGACGTCGCCTCGATCGATCGTCGTCCGTCGGCACGATCGGGCTCGGTTCACGGTTCGCCCTTTCCCGGCGCACGCGCCTCATCGAGTGTGCCCGGCCCTCCACACTGACCCCAAGGAGGTCTCCCGATGACCGTACGCGTGGGCATCAACGGCTTTGGCCGGATCGGTCGCCAGTCGCTCAAGGCGCTCATCGAGCGGGCGCCGGACATCGAGGTCGTCGCCGTCAACGACCTCATCGACGTGCCGATGAACGCACTCCTGTTCAAGCACGACTCGACGTACGGCGCCTACCCGGGCGAGGTGTCGCACACCGACGACGCCATCGTCGTCGATGGCCGCGAGATCAAGGTGCTCCAGGTCGCCGACCCGACGCAGCTGCCGTGGGGCGACCTCGGCGTCGACATCGTGATCGAGTCCACCGGCCGGTTCACCGATGCCGACAAGGCACGCGCACATGTCGAGGCGGGCGCGAAGAAGGTGATCATCAGCGCGCCGGCCAAGAAGGAGGACATCACGATCGTCCTCGGGGTCAACGAGGGCGCGTACGACCCCGACAAGCACGTGATCATCAGCAACGCCAGCTGCACCACGAACTGCCTGGCGCCGGCCGCCAAGGTGGTGCACGACAGGTTCGTCATCAAGCGCGGCCTGATGAACACGATCCACAGCTACACCAACGACCAGCGGATCCTGGACGTCGCCCACAAGGACCCGCGCCGCGCCCGTGCCGCAGGCCTCAACATCATCCCGACCACCACCGGCGCCGCCAAGGCGCTCGCGCTCGTGATCCCCGATCTCAAGGGCAAGTTCGACGGGTTCAGCCTGCGTGTGCCGACGCCGACGGTGTCGGTCGTCGACTTCACCGCGGAGCTGGAGCGCGACACGAGCCTCGAGGAGCTCAACCAGGCCTTCCGGGACGCCGCGGCCGGGCCACTGAAGGGGATCCTGGGCGCATCGGACGAGCCGCTCGTCTCGAGCGACTTCCGCGGCGACCCGCGATCCTCGATCGTCGACCTCCCGTCGAACATGGTCATGGGCGGGAACTTCGTGAAGGTCATCGCCTGGTACGACAACGAATGGGGTTACAGCTGCCGCGTCGCGGACCTCGTCCGCTTCGTCGCGGAGCGGCTGCCGGCCTGATCGCAGCCCGCCCCAGGAGGAAGTGAACATGGACAAGCTCACCGTCCAGGACCTGGACGCCGCGGGCAAGCGCGTCTTCGTCCGCGTCGACTTCAACGTGCCGCTCGAGGATGGGCGGGTCACAGACGACTCGCGTATCCGGGCGGCATTGCCCACCATCCGCCACCTGCAGGCGCAGGGTGCGAAGGTCATCCTCGCCAGCCACCTCGGGCGCCCGAACGGCAAGGTGCAGGACAGCCTGCGGCTGCGGGCGGTCGCCGAACGGCTGGGTCAGCTGCTGGGCAAGACGGTGCCGGTCACCGGCGACGCGCTGGGCGCCGGCACCGAGGATGCGATCCGCCGCCTGCGCAACGGCGAGGTGCTGCTGCTCGAGAACCTCCGCTTCCATGCGGAGGAGGAGAAGAACGACCCGGCCTTCGCCGAAGCGCTGGCCGCGTACTGCGACGTGTACGTCAACGACGCGTTCGGGACCGCGCATCGGGCGCATGCGTCCACCGTGGGCATCGCCAAGCTTCGCCCGGCGTACGCCGGGTTCCTGATGGAGAAGGAGATCGCGAACCTGGGCAAGCTGCTCGAGAACCCGGAGCACCCGTTCGCTGCGGTCATCGGCGGCGCCAAGGTCTCGGACAAGATCAAGGTGCTCAAGAACCTGCTGCCCAAGGTCGACATCATGGTCATCGGCGGCGGCATGGCGAACACGTTCCTGCTCGCCCAGGGCAAGCCCATCGGCAAGAGCCTGGCCGAGCCGGACCGGGTAGAAGATGCCCGCGCGATCCTGGCGGCCGCGGAGGAGCAGGGCGTCAACGTCGTGCTCCCGGTGGACGTGATCGTGGCCAAGGAGGTCACCCGCGGCACCGAGTACAAGACGCTGCCGGCCGAGAAGGTCCCGGCGTCGTGGCACATCGTCGACCTTGGCAAGCAGTCCCTGGCCAACATCGAGGAGGCGCTCGCGGACGTCCGGACGGTGCTCTGGAACGGGCCGCTGGGCGTGTTCGAGATCCCGTCCTTCGCCCACGGCACCAAGGCCATCGCGCGGTTCCTCGCGACCCGCGCCGATGCCGGCGCCGCCGTCGTCGTCGGCGGTGGCGACTCCGTGGCCGCGATCACCCAGCAGGGGCTCGCGGACAGGATGACCCATATCAGCACCGGCGGCGGCGCGTCCCTCGAGTTCCTCGAGGGCCGCGAGCTGCCGGGCGTCACGGTTCTGCTGGACCGCGTACCGGAGGCCGTGAGATGACCGACACCACCATCGCCTGGGTCGATGCCCGGGAGATCCTCGACTCGCGCGGAAACCCGACGATCGAGGTGGACGTCGTGACCGAGGACGGCTCGCTGGGCCGGGCGGCGGTGCCGTCGGGCGCCTCGACCGGCGTGCACGAGGCGGTCGAGCTCCGGGACGGGGACAAGGCACGCTTCGGGGGCAAGGGCGTCCTGACCGCCGTCTCGAACGTGACCGAGCGGATCGGTCCCTCGATCCTCGGCTTCGATGCGGCGGACCAGGTCGACATCGACGCGACGCTGATCGAGCTCGACGGCACGCCCAACAAGGGCGAGCTGGGCGCGAACGCGATCCTGGGCGTGTCGCTGGCGTGTGCGCATGCCGCGGCGATCAGCCACGAGCTCCCGCTCTACCGCTATCTCGGTGGCGTCGGCGCGAGGATCCTGCCGGTCCCGCAGTTCAACATCCTCAACGGGGGCAAGCACGCCACGGACTCCACGGACTTCCAGGAGTTCATGGTCATGCCGGTCGGCGTTGCCTCGTTCCCCGACGCGTTGCGTGCCGGGGCGGAGATCTTTGCCGCGCTGCGCACGATCCTCCATGACGAGGGCCATGCCACCGGCCAGGGCGACGAGGGCGGCTTCGCGCCGTCGCTGCCGTCCAACGAGGCGGCGGTCGAGGTGATCCTGCGCGCGATCGAGAAGGCCGGCTACAAGCCCGGCGACGAGGTGGCGATCGCCCTGGACCCGGCGACCAGCTCTGTGCTCGTGGAGGGCACGGGCGTCGAGGGCGTCGTTGGCCAGTACCGCCTCGAGCGGGAGGGCCGCACGCTCGACTCGGGCGAGATGATCGATCTCTGGGAGCGCTGGATCGCCAAGTACCCGATCGTGTCGCTCGAGGACGGGCTGGCCGAGGAGGACTGGGCAGGTTGGGTCGAGCTCACTGCGCGCCTCGGCAACCGCGTCCAGCTCGTGGGCGACGACATCGTGGTCACCAACCCGACCTTCATCCGGCGCGCGATCAGCGAGCAGGCGATGAACTCGGTCCTGATCAAGCTCAACCAGATCGGGACCCTGAGCGAGACGATCGACGCGATCGCGCTCGCGCGGCGAGCCGGCTGGTCCGCGGTGGTGTCGCATCGCTCGGGCGAGACCGAGGACACGACGATCGCGGACTTCGTGGTCGCGATGGGGACCGGGCAGATCAAGACCGGCGCACCGTCGCGCTCCGAGCGAGTGGCCAAGTACAACCGGCTGCTCCGGATCGCCGACGAGCTCGGCGATGGGGCGGTGTACCTGGGTCGCGCGGCGCTCGCGGGCGCCGGCGGGGCGTTCTGATCTCGCCGTCGCCGATCCGGGGCGTCCCAGTCCGGGTGGCTGCGTGAGCCGGTTCGTCGATCGGGGCGCCATCACGGCGGCCTGGGTCGGTGTGGGGATGGCCGTGACCGTCGGCATCAGCTTCCTGCTGGTCATCCCGATTGAGCCGGTCTACTGGTTCCTCGCCCTGCCCTCGGGCCTGCTCATCGGCTACTACGCCGACGCCCGCTCCCAGCGGGCGGGCGGGCCGTTCGGCCGCGTGCTGCTCAACGCCCTGTTCGCGGGCCTCGTGACGGGGATTACGTACGCCGTCCTGCTGCTCGCGGTCAAGGCGCTGTTCTTCAACGTCGACGGCGGCTATCGCGATGCCTCGACCGGCGGGCCGCTGACCTGCCGCACCGGCGCCGACTGCGTGTACCAGCGGTATCTCGCGGCAGGCCAAGGTGACGCGTTCGCCGAGGCAGGCATCACGGACGTGGCGTCATTCACCGACTTCTACTGGCGGCAGCAGCTGAGCAGCGCCGGCCTGGTGCTGCTGCTGTCCACGGGCGGGGCAGTGGCGGGCGGCGCAATGTTCGGGATCGCGAACCGGCGCCGGCCCGAGGACGCCGCAGCATCCGTCATCTAGGCGGGATCTGGCGCAAACGCCGAAGGCTCGACGGCGCCCGTCGCCCTCAACCTCCGCCCGAGAATCGAAGACGCCCCGGTCGATGACCCGGGGCGTCGTGCGCAGGCGTGCGACAGCTGCTATTCGGCCTTCTTGGCCCGGGTCGTCCTGGGGGCGGCCTTCGCGGTCGTCGACTTGGCGGCGGCCGGCTTTGCGGTGGCTGCCTTGGCCGGGGCCTTGGTCGCCTTGGCGGCTGCCTTCGGTGCGGCCTTCGCGGCCGTCTTCGTGCCGGCCGCCTTCGTGCCGGCCGTCTTCGTGCCGGTCTTGGGCGCAGCCTTGGCCTTTACGGACGGCGCGGTCTCGGCCGTCGCCGGGGCCGGGGCGGCCTCGGAGCGGGCGGTCTTCGACAGCGCGGCGCGGGCCTTGCCGGCCGCGGTCTGGGCGCCCTTCGCCTTGACGGCCTTGCCGGCCGCGATCCGGGCCTTGGCGGCCTTGAGGGCGGCTGCCTTGCCGGTGCTCTTGGCGACGCGACCACCGGCCACGACGTGGGTTCCCTCGATCGCGGCGTTGACCTTGATCACGAGTCGCGACTTGCGGCGAGCGGCCGCGTTCGGGTGGATCGCGCCGGCCTTGGCCGCGCGATCAAGCGCCGAGATGGCCTCGCTCAGCGAGGTCGCGACATCGGCGCTGTCGGGCTGCGTTGCCGCGACCGAGACGGCCTTGGCGACGAGCGTCTTCGCAGCGGACCGGCGGGGCTGCAGGATCGCGTGCCGGCGCTCAGCCTGGCGGACGCGCTTCAGCCCGGACGGGGTGCGGGCGCCCTGCCATTTCCGGGGCGTTCTGGCCAAGGTGGCTGATCTCCGTTCCGTGAGTACAGGATGTGACAGGCGCGCAGGAGCGTGGACTGCCCGAGGCGCGACGGCGAATGGTAGCAGAGGCGTCCGCGAACGGCCAGCGCTTTGTCCCTGCTCAGTGAATTTGTCCGTCGCCGATCACGCCCCGGCCCGCGACTCATCAGCCGGAGTTCAGGAGGTCCGGCATCGAGGCAGCCGGTAAGAATCCCGCTGACCCGACGCGGCGCACGAGTCGAGTCATCCCGCGGCCCGTCGGGTGCGGTACCGGCGGATCAGGGCCCGGGTCGAAGCATCGTGCGCTGACGAAGGCCCGTCGCCCGTTGCCGACAGCTCGTCCGCGATCCGGCCCGCGAGGATCTTGCCCAGCTCCACGCCCCACTGGTCGAACGAATCGATGCCCCAGATCGCGCCCTGCACGAACACCTTGTGCTCGTAGAGGGCGACGAGGGCGCCCAGCGTTCGAGGTGTGAGCTGGTCCGCGAGCAGCACCGACGTCGGCCGGTTCCCCTCGAACACCCGCGCGTCGACCTGGTGGGCCGGGACGCCATCGGCAACGACCTCGTCGCGCGTCTTGCCGAACGCGAGCGCCTCGGCCTGGGCGAACAGGTTGGCCATCAGCAGGTCCTGGTGGTCGCCCATCTCCACCGTCGGGTTGACGAAGCCGATCAGGTCGGCGGGCACGATCCGCGTGCCCTGGTGGAGCAGCTGGTAGTAGGCGTGCTGACCGTTGGTGCCGGCGGTTCCCCACGTGATCGGCCCCGTCCCGTACGTTACGCGCGTCCCGTCGAGACGGACCGACTTCCCGTTCGATTCCATGTCCAGCTGCTGGAGGTAGGCCGGAAACCGGCTCAGCTCCTGGCTGTACGGGAGCACGGCATGGGTGTCGAAGCCGAAGAAGTTGTCGTACCAGATGCCCAGCAGGCCGAGAAGCACCGGCAGGTTGCGATCCAGCGGCGCCTGCAGGAAGTGCTGGTCCATCGCCCGGAACCCGGTCAGCATGTCCCGGAAGTCATCGGGCCCGATCGCGATCATCAGCGACAGCCCGATTGCCGAGTCCATCGAATACCGGCCGCCGACCCAGTCCCAGAACCCGAACATGTTGGACGGGTCGATGCCGAACTCGCGAACGCGGGCCTCGTGGGTGCTGACGGCAACGAAGTGGCGGGCCACGGCCTCCGGGTCGTGGAGCGACGCGAGCAGCCAGTCGCGCGCCGAGCGCGCGTTGGTCAGCGTCTCGAGCGTCCCGAACGTCTTGGACGCGACGATGAACAGCGTCTCGGCCGGATCGAGGTCGATCGTCGCCTCGCGCAGGTCCGCCCCGTCGATGTTGGACACGAAGCGAAAGCGCATCGAGCGCTCGGAGTAGCTCCGCAGCGCCTCCGTCGCCATCGCGGGTCCCAGGTGCGACCCGCCGATCCCGATGTTGACCACGTTCCGGATCCGCCGGCCCGTGTGGCCCGTCCACTCCCCGCTGCGGACACGAAGCGCGAACGCCGTCATTCGGTCGAGCACGTCGTGCACGGCCTTCACCACCTCGGCCCCGTCGACCAGCAGCTCCTCGCCGACCGGCGCCCGCAGGGCCGTATGGAGCACCGCGCGGTCCTCGGTCACGTTGATCCGCTCGCCGGCGAACATTGCGGTCCGCCGGTCCTGGACGCCCGCCGACCGGGCGAGCGCCAGGAGCAGCTCGATCGTTTCTGTGGTGATGCGGTGCTTGGAGTAGTCGAGGAACACGCCGGCACCCTCGGCGCGGAACCGCTCCGCGCGTTCCGGATCGTCCGCGAACAGCTGCCGCAGGTGCAGATCCCGCACCGTCGCGTGGTGGGCCACGAGGGCCTGCCACTCGGGGGTCTGGTCGATCGATGTGGCGATTGGCTCAGGGTTCATGGTGCTGCAGCGTACCCCGCGCTCGCGATCCGGTCAGGCGTCGGGCAGGGGCCCCCAGCCCGCCGAGGTCAGCGCGTGGAGCTCGCCCAGCCCGATGTCGAACCAGGCGCCGGACAGCGAGACGTCGCTCGCCGACTCGCGCGCTGCGATCCAGGGGAACGTGCGGAGGTGAGCGAGGGAGCGCTCGACCGAGCGGTGCTCCAGCTCCCGCTGGGCGGCCGCCGGCGTCATCGGCCCCGCAGCCTCGAGCTCCGCCGCCATCCCGCGCAGGCCGGCCACCCAGGTGCCCAGGAAATCGGTGGATGTCAGGGTTGGCTCGCCGCGAAGGGCTGCGCCGATCCCGCCACACCGGCCGTGACCCAGCACCACGATCGAGCGGACCGCGAGGGCGAGCACGGCGAACTCGAGCGCGGCGCTCGCCCCGTGGCTCGCGGCGTCGGGCGCGTATGCCGGGACGAGCCCGGCCACGTTCCGGACGACGAACAGCTCGCCCGGACCGGCGTCGAAGATCGTCTCGGGTCCGGAGCGAGAATCCGAGCACGCGATGACCATCGTCGCCGGCCGCTGGCCCTCGCCCAGCAGCCGCCATCGGTCGCGCTCGGTTGCGTACCGGGTTGCGCGGAACCGCCGATAGCCGGCGACGAGCGCCGCGGGCAGGGCGGTCTCCAGGGGTAGCCATCGGCCGCCTCAGAACATCGTCCCGCAAAAGGGAGGGCGATCGACCGCGAACATCGCGTCGGCCCGGCGCAGCGCACCGGCGGTCAGCTCCCGTACGCGATCGGCTCGCGCCAGGTCTGATGGCCGGAACGCCCCAAGGTAGACCGCGGCAAGGTCGGCGACATCGGCGACGAGGTCGGCCGGGGATCCGGTCTGCGACACGGCGGCGATGGCCGTCCCGGGATCGCCGGTCGTCTCGATCAGCCAGCGTCCCGCGTTCCACGGGCAGAACGAATCGGTCACCTCGACCACCAGCCGGTCGGCCGTGGCATAGCGACGGGCCGCGAGCGCTGCCGGCAGGTCGACGAGGCGGAGCCAGATCCCGTCGCGCGCGACCAGGCCCAGGCCTCGGGGGTCGGCCAGTGCGAGCAGCAGCGGGTGCGGCATCGAGGCTCGCCAGCAACGGATCGTCCGCACGAGATCGACATTGAACAGGAACGTCCAGATCCCGCGCTCAGCCCGGCTCGTGGTGGCCATCGTCTCGATCACCAGCAGCTGGCTCCTCGGGCCCCGGTCGTCCCAGTCGTCCTTGATCCGGTACAGCGCGTATCCCTCGGCGTTGCCGTCGACCTCGTAGACGTACTTGAGCAGCGGCCCGGCGCCATGCCGGTTGTCCTTGTCGTCGCGCAGGATGTGGTTACGCCACCAGGCCTCGGAGCGCGAGACGGCACCGGGGGTGCTGACGCGCACGCGGTCGTAGATCGCCGGAAGGGCGGCCAGCGCCTGCGCCTCGTCGACGGGCCGCAGCCGGCCGCCGGGCTCGCCCGGCCGGAGCCAGGCGGTGCGTCCGTGGCCGACCTCGAACGTGGCCGCGATCGTCCCCATCCCGTAGCCGAAGCGCTGGTAGATGACACCCTCCGACGCCCACAGGATCGCGACCGGCTCGCCCCGCCGCCGGACGTCGTCCAGCTGCTGGCGCATCAGCGACCGGAGCACGCCCTGGCGCCGGTACCCGGGGTCGACGCCGACCGCGGTGACGCCGGCCGCCGCGACCTCGCCCCCCGGCACGGTCAGGCGGAACGAGTACGCGGCGGCACTCCCGACCGGCGCGTCCCCGTCGAATGCGGCGATCACGCGATCCGCCTCGGTGGTCGGTCGCCAGTGCTCGAACTCGGCGTCGGTGACCTCCTCGCCGAACGCCCGCATCACGGGATCGATGAACGACTGGACGGACTCGGGGGTCGCGATCCGGATCGGGTACGGCGCTTCCTGCTCATGCATGGCGTCATCCTGCCACCGGTTCGGGACCCCGGTGCGCTCGGTCCGCAGCGTGTCGTTGCCGAGTGACTCTGTCAGCTCAACTGCCAAGTGAATCTGTCAGTCGTTGCTGGTACACGCTCCACCTGCCGCTCGAGGCGGGCGACAACGAGCTCGCCATCGCGGTCTCCGAAGATCTCGGCGGCTGGGGCGTCCAGGCGCGCTTCACCGACGAGGCGGACGCCCCCGAACCGGCCTGACCCACCGGAGGGGTGGCCGAACCGTCACGCCGGATCAGCGGGAGCGGGTGTCGACTCCGGACCCTGCCCGGACGGGCTCGGGCTCGCGGCCGCTCGTCGGTCCTCACGGGACTCGAACCCCTCGGCCAGCGACGCGTCGAGGAGTCGGATCTGACGCCTGACCGGCTCCGCCCGGGAGGCAGGTGCCACCTCGAGCAGGTCGAGCAGCAGGTACCGGAGGCGGCGCGCCACCTGGAGCGAGCCGACCCCGTACTGGCGAATCTCGTCGAGCGCAAGCGACACGTAGTCCGCCCAATCGGGCCGCGGCAGGCGCAGGAGCGGCGCGCCCTCGTCCGACAGCCGGACGGCTGACGGGAGGTCCCGGGTTGCCAGCCGGCGCAGCAGATCGTGCAGCTCGTCGAGGGCCTGGACTGCCGTGGTCGGATCGTTCACGCCCGGCGAGAGCGCTCGTTCCCCGATGTCCACGATCTGGCGGAACCCGAACGCCGCGTCCTGGGTCATCGTCCGCTCGAGGCCGGTGTGGATGGTCGCGGCCAGCGCCCCGCCGATCCCGTCATCGAGGTCGTCACCCGCGGCCCACACGTGGAGCAACGTCGCACCCTGCGGCACGAAGTCACCGACCATGTGGGGCAGCTCGATCGTGAGCTCATTCTCGATCGCGAGCCGGACCAGCTTCTCGTCGTCCACTGCGGTGATCACCCCCGGTGCACGCGCAAGTCGCATCACGAGGTCTGGCGGTCGGTCGGGCATCGTGGGCACGGGGCGTTCCGGCTCCTCCGCGATCCCCTCCGGGTACAGGCGTCGGATCGCATCGCGCGTCTCGTCACCGACGCTGCGCAGGACTGTCGCGGCACGGATGGACTGGGCGACGTGGTGGATGTACAGGATGAAGAACGCCACGCTCGCGATCAGCATCCCGTACGCGAACGTGATCGAGATCGCGGGCACGAACGCCGCCGATCCGGTCGGGGACCGGACCTCTCGCAACACCAGCAGGGCGTACAGGAAGGTGGCGATGAACAGCCCGAGCACCGCCTGGTTGAGGCGATCGCGGAGGAAGGTGCGCATGACGCGAGGCGACAGCTGGCTGCTCGCGAGCTGGAGGACCAGCATCGTGATCGAGTACACGACGCCGGTGAAGGTCAGCATCGCGGTCGCGATCGTCGCCAGGACCGGGCGGGCGCTGTCCGGGCCGCCGGCGAACAGGATGCCGCTGAGGTCGCCCGCGACCGATGGATCCAGCGCCCGGTCGACATGGACGAGGATCAGCGCCAACAGCAACGCGCTGAGCATGAACATCCCGGGGATGAACCAGAGGCGCGTCCGCAGCCAGTCGAGGAACGCGGCCAGTCTGACGGGCAACCTTCGCACCTCGCGCGCTGCCGTCGGCACCACGCGTGGTGCTGGGTACGGCGGGACGATGGTGACGGCCGGGCCCCGGGTCCGCAAGCACGCCATGGTGCCGCCAATGCCCGAGGAGCAAACCGGCGATCGATGGGCGGACCTGCACCCCGATCTGGGGAGGGCGTCCGACCGACCGCCCCGAGCCCGCTACCGGAGCGCGGACGGGAATCGCGGCAGGGACTGGTGGTTCGTGCGCTCGTGCTGGACGATGACGCGGGCGCCGCTCGCCGACACCGGCGCCTCGACCCGGTCCATCGACGCCGGCGTCTGCCCGCTTCGGTGCCGGAGCGCGCTCCTGCAGCCGGCGATCGTGTCCCTATTCCGCCGACATCTCGTATGCGCGGCCAAAGAACCAGACCTCCTTGAATGGCAGCGTCAGGTGCCAGGTCACGGTGGCGCCTTCCGGGATCGAGGCCATGTCGCCGACCTTCAGGTCCATGCTGGGCCCGCCCGCGATCTCGATATGTGCCGCGCCCTCGAGGATCAGGAACGACTCCCTGGCCGGCAGGGTCAACGGCCCGACGTCGGTGACGTCCAGGAAGCGCGACATCCCGACGTACGCCCCGTTGCCTTCGACCAGAACGTGCATCTCGCCGCCCGTTTCGGGATCGGGCACCCAGTCATCCGTGGTCGTGGTCGAGACGAAGATCCCGGAACGAACGTCCATCGCAGCCCTCCTGGCTCAGGATCACGCCGGGCCAGGAGCCTGGCGCCTCGAGCGAGGCCGCCATCATGACGCTGCCCCGGTACACTCCCGCCTCGTGATCATCCCCCAGGACCGCCTGCGCAACTTCTCGATCATCGCGCATATCGATCACGGGAAGTCCACGCTCGCGGATCGCCTGCTCGAGCTGACCCACACCATCGAGGGCCGGCAGATGATGAGCCAGGTCCTGGACTCGATGGACCTCGAGCGCGAGAAGGGCATCACGATCAAGGCTCGCGCCGTCCGCCTCGAGTACACCGCCGCCGACGGTCTCAACTACGGCCTCAACCTGATCGACACGCCGGGCCACGTCGACTTCGCGTACGAGGTCAGCCGCAGCCTCCAGGCGTGCGAGGGCGCGATCCTGGTGGTCGACGCGGCCCAGGGGATCGAGGCCCAGACGCTCGCCAACGTCCACCTCGCGATCCGCGAGGGGCTGACGATCATCCCGGTGCTCAACAAGATCGACCTGCCGTCGGCCCAGCCGGAGGTCGTGATGGAGGAGCTGGAGACCGTGCTCGCGATCCCTCGCGAAGAGGTGATCCTCGCATCGGCCAAGGAAGGCACCGGCGTGCCCGAGATCCTGGAGGCGATCGTGTCCCGGATCCCGCCGCCGAAGGGAGACCCCGACGCCCCGCTCCGCGCCCTCGTGTTCGACAGCCACTACGACCCGTACAAGGGCGTCGTGTGCTACGTGAAGCTTGCCGAGGGCACCCTCCACGATCACGACCTGATCCGGCTCATCGCCAGCGGCGCCGAGGCCGAGCTGCTCGAGCTGGGCGTGTTCCGGCCGCAGCTCGTCCCGGTGAAGCGCCTGATGGCCGGTGAGGTGGGCTACGTCGCGACCGGCTTCAAGAACGTCCGCGAGGCGCAGGTCGGCGACACGATGACGACGGTCGCGCAGTCCGCGACCCGGCCGCTACCCGGCTACCAGGAGGCCAAGAGCCTCGTGTTCGCCGGGCTCTACCCGTTGTCCGGCGAGGACTATCCGCTGCTCCGCGAGGCGTTGGAGAAGCTGCACCTCAACGACGCCAGCTTCACGTACGAGCCCGAGAGCTCGGTGGCGCTCGGGTTCGGCTTCCGGTGCGGGTTCCTGGGCCTGCTCCACATGGAGATCGTCCAGGAGCGCCTCGAGCGCGAGTTCAATCTGGACCTCATCGCGAGCGCCCCGTCGGTTGAGTACCGCGTCGAGCTCACCATGGGCCGCGGCGTGCTGAGCGTGGACAACCCGGCCAAGTTCCCCGACGTGGGCGAGATCGAGGCGATCCAGGAGCCCTGGGTCAAGCTCGGCGTGGTCACCCCGGACCGCTACATCGGCGCGATGATGGAGCTCACCACCGGGCGGCGCGGGATGTTCTTCAACCTCGAATACCTCGACCCCCACCGGGTTCATATGCATTTCGAGCTGCCGCTCGCGGAGCTGATCGTCGACTACTACGACCAGCTCAAGAGCCGCACCCAGGGCTACGCATCGATGGACTACGAGGAGATCGGCTACCGGCCGGCCAACCTGGTCAAGCTGGACGTCCTGGTCGCGGGCGAGCCCGTGGATGCGCTGAGTCTCATCGTCCACCGCGATCGGGCGCAGGCCACGGGTCGCCAGCTGGCCGAGAAGCTCAAGCAGCTGATCCCGCGCCAGATGTTCGAGGTGCCGGTCCAGGCCGCCATCGGCAGCCACGTCGTCGCACGGGAGACGATCCGCGCCCTGCGCAAGAACGTGCTTGCGAAGTGTTACGGTGGCGACATCACCCGCAAGCGCAAGCTGCTCGAGAAGCAGAAGGAAGGGAAGCAGCGGATGAAGCGCGTGGGATCGGTCGAGATCCCCCAGGAGGCCTTCCTCGCGATCCTGCGCATGGACGAGGCGTGATCCGCCTCGCCGGGGCGGGCTGACCTCCGCCTGATGCCGGACTTCGGATCGCTCCCCCTGCTCTCGAGCCTGCCCGACGTTCCGCAGCCGCTGCTGGTCCTGATGGCGGCCGGGCTGACCTGCCTGCTGGTGATCCTGCGGTTCGACGCGGAGCGGTTCAGTGCGGCCGAATACGACGATGCAGACCGCTGGGGGAACCCGCCGTCGATGTCCAGGCGTCTCGCCTGGTATGCCCTCGGGATCGGCGGCATCATCCTCGTCGGCCGGGTCCACCCGAGCCCGGCGGGCGACCTGTTCCTCGGGCTGGGCGACCGTCTCGGTGCGGTGATCCTGGGACTGACGGCTGGTGCCGTTGGCACCGGGATCGCGCTGGGGATCGCGTTCTACCGCTATCGCTACCTGCGCTTCCCGCCGATCGAGTCCTACCCCGGGGCCGTGCTCAACGCCCTGGCCACGGCGTTCGTGGACGAGGCGGTGTTCCGCGGCCTGGTGTTCGGGTTCCTGGTCGTCGTCGGCACTGACCCGACGATGGCGAACATCGCCCAGGCGCTGCTGTACGGCCTGGCGACGCGCCTCGGAGCACCGGGCCGCCCGCTGTACATGCTGCTCACGGCGATCGTCATCGGGCTCGCCGGGGGCTGGCTGACCGGGGTCACGGGCGGCATCGGTGCGGCGTTCCTGGGCCACGCCATCACCCGGATCGCGATCTTCCTCGCGACCGGCCACGCCGGCCTGCCCAAGGCTCGCGGGACCGAGGTCGAGGAGGTCGCCAGACGGCAGGGGCCGCCCGAGGGCTGGCGGGTGCTGGGTCCCCGCGAGACGTCACGACGCCGCTGATCGCCGCCACCGCACCGGCGACCGCGCGATCACCGGTCGAGCAGCCGCCCGTCGCGCTGTACGTCCACGTCCCGTTCTGCGTGGCGCTGTGCCCCTACTGCGATTTCGTCGTCTACGCCGGGTCGGCAACGCGCGGGCCGGGCGCCAGGATCGGGGCCTTCGTCGAGGCGCTGACCACGGAGATCGCGCTGCGCGCCGATGCGCTGGACGCGCGGTTCGGCACGCCCGGGCGGCGCGGGAGGCCCCCGCTCGAGACCGTCTACCTGGGCGGCGGGACGCCGACGCTGCTGCCGCCGGCGACGATCGCCCGGCTGCTGGACCAGGTGCGGGCTCGCTTCGGGATCGCCGCCGATGCCGAGGTCACGATCGAAGGCAATCCCGGCGCCGATGAGCGCAACGACGCCCGGGCGTTGGTCGCCGCCGGGATCACCCGGCTGTCGCTGGGCGCGCAGTCGTTCGACGACGCCCTGCTCCGGCGGCTCGGGCGCCGCCATCGCGCATCGGATGTCCGCGATGCCGTCGCCGAGGCGCGAGCGGCAGGGTTCGGGTCCGTGTCGATCGACCTGTTGTACGACGTGCCGGGACAGTCGCTCGCCGTGTGGGCGGCGACGCTGGACGCCGCCATCGAGCTGGCGCCCGATCACGTCTCCGCGTATGCGCTGACCCTCGACGACCCGGACGCGGAGGGCCTGACCGGGCCGGCGGGCGATCACCTGCCGACGCGGCCCGGCGCGCGCCGCTGGCGCGAGACGGCGATCCGGGACCAGGACGAGGACCGCGCGGCGGCGCAGTACGCGCTCGCGGTCGAGCGCCTCGGCGCCGCCGGGTACCGGGGCTACGAGATCTCGAACTGGGCGCAACCGGGCCACGAGAGCCGGCACAACCTCGCCTACTGGCATCGCCGCCCATACGAGGCGGTCGGGCCGGGCGCGCACGCCTTTGACGGCCGGACGCGGCGATGGAACGCGGCCCGCCTCGACGGCTACGTGCATGCGCTTGCCCCGCAGGACGGCCGCAGCCCGGCACTTCCGCCTGGCGGTGCGGAGGTCATCGACGCTGAGGCTGCCGCGATTGAGGCCGTGATCCTCGGACTGCGGCTCGATACGGGGCTTGCGCTCGAGGACGCGATGGCCGGACCGCTCGCGCCGCACCTCGAATGGGCCACCGCGGCGGGTCTGCTCGAGACGGCCGGGGGCGAGCCACGGATCCACCTGACGACGCGCGGGCGGCTCCTGTCCAACGAGCTGTTCCTGCGCCTGGCCTGACGATCGCCCGATCCACGGGTTGCCGGGTACGGCCGGGCGTGCACGCAGGGTTGAAACCGCGGAGCATAATTGCGACGGAACGCAGCGTCCTGCGCTCGATGAGCGCCATTCCGGGGGAGTCACCGGCTGGGGGTCAGGTGGGGAATAGCTCGCATCGCGAACCGAGCTCGCATCGCGCACCCGAGGCCATCCGCGACTCGCAGCTCCACGTGATCCTCGTCGAGGATCGTCCGATCGATGCCGAGCTCGTCGTGCTCGAGCTGGAGCGTGAGGGGTTCGCCCCGGAGTGGGTGCGGGTCCAGTCCGCAGCCGCCTTGATCGATGCGCTCGACACGCCCGCCGAGCTTGTGCTCTCGGACTGGAGGATGCCGGGGTTCACCGGTCTCGAGGCACTCGAGATCGTCCGGTCGCACGCCGGCGACCTGCCGTTCATCCTCGTCTCCGGGAGCATCGGCGAGGAAGCCGCCATCGACGCGCTCCATCGCGGTGCCGACGACTACATCTTCAAGGACCGGATGGGGCGCCTCGGGCCTGCCGTCCGCCGGGCGCTCCTCGACCGCGAGGAGCGAGCGACGCACCGCCGCCTCGATCTCGAGTGGCGGCGGCTGTCTGAGGCGATCGAGCAGGCGCACGACGCCGTGGTCATCACCGACACCGAGCCACGGATCCTGTACGTGAACCCTGCCTTCGAGCGGATCACCGGGTACACCCGGGAAGAGGCGGTGGGCCAGAACCCGAGGATCGTGCAGAGCGGATCCCACCCGCCTGTCCTTCTACCAGGCCATGTGGGCGAGCCTCACCTCGGGACAGTCATGGGTCGCCGAGTTCACCAATCGGCGCAAGGACGGATCCCTGTACTTCATGCGGTCGAACATCTCGCCGATCCGCGGCCAGGACGGCTCGATCGCGAGCTTCGTGTCGGTCGCCCATGACGTCACGCACGAGCGAGAGCTCGAGGCGGATGCGACCCGGCTCGCACGGGAACGGGCGCTGATCCGGGATACGCTCGAACGGCTCCCCGCGGCGGGTTCGGCCGAGGCGAGGGCGGAGGGGATATGCCGCCAGGTCGTCAGCCTGTCCGGACTGGTCGCGGTCGCGTTCGTCCAGTTCGACCACGAGGGTGTCGCGACGCCCATCGCGCTGGTCACCGCCGACGGCGAGGCGCAGCCACCGCAGCGGCTGCCGCTGGCCCGAAGCCGGGATCTGCGGGCGCGGGCACTCCAGGGACCCTGGGTGGAGACCTTCTCAGCCGGGGTCTCCGAGCCGTACGGCGAGGTCCACGCAAGGCTCGGGACGACGGCGCTCGCCGAGGTTCCGATCCGCCACGCCGGCGCCCTGGTCGGCATGCTGGCGGCCTTTGCGCCCGGACCGGATGCCGTGGCGCTGCTCACCGAGACCCTGCCCGCGCTGGCGGACTTTGCCGGCCTGGCGGCGATCCTCGTCGGCCCGGCGATCGCCGAGCGGACCTCGGTGGGCCGCGTCCGCGGACGGATCACCGCGATCATCGACGAGCGAGCGTTCCACCCGGTGTTCCAGCCGATCGTGGATCTCGCCACGCACGACATCGTCGGCTTCGAGGCGCTCACCCGGTTCGACTCGGGCGAGCGACCCGACCTGGTGTTCGCGGAGGCGTGGTCCGCGAGCCTCGGCCCCGACCTCGAGATCGCGACCCTGCGCGCCGCCGTCGAGGCGTCGGGATCGCTTCCCCCGGGACGCTGGCTGAGCGTCAACCTGTCGCCCGGCCTGCTCGCTGCGCGCCCGGATGTCGGGCAGCTCCTGGCCGCCGCGGAGCGGCCGATCGTGGCCGAGATCACCGAGCACGAGGTCGTCCCGGACTATGACGGGCTGCGCAATGCGGTGCGCGGGATCGGCCGCGACACGCGCCTCGCGGTCGACGATGCCGGAGCCGGGGTTGCCAACTTTGCCCACATCCTCGGCCTGCGGGCCGACTTCGTGAAGATCGACATCGGCCTTGTCCGCGACATCAACCGGGACGTCGGCCGCCAGGCGCTGATGGTGGGTTTGCAGCACTTCGCGCGCGCCTCCGGCTGCCGGCTGATCGCCGAAGGGATCGAGACGCAGGCAGAGGCCGACACCGTGACCGCGCTCGGCGCCGAGTTCGGGCAGGGCTACCTGTTCGGGCGCCCCGCGCCGATCGAGGTTCCGCCCGCCGACGGGGGTGGTGCGATCAGACCGGAGGCAGCGCCGGGCTGAGCGAGTTCGGCACCCGGATCCGCGTCTCAGCTGCGCTCCGGGCACCTCCGATGGGTCCCCGCTGGCCCCGCCCTCGGCGCGTCAGGACACCAGTTCCCTGGCGGCCGGCAGGTGCACGATGAACCTGCTCCCCGAGCCCGGTGTCGAGACCACGCCGACCTCCCCACCCATCATGTGCGCGGCCTTGCGGACGATCGCGAGACCGATCCCGGTCCCCGGATACTCCTCGTCCGAGTGCAGTCGCGTAAACACGTCGAAGATCTGCGCCTGGTGCTCGGCGTCGATCCCGATGCCGTTGTCCTCGACGCTCAGCGTGACCTGGCCGTCGACCTGGGTGCTGGAGATCGCGACCCGGGGACTGATGCCGTCCCGGCGATAGGTGAGCGCGTTGGATACGAGGTTGAGCAGCACCTGCTCGACCAGGAGCGGGTCTCCGAGCGGCGTCGCAGCGAGGTCGTCGGCCTGGAGGCGAGCATCGGGATCCGCGAGCTGCGGCTCGAACGTCCGGCGCAGGCGCGCCACGAGCGGCTCGAGCGCCACCGGTTCCGCGCGGACCGCCCGGCGTCCGAGCCGCGAGTACCTGAGCAGGTCCTCGATGAGCTGTTCCATGTGGCCGGTGGACATCACGATGTTGTCGAGGTAGTGACGGCCCTCATCGTCCAGCGAACCGGCGTGCCTGGTTGCGAGGATCTGCGAGAAGCTCGACACCGCGCGCAGCGGCGCGCGAAGGTCGTGGGAGACCGAGTACGCGAATGCCTCGAGCTCGCGGTTGGCGAGGACGAGCTCCGCCGTCCTGTCCTTCACCCGCTCCTCTAGCCCCTCGGTGAGCGTACGAAGCGCCGCTTCCGCCCGCTTGCGCTGGGTGATGTCGCGAAGGATGAAATGGATCGAGACGCCGCCTCGATCGGCAAACGGCGATGCTGCGACCTCGACGTCCACGAGGGAGCCGTCGGCGACTCGCACAATTCGCTGCTCGACCAGGGGTACGGCCGCCGGCGAGCTCTCCAGCGTGCGGATCCGGGCCCGGACGGCGGCCTGATCGGCCCGGTCGAACAGCTGGTATGGGCTCTTGCCGATCAGGTCCCGCTCGCCTGCCGCGCCGAACAGGGCGACCGCCGCGTCGTTGGCAAGAACGATCCGATCACCACGGCCGACGAGAATGGCGTCGGGTGCGTGGCGCAGCAACCCCTGGTACCGGTCCGCCGCCTCCCTGACCTCCCGATCCCTGTCCTCACGCCGCAGCCGGTTGACCATCAGGCCGCCCAGGGCGGCCGTCGCCACGGGGTTGATCAGGATGACGGGGAGGCTGATGGCACCCAGCACCTTCCATGCCGTGTCCCCGGGCAGGGTCAACATGACCAGGAGCATCACGACGTGGACGACCAGGCCCATCGCGTAGAGCTCCCTGAGCGACATCGATTCGAGGCGCCCGTGCCGCAGCCTGCGCCAGAAGATGCCGATCAGCCCCGAAGCGAGGATGACGGCTGCCCCGGCGCCCGCGGCCACGCCACCCTGGGACAGCCGGAATGCTGCCGTCATCACGATCGCCACGGAGGTGGGCACCCCTCCGAACACGAGGCCCGCGATCGCAAGCAGCACCGAACGGGTGTCGAGGACGACGCCCGGCTCGAACACCCACGGCGTGAGCATGATCACGATCCCGATGGACCCGATCAGGACGCCGATGAGAGGACGTGCCAGGGCCGCCTTGCGCAATGGCCAGCGCGCGCTCGCCAGGTCGTAGATCAGGGCGATGCTCAGCAGCAGGGCCGCATTCTGGAGCAGCGGCAGGAACCCGAGGTCAGCCATCGACGATCACGTGGCGGCGCCAGGGTGCGCCGGTGTCACGGGCGGCTGTGCCTCCCGGCCGGCGAGCATCGGCCCGAGATGGGGCGGGCTGCCGGGATCGGACGCGGGTCGGGAGCAGCTGTTCGTCGCATCGAAGTGACTGGTACCTGGCGATTGGGTGACGGGTCCGAGGCTAGGCTGCGGGGCGTGACCGACCAACCAACCAAACGTCCCATATCGGACCCGCCGTCCCTCCCGGCCCGCCGCGTGCCGGACCGTGCGCACGACGCTCACGTCGTTGACACCCGGAACGGCCGACCGGTAGACTGTCCCCATCGTTAGCACTCTCAAGGTGCGAGTGCCAACCAATTCCGGAGAGGCTAGATGGCGCGTCGCGTGCGCTCCAGCGGCCCCCTTGACCTTCGCTCCCAGGCGATCCTTCGGGCCGTCATCGAGGAATACGTCACCACCGCCGCGCCGGTCGGCAGCCACGCCCTGGTCGAGCGTTTTCATCTGGGCGTGTCCAGCGCCACCGTCCGGAGCATCCTCGCCGAGCTCGAAGCGGCCGGCCTGCTGAGTCATCCCCACACGTCGGCGGGTCGGGTCCCCACCGAGCAGGGCTACCGCTACTACGTCGAGTCCATCGTGGACAACGTGCCCCTGCCCCCCGTCGAGCAGCTCATGATCCGGCACCAGTTCGGTCAGGTGGAGTTTGCGAGCGAGCACTGGTTCCGGCTCGCCGCGACCACGTTGGCATCGGTGACCCGCGCGGCCGGGCTCGCAACGCCGGCCAAGCCACGATCCGCGCATCTCCGCCGCCTGGACCTGGTCTCGATCAGCGACCGGCTGGCGAGCCTGATCCTCGTGCTCCGCGAGGGCGCCCTCAAGCAGGTGCTCGTGTCGCTCGACGAGACGGTCGACCAGGATGCGCTGTCCGCGGTCGCGAACCGCCTCAACGAGCTGCTCGACGACCATACGGGCGTCGAGGCGGTGCGAGCCCTGGAGGCGCTCGATCCGGCCGATCCGGGGCTCGAGCTTCACCGCCGCGTCGGCGAGCGCGTCGTGCGTGCGCTCGAGGATTTCGACGGCTCGGCGATCGAGGAGCTGTTCTCGGACGGGCTGCTCAACGTGATGGCCGCGCCCGAGTTCGCCCAGAGCGAACGGTTGCGCCGCGTGTTCGCGGCGCTCGAGAACCGGATGTACCTGGCCGAGCTCATCGACGATGTCGCCGGTGCGGGACGCGTGTGCGTGTTCATCGGCCACGAGAACTCGGCCGAGGACATGGCGGACGTCTCGCTGGTGCTTGCCCCGTACGGACAGCCCGGGCGCGCCGTCGGCGTCGTCGGGGTGCTGGGACCGACCCGGATGGCGTATCCGCAGGCCATCGGCACCGTCCGCTTCATCTCCGGGCTCATGAACGAGCTCATCGACCATCTCTACGCCTGACCGCGTCAACAGCCCCACGGAGATCCATGACCCGCAAGACCCGAGCCGAAGAGCGAATCGAGGCGCTTGACGTCTCACCCAGCGCCCTGAGCGCCAGGCTCGAGGCGATGACCGCCGAGCGCGACGACGCGCTGGCCAAGGTCGATGAGTACCTCGGCCTCCTCCAGCGTGAGCGAGCCGAGTTCACCAACTTCCGCCGGCGCACCAGCGAGGAGCGGCAGCGCGAGCTGGGCCTCGCCGGCGAGGACCTGATCCGCAAGGTGCTCGCCCTCGCGGACGACTTCGACCGCGCGATCGAGACGCGTCCCGCAGAGCACGAGGGCGACGCGTGGGTCGAGGGGATCGCCGCCATCGACCGCAAGCTGCGGGTGCTGCTCGAGAGCGAAGGCGTCACCGCCGTCGACTCGGCGCCCGGCACGCCGTTTGACCCGCGCGAGCACGAAGCCATCGTGAGCGTCCCCGGCACCGGCCGCCGCGAGGGCGAGATCGTGGAGGAGATCCGCCGGGGCTACCGGCTCCGCGATCGTCTCGTGAGACCCGCGCTGGTCGCGGTCGCCGCCGGCGGCGATGCCGGCAACGGTCCCGGCAACGGTCCTCGGCAACGGCCCCGGCTCGGCCGATGGCCCAGGTCCCGGCCCGGGCGCCGGCCCCGTCAACTGATCATCAACCCGTAGTCCACGACTTCCCGTCCGACCATCCAGGAGACATCCCACATGGGCAAGATCATCGGAATCGACCTCGGCACGACGAACAGCGTCGTCGCGGTGATGGAGGGCGGCGAGCCCACCGTCATCCCGTCCTCCGAGGGCAACCGCACCGTCCCGTCCGTCGTCGGTTTCAGCAAGACCGGCGAGCGCGTCGTCGGCCAGCTGGCGAAGCGCCAGGCGGTCACCAATCCCACCAATACCGTGTACTCGATCAAGCGCTTCATGGGCCGCCGCTGGGACGACCCGGAGGTGCAGCGCTCCAAGTCGTTCGTGCCGTACACCGTCGAGAAGGACCCCAAGTCCGACGGCATCCGGGTCGTCGCCGACGACAAGCACTACACGCCGCCCGAGGTGTCGGCGATGGTGCTCCAGAAGCTCAAGGCAGACGCCGAGGCCTACCTTGGCGAGAAGGTGACCGAGGCGGTGATCACCGTCCCAGCCTACTTCGACGACACCCAGCGCCAGGCGACCAAGGACGCAGGCCGGATCGCCGGCCTCGAGGTCAAGCGGATCATCAACGAGCCCACGGCCTCCGCGCTGGCCTACGGCCTGGACAAGAAGCACGACGAGAAGATCGCCGTGTACGACCTGGGCGGCGGCACGTTCGACATCTCGATCCTCGAGCTGGGCGAGGGCGTGTTCGAGGTCAAGGCGACCAACGGCGACACGCACCTGGGCGGCGACGACTTCGACCAGCGCGTGATCGACTGGCTGCTGGCCGAGTTCAAGAAGGACCAGGGGATCGACCTGTCCAAGGACCAGCAGGCGCTCCAGCGGCTCAAGGAGGCCGCAGAGAAGGCCAAGATCGAGCTGTCGTCGACGACCTCGACGGAGATCAACCTGCCGTACATCACGGCGGACGCCTCGGGGCCCAAGCACCTGGTGATCAACCTGTCCCGGGCCAAGCTCGAAGAGCTTGTGCGCGACCTCATCGAGAAGACCAAGGGACCGGTCCAGGCGGCGCTCAAGGACGCCGGCCTCAAGCCGGCCGAAATCAACGAGGTGATCCTCGTCGGCGGCATGACCCGGATGCCGGCCGTCCAGGAGATCGTCAAGTCTGTGTTCGGCAAGGACCCCCACAAGGGCGTCAACCCCGACGAGGTCGTCGCGATCGGCGCGGCGATCCAGGCCGGCGTGCTGGGTGGCGAGGTCAAGGACGTCCTGCTCCTCGACGTCACGCCGCTGTCGCTGGGCATCGAGACCCTGGGCGGCGTGATGACCCGGCTGATCGACCGCAACACGACGATCCCGACCTCGAAGTCGCAGGTGTTCTCGACGGCCTCTGACAATCAGAGCCAGGTCGAGATCCACGTCCTCCAGGGCGAGCGCGACTTCGCCAACGACAACAAGACCCTCGGCCGGTTCATCCTCGACGGGATCCCGCCGGCACCGCGGGGCATCCCGCAGGTCGAGGTCACGTTCGACATCGACGCCAACGGGATCCTCGACGTCCGGGCCAAGGACCGGGCGACGAGCAAGGAGCAGCAGGTCCGGATCACCGCGTCCTCGATGCTGTCCAAGGACGACGTTGACAAGATGGTCCGCGACGCCGAGAGCCATGCAGACGAGGACAAGAAGCGCCGCGACGAGGTCGAGCTCCGAAACCAGGCCGAGCAGCTGACCTACCAGGCCGAGCGGACGCTCAAGGACCTGGACGACAAGGTGTCAGCCGAGGATCGCGCCGAGGTGGAGACCCAGGTGACCGCTCTGCGCGAGGCGCTCAAGGGCTCGGACACCGAGCTGATCCAGTCGGGCATGACCAAGATCGTCGAGACGCTGTCCCGGATCTCGACGGCCGCGTACCAGGCTTCCGGCGGCGACGCCGGCGATGGCACGGATGGAGCCGGCGCGACGGGCGAGTCGGGGGACGCGGGCTCGGCGACCGGCGACGGCACCGACGCAGCCGCCGACGCCGCCGACGAGACGGTCGAGGGCGAGTTCAAGGAGGTCTAGTCCCGGCCTCCCGTCACCGCGGAACGCGGCTCGCCGGCGCGCGTCGGCGAGCCGTTTCTCGTGGCGCCGCAGTTCGCCGCGCGACGCCGCGCCCCGATTTCTGTCATTCAGTACTCACGCGCCTGTTCGGCGCCGCCGCTGGACGCGGTAGGCCCTGAGCGGGGTCAACCAGCCGCGACGCGGCTAGGTGTCCGGGTTTCGGTGTCGCGAGCGGCTCGTGCGGTGCCTTGCAGCCGAGTGGGTACTCGGTGACACAAACAGGATGCCGGCCACGGCGCGATCCGGCGCGGCGCACCAGCGCCGCATCTCGACGGTTCGGCCGGGGAGCGCCGCAGCGAAGGTATCGGCGTGCCGCTCGATGCGCCTGCGCGAGGTCTTGTCGCCCGGCACGACCAGCCAGCGTGAGACCGAATGAGCGGGCCAGCCTCGCTCGCGCGCCACGCTCCTGGCCAGCCGGGTCTTGCGATCGATCCCTGCCAGCGTTGCCTGTATATCGGGAAGGGTGCTCTTGACCTCGACCACCAGCAACGCACCGGTCTGCCGGTGCGTGGCGAGAATGTCGATTGAGCCTCGTTCGCCATAGACGCTGAAGGTCACCTCCGGTGCGACGTCCCAGTCGCAACGGCGAAGGAGGCGCGCGACGTGCTCGACGATCTCCGCGTGGCCCGCGTCCAGCAGCCGATCGAGGTCCTCTCCGTGACTCATCACCCGGACGCTGACCCTCGCCCCGAGCGCCGCCAGTACCAGGGTCAGCGTCCGCACTGTCAGGCGGTCACCACGACCGCGCTCGATCCGCGAGATTGCGGTCTGCGAGATGCCCGTAGCTTCGGCCAGCCGTGCCTGGGTCCAGCCGCGCCGCCGACGCAGGGCGCGAAGCGAGAGGCCGAAGCGCACAGGATCCATCTGCGCACGATGGCCGACGGCGCTCACCGCCGGCTCACTCCGGCCTGGGCAGCTCCGATGCAACGTGCGCGTTGACAGTACCAAGTTTGTGTCGATACGATGAGGCGGCACCGACCGACCGGTCGGTCGGCCCCAGAATTGATGCGAGCGGACACGTTGATCGCATGACCAGGACGGATCCAACCGAGCAGAGCCGCAGCCGGCGGGAGCGGATCCTCGACGCCGCGTTCCACGCGTTCTCGACGCGCGGCTACCGAGACACGGCGATGGACGAGATCGCCGGCGCCTCGGAGACGTCCAAGGGCGGGGTGTACTTCCACTTCCCGACCAAGGAGGCGATCTTCCGCGAGCTGATGCAGACGACCGCCGACAAGCTGGTGGCACGTGTCGAGCGGGCGGTCGAGCTCGAGACAGAGCCGGTCGCGCGGGCCGAGGCCGCCCTGCGCGCGGTGCTGACGACGTTCTCCGGTCACCGGACCATGGCGCGCCTGCTGTTCCTGGACACGATCGGAGCCGGGCGCGTGTTCCAGTCCGAGACGAACGCGCTCCACGACCGGTTCAGCCGCCTGATCCAGGGGTATCTCGATGACGCGGTCGCGGCAGGCGCGATCCCGCCCATCGACACCCGGGTCACGAGCATCGCCTGGTTCGGCGCCCTCAACGAGCTGGTCGCGCGGTGGCTGCTCGCCGACCAGCCGAGCCCGCTCGAGGATGCGTACCCCGCCCTGCGGGCGGTCCTGCTGCGCAGCGTCGGCGTATCCGAGGAACGGATCGGCCCGGCGCCGATGCCGACGGCGGGCCGCGAGTTCCCGGAGAAGGCGCGATGACCACGCTTCGACCGGGACCGGGAGCGCCAGCCGAGGCGGTACTCGGGGCGAGCATCGGCGAGGGTCTGGCCGCGCTGTTCGAACGAAGTGAACGGTCGGCGGACGCGAGCCCGGCGCTCTCGGCGACCACGGTTCCGGCCGCGGCCGTCGACCCGATCTCGCTGTTCGCGGCGGCCATCGAGGCGGATCTCGAGGCTGCCCTGTGGCTGCGCCCGGTCGAGGGAACCGCACTCGTGGGCATCGGGCGGGCCTGGGCCGTCGAGGCGGACGGGCCGTCTCGCTTTGTCGAGGCGGAGGCTGCGTGGCGCGGGCTGCTCGAGGGTGCGCTGATCGATGGAATTGCGGGCGCGCGCGCGGGTGCGCCGATGCTCCTGGGTGGGCTCGGGTTCTCGGGACGGCGCCCGGATCCTGAGGACGCGTGGGGCCCGTTCGGGCCGTCATCGATGGTCCTCCCGTCGCTCCTGCTCGCGGCCGGACCCGATGGCAGCCATGTGACGGCATCGGTGGTCGCGCGCCGACGCCGGTCCGGCCGATGCCCGGGCGCTCGAGCGCCAGTGGGAGCGTCTCGTGGATCGCGCCCGCGACATCGACCCGGGCCGGAGCGGGATGATCGCCCGACCGGTGTTCGCGCCGCTCACGATCGCCGGCGAGCAGCCGTCGCATGACGCGTGGCGCCGCCTGGTCGGCTCGTTCGCAGGCGCCGTCGGCCGCGGTCGGCTGGACAAGGTCGTCCTCGCAAGACGCGTCGACCTGCGCTCCCCGGTGGAGCTGGACGTTGCCAACGCGCTCCGCCGCCTTGCCGCGAGCGCGCCCGAGAGCACGACCTACGCGTTTCGCCGGGACGGCCGGACATTCCTGGGCGCCACCCCGGAGCGCCTCGTCCGGTCCGAGGGCCGCCAGTTCCGGACGGTCGCGGTCGCCGGCACGATCCGCAGGGGGGCGGACGCGGACGAGGATGCCGCGCTCGCGGCCGAGCTGCTCGCGTCCGAGAAGAACCGCGAGGAGCAGGCGATCGTGGTCGCGACGATCCGCGAGCAGCTGGCACCGATCGCGGACACGCTCGAGGTCGCCGCGGGCCCGTCGATCATGACCCTGCGGTTCGTCCAGCACCTGGTGACCGAGATCACGGGCACGCTGCCCGAGGCCCACGGCCTGCTGTCGCTGGCCGGGCTGCTGCATCCGACGCCGGCCGTCGGCGGCGCGCCGCGCGAGCTCGCGCTCGGCCTGCTGGACGAGCACGAGGGGTTCGATCGCGGCTGGTACGCGGGTCCGGTGGGCTGGATCGGCGCGGACGGGGACGGCGAGCTGTGCGTGGCGCTCCGGTGCGGGATCGTGGACAGGACGCGGGCCACGCTGTTCGCCGGGTGCGGCATCGTGGCGGACTCCGACCCGGACCAGGAGTGGGAGGAGTCCCGGATCAAGCTGCGGGCCGTCGTCTCGGCGCTGGGGATCCCCGGGGAGTCGCTGTGAGCAACGCCGCCCTGCTGCGGGCGTTCGCGGCCGAGCTGGTCGCGGCGGGGGTCCGCGATGCCGTGATCTGCCCCGGTTCGCGATCGGCGCCGCTGGCGCTTGCACTCCGCGCGACGCCCGGGCTTCGTGTTCGGGTGTTGCTGGATGAGCGCGCGGCCGGGTACTTCGCGCTGGGCATGGCGCGGACGTCGCGGCGGCCGGTCGTGCTGCTGGCGACGTCGGGCACCGCGACGGTCGAGTTCTCGCCGGCGGTCGTCGAGGCCCGGCTGTCACGGGTGCCGCTGGTCGTCCTCACCGCCGACCGGCCCGCCGAGCTCCGCGACCGGGGCGCCCCGCAGACGATCGACCAGGGCCACCTCTACGGCCGCGCAGCCAAGTGGTACGCGGAGCTGCCGCTGCTCGATGACGATCCGGCGACCGCTGCCCACGTGCGGTCCGTTGCCGGCCGTGCGGTCGCCACGGCTGCGGCGGGACCCGCGGGTCCGGTCCAGGTCAACGTCCCGTTCCGCGAGCCGCTGCTGCCCGACGGACGGCTGACGGGCGACCAGTCGAGGGCGCCGGCCGTTGCATTCACGTCGGTCGTGACCGGGAGGCGCACCCTGGGCAGCGATGCCGTCGACCGCCTGGCCGGACGGATCGGCGTCGCGGGACGCGGCCTCATCCTGGCCGGCCCGGACGACGACCCTGATCTGCCCGCGGCGCTGGCGGCACTCGCCGATGCGACCGGCTTTCCGATCCTCGCCGACCCGCTGTCCGGTCTGCGCGCCGGCCCGCACGATCGGATGATGGTGATCGCCCGCGGCGACCAGCTGTGCCGGCCCGGTCCGTGGATCGCCGCCCATGTGCCGGACATGGTCATCCGTACCGGGGCCATGCCCACCTCCAAGCCCATCGTCCAGCTCCTGGAGCGCACGCGACCGGACCTGATCGTCCTCGACGGAGACGACGGCTGGCGCGAATCCGCGCTGCTGCCGGCGACGTTCGTGCACGCGGACCCGGCGGCCACGGCCAGGGTCCTGACCGCCCGACTCGGGGGCGGGTGGGCCGGCGATACCGAATGGGGCTCCGACTGGCGGATCGCCGACGACGCCGCGAGCGAGGCCATGGATGCCTGGCTGGCCGCGCTCGACGAGCCGTTCGAGGGTGCCCCGTTTCCCGCGCTTGCGGCCGCGCTTGCCGACGGCGGCGTGCTGTGGGCCGGCAACTCCATGCCCGTCCGCGACCTGGATGGCTGGCTGCCCTCGACCGACCGGGCGATCACCGTCCGGTCGAACCGCGGCGCCAACGGGATCGACGGCGTGGTGTCCGCCGCGCTGGGGTCGGCGGCGGCCGCGGCCGATGCCGGCGGTGGACCGGTCGCGCTGGTGGTCGGCGACCTGTCGTTCCTCCACGACCTCAACGCGCTGGTCGCGGCGCGGCTCCACGGCCTATCGGCGACGGTCGTGCTGGTCAACAACGACGGCGGCGGGATCTTCTCGTTCCTGCCCCAGGCGTCCGCCGACCTCCCCGATGCCGGCCTCCCCGAGCACTACGAGGAGCTGTTCGGGACGCCGCACGGGATCGATGTGGGCCCGATCGTGACCGCGCTCGGCGGCGAGCATCGTCGCGTGGACGTCGCGACGCTTGGCCCGGAGATCGCGGCATCGCTCGGCCAACCGGGTGTCCAGGTCCTCGAGCTGCGCACGGACCGGGTGCGCAACGTCGAGCTTCACGGCGAGGTCGCCGCCCTCGTGGCGTCGGCGCTGGCGCGGCTGGTGGGCGCATGAGCGCGATCGTCATCGACGATCTGCGCTGGGAGGCGCGGACGCGGGGCGCCGGAGAACCGCTGCTCCTGCTCCACGGGTTCACCGGCCGCGGGACGTCGTGGGGCGCCCATGCGACCGCATTCGCGCGGCAGTTCCGCGTGATCGTCGTGGACCTGCCCGGCCACGGCCGGTCGGGGATCGCAGAGCCGGCCCGGCTGGGCATCGAGCGCATGGCGGACGACCTCGCGTCGTTGCTCCGCCGGCTCGACGCCGCCCCGGCCCACGTCCTTGGCTACTCGATGGGCGCCCGGCTGGCGCTCCGCCTCGCGGTCGCGCATCCGGCGTTCGTGCGTCGGCTCATCCTCGAGAGCCCGACCGCGGGGATCACGGACGCCGCGGAACGGATCGCCCGTCGCGCCGCCGACGATGCCCTCGCGGATCGCCTCGAGCAGGAGGGCACCGCGGACTTCGTCACCGCCTGGGAACGCAGCCCGGTGTTCGCGTCCCATGCGGCGCTCGCGCCGGCGGTCGTCGCCCGGCAGCGGGCGATCCGTCTCGCCAACGACCCGATCGGCCTCGCCGCCAGCCTTCGTGGCGCCGGCCAGGGCTCGATGGAGCCACTGCTCGACCGGCTCGCGACCGTGCCCGCCCCGACGCTCGTCATTGCCGGCTCGCTCGACGACCGCGGCCTGCCGCGCGCCGAGCAGGTCGCGCGGGCGATCCCCGGGGCCCGGCTCGTGGTCATCGATGGCGCCGGTCACACGCCGCACCTCGAGCAACCGCTCCGCTTCCGCCGTCTCGCCCTCGAGTTCCTGAAGGAGGTTCCCGCCGCATGACCACGCCCGTCACCTGGACGCCCGCCACGGAGTACCGCGACATCCGGTACGAGCACTCGGGCACCGGGATCGCGAAGGTGACCATCAACCGGCCCGAGGTCCACAACGCCTTCCGACCGCGGACGGTCCAGGAGCTGATCGACGCGTTCGCGCGGATCCGCGACGACGCATCCATCGGCTGCGTCCTGCTGACCGGGGAAGGCGACAAGGCGTTCTGCTCGGGTGGTGACCAGAAGTACAAGAGCCCGGCCGGTGGCTACGTCGGCGAGGACGGCATCGCCCGCCTCAACGTGCTCGATCTCCAGCGCCAGATCCGCTCCCTGCCCGTGCCCGTGATCGCGCTCGTCAACGGGTACGCCATCGGCGGCGGGCACGTCCTGCACGTCGTGTGCGACCTGTCGATCGCGAGCGACAACGCGATCTTCGGCCAGGTCGGGCCCCGGGTGGGGAGCTTCGACGCCGGCTTCGGTGTCGGCCTGCTGGCGCGGCTGGTGGGCGACAAGAAGGCCAAGGAGATCTGGTTCCTGTGCCGCCAGTACACGGCGGAAGAGGCGTTGGCGATGAATCTCGTCAACACGGTGGTGCCGCTGGCCGAGCTCGAAGCCGAGGGCGTCCGATGGGCCGACGAGATCCTGGCGATGAGCCCGACGGCGATCCGGTTCCTCAAGTCGGCGTTCCTCGTCGCGACCGACGGGCTGGCCGGGCTGCAGGAGTTCGCGGGCAACGCGACCGGCCTGTACTACACGACCGACGAGGCGCACGAGGGCTCGCGCGCCTTCCTGGCCAAGCAGCCCGCCGACTACCGCAAGTATCCGCGGCGGCCCTGATGACGGACGCCTCGCCGGCGGCCACGGCCCCGCGACCGTCGGCGCTCCGGATCTGGGTCCTCGCCGCGCGTCCGGCGACGCTGCCCGCCGCGCTGGCCGGTGTCGCGGTGGGCATCGGCGCGGCGCTGGCGGCGGGCGCCGGGTTCCGCCTCGACACGGCGCTCGGGTGCGTGGCCGTCGGGCTCCTGCTCCAGGTCCTGGCCAACTTCGCCAACGACCTGTCCGACTTCCGCCGCGGCGCCGACACGCCGGACCGCACGGGCCCCGTCCGGGTCGCGGCGTCGGGCCTGGTCACCGAGCGCCAGCTCGAGGTCGCGATCGCGATCGTCATCGGCATCGCCGGGCTGGTCGGCCTGTGGCTCGCGGTCGTCGGCGGCCCGGTGCTGATCGGGCTGGGGGTGCTGGCGGTCGTCGCCGCGCTGGCCTACACGGGCGGACCCTGGCCGTACGGCTATCGCGCGCTGGGCGAGGTGTTCGTGTTCGTGTTCTTCGGGCTCGTCTCGGTCATCGGCACCGCGTATCTCCAGGCGCTCCGGCTCGACCCCGTGTTCGTGGCTGCGGCCATCCCTCCGGGGGCGCTGATCACGGCGATCCTGGTGGTCAACAACCTGCGCGACATCCCGACCGACGCGGCGGCCGGCAAGCGGACGCTCGCGGTGGTCCTGGGCGCGCGCGCGACGAAGGCGGAGTACGCGGGCCTGCTCACGATCGCCTACGTCGTTCCGGCCCTCCTGGTCGCGCTGTGGCTGATCGGCGCCGGGCCGTCGGGGCGGTCCGTCCCGCTTGCCCCGTTCATGCTCCTGCCACTGGTCACGCTGCCGATGGCCCGGCCCCTGCTGGGCGTGGTCCGCGGGTTCCGCGAGCCGCGCGAGCTCAACCTCGTGCTCAAGGGGACCGCCAGGCTGTCGCTCGTGTTCTCGCTGCTGTTCGCGCTGGGGCTGGCGATCGCGGGGTCAATGGCCGGGGGCGCGGCCAGTTGACCACGATCGTGTCGATCCGTGCGGACAAGGTTCGCGTCCCGTTTCGCCGCCCGTTCGTCACCGCCGCCGGGATGTGGACGACGCGCGAGGCATGGATCATCCGGCTGTTCGATGCCGACGGGCGGACCGGCGTGGGCGAGGCGGTGCTCGAGCCTGCCGACGGCGAGACCGCGTCGACCGTCCTCGATCACCTGGTTCGCGAGGCGGCGTCGATCGGCCGCGGCGACCCGCTGCCCGACGCGATCGAGCTCGAGGGTCACGGTGGGCCTGGCCGCGCGCTCAGGGCGGCGATCGATTCGGCACGGCTCGACCTCGAGCAGACCACGACCCGGAGCCTGGGCGCCGACGGGGCGGGCATCGGGGTGAACGCCACCATCGCATCGCTCGGGCCGACCGCCTCGGCCGAGGCGGCGCGTCAGGGGATGGAAGCCGGGTTCACGACGTTCAAGCTCAAGGCGGGCGCCGAGCGCGAGACCGAGGCCCTGGTCGAGCGGGTGCGCGCGGTCCGCGAGGCGGTCGGTCCGGAGGTGCGGCTGCGCCTGGACGTCAACGGTGCCTGGGATCTCGAGACCGCGACCGACCGGCTGGAGGCGATCGGCCGGTTCGGGCTCGAGTACGTCGAGCAGCCGCTGGCGGGCGATGACGAGGCGGCGCTCGCCGAGCTGCGACGCCGGGTCACGACACCGATCGCCGCCGACGAGTCGGTGACCTCGCTCCGGACCGCGCGGATCCTGCTCGGTTCGGCCGCGGTCGACGTCCTGGTCGTCAAGCCGGCCCGCGTGGGCGGTCCGGTCGCGGCGGCCGAGATCGCGGAGCTCGCCGCGGATCGCGGGGTGCCCGTGGTCATCAGCACCCTGTTCGAGACGGGGATCGGGATCGCGGCCGGGCTCGCAGCCGCCGCGGCGCTGCCCGAGGTGACGGCCTCGCGACTCGAGCACGCGCCCGATCACGGCCTGGCGACCGCGGGGCTGCTCGAGCACGACCTGCTGGTCGACGGCCTGCTCCTGGATTCGGGCCGGATGTGGGTTCCCGGCGGTTCGGCGGCGGGCGGTCTCGGGGTCGAGGTCGACGAGCGCGCGCTGGCACGGTTCCGGGTCGAATTGGTGGGGGCGGTCTGATGGGCGATCGGACGGCGGGTGGAGGCGCGTGGGCACCGGACCGGCTCGTCCGCGCACACGCGGCCGCCGCGGGTGGCGCGCTCGCGATCGTCGATCGATCCGGCTCGCTGACCTGGGCCGGGCTCGAGGCGCGATGCGAGGCTGCCGAGAGCGCGGTTCGGGCGGCGGGTGGCCGACCCGGAGCGACCGTCGGTG
Organism: uncultured Chloroflexia bacterium; assembly: GCA_963720825.1. GTDB lineage: Bacteria > Chloroflexota > Limnocylindria > Limnocylindrales > CSP1-4 > CAIXZV01. The sequence goes on along the minus strand of CAVRGY010000017.1, from coordinate 475,315 downwards.
TCATCGCCGAGCCGTCCGCAGACACGATCGCGACCATGCTCGGCGTGCTGCGTGCGGGCGCGATCCTGGCGCCGATCCCGGGCGGGATGGTGACCCGGGAGCTCCACGCCGCGCTCGGCGTGCTCAGGCCCGCGCTCGTCGTGGCACCGGAGCGGGACGGCGCCGCGGTCTCGAGCTCCGGATACCCGGTCCTCGCGGTCGAGGCCGTCCTGTCCGGGCGCCCCGAGGACCTCGCCGACGGGCCGTTCGATCCGGATTCCCCGGCCGTCATCGTGCTGACGTCGGGGACCACCGGACGGCCCCGGGGCGTCGTCCTGTCCGGGCGCGCGATGGCCGCAAGCGCCGATGCGTGGCTCGCCGGCCTGCCGCCCGCGACCGGCTGGCAGCTGGCACTCGGGCTGGGGCATGTCGCCGGCCTCGGCGTCCTGTGGCGAGCGATCAGTGGCCGGGTTCCGATCCGGATCGTCGCGGCCCGCGATCCCGGTGCGCAGCTTGCCGCGCTCAACGCGGAGCCGGCGCTGAGCCACGTCTCGCTCGTGCCGGCGCAGCTGGCCCGGCTCCTCGACGCGACCGCCGGCTCGCCCGCCCCGTCGGCGCTCCGGGCCGTGCTGCTGGGCGGAGGCCCGATCCCGCCCTCGCTCGTCACCCGGGCGGTCCGCGCGGGATGGCCGGTCGTCCCGACCTATGGCCTGTCCGAGACGGCGTCCGGGGCAACCGCCCTGCCGACGGCCGACGCGCTCGAGCATCCCGACAGCGCCGGCCGGCCGCTGCCGGGCGTCCGGGTGACGATCGATGACCCCGACACGGACGGGGTGGGGGAGATCCTGGTCGAGACCGCCAGCCGGTTCAGCGGGTACCTGGGCGAGGACAAAGGATCGCCCGGTGCCGCCGCCCTGCCCGCCGCCCGTCGAGTCGGACCGGTGCGCACAGGCGACCTCGGCCGCCTCGATGCCGACGGCCGACTGTTCGTCGTCGATCGCCGCGTCGACCGCATCGTCCGCGGCGGGGAGAACATCGCCCCGGCCGAGGTCGAGGCCGTGCTGCTCACCCACCCCGCGGTCGCGGATGCGGCCGTCGTGGCGCGCCCCGACGATCGGTGGGGTCACGTGCCCGTGGCCGCCGTCGTGCTCCGGGGAGGGGGCACGGACGACCCCGGCGACGCCGAGCTGGACCGCCATTGCCGCCGATTGCTCGCGGGGTTCAAGGTGCCGGTCGCGTTCACCCGGCTGGACACCCTGCCCCGCACCTCCGGCGGCAAGCTCCGCCGCGACGCCGTCCGGGCGACTGCTCGCCGGCGCTCCGGCGGGGGTGCTGGCACGGCCCGGCGGCGACGAGATCGGCTGGCGACTCACGGGGTCCGGCGCGCTGCCGGTCGTCCTGCTCCCGGGCACCCTGTCGACAGCCGCCCAGCTCGACCGCCTCGCCGCCGCGCTGGCCGCTCCCGGGGACGTAAAGGTCCACGCGCTCGACCGGCGCGGCACCGGTACCGGGCGGCTGGACCCGCCGCGTCCGCTCGACATCGCCGTTCATGTCGCCGATCTCGTCGCGTACCTCGACGCTCGCGGCATCGACCGGGCCGTCCTGGTCGGCGTGAGCTTCGGCGGCGCGCTGGCGCTCGAGGTCGCCGCCCGGCACCCGGCCCGTGCCGCCGCCGTCGTGGCGTACGAGCCGCCCTACGGCCCGCTCGCCGACGACGCGACTCGGCACTCGTTCGCGACGCTCGCGTCGGCCGTGGAGCAGGCGCACCGGGCGAACGGCGCACCCGCTGCGGCCGAGACCTTCCTGCGCGCGGTCGCCGGGGACGATGCCTGGGGCCGCCTCCCGGCGCGGTCGCGGACGTTCCTCGCGAGCCAGGGGGACGGCGCGCTCGCCGACGCCGGATTGTCGGGCCTCGACCCCGGCGGGCTCACGACGATCACCGTCCCCGTCACCATCCTCAACGGCAGCGCGAGCGAACCCTTCTACGCCCCGATCGCCGGTGCACTGGCCGAGCGGATTCCTGGGGCCGCCCGCCGGACGCTCGACGATCTCGTCCATCCGTCGCCGATCACCAACCCGGCGCCCGTCGCCGCCGCCATGCGAGCGGCGCTCGCCTCGGCCGGCCTCATCGACGTCAACGCCCCCGCCACCGCCGTCGCGCCCTTCCCGGAGCCTGCCCGATGACCACCCCGCTTCCCCCGGACCACACCCCGACCGGCGCCTCGACCGGGGCCGGCAACGCCGCAGCGCCGCCCGAGGTCCAGGTCATGTTCGACCGGATCGCGTCGCGCTACGACGTGATGAACCTGCTGATCTCGGCGTTCCAGGAGCCGCGCTGGCGTCGTCAGCTGGTCACGCTCGCACGGCTTCGGCCCGGCGGATCGGCGCTCGACGTCGCGTCGGGGACGGGCAAGGTGGCGGCGGATCTGCGCAATCGCGTCCAGCCCGGGGGCCGGGTCCTGGGCGTGGACCTGTCGCCGGGGATGACCGCGGTGGCGCAGCGGCGGTACGCGGACCGGACCGGTCTCGAGTTCCTGGTCGGCGATGCGCTGGCGCTGCCGACCGACGACGGGGCCTTCGATGCCGCGACGATCGCGTTCGGCATGCGCAACCTGCCCGACTACCGCCGTGGCTTCGCCGAGATGGCGCGCTCCGTCCGGCCTGGGGGCAGGGTGCTGTGCCTCGAGATCGCGCGACCACGCCGCCGACTGGCCCGCTTCATGCGCTGGTGGTTCGATCGGATCGTCCCCGTGATCGGCCGGCTGGCCGGCCAGGGCGCCGCGTACAGCTACCTCGTGCGCAGCGTCCAGGCGTACCCGGCACCGGAGCGGATCGCCGAGATCATGCGCGAGGCCGGCCTGGTGGACGTGACCTGGCGGGGCATGACCGGCGGCATCGTCACGCTCCACGAGGGGACGGTCCCGGGTGGCGCCAAGGCGGCAGATCCGGGCTGATCGCGACCGGCTCACCCCGACGGGCAACGCTGGGTCAACTCCCCGTCTCTCGTCGACCCTGCGGTACCATGCCCGGCCCATGACCGAGCAAACGATGCCTGCCCCGCCGCTCATCCATGCCCGCCGGCTGACCAAGCGATTCGGAACGCTGACCGCGGTCGACGCGATCGATTTTGACGTGGCACCGGGCGAGAGCTTCGGGTTCCTCGGTCCCAACGGCGCGGGCAAGACGAGCGCGATGCGGATGATCGCATGCGTCTCCCCGGTCACCGACGGCACGCTCCGGATCCTCGACCTTGACCCCGCGATCGACGGGCCGCGGCTTCGGGCACGGCTGGGCGTGGTGCCCCAGCAGGACACGCTCGACACGGAGCTGTCCGTCCGCGACAACCTCGTCATCTACGGCCGCTACTTCGGGTTGTCGCGCGAGGAGGCGGGCCGGCGGGCGAACGAGCTGCTCGACTTCGCCCAGCTCGGCGAGCGCGCCAACGACAAGGTGGAGCCGCTGTCGGGCGGCATGAAGCGCCGCCTGACCATCGCCCGCGCACTGATCAATGAGCCCTCGATCCTGCTGCTCGACGAGCCGACGACCGGGCTCGACCCGCAGGCGCGGCACCTGCTGTGGGAGCGGCTGTACCGGCTCAAGCAGCGCGGCGTGACGCTCGTCCTGACCACGCACTACATGGACGAGGCCGAGCAGCTGTGCGATCGGCTTGTCGTGATGGACAAGGCGCGCATCGCCGCGGAGGGCAGCCCGCGCGAGCTGATCGACCGCTACTCGACCCGCGAGGTGACCGAGATGCGATTCCCGGTGGGCGTCCAGGAGACGATCGGGGACCGGCTCGCCGGGCTCGGCGATCGCATCGAGCTGCTTCCCGACCGGGTGCTCGTCTACTCCGATGACGGCGAGGTCGTCGCCGCCGCGGCCCACGACCGCGGCCTCCAGCCCGAGACGGTGCTCGTCCGTCGCAGCTCGCTCGAGGACGTGTTCCTGCGGCTGACCGGCCGGAGCCTGGTCGACTGATGGCCGTCGCGCAGGCGCCGGTCCGGCCGTTGGCGCCGTCCCCGGGTGACGGCGTCCCGCGTCAGAGCGCGCTGCGCGGCGCGATGGCCGCCTACGAGCACCAGCTGCTGCTGTACCGGCGCACCTGGCGCGGATCGCTCTTCGGGAGCTTCGCGCAGCCCGTGCTGTTCCTCGTTGCGATGGGCGTCGGGCTCGGCTCGTTCGTGGACCGGGCCGGCAGCGGTGCGCTGGGTGGCGTGCCGTACCTCCAGTTCCTCGCCCCGGCCCTGCTCGCCTCGACGGTGATGCAGGGCTCGGCGTTCGAGGCCACGTTCCCCGTGCTGGGCGGCTTCCGCTGGAACCGGCGCTATCACGCGATGTACGCGACGCCGCTTACGCCGTATGCGATCGCCTTCGGCCAGATCGCCTGGACCGCGACCCGGGCGACGATGGTGGGCGCGATCTTTGCCGTCGTGATCATCCTGTTCGGCGCTGCGCGGTCGTGGCAGATCCTGCTGGCGATCCCGGTGGGGACGCTGACCGCCCTCGCCTTCGCGGGCCCGATCGCGGCGTTCATGTCGACCCAGCGCGACACCACGGCGTTCAACGCGATCTGGCGGTTCGGGATCACGCCCCTGTTCCTGTTCTCGGGCACGTTCTTCCCGATCGAGCAGCTGCCCGAGCAGATCCGCCCGATCGCATGGCTGCTGCCGCTGTGGCACGGCGTCGACCTCGCGCGGGCGCTGTCGCTGGGCACGGTGGCCGACAACCCCGCCGTCCACGTCGCGCACGTGCTCATCCTGGGGACGGCGGCGGTGCTCGGCGTGATCGCGATGTTCGTGATGTTCCGACGGCAGCTCGAGCAATGACGCAGCTGTCCACGGTCTGGCGCGTGCTTCCGACCGGCCTCGGCACCAGGCGCGCCCTGCTGCTCATCGAGCGCAACGTGTACGTGTACCGGACCGGCTGGATCGTGATCCTGTCGGGGTTCTTCGAGCCATTGTTCTACCTGCTCTCGATCGGGCTCGGCATCGGCGGCATGGTGGGCAACCTGACCGGTCCCGACGGCAACCCGATCCCGTACGCCCTGTTCGTCGCGCCGGCGCTGCTCGCCTCGGCCTCGATGAACGGCGCGATCGCCGAATCGACCTTCAACGTGTTCTTCAAGCTCAACTACCAGAAGACGTACGACGCGGTCCTCGCGACGCCGCTCGGAACCGGCGACGTGGCGCTGGGCGAGATCGGCTGGGCGGTGATCCGGGCGACGCTGTATGCGCTGGGCTTCGTGGTCGTGATCGTGGTGCTGGGCCTCGTCCGCTCGCCGTGGGTGCTGCTCGCGGTGCCCGCTGCCACGCTCCTCGCGTTCGCGTTCGCGGCGGTCGGGATGGCGGCGACGACGTTCATGCGCAGCTGGCAGGACTTCGACCTCATCCAGCTGGTCGTCCTGCCGCTGTTCCTGTTCAGCGGCACGTTCTACCCGATCTCCGCCTATCCGGACGGGCTGCGGCTGCTGATCCAGCTGACGCCGCTGTGGCAGGGGGTCGACATGATCCGCGCGCTGGTCACGGGCGTGGTCGACGCGGGGATCCTGTGGCACGTCGCCTACCTGTCGGCGATGGGGCTCCTGGGGCTGGCGATCGTGGCCCGGCGGCTGGACCGCCTGCTGCTCAAGTAGGCCGGCGCGGTGTCGAGCCGGCGCCCGGGCGCCTTGTCGTCGGCGGCAGCGCCGGTCGCGTCAGCCTCGAACGCCGCCGATCTGACGGCGCTCGATGCCGCCATCGTCGGCTGCCGCGCGTGCCCGCGGCTCGTGGCCTGGCGCGAGGACCAGGCGCGGATCAAGGTTGCCCGCTTCCGCGACGAGACCTACTGGGCGCGGCCCCTGCCCGGGTTCGGCGACGCCGACGCCCGGATCCTGCTGGTCGGGCTCGCCCCCGCGGCGCACGGCGCCAACCGGACCGGTCGCATGTTCACCGGCGATGCCAGCGGGGACTTCCTGTGGCGATCGCTGCACGCCGTCGGGCTCGCGGACCGGCCGGGGAGCCGCCGGGCCGGTGACGGGCTGACGCTTCGCGGGATCCGGGTGACCGCCGCCGTCCGATGCGCGCCGCCGGCCAACCGGCCGACGCCCGCCGAGCAGCTCGCCTGCCGTCAGTACCTCGTCCGGGAGCTGGAGCTGCTGTCGGCGCTGCGCGTGATCGTGCCGCTGGGCGCGATCGGCTGGGACGCGGCGCTGCGGTCGCTGGCCGCGCTCGGGCACGCGATCCCGTCGCCCAAGCCGAGGTTCGGGCACGGGGCAGAGGCGGTCGTCGGGCGGTACGTCGTGATCGGCTCGTACCATCCCAGCCAGCAGAACACGTTCACGGGCCGCCTGACGCCGCCGATGCTGGAGGCGGTGCTCGCCCGGGCGAAGGCGCTGGCGGCGACCCCTGACCGACGAGGCGCACCGATGACCGACGCACCCCAGCGGACCCGCACCGTCGACGCCGTCGTGTTCGACGTCGGCGAGACGCTCATCGACGAGACGGCGCTGTGGCTCCATGCCGCGGACCTCGCGGGCGTCCCCGCGTTCACCCTGATGGGCGTGCTCGGCGGCCTCGCGGCGCGAGGCGAGCCGCACACGCGCGTCTGGGAGATCCTGGGCGTCGAGCGCCCCGCATCGGCCTGGGCGCCCGCCACCTTCTACCCGGACGCCCTGGCCTGCCTCGCCCGGCTGCGCGAGCGGGGATTCATCACCGGCGCGGTGGGCAACACGCCGGTCGAGGCCGAGGCGATGCTCCGGCCCCACGTGGACTTCGTCGGATCGTCCGCACGGTGGGGGGTGCACAAGCCCGCGCCCGAGTTCTTCGCCCGCCTGGCTCGCGAAGCCGGGGTCCCGCCCGGGCGCGTGGCGTACGTCGGCGATCGGGTCGACAACGACATCGAGCCCGCGATCGCCGTGGGGATGATCGCGGTCCACATCCGGCGCGGGCCGTGGGGACTGCTGCACGAGGCGCCGCCCGCGGCGCTCGCGATCCGCTCGCTCGACGAGCTCCCCTCGATCCTGTCCCAGGTCCCTCGCCTGCGCTGACAGGAGCCGCCGATCGGCGACCGCTGGGGAGGGTCGCCGGCGGGCGCCCGCGCGGTTCGCGGCCCCCTCCCGCCTGCGGGGCTCGGACGTCGCGCGATGGAACTGCAAGCCCATCCGGCGTTGCGGCGGGGCCGGACGCGACGCCGGCGCGGCGAGGATGCCCGGGTGAACCCATCAGCCCGGATGGGCGTGCCCAGCTCCCATCGCCAGGCCCGCCGTCGAGCGGTCTCGCTCGCCGCGGCCAGGGCGATCCGGAGGCCGGCCGTCAGCCGCCGCAACCGCGGCGGGTCGCGCCTTCCGCTCGCCATCGCCAGCCTGCTCGGCGTCGTCCTGCTCGTCGCATCGGGCGGGCTCGGTGCACTCGGGGTCGCCACCGTCGCGACCGTCGGCTCGCTCTCGAGCGACCTGCCCGACCCGGCCCGGCTGGCGGACCTCACCTTCGCCCAGCCCACGATCGTGTACGACCGGACGGGCAAGGTCCAGCTGGGCCGGTTCGACCGCGAGCAGCGCCGGGTCATCACCTACGACGAGGTGCCCAGGACGGTCCTCGACGCGACGACGACGGCCGAGGACCGCACGTTCTGGACGAACGACGGCTTCGACCCGACGGCGATCCTGGCGGCCATCGCGGAGAACGCGTCGGGCGCGTCGGACCGTGGCGCGTCGACGATCACGCAGCAGCTGGTCCGTGCCCGCCTCCTGCCCGACGACGTCGTCGCTCCCGGCGCGGACCGCTACCTGCGCAAAGCGAAGGAGCTGATCCAGTCGGCCCGCCTGACCCAGGCGTTTCCCGGCGAGTCCGGCAAGGAACAGATCATCACGGCCTATCTCAACGAGATCTACTACGGTCACGACGCCTACGGCATCGCCGCCGCGGCCCGGATCTACTTCGGTGTCAGCGACCTGAGCAAGCTGACGCCGGCCCAGGCAGCCCTCCTCGCGGGCCTGCCCAAGTCACCGTCCAGCTTCGACCCGTTCCGCTTCGCGCAAACCGACGCTGACGGGAAGCTGGTCGTCCCGGAGGACTCGCCGCCGGTCGTCCGCCGCGACTGGATCCTCCAGCACCTCGCGGACTCTCGCTGGACCCGGCTGTCTCCCGCCGCGCTCCAGGCGGCCCTGGCCGAGCCGGTCGTGCTCAGCCCGCCGCAGCCCAGGATCTTCAAGGCGCCCCAGTTCACGTGGCAGGTGGAGCGCCAGCTCGTCGGCATCCTGGGCGGCGTCGACAAGCTGGAGACGGGCGGCTACAAGGTCATCACGTCGCTTGACTGGAACGCCCAGCAGCTGGCGGAGAAGTGGGTCACTGCCGCGGTGATCGCCCCGAACCTCAAGAAGCCGGCCGCGACCGCGCTGCTCAAGTCGCTCAAGATCGGCAAGTCCGACCAGGCCTGGATCAACCGGTTGCGTGGCAAGGACGTCCACAATGCCGCCCTCGTCGCCATCGACTACCGGACCGGCGACGTGGTGGCCTATGTCGGGAGCGCCGGCTACTACCGCGACGACCTGGCGTCCAGCAAGTTCGATCCCAAGTTCGACGTCGCCGGCGACGGCTATCGCCAGCCCGGCTCGGCGTGGAAGCCGATCGTCTACTCGACGGCCTTCGAACAGCACGATCTCACGCCCGGGAGCCTGCTCCTCGACATCACCACCCAGTTCAGCAAGGACTGGGCGCCGCGCGACGCCGACCGCCTCGAGCGCGGTCCGGTCCGGGTCCGGCAGGCGCTCCAGTACTCGCTCAACATCCCGGCCATCCGGGCGCTCCAGCGGACGGGCAACCAGGCCGTCGCCGACGAGGCCCGGAAGCTCGGGATCAACTTCCCGGGCGGCGGTGGCCAGCGGTATCTCCAGGCCGGCCTGGCGGGGGCGATCGGGACGGTCGAGGTCCGCCCGCTCGACCTCACGTCGGCCTACGGGTCGCTCGCCAACGGCGGCGTCCACGTCCCGTCGCGGATGATCCTCCAGATCATCGGGCCCGACGGCACGGTCGTCTACCAGGCGCCGGACGCGGCCGAGTCGGCCAACCAGGCGATGAGCCCCCAGGCGGCCTGGCTGACGACCGACATCCTGGCCGGCAACACCGATCCGAAGCAGAACCCGATCTGGTCCAAGGTCCTCGAGCTCAGGAACGGATCGAAGGGCAGTCGCCGGCCCGCGGCCGTGAAGACCGGGACGACGAACGACACCCGCGATCTCGCGACGTACGGCTACCTGGCCCCGCCCGAGGATCCCGTCGCGCCCGCCTACGCCGTCGGCATCTGGATGGGCAACAGCGATCACTCCCAGCCCCGCGCGGCCGAGGCCGTCATCTCGCTGCAGGGTCCGGCGCCGCTGTGGCACGCGTTCGTCCGTGACCTGACCAAGGGCACTCCGGTCGCCAAGTTCGCGCGGCCGAAGGGCATCGTGTCAGCCAAGATCGACGCATGGAGCGGCGGCAAGCCCGGTCCGTGGACCCGCGCCACGGTCAAGGAATGGTTCATCGATGGCACCCAGCCGGGTGCCAAGGGCGAGGTCGACCCGGCCGGCATCCTCTACACCCGGGCGTGTGGCCAGTGGGAGGTTGACCCGGTCGCCGCCGAGCTGGGCCCGAAGGCGTGGGACACCGATGTCGCCGACTGGGCTCGCCGGGCGCGCGCCGGTGCCGGCCGCGCGGGCGGCCTCGGATCCAGGACGGCGTACTTCTGGGGTGAGCACTCGTGGGGCGGCCGGATCATCGGACCCTGCCCCAAGCCGAAGCCCAAGCCAACGCCGAAGCCAACCCCGACCCCGGACCCTGGTGGCGGCCATGGTGGCGGTGGAGGTGGCGGGGGCGGCGGCGGCGGCGGTGGAGGCGGCGGCCACGGCGGCGGCTCGCCCTCGCCCAGCCCGACGCCGAGCACGGCTCCCGCCGCGACGCCGACCACGGCTCCGCGACGGCGACGCGCCCGTACCCCGGGGCGAGCCCGCGGCCGCGAGCGGATCAGGCGACGCGGCCAGTGGCCCGCCGGTCGGTCGCCAGTCGCTGCCGGAGCAACCGGACGACGGCTGCCTCCTCGTCCGGTGACGGTTCGGGCGGGGGATCCGCCTGGCTCTGGGTGACCTCCAGCAGCCCCCGGCCCATCGCGCCATCGAGGTAGGCATCGAGGACCGCCGGGTGGACGTAGCTCTTGCGGGCGACCGCCGCCGTGTTGCCAAGCCGGACGGCCACCTCGCGGATCGCCTCGACCACCGCCCGCCGGCGGGCCGCTTCGCCGTCGACAGGCTGGAGGGCGCGTAGGGCTCGAAAGGCGAGCACCGTGCCGGCCCACGTGCGGTAGTCCTTGGCGGTTACGGCGCCGCCCGAGGCATCGCGCAGGTAGTCGTTCACGTCCTCGGAGCGGATGTCGACCGGTTCACCGTCCTCGTCAACGTACTGGAACAGCTCCTGGCCAGGCAGGTCCTGGCAACGCCCGACGATCCGTGCCAGGCGCCGGTCGCGCAGGCCGACCTCATGGGTGCGACCCGACTTGCCACGGAACCGGAAGCGGACACGGCTGCCGTCGACCCGGGCGTGGCGGTCGAGCAGCGTCGTCAGGCCGAACGAGCGGTTGGTTCGCGTGTACTCATCGTTGCCGACCCGGATGAGCGTCAGCTCGAGCAGCCGGACGACCGTCGCGAGCACCTTCTCGCGAGGCAGCCCGGGCCGTGCCAGGTCCGCCTCGACGCGCTCCCGGATCCGGGGCAGCATTCCGGCGAATGAGATGAGCCGGTCGAACTTCGCCTCGTCGCGAGTCGCCCGCCAGGCCTTGTGATAGCGGTACTGCTTGCGGCCACGGGCGTCGCGGCCGGTCGCCTGGATGTGGCCGTTGGGAGCCGGACAGATCCAGACGTCGGTCCAGGCCGGCGGGATCGCGAGGGCACGGATGCGCCGCAATCTCGCCGAGTCGCGGACGGCGCGGCCGTCCGGATGGAGGTACCGGAAGCCCCGGCCGGCCCGGCGCCGCGCGATGCCGGGGGAGTCGTCGGACACGTGGCGCAGGCCGGCCCGGCCGGCGTCGCTCCGGCTGGCCGTCGGGGCGGGCTCGCGATGCGCCATCTGGTACCTCCGGGCCGGCGACCCGTTCGCCTCTTGCCGCGCGACACCGAACGCCGGCGGGCCCTGGCGCGACGATAGCGGCGTGCCGCCGCGGGGCAGTCGCGGCCACCGTCGGTTCCGTTGCAGCACCCTCGCAGGTGGACCGGGGGTGACCGGTCGTCACGCCGACGTCACCCGCCGGCGACCGCGGCGTGGTCTGGCTGCAAGGCACGGTCGGGAGAATCCCAAGGGCAAGCCCGTGCCTCGAGGGACGTCCCCCATGCAGCAACAGACGAATCGCGAGACCAGCCGCCCGCCCGATGAGCGGACCGCGGGCACCGTGCCGGCTCCGCCTGCGCCGATCGCGCCCCCCGCGCCCCCCGCGCCCCCCGCACCGCCCGCAGCGCCGGCGCCGCCGGCAGGCGATGCGTCAGCTTCGCCCGCAATCGCCGCCCCGGAGGCTGGTCGCCCCATCGCCGTCGCCGCACCGCCGAGCGCGCCGTCCGACCGCCCGGCGGAGCCGGCACCCATAACCTCCGACGAGGCGCCGACCATGGCCGAGCATGCCGAGGCACCGACCATCGCACCCGACGAGACACCGACCATCGCACCCGACGAGGCGCTGACCATGACCCACCCCGACGGGCCGGCGACCATGGCCGAGCCCGCCGAGGCCGCGACCATCACACCCGACGTACCCGAGGCAGGCGATGAGCCCGTCCCGCCGCCCGCCGAGCCCCTGGCAACTGGGACCGCTCGCGCGCCGGGCGCCAGCGAGGCGGATTTCGCGATCGTCGTCCAGGACGTGACAAAACGCTTCAAGGGGGTCGTCGCGGTGGCCGGCATGTCGCTGACGGTGCGCCCCGGCACGATCCTTGGCGTGATTGGGCCCTCAGGCTCGGGCAAGACGACCACGCTGCGAATGCTGACCGGCAGCGGCGCCCCGACAAGCGGCAGCGTCCGCGTCCTGGGCGAGGATCCCCGTCACTTCCGGCGGGCGACGCGAGAGCGGATCGGCTACATGCCCCAGCATTTCGTGCTGTATCCCGACCTCACGGTCGGCGAGAACGTCGACTTCGTCGGCAGCCTGTTCGGCCTGCTGTGGCGGCGCCGCCGCAAGCGCGTCCGCCAGGTCCTCGAGCTGGTCGACCTGTGGTCCGTCCGGAAGCGCCGTGCGTCCGACCTTTCGGGCGGCATGCAGCGCCGCCTCGGGTTGGCCTGCGCGCTGGTCCACGACCCGTCGATGGTCATCCTCGACGAGCCAACCGGCGGCCTCGACCCGCTGCTGCGGCTGACCATCTGGGAGGAGCTCCACCGCCTGAAGAGCGCGGGCCGCACGCTCGTCGTCACGACCCAGTACATGGGCGAGGCGGCCGAGTGCGACGTGGTGGCCCTGATCAGCGAGGGTCGCCTCATCGCGCTCGCCTCGCCCGACGACCTCCGACGCGATGCCCTCGGCGGCGAGGTCGTCGAGATGGAGACGACGACGCCGTTCGATGGTCGACTCCTCGAGGTGCTGCCCGAGGTGACCTTCGTCCGCCAGACCGGCCCCCGCAACCTCCTGGTCACCGTTGTCGATGCCGCCTCGGCCACCACCGCCGTGCTGGCCGAGGTCGAGGCCAGGGGTGGCGAGGTCGCCGGGGTGCGCGAATACCGGCCCACCTTCGACGATGTCTTCGCCGCCCTCGTCGGGCGTCACCGGGCCGCGCTCAACGGCGCTGCCGCGCCGGCTGTCGAGCGCGAGGTGGCCGCCTGATGGGACTCCTGAAGTCGCTGACCCGGACGTTCTCCTTCGTGGGCAAGGAGATCGTCGAGGTCTTTCGCCGTCCGGGCGCGATTATCAGCCTGATTCTCGGGCCGTTCCTGATCCTGGCCCTGTTCGGCCTTGGCTACAGCGGCTATCGGCGGCCGCTCCAGACCGTCATCGTCGTGTCCCCCGGCTCGGGCCTGCCCACCGATGTCGCGTCATACAGTGAGATGTCGGGGCCGGGCATCAATATCACGGCGGTGACCCAGGACCGGGCCGGCGCAGAAGCCGAGCTGGCCGACCGCCGGATCGATCTCGTCGTCATCGCCCCGGCCGATCTCGAGCAACGCTTTCGGTCGAGCCAGCAGACCGCCATTGACGTCGAGTACAACTTCGTGGATCCCGTCCAGGCCAACTACGCCTCGTTCATGGCCCTTCGCCTCCAGGACGAGGTCAACCGGACCATCGTCGAGCGAGCCGTCGCCCAGGGCGAGCAGTACGCGATCAGCCGCGGCGCGGGGCAGGCGAACCAGATCGACCCGCAGGTGATCGCCGAACCGACCCGGGCAAATCCGGTCAACGTCGCCCCGACCGATCCCAACGTCGTGTCGTTCTTCGGAGCGGCGGCCCTGGCGCTCATCATCCAGCACATGGCGGTGACCCTCATCGCGCTGTCGCTGACCCGGGAGCGGCTGTCGGGTGTGAAGGAGATCTTCCGGATCGCGCCGGTCCACACGCTCGAGATCGTCCTCGGCAAGCTGCTCGCGTTCGGCATCCTGAACGCCATCGTCGCGGGGACGACGATCGCCCTGCTCGTCGGAGTCCTGGGGGTGCCGCTGCTGGGCGACACGAGTCTGCTCGTCCTCGTCGTCGGGCTGCTCATCCTCGCGTCACTGGGCCTCGGCCTGATCATCTCGCTGGTTTCCGATTCGGAGCGCCAGGCTGTCCAGCTGTCGCTGCTGATCCTGCTGGCCTCGGTGTTCTTCAGCGGGTTCGTGGTCGCGATCGAGGAGTTCACCCCGTTCCTGCACGACCTCGCCTACGCCCTGCCGGTGACCCACGGCATCCGCCTCATCCAGGATGTGATGCTCCGCGGCAGCACCAACGTGCCGTGGGAGATCACGGCCCTGGGCACCATCGCCGGGGTGCTCCTGCTGGGATCGTGGCTGCTCCTCCGGCGCGACATGGGTCGGGTGTGACGGAGGCGACCGGGGACGTCGTGGCGATCGGGCCGCGCGATCGGCGCCGCCTGGGTGTCGTGCTCACCGCCTATGGCATGGCCGGCGTCCTGGTCGTCCTGCTCGGGGGCGGCGTCGTCCTGGGCTCGCTGGCCGGTGTCAACGGGCTGACCGACACGCTGGAGACCGAGCGGAGCTCGATCATCGCGACCATGAACGCCGCCACCGACACCCTCGACGGCGCGGCGACATCGACCCGGGATTTCGCCACCTCGCTCGCGGGGACCCGCCGCACGGCTGCCGAGGGGGCCGGCCTCACCCGCGACTTCGCAACGACGCTCGACCAGGCGAGCGCCACGATGGACGTCTCGATCCTGGGCAGCCAGCCGTTCGCCTCGGTCGCGGCCGGCTTCCGCCGCACGGCCGAGCAATCGAGGGCGCTGGCCGACGAGCTGGACGCGGCAGCCGTCACGCTCGATCGAAACGTCGAGGACGTGAGCGTCCTGAGCGACCGGATCTCGACGCTGCGCGCGAGCATGGCCGATCTGCGTGACTCGCTCCGGGCGGCCGGGCCGTTCGAGAACCCGCTGGGGCCGTCGCCGGTCGTCCTGCTCGCGCTGCTCGGCTGGCTGCTGCTGCCGGCCGTCGCCAGCCTCGTGATTGGATTGCGGCTGCTGCGGCCGCCCGTGGTGAGCGGCGCGACCGTGGTCGTCGAGCCGCCGGCCGGGGCGACGGTGATCATCGAGCCGCCGGCCGGTGCAGCGGTCGGGCACGTCGAGACCGTCCGCACGGTGGACACGATCCGCACCGGCGAGCGCGTCGGCGACCGCGCGGACGATCCCGCGGACGCCCGCGCCCGCGAAGGCGGCAGCTCCCCGGCCTGATTGCCGGTCCCGGACGCGGCCGGCACGTCCCGCGGGGCCCGGGCGGCGAGGTCCCGATAGACTCTGTGATCGCATGACCACCGAACGAGACTTCTACGACGTGCTCGGCGTCGAGCGCGGGGCCGCCGACGGCGAGATCAAGCGCGCCTTCCGGCGGCTGGCCCAGCAGTGGCACCCGGACGTCAGCCGCGAGGCCGAGGCCCAGGAGCGGTTCAAGGAGATCAACGAGGCCTACCAGGTCCTGTCCGATCCGCAGCGGCGCCAGCAATACGACATGTTCGGACGGGCCGGGGTCAGCGGCGCCGGCGACGGCGGTTTCGGGGCCACGGGATTTGGCGGGTTCTCGGACATCTTCGATGCCTTCTTCGGCGGCTCGGCGGCCGGCGCCGCGCGGCGGGCGCGCCCGCAGACCGGCTCCGACCTGCGGTACGACCTCCGGATCACGTTCGAGGAGGCCGTGCTTGGGACGGAGAAGGAGATCGAGTTCCCGGTCCTCGGGTCGTGCGACACATGTGCCGGTACGGGGGCGAAGCCTGGGTCGAGCCCGGTCCAGTGCCCGCAGTGCAACGGTCGCGGCGAGATCCGGTCGGTTCGCCAGACCATGCTCGGCCAGATGGTCAACGTCGCCGCCTGCCCGCGCTGTCGCGGGGAGGGGAAGATCGTCGAGGAGCCGTGCGAGACGTGTCACGGCGAGGGTCGGACCGAGCGCCGGCGGACGCTGCGGGTCGCCATCCCCGCGGGCATCGACGAGGGCCACCAGATCCGGCTGACGAACGAGGGCGAGGTCGGGCCTCGCGGCGGCGCCCCCGGCAGCCTGTACGTGGCCGTCCACGTGGCGGCGCACCCGTCGCTGTCGCGCGAGGGCACCGAGCTGTACCACGAGGTCGACCTGTCCATCGCCCAGGCGGCGCTGGGCACGAAAGTCGACGTGCCCACGGTCGACGGCGAGCCCGCCGAGGTCGAGATCAAGGCCGGCACGCAGCCCGGGACGGAGATCCGGCTGCGCGGACGGGGAGTCCCGCACCTCCGCCGCCGTTCGGTCCGCGGCGACCTCCACGTGATCGTCAACGTCAGCGTCCCGACCCGGCTGTCAAAGCGGCAGCGCGAGCTGCTCGAGGCGTACGCCAAGGAGTCGGGCGACGCCGTGTCGCCGGCCGGCGGTTTGCGCGAGAAGCTGGGCCTGTAGTGCCCGACGACCCGCTGGCGGGGATCGACCTCGCCGCGGCGGCGGTTCCGGGAAGGTGGCTGGAGCTGTCGGTCACCGCGGACCACGAGGCGGTCGAGGCGGTGTCGGAGATCCTGGCCCGGGCGGCCCCCGGCGGTACCAGCGTGGAGCCCGCGTTCGAGCTGGTCGAGGATGGGCTCGCGGCACGGGTCGACCTCGCCCGGCCAGCGCAGGTCCGGGCCCATCTCCCGATCCTCGATCCGGCCGCCGTCCGGGCGGCAGTCGAGCGGGCGGAGCGTGAGCTGGGCCACCTCCAGGCATTCGGGCTGCGGCCGATCGGCGACCTCACCGTGCGGGTGATCCTCGAGGCGGACTGGGCGAATGCGTGGAAGGCGCACTTCCCGGTGCTCCGGATCGGCCGCCGGATCGTGATCCGTCCGACCTGGCGACGGCACCGGCGGCAGCCGGGTGACGTGGTGCTCGCGCTCGACCCGGGGATGGCATTCGGAACCGGGCTCCATCCGACGACCCGGCTGTGCCTGGCGGCGCTCGAGTCGCTCGCCGACCGTGGGCTGCTCTCCGCGGACGGCGGGACCGATGACGGACCCGACGGCGTCCCCGCCCGCGTCCTCGACGTGGGCTCGGGGTCCGGGATCCTGTCGATCGCCGCGGCCAGGCTCGGCGCCGGCTCCGTGCTCGCGGTCGACGTGGATCCGATCGCGGTGGACGCCACCCGGATCAATGCCCGTCGCAACCGCCTGGGCCGGGTGATCCGCGCCCGAGCAGGGAGCGCGCCAAGCGGCGAGGGGCCGTTCGACATCGTGCTCGCCAACCTGATCGCATCGCTGCTCGTCACGCTCGCCGATGGTCTCGTCGCGGACCTCCGCCCGGGCGGGACGCTGCTGGCGTCCGGGATCTTCGAGAACCGGGAGGCGGAGGTCCGGTCCGCATTCGAGGCGCGCGGTCTGCTGATCGCCCATCGCTGGGTCGAGGGCGACTGGAGCGCGCTCGAGGTCCGTCGTCCCGGCTGAATGGCGTCATGCGTCCGTTTGGATCCATGAGAGGGTCGCAGACCCATGCGATATCATCATCATCATGAAGACGGCATCGATCTCCCGCGGCGGCCAGGTCTCGATCCCGGCGGAGATCCGGCACCGGTGGGGTGCGACCCGGGTCATCCTCGTCGACCATGGCACGTCGCTGGAGCTTCGGCCGATCCCCGCTGATCCCATCGCTGCGCTCCGCGGATCGCTCAGATCGATGGAGATGACGACAGACGAGCTCCGGGCGCAGGCCCGCGAGGAGGACGCCGAGATCGAGGCGCGAAGGTCCGGACGGTGACCCTCCTCGACGCCCAGGCGGTGATCGCCCTGCTGCGCGACGAGCCGGCCGCCGAGGACGTGGATTCGATCCTCCGGCGCCCGGACGACATCTCGTCGATCCCGGCGACATCGCTCGCGGAGGTCTTCGACATCGTGGTCCGGGTAGGGGGACGCCGGGTCGAGGAGGTGTCCATGCTCGCGGACACGCTGCTTGCGGGCGGTCTCGAGGTCGTGTCGATCGACGAGGAGACCGGTCGACTGGCCGGCATCCTCCGGTCGCGCCACTGGGATCGTGAACGCCGTCCCGTGTCGATGGCCGACTGCGTGGTCCTGGCGGCCGGCATCCTCGCCGCGGAGCCGATCGCGACGGCGGATGCGGCGCTGATCGGCGCCGCCCGAGCGGAGGGGCATCCCGTGGTCCTGCTGCCCGACTCGCAGGGTCGCCGCCCGGTCTGAGAGCCGCGGGCGGCGCCTGCGCTACGATCGTCAGCCCATGCCGCCGTCCCACCGCCCTTGTGGCGTGACCGACACAGCCGATGCCTGACCTGACCCCGCTGTTCCCCGTCGTCCTGGCCACCCACATCGCGCTCGCGATCGCGCTGTTCGTGCCCAGCCTGCTGCTGCCGTTCACGCTGCGCAACCGGTCGGTGGCGGTCGGGTACGACGCGCCGGCACCCGGCCGGTTCGTGCGCATCCTGCTGTGGATCCAGGCGCACGGCACGCTCGCGATCGGTGCCGGGCTGGCGCTGACCGGCGTCGCCTTGATCGGTGTTCTCGGGCCCCGGATGCTCGAGCAGGGCTGGCTGCTGCTGAGCCTGGCCACGTACGCGGTGACGGCGGCGATCGCCTATGCGGTCCAGCGCCCGGGCCTCCGACGCCTGGCCGGGCGCCAGGGGATCCTCACCGATGCCGACCGCGAGCTGTGGCGTGCGCGGGCGCGGCGCCAGCGGTATGTCGCCTACGGGATCACCTCGGCGGTCGGGCTGATCGCGTTCCTCATGTCCACCAAGCCCCAGCTGTGGTGAGCGAGCCGATGGCTGCACCGCCGCCGCCGCACCGCGTGCCGCCGCGATCGTCAACCTCGGCTGCAAGGTCAACCAGTCCGAGATGGAGGCGGCCGCGCGGCTGCTCCGCCAGGCGGGCGTGCCGCTGGTCAGCCCCGACCGGGCCGCGGACCTCGTCCTCGTCAACACCTGCACGGTCACCTCGATCGCGGACGAGAAGTCGCGCGCCGCGGTCCGTCGGGCGCGGCGCGCCAACCCGGAGGCCCGGATCATCGTGACCGGCTGCTCGGTCCAGGTCGGGCCGGAGGCGTTCGCCGCCGTCGACCCCGCCGCGCGGCTGGTCGGCAACGACGCGAAGGCCGGGCTGCTGCGCGAGCTCGAGGCGCTCGTCCGCCTGGGACCCGCCGATGGCACGCCGCACGGACCGCTCGATGCGGCGCTGCCCACGCTGTCGGGGGTCGAGGTGGCAGCCGGCGGCATCGACGGCATCGCGGACGACCGCGCGTCCGTGGAGCGCACCCGCGCCTTCGTCAAGGTCCAGGACGGGTGCTCGTTCTACTGCACGTACTGCATCATCCCGCGCGCACGGGGTCCCGAGCGCTCGCTTGCCCCCGACGTCGTCCTGGCCGACGTCCGCCGGGCGCTGGCCGCCGGGCACCGCGAGATCGTGCTCACCGGGATCAACATCGGGACCTACGACGGCGGCTGGTCCGAGCGCGGCGCGCGCGGGTCGCACGTGCGGTCGGCGCTGACGCTTGCCGAGCTCGTCACGCGGATCCTCGACGAGACGCCGGTCGAGCGGATCCGGTTGAGCTCGATCGAGCCGCAGCACGTCGATGACGCGCTGCTCGACGCGTGGGCTGCCGGCGCGCCGCGGACGCTGCCGCACCTCCACCTGCCGCTCCAGAGCGGCGATGACGGCGTGCTCCACCGGATGGGCCGGCGGTATGCGTCCGGCGACTACGCGCGCGTCGTCGAGCGGGCTCGCGCCGCGATCCCCGGTGTCGCCGTCCACGCCGACGTGATCGCGGGCTTCCCGACCGAGGACGACGAAGCCTTCGAGCGCACCGTCGCCTTCATCCGCCGCCTCGAGCTCGCCGGGCTCCACGTGTTCCGGTACTCGGCCCGGCCCGGAACGCCGGCGACGCGGATGGCCGGCCAGGCGGACGAGCGGACGAAGAAGGCGCGCGCGGCCGAGCTGCTGGCGCTCGCGGCTGACGCCCGGGTCGGGTTCGCCCGGAGCCGCCTGGGGACGGAGACGCGGGTGCTGGTCGAGTCCCGGCTGCCGGATGGCCGCTGGGTCGGCCACGCCGAGGACCACGTGCTGGTCGCGGTCACCCCGCGCGCCGGCGATCCGGAGGACCTCGAGAATGCGATCCTGACCGTGCGCCGGATCTCGGTCGACGGCGAGGTCGCGCAGCGACTGGTCGGCGAGATCCGGGCGATCAGTCCTGCGGCGCGGTCGCTCCGGGCCGAGCTGCCCGTTATGGCCGGGGTCGCGCCATCGACTGGAGGATTCCATGTCCGCTGACTGCCTGTTCTGCCGGATCGTCGCCGGCACGATCCCGGCCACGAAGGTCCACGAGGATGAGCTGATCGTGGCCATCCGGGACATCAACCCCCAGGCGCCGACCCACCTGCTGTTGATGCCGGTCACCCACATCGGCTCGGCCGCGGACCTGACCGAACGCGACGCGCCGCTGCTCGGGCACCTGTTCGCGGTCGCGGCAGACCTCGCGCGCTCGGAGGGCCTCGATGGCGGCTGGCGGCTCGTGAGCAACGTGGGTCCGGACGGCGGGCAGACGGTCGACCATCTCCACGTCCACCTCCTCGGCGGTCGATCGATGACATGGCCGCCGGGATGACGGTCGGCACGCCGGGTGGCGGGGGCGAGGCGGGCGCGGATGGTGCGGTGACGCGCGCGAGCGGCGGTCCGCCGCTGTGGTTCGCCGTGCTCGGGATCGGCGGGCTGGTCCTGGCGGTCCTGCTGATCGCGGCCCAGACGCTCGGGATCGGCGCCGGCGGCGAGGCGGCGCAGGCGACGATGCCGCCGACCGGGGAGGCTGCGCAGAAGACCCACGACCTGGTCGCGAGCACGCTCGCCGCCGCCTCGTTCCAGGTCGTCGACCCGCAGACGCCCTACCGCCCCGGCGAGAGCCCGGAGCTCATCGACGTCCCGCGCCGGTTGCTCCAGGTCGTGCTCCCGTCCGACCCGACGGGCGGCTATATCGTGATCTACGAGCTGCCATCGAACGGCGAGGCGGACCGCGTCGGGCGCGATCTGGCCGGCTACCTCGCGGGCGGGCCGGGCGCGATCCAGTACCCACGGGACGCGCAGTTCGTGATCCGGCGCATCGGCGCCACGCTCGTGTTCTTCCCCTGGTCGCCGTCGGTCTCACCGGATCCCGCGGTCGCCCGTCTCGCGGCGACGCTCGATGCGGTGGGGGTTGCCGTCGGCCCGTGATCAGGGCAGGCTAGACCCCGCAATGAGCGAGTCGTTCCGCGCCACTATCCAGCAGACCGGCAAGACCGCATGCGGGATCGAGGTCCCCGAGGCCATCGTCCGTGCCCTTGGCGGCAGCCGGCGCCCGGCCGTCGTGGTGACCCTGGACCGGTACACGTACCGGTCAACCGTGGCGCCGATGAGCGGCGGCTACTGGGTCGGGGTCAACGCCGACCATCGCGAGGCCTCGGGTCTCAAGGCGGGCGACGAGGTCAAGGTGACCCTCGCCCTGGACACCGCGCCGCGTGAGCTCGAGGTGCCCGCCGAGCTCGCACAGGCGCTGGACGCCGATCCCGCTGCCAAGACGTTCTTCGACAGCCTCTCGTACAGCAACAAACGCGTGTTCACGCTCAGCGTCGAGGGAACGAGCAACGCGGAGACCAAGGCCCGCCGCGTCGCCAAGGCAATCGCGCTGATGCGCGAAGGACGCGTTCGGTAGCTCGCCGTCCTGGCCGCGCCGTCCGCGCCCGAATTCGCACCGTTCGCCCGAATCCGCGCCGTTCACCCGAAACTGTCATTCAGCACCCAGGCGCATGCTCGGGACGAAACCGGCGCGGGATCCAGGTCGGGCAGTCGGGTGGGTGCTATGTGACGCTGTTACGGCGCCAGTCGGACGAGGTTCGGCGCCGAGTAACCGCGTGAGTCCTACCTGACGCAAATCGGGGAAGCGAGGAGGCGCAGCCCGACGCTACCCGCGCCCGGCTGCCGGCGCCTGCTCCTCGACCGCCGCCCACGCACGGACCTGGTCGCGTTTGACCTTGAACGTGTGGGTGCGCGGGAAGTCCGCCTCGGGCCACAGCCGCCAGCCCTCGATCCGCTGGTTGGGGCCGAGCGAGCGGTTCGCCTCCTTGATCGACGCGGCGATCTCCGCGCGCAGCGGGCCGCCGGAACCGGGCGTCGCGGGCTCGGCGCTGCCTTCACCGGGCACCGCAACCTCGGCCGGGAGCCGCCCAACCGGCGCGAGGACCACGACCTCGATCCGGCCGGGCTTCGTCTCGAGCGCCACGGAGTCGCGGATCCCGGCCACGCGCAGCGCGTTCTCGATGTCCTCGGGAAACACGTTGAACCCGTTGGGCAGGACGATGATGTCCTTCTTGCGGCCGTGGAGGTGGAGCCGGCCCTGCGCGTCGACCTGGCCCAGGTCGCCGGACCGGTACCAGCCGTCGGCGGTGAACGCCTCGGCTGTCGCGTCGGGGTTCTCCCAGTAGCCCTTGAACAGGTTGGGCCCGGCGAACTGGATCTCGCCGTCGTCGGCGATCCGCATCCTGACCGGCTCCGGCGGCCAGCCGACGCAGCCCGGCGGATGGTCGGCCATCGTCGTGCAGCAGCCGGCCGCCGTCTCGGTCGAGCCATAGCCCTGGAGCACGATGACGCCCATGTCCTCCCACGCCTGCTGGAGGGCAGGCGGCAGGAACGCCCCGGCACACGCGAACAGCCGCAGGCCGCCGCCGAACTGCCGGTGGACGCTGCCGAACAGGAGTCGCCGCGCCCACATCGGCAGCCGGCGCGCGATCCGCCGCAGGCGCTCGAACATCGCCGTCCGGCCCTGCTTTGCGACCTCGCGTTCGATCGCGCTCCAGAACAGGTCGAGCAGCTGGGGCACCAGCAGCATCGTCGTGACCCGGTGGTCGTGGAGCGCCTCGAAGATGACCCGCGGGTTGCGGCTTCGCACGTACAGGATGTCGGCGCCGACATCGAGCGCGTAGTACAGCGACACCGCCTGCTCGAGCGAGTGCGACAGCGGGAGCAACGACACCAGCCGGTGCTCCATCGGCTTGATGATCCCGTGGAACGACCGGACGCCGGCCAGCACGTTGTCGTGGGCGAGCATCACGCCCTTGGGATTGCCGGTCGTGCCCGAGGTGAACACGAGCTCGAACACCTCGTCGGGATGTGGCCGCGGCCAGCCGGCGACCTGCGCCTCCCAGTCGGGCGGGAACGTCTCGTCGGGCTCCTCCGAGAGGTCGTCCACGATCGTGGTCGGGAACGCCTCGAGCCCCACCTCGGCCGGGTCGCCGGCGTCGCGACCGCTGCCCAGCGCGAGGTGCACGGCCCCGGACACCTCGACGATCCGCCGGATCGTGTCCGGCGCCATCCGGGCGTCGAGCGGGACGAAGATCAGGCGCGCCATCATCGCGCCAAAGTAGGTGGCGGGCAAAGCCGGTGTCGACGGCGACCACGTCAGCAGGCGGTCACCCGGGAGCCCGATGGCGCGGAGCCGCCAGGCGGCGATCCTGCTCCGCCGCAGCAGCTCGCGATATGTCCAGTGGAATGTCGAACCGTCGTCGCGTCGAAGACCCAGTGCCGGCCGATCGGCGTAGCGGGCAGCGGCGCCCTCGAGGAGGTCGACCAGCGTCTCCATGATCGAAGCGATGCTAGCTCCCGACGGCAGTCCCCGGACAGACCAGCTGCTCTGCCGGACCGAGCCCTCAGGCCGCGCCCCGGCTCACGTGCCGCGTCTCGGGCAGCAGTGCGATGAACGGCAGTGCGAACAGGGCGGCGCCCGCAGCCAGGATCAGCGCCGCCTGGAGACCGATCGCCTCGCCCAGCGCCCCGACCACGACCGTGCCCAGGGCGCTGGTCAGCGTGATCACGAAGATGCTCAGGCCGACGGCTGCGCTCCGGTTGTCCGGCATCAGCTCCTGCATCAGCACCAACTGGACGGGGCCCGCGCTGAGCAGCGCCACCCCCGCGACCGCCAGCACGACCAGCGTCAGCGGCCCGATGGGGATGGCGAGGGCAAGGATCAGCAGCGGGGCACCGACGCCGACCGCGATCGCGAGCATCGTCCGCCGGCCGATGCGGTCGGACAGCGTGCCGCCCAGGAAGGCGCCTGTCGCGCCCCCGATCTCGAACGCGGTCACGGCCGCGCCGGCCAGCACGAGGTCGGCGCCGGCCCCGGTGAGGTAGGTGGGGATGAACACGAGCATCCCGACGCTCGCCATCGACAGCATCGAGCTCGCGCCCGCAAGCAGGAGGAACCCGCGGCGAGCGGATCGAAGGGCAACGCGGATCGAGCCCGGCCGCTGGCGCAGGTGGACCTCGGGTCGATGGGCGAGGCGGAGGTACAGGAACCCCGAGGCGAGGATCCCGGGCACCATCGCGAGCCAGCTCCAGCCGAGCCCGACGACCGACAGCACCGCGGCGATCACCACCGGCCCGAGCGCCCGGCCCGACTCGCCGCCGGTCATGAAGATCGAGGTCCCGCGACCCCACTGCGTCCCCGACGAGCGGGTCACCAGCGCGGCCGCGGCCGGATGGAACACGGCCGAGCTCAGCCCGGCCAGCACCAGCAGCAGGGCGACGAGGACAGGCACGGGCGCCAGCCCGAGCAGCCCGATGGCGATCGCCGTCGCCCCCGGCGCGAGGATGATCCAGTAGCGGGTGTCGGCCCGGTCCGCCACGACGCCCAGGATCGGCTGGACCGCCGTCGCCAGCCGGAACGTCGCGGCGAGCAGGCCGGCGACCACGAGCGTGATCCCGAGCTTCGGGATGAGCAGCGGCAGCAGCACGCCGATGAACGCCGGGTACGTGTCGTGGACGAGATGGGCGCCTGAGACGAACACGATCGTCGGCGTGTCGAAGGGTGGCGTGTGCGGTGGGCGCGGATCGGCGGTGGCAGGTTGGGCCATGAAGGCGCCATTGTCACCTGTTTCCAGGCCCGCGGCCCGGACTCCCGGCCGACCCGCCGGGCGAAAACGCCAGATTCGCACACCGTTCCCGCGGTGGCATACTTCGCGCACCCGATCGCGCCCACCGAGCGGCGGGCGCCCACGCGACCGGTACCCCCACGCTGGAGGTACGCGACATGGCTCGGTTCTATCGCGCGGCAGCGGCACTCACGGTTGCGCTCGCACTTGCTGCGTGCTCCTCGACCGGTGGTTCAAGCCCGGGCGATTCGGTCACGGGGACCGCGTCGCCTGCCGGCGCATCGGCCAGCGCAGCGGCTCCGGGAACACCTGCTCCGAGCGCCTCGCCCACGCCACTCGGTGGTGGCGGGGAGCCATCCGGGTCGGCCGCCGCGAGTTCGCCCGACGCGAGCCAGGTGGCGATCAATCCTTGCATGCTCCTCACGGATGCCCAGGCTTCGGCAATCAACGGCGTCGCCTACGGCCCGGGCGAGGTCCACCCGCTGGCCAGGAGCGGCGTCCAGTGCGTGTGGTCGAACAACGCGGTCGGCAGCATCACGCTGCAGGTCGAGGTCGCCTCGGACAGTGCGACCGCCCAGGCCGCGTACACCGCCGGCCTGGCTCAGGTGCAGCAGGCTGGCTCCGTGGCACAGGTACCGAACCTCGCGGACATGGCCGTGATCGGTCGCGTGCCTGCGAGCATCATCAGCACCGGCGGCATCTATGTGCTCGACGGGGCGACGTTCTTCGACGTCGTCTACCTGTTGGGAACCGCGCCCTCCGACACGCAGCTCACCGACGCCGCGACCCTCATCCTCGGCGAGCTCCCCTAGGACGCCGGGCCGCGCGGGACCGCCGGTCCGACGGCACGGCTGCCGGTGGCGGCCACGAGCGCAAGGGCCACGAGCAGGAGCCCACCCTCCAGGGCTCCGCCCGTGGACGTCAGCACGCCGCTGTCATAGCCGCTGCCGATGACCTCGACCCCGTTGCTGGTCGCCCCGCCGACGCTCTCGCCTCCGCCCTGCGCACCCGTCCCCTCGTCGCACGAGGTTACGGCGTAGATCGGTGCGGCTGCCGTCCCGGTCTCCTGCCAGCAGCGCCCGCCGGTCGTCGCCAGCAGCGCGACGCCGGCTCCGACAACCAGCACGACAACCGCCGCCGCCACGGCCCCATCTCGCCGTGGCCGGCCGACGGCGGGTGCGATTCGTGCGCCGAGGGCCAGGAGCAGGAGGCCCGGCGCCGCGAATGGGAAGGCCGCGACAGAGAGGATGATGCCCACGAGGCACACGACACCCGCCCCCATCACGACCAGGGGTCGTCGCTGGTACGACGCGATCATCGCGACGATGCCGGCCGTCGCGTACAGCGCAGGGATCACGATGGATCGCGGCACCGCCTCTGGCGGGCCGCCATGCTCCTGGAGCTGGATGAACACGCCGAGGGCGACGGCCATGGCGACGACCACGAGGCCCACCATCGCCGCCAGCCTGGCCGTGCCGTCCGCTCGATCGGTGCCGTTTGGGTTGATCACTTCTGTCCACCATTACTGGCACTCGTCAAGTAGCATGTTATGTGGTCAGGTGGGCTGCGGTCAATACGACGGGCCTGGGCGTGCCCGCCTCGATCGCCAGCCAGCGCTCAGACCTTCGCCAGCCAGCGCTCGAACTCGGTCCTGGTCCGCTTGCCCACCTGGACGACGGCGCCGCGCTTGAACGACGAGCTCCCGTAGATGTGCGTGTATCCGCCGAGGTCCGTCGGGAGGTAGAAGTCGCCGTACTTGATCATTGCCACCCGCGTCGGGCCGAAGTGGCCGTAGAAGAACCCGAACTCGAACAGGACGTTCAGGTTCGGCACCTGGACCGTGTTGCGGCGGATCACGGTCTCCGACTCGGGCGACACCACGAGCACCGCGGCGTCGACCTGCTCGCGGATCGCATCGAGGTTCTGGAGCAGGGTGGTGCCGGGCACGAATGCGTCCCACCAGGGCAGGAACTCGAGCGTGGCGCCCTCGAACTTCCGCACGATGGCCTTCGCCTGCGACCGCGCCGCGCCGGACGATCCGATGAAGACGCGAGTGCGCGGCACCGGCTCCCCTCCCGTTCGCATTCTGGGACGTCCGTCCGGTCGGAAGGTGCGCTCGCTCGGTGGCGATGCGTAGGCGACCTGGCGACGTCCCCTGGAGTATGACGCCCTCGTGGATGCCGAGCGTCAGCCCAGGCAGACCCGCAGGTCGTAGGCCCAGAACGCGAGGATCTCGCGGGCGATCAGGAGCGGCATCTCGCCGATCGGCTCGGGATCGAGGGCCGGCACGGTCAGGACGTCGATGCCGGCGCCCGCGAACGCGAGCTGCACGCGCGGCAGGTGGTAGGCCTGGCTGACCGCGATCACCCGTCCCAGGCCCGCTGCCCCGCCACGGCCGTCGAGCAGGGCCGACACGTTGGCGACCGTCGCCTCGGTCGAGCTGCCGGCCGGATCCACCAGGATCGCCGAGGGATCGACTCCCGCGGCGACCGCGACGTCGCGCATCACCAGCGCCTCGTTGAACCCGTCGCTGCCATCGCCGCCGGACATGATCAGCATCGGCACGAGCCCGCTGCGGTAGAGCTCGACGCCGGTCCGGATGCGGTCGGCCAGCAGCGGCGACGGCTGGCCGGAGGCATAGACGCGGGCCCCGAAGATCACCGCGACATCGGCGGGCCGCCGGTAATCCGTGGTGCCGAAGAACAGCATCTGGGCGAGGGGGAAGAGGACGGCCCAGGCGCCGACGGCCACGCCAAGGCCGATCAGGCCGCGGAGCCCGCCGCGGAGGTGCTCGCGTCGCTCCCACACGGCACCGATCGCAAGGCCGATGAGCAGCAGCGCGATGAGCAGCGACAGCGGGACGTTGACGAACGGCCGGACGTCGCCGTCGGCCACGACCGAGTAGAACCGGACCACGTCGCGGACCGCGAAGCCCGCGAACACGCCGCTCGCGGCTGCGGTCGCCCAGCGGAGCCGAGGGCCGGGTGCGCGATGGATCGCCCATGCCGCCAGCAACCCGGCGAGTGCCGCCAGCATCACGAGCCGCACGACCGCCGGCAGGTCGCGAAGGTCGATCCACCACAGGCTGACGTCGAGGGTCCGGCCGCGCAGCTCGCCGATGAGCCCGACGATCGTGATCCCGGCAAGGAACAGGGCAGCGCCCCGCAGGCCCACCGTGGCGATGGTGAACAGGCGTGCTCGCACGATGGCCGGACGCATCGGCCGGCCGCAATGTGACTTGATCGAATGAGAGTGGGTGCGAGGCTTTCCGACGGGGGTGAGGATGAGCGCGTAGCTCGCCGAGCTGGACGAGCCGACGGTGAGGCCCACGATCCTCCGTACCCGTCCGTTTTCCGGCTCTGCCAGCGCCAGACGTCGGCAATCATCTCGTCGAGACTTCGGGTCGCCCGCCAGGCGAGCACCCGGTGGGCCTTGGAAACCTCGGCATAGCTGGCCGGGACGTCGCCCGGTCTCCTGGCGACCACCTCCGCAGGAATCGGCTGGCCCGTCACCCGTTCGAAGGCGGCCACCATCTGCAGGACGGAGATACCGGTGCCCGTGCCCAGATTGATCACGTCGTATCCCGGGTTGGCAGCCAGGTTCTCGACGGCGGCCACGTGACCCTCCGCCAGATCCATCACGTGGATGTAACCCGCATCGGCGCCGTCAGGCGTCGCGTGTCATCGTTGACGATCCTCAGCACCGGACGGCGCCCCACGCGACCTGCCCGAGCAACGGGACGAGGTTGGCCGGACGCCCTGCGGATCCTCACCGATGAGCCCGGACGGTGAGCGCCGACAGGGTTGAAGTATCGCAACGAGAGCGCATTCCAGCGGACGTCGGACCGATGGAGATCGAGCAGATCCCCTCACATATGAGCTTCGTGCGACCGTACGGATTGGCGCGGTGGTCGGCGCCTCCTCCGCGTACGGGAGGTCGTCGCTGAGCCCATAGACGTTGCCGACGAGCTGTACACGATGTTGTGATCCCATGGTCCGCCATCGCCTGGAGCAGCGTGATGGTGCCGCCGACGCCGTTGGCGTAGTAGTACAGCGGCCGCTCCACGGATCGCCAACTGCCTTGGGGGCAGCGAAGTGAATGACCGCGTCGAACGTGCGCTGCTTCATTGTTTCGGCGAGCGCTGTCGGATCGGTGACGTCGGCCTCGAAGAAGTCCATCTTCTTGCCCGTGATCGTGCGCAGCCTGTCGAGCACCGCGGGTTTCGAGTTGGCGAAGTTGTCGAGCAGGGTCACTTCGTGCCCGGCATCGACGAGGGCGACCGAGGTGTGGCTACCGATGTATCCGGTGCCTCCAGTGAGCAAAATCCTCATCCTCTTCCTCGGAAAGTCGGGCGTGAGCACGACGCGGATCGAGTGAACGGTGGGTGCCGGTGGATCGTGCCGCGAGTATGCCTCGCAGCCCTGGACGGGTTTCCGGACTGAGCATCCCTGAAACGTGCGACTTGACAGGAGCACGAATCCCGGATGATACTTGCGCGTGGCAGATGCAGAGTATCGACACAGCTCGACAGCTCGGCTGGAGACAGGACCATGGCTCGCCACGCAGTCACCGGGGCGCTCGGGTTCTCCGGACGCCATCTCACCGCGAGGCTGCTCGACGGCGGGAACGAGGTCGTAAATCTCACCAATCACCCCGATCGGCCGGACCCGTTCGCCGGCCGCGTGCCGGCGGCGCCGCTCGACTTCGATCGTCCGGCCGGTCTCGCGACCGCCCTCGAGGGTGTCGACACACTGTTCAACACCTACTGGGTTCGCTTCCCGCGCGACGGGCTGACGCACGCGACCGCAGTCCGCAACTCCATCACGCTGTTCGAAGCCGCTCGGGCAGCCGGCGTGCGTCGGATCGTCCACGTGAGCATCGCCAGTCCGTCCCCGACATCGTCACCTTTCCGCCTCGCGGGGCAATGCACAGTCGAGGCCGCCCTGGCTCGATCGTGGGTGCGCTCGCCGTGCTTCGGCCGACCGTGCTGTTCAGCGATCAGCCGATCCTTCCCAATACGATCGCGTGGCTGCTCCGTCGCCCGCCAGTGTTCGGGATCCCGGGCGACGGTCGGTACGGGGTTCAGCCCGTCCATGTCGACGACCTGATCGCCCTGGCGCTCGAGGCCGCCGCTCGCGAAGATGACCTCACCTGGGACGCCGTGGGACCCGAGATCTACTCCTTCGAGGAGCTCGTGGCTGGGATCCGCGATGCGGTCGGTTCATCCGCACGACTCGTGCGCTTGCCAGCGCCGATTGCGCGCGGCGTCGCACGGTGCTTGGCCGGGCCGTCAGCGACGTCCTGCTGACACGCGAGGAGCTGGAGGGCCTGATGGGCGGCCTCCTCGTGAGCGCCGACCTTCCGAGAGGTGAGCGGCGGTTCAGCGATTGGCTGGGCGACAACGGTCACTGGCTGGGCCCGGCGTACCTGTCCGAGGTCGGCCGCCATTTCACCGTGGCTGCGGCCAAGGCGTGCGGCGACGGGTCAGTTCACCGTCGTGCTCCGTCCACGGCACCGCGCGCCGGGCGTGGCCGGGAAACACGCGCAGAGCGCCGCCGCGGGCACCGCAGGGATCAGCCCAGGCAGACCCGCAGGTCGTAGGCCCAGAACGCGAGGATCTCGCGGGCGATCAGGAGCGGCATCTCGCCGATCGGCTCGGGATCGAGGGCCGGCACGGTCAGGACGTCGATGCCGGCGCCCGCGAACGCGAGCTGCACGCGCGGCAGGTGGTAGGCCTGGCTGACCGCGATCACGCGCCCCGGGCCTGCCGCCCCGCCGCGGCCGTCGAGCAGGGCCGACACGTTGGCGACCGTCGCCTCGGTCGAGCTGCCGGCCGGATCCACCAGGATCGCCGAGGGATCGACCCCCGCGGCGACGGCGACGTCGCGCATCACCCGCGCCTCGTTGAACCCGTCGCTGCCGTCGCCCCCGGACATGATCAGCAGCGGCACGAGCCCGCTGCGGTAGAGCTCGACGCCGGTCCGGATGCGGTCGGCCAGCAGCGGCGACGGCTGGCCGGAGGCATAGACGCGGGCCCCGAAGATCACCGCGACATCGGCGGGCCGCCGGTAATCCGTGGTGCCGAAGAACAGCATCTGCGCCAGGGGAAAGACGACGGCCCAGGCGCCGACGGCCACACCAAGGGCGATCAGGCCGCGCAGCCCGCCGATCGGAGGTGCTCGCGCCGCTCCCGCACGGCACCGATCGCCAGGCCGATGAGCAGCAGCGCGATGAGCAGCGACAGCGGGACGTTGACGAACGGCCGGACGTCACCGTCGGCCACGACCGAGTAGAACCGGACCACGTCGCGGATCGCGAAGACCGCGAACACGCCGCTCGTCGCGGCGGTCGCCCAGCGCAGTCTGCGGGCCGGGTGCCGATGGATCGCACATGCGGCCAGCAACCCGGCGAGTGCCGCCAGCATCACGAGCCGCACGACCGCCGGCAGGTCGCGAAGGTCGATCCACCACAGGCTGACGTCGAGGGTCCGGCCGCGCAGCTCGCCGATGAGCCCGACGATCGTGATCCCGGCGAGGAACAGGGCGGCGCCGCGCAGGCCCAGGGTCGCGATGGTGAACAGCTGCGCTCGCACCTTGGCCGGACGCCTCGCCCGGCCGCAATGTGACTCGACCGAGCGCGTGCGGGCGACCGGGACAGCCCATCACCTGTCACGCGGTTCGTCTCGTTTGACCCGTTTCCGGTGCGCGCGTACACTCCGGCGGCCTGCCGGCAGGATGGCGCGCCTCGCGCGCGCGGCCTCCGGGACGCCCCCTGCGCCGTCGGGCATCGCGTGCGGGAGGCGGGTGCGAGACCACTGCCCGAGGAGGTGAACCGGGATTGGCCGAAGTCCGAGTGGGTGAGAACGAGACGTTCGAGAGCGCCCTGCGCCGCTTCAACAAGAAGATCCAGCAGAGCGGCATCCTCGCCGAGGCTCGCCGGCGCGAGCACTACGAGAAGCCGTCGGTGAAGCGGAAGCGCAAGGAAGCGAAGCGCAAGAAGAACGCACGCGCGAGCCAGGGCTGAGCCGCATCTGCGGTTCACCAGTCCACGCGTCGACCGGGACCGGGATCCCGGGTCCCCACCATCGGCGCAGCTCGCGGGCACGTCGTCTCCGACGCCGTGACGCCCGAGGAGCCATCCGGTGACCCTTCGCGAACGACTCAAGACCGATACGACCGCCGCCATGCGGTCGGGTGACGCGCTGCGCCGCGACGTGCTGCGGATGGCCCAGAACGCCATCTACAACATCGAGAAGGCGAAGAAGATCACCCTGTCCGAGGACGAGGTCCTGGGCGTCGTCACGCGCGAGGTCAAGACCCGGCGCGAGAGCGTCGAGGCGTTCCGCAACGGCGGACGCGAGGATCTCGCGACGAAGGAGGAGGCGGAGATCGCGATCCTCCAGGACTACCTCCCGGCCGCGCTCACCGAGGCTGAGCTGCAAGCGCTGGTCGAGGAGGGCCTCGTTGCCACCGGCGCATCGAGCGCCCGCGACCTGGGCAAGGTCATGGGCTGGCTGTCGCCCAGGACCCGTGGCCGCGCCGACGGGAAGGTCACCTCGGGGCTGGTCGCCGCCGCGCTGGCGCGTGCCGACCTTGCCGGCCACGACGGGGCCCACTGAGGCCGGCGGCGCACCACCATGCTCTCCCGAACCGCCGAGCAGACCACCCGGTTCACGCGTCGCGACGCGTGGCGGCTGATCCTCGCCTCGATCATCACCGTTGCCGCGATGTCCGTGATCCTGGGCGTGGACGTCCTGCCCGCCCAGACACAGCTGGAGATCGGCAAGCCGGCTCTCGATGACGTGCTTGCGCCGCGTGCCGGCGAGTACGAGAGCGACGTGGCCACCGAGGCCGCTCAGCAGGCCGCGCGCGACGGCGTCGGGCCCCAGTACGACTTCACGCCGGCCCAGGGCGAGGCGATCGCCGGCCAGCAGGCGCAGGCGTTCGAGCAGCGGGTCAAGCAGATCGATGCGGCATTCGACTCGGCGATCACCCCCGACTTCCGCAACACGCTGCTCGCCCAGGCGATCCCGGACCTCTCGACCGAGGAGACGACGACGCTGGTCACGATGACCCCGGAGCGATGGACCGCCGTCCGGGCCGAGGCCGCGCGCGTGCTGGACACGCTCGAGCGCACGGAGCTCAAGGAGACCCAGGTCGCCACCGTGCGCGCCGGGCTGGCCGGGCGGCTGTCGGCGGACCTCAGCGTCGACGAGCGCAACCTCGCCGCGGCGATCATCGAGCCGCTCGTGGTGGCCAACTCGTCCTACGACCCCCAGCTCACCGAGACGCGCAAGGCGCAAGCCGCGGACGCGGTCACGCCGGTGCCGGCCGTGTGGCAGCGCGGCGACATCATCGTCCGCAAGGGTGATCGCGTGAGCGCCGCGGACATGGAGGCGATCGACTACTTCCAGCTCAACACGGGCGGCCTCGATGTCGCCCGCCTGCTCGGGTTCGTGGTGCTCTCGGCGCTGGTCGTCGGGTTGCTGCTGACCTGGACGTGGCGCTTCCGCCGCGAGTTCTGGCACCGCAACAACGTGCTGCTGCTGCTCGGACTGCTGCTGCTCGTGGCGGTGCTCGGGATCAAGCTCACGGCGGGCCGGGTGGGGGTCCCGTACGCGCTCCCGCTGGCCGCTGTGGGCATGCTGGTGGCGGTCCTCCTCGATGGCGGCGTGGCCCTGGTGATGGTCGCGCTCATCGCCGTGCTCGCGGCCGCGGTCAACGGCACGGGCCTGGAGCTCGCGGCGTACGTGCTGCTGGGCGGGCTCGCCGGGATCGTGGCCGTCCGGCGTGGCGACCGGCTCGCCGTGTTCATCCAGGCGGGCATCGCGGTGTTCGCCGTGAACGTCGTGGTCGTGGGCACCTTCGCCCTGCTCGGCGAACAGGACATCCGCGGCACGCTCGAGCTGTGGGGCGCCTCGGCCGTGGGGGCGGGCGGATCCGCGGTGGCGGCGGTCGGCACCTTCGCCGTGCTCGGATCGGTGTTCGGGATCCTGACCGTGTTCCAGCTGCTCGAGCTTGCGAACCCGTCACAGCCGCTCCTGCGGCGATTGCTGGTCGAGACGCCCGGCACATACCACCACTCGCTGATGGTGGGCAACCTCGCCGAGCGCGCCGCCGAGGCGATCGGGGCCGACCCGCTGCTCGCCCGCGTCGCCGCCTACTACCACGACATCGGCAAGCTCTCCAATCCCTCGGCGTTCATCGAGAACCAGGCCGGCGGGGACAACATCCACGACGACCTCGACCCGGAGACGTCCGTCCAGATGCTCAAGGCGCATGTCAGCGACGGGATCGACACGGCCTACAAGGCCGGGCTGCCGAAGCCATTGATCGCGTTCATCCCGCAGCACCACGGAACGGGGATCCTGTCCTACTTCTACGCACGCGCGAAGGAGCGCGCGGCGGCGCCCTTCGGCGGACTCGAGACGGTGGAGGGCCGCAAGGCGGCGGCGGCGATCGAGGTCCGCAAGTACCGCCACGGCGGCCCCAAGCCGCAGTCCCGCGAGGCGGCGATCATCATGCTCGCGGACTCGGTCGAGGCGTCGGTCCGTTCGCTGTCGTCGCGCGACGAGGCGTCGATCCGGGCGATGGTGTCGCGGATCTTCGACGAGCGGATCTCCGACGACCAGTTCGACGAGTGCGACCTCACGCTGCGCGACATCGAGCGGATCCGCGAGGCGTTCGTGGAGCAACTGCTGGGCATGTACCACCAGCGGATCGCGTACCCGCAGAACAAGGTGGTCGAGCTGGAGTCGCGCCGAGCCTCCGGGGAGAAGTAGCGCCCGATGCGCCGCCTGTACCTCGGCCCGTGGCGGATCGACGTGGAGTGGCGTGACGACGTCCCGCGCCTGCTCCCCGGCGTTGCCCTGGCCCGGGCCGCGGCGGCAGCGCTCGACATCGCCGGCGCGCCTTCGCCCGCATCGCTGGGCCTCATCCTGGCGGGCGACCGCGAGCTCGCGGCGCTCAACGCCGAGCACATGGGCAAGGACGGCCCGACCGACGTGCTGTCGTTCCCGATGCTCCCGCCCGGCTCGTACCCGGCGGATCCGGGGAAGGGCGGCGACAGGGCCGCGCCGTTCGCCTTCGCGTTGCCGCCGGGTGCCCGCCCACACCTGGGCGACATCGTGATCTCGGTCGAGCGGGCGATCGACCAGGCGGCGGCTGGTCGCGGTGGCCAGACGGGGGACGTCCATTGGGACGCCCGCGACGAGCTGCGACTGCTGGTCACGCACGGCACGCTCCACGTCTGCGGCTGGGATCATGCCCAGCCCGTCGAGGAGGCGGCGATGCGGTCGCTGGAACGGCGCCTGCTGGGCGGGGACCGCACAGCCTGACGGTTGGTACCATCACCGCTGAGCCCCGTCGGACACGGTCCCGGGGCCGTTCGCCGTGTCCGGGCGCCCCCGGCACGCCCGCATCGTCGGAGGTGGGATCGACATCGTGAAGCTCGTCGTCGGCCTTGGGAACCCGGGTGGCCAGTACGCGGAGACGCGCCACAACATCGGCTGGATGGTGCTCGACCGCCTCGCGGACCGCGCCGGCCGGTCGGGTCGTGGCCGCCAGCGCGATGCGTCGGAGAGCATCCAGATCCGGTACAAGGGCCTGGACCTCGTGCTCGCCAAGCCGCTGACGTACATGAACGACTCCGGGATCGCGGTGCGCAAGCTGCTCGCGCGCGAGCGAACCCCGCTGGTCGACCTGCTCGTCGTCGCCGACGACTTCGCGCTGCCGTTCGGCAAGCTCCGGT
Organism: uncultured Chloroflexia bacterium; assembly: GCA_963720825.1. Classification (GTDB taxonomy): domain Bacteria; phylum Chloroflexota; class Limnocylindria; order Limnocylindrales; family CSP1-4; genus CAIXZV01. Next base: position 440,083 of record CAVRGY010000017.1, on the reverse strand, counting down.
TCCGCGAAGGCGGCAGCCACGGCGGCCACAACGGCCTGCGCTCGATCATCGACGAGCTGGGCACAGAGAAGATCGCGCGGCTTCGGGTGGGGATCGGCGAGCCGGATCGCGGCGCCATCGACCACGTGCTCTCGAAGTTCGCCGCCGACGAGCGCACGCGGCTGCCGATCCTGCTGGACGCCGCCGCGGATGCGGTCGAGGCGTGGGCGCGCGAGGGCACCTCGAAGGCGGCCAACCGGTTCAACGCGTTCGGGCTCCAGGCACCGGCCGACAGCGGCGATGGTCCCAAGCCGGGCGAGGTGGACGGCCCGGCCGACGACACCGGCGTCCGGCGGACGCGGACCGGGTGGCGCCGGATCCTGGGCGGCGATCGGGACGACGACGGCGGCCGTCGATGACCAATCCCTACCGCGGTCGGACGACCCGCGAACGCAAGCTCGCCGACAAGGTCGCCCGCGAGTGGGCGGAGCGACGGGCCGCGGCAGAGGTCGGCGAGCGCGAGGTCGACCTCGACCGCGCGTCCGTCGAGGCGGAGGTCGAGCTGCTCGATCCCGGTGCGCGAGCCGAGGCGGCGCCGGCCGTCGAGGTTGCGACGGGAGAGGCGACCGGCGATGCTCGCCCGCGGCCCCGGCGGCCGGCGGCGATGCGCAGCGCCGCGGAGCGAGGCAGCTCCCCGTCCCGCGGTGCCGGCCGCCGCGTCCCGGACCTCGCGGCACTGCCCCGGCTGCTCCACGACACGGGATCGTTCGCGTCGCTCCGCGAGCGCCTCGGCATGCCCGGCGACCCGGTGGCGATCCACGGCCGCCATGCCGGCCTGACCACCGTCCCGCACGGCGCCAAGACGTATCTCGCGGCGGCGCTCGCGCTTGCCCCGGCGGGTGAGCGGATCTGCTGGGTCGCGCGCGACGCGGAGATCGGCGATCGCGTCGCCGAGGAGCTGGGCGCGTGGCTCGGCGACCCCGCGCTGGTGGCCGTGCTCGAGCCTCGCACGTCGCTGCCCTACGAGCGGAGCGAGCTGGTGCCCGACGAGACGGCGGCCCGGGTGGCAGCGCTGGCGGCATGGCGCGATGGGACCGCGAGGGTGCTGGTGGCCAGCGTCCAGGCACTCCTCCAGTCCACGCTCGCCGCCTCCGATCTGCCGGATCGGCCGTGGATCCTCCGGGAAGGCTCGCGGATCGGGCTGGACGCGCTGCTGTCGGAGCTGCTCGAGCGGGGCTACACGCCGGTGCTCGAGGTCGCCGGCCGCGGAGAGCTCGCCCACCGGGGCGGCATCGTCGACGTGTTCCCGCCGTCGGCCGAGCTGCCGGTCCGGATCGAGCTGTTCGGCGACGAGGTCGACTCGCTGCGCTCGTTCGATCCCACCGACCAGCGGAGCGTCGGGCCGGTCCACGAGATCACGCTCCTGCCGGCCACCGAGTTCCTGCTCCCGTCCGGCGGCGCCGACGAGATCCGGGAACGGCTGGGGCGGCGGGCAACGAGGCTTCCGGAGCGGCTGGCGCAGGACCTGGCCCGGTTTGCGGGCGATGACGATGCGGATCGACCGTCATCGGGCAGGCGTGCGGGACGGGCGCTGGCGGCGGGCGACGCCGCCGAGGTGTGGGCCCGGTTCGTCGCCCCGGCCACTGGCCTCGACCACCTGGGACCCGATGCGCTGCTGGTGCTCGATGAGCCCGGCGACCTCGCCGACGCGGCGGACTTCCTGTGGCGCCAGGCGGACGAGCGCCAGGCGGAGCTCGTGGACAGCGGCGACCTCCCGAAGGACTGGCCGGGGGCGTTCCTCCCGCCACGCGACTGGAAGGCGCGCCTCCACGGCGCTCGCACGCTCGAGCTGACCTGGCAGTCCGAGGCCGGCGCGGCCGAGGGCATGGCGTATGCATCGAAGGGCCTGACGTCCGGCGACCTGTTCGGCTGGCGCGAGCCGGTGCTGCCGCCGGGGCGTACGGAGCGGCTCGTCGACGGCGTCGAGCACTGGCTCGGCGAGCGAGCCCGGGTCGTCCTCGCCTCGGACCAGGCACCTCGCCTGGCCGAGCTGCTGTCCGAGGCGGGCCATGCCGTCGGCATCGTCCATCGCATCTCGGAGGCGCCGCCGCGGGGGGCGATCGCGCTGATCGAGCGCAGCCTCAACGGCGGGTTCGAGGGTGGTCCCGACGGGCTCGCGCTGGTCACGGACCGGGAGCTGTTCGGCAGCGTCCGTGTCCGGCGTCCCAAGGCGATGCGGCGCGTGGTGCCGCGCGACATCCTGGAACGCCTCTCGCCCGGCGACCTCGTCGTCCACATCGACCACGGGATCGCCCGCTACGAGCAGATGCTCCGGCGCGGGGAGGCGGGCCAGGAACGCGACTACCTGGAGCTCTCGTTCGCCGCCGGGGACCGGATCTTCGTCCCGGTCGAGCAGATCAACCGGGTCAGCCGCTACTCGGGCGGCGAGCACCCGACCCTCAGCCGGCTGGGCGGCACCGACTGGCTGCGCACCAAGCAACGGGTCCGGAAGGCGGTCAGCGACCTCGCCGAGGAGCTGCTCCGGCTGTACGCGAAGCGTGAGGCGGCCGACGGCTTCCCGTACGCCGCGGACTCCCCGTGGCAGATGGAGATGGAGGCCTCGTTCCCGTACGAGGAGACGCCGGACCAGCTCCGGGCCGCCGAGGAGGTCAAGGCCGACATGGAGACGCGCCGGCCGATGGATCGGCTGGTCGTCGGTGACGTCGGGTACGGCAAGACCGAGGTGGCGCTGCGGGCCGCGTTCAAGGCCACCCAGGACGGCAAGCAGGTCGCGGTGCTGGTGCCGACCACGGTCCTGGCCGGCCAGCATTTCGCCACGTTCAGCCAGCGGTTCGGCGCGTTCCCGATCACCGTCCGGCTGCTGTCGCGGTTCGTCGGTGCGCGCGAGCAGGAGCGCACCGTGGCCGGTCTCGCCAACGGTACGGTGGACATCGTCATCGGCACCCACCGGCTGCTGTCGAAGGATGTCTGCGTTCCGCGACCTGGGGCTGGTCGTCGTGGACGAGGAGCAGCGGTTCGGGGTCGCCGCCAAGGAGCGGCTCAAGCAGCTGCGGGCGGCGGTCGACGTGCTCACGCTGTCGGCGACACCCATCCCGCGCACGCTCAACCTGGCGCTGGCCGGGATCCGCGACCTGTCGGTGATCGAGACGCCGCCCGAGGACCGGCTGCCGATCCAGACGCGGGTGGCGGAGGCGTCGGCGGGGCTCGTCCGCGACGCGATCCTGCGCGAGCTCGACCGTGGCGGCCAGGTGTTCTACGTGCACAACCGGGTCGAGACGATCGAGGCCCAGGCGGAGCAGCTGCGCCGGCTGCTGCCCGGTGCGCGGATCCTGGTGGGCCACGGGCAGATGGCGGAAGGTGCGCTGGAGAAGGTGATGCTCGCGTTCGCGGGCGGCGCGGCCGACGTCCTCGTGTGCACCACGATCATCGAATCGGGGCTCGACATCCCCAACGCGAACACGATCGTCATCGACCGCGCGGACACCCTTGGGCTGGCCCAGCTGTACCAGCTCCGTGGGCGGGTCGGCCGGTCGAGCCGCCGGGCATACGCGTACCTGCTGTACCGGCGCCGCGAGCGGATGAGCGAGGAGGCGCGCAAGCGGCTCCAGGCGATCTTCAACGCCTCGGAGCTGGGCGCCGGGTTCCAGATCGCGCTCGCCGACCTCGAGATCCGGGGCGCGGGCAACATCCTGGGCGGCGAGCAGTCGGGGCATATGGCGGCGGTCGGGTTCGACCTGTACTCGCGGCTGCTGGGCGAGGCGGTCGAGGAGGCCAAGGCACGGCGCGAGGATCGGGAGCCCGTTCGCGAGGCGATCCAGGCCGTGGTCGACCTGCCGGTCGACGCTCACCTGCCCGACGACTACGTGCCGGAGGTGGCCCAGAAGCTGGAGCTGTACCGCCGGCTGGCGCGAGCGCGGACGTTGGGCGACGTCGCCGCGTTCCGCCAGGAGGTCACCGACCGGTACGGACCGCTGCCGGCGCCGGTCCTCCGGCTGGCCGAGGTGGCGGAGCTCCGGCTGGCAGCCGAATCCGCGGGCGTGGTCTCGCTGGCCCGCGAGGACGGGCTGCTGGTGGTCCGGTTCGGGGCCGGGCTGTCGCGGGCGACCGCGATGCAGCTGCTGACACCATCGGGGGTCGCGGGGCCGCTGCCGGGCGTCCGGCCGGGGGACATGACGTTCGCGTCGAACCAGGTGCGGATCCGGCTGCCCAAGGATCCGCTCAAGGGCTGGGTGCTGACGCAGGCGGTGGTGTCGCGGCTGGTCGCGGCGGCGGGGTCAGCGAGCGGGTGAAGGAGCGTTCATGAGCTGGCTTCGACGACGACGACGGGCGGCTCGCCTGATCCTCCTCGATCCGGCCGGTCGCGTGCTGCTGTTTCGACTTTCGGCGGCACGCGATCCGGACGGCAACGGCTACTGGTACCTGCCGGGCGGCGGAATCCGACTCGGCGAGGCGGTCGAGGCGGCCGCCCGCCGCGAGCTGCGCGAGGAGACGGGCATCCGGGACGTCGTGATCCGTGGGGTGGTGGGGCAACGGGCGGGGGTCCGGTTCACGTTCGCAGGCCGCGAGATCGTCCAGGACGAGTGGTACGTCGCCGGTCGGGTGTCGAGCGCGGATCCTGGCCCCGAAACCCGCGGTCGCCGGCGCGGCGGCGAGGCGGACGCCGTTGCCGCAAGCCGATGGTGGACAACGGACGACCTGGTCGCGACCGAGGATACGGTGTATCCGCCGGGGCTCACGGACCTCATCGCCAGGGCAGCGGAGGCAGTCCGGTGACGGACGACCCGGCGCAGCTGCATGCCGTCGAGCTTGCGCTTGCGAGCCGGCACGAATCCGCGATCCGGGGCGGCTACGACGCGGTCCTGGCCGAGGACTTCGTCGAGTTCGGCCAGAGCGGTCGGCGCTGGACGCGCGATGCGGCGCTCGCCGCGATGGCCGGTGATCCGCCACGCGACGGCATCGCGATCGAGGCGTTCCGGACCGCAGCGCTCGCGCCGGAGCTGATCCTCGCGACGTACGACCTGGTCGTCACCGGCGCGGACGGGACCCCGTCTCGTAGTCACCGGAGCTCGATCTGGGTGTGGCGTGACGGCCGATGGCAGATGCGCTTCCACCAGGGAACGCTGGTTCACGGCGCCATGACGTAGCGCCGCCGCCGACGATCTTCGGCCGCCACGTCGACGGCCTCGCTCCAGGACACAGGAGCATCTCCTCGACCACCAGGGGCGACCGCTGACTGGCTGCGGCGCGGCCGCCGGCGGGGGCCGGCAGGCCCGGTCGAGATCGCTGCTGGACGGCGCCGCATTGGCGTCGTCCGCCGGGCGACATTCAGGGTTGAGCGGGCGCCTCGCCCACCGCGACGCCGAGATGACGCGCCGAATCGAACCCGAACAGCACGATGCGTCCGCCGATCGCGCCCACGGCCTGCACCTGGTTGCCAGGCAGGACGGAGGCGATGTCGAGCCGGCTCCAGGCGAGGCCGTTGGGCGAGTGCCACGCGACGCCGGTTCCGTCCTGCGAGACCCCCGCCGCAATGAACTCGGAACCAAGCCACGTGACGTTGAGGACGCGTCCGGCGACATCCGGCGGGGTTGGGGACGTCTGCCACGCTCGTCCGTCGGCCGAAACCCACGAACGCCCCAGGCCCTGGTCATCGCCGACAGCAACGTAGCCGTCCGGGCTGGCCGCGATCGCTCGGATCGACGCGCTCGTCGAGGGGATCGCGCCCGGAAGCCGAGCCCAGGTCGTGCCGCCGACGGAGAGCCAGACGCTGGGCTCGATGCCTGTGTCGCCGACCGCCACCAGGCCCGCAGGCCCGTCGGTCACCGCCTGCATCGTGCCGCCGGCGAACTCGGGGCTGGTCGGGTCGTTGAACGTCCAGTCCGTCCCATCACGGGACGTCGCGACGACGGCACCAGCAGGCGTCGACGCGGCCCCAAGGTCGCCGTTGGTCGTGCGCATGTCCCCGACGAGCACAAAGCCGGGGCCGCCGGCCGCGAGATCGGTGAAGAACGAAACGGCGCCTGCGCCGAATGGAGGATCGATCAATACGGACCGCCAGAGGCCGCCGGACGACGGTGCGCTGCATGTCACGCACGTCCGGGCACCTTCGGCCAGCCAGACGCGGAACGTCGGGGTGGCAACGTGCGGGTCGATCCTCAGGGTGCCGAGCGTGCCGTCGAGCCTCGCAGGTGCCATGCCCAACACGGCAAGCGCGTCGTCGTGGGCCGCGACATCGATGGCGGCGAAATTGGCGAACGTCGAGTCCGCGGGCAGCTGCCGCCAGGAGCGTCCATCCGCCGACAGCCAGACCCCGGCGGCTCCCCACGAGCCGGCCGCGATCGCATTCGTCGGCCCGGGGATCCCGCCGACGGCGGCGAGCTGGCCACTGGCGACGCCGACGCGCAGGATCAGCCCACCGTTGAACGCCGCGATCCCGCCAAGGCGGCTCCAAGTGTAGGCGGACAGCTGTTGCGGCCCTGCGACCGGCGCGGTGGTGACCCAGCCAAGTCGAGCCAGGACCGCAAACACCATGACCGCGGCCGCGGCAATGGGCAGGAGCCATCCAAGGCTCGGTCGCGGCGCAGGTCTGGTTGCGGCGTCGATGACGGCCAGCCGAACGCGATCGGGTGCCCCGATGGTGCGCCGAGACCGAACGAGGGCTTGATCAGCCCGCAGGTCCGCGGCGTACCGCCGACAGTCCAGGCACCCGCGAGCGTGCGCCGCGAGCTGCTGCGCCTCGTCGGTCGACAGGGCGAAATCCAGCGCGGTCGCCGATAGCTCCCGGAATCTGCGGTGCTCGTTCATCCTGTCGCCTCGCCTTGCAGATGCCGCCGGAGGTCGCGCCGCGCCCGCCACAGCAATGTCCTGGTCGCACCCTCGCTGCGCCGGATGATTCGGGCCACCTCCTGTCCGGAGTAGCCATCGCCGGCCAACAACAGCGCCATCCGGGATTCGACCGGCAGCATGGCCAGGGCATCCGCCAGCGCCGTCCTGCGCTCGCGCCGCACAAGGTCGTCCTCAGGGGACGCCACGGTGCCGCGACTCACGAACAGCTGTTGCCACCTCTCGGCCGTCAGGCGTCGGCGGGCATGGCTGCGGGCGAGGTTCACGACCACCCGATACAGCCACGCTCGAGCATTGTCCGGAAACCGGCCGGCGTGGGATTCGCGAACGAGCCGCATGAACGCTTCCTGGACCAGGTCCTCCGCCGCCGCGTGGTTGCGCGTGACCGCCAGGCTGAACGTGAACAGGTCCCGCTCGTTCGCGTCGTAGGCGGCAACGAGTGCGGCGGCACGATCGGCCTGGGACACATCCGCCCCTGCCCGTCGGTTGTCCACGAGCATCTGGCTCCGTTCCAACGGTCTCCAGCTCCGCCCACTGCACGGTCCAGGCACCACGCATGCCTCGTATCCCACGACGCGATGGTTGGCCGATTGTCACATCAGGGCAACGGGCCGCGCCCGTCGTGACAAACCGACGGTCGCCGCGTCGTGCGTGGCATGGGTGTCGCGATTCTGCGGCCGGCGAGATGGGAGGGAGCAGCAATGGACGAGCGAATGACGTCGGGATCTGACCCGGTCGGGTGGCGTCGTGCTGGGCTCGGGTCGCGACGAGCCGCCGGGATCGCCGCGGCGGTGGTGATTGCCACGATCGCGGTTGTCGCTTCGCCCGCGACGCAGCCGACGCACGGCGGGCAGGTGGCGACCACGCCACTCCTGGTCGGCGAGCACAGTGCGCTCGGACCGCGCCAGGTCGAGGCGATCAACCGGGCGATCGCCTCGATGCAGCAGCTTCGCGGAGAACACGCGGGGATCGCCATTGCCGAGTACGAAGCCGAGTCGGCCAGCGTGAGATTGCATCTCCGCCGCGCGGCGGCAGGTCCGGGCGACGTCGCCGGCGATCCGTCGCCCTGAGGTAGATGCCCCGGACCGCGGCGCGCGCGCGTGGTTCATGCGGCGCGATCCGGTGCGTCCGGGATCGCCGCGGCCCGACCCGTCGCTTCGTGGCCAGCCGGCGGCCGCTCCGGCACCCGCCCCGGATCGGAGGCATCCTGTGGGCATGAAGCCCTGGTTCGGTCTCCACCATCCCAACTACACGTTCCCAGACACCCCGACGGAGCGGCTGTTCGACCGCATCGTCGAGCAGGCGCAGGCGGCCGAGGCGGCGGGGTTCAGCCTCGTCACCGTGATGGACCATCTCAACCAGATCCCGGGGTTCGGTCCCCAGACCGAGCCGATGCTCGAAGGTTGGTCGACGCTCGCGGCCCTCGCCCGCGAGACGAAGACGGCGCGGCTCGGCACGCTGGTCAGCGGCGTCACCTACCGCAACCCCGCCCTGATGGCCAAGATGGCGACGACGCTCGATGTCTTGTCGGGTGGCCGGGCCGTGTTCGGGCTGGGCGCGGCCTGGTTCGAGGCGGAGCATCTCGCGCTGGGCTTCGACTTCCCGCCCATCGGCGAGCGGATGGACCGCCTGGACGAGGCGCTGACCATCGTCAAGGCGATGTTCACCGAGGAGCGTCCGACGTTCCACGGCCGGCTACTACCGGATCGACGAGGCGCTCAACGTGCCCGCGGCCGATCCAGCCGGGTGGGCCGCGGATCCTGGTCGGCGGCGTCGGCGAGCGGCGGACGCTCCGGATCGCGGCCAGGCACGCGGACATGACCCACTGGTTCCCGCTGGGGCTCGAGGGGCTGGCGCACAAGACCGACGTCCTCGCCCGGCATTGCGAGGAGATCGGGCGCGACCCGGCGACGATCGAGCGGACGATGGCGTCCCCGGTGATGGTGGCCGCGACCGAGGCGGAGGCGAAGGCGATGCGCGAGCGCATCCCGCCGGCACAGCGCGACCATCACGTCGTGGGCACGCTGCCGCAGGCCGCGGACGCCCTCCGGCCGTACCTCGACGCCGGGTTCACCGGGTTCACGTTCCGCAACAACGAGCTGACCACCCTGGACTCGATCGCGGTCGCGGGCGAGCTGCTGCAGCTCATCGGAGGGTAGGGTCGGGCGCCCTGACCCGTTCCGGACGGGACGGACCGGGCATCATCTCCAGGTGACCGCGCCTGCCGACACCCGCCACCTCCCGCCGCGCACCGGTGACCTGTTCGTCCCCGGGCTTCGGGGCCTGACCCTGGGCCTGGTGTCCACGATCACGCTGGTCGCGCTCGAGTCGCTCGCGATCGGCACCGTGATGCCGCTGGTCGCCGACGAGCTGGGCGATCTCCAGCTCTACGGCTGGGTGTTCTCCGCGTTCTTCCTGGGCAACCTGATCGGCGTCGTGGTCGCGGGCGGTGCGCTCGACCGGATGCCGCTGGGGCGTCCGTTCGCGATCGGGCTCGCGCTGTTCGCCACCGGTCTCCTGGTCGGGGGCCTCGCGCAGTCAATGCCGATGCTCGTCGGCGCCCGGTTCATCCAGGGGCTGGGCGGCGGCGCGGTCGCCCCGACCGCCTATGTCGCCATCGGCCGGTGCCTGCCGGAGCGGCTCCAGCCGCAGATGTTCGCGATGCTGTCCGCCGCGTGGATCGCGCCCGGCGTCATCGGGCCGTCGATCGCGGCGGTGGTCGGCGAGGGTCCGGGCTGGCGCTGGGTGTTCCTGGGCCTGCTGCCGCTGCTCGCGGTCGCCGGCGGCCTCGCGCTGTCCGCGCTCCGCCACGTCCCGGCCGCGGCACCGCCCGCGGAGCACGCGGCGGCGGTCGCCACGATCCGCCGCCTGCCCAACGCCCTGCTGGCCGCCGCCGGGGCGGGGATCCTGGTCGCCTCGATCACCGCCGAGGACGCCGGCTCCTGGTCGCCGGGTCCGTGTTCGGCCTCGTCCTGCTCGTCCCCGCGTTCCGCCGGCTCACGCCGGCGGGCACGCTCGCGCTGGTCGCCGGCGTCCCCGCCGCGGTCCTCCTCCGCGGCGTCCTGACCTTTGCCTTCTTCGGCGGCGACGCCTACCTGCCGCTGCTGCTCCAGACCTGGCGCGACACCCCGGCCACGCTGACGGGCGTGGTGTTCACGGCGACCACGGTGGCCTGGTCCGCGGGCACCTGGTTCCAGGCGCGGCGGATCGACCGCGCCGGCCCGCGCCGGTTCATCGCAATCGGCTTTGCGCTCGTCGCGCTCGGCTCGCTGCTGACCCTGCTCGCGGTCGCGCCCGGCGTGCCGCCGGAGATCTCGATCGTGACCTGGGCGCTCACCGGCATCGGCATGGGCTTCGCGTACTCGGCGCTCACGCTGGTCGTGCTCCGCCGGTCGGCGCCGGCCGAGCAGGGCTCGGCGTCGTCCGCGCTGCAGCTCTCGGACATCCTTGGGACCGCGCTGGGCGCCGGTGTCGGGGGCGCGATCACCGCGATCGGGGAGCGGAGCGGGGGTGACGGCCTGGGCTGGGCGCTGGGGATCGTGTTCCTGATGACGGTCGGGGTGGCGCTCGCCGGCCTGGTGGCTTCGCGACGCATCGGCGGGACCGTCCGGGAGGGGCGTTCGGCTGCGGTAGACTAGCCCCGGCAGACCGCCGGACGCCTGGCGCAGCCGATGTCGCGCCGTCACCACCGGAGGATCCCGAACCCATGTCCGCCGAGACGCTTCGCGCGAAGATCCGCGAGATCCCCGACTTCCCGAAGCCCGGCATCCTGTTCTACGACATCACGACCGTGCTCAAGGACCCGGCCGCGTACAAGGACGCGATCGACCTCATGCTCGAGCCCTACCGGGACGAGAAGATCGACCTCGTGGTCGGGATGGAGTCGCGCGGGTTCATCTTCTCGGCGCCGATGGCGTACCAGCTGGGCACCGGCCTCGTCCCGGTGCGCAAGCTGGGCAAGCTGCCGGCCGAGACGCTCACCGTCGAGTACGCGCTCGAGTACGGGTCCAACACGCTCGAGATCCACCGCGATGCGATCACCCCCGGACAGCGCGTGCTGATCGTAGACGACCTGCTGGCGACCGGCGGCACCGTCCGCGGCACGATCGATCTCGTCGAGCGGCTCAAGGGCGAGGTCGTCGGCCTCGGGTTCCTCGTCGAGCTCGAGTTCCTCAAGGGCCGCGACCGCCTCGACGGCCGGCGCGTCACGAGCGTCATCCGGTACTGACCGAGCGGCGTCGCGCGACGAGCCGCGCCGGCCGCACGGTGACCCCAACGGCCCGATGACGGATCAGCCCGACCAGCCACCCGCCCCGCCCCCGGATCCCGACCGGCGACGGTTCTTCCGCGCGTTCGCCGGCGACGTGTTCGCATCGGTCGGGTCGGTGCTGGGCGCGGCCCAGATGCTCCAGCAGCAGTCCGCGGAGGCCGCGCGCGAGCTGCTCAGCGTCGCCGAACCCCCGGCGGCTGCCGCGGGTGGTGCCACCGCCCGCCCGATCGAGATCGATGCCTCCACGGCGGGCTTCCGGGCACCGTTCCGATGGGACGCGGACGGCGACGTGTGCTGGGTGGTCGACCAGCGCCGGCTGCCCGACGTGCTCGCGGAGATCGAGGTCCGGGGCGCCGCGGACGGGGTCAACGCGATCAACGACGGGGCGGTCTCCGGGTCTGCCGTCCAGGCACAGGTCGCGGCCGCGGCGCTGGCCATCGTGGCGAGCCGGGCGCGGAGCTCGCGGCCGTTCGCGCGCCGGGCGACGATCCGGGGGGCCGCCAACGCGTTCCGCCTCACCCGCCCCGGCTCGGCTGCGGTGGCCGCCGCGGTCGACCGGATGGTGGCCCGCCTTGAGCTGTTCACGCACGATGCCGAGGGCGACGACGTGGCGGCGGCGCTTCGTGCCGAGGCCGAGGCGATCGTGTTCGAGGCCACCGAGGACCACGGCAGGCTGGTGGAGCACGGGCTCACCGCGCTGCCGGATCCGGTCGACGCGACGCTCCGTGTGCTGACCTTCGGTACCACGGGCCCGATGGGCAGCGGCCAGTGCGGGACGGCGCTCGGCGTGATCCAGGCTGCGCACCATGCCGGTCGCCCGATCCGGGCGCTGGTTGCGGAGACGCGGCCCCGCTTCGACGGTTCCCGGATCGCCGCCTGGGAGCTGGGGCAGGCGGGGGTCCCGTACTCGATCGTGACCGATGCGGCGGCACCCGGATGCATTGCCGCCGGCGAGGTCGACGTGGTGCTCGTCACGGCGGACCGCATCGCGGCCAACGGCGACGTGCTCGCGCCCGCCGGGACGTACCCGCTGGCGCTGGCCGCCGGTGCGGCGAACGTGCCGTTCCTGGTCCTCAGCGCCACGACCGCCATCGACCCGGCCACCGCGACCGGCGCTGACGCGTCGATCGAGGAGGGGCGTCCGGGACCGGTCCTGCGCGCCGCCGGAACCAGGATCGCGCCCGAGGGCACCCAGGTCCGGAACCCCGTCCAGGACCTGACGCCGGCCGCCCTGGTCACGGCGCTGATCACCGAGGAGGGAGTGCTCCGTCCGCCGTTCGCGGAGCCTGTCGCTGCCGCGTGTGCCGCGGCGTCCACCCGCCGCGCGGCGTCACCGGGGTTTGCGGCTCTCGCGGCAAAGCCGGCCGACGCGGAGTCCGCGAGCGTCGATGCCCCGGCACCCCGTCCGGAACCCCTCGCAGCCGACGCACCGGCACCAGGCCCTGAAGCCCTCCCGGCCGACCCACTGCCACCCGGCCCTGAGGCGGAAGGCTGATGGCGACGGTGGCGCTCGGGGAGCGCGGCCGATCGGTCGTCGCCCGCGCCAGCACCGACAAGGAGACGCTGCGGACCTTCCTCGAGCGCGATCGCCTGTTCGCCGCGTATGCCCTGTGCGATCTCGAGACGCGCGAGTTCCCGCGAACGCGATGGGGGATCGCCACCAGCGGTGACGAGGTCATCGCGCTCGGGCTCGAGTACGGCGGGGTCACGCCCCAGCCGCTGTTCGTGATGGGTCGCAACGACGGCATCGCCGCCATCCTGCGCGACGTGCTCCGGCCGCGGGCCGCCTACCTCGCGGCCGCCGCCGAGGCACTGGCGGCCGTGGCCCAGGTCTACCGCGTGGAGCCCGGGCCGCCGATGATCCGGATGACGGTGGACCGGTCCCGGTTCCAGCCCGCGCCGGCGTCGGTCGAGCGCCTGCTTCCCGTCGAGGCCGGCGAGCTCAACCGCCTGTACCAGCTCGGGTTCGCGGCATGGCTGTCGTCGAACACGATCTCAGAGGGCGTCTATTTCGGGATCCGGGTCAACGGGCGCCTGGTATCTGCGGCGGGCACCCACGTCATCTCGCGTGAGGCGCGGCTCGCCGTGGTGGGCAACGTGCTCACCCATGCCGATCATCGCGGCCGGGGGTACGCGACAGCCGTCACCTCCGCGGTGACGGCGGAGCTTCTCCGGTACTGTGACGACGTCGTGCTCAACGTCCGGGCCGACAACCCACCCGCGATCCAGGCTTACCGCAAGCTGGGGTACTCCGAGCACTGCCGGTTCGAGGAGCGCCTCGTCCGTCGGACCGGATCCCCGTGGTCCGGCCTGACCGCTCCCCTCCGCCGTCTGTTCGCCGGGCGCGCCGCCGCGCCGGCACCGCCCGTCCACCTCGACCAGGCCCACCCGCTCATGCCGCCGGCGGACGGCGTCCCCGAGGAACCCTGAGGAGTCCCGATGACCGACCCGATGTCGCTCGTGCCGCACGACGTGACCGACCTTTCCCTTGCCGCCGAAGGCGTTCGCCGGATCGAATGGGCCGAGCGCGAGATGCCCGTGCTGCGCCTGATCCGGGAGCGGTTCGAGCGCGAGCGGCCGCTCGCCGGGCTGCGCATCGGGGCCTGTCTCCACGTCACGACCGAGACCGCGAACCTCGCCCGGACGCTCAAGGCCGGCGGCGCCGAGGTCCATCTCGCCGCATCGAACCCGCTGTCGACCCAGGATCCGACGGCCGCGGCGCTCGTCGCCGAGTACGGGATCTCGACCTATGCCCGCCGCGGCGAGGATCGCGACACCTACTACGCGCACCTGCACAGCGTCGCCGACATCCATCCCGCGATCACGATGGACGACGGCTGCGACCTGGTGTCGCTCCTCCACAGCGAGCGGCAGGATCAGCTCGCCGAGGTCCTGGCCGGGACCGAGGAGACGACGACGGGTGTCATCCGGCTGCGCGCGATGGCCGCCGACGGGGCGCTCGCATTTCCGGTGGTCGCCGTCAACGAGGCGCTGACCAAGCACCTGTTCGACAACCGGTACGGCACGGGCCAGTCCACGCTGGACGGCATCCTGCGGGCGACCAACATCCTGATCGCCGGGCGCAACGTCGTCGTGGCCGGGTACGGCTGGGTCGGACGCGGCATCGCGTCCCGGATGGACGGGCACGGCGCGCACGTCACCGTGGTCGAGGTCGACCCGGTCCGGGCGCTCGAAGCACTGATGGACGGCTTCCAGGTGATGACCGTGGGCGAGGCCGCGGGCTGGGGCGACCTGTTCATCACCGCGACCGGCAACATCAACGTGTTCCGGCGCGAGCACTTCGCCGCGATGCGCGACGGCGCGATCATGGCCAACTCCGGCCACTTCGACGCGGAGCTCGACCTCGCCGCGCTGCGGGAGATGGCCGAAGGCCACGTGCGCGACGTCCGCGACAACGTCCAGGAGTTCGACATCGGCGGCAAGAAGCTGCACCTGATCGCCGAGGGCCGGCTGGTCAACCTGGGTGCCGCCGAGGGGCACCCCGCCGCCGTCATGGACATGAGCTTCGCGAACCAGGCGCTGGCGGCCGAGTACGTGGCCACGCACCACGCGGAGCTCGAGCCCAGGGTGTACGTCGTGCCCGAGGCGATCGACGCCGAGGTCGCCCGGCTCAAGCTTGCGGCACGCGGCATCACGCTCGATCCGATGACCCCCGAGCAGCTCGAGTACGTCTCGTCCTGGCAGCACGGAACGTGACCCCGGGTCGGCACCACGACCTCCGGCGCCGACCCCGTCACGGCGCCGTACGGGAGCTGGCGCTCGCCGATCGACATCGAGCTCGTGGCCGGGAGTCGCGCTCAGGCTGTCCGAGCCGAGGCTCGACGGTGACGACATCTACTGGCTCGAATCGCGGCCCACGGAGCAGGGCCGCTCGACGCTGATCCGCCGGTCGGCCGACGGGACCACCCTGGAGCTGACGCCGGCGCCGTTCCGGGTCGGCAGCCGCGTCCACGAGTACGGTGGCGGCAGCTACATTGCGGACCGGCGGCGCGTGATCGCCTCCTCGCAGACGGATGGCCGGCTGTGGCACGTCGATCCGGCCGGGAGCGGCCCGACGGCCGCCCTGACACCGCCGGGCCCGTGGCGCTACGCGGACCTGCGGGTCGACCCCGTGCGCCCGATCGTGTACGCCGTGCGCGAGACCCACGACCCCGTCGCGGACCTGCCGGCGACGGTCCGCAACGAGCTGGTCGCGATGTCGCTCGACGGCAGCGATGGCGCGGGCCGGGTCCTCGTCACCGGTCTCGACTTCGTGTCCTCGCCACGTCCCTCCCTGGACGGTCGCCGGCTTGCCTGGCTGGAGTGGGACCACCCCGACATGCCCTGGGACGCCACCCGGCTGCGCGTTGCCGATCTCACGCCGGATGGCACGCTCGCGGAGGCCAGGACCGTGGCCGGTGGCCCCGACCTTTCGATCGTCCAGCCGGAATGGAGCCCAGAGGGGGTCCTGCACTTCGTGTCGGACGAGACCGGCTGGTGGAACCTGTACGCGCTCGACGGCGCGGACGGCGTCGACGGGGCGGCGCGCGGTCTGGCGCCGATGGAGGCGGAGCTCGCCGACCCCGCCTGGGTGTTCGGCCGCTCGTCGTACGGGTTCGCGCCGGACGGCGGCATCCTGGCGGTGGCCCGCGCGAACGGGCGGGACCGGTTCATCCGGATTGCCCTCGATGGCACGGTCGAGTCGGTCGACAGCCCGATCACCGAGGCGGAGGGGCTGCAGGTTGCGGCGGAGACCGCCGTGGTCGTCGCGGCCGGCCCGCGCGAGGGCGCGGCGATCACCCTCCTGTCGCCGGTCACCGGGGAGCGCCGGGCCGTGCTCGCGCGCTCGGTGACGACGCCGATCAACGCGGCGGTGCTGCCCGACGCCGAAGCGATCGCCTTCCCGACCACGGATGGCGCCACGGCCCGTGCGCTGTACTTCGCGCCCACCAACGACGCGTACCGTGGCCCGCACGAGGAGCGTCCGCCGCTGATCGTCATGGCACACGGCGGTCCGACGTCGGCGGCATCGTCCTCGCTGTCGCTCGACCGGGCGTTCTTCACCTCGCGCGGGATCGCCGATGGTCGACGTGGACTACCGCGGCTCGACCGGCTACGGGCGCCCGTACCGGGATGCGCTCAAGGGCCGCTGGGGCATCGCCGACGTCGATGACTGCATCGCCGCCGCGGCGTACCTCGCCGAGCGTGGATCGGTGGATCCGGCGCGAATGGCGATCCGCGGGCCCAGCGCGGGCGGCTATACGGCGCTCGCCGCCCTGGCCTTCCGCCCCGAGGTGTTCGCGGCCGGGATCAGCCACTACGGGATCGCCGACCTGGAGCTGATCCACATCGACGGCCACAAGTTCGAGTCCCGCTACGACGAGGGGATGATCGCGTCGTGGCCCGAGGGACGCCACGTGTTCCGCGAGCGGTCGCCGATCCACGCGTTCGACCGTGTTCGCGTCCCGGTGCTGATCTTCCAGGGCCTCGACGACAAGGTCGTGCCGCCCTCGCAGGTCGAGTCGATGGAGGCGGCGCTGCTCGGCCGAGGCGTGCCCCACGTGGTGATGCGGTTCGAGGGCGAAGGGCACGGGTTCCGCCGGGCCGAGACGCGGCGCGCGACGTACGCGACGGAGCTGTCGTTCCTGGGCCGCGTGTTCGGGTTCGTGCCAGCGGACGAGCTTCCCCCGCTCGAGGTCCCGGGGCTGCCCTGACGATCGGGCCGAGCGGCGCGACCCGGACCGGGTGGTACGCTCCCCTCGCATCAACGCACGGCGCAGGGTCGGGAGCAGCATGAGCATCGTCGACGCAGATCACTACCTGTTCACGTCCGAGTCCGTGACCGAGGGTCACCCGGACAAGATGTGCGACCAGATCTCGGACGCCATCCTGGACGCGATCATCCGCGACGACCCGTACGCCCGCGTCGCGTGCGAGACCGCGACGACGACGGGGCTGGTGCTGGTGCTGGGCGAGATCTCGACCTCGACCTACATCGACTTCCAGTCGATCGTGCGCGACACCGTCCGCGATATCGGCTACACGAAGGCCGAGTACGGATTCGACTACCTGACCTGCGGGACGCTGGTGAGCGTCAAGGAGCAGTCGAGCGACATCGCGCTGGGGGTCGACGCCGCGCTCGAGGTCCGCTCGGACGCCGCGCCCGCGCACGAGCTGGGTGCCGGCGACCAGGGGATGATGTTCGGCTACGCGTGCCGCGAGACACCGGAGCTGATGCCGCTGCCGATCGCGCTCGCGCACCGGATGGCCCGCCGCCTGGCCGAGGTCCGCAAGTCCGGCCAGCTGCCGTACCTGCGTCCCGACGGCAAGACCCAGGTCACCGTCGAGTACGAGCGTGGCGTGCCCAAGCGGGTGCGGACCGTGGTCGTCGCGTCGCAGCACGATCCGGACGTCCGCGCGGAGCGGATCCGGTCGGACATCGTGCAGTACGTGATCCTGCCCTCGATCCCCGAGGACCTGCGTCCGGTGGACCCGGTGATGCACGTCAACGCCACCGGCCGCTTCGTCACCGGCGGCCCGATGGGCGACGCGGGGCTGACCGGTCGCAAGATCATCGTCGACTCCTACGGCGGCATGGCCCGTCACGGCGGCGGCGCCTTCTCGGGCAAGGACCCGACGAAGGTGGACCGCTCCGCTTCCTACGCCGCGCGCTGGGTGGCCAAGAACGTCGTTGCCGCCGGCCTCGCGGACCGGTTCGAGCTCGAGCTCGCGTACGGCATCGGAATCGCCCGTCCCATCTCGCTCTCGATCGAGACGTTCGGGACCGGGCGGGTCGACGACACGGTCATCCAGCAGCTCGTCGAGCGCCACTTCGACCTCCGGCCGGCATCGATCATCGCGGCGCTCGACCTGCGTCGCCCGATCTACCGCCAGACGGCCTCGTACGGCCACTTCGGGCGGGTCGACCTCGACCTGCCCTGGGAGCGCACGGACAAGGCGCTCGCCCTGGCCGCCGACGCCGGGCTGCCCGAGCCCGAGCTGGCAGAGGCTGGCGAGGTCGCCACGGCGTAGCGCCGCACGAGAACCGTCCGGCGAGGAGACGCGTCCCCCGCCGAGCGATCCGCTACCGCTGCTCCGCGATCATCCCGGCCATGCCGCCCGCCTGGCCGCCACCGCTGCGACGGGCGTTGCGCGACAGCGCGAGCTGGCCGATGGCGAGGAGCGCCAGGGTGACCACCAGCATCATCGTCGCGACCGCGTTGGTCTCCGGCGAGACGCCGCGCTTGACCTGGCCGAAGATGAAGATCGGCAGCGTGGACGAGCCCGGGCCGGACACGAACGACGTGATCACGTAGTCGTCGAAGCTGAACGTGAACGACAGCAGGAACCCGGCCACGATCGCCGGCAGCAGCTGCGGGAACGTGATCTGGCGGAACGTCCGCCACGGCGACGCGTACAGGTCGAACGACGCCTCCACCAGCGTGCGGTCCATGCCCGACAGCCGCGCCCGGACCAGCAGCAGCACGATGCTGATGTTGAACAGCATGTGCGCCGCGATGATCGTCGGGATCCCCAGCTGGAGCCGCAGCCCGGTGGCGTCGTTGATGATGCCGAAGGTCGAGGCGAACAGGACCAGCGTGGCCAGCGCGATCACGATCTCGGGGACGATGATCGAGATGTAGGTCAGCGCGTCGAAGCCGAGACGGATGCGCTTGGGCACGCGCTGGAGGCCGAGCGCGGCCATCGTGCCGAAGGTGGTGGCGAGGATGGCGCTGGGCAGAGCGACCGAGAAGCTGTTGCGCAGCGCGCTGGTCACGACGTCATCGCCCAGCGCCTTGGCGTACCAGTCGAGCGAGAACCCGGTCCAGATCGTGGCCAGCCGGTTCGCGTTGAAGCTGAACAGGACCACGATCACGATCGGCAGGTACAGGAACGCGTACACCAGCGAGGTGTGCGTGCGCAGCCAGATCTCGACCAGCAGCCCGATGCGGTCGATCCGGGGTCGCGGACGACGACGCCGGGCGACGGTGGCCACGGCCGGGACGGCGGATGGCGGTCATCGGGCGGCCGTCATATGACGCTCACGTCGCGGCCATGCCGGCCGCGGTTGACGAACCAGACATACACGGTGATGACCAGCAGCATCACGATGATCAGGAGCACCGCCATCGCCGACCCGAACGGCCAGTTGCGGGTCTGGATGAACGCGTCCACCAGCGCATTGCCCATGAGGAACGTGCGGCCATAGCCCAGGATGGCGGGGATCACGTACTCGCCCGTCATCGGGATGAACACCAGGATGCTGCCGGTGATCAGGCCGGGCAGCGCGATCGGCAGGGTGACCTGGCGGAACGTCGCCCATCGGGCGGCGCCGAGATCCTTGGATGCCTCGACCAGCGTCCGGTCCATCCGCTCCAGGGTCACGTACAGCGGGAACACCATCAGCGGCAGGTAGCCATAGACCAGGCCCAGCAGGACGGCCGGCGGGTTGCCCAGGATCCGGAAGTCGGGGTCGCCGATGATCGAGCCGATGAACCCGCCGAGGTTCTCCCTGCCCAGGATGATCAGCCACGAGTAGGTGCGGATCAGGAAGCTCGTCCAGAACGGGATGACCAGCAGCAGGATGAGCAGCCCCTTGCGCCGACGCGCCCGGGTGGCGATGAAGTAGGCGAGCGGGAGTCCCACCAGCAGGCAGCCGATGGTGCCCGCGACCGCCATCCACAGCGAGGTGAAGAACGGCTCCAGCCGCTGCGGCTGGGCGAGCAGGCGGGCGTAGTTGTCGAACGTGAGCGCGGCCTCGTAGCCACCGTTCTTGGCGCGGTTGCCGAAGCTGAACACGGTCACGATGACGAGCGGCGCCACCAGCAGCACGAGGTACCACAGGCCGGCCGGGAACACGAGGGCGGTGGTCAGGAGGGCGGACAGGCTCCGCCGCCCTCCTGGTTCCTTCGCCGTGGTCGGTGCCGCCATCTCAGGCGCCGTCATCGGTGATGCGATCCGCGGTCCGGGGTCAGCCGCCGATCTTGGACTTGAACTCCTGCCAGATGTCGATCCGATGCTGGTCGCTCGACAGGTCGATGGCGCCCTCCAGCTTGGACATCACGTCGTCCGGCGGGAAGATCGCGGGATCGGCCAGGACGGCCGGATCGATGTACTTCTTGGCCTCGTCGTTGGGCGACCCGTAGCCGTTGTAGTTCGTCTCCTCCGCCTGGACCTCCGGGTCCTGGATGAAGTTGAGGAACGCGTACGCGGCGTTCGGGTTGGGAGCGTTGGTGACCAGCACCCAGGTGTCGAGCCAGAACAGGCTGCCCTCGCTGGGCACCACGTACTTGATGTCGGCGGTCGCCGGGTCGGCGCGCAACGCGACGATCGGTCCGGTCCAGCCGAGGCACAGCGCCGCTTCCTCGCTCGCGAGCTTGTCCTGGTAGGTGTCCGAGTCGAGCGCAAGGATGTGGGGCGCCAGGTCGAGCAGGATCGTGCGCGCCTGCTCGAGCTCGCCGGAGTCCGTCGAGTTGAGCGAGGCGCCGATCATCTTGAGCGGCATGATGAACACGTCGCCCATCGAGTCGACGAACACGGTCTTGCCCGAGTACTTGCCGACGGTCAGGTCGTACAGGTTCTGCCACGATTCGACCGGCTCGGAGACGAGCTTGCTGCGATACAGGATGCCGGTCGTCCCGAAGTCCTTGGGCAGCTGGTACTCGTCCTTGGGGTCCCAGTTGAGGCCCTTGAACGCTGCATCGATGTACTGCGAGTTGGGGACACGGGACCAGTCGATCTTCTGGATGTAGCCGCCGTCCACCAGTGCCGGCGTGTACTCCGCGGTGGGCGCCGCGATGTCGTAACCGGACGCGCCGGCCTGGAACTTCGCGAGCAGCTCCTCGTTGTTGGCGAACGTGTCGTACTGGAACTTCTCGACCCCGAACTGCGCCTTGAACTTGTCGATGTTGGTGGGGCTCACGTAATCGGACCAGTTGTACATGTACAGCTGCTTCTCGATCTCGTACGAGGGAGCGGCTGACGCGCCGCCGTCCGAGCTGGCCGCCGGGGCGCTGCTCTCCGCGGCTGCCGGGCTGTTGGTGCTGGTCCCACCACTGCTGCATGCAGCGAGCGCCGCGCTGCCGCCGAGCAGGCCGGCCGCCGCCAGGAAGCTCCGACGTGGAACGCGGTTCTGTGATGCACGCCGCAGGATCTCGTCGAGCTGATCCGCCATGTCTCCTCCTCCAGGTTAGGACGCTTGCGTGACCTGACCTTCAGGCCACGAGAATGAGGTTCGCCGAATCCTCCCAGCGGACGACGACCGGGTCTCCCGGACCAACGCCGTTCGTCGAGGTGGCCCCGGTCGCGTTCTGCCGCCGGACGATCATCTCGCCCGCGACATCGGTGGTGACGCGGAACTCCGTCTGCTCTCCCAGGTAGGTGCCCTGCCGAATCCGACCATCGACGCTCGTCCAGCCATCACCGGCGGGCTCCGCGTGCGCCGCGGGATCCACCTGCAGGCGCTCCGGCCGGACGGCGACGATGACCGCGGTTCCGGCGGCAGGGCGCGCGTCGGGGTCCGTGACGATCCCGGTCAGCCTGAGCCCCCGGTCCGTTTCGACGACGCCCCGACCGGTCGCCGGGTCGTGCTCCACCAGCCGGCCCTCGATCGGGTTCGACACGCCGATGAAGTTGGCCACGAACCGGTTGACCGGCCGCTCGTACAGGTCGGCGGGCCGGCCCAGCTGCTGGATGCGGCCGCTCTGCATGACGACGATCACGTCGCTCATCGTCAGGGCCTCCTCCTGGTCGTGGGTCACGTACACGAACGTGATCCCGACCTCCCGCTGGAGGGCCTTGAGCTCCAGCTGCATCTCCTTGCGCAGCTTGAGATCGAGCGCGCCCAGCGGCTCGTCGAGCAGGAGCACGGTGGGGTGGTTGATCAGCGCGCGGGCCAGCGCAACGCGCTGCTGCTGTCCGCCGGAGAGCTCCCAGGTGCGCCGACGCTCGTATCCGCTGAGGCGCACGAGGTCCAGCGCCTCGCTGGCGCGCCGGTGCTCGTCGGCCTTGCTGACCCCACGCTGGCGCAGGCCGTAGCCGACGTTCTGCGCGACGTCCATGTGCGGGAACAGGGCGTAGTGCTGGAACACGGTGTTGACGTTGCGCTTGTAGGGCGGCACGCCGGCAACGGGCTGGCCGGCGAGGAGGATCTCGCCCGAGGTCGGCTGCTCGAAGCCCGCGATCATCCGCAGCGTCGTCGTCTTGCCGCAGCCCGACGGGCCGAGGAACGAGTAGAACGACCCATTGGCGACGGACAGCCGCATCGCGTCCACCGCGACGATGTCGCCGAAGCGCTTGGTCACGTCGACGATCTCGACATCGGGGGTGCCGCCGCCCGCGGCGCCGGGGCCCAGGTCGGCCCGAGCCTCACCGCTGACGTCTGGAGCGGCGCCGCGGCGCAGGCTGTCGTGGCCAGGGCTCGCTGCTCCGGGAGTCGCCGACATGGTCAAATGCGCGTCCTCGGCTGCTGCGATCATCGCTTGGCCCCCAAGGGATCGGTCTGCGGATGGTACGAAGCCGAGCCACGGCACGTCAACGTGAGTCGCGCATGGTGCGTGCGAAGTTCGCACATCGGGCGCCTGCTCCCGACGAGATTCGCGTGGGCGATCGCGCGTTGGAACGCGGCCGCCGACCCTAGAATGGGTCCGATGTACGTCGTGATCATGGCCGGCGGCGGTGGCACGCGGTTGTGGCCGCTCTCGCGCCCGGACCGCCCGAAGCCGTTCCTCCCGCTCCTGGGCGGGGAATTGCTGCTGCAGGCGACCGTCCGGCGCCTGGCCGGGCTGCCCGGGCTCGGCGACGACATCACGGTCGTGACGGATCAGCGGTACGAGCCGCTGGTGCGCGCCCAGCTGCCCGGGGTCGGGGTGCTCGCGGAGCCGGCGGGCCGGAACACGGCAGCGGCCATTGCACTGGCGACGGTCGCCCTGGAGCGGCCGGCCGACGAGGTGATGGTCGTCCTGCCCGCGGACCATTTCGTCGACCCGGGACGCGATGGCGTGTTCCGGGAGGTGCTGGCGAGTGCGGCCGCCGACATGGCAACCGGCGTGTTCGGGATCGAGGATCCGCTGGTGACCCTCGGCGTCCAGGTCACGCACGCGTCGGTCGAGTACGGCTACCTCGTTCCCAGAGTCGACCAGGGCGGTGTCATCGACCGCCTCCAGGCCTATCCGCTCGCGGCGTTCGAGGAGAAGCCCAAGCCGGCCCGAGCCGAGGAGCTCGCGCGCCAGACCGGCGTGGCGTGGAACGCGGGGATGTTCCTGTGGCGGCGGCGTGCGATCCGCGCGAACCTCGAGCGCTACACGGGGCTGGTCGGGCTGCTGGAGCCCACGATCACGGCGCGCGCCCTGCTCGTGCATGCCTACGAGCAGCTCAAGCCGGTGTCGATCGACTACGCCGTGATGGAGAGCGCCGCGCGCGACAGCCGCGTGGTCATGGGCTCGATGGACGTGGGCTGGTCGGACATCGGCAGCTGGACGTCGCTGCTCGAGGCCATCGGGGCCGGTGGGAGCGGCTCGGTCGTGCAGCCCGGCGAACGGGCCGACGTTGCCGCGGACGACCTCGTCGTGCGGCGCATGGACGGGGCCATCCGCGCCGTCCGTCCGCTCGAGGCCGGTAGCATGACTGCGGCGCAGCCGGTCGCCGTCCTCCACGGCGCTGACGAGCGCGCCGTGCAGGCGCTCCTCGACCGGTGCGCCGCAGCGGAGGCTGATGCGTGACCAACCAGGCGACGGCGCCCACACCTGCCCGGATCGTGTTCGGGACCGATGGCTGGCGCGCCCGCGTGGCCGAGGACTTCACGTTCGAGAACGTGCGCCGGTGCGCCGACGGTGTCGCGCGCTACGTCGTCGGGCGCGGAGCGCAGGCGAAGGGCGTCGTCATCGCCTACGACCGCCGGTTCGCGTCGGAGCACTTCGCCCAGGCCGCGGCGGAGGTCCTGCTGGCCCAGGACATCCCGGTCGCCATCAGCCGGACCGCCGTCCCGACCCAGATGAGCTCGTACGAGGTGATGGAGCGCGGCGCGGCGGCCGGGATCGTGATCACGGCCTCCCACAACCCGTGGACCGACAACGGGTTCAAGGTCAAGGCGCCGACGGGGGCGGCCGCCGGCCCCGAGATCCTCGCGGTGCTCGAGGCCGCGATCGCGGACAACGGTGGCCGGGCCGTCGAGCGGCGGCCGTTTGCCGATGCCGAAGCGGCGGGCCTGGTCGAGTGGTTCGACCCGTTCCCGGGCTACGAGCGCTATGTCCGCCGAACCGTCGATCTCGACGACCTCAAGGCGGCGGACGTGTCCGTGCTCGTCGAGCCGCTGTACGGCTCGGGTTCGGGCTGGATCCCGCGGCTGCTCGATGGGGGCAGGATCCGGGTCACCGAGATCCACAACGAGCGCAACCCGTACTTCGGCGGCGTCAACCCCGAGCCGATCCGCCCGCATGTCGACCAGGCCCTTGCCCGGATCGCTGCCGGCGGGTTCGACCTCGGGCTGCTGCTGGACGGCGACGCCGACCGCGCGGGCGCAGTCGATGAGCGGGGCACGTTCCTCCACCAGCTCGAGGTGACCGGGCTGCTCATGTACTACCTGGCCGAGCATCGCGGGCTGCGCGAGCCGGTCGTCGTCAGCGTCAACAACACATCGACGGCGGCCACGCTGGGCCGGCACTACGGGATCGAGACGTACGAGGTCCCGGTGGGGTTCAAGTTCATCGGACCCAGGATGATCGAGACCGGCGCGATGCTGGGTGCGGAGGAATCCGGGGGCTATGGCTTCGGGATGCACCTGCCCGAGCGCGATGGGATCTACGCCGACCTGATGCTGCTCGACCTGTTCCTCAAGGAGCGCGCCCGGGGCACCTGGCCGGTGTCGCGGATCATGGAGCAGTTCCACGCCCTGGCCGGTCCGTCGTTCTATCGCCGGATCGACGTCCACTTCCAGCGGTCGGAGTACGAGGATGTCAAGCGCCGGGTCCTGGTCGGGCTCCGCGAGCAGCCGCCGGCGGCGCTCGACGGCCAGCCGATCGACCACACCCAGGTCCTGTCGACCAACGACGGGTTCAAGTTCTTCCTGGCCGACGGATCGTGGCTCCTGGTCCGCGCGAGCGGCACCGAGCCCCTGGTTCGGGTGTACACCGAGGCCACCCGACCCGACCTTCGCGACGCCCTGGTCGTCACCGGCGAGCGGCTCGTCCGGGGGGGCTGACCCGGCGGCCCGGGGGGTGTAGGCTTGGCATCAGCGACCGCCATCACCGGTCCTGCGGGTCCGACCGGACGGCGGCCCTCATGGACGCCCGTCGCGGGGCGACTGGAGGTAGATCGGCGATGCACTCCTCTCTCATCGGCAAGGTCGAGAAGGCGAATCGCTACGCTCGCGAGCTTGATCGCATCACGATCGAGCGCGTCGCCCTGACGTTCCGCGGTGACAACGACACCCATCACGTCAGCCTCGATGCCGGCCAGTGGCACTGCACGTGCCACTACTTCGAGAGCTGGGGCTCATGTGTCCATCTCCTGTCACTGCAGAAGATCTTCGGTGTGATGCTGCCCGAGGACGCCCAGGTCTCGATCTTCAACGCGGCCCCAGCACCCGTCTGACGCGCCCGCGCCCGGGTCGCCAGGCGCCCGGCAGAGGCGGCGGGCGAGCCGTCGCGACACCTGACCAGCGCGCACTCATGGAGCGACCTCGAGTCGCCAGAACCACGTCGCGTCGTATCCGGCTGTGAACGTGGCGGCGACCTGGAGGCTCCAGTCCCCGGGCCGCCCGGGCGGGGCGATCACGATCGCGCCACTCGCGCCATCACCGCCGGGCACGGCATCGCCTGCCGCGCCGTCGACGACGGGTGCCCATTGGGCGCGCCACCTCGCCTGACCGAGGCCGGGGTCGAACGACACCGTGACCGGCCCGCTCGACGCGTCGCCGATCGGGTCACCGACGATCCATGGGGCGTCCGACACCAGCCCGTTCCAGGTGAACGTGCCCAGCGCCCCGGCGACCGGGGCATCCCATGACCCGGCGAGCATCGCCTGCGGGGGGTCCGCGGGCATCGCCTGGATGCTCGGCAGTGAGCTTGGCGATACGCCCGGCGATGCGCTTGTCGCGGCCGCAGAGGGACCGTCCGCCGGCGGCGCTGCGCTCAAGATCGGCTCTGGCCGGGTGGGGTGCCGACCGCCCCGCCCGCGCTGCACGCCGCGGCGGTCGCGAGGACGACGAGCAGCCACACCCAGCGGCGAGCGCCATCACGACCGACGATGGAACACGAGATCCCCATCACGACCCTCCGGATATGACCGACAGCGGACAGGGCTTGGAGGCACACCCGGTCCAGGCACTGACGCTCAGCGTCGCCGACGTCGACCCACGGAGGCCTTCGCCGGCGGGCTTGGAGAACACGGCCCGGAAGCTCCTGGCCGCCCACACCGCGACCGACGCTGAGTACGTCCCCGACGACCCGGCCGCCATCGTCGCGATGGTCGACCAGCCGCTGCCGGTATTTCCCTGGAGGATCACGACGCGGGAGGCGATCGGGTTGTTGAGCAGGCGTCCGGTGCCGGTGCTGGTAAGGGTGGCCGTGAACGTCACCGCCGAGCCGGCCACCACCGCCGTCGCGGACGACGCGAGAACAAGCTTGGTGGGCACGTCGAGACACGTGCTGTACAAGGTCGTCCAGGACTGGACGTCATACTGCTGCTGGAGGGTGGCGACGTCGCAGCGCGC
This sequence comes from uncultured Chloroflexia bacterium, assembly GCA_963720825.1. Taxonomy (GTDB): domain Bacteria; phylum Chloroflexota; class Limnocylindria; order Limnocylindrales; family CSP1-4; genus CAIXZV01. Next base: position 413,261 of record CAVRGY010000017.1, on the reverse strand, counting down.
GTATCTGTGGGCGTTCCATCCGGCCTTCGGCTTCGCTGGCTGGATGCGCTGCATGATGGCGTCCAGGGCGTCGCTGTTGTCCGGGAGGTTCACGTGGTGGTCGAGGATCATCACGTGTCCCAGCTCGTGGAGGGCCACATTCTCGGCCTCGAAGCAGCCGGTCGGCGATCCGGTCATCTCGCACCAGCGCAGCGTGCCCCAGTCGTAGCGGTGGCCGTTCTCCCGATACCACACGCCGAACCAGCCGGGTGGATCGCGGCGCATGCAGGCCAGGGCGTTGACGCCGCACGGGACCGAGGTGCCGTAGTAGACGAGATTGCCCGAGCTGCTCGAATACGCGAACGTCGGCGCCTTCGACAGCCGCGTGCCGCTGGCGTCAGCTGCGCCCCTCGCGATCGCCGATCGGATCGCCGACGGGGGGGTCCCGGACGACGACCAGCGATAGGTCAGGCCGAGGTTCTGGGCGTACAGCCCGCCGCCGAGGATCGGGTCGGGGGTTGCCCCGACGGCGGGCAGCACATTCGTGAGCGACATGATCAGGCCGAGCACGAGCGCCATGACAGGGACCGCCGGCCGGCGGCGCTTCCTGGTGGTCATCGGATCGCCTCCTCGATGGCGTCAAGGGCGGAGGTCAGCGGATTGATGGCCCGAGCGTCGACGGGATCGGATACGAGGCCATCCGGCGCCACCAGCAGGTCATCCACAGGAACGGTCGAGCCGCTGGTCGCGGCCGACCCGTCCCGAACGGGCAGCAGCCCGGCGCCGCCGGCGATGGTCGAGCGGCCTCCGGTGTCGAGGTCGACCAGCTCCAGCTCGCCGTCGGTCGCCGCGTAGGCGACGACACCCCGTCCCGTCCCGCCGACGATCGCCGGGCCGGCCTCGCGCACGATGACACTGCGCTCGTGCGCCTCGACATCGACGGTGATGACCGGGCAGGGAAACCCGTGGCACACGCCGGCGGCGATGAACGTTGAACCGCGCATCCCGAGCATCGGGCCGGTCGCCTCGACCGACGTCACGTGTCCGGTCGCCGGATCGAGGATCCGGCTCCGGCAGGCGAGCTCGCCGCACGACGACACGGCCAGCCGGCGGCCGTCGACCAGGCGCAGCTCCGTGCTGAACGTCGGGCCATAGCGATCATCCTGCGCCAGGCCGGGCAGCACCTGGACCGCCGGAGACCCGCCCGGTCCGCGGCGCCAGACCCCGAGGTCCGTGCGCGTGGCCCGGTCGACCCGGTGCTCCCAGATCGTGCCGTCGCCGGCCGACAGGACGGCGCCCCGGATCACGTCCGCCTCGCGAGCGACGACCGTTGCGCACCCCCGGCCGACGTCGATGATGCGCAGCTCGGAGGTCGACTCCATCGTCATCGCCCACCACGACCTGGCCATCCACCGGGCCGGACGCGAACGACTCCGGCGACAGGTCGAGGTGTCGCTCCCGGCCGCCGATCCTGCCGAGCGTCAATCGCCGGCCCTCGAGCGTCCCGGTGTCGTCGAGCATCGAGTCCAGCCGGTACCAGGCCGGCACGTCCGTCTCGCCGGCCGCCGGCGCCACCTTCGGGCACGGCGGTGGCTGCCACGGTGGTGCCGCGGCGCTCAGCATCGGCGGACGGCCGAGCCCGGTCGCCGCGAGCGCCCCGAGCATGGCCAGTGGTGTCAGGCCCCGGATCCATCGGGCGGCCTCCATGAGTACCTCCTCCGGCGGGGACATCGGTGGCGGGAGGAGGGCGAGGTCGCAAGTGTCGCGGGCGCCACATATCGGCCACTTATCCGGTGCCGGGGTGGTACGCTCGTCGGGTCATCGGGACCACGGGGTCCCCCAAGATCCGACGCGGTACGGTCGCGAAGCCGGTGCGATTCCGGCACAGTCCCGCTACGGTGACCGCCCCCATGGGGCGGAAGTCCGGTCGCCGACCTGCCGTCGCCGCTCGAGCCTTCGAGAGAAAGGTCAGGCGTATCGTGCGATCCACCGCCTGACCCTTGCTTCGACCCGAAGCGAGGGTCTTCTGTTCTCCGGCATTTCCGCACACTGGAGTCCCCGTGGACGCACGTCCGTTCCGATCGAATCCAGCCCGCACCTCGCGGGCCATCCCTGTCCTGCTGCTGGTTCTCGCGACGGTGCTGGCCGCCTGCGCCGGCCCCGCCGCCACCGCATCGACGCCGCCCGTCACGCCCGGGCCATCCGCCGCCGCGACGCCAGCCCCGACCGCGGCCCCCGCCTTCCCCGCGGTCATCACCGATGACGAGGGCACGTCGGTCACCATCGCGACCGAGCCCCAGCGGATCGTGACCCTGACCCCGGCCGCGACCGAGACCCTGTTCGCGCTCGGCGTGGGCGACCGGATCGTGGGCAAGGCCGAGGACATCCTGCTCTATCCGCCCGATGCGGCCGCCGTCCCGGACGTCGAGAAGTTCGACGGCAGCGCCGTCACCGTCGACATCGAGAAGATCGTGGCCGCGAAGGCGGACCTGGTGATCGCGGGCGGCAACTTCGGGACGCCGCCGGACGCCGTCCAGCGGCTGCGCGAGCTGGGCCTGCCCGTGGTCGTCGTCTACGCGCCGTCCGTCGCCACGGTCCTCGACGACATCGAGCTGCTGGGGAGGGCCGTGGGGCGGTCGGAGGAGGCTGCCGCGATCACCCAGCGGATGAGCGATGCGTTCGCCGCGGTCGAGACGGCCGTGGCCGGCGAGTCGCGACCACGGGTGTACTACGAGATCGACGCCACTGGCGCGTTCTACGGCCCGGCCGACGATTCGTTCCTGGCCGAGATGATCTCGATGGCCGGCGGCGACCCGATCACGACCGGGTCGCCGGACAAGTACGACATCTCCGGGGAGCGCCTGCTCCAGACGGACCCCGAGGTCATCCTGCTGGCCGATGCCGCGTACGGCGTGACCGCCGCGGACGTGGCCGGGCGACCGGGGTGGTCGACGATGACGGCGGTCAAGACCGGTGATATCCGGCCCATCGACGACACCATGATCACCCGGCCGGGACCACGCCTGTTCCTCGGCCTCGCGCTGCTCGCTTCGACCATCCATCCGGACACGACGATCCCGTCCATGTCCCCGGTGCCCCCGGTCCCGTGACGTTCGGCGCGGCAACCTTCGGCGATACCGGCTCCCGGCTGGATGCTGCCGCGCGCGCCCGCGACCGCCGCCTGTGGCTCGTCGTCGGCGGGCTCGTGGTCGCCGTGACCGGGGCGCTGCTGGGGATCGCCCTGGGCAGCGTGCCGATCCCGTTCGGTGACACGGTCGTCATCGTGGTCGACCGGCTGCTCGGCACCCACCTGTCGAGCGCCGATCCCGCGACGGTGGCCATCGTGTGGGACCTGCGCGTTCCGCGGGTCCTGACGGCGATGGTCGTCGGGACCGGCCTCGCGGTCGCTGGCGCGACGTTCCAGGGACTGCTCCGCAACCCGCTCGCGGACCCGTACGTGCTGGGCACCGCGTCCGGGGCGGCGCTGGGGGCGGCGATCGCGGTGCTGATCCCGATCCGGACGCTGGTCCTGGGCTTCGGGCTGGTCCACGTCCTCGCGTTCGGCGGGGCGCTCATCGCGGTCACGACCGTGTACAAGCTGTCGCGCGTCAGCGGCCTCGCGCCGCTGACCAGCCTGCTCCTCACGGGATACGCGGTGGCCTCGCTGCTGTCGGCGGGGCTGGCGATGACGATGTACCTGTCGGGCGCGGCGCTGCGCCAGATCTTCACCTACCTGCTGGGTAGCTTCGACCTGTCGTCGTGGGAGCGCCTCGCCGGCGCGCTGCCGATCGTGGTCCTGGGGTCGGTCGTGATCATGACCAGGGCGCGCTCGCTCAACGCGCTGCTGCTGGGCGAGGAGTCGGCCAGCCACCTCGGCATCAACGTCGGCCGCGAGCGGGCGCTGCTGCTCGCGCTCGCGTCGCTGGTGACGGCCGCCGCCGTCACGATCAGCGGGCTGATCGGGTTCGTCGGACTCGTGGTCCCCCACGTCGTCCGGCTGCTCGTCGGGCCCAACGCGCGCGCGGTCCTGCCGATCTCGGCGATCTGGGGCGCCAACCTGCTCGTGTTCGCGGACCTCGCGGCGCGGCTCGCGGGTGACATCCCGGTGGGCGTGGTGACCGCGCTCATCGGGGCGCCGTTCTTCCTGGCCCTCCTGCGCCGGGCGCGCACCGGGTACGAGCTGTGAGCGGCCCGGCGCTGCTCGTCGACGGCGCGACCGTCGAGATCCGCGGCCGCGCGATCCTGCGTGACGTGTCGCTGCGCGTGGAGCACGGCGAGCGGGTGGCGTTGATCGGCCCCAACGGCGCCGGCAAGTCGACCCTGCTCCGCGTCCTGGCCGGGATCCTGCGGCCGACCGCCGGGCGCATGCTGCTCGACGACCAGCCGATCGCGAGCGTCGACCGCGCCGAGGTCGCGCGGCGGCTGGCGGTGGTGCCGCAGCAGACTGCGCTGCCGTTCTCGATGCGCGTCGAGGAGGTCGTCGCGCTCGGCCGCCTTCCTCACGAGTCGGTGCTGCGCGGTGCGAGCCCAGCGGACCGGGCGGCCGTGGCGGCCGCGATCGACCGCGTCGGCCTGGGGCACCTGATCGGCCGCGATGCGCGCGAGCTGTCGCTGGGCGAGCGGCAGCTTGTCCTGCTCGCGCTGGCTGTCGCCCAGGCTTCCCCGGTGCTGCTGCTCGACGAGCCCACCGTCCATCTCGACCTCCGCCACCAGGTCGAGGCAATGGAGCTGCTGCGGGACCTCAACGAGCGCGACGGAACGGCCCTGGTCGCGGTCCTCCATGACCTCGGGCTGGCAGCCCATTTCTTCCCGCGGCTCATCGTCATCGACCGCGGGCGGGTCGTCGCCGACGGCGCGCCGGCCGAGGTTCTGAGCGACGACCTGATCCGGGACGTGTTCGGGGTTTCGCCCGCGCTGGTGCGGCTGGCCGCCGCCGAGGTGGGGGACTGACGGCGCCCCCGCGTGCGCTCCGGCGCCGGGACCGGTAGGCTGGACGCGTGCTGAGACGCCGGGTCGCACTTTCGCTGGCCATCGCCATGCTCGTTGCCGCGTGCGGGTCCTCCGGCCCGTCGAGCGCCGTGACGACGACGAGCTCGCCGGGCGCCACGACGGCCCCTGAGACGACCGCGCCTGGCGACGAATCCGCGGCGCCCTCCGAATCTGCCGCGCCCGACGAGAGCCAGGCTCCCGAAAGCGAGCAGCCGAGCGCCACCGAGCCGCCGGCCGAATCCGCCGAACCGTCCGCGGAGCCCACCGGATCGCCGGCCATCGGCGCGGCCGACGGCTGCTCGGGCACCGACGCCAACCGGCAGTTCTTTGCCAGCGTCGCGGTCGCCGTCGACTGGACCGTCCTGTGCGCGGCGCTTCCCAAAGGCTGGTTTGTCGGCACGGGCACATACCGGCTGGCGAACGGCGGCAAGCTCATCGTCTCGTACAAGGGCCCGTCCGGCGCCACGCTTGAACTCTCGGAAGGGACGTACTGCTCGTTCCCCGGCGCGTGTGTTCCAGGCGGGACGGAGGCCGGTGACGCCGCGATGGGACCGCTGACGGGCACCCTCATCGAGATCGACGGCGGTGGCTACGCGATCGTCGTCGACCCCGGCTCCGACCAGGGATGGCTGCTCGAGGCGCACGGCGTCGACGAGGCCACGACCCGTGACTTCGGTGCCGCGCTGGTCGAGGTCGCCGGGTAGGGCCGCTCGCCGTCGGCGCGGGAGCCGCGTTTGCGCGTCGGACGGTCGCTACCCGCGGGAGAGTGGTTCGCCCCAGACGATGTTCGCGATGATGGACTGCCGGACGACTCCGTCCGGGCAGTGCTCGCCGGATCGCGGCCGACGCGTCGCGGTCGAACGCCTCCGCGTCGATGTGCGCGCGGGTCAGCGTGCTCCTGGCGTGGTGCGCGCCGACGAAGTCCTCGAGGGGCTGCTCGAACACGACGTGGCGCCGTATCCCGCTCGCCGAGCCGCCGGAAGCACCCATCCTGCTCCCAGGCCGCGATCATGTCGTACGGCACGTACCACGGGTTCGTGGAATAGCGCGCGACCACCTCGGCAAGGGGGGCGTCCCATGGCCGCGGCTCGGAGCGGAGATGCACCACCGCGAGCACGGCGCCGGGCGCCAGCGCCGCGGCGAGCCGCGGCATCAGGACCTCTGGCCTCCATCCAGTGCAGGCTCTCGCCGCCGACCGCCATCGCGTACGGCGGGTCCAGGTCCGCCTCCTCCGCTCGCGCGACCTGCCATCGGATGTTCGACGCGATGCCGCCCGGCAGCGACTTCGCGATCTCGATCATCGGCGCCGCGAGATCGATGGCGTCGACGCGGTCCACTCGTTGTCCGAGCGGTCGCGCGATGTTGCCGGTGCCGCACCCGAGGTCGAGCACCGTTCGCGGCCCGGCCGGCATCAGTGGCAGGAGGATGTCGAACACCTGCTCCGGATACGTCGGCCGAAGCCGGTAGCTCTCCGCGGCATCCCGGTCTTGCCATCGGCGCGCGTGCTCGGCATGCAGCGCCGGCGCGTCGATCGGCGGCCGGTCGTCCGTCGGGTCCTGGTCGCTCATCGGGTCCTGGTCCGGTGCGTCGGCAGCATCGAACACGATGGTAGGACGGCTGGGCGATGATGTCGGCATGCGGATCGACGACTTCGCGCTCGAGCGGTACTTCGCGCGGTACGAGTTCAGCGTCAGGCACCTGCTGTGCGCCTCGGACGTCGAGGGCTGGCCGATGGCTGACGTCCTGGCCCTCGCCGATCCGGAGGCGGCCGAGCTGTGGCGGGACCTCCGGCTCGGCTACACCGAGGCGCCGGGTCACCCGCTGCTGCGTGCGGAGATCGCCTCGCTGTACGAGTCCATCACGCCCGACGAGGTGCTCGTGTTCAGCGGCGCGGAGGAAGCGATCTTCACCCTCGCCAACGTGCTGCTTGGCCCGGGCGATCACGCGATCGTGGTGTGGCCCGCGTACCAGAGCCTGCACGAGGTTGCGCGCGCGACGGGCGCGGACGTGACGCTGCACGAGCTGCGGGCGTCGGACGGCTGGCGGATCGACGTTGACGCCCTGCGACGCCAGGTGACGCCGCGCACGCGCCTGATCGCGCTCAACGCACCGCACAATCCGACCGGCGCACTGCCCGACGTTGATACATACCGGGCCGTGGCCGGGATCGCTGCGGATGCCGGTGCCACGCTGCTGTCGGACGAGGTGTACCGGTTCCTGGAGCTCGACCCGGCGGACCGCCTTCCCGCGGGGGCAGATGTCGGACCCCATGTGGTGTCGCTGGGGGTCATGTCCAAGGCCTTTGCGATGGCCGGGTTGCGGATCGGCTGGCTGGCATCGCATGACCGCCGCCTGCTCGATGCCGCCGTCCGGTTCAAGGACTACACGACGATCTGCGCCTCTGCGCCCGCCGAGATCCTGTCGCTGATCGCGCTCCGAGCCCGTGGCGCGGTGCTGGAGCGCTCACGGGCGATCGTCATGGCGAACATGGCGCTGCTGGACGACTACTTCGCGCGTCGCGCCGGGCAGGTGTCATGGGTCCGGCCGCGCGGTGGCTCGATCGGCTTTCCCGAGCTGCATGGAGACCGTCCCATCGACGCCTTCGCCGAGGACCTGTTGCACGCGGAGGGGGTGCTGATCGCGCCGGGCTCGATCTTCGGGCACCCCGGCAACCATTTCCGGATCGGCTTCGGGCGCACCGACATGCCCGCGGCCCTCGAGCGGCTCGACGCGTACCTCGATCGGACGAGGGCCTAGCGGCGCGGCGACCACTGGCCTGCCGTTGTACGCCGTCCGGCCCTCCGGCTCCGGGCTGCCGGCCCGCATCCTCTCGATGCGGCCCGATCAGGAGTGTGTCCATGCGTCTGCGCGCCCGCTGCCCCGCCATCCCGGTCCTGGCCATGCTGCCGCTGCTGGTCGCGCTCGCCGCGTGCGGCTCGGGGCTTCCGCCGCAGGCAACGCAGCCCCTTCCGGTGGTCGGGGCCGGCTCGATCGCGACGGAGGACCGGACGACGGACGCGTTCCAGCACGTGAGCGTCGGCGCCGGGATGCATGTCGATATCACGGTGGGTTCGCCGCTCCAGGTCAAAGTGTCGGCGCAGGCCAATCTGCTGCCGCTGATCGTGACCCAGGTGAGCGACGGCCAGCTGATCGTCAACATCGCGCCGCCGGGGATCAGCACCAGCCAGCCGATGACCTTGACCGTGATCGTTCCGGACCTTCGCTCGATCACGTTGTCGGGCGGCGCGACCGGATCGCTCGACGCGACGGCGACCGACCTCGCGATCGACGTCTCGGGCGGCGCCCAGCTCGATGCAATGGGTCGGGCGAGCACGCTGCGGCTCACCACCTCGAGCGGCGCCCAGGCGCGGCTCTCGGGGCTGGCCGTGGACTCCGCGACGGTCGCCATGTCCGCGGGGAGCCGGGCCGAGCTCAACGTGAGCGGCGACGTGTCGGGAACGGCCACCGAAGGCGCCAACCTGCTGCTGTCGCAGCCACCCGCGTCGATGACGGTGACCACCAGCGGCGGCGCAGTCATCCAGGGCGGCTGACCCCGGTCAGGGGACGGCGGGACCGCGGTCAGGGGATCGGGGCGCGATCGCGATCAGGAGACCCGCGGGACATCGGGCAGGCGTGCGAGCTCATCGAAAAATCGGCCTGTGATCCTGGTCGCCGTCGCCAGGTCGTCGATCCGGATGTTCTCGTCCGGTGCGTGTGCCCGGCAGTCGCCGCGTCCGGCGCCCAGCGAGGTCGCCGGTACGCGGTGCTGTGCGCAGACCTGCGCCATCGGCACCGTGCCCGGCATCGACACCCCGATCGTCGGCTCGAGCCCGGTGACGGCCCGCGATGCCCGCGTCGCGGCGCCGATGACCGGGTGATCGGGGGGCGTCCACCATGCTCGTTCGCTCTCGAGCGCCACGACCTCGACATCCGGAAACCCGTGTGCATCGAGGTGACGCCGGATCGCCGCGACCAGCTCGTCGGGCACCTGGTCGGGCACGATCCGGATGTCGAGGCGGGCGTGCGCCTCGGCCGGGGTCACGGTCTTGGGGGTGGCCTCGATGTGACCGGCCCACAGCCCCTGGAGGTTGAGCGTCGTGTCAAAGCTCATCGCCTCCATCGCGGCCGTCCCGTCCAGCCCGCCGACAAAGGTGTCGAGCTCCCACTCTTCGCGGATGTCGGCAAGGTCCTGGAGGTCCATCGCCGCGATCGCCGCCAGCTGCGCGCTCGTCGGCGGCCGCTTGCCCGCGTCCAGGCCCTCGATCGCCGGCCGGCCGGCCGAATCCCAGAAGGTCGCGAGCGCCTGGACCAGGCGGTGGCCGGCATTGGGCAGCAGCACCGACAGGCTGGAGTGGGCGTCGTGCGTGAGCGTGCGGACGAACACCTCGATCACGACCATGCCCTTGCCGCCGCCGACGATCCCCGGCCGGCCCTCGAGGTCGAGGCCACCACCCTCGATCAGCGCGGCGTCGGCGACGCGGAGGTGGGGTCGCGCATCGAGCAGTGCGTCGAGGGCGCCGCTGCCGATCTCCTCCTGGCCCTCGACCAGGAACCGGACGCGGCACGGCAGCGGGCCGAACGCCTCGAGCCACGCCTCGACCGCCCAGATCCGGGGCAGCAGCTCGCCCTTGTTGTCGGTCGCGCCGCGGGCCCACACGCGACCGTCGCGGATCGCCGGCTCGTACGGCGGGGTCGTCCACAGCCCGAGCGGCGCGGCGGGCTGGACGTCGTAGTGCTGGACCGCGGTCAGGGTGCGCGGCCCGTCGCCGATCTCGCCGACGACGAGCAGGGGCGCGCCGTCCACCTCGACCACCTCGACCGTCGCGCCCAGGCGTCCCAGCCGGGCCACCGTCCAGTCGGCGGCCGCGCGGAGATTCTCCGGATCGCCACCCTCGGACGGGATCCGCAGGAAGTCGACGAGCTCGTCCGTCCAGGTGCCCAGCCGCTGGGCCACGATCTCGTCGAAGCGAGTGAAGTCGAGGCCCGCGTCAGTCATCGGATCAGGCTCGCTTGCGCTCGAGGTCAAGGAACGGGAGCTCGACCACGGTCGCCTTGACGCGTCCCCGCCGGCCCTCCACGGTCCACTCGACCTCGAGGCGGCTGCCGATCCGCTCGTACCGCGGGGGCACCGACGCGAGCGCGATCGCCTGCTTGAGGATCGGGCTCCAGCCGTGCGAGGTGGCCTTGCCCACCTGGCGCCCGTCCGCGAACACGGGCACGTGCGTGCGGTCGACGGTCGGCGAGATCGCCGGCGGCAGGCCCTGCTCGTCGTACAGCCGCTCGATGTCGTACCAGTCGAGGATCAGGCCGACCAGCCGGCGCGCCGGACCACCGGCAGCCTGCTCCGCCTGGAGTGCCCGCCGGCCGACGTAATCCGCCTTGTCGAAGCTGACCAGCCGGCCGAGGCCGACCTCGAACGGGCTGTAGTTCTGCTCCGGGTTCATCGCGTGGCGGGCCGATGTGTAGTCCACCTCGAGCAGGATCAGCCCCGCCTCGAGCCGGGTCACGTCCAGCGCGAGCATCCCGGCGGGCCGGATGGCGTACGCGTGCCCGGCCTTGAACACGGCGTCCCAGACCGCTGCCGCGTCATCGGCCGGGATCCACAGCTCGTAGCCCAGATCCCCGGTGTACCCGGTCCGCGACACGTCGATGGCGATCGACCGGCGGCCTGCGCGGACCTTGGCGGCGCGGCGGCGGAAGTAGCGCAGGTCGCCGAAGTCCTGGCGCGTCACCGCCTCCAGCACGGCTCGGCTGAGCGGGCCCTGGAGCGCGAGCGCAGCGACCGACTCGGTGACGTCGTCGATGTCGACGTCCAATCCTGCCGCGTTCTGGTGGAGCCAGCGGTACTGCGGATCAGCGGCCGTCCAGCGCAGCTCCCGCTCGGCGACGCGGTGGACCGTGCCGTCGTCGACCAGCTTGCCGTGCTCGTCGCACCACGGCGTGTAGTAGACCTGCCCGACCTTGAGCTTCGTCGCGTCGCGCGTGATCACGCGGTCCGCGAGCCGGATCGCGTCCGGTCCGGTCAGCCGGTACTTGTACAGCGGGCTGACGTCGATGACCGCGGCCGCCTCGCGGATCGCGTTGTACTCGATGTCGTGGAAGTCGGCATACACGGAGGACGCGAAATAGCCCGACCACTCCCGCCACTGCATCTTCCGGTTGAGGGGCGCAGTGCGGGGATGGAATGCGGTGCCGACGCTCACGAAGGTCCTCCTGGCGGTTCCCGGGAAGTATGCATGGTCGCTATGCAGGATGGATGGGAAGGAGATCGCGCGACCGCCGGGACACGCCGGGAGTTTGGCGCGCTGCGGAGCTCGCGAGGCAGCAGCCCGGTCGGCCGCGAAAGCCGATGATCGGGTCGCGCCGCCGCCGGCAGGTCGACGACCCCACCCGTCGGCTCGAGTCAGATCGCTCTAGCGCGGGAAGGGGAAGAAGCCGGGGACGAGCGGCCGGAAATAGTCCGAGATCGATGCGACGCCGATGACCAGGTAGGCAAAGACCCAGATCCCGACCGCCGCGCCGACGACGACGATCAACACGCGACGCCGACGGGTCCACGGCAACGGCTTCGGTGACTGCCCGGCAGCCCGGCGGAGATAACGCTGGTGGGTGCCGATCAGTGCCGCCGGAATGGACCCCAGGACGAAGGCCGTGGCCGTAAAGTCCGCTGTCGCGATCACCGTCTCCGCGAACGCCACCACGATCCAGGCGACGATCAACGGGGTCCATGGCCAGGTCGCCCGATCGGCGAACCGCAACCGGTATGCCGTGACGGCCACCAGGACCATCGGCAATCCAAAGGCGAGCAGGGCGTGGAGGCTGTCGAGGCCGGCATTGGCGACGAACGGTGGAACGTTGCGGTTGTCCGCGAGGAACTCAGCGGACACGAGCCCGCCGATCAACCAGCGCCCCATCATCAGGAACAGCCCGAGCAGCGTCAGATCGGCCAGCAACAGCGCCTTCGGGCGGTTGTAGACGTCGGGGCGCATCCGGAGGTGGCTCGGCACCCAGGATCTCGGCTGTGACTCGCTCAACGCACGTCCCTCTTTGGGCCCCGAATTATAGGCGGTCGGGTGCGAGCCGAGACTCGCGTTGGCCGCCCGCCGGGCCGCTCAGCCCGGACTCGTTCCAGGTGACTGTCGTCAGCATCGCCTGGACCTGTGCCTGCAAGGCGACACTGGTTCGCTTCCTGGGTGCGGGCCGTTGCTCGCCGTCACGTTGGTGGTGATCCCCGCGATAATCGCCCACGTGGAGGAGGTCGAGGTCGTCGTCGCCCATCAGGAGCGCGCGACCCTGCGCGTCGGTGACGTGTTCCTCAAGATCGACGCTGATCAGACGCGTGCCGATGTCGAGGTCGAGGCGATGGCTCTGGCGCCGGTCCCGACTCCGGAGATCCTCTGGCGGAAGCCGCCCGTGCTCGCGCTCGCCGCTCTCCCGGGGACGGCACTCGGTCATCTCGGCGAGCCATCTCGCGCGTCGTCGGCCGCTTGGGCCGCGGCGGGCGCCGCCGCCCGGATGCTGCACGACGGGCCGCTGCCGCCATGGCCCGGTCGGAGTCTCGACGAGCTCGCATCGCGCCTCGCCGGCGAGTGCGAGTGGCTCGTCGCCAACGATGTCCTTCCCGCTGACGTGGTCACCCGCAACCGCCGGCTCGCCGAGACGGCGCTCCGGCCGTGGACACCGGTGTTCATCCACGGCGACCTGCAGGTCGACCACGTCTTCGTCGTCGGTGACGAGGTCACGGGCGTCGTCGACTGGTCCGAGGCGTCCCAGGGCGACGCGCTGTTCGACCTCGCCACCCTCACGCTCGGGCACAGCGAGCACCTCGGCGACGTGGTCGCCGGCTACGGTGCCGACGTCGACCGCGACCTCATCCACGCATGGTGGTCGTTGCGATGCCTGACCAACATCCGCTGGCTGGCCGAGCACGGCTACGGCTCGCCCGACGATTACCCCGAGGTCGCCGTCCTTCGATCCCGGCTGTGAGGCCGCGCAGATTCCTCGGGCGGCCGTGCGATGTGCTCAACATCCCCGAGCCTCGGCCGCCTCATAGAATGGCCACGCTTCGCTGATGCAGCGAGGGCTCTTGGGTGGAGGACAGGATGACTGACCCCAGCGGTCGAGCAATCGTCGAGCGCTACGCGCGCGCCTTGCAGGACAAGGATTTCGACGCTCTGGCGCTGCTCATCACCGACGACTATGTCGATGAGATGCTCCAGTCAGGGGAACGCGTCCGGGGCAAGGCGAACCAGCTCGCCCTGTTGCACAACTACCCCGGAGGGGTCGGAACGATCGATCCGAAGAGCACACGACTCGTGAGCGCGGAGGACCGCTGGGTGCTGACGCCGAGCTTCACGGTGCTGCGCATTGAAGGATCGGGCGACGTCTACACCTACGTCGGGACCGCGACCTACGCGAACGGCGAAACGTGGCAGATGATCCAGATCATCGAGCTTCGCCAAGGCAGGATCGCCAAGACCACGTCCTGGTACGCCGCACCGTTCGAGGCGCCGGCATGGCGGGCAGGGTTCGTGGAACGCTTTTCGCCGCCGGACGCCTAGCGCGGGCGCCGCTCAGGCAGCGCCACGGTCGTGGTGAGGCCGAGCTCCGCCAGCGTGCGCCAATGACACCCGAACCGTCAGAGGTTGATGGAGTCGCTCGCCGCGCTGATGTCGTCGGATGTTCCCACGGGCCACGACTCAAGATCCGGGTGCGTGATCACGGCGTTGACCAACGAAGCTGATCCCCCGAGGTAGGTCGAGTCGAGGTCCGTGTCGGCCGCAACGAACCACGCGCGGTCGGCCGGCCAGATGAGCGTCGGTGGCTCGACCCGGAGCCGGCCGGGCGGGATCTGCCAGCCGATCTGGAGAGCGAGCGCGAGCGGTCCCCGCCGGACGTGGAAGGAGCGGTTCTCGAGATCGAGCACGTCAGGACCGGCCCACCCGGCGACCGGCCACCCGTACCCGTCCCAGACGGCGATGAAGCAGTCCTCGGGGGTCCCCGTGTGGGAGGCGAGGACGGCGCACAGTGCCGCCAGGCTCGGTGGCGGCAGGCCCCCCGTGTCCGGGGGAGCGGTGAACGGCGCAGGCCGGACGACCCCTGGCGCCGGGACCGACAGGCGCTCCCACTGGGCGAGCGCGTGAGCCGTCCGGCCCGACCAGGCTGCGACGGAGTCCCAGCGCAGCGGCGCGGCCGTCCCCGCGACGGGCGGCGCCCAGGCAGGGTGGAGGACCCGCGCGTACCGCTCGAAGGCGACCGGGACGAGCGATCCGACGGTGAAGTCGTGGAAGGGCCGACGGCGCTCGCCGATCCACCCGGTCACGTGCTCGGGGAGCCTCGGGCGCAGATCCTCGGCCTTGGCTTGGCGAAGGTGGAAGCCCATGGGCCCATTGTGGTCTTCCTGCCCCGCGAGGTGCGGTCCCCGGCCATCGTCCACGACAGCCGGGTGAACGGGCGGTTCCCTCCGCAAGCGTGACCTCGCGTGACAGCTGCGCATCGGGCGCCGTCAGCTCCCCCAGGTCTGCAACCATTGGCGGCGATGGCGAGCAACCCGTTCCTGGCGCACGAGCACCGGCGGCCTGTCCTCGATCTCGGGGAGGCGGCCAGGCTGCTGCGGGACCATTTCGGTCGCGAGGGCGTGCGGTCTGAGCTTGGCAGCCACCAGGACCGCAACTACCTCGTCGATGCGGACGATGGCCGGTTCGTGCTCAAGGTGGCGCGCCACGGCATCTCGCGCCAGGAGCTCGAGGCCGAAAACGCGGCGATGCTGCACGTGGCCGCCGCTCGCCCCGGGTTCGAGGTCCCGGTTCCACAGCCCGCCAGCGACGGCGGGCTGATCACGCGGGGTATGACCCGTGCGGGCGTGGAGCACGACCTGCGGCTGGTGACGTATATCGACGGATCGCCGCTGGACGGCGAGGGATACCTCGCCCCGGCGGTGCTGCGAGCCCACGGCGCGATGGCGGCCGGGGTTGGGCTCGCCCTCGACGGCTTCGACCACCCGGCGCTTGACCGTGCGTTGCAGTGGGACGTTCGCCACGCGGGATCGGTGGTCGAGGCGCTCGCGCCGTTCGCGTCGACCCCGACCCGCCGGCAGCTTGCCGAGGGCTCGATGGCGCGCGCAGCCGCCGCGCTCGATCCGCTCACCCCGGCACTGCGGATCCGCACCGTCCACCAGGACGTGACCGACCTCAACACCGTCGCCCGTCGTGATCGTGCGGGGCGCCCGATGCCGGTCGGGCTGATCGACTTCGGCGACCTGTCGAGGACGTGGCTTGCCGCGGAGCTCGCGGTGACGATCGCCGCCGACCTGTTCCACGACCTCGACCATCCGCTGCACGTCGCGCGCGACGTTGCAGCAGGCTTCCTGCCGCTGCTGCCGCTCGAGCCCGCCGAGCTCGCCGCGCTGTGGCCGATGGTGGTGGCACGCTCTGCCGCCGTGGCGATCAGCGGCGACCAGCAGGCGGCGCTCGAGCCCGACAACACGTACGTCCATTCGACGCGAGATGAGGAGTGGGCGGCGCTCGAGGCGGTTGTCGCGATCCCGTTCCCGCTCGCGGAGGCCGTCCTTCGCGAGGCGGCGGGCCTCGGCCCGGCTGTCCGGATCCACCTCCCCGGGAACGCCGTCCCCCCCGTGCGCGTGCCGTCGACCCGGATCCGGGTCCTCGACCTGTCGCCGTCCTCGGACCTCCCCGGTTCCGCGACCGGCGATCCCGCCGCGATCGACGACCCGGTGGCGCAGATCGTCGGCGCAGGCGAGGTGGCCGTCGGCCGGTGGGGCGAGGCCCGGCTCATCGACGCGGAGCCGGATGCAAGCGTTGAGGCGGACACGATCCACCTCGGGGTCGACCTGTTCACTGTGGCCGGCCTGCCGGTCGTCGCACCCGTCGGCGGGGTCGTGCGTCGGGCGCCGGCCGGCCTGATGATCGGCGCCGACGGCTTCGACGTTCGACTCGACGGCGTGATCCCGTCGGTGGCTGACGGTGCGACGGTGCAGGCGGGGGACGCCCTCGGCGAGGTGGCCGCCAAGGGACCGGATACCCTGCCCGCCCTCCTCCACGTGCAGCTCATCGCGATCCCGGGGCTCGACGCGCCGCGCCGGTGCGCGCCGTCGCTTGCGGGCGCCTGGCAGGCCCTGTGCCCGGACCCGGCCGCGCTCCTCGGCCTCGACCCGGAGGTCGTGGTGGCGCCCGCCGACGACCCGGCGGCGCTCCTCGCCCGTCGCAACGCGGTCCTCGCCGACGTGCAGGTCCACTACTACGAGGCGCCGCCCCGGATCGAGCGTGGCTGGCGCCACCACCTCGTCGACAGCGGCGCCCGGGCCTACGTCGACGTCGTGAACAACATCGCCGTCCTGGGTCACGGTCACCCGGCGGTGACGGAGGCCGTGACGCGCCAGCTGACCCGCCTCAACACGAACTCGCGCTTCCTGTATCGCGCGATGGTCGAGTTCGCCGAGGCGCTGGCCGCCCGTTTCCCGGCCCCGCTCGACACCGTGTTCCTGGTCAACACCGGGAGCGAGGCGAACGAGCTGGCGCTACGCCTGGCGCGGGTGGCGACGGGCAGCGATGACGTGCTCGCGGTTCGCGGGGCGTACCACGGCTGGACGGGTGCCACCGACGCGATCACGACCTCGGTGCTCGACAACCCGCGGGCGCTCGAGACCCGCCCGGACTGGGTCCACCCGGTCGAGGCGCCGAACCCGTATCGCGGCCGCCATCGTGGTCCCGACGCCGGGGAGCGCTACGCGGACGACGTTCGCGAGACCCTGACCGCGATCGCCGCCGCGGGCCGCCGACCGGCGGCGTACATCGCGGAGCCCCTGTTCGGCAACGCCGGCGGCGTCGTCCTGCCCGACGGCTACCTCAGCCGGGTCTACGCGCTGATCCGGGCGGCCGGCGGCCTCGCCATCGCCGACGAGGTCCAGACCGGGTATGGGCGCCTCGGTCACCACCAGTGGGCGTTCCAGCAGCAGGGTGTCGTGCCGGACATCGTGACCGTGGCCAAGGCGGCGGGCAACGGGATCGCGGTCGGGGCCGTGATCACCACCCGGGAGATCGCCGAGGCGTTCCGCGCCGAGGGCTCGTTCTTCTCATCGATCGGGGGCTCACCCGTGGCCTGTGCGGCCGGCCTGGCGGTGCTCGAGACGATCGATCGGGAAGGGCTCCAGGCCAACGCGAGGGACGTCGGCGCCCACCTCAAGGCGGGCTCTCGAAGGCCTCGCCGGGCGCCATCCGATCATCGGTGCCGTCCACGGCATGGGCCTGTACCTGGGCGTGGAGCTGGTCCGCGATCGTGAGACGCTGGAGCCCGCCACCGAGGAGGCGCTCGCGATCTGCGAGCGCATGCTCGAGCTGGGCGTGATCATCCAGCCCACGGGCGACGGCAACAACGTGCTCAAGGTCAAGCCGCCGCTGTGCATCACCCGCGAGAGCGCGGACGTGGTGGTGGCGGCGCTTGACCAGACGCTGGCCGAGGGCTGGTAGCGGCGCTCAGGCCTCCGCCGGCTGCCCGTAGGCGAGCACCGGCACGCCCTGCGCCTCGAAGTCGCGCGGGTTGCGCGTGACCACCGTCGCGCCGAGGCTCCATGCCACGCCCGCAACCAGCGAGTCCGCGAGCCGGCGCGGCGAACCACGACCCAACCGACGCCGGGAATCGCCGGCCCACCGTGCCGCGGACGGGGTCGTCGCCACGTACTCGAGCGCGTCGATGAGGCTCGTGATCGTGGCGAGCTCATCGTCCTCGCCCTTCGAGCACGCCTCGGCGACCACGGCATCGCACACGAACAGGTCATTCGGCTCGCTGAACAGCCGCATCACGAGCTCGGGAGCGGCGTACCGGTCAAGCGCGTGGTCGATCAGGAGTGTCGTGTCCAGCATGTAGCGCATCGTCCTGCGTCACTCGGGCCAGAGCTTGTCGTCACGGTCCCAGCTGTCCCGTACCTCGCGCAGGATCCGATCCGTCTCGTCGGGCGTCTCGCCCCAGGTCTTCGAGCCCCTGAGCGCGCCCGCGAGCTCCGCGAACACCTTCCGCGCGTTGTCCCGCCGGACCTGGCGGGCCACCACGTCCGCGATGTAGGCGCTCCGGCCGCGGGGACCGGCAACGGCGTCGACCAGCGCCAGGACATCCTCGGGGAGCGTGATGTTGGTTCGAACGAGCGCCATCGTGTGCCTTCCAGTGTGCACTGCTTGACACACATCATAGCACATCGCACCGCCGGCACCACGTCTCGCGTCGGCCACGTGACCGAGCCTCGCGACGCGAGGCTTCACTCCCGTAGACTGCATGGACACTATGCAGGCTGGATAGCGGCCGGCCGCGCGCCACGGTCGGCGCCGCCGGTTGCCAGGACGAACCAGGAGGATCGGGTGCCGCAGCGCTACGACGCGGTGATCATCGGCGGTGGCCACAACGGGCTCGTGTCCGCCGCGTACCTCGCGCGTGCCGGCCTCAAGACGCTCGTCCTCGAGCGGCGCCACGTCCTCGGCGGGGCGGCGGTGACCGAGGAGATCGTGCCGGGGTTCCGGTTCTCGGTCGCCAGCTACGTCGTCAGCCTGCTCCGCCCCGAGATCATCCGCGACCTCCAGCTGCCGAAGTACGGCCTCGACATCCTGCCGCTCGACGGGACGTTCACGCCCCGCCACGAAGGCGAGGGCCCGAAGGCCGGTGGCGGCGACTACCTGTGGCGGGTCAACGACCACGGCCGAACGATCCGCGAGCTGCGCCGCTGGTCGAAGAGCGACGCCGAGGCGTACGAGGAGTACGGCCAGCTCATGGTCGAGATGGCCCGCTTCATCAAGCCCATCCTGGGCATCGTGCCGCCCGACCCCACGGACATCGATCCGCGCCCCCTGATGCCGCTGGCCGGGCTCGCCCGCAGCTTCGCGAAGCTCCCGGAGCGCCAGCAGGCGGTGTTCGTCCAGCTGATGACGATGTCCGCCGCGGATTTCCTCGAGCAGTGGTTCGAGACGGACCCGCTCAAGGCCACGATGTCGGCGTCGGGGATCATCGGCACCTACCAGGGCATCCGCTCGCCGGGCACCGCCTATGTCCTGCTCCACCACTACATGGGCGAGATCGACGGTGCCTTCCGGGCCTGGGGCATCCCCAAGGGCGGCACGGGTGGCGTGTCCTACTCGATCGCGCGGGCGGCCGAGGCGCTGGGCGCCGAGATCCGAACCGAGGCCGCGGTCGCCCGGATCACCGTCAAGAACGGACGCGCGACCGGGGTGGCCCTCGACAGCGGCGAGGAGATCGAGGCGGCTGCGGTCCTGTCGTCGGCCGACGCCAGGGTCACCTTCCTCGACCTGCTCGAGCCCAGCTCGCTCGACCCCGAGTTCGAGCAGGAGGTCCGTCGGTTCAAGTTCCGCGGCAGCTCGGGCAAGGTCAACCTCGCCGTGGACCGCCTGCCCGACTTCACCTGCCTGCCCGGCGAGGGCGAGCACCTCCGCGGCGCGATCAGCTTCAGCCCGTCGATGGACGACATGGAGCGCGCCTACGACGACGCGAAATACGGGCACTGGAGCAACAAGCCGTACATCGACATGATCATCCCCACGCTGGTCGACCCCCAGATGGCGCCGCCCGGCAAGCACGTGATCAGCTGCTTCGTCCAGTACGCGCCGTACAAGCTGGACCCGGGCCTCGGCACCTGGGACGACAACCGCGAGGCGTTCGGCGACGCGGTCATCGACCGGATCGCGGAGTTCGCGCCCAACATCCGGGACATCATCGTCGGCCGCCAGGTGCTCACCCCGCTCGACATCGAGCGCACGATGGGGCTCACCGAGGGCAACATCTTCCAGGGCGAGCTGAGCCTGGAGCAGCTGTTCTTCAACCGCCCGGTACCCGGCTACGCGCGGTTCCGGACCCCCATCCAGAACCTGTGGCTGGCGGGCTCCTCGACCCACCCGGGCGGCGGCCTCATGGGCGCCAACGGGCGCCTGGCCGCGCTCGAGGTCCTCAGGTCTCGCGGCCGGAAGGTGGCCTGAGATGGCGACGACCCACGACTACGACGCGATCGTCGTCGGCGCCGGCCACAACGGCCTGACGGCCGCGGCCTATCTCGCCCGGGGCGGGCTGCGCGTGCTCGTCCTCGAGGCACGCGAGCGCGTCGGGGGCGCCACGGTGACCGAGGAGCTGGCGCCCGGCGTCCGCGTGCCGGCGCTTGCCCACACCGTTGGCCGGCTGCGGCCGTCCGTCGCGAAGGAGCTCGAGCTGTCGCGCCACGGCCTGTCGCTGGTGGCGCCCGAGGTCCGGGTGTTCGCGCCTCAGCCCGACGGTCGCGCGGTGACGCTGTGGGCGGACCTCGCGCGGACCGTGGATTCGCTGCGGACGTGGTCCGAGGACGACGCTGTGTCGTTCGTGGAGTTCGACCGCCGCGTCCGCACGCTGTCCCGGTTCCTTGCCGACCTGGGCGACGAGGCGCCGCCCGACGTCCGCGCGCCCGGCCTGGGCGATGCGCTGCTCGGGTTGCGGCTCGGGCGCACGTTCCGCGGTCTCGGCAAGGCCGACGGCCGGACGATCCTGCGGGTGCTCGCGATGGCGGCCGCGGACTTCGTCGCCGAGTCGTTCTCGTCCGAAGCGATCCGCGCGACGCTCGTCTGGCGCGGGGTCCGCTACACGGCGATGGGCCCGTGGTCGGCCGGGACCACGCAGGTGCTGCTCGCGGATGCCGCGGGCAACGATAGCGGGGCCGCTGGCGAGACGGTGTTCGCCCGGGGTGGCCCGTCCGCCCTCGCCGAGGCGCTCGTGTCGGCCGCGCGCGAGGCCGGCGCGGAGATCCGGACTGGCGCGCGTGTCGTCGCGGTAACCACCGACGACGGCGCGGTCACCGGTGTCGCGCTCGCGTCCGGCGAGGAGATCACGGCCCCGGCGGTCGTGTCCGGCCTGGATCCCAAGCAGCTGCTCGCGAAGCTGGTCGACCCGGTGACGCTGGGCCCGGCGCTCCGCTGGCGTGCAGCGAACATCCGGACCCCCGGCCGGCTGGCCAAGGTCAACCTCGTGCTCGACGGCCTCCCGGACGTCCCGGCGACCGCCGGCGATGCGCGGCTCCTCCGCGGACGCATCCAGGTCGGCACGAGCTCGATCGACGCCGTCGAGCGGGCGTTCGACCCGTCGAAGTACGGCAATCTGCCGGTGTCGCCGGTGCTCGAGGCGACGATCCCGTCGCTGGTGGATCCGTCGCTCGTCGCCGATGCGTCCGACGGCACGCAGGTCATGAGCGTGCTCGTCCAGTGGATCCCGCCCATACCCGACGGCTCGGAGCCGGCGGCGTGGCGCGATGCGATCGGGGATCTCGCGATCGGGGCGCTCGAGACGTTCGCGCCCGGCATCGGGAGCCGCATCACCGCCCGCCGCGTCCTGACGCCGGAGGATCTGGAGACCGAATACGGCCTGAGCGGCGGCCACCCGCTCCACGCGGAACCCGCGCTCGACTCGTTCTTCCTGTGGCGGCCGCTCCTCGGCTGGGCCCGCTACCGGATGCCCGTCGACGGGCTGTACCTGGCCGGGTCGGGGGCGCACCCGGGTGGGGGCGTCACCGGGGCCCCGGGGCGGAACGCCGCGCGCGAGGTGCTGGCGGACCGGAAGCGTCGGCGCTGACCCGTCGGCCGCCAACCGGCGCTGACCCGTCGGCTCATCCCACCGACGCGCGGGACACCGGAGCTGCTACCGGCGCTCGATCCGGGTCTCCTCCGCGAGCCGCGCCTCCTCGATCGCGCCGGCCGGTGATACGGGCACGGCCGACGCGCGCTCCTCCAGCGACCAGTCCCACGTCTGGAGCTGGCGCATCAGCCGCCGTCCGGTAAGGTCGAGGTGGATCGGCGTGACCGAGATCTTGCGGTTCACGACGGCATTGAAGTCCGTGCCGGGGACGCTGATCCCGGACGGCGGCGGGCCGCCGATCCAGTAGTAGGGGATGCCGCGGGGATCGACCCGCCGGATCAGCTCGTCCTGGTAGACGCGGCGGCCGACCTTCGTGATCTCGAGCCCCTCGCACCCCTCGATCGTGGTCGCCGGGACGTTGACGCTGAGCAGCTCGCCCCGCTTGAGCCCGTGCTCGAGGATGTTGCGCGCGACCACGGCCGCCGCCACCGCCGCCAGCGCGAAATCGACCTCCTCGTAGTACTCCTGCGAGATCGCGAACGACGGGCAGCTGTTGATCACGCCCTCCATCGCCGCCGACACGGTGCCGGAGTAGGTGATGTCGTCGCCCAGGTTGGCGCCGTAGTTGATCCCGGACGCCACGAGGTCGAAGCGCTCGTCGAAGAAGCCGAGGAAGGCGAGGCTGACGCAGTCGGTGGGGGAGCCGTCCAGCGAGTAGCCCGACGAGCCGTCGGCCAGGGTTCGTTCCCGGACGCGGAGCGGGCGCATCAGCGTCTTCTGGTGCCCGACCGCCGACTGGTTCGTGTCCGGGGCAACGACGGTCACCTCGCCGATGGGATCGAGCGCACGCTTGAGCGCGAGCAGGCCGCGCGATTCGATGCCGTCGTCGTTGGTGACCAGGATCCTCGGACGGGTCGTCCAGTCGCCCAGCGGCCGCCCGACGCGCTTGAGGGCCCGCCGCCCGCCGCGGGTGCCAGCGACGGGCTCGCCGCGCTCCATGTCCAGGTTGCGGCGCTCGGTCCGCGCGCGTTCCCGGGTCATGTCCGGCGGCGCGGCGTCCTGCGTGGCGTCGTCGCTGCCGGCGGCGTCGCGCGCCGTCTTCTCGCTCATGGCTGCACGTCCGCGCCGGCGACCGGGTGCTCCGGCGTCACCTCCGCCATGTCCGCGTCGATCCCCGGGACCGGCTCGCGCGGCCGGCGCACCTCGCGTCCCTCCCGCGCCGCGAGCCGGCGCGCAGCCCGATCCGCGACCGTTCCTCCCTCGCGCGTCCGGCCGAACCAGTGGAAGAAGAACGCGGACAGGACCGCGGCGATGGGGATGCCGAAGATGGCCCCGACGATCCCGGCGACCTTGGAGCCGATGACGACCGAGCCCAGGACGACGATGGGGTGGATGCCGACGGAGTCGGACATCATGCGCGGCTGGAGGATGTTCATCGTCACGAACCACGCGACGCCCATGAGCACCAGCACCGGCAGCGCGGCGTCGGGGCTCAGCAGCAGCGCGACGGCGACCGGCGGCGTCCAGGACACGAACGGGCCGAAGAACGGGATCATCTGGAGCACGCCCGCGATGACCGTGGTCGCCGCCGCGTACTGCAACCCGAACGCGATGTTCACGAATGCGGTGAACACGCCGAACACCAGGCCCATGATCACCTGGCCGCGCAGGAACCCGCCGAAGGATCGCGAGACGCTGACCTGGAGCAGGTGCGCCTCGGGGGCGAGGCTCGGGGGAACGACACGGAACAGGAACGCGAGGATCGCCTCGCGGTCGATCGCGATGTACACCGACAGGATCACCAGGATCAGGATGTTGCCCAGCACGCCGATGCTCGCGAACGCAAGCGACTGCAACGGTCCGACGAGCTCGCCGGCCCATTGCTGGAGATTGGCCACGATGATCGGCGCCTGGCCCTCGAGATCGACCTGGAAGCCGAACCCGGCCAGCCGATCCTGGAGCCCGGCCAGGACGTTGCGCAGCTGGTCCTGGAGCTGCGGTGCATCGCGGATGAACTGGCCGATCGAAGCGGCCAGGCTGGCCGAGGCCTGGACGATCACGGCCAGGAACACCCCCACGATCGTGACGTAGACGACGATCACCGCGACGGCCGGCGGGAGTCCCGGCATCAGCTTCGCGATCCCCGTGTACAGCGGCGTCAGCGCGAACGACAGCAGCCAGGCGAGGAAGAACAGGAGGACGATGTCGCCGAACGCGTAGATCACGCCAGCCACGTAACCGAGCACGACGAACGCGAGGGTGATCACCGCAAGGATCAGGACGGCGTTGACGAGGCGCTGCTGGCGCTCCGTCAGCTCGATGGGCATGACGTCAGCCTACGACGCCCGGCGCTCCGCCGGAAGCCCGCGACCGCAATCCGTGTGCGCTGCTCTGGCGCCACGAAACCGCCCGGCGGCTGCGCCGGAGCCCGCGGCAGCCCGCGGAGCCGCCCTCAGGCCAGGGTGATCTCGTCGCCGACGGCGATCTCGCCGTCCTCGAGGATGTCGGCCCGAAGCCCGGCCCGGTGCGCGAGCGCGGCCAGGATCGGGCGGCCGACGAGGCCCTCGAGATAGGCGCACGGTTCCGCCAGCTTGACTCCCCGGCAGCGCACGCGCCCGATACGGAACTCGCGTCCGACCAGGCTGTCGAGGTCGGCGCCGCGTACCGTGACGTTCCGCCGGGTGAGCGCCGGCGTCATGTCCAGCCCCGGGTTCTCCTTGTTGGCCTTCTCGATCGAGTCGGCCGAGACCAGCGTCAGGCCGCGACCGGCAGGCACCTGGTCCGGCCCGATGTGGTAGCGATCGCCGTCGAGCCCGCCACCTGCGTACGCGGCGACACGCCACACGGTCTCCATCGTGGCGCCCGCAGCTGCGGCGATCCGGATTGCCTCGACGCGACCCGCCATGTCAGCGCAGCCCCATTCTCGCGCGGACCTCGGCCATCGTGGCCTCGGCCAGCGGGCGCAGCCGGTCCGCGCCGCTCTCGAGGACCCCGTCGACCTCGGCCGGGCTGGCCATCAGCTCGAGGTAGCGCTCGCGAGCACCCGCGTAGCGGCGGACGATCCGCTCGGCGAGCAGCTTCTTGGTATCGACGCAGCCGGTCCGCGCGGTCCGCTCGCCGTCCCAGATCTCCTCGTAGTCGTCGCCGAAGAAGCGGTGGAGCTGGCACACGTTGCACACCTCGGGCCGGCCGGGGTCGGTGCGCAGGATGCGCTGCGTGTCGGTCACCATGGACATGACCTGGCGCCGGACCGTCTCCTCGTCGGCAAAGATGTCGATCGTGTTGCCGACCGACTTGCTCATCTTCCTCACCCCGTCCGTGCCCAGGACGACGGGTGCCTCGGTGTGGACGGCCTGCGGCTCCGGAAACGTCTTCCCGAAGCGGGCGTTGAAGGCCCGGACGATCTCGCGGGTGAGCTCGAGGTGGGCGGCCTGGTCCTTGCCCACGGGGACGACCGTCGCCTTGTACAGGACGATGTCGGCCGCCATCAGGGCCGGATACGTGAGCAGCCCGTGGTTGACGTCGTCGGGCTGGTTCTGGCGCTTCTCCTTGTAGGTCGGCGTCCGCTCCAGCCAGCTCACCGGCGTGACGGTCATCAGCAGCCAGGCGAGCTCGGTGACCTCGGGCCGATGGCTCTGCACGAACAGCGTGCAGCGGTCCGGATCGAGCCCCAGGGCGAGCAGGCTCGCGGCCATCTCGCGCGTGCGCCGGCGCATGAGATCCGCATCGTGGGTGCTGGTGAGCGCGTGGTAGTCGACGATGCAGTAGATCGCCTCGTACTCATGCTGGAGCATCACGTAGTTGCGGATCGCCCCCAGGTCGTTGCCCAGGTGGACGATGCCGGACGGCTGGATGCCCGAGAAGATGCGCGGGCGCGCGGCGGGGTCAGCCGATGGGGCGGGCGACGGAGCGAGCTCGATGGTCATTGCGGGCGAGTGTAGCGGAGCGCTGATGCCCGTCGGGGGGCCGATCGGCGGGTTGGGTCGCGGGCGGTCCCATTGCACCGCCGCTTGGCACCGCGCTTCCGGTGGTTGCATCGCCTCGACCGCGCCCGGGACGATACGATGCGCCCCGATGCCCACCCTGCTGATCCCCCCGCTCGCGCCGCCGTCGAGCCATGTCCGCGCGCCCGCTTCCGGCAGCCTGCGGTCGTGAACGTCGCCCCCATCCGCGTCGGCGTGCTCGGCGCCGGGACCGTCGGCCGCGAGGTGATCCGGGCCCTGCTCGAGCCATCGCCGCGCCTGGCGCCGTCCGATGGTGCCCCGCTCGTGCTGGCGGGCGTGGCTGTGCGCGACGTTCCCAGGGCAGTTGCCGCGGGGATCCCCGAGGCGCTGCTGACCGACGCGCCGGCGCACCTCGTCGCGAGCCCTGAGGTCGACGTGCTGGTGGAGCTGATGGGCGGCGCCGAGCCGGCCCGGACGCTGGTCCGCGCCGCCCTTGCGAACGGGCGGCCCGTGGTCACCGCCAACAAGCACCTGGTCGCGCACCACGGTCCGGAGCTGGAGCAGGCATCGCGCGCGTCGGGTGCGCCGTTCCGCTTCGAGGCGGCCGTCGGGGGTGGGATCCCCGTGCTCGGGCCGCTCGCGCTCGACCTGGCCGCGAACCGGATCGCCCGCGTTCGCGGGATCGTCAACGGGACCACCAACTTCATCCTCACCGCGATGGCGCGCGAGGGCCGGGACTACGAATCGGTGCTTGCCGACGCCCAGGCGCGGGGCTATGCCGAGGCGGATCCCACCGCCGATGTCGAGGGCTTCGATGCGGTCAACAAGCTCGTCATCCTCGCCCGCCTCGCCTTTGGCGCATGGATCACGCCCGAAGCGATCGACGGCCGGCCGGGCACGACCACCGGCGTCCGCCGGCAGGCCGGGGATCACCGGCGTCACCGCGGACGACGTCGCGGCGCTGGCCGCCGAGGGCCGGATCGTCCGCCTGATCGCGACCGCCCGCCTGGCCGAGGACGGTGCGCTCGAGGCATCGGTCGTGCCCAGCGCGGTGCCATCCGACTCGCCGTTCGGGCGCTGTGACGGTGTGCTCAACCGGATCGAGGTCGATGCGGCACCCGTTGGCCGGGTCGCGTTCGAGGGTCCCGGCGCCGGCGGCCCGGCGACCGCGTCCGCGGTGCTGGGCGACCTGGTCGCGATCGCGCGTGGCCTCGGATCGACCTGGGCCGGCTTGCCCCCGGCGACCGAGTGGACGGGGATCCCCGTGCGACCATTGGCCGGAGAATGCGTCGCCGCGCCGTCGGGCGCCTGCTACCCCGTGTCAGACTGAGGGTGATCGTCGCGCAGCGACGACCATGCCTTGGCCGCCCGCCGGGAGCCGGCAAAGGCGCAAGGCGTGGCCCGCGGGGCCTCGCTCCCCGGTCTCGCGGGTGAAGGGGAGGCACGAGCGCCGTCTCCCCGCAGAACACGCGGTGTATCCCGCGCCAGTTTCCGCATGGAGACGCTGATGGAATATCGGCCACTCGGAGCCAGCGGGCTCAAGGTCTCGCCGGTCTGCCTCGGCACGATGCAGTTCGGCAAGTGGACCGACGAGGCTGAGGCCGCACGCATCGTTGCGGCGGGACGCGACGCCGGGATCAACTTCATCGACACCGCAGCCTCGTACGCGGGCGGCCGCGGCGAGGCGATCGTCGGCGACCTCGTGTCGCCGGATCGGGACTGGTGGGTGATCGCGACCAAGGTGGGCACGAGGACCGGTCCCGGTCCGAACGAGCACGGCACCAGCCGTCATCACGTGCGCGCCGCGGTGGAACGCAGCCTCCGCCGCCTCCGAACGGACAGAATCGACCTCTACTACCTGCACATCGACGACGAGGGCACACCCCTGGGCGAGACGCTGGAGGCCTTGGGCGAGCTCGTCCGCGCCGGCAAGGTGCTGTACCTGGGGCTGTCCAACTTCCGCGCCTGGCGGCTCGCCGAGACCGTGTCCGCGTGCCGCCAACTGGGGATTCCGGCCCCCATCGCGGTCCAGCCCTACTACCATGCGCTGAACCGGCAGGCCGAGGTGGAGTTGCTTCCAGCCGCAGCCCACTTTGGTCTCGGCGTCGTTCCCTACAGCCCACTTGCCCGCGGCGTCCTGTCAGGCCGGTACCTGCCGGGAGGGACGCCGTCGCCCGAGTCACGGGCGGGCCGCGGCGACCGCGACCTCCTGGCGCGCGAGTGGCGCGAGGAGTCCCTCCAGATCGTGCAGGAGCTGCGCATGCATGCCGAGCACCGCGGAATGACCATGTCCCAGTTCGCCATCAACTGGCTTCTCGCAAATGTGCGCGTCACGGCCGTCCTCACCGGGCCGCGGACGCACGACCAGTGGGTCGAGTCGCTCGCGGCGCTCGAGCACGGCTTCGACGCCGACGATGCCGCCGTCGTCGACCGGCTCGTCCCGCCGGGCTCCGCATCGACACACGGGTACCACGACCCGGAATACCCTCTCAGCGGGCGGATCCAGCGGGATCTAAGGCCGGCCTGAAGAGAGCGTAGCCGGCTCCCGTCCGCTGACAGCCGGCTCCCGTCCGCCGACGGAAGGCTGATCGCGGGGACGCACGGCACCCGACCTTCGCTACCATCGCCGTCATCGTCGCGTTCATGACCGCCACACGACCCGCGAGGCCCGATGCCTACTCCGTGACCCCCGCCCGCCCGCGACTCGTCGAGCGGTACCGGTCGTTCCTGCCGGTCACCGACGCGACGCCGGTGGTCTCGCTGGGCGAGGGCGCGACCCCGCTGGTCCACGCGAAGCGCCTCGGCGCGTCGCTCGGGCTGCGCAACCTCCACCTCAAGATCGAAGGCCAGAACCCGACCGGGAGCTTCAAGGACCGGGGCATGGTCCTGGCGGTGGCCAAGGCGCTCGAGGCCGGGGCTCGGAGCGTGATCTGCGCCTCGACCGGGAACACGTCGGCATCGGCCGCCGCCTACGCCGCGGCCGCCGGGCTCGAGTGCGTGGTCGTGCTGCCGGCCGGCAAGATCGCGGTCGGCAAGCTGCTCCAGGCCATGGTGTTCGGCGCCCGCGTGATCTCGGTCAGCGGCAACTTCGACGCGGCACTGCGCGTCGTCCGGGCGCTGTCCGAACAGGACGACCACCCGGTCACGCTCGTCAACTCCGTGAACCCGTTCCGGCTCGAGGGCCAGAAGACGGCGGCGTTCGAGGTCGTCGACGACCTGGGCCGGGCACCCGACGTGCTCGCGATCCCGGTGGGCAACGCGGGCAACATCAGCGCCTACTGGCGGGGGTTCCGCGAGTACCGAGATGCGGGGCTGGTGACGTCCGTCCCGCAGATGTGGGGGTTCCAGGCCGCGGGCGCCGCGCCGCTCGTCGCCGGCCATCCGATCGAGCATCCCGAGACCGTCGCCACCGCCATCCGCATCGGCAACCCGGCGTCGTGGACGCTGGCGACCGACGCGCGCGACGCCTCCGGTGGCCGGATCGACGCCGTGTCCGACGACGAGATCCTGGCCGCCCACCGCGAGCTCGCCCGGCTCGAGGGCGTGTTCTGCGAGCCGTCATCGGCCGCCTCGGTCGCCGGCGTCACGAACGCGGCCCGGCGCGGTGAGCTCGACCCGGACGCCACGATCGTGTGCGTGCTCACCGGCAACGGGCTCAAGGACCCGACGACCGCCGAGGCGGGGCTGACGGTCGAGGTCGTCGAGGCGGAGCCGACCGTCATCGGCGTGGGCCGCGCGCTGGGCTGGCTCTGAGGTGGCATCGATGCCGGCCGCCGGATCCTGGACGGCGCTGGTCGGTCGCCGCCTCACGATCGACGTCCCCGCGTCGTCCGCCAACCTCGGGGCCGGCTATGACTGCCTGGGGCTCGCGCTCGAGCTGACCAACCGGGTGACCGTCGAGGCCGTCGAGGACGCGCGCGGGCCGGGCGCGATCGAGCTCGAGGTGACGGGCGAGGGCGCCGGCGAGCTGCCCGCGACCCGCGACAACCGGTTCATCGCCGGCCTTGAGCGCGTGCTCGAGACAGCCCTCGGCCCGCGGCCGCCGGCCATCGGCTGGCACGTGGCGATGCACAACGACATCCCCCTGTCGCGCGGGCTCGGCTCGTCCGCCGCGGCGACGGTCGGCGGCGTTTCCGCGGGCAATGCCCTGGTCGGCGATGCGCTGGCGTCGGATGCCCTGCTCCAGGTCGCCACCATGATCGAGACGCATCCCGACAACGCCGCAGCCGTGCTGCTCGGCGGGTTCGTGGTGTCGGCGCAGCTCGTGGACCGGGTGGCAGCCGTGCGCTTCGACGCGCCGGCCGGACTCCGCTGCGTGCTGTTCATTCCCGAACGGCGGCTGTCCACCGAGGTCATGCGCGGGGTGCTCCCGACGGATGTCCCGTTGCGCCACGCGGTCGAGAACCTGGGCCGCGTCGCGATCGGGGTCGCGGGGATCGCCAGCGGCCGGTTCGACCTGCTCGCGGACCTCACCGTGGACCGGCTCCACGAGCCGTATCGGTCCGTGTCATATCCGGAGCTGCCACGGCTGACCGGCGCCGCGCGCGAGGCCGGGGCGCTCGGCGCGTTCCTGTCGGGCGCCGGGTCGACCGTCCTCGCGTTCATCGCGCCCGGCATGGACAGCGAGCCGGTGGAGGCGGCGTTCCGGGCCGAGGCGGCCGCCTGCGGGCTCGCCGGGCGGACCGCGATCGTCGCGCCCCGCAACCACGGGCCGGAGGTCGTGGCCGGCTGAGCCGGCGAGCGCCGATCAGGCGTCCGCGGCGGACGAGCGCCGATCAGGCGCCGGCGGCCGGCGACCCTCGCGCAGGTCAGCCGGGGATGCGCGCCTCCGGAGCCGGGGTCCCGGGTGGCACGTGCGGGTCGGGAACCGCCTCGCCGGCCACGGTGCGCATCGGGATCACGCCGGCCCAGGCCGGCCAGGTCTCGTCATCCGGGTCGTCGTGGTTGATGTCGGCGCGGACCTTGGCCGATGCCTCGGACAGGTCCATCCACATCACCGAGGTCGCCTTGCGCTCCTTGCGCGTGATCGGGCGCAGCTCGGCCCAGCGCCCGGGATAGAGGTGCTCGATGAACGTCTCGAGCGCCGCGTCGGCCTCCGCGTCGTCGGTCACCAGGTGTGCCGTTCCCAGCGCCATGACCGCGCGGTAGTTGACCGAGTGGTTGAAGCCGGACCTCGCCAGGACGAGGCCGTCGAGGTGGGTGACGGTGACGCACACCACCTGGCCGTCGGTCTGCCGCAGCATTCGGCTGGCCCTGGAGCCATGCCAGTACAGGCGGTCCCCCTGGCGCCAGACCGAGGTCGGGGTCACGAATGGCTGGCCGTCGAGCACCCAGCCAACGTGACCGACGATCGCAGCGTCGATGATGGCGTCGATCGTGGTCCGGTCGTAGCGGCCGCGGTCGGGTACGCGACGCGCTCGCGTCCGGTCGCTGGGTGGCGCGGCGCGATCGGCCGCCGGTTCGGGTGCGGTCACCGTCGGTACAGGATCCACATGGCGACGCCGGTCATCGCCGCCCCGGCGCCATACGCCATGCCGACCGGTGCCGCCGCCTGCGTCCCGACCGCGCCGATGTTGGCGATCCGCCACCCATCCGGCGCCCGCCGCGCGGCGTCTGCGGCGACCCAGTCCCAGAGCGCGTCGCCGATGGTCGTGTCCGCCGTGACCAGCAACTGGTCCTCGCCGATGAGCCGTTCCTTCATGATCCCTCTCCGTCGATCGGATTTGGTCCCAGCGTACGCGCCCCGGGGCGCGAATGAGGCGCGAATTCGAACGGCGCACCTCTCGGGCCGTCACGCAGGCCGTCTCGGCCCGTCGCGCGGGCGGCGGTGGCGTCGCGGGCGGCGGTTGACGCCGTGGCCCACACTTCGGGCCGATGGACGGACTGGTTCGCGCGGTCGGCGACGGGATCACGGGCCTCGTGGGCGGGTCGCTCGCGGCGATCGGCGATGCGCTCCATGGGATGGTGTCGGCGCTGGCCTCCGCGCTGCCGCCCGGGGCGCTGCCGGTCATCGGCGTCGCGGCCGTCCTCGTGATCGCCTGGATGTTCCTCCGGCGGTAGGGCCCGGCGAGTCCGGGGCGGCGACAACCGGCCGCGGGCGCGTAGCGCGCAGTCCGGCGTCGCTCGCTCAGCCCGGGTCGCGCGCTCAGCTCTCGGGCGCACCCCCGTCACCCGAACGCTGGCTGCCCCCCTGCGTCGGCGGAACCCACGACCGATCGGCGTATCGAAGCTGGCGCTGGAGCAGCTCGTCGTCCAGCCGATCGGCCTCCTCGCGGAGCAGGTCGCGGTTTCGGGTGATCTCATCGTTGTCCGGAACCGGCGCCTCGCCCGGATCATCGGATGCGGCAGCGTCCGTCCCCGAATCGGCCTCCGGCCCGCCGCCTACCAGTCGTCGAAGGAAGCCCATCTCAGGCCTGCGTGTGCCCGCGCGCGAAGCTGAGCACCTCGTCCCATGCCTGCGCAGAGGCGGACGCGAAGGCATCTGCCTTGCGATCGAAGAAGCTGTGCGGCGCGTCCGGGTACGTGATGATCCGGTGCTCGACGCCGGCCGACGTGAGCGCTCCCTCGAACGTGGCAACCGCATCTGGCCCGATCCCTTCGTCTGCCCCGCCGAACAGGCCAAGGACCGGGCTCTCGTAGCGCTCCGCGACCTCGGCCGGCGCCGGCGTGCCGTTGTATGACTCGCCGACCGGCCACCCGTAGAAGCCGATGACCCCGGCAAGCCCGAGCCCGAAGGTCGCCGTGACATAGGCGAGGCGGCCCCCCATGCAGAACCCGACGGTGAACAGCGACGTCGGGCTCGCCTCGGCGCGGATGTGATCGGCCGCAGCCGTGATGTCGGCGCGCAGCCCGGGGAGCCGCGTCTGCTGCACATGCTCGCGGTAACCGAAGTCCGGGCCACGGTCGCCGATGCCGGCGGTTCGCCCGAAGTAGTCGATGGCGATCGCGTCGATCCCGTGCTCCGCGAAGCGCATCGCCAGCTCGGTGTAGTAGGTGTGGAGCCCGCGAACGTCGGGCAGGATCACCATGCCGGCACCCGTCGGCTCGGCGGCGCGAGCCAGGAACGCGGCGAACCGATTGCCGTCGGCGGCCTCGAGCTCGATCGCCTGCGCGTCAAGCGCGCCGCCGGCGATGGGCATGATCGGCGGGCGGGAATCGTGGTCGAAGCACATGCGGGACGCCTCTGGTCGTGCGGTTTGCGGCCGGTCGCCGGTTCGGGGAGCTGATTGTCGCGCGATCGGCGCGATCCGTCGCCGGCGGAGTGCTGAGCCTCGCGGGGCCGAGCGGCCGATTCGCCCAGGACCAGCCCCGGGATCCAACGTTCCCACCCCTGGCAGATGGCCGCTCGGCGGGCGCAATGACCCGGGCGGCGGCCGCGCCGTCGGTGCTCGCTCCCCGGCCCGTGTCGCGCCGGCGGACCCGGGGTCGCGGGGCTGACAAAAGTCCACCTCACGAGCGTTCGCCGGGAGGATTCTGGCGACTGCCCGTCTGGCGCGCATCTGGCAGGCGATCCGTGCCGATGGGTGCACCGGGAGGGCGGAGCGCCGGTGATCTGCCAGAGGCCACTGACCCTGCGCTCGCCAGACGGACAGATGGCATCCGACCCGGCAGGGCGCTGCGAGCGGCTCCCGGCGAGCGGCCGGACGCTGCGAGCCGCCCCGGCGAGCCGCCCCGCACCGGCGGCGCGCGCCCGTCAAAACCGGGGGATCGTCCACGACGCGGGGTCCGGCGGCGACCCTCCGCTAGAATGCGCGCGATGTCCGGCCCCCTCGTCGTGATGAAGTTCGGCGGCTCGTCCGTCGCCGGTGCGGAGCGGATCCGGCGCGTGGCGCGCCGGATCGTGCGCGAGCGCGCGAACGGATCGCAGCTGGTCGTGGTCGTGTCGGCGATGGGCGACACCACCGACGAGCTGCTGGGCCTTGCGGCGGCCATTACCGATGATCCCGACCCACGCGAGCTGGACGTGCTGCTCTCGACTGGCGAGCACCAGAGCGCGACGCTGGTCTCGATGGCCCTCCACTCGCTCGGCGTCCCGGCGATCAGCCTCACCGGCCCCCAGGCCGGGATCACGACCGACGGCCGCTATGGCAGGGCCCGGATCGCGGGCATCGACCCGCGGCGCGTCCGCGCGGAGCTGGCGGCCGGCAAGGTCGTGATCGTGGCCGGGTTCCAGGGCATGAGCGCCGCCGCGCTCGGGGGCCTGGAGGCGAGCCCCACGGCCAGCGATGTGCACGCGGCGGAGATCACGACCCTGGGCCGCGGCGGCTCCGATACCACCGCGGTCGCCCTGGCCGCGCAGCTGGGCGCCGATCGATGCCAGATCTTCACCGACGTCACGGGCATCTACACGGCGGACCCGCGGATCGAGCCGGACGCCCGCCAGCTGTCCGTCATCGGCTACGAGGAGATGATGGAGCTCGCCCACCAGGGCGCCCAGGTGATGCAGACCCGGGCGGTCGAGCTGGGCTGGGTCAACGACGTGATGATCGAGGTCCTCAGCTCGTTCGAGGACGCGCCCGGAACGCAGATCAGGGAGGACCCGCTCGTGGAGCAGCGGAACAAGGTGCGGGGGCTCGCCCACGACCGCAATGTCGCCAAGATCACGCTGGTCGAGGTCCCGGACAAGCCGGGCGTCGCGCGCAGCGTCTTCGGCCCCCTCGCGGACGCCGGCATCAACGTCGACATGATCGTCCAGAACGTCGGCCACGGCGGTGCGACCGACCTGTCGTTCACGATCCCGCGGGTCGAGCTGGCCAAGGCCAAGCGCCTCCTCGAGCCGCTCATCCACGACCTCGGCTTCCGCGACATGACCACGGACTCGTCCGTCGCCAAGGTGTCGATCGTGGGCGCCGGGATCCAGAACGCCCCGGGCTATGCGGCCCGCATGTTCGGCACCCTGGCCGACGCCGGGATCAATATCGAGATGATCTCCACCTCCGAGATCCGGATCACCACGATCATCGCCGAGGACCGCATCGAGGACGCGGTCCGCGCCTTGCACGCCGCATTCGAGCTCCAGCAGCCCGAGACGATCGAGGCGGCCGGCGCGGCCGCCGGCTGACCTCCGCGTGACCGACGCCCGTCCCGCCACCACCCTGCTCAGCCGCGTCGAGCATTTCGCGACCGTCGGCTCGACCAACGACATCGTCCGCGGCTGGCTGTCGAGCGGGACCCCAGAGATCTGCCTCGCCACGGCCGATGAGCAGACGGCGGGCCGCGGACGCCACGACCGGACGTGGCAGGCACCACCCGCGGCGGCCCTGCTTGCCTCGCTCGGGTTCCGTCCGGGCTGGCTCGCCCCCGACCGGACCTGGCGGCTGGCCGCGACGGTCGCGCTGGCGATGTGCGACGCGGCCGAGGATGTTGCCGGCCTGCCCGTGGGCTCGATCCAGCTCAAGTGGCCCAACGACCTCGTGGTCGAGGTACGCGGCCCGCACGCGCTGCTCACCGGCACGGTCGACGCCGCCGACGCCGCGGCGCGGCTCGGCGGACCGCTCGAGCTGCGCAAGCTGGCCGGGGTGCTGGGTGAGAGCGATGGGCTTGGAACGTCCGACGTGCGGGTCGTCGTCGGGATCGGGATCAACGCCGACTGGGATCCGGCCGATTTTCCGGCCGACCTCGCACCGACGATGACCAGCCTGCGTGCGGCGTCGGGCGGGCGGCCGATCGACCGGCCGGCACTGCTCGACGGGTTCGTGGATCGCCTCGAAGGGCGGATCGACGCCCTTCGCGCGGGCTACTTCGACATCGCGACCTGGACCGGGCGGCAGTCGACGACGGACCGCCTGGTGCTGCTCGAGGGGTACGGGCGCGATGAGGGCGTGGCGCTGATGGCGATCGGCGTCGACGCGACCAGCGGTGCGCTCGTGGTCCAGGACCAGGCCGCGTCCGGCACCCCGTGGCTGGTGCATGCCGGCGAGGTCGTCCGGGTGCGGCTCGCGTCGGCAGGGGTGTAACGCGATGGCCCGGCCGGTGTTTGGTAGACGAGGGCAGCCGACGCGGGGAGGCGTCGTTGCGCTTGATCGCGACCGGTTCCTCGTGGAGGCAGCCCGCCGCGATCCGGCCCGGTTCGACCCCCTGTACCGGAAGTACGTGGCCCAGGTGTACGCCTACGCGCTCTACGAGCTCGCCGATCATCACGCCGCGGAGGACGCGACCGAGCGGACGTTCCTGCGCGCCCTTGCCGCGCTGCCCAGGTTCCGGGAGCAGGCGCAGGTCGCGGACGGTCCGGAGGCATCGACCTTCCGCGTGTGGCTGTTCCGGATCGCCCGCAACGTGATCGCCAACGAGCGCCGGAGCCGCCGCCGGCGGCCGGAAACGTCGCTGGACACGGCACTCGGCGCCGGCCTTTCGATCCCGGACGGAACGGACCTCGAGGGCCAGGCGACGACCCGCGACGAGGCATCCGAGGCGCTGCGGGCGCTCCGGGGCCTGCCGGAGGACCGGCGGCGTGCCCTCCTGCTGCGGTTCGTGGACGAGATGAGCACCGCCGAGATCGCCGCGGTCCTGGGCCGGTCCGAGGGCGCGGTCCGGGTCCTGATCCATCGTGCCCTGGGCGCCGTCGCCCGAGAGCTCGGGCGGGATCGCCGGGTCGGTCGCTCGTGATCGGGGGCAGCGAGGCGCCGCGAGATCACGACGCGGTCGAGGCGCTGGTCGTCGACCGGTACCTGGACGCGCTGCTCGCCGCCGCGGAGCGCCATGCGGACGACGCGCCGGCCGATGCCGTTCTCGCACCCGAGATCCGCGATGCCGCGCGGCTGCTCCGCAGGGCGCTCGTCCGCGTCCATCCGTCGTTCCGGTTCGAGGAGCGCCTGGCAGCCCGGCTGGCGGCGTTCGCGGTCGCCCAGGGCCGTGACGCAGGTGCAGTCGATGGTGGCGGGGCGCTGCTCCCGTTCTCCCGCCCGGACACGGGTCGCGAGGCCGTCGACCCGTGGCTGGCCGCGATCATCGCCGGGGCGGCAGACCCGGCCGACGAATCCACGATGCCCGATTCCCCGCGCCTCGCGGCCACGCGCCGCCCGCTGATCGTCGGCGGGGCGCTGACGTCGGCAGCGATCTCGATCGTCGGCGTCGCCTGGGTGGCATGGCGGGCCAGCCGCGCGTCGGCCGGACGGGCCGCCCTCCCGCTGCCCGGCCGCGCGGCCCACCAGGGCACACCCGCCCCGGTGGGCCTGTCGAGCGGCGGCATGGGAGGTCCTGCCTGATGCCGATGCGCTTTCCGTCGTTCCGGTCCCGGCGCGAGACCTATCCCGAGAAGATGTGGACGCGCTGCCCGTCATGCGAGGAGCAGCTGTTCAACAAGCAGCTCGAGAAGGCGATGAGCGTGTGCCCGTCGTGCGGCCACCATTTCCGCCTGTCCGCCGGCGCACGGCTCGCCCAGCTGCTCGACGAGGGGACGTTCGAGGAGCGGGATGCCGGGCTGGTCAGCCTCGACCCGCTCGGGTTCGTCGATCAGAAGCCCTACCCGGACCGGATTGCCGCGGCCCAGCTCGCGACCGGCCTGCGTGACGCGGCCGTGTGGGGCTACGCCCGGATCGAGGGCCAGCGGATCGCCATCGTGGTCATGGACTTCGCGTTCATGGGTGGCTCGATGGGCGCCGTGGTGGGCGAGAAGGTGGCGCGGGCAGCCGAAGGCGCGCTGGCCGAGCGCGTCCCGCTCGTGATCGTGTCCGCGTCCGGGGGCGCGCGGATGCAGGAGGGCTCGCTGGCGCTGATGCAGCTGGCCAAGACGATGGCCGCCATCGAGCGCCTGCGCCCGGCGCACGTCCCATTCGTATCCGTGATGTCCGACCCCACCTCGGGTGGCGTGTTCGCATCCTATGCGGCGACGGGCGACGTTAATCTCGCCGAGCCCAACGCCCTGATCGGGTTCGCGGGCGCCCGGGTCGGCGCGGGGACCATCGGCCAGGAGCTCCCGCCGGGCTTCCAGCGAGCCGAGTTCCTGTTCCGCCACGGCTTCGTCGACCGGGTCGTCCAGCGCGCCGACCTGCGACGGGAGCTCGCCCAGCTGCTCCGCTTCCTCGCGCCGCATCCCGCGGAGGCCGCTCGTGGTTGACCGGCTCCTCGGCCGGGGCAGGGACGGCCACGACCAGCACGGGGACGACGCGGTCGAGGAGATCGCCGCCGACCCGAAGGCGGCCGTCTGGGCGCGCGTCCAGCTCGCCCGGAACCTGCGCCGGCCGCGGATCAACGAGATCCTCGCCGTCATCGCCGACGAGTTCATCGAGCTCCACGGCGACCGGCTGTTCGGCGACGACGAGGCGATCGTGGCCGGGCTGGCCCGGATCGAGGGCCGCCGCGTCGCCGTCATCGGCCAGCAGAAGGGCGCGGACACCGACGAGAACGTCCGGCGCAACTTCGGGATGCCGCACCCCGAGGGCTACCGCAAGGCGATGCGGGTGATGGATCTGGCCGAGCGGTGCGGGCTCCCGGTCGTCACCTTCGTCGACGTCCCCGGCGCGCACCCCGGATCCGAGTCCGAGGAGCGCGGCATCGCCGATGCCATCGCACGCTCGGTCGGGCTGATGACCCGGCTGCGGACGCCGATCGTCACCGTGATCACCGGCGAGGGCGGGTCCGGTGGGGCGCTCGCGATCGCAGTGGGCGATGTTGTGCTCGCGCTCGAGAACGCGGTGTATGCGGTCATCTCGCCCGAGGGGTGTGCGAGCATCCTGTGGCGGACGGCGGACGAGGCGCCGACGGCGGCGCTGGCGATGAGGATGACCGCCGACGACCAGCTCGAGCTGGGTGTGGTCGACATCGTGATCCCGGAGCCGGGCGAAGGTGCGCACGCGGATCCGGCCGAGACGGCCCGCCGGCTCAAGGTCGTGATCCTCGAGCAGCTGGACCGGCTGTCCGCGATCCCGCTCGATCGCCTGGTCGACGAGCGCTATCACCGGTACCGTTCCTTTGGCGCGTTCACCGAGCTTGCCGGCCCGGCGCCGGCGCCGATCACCCCGCCCCGCACCGGGCTCGCGGATCGGATCCGTGGGCTCATCGAGGCCGGCCAGCGGGCCATCCCCGCGCCGCCGCTCCCGGTGGGGCGACGCGACGAGCCACCAGCCCGCGAGGACGTCTAGGCGATGCCCGATCCCCACACGCAAGGCGAGCGCACTCCGGAGCAGCGAGAGGCGGATCACGCCGGGCTCGCGCGGCTCGCCGAGATGCTCGTGCCCGCCCTCGTCCAGAAGCTCAACGCCAGCGGCCTGGGCGAGCTCGAGGTCCGCGAGGGCGACTGGCGGGTGCGCCTCAGGCGATCGACGGGCCTGGCCGCGGCAGCGCCGTCCGGACGCCGCGCCGATCGCATCCGGACGGCACCCCATGCGCTCGAGCGCGATGGCCGCAACCCGCGCGAGGTAGCCGCCGCCCCAGCCGACCCAGCCCGCGAGGCGCCGGCGCCAAACCGGTCGATGGCGCTGTCGCCGGCCGTCGGCGTGTTCAGGCCGGGCGCCCAGCCCGGCACCCGGGTGCGCGCCGGTGACCGGATCGGGATCGTGGACCTGCTGGGCA
The DNA here is from genome assembly GCA_963720825.1 of uncultured Chloroflexia bacterium. Classification (GTDB taxonomy): domain Bacteria; phylum Chloroflexota; class Limnocylindria; order Limnocylindrales; family CSP1-4; genus CAIXZV01. Next base: position 374,235 of record CAVRGY010000017.1, on the reverse strand, counting down.
TCCCGCAGGACGTGGTCGCGCCGATCGACGGGACGCTGGTGGAGGTCCTCGTCCCGGGTGGCGAGGCGGTCGAGTATGGCGAGCCCATCGCGTCGGTCGAAGCGGACGCCTCCGGCGCAGACCGTGCCGGCGACCAGGCCGCAGGTGCCTGACCGATGTTGAGCCGGATCCTGATCGCGAACCGCGGCGAGATCGCGCTGCGCATCCTCCGTGCGTGCCGGACGCTGGGGATCGAGGCGGTCGTCGCGTACTCCGAGGCGGACCGCGATTCGCTGCCCGCGATGCTCGCCGACGAGGCCATCTGCATCGGTCCCGCGGACGCCCGGCGCTCCTACCTGTCCGCGCCCGCGGTGATCTCGGCGGCGGTCGTCACCGGTTGCGACGCCGTCCATCCGGGGTACGGGTTCCTGAGCGAGGACGACGCGTTCGCCGAGGTCGTTCGCGCCCACGACCTCACGTTCATCGGGCCGCCCGCGCACGTGCTCGAGCGGTTTGCCTCCAAGGAGGAGACCCGCCGCCTCATGGCCGCCCACGGGCTGCCCACGATCCCGGGCTCGGGCCTGCTGGGCGACGAGGCGGATTCGCTCGCGCAGGCGGAGCGGATCGGATACCCGGTGCTGATCAAGCCGTCCGCCGGCGGCGGCGGCAAGGGCATGCGGATGGTTCGTTCGCCGCGGGAGCTGGCGGCGGTGCTGCCGATCTGCCGGTCCGAGGCGAAGGCGGCCTTCGGCGACGATGCGCTGTACCTGGAGCGATGGCTCGAGGACAACCGGCACATCGAGGTCCAGGTCGCCGTGGACCGGTTCGGCAACGGTGTCCACATGTGGGAGCGCGACTGCTCGGTCCAGCGCCGCCACCAGAAGATCCTCGAGGAGTCCCCGTCGCCCGCGATGTCGGCCGCCGGCCGCCTCGAGCTTGCCGAACGGGCCATCCGCGCGGTCGTCGAGGCGGGCTACGAGAACCTCGGCACGCTCGAGTTCCTGGTCGACGGCGACGGCAACGCGTACTTCATCGAGATCAACTGCCGGATCCAGGTCGAGCACCCCGTGACCGAGATGCTGACCGGGATGGACCTCGTGGCAACCCAGATCCGGATCGCCGCCGGCGAGCCGCTGGGCTTCACCCAGGCGGACATCGAACAGCGTGGCCACGCGATCGAGTTCCGCATCAATGCCGAGGATCCGGAGCACGACTTCCGGCCCGGCGCGGGCACCATCGAGCGGTTCAACGCGCCGGGTGGGCCCGGCGTCCGGTTCGACACCCACGCGTACGCCGGCTACGAGGTGCCGCCGTTCTACGACTCCCTGCTGGGCAAGCTCGTGGTCTGGGGGCCCGATCGCGACGCGGCGATCGCCCGCGGCCGGGCTGCCCTGGGCGAGCTCGTGATCGAGGGCGTGATCACCAACGCCCAGATCCACCGGGCGCTGCTCGCCTCCGAGCCGTTCCTCGAGGGCAAGTTCACCACCAACCTCCTCGACCGCGTGGGCAGCGGCTCGTTCCTGGAGGGCTTCGAACGATCGTGAGCCCCGCTTGCACCCCTGCATCGACCGCCATGCGCACCGCCCGGGTGGTGCGCGACACTCAGCCGACCCCCGTCTGGAGCTGCCCGTGACCGAAGCCAATCCCACGTCCGCCGCCGAGACCGTGCACTCCGTGCGCGAGATCGAGGGACTCATCCCGCACCGATGGCCGTTCCTTCTGGTGGACCGGATCGTGGACTACGACCCGGACGCAAAGCGCATCGTGGGCATCAAGGCCGTCACCGCGACCGAATGGTTCTTCCAGGGTCATTTCCCGGGGCTGCCGGTGATGCCCGGCGTCCTCCAGGTGGAGGCGCTGGCCCAGACGATGGGGATCTACGTCGCAAAGCAGCCCGGCTTCGGGGATCGGATCGGGCTGTTCGCGGGCATCGACGAGGTCCGCTTCAAGCGAGTCGTCGTCCCGGGTGACGTGGTCCGGCTCGAGGTCACGATGGAGAAGCTGGGCAGTCGCTTCGGCAAGGGTCGCGGGGTCGCATCGGTCGATGGCGAGGTCGCCTGCGAGGGCCTGCTGAGCTTCATCATCCCGCCGGCCGGGGTGCTCCGATGACCCGACTCGCGGTCCTCTCGGACGTGCACGGCAACCTGGTCGCGCTCGAGGCGACGCTGGCGGCGATCCGCGACGCCTCGCCGGACGCGATCCTCGTGGCCGGCGACCTGGTGCTCAACGGGCCGGACCCGGGCGGCGCGGTCGATGCGCTCCGAGCCCTGGATGCCGAGGGCGCCCTGATCGTGTCGGGGAACACGGACATCGCGGTCGCCGACTTCGACTACGGCGCGGCGTACCCGCAGTACACCGATGGCGTGCCGGACGCGGTCCAGATCGCCGCCGAGTGGGCCCACGACGAGCTGTCCGACGAGCAGCTGGACTGGCTGCGCCGGCTGCCCGCGGAGCGCCGGCTGCGGACCGATGACGACACCCTGGTGCTGGTCGTCCACGCGTCGCCCGGGTCGCAGACGCGCGGGTTCGACCAGGCGCTCGATGCCAACGTGATCCTCGACCGCGTCAGCGCCACCGATGCGCGGGTCGTGTGCGTCGGCCACACGCACGTGCCCGAGGTGCGCGACCTGGGCTGGAAGCTGATCGTCAACGACGGCAGCGCCGGGTACGTGTTCGACGGCGACCCGACGGCGTCGTGGGCGCTGGTGACGATCGAGGCCGGCGAGGTCGCCGCAGAGATCCGGCGAACCGAGTTCGACGCCCTGTCCGTCGCCAACGCGATCTCGGCGCGTGGGCTGCCGGGTGACGTGTACCGAGCCGCGACCGTCCGCACCGGGAAGCTGGTGCGATGACCTGGGCCTGGCCCAGCCGTCCCCGGCGCGTGGTCGTGACGGGCATGGGCGCCCTGTCCGCGGTCGGCAACGACGTCGAGTCGACCTGGGCCGGCCTCGTCGCCGGGCGGTCGGGGATCGCCCGGGTGACCCTGTTCGACCCGTCCCGCCTCGACTCGCAGGTCGCCGCGGAGGTAAAGGATTTCGATCCCTCCGACGTGCTCGATCGCAAGGAGCGCCGGCGGACTGACCGGTACATCCAGTTCGCGCTGGTCACCGCACGCCAGGCGCTCGATTCGGCCGGGCTGCCCGGCCGCCTCGACGGGGATCGCGCGGCGCGCACGGGCGTGATCGTCGGCTCGGGGCTGGGGGGCGTGTCGACGCTGTTCGAGAACGTGCTGGTGATGGGTGAACGTGGGCCGGACCGGATCTCGCCGTTCTTCATCCCCATGGGCATCGCCAACGTCGGTGCAGGGCAAGTTGCGATCGCGGTGGGTGCGACCGGACCCAACTTCGCAACGGTCTCCGCCTGCGCCACCGGGGGCCACGCCCTGGGCGAGGCGTGGGAGACCATCCGGCGCGGCGATGCGGACCTCATGATCGCGGGCGGCGTGGAGGCCGGGATCCACGAGGCGACGATGGGCGGGTTTGCGTCCATGAAGGCGCTGTCCACGCGCAACGACGACCCGGCAGCCGCATCGCGGCCGTTCGACCAGGACCGCGACGGGTTCGTGATCGGGGAGGGCGGCGGGGTCGTCATCCTCGAGGCGCTGGAGAGCGCCGAGGCCCGCGGCGCGACCCCGCTGGCCGAGCTGGTGGGCTACGGCGCAACGGCTGATGCATCGCACATCACGCTGCCGGCGCCCGGTGGGATCGGCGCCGTCCGTGCCGCGCAGCGCGCCCTCGACAAGGCGGGCATGGAGCCGGCCGAGATCGATCACGTCAACGCCCATGCGACCTCGACCCCGGAGGGGGACAAGGCGGAGCTGCAGGCCATCCGCACCATCTTCGGCGACCATGCTTCGAAGGTCGCGGTGACCGCGAACAAGTCGATGATCGGGCATACCCTTGGGGCCGCGGGCGCCATCGAGGCCATCGCCACGATCATGGCGCTGCGCGAAGGATGCGTCCCGCCGACCATCAACCTCGATACACCCGATGAATATGCCGCCGGCCTGGACCTGACCCCGAACGTCGCCACCCGGCGCCAGCTGCACGCCGGGATCTCGAACTCGTTCGGCTTCGGCGGCCAGAACACGGCGCTCGTGTTCCGGCGGTGGGACGGATGACCGGCCCCCAGGAATCTCCGCGGGAGGAGCCCATGTCCGAGACGCGCGTCACCGGGGCGCAGCCGCTCGTGGACCCGGTCGCGGTCGGCCCGGGCGACGGAGCACCGCCGTCCGAGGGCCGCGGTGATGGACCGCCGCCGGCCGAGGGCCACGGTGATGGACCGCCGACCGCGGCGCCCGCCGAGCCCGCTCCTGCCCTCGTCCCGTCCGGCGCCGACGCCTCGCTGCTGGCGCTCATCGACCGGCTGGCCGGCGTGCTCGAGCGAACCGAGCTGGGCGAGCTCGAGGTTGCGACCGGGGGCACCACGATCGTGCTTCGCGCGCCCTCGGCAGTCGAGCGTATCGCTGTCGCCGCCCCCACCGCCGCTGCCGATATGGCTCCGCAGCCCGGAACCGGTCCGTCATCCGAGCGACAGCCCGACGCGGGCCAGGGCCCGATGCCCGCACCGCCCGCCCGGCCGTCGGTCAAGGCGCCGCTCACCGGGATCTACTACGGGGCGCCATCCCCGGGCGCCACGGCGTACGTCGCGGTCGGTGATCACGTCGCCGTGGGCCAGATCATCGGTCTCATCGAGGCGATGAAGCTGTTCAACGAGATCAAGAGTGACCTCGCGGGCCGCGTGGTCCGCATCTGTGCGGACAACGGCGCGCTGGTCAAGGCAAAGCAGCCCCTGATCGAGGTCGAGCCTGCATGAGCGATTCCGCCACCTCCGTCCGGCTGACCGGGTGGGGCCGATATGCGCCGGCCCAGGTCCTGAGCAACGCGGACCTCGAGCGCATGGTCGACACGTCCGACGAGTGGATCGTGTCCCGAACGGGCATCCGCGAGCGACGCGTCGCGGCGGCCCACGAAACCACGGCGTCGATGGGTGCGGTCGCGGGCCTGCGCGCGATCAGGACCGCGGGCCTGGAGCCAGACGACATCGACATCATCCTGCTGGCGACGCTGACGCCCGACTACTGGATGCCGTCCACGGCCGCGCTGGTCAAGGAGGCCATCGGCAACACCCGGGCCGCGGCCTTTGACGTCATGGCGGCCTGCTCAGGGTTCGTGTATGCGTACGCGACGGCGACGGCCTACATCGCGGCGGGGATCGCAAAGCACGTCCTGGTCATCGGCGCCGAGCTCCTGACCCGCTTCCTGGACTACTCGGACCGGAGCACCTGCATCCTGTTCGGCGACGGCGCCGGCGCCGTCGTGCTGTCCGCATCCGGCGAGCCGACGGCACCCGCGGGCATCGAGCTGACCACGGAGCCCCAGGGCGCGTACATGATCTGGCTCCCGGCCGGCGGGTCCAAGAGCCCGCCGTCGGCCGAGACCATCGCACGCGGCGAGCACAAGATCCGGATGGAGGGCCGCGAGACCTACCGGTTTGCGACCCGCACCCTGGCATCCACGGCGCTGGCCGCGGTCGCCAAGGCCGGCCTCCAGCCCGCGGACATCGACCTGTTCATCCCGCACCAGGCGAACATCCGGATCATCGAGGCCGTGGCCAAGGGCCTCAACCTCCCGATGGACAGGATGTTCGTCAATCTCGACCGCTACGGGAACACCTCGGCGGCGTCCGTGCCGATCGCGCTTGCCGAGGCCGTCAACGAGGGCCGGGTGGCCGTCGGCGACCATCTCGTCCTGGTCGCCTTCGGGGCCGGGTTCACGTCCGGTGCCGTGGCCATGGAATGGACCGCCGACCCTGCCCGGGGGCTGATCGGCGAGGCCGCCGTCCGCGCCGAGGACGTGGCCGTCAGGCTGCCCGTGGACTGGGACTCGGTCGACCCGATCCCGCCCGCGCTGGCCGAGGTGATGCGCCGCCCGCTGCCCGTGGAGCTCGACCTGTCCGATGTTGCCCCGGGCGATCCGGAGCCCGCGACCGCCCCAACCCGCTGATCGCCGTCGCGCCGGTCACCGGATTCACCGCCTGGCCGCGGACTTCCCGACAACAGGAGGACACCCACATGCTCGATCTCACCGGCAAGGTGGCCATCGTGACCGGCGGATCGCGCGGCATCGGCCGCGCCGTCGCGATCATGCTCGGTCGGCAGGGCGCCGATGTCGCGTTCATCGACCGCGCCGCATGCCTTATCGATGACCACACCAAGGGTGATGTCGAGGCGCTCGGCCGCCGGTCCGTGTGCGTGGGCGGCGATGTCACCGATCCGGCTTCCTGCGCGGCCACGGTCGAGGAGACGCTGCGCGAGTTCGGGCGGGTGGACATCCTGGTCAACAACGCCGGGATCACGCGCGATGATCTGGCGATGCGGATGAGCGACACGGCCTGGGCCGAGGTCCTCAACGTCAACCTGACGGGCTCGTTCTACATGGCCCGCGCCGTGCTCCGCCCGATGCTCCGACAGCGCTCGGGCCGGATCATCAACATGTCCAGCGTGTCGGGCCAGATGGGCAACGCGGGCCAGGCCAACTACTCGGCATCCAAGGCGGGGTTGATCGGCCTGACCAAGGCCCTCGCCCGTGAGGTCGCATCGCGCGGGATCACCGTGAACGCGGTGGCCCCGGGGTTCGTGGTGACCGAGCTGACCGATGGGCTCCCGGACAACGTCAAGACCGCGATCAAGGGCGCAACGCCGCTCGGCCGCTTTGCGACGCCGGACGAGATCGCATCCGCCGTGACATTCCTGGCCTCCGATGAGGCCGCCTACATCACGGGCCAGGTGCTCGGGGTGGATGGCGGCCTGGCGATGATGTAGCGGTGCCGTTCACGATCGAGCCGACGGCGCTGCCCGAGGTCCGCCTCGTCCGGCCACGCCTGTTCCCCGACGAGCGCGGCTGGTTCGCGGAGGTGCTGCGGACCGACTGGTTCGCAGAGCTGGGGCTGCCGACCGCGTTCGCCCAGGTCAACCAGTCGCGGTCGGTGCGGGGCGTGGTGCGCGGGCTCCATTTCCAGTGGGATCCGCCCCAGGGCAAGCTGATGCGGGTCGTGACCGGGCGGGCGTTCATGGTCGCCGCGGACGTCCGGCCCGGTTCGCCCACGCTGGGGCAGGTCGTCACGGTGGACGCGTCCGCCGACGAGCCGCTGCTGTTCTGGGCGCCGGCCACGTTCGCGCGCGGGTTTGCGGCGCTGAGCGATGTCGCGGAGATCGAGTATTTCTGCACGGCGCCGTACAATCCGGCGAGCGAAACCGCCGTCCGCTGGGACGACCCCGACCTGGGGATCCCGTGGCCGGTCACCGATCCGGTGCTGTCGCCCAAGGATGCGAGCGCCGGGACGCTCGAGGACTGGCTTGCCCGTCCCGAGTCAGCCGCCTTTGCCTGGAGCCGCGCGAGCGGCTGACCTCAGTGTCCGGGGGGACCTGCCGGTTGGTGGGTGAATAGGGACTATTGGGTAGTGTCGAGTAGGGTTAGCTGCGCATACGGTTCGACATCGTCAGGTCATGACCACGGACCGTTGACGCTGCCCGACGTTGCTCGCGTGTCTGGGGGGCTATGAACAGGAAGTCAGCCTCGATCGCCATCGCGCTCTCGTTCGTGTTTCCGGGTCTCGGGCACGCATACCTGGGACGAAGGCGTCCGGCCCTCGCGTTCGCCCTGCCTGCGGTCGTCGCTGGAATCGCAATCGCGCTGGAGCTCCTCGGCGGGCTCGACGCCACCCTCGCCTACGTCATCACGCCATCGGGCTCCATGAACGTCCTGGTGCTGCTGCTGCTGACCGGCGTGTGGCGGCTGATCGCGATGGTGGACGTCGCCCTCGTGGTGCGCCGGCAGTCCGGCCTCCGAATGCCGGCCATGGCGTTGACGACCGTGCTGCTGGCGGCGGTCGTCGTGACGCACGGCATGGGAGCCTGGCTCGCCTACGACGTGTACGACGCCGGCACCCGTATCTTCGTGGGTGGTGGCCCGGACACCTCGGCGACGACCGCACCCAGTTCGTCGACCGACGCGTCACCCTCGCCCTCGGATGACTTCGTTGCGACCCCGATGGCCACTCCCGAGACCGCCGACTCCCGGATCAACATCCTGCTGACCGGCATCGATTCCGCGGCCGGCCGCGATCACGCCCTGACGGACACCCTGCTGGTCATCAGCATCAACCCGGTCGATGACTCGGTCGTCATGCTGAGCATGCCTCGCGACATCTCCAACTTCCCGCTCTATGACGGGCGAACCTTCACAGGCAAGATCAACTCGCTGATGACCTGGGCTCGGAACCATCCCAAGGAGTTCCCCGACGGGCCGTTCCCGACGATCATCCACGAGCTTGGCTACCTGATCGGCATCCCGATCCACTACTACGCGGCGATCGACCTTGCCGGATTCACCCGCATGATCGACGAGGTCGGCGGCGTCACGGTGACCAACGAGCGCGCGATCAACGACCCGCGGTACGACTGGCTCGACGGGACGCACGGCTTCTTCCTCAAGGCCGGCAAGGTGACGCTCAACGGACGTACCGCGCTTGCCTATGTGCGCTCCCGGCAGGGGGCGGGGGACAGCGACTTCACCCGGGCGGCGCGCCAGCAGCAGCTCCTCGTCGCGTTGCGGGGGAAGCTCGTCTCGCCCGACATGATCACCAAGCTGCCCGCCATCATCCGGGTCGCCGGCGACACGGTCCGCACCAACCTCCCGACGGACCGGCTGGAGGAGTTCATCGCGCTTGCGCGCGGCGTCGACAACAGCACGATCAAGCGCTACGTGCTCGGGCCGCCGTACGCGATCCATCCGCCCACGGCGTCCACCGGGGGGGTCTACACGCTGAAGCTCGTGCCGGACCGGATCGCGAAGCTTTCGGTCGAGCTGTTCGGCTCCGACAGCCGGTACGCGGGCTCCTGATGGTCCGCCATCACATCCGGGTCCTGCGCGTGGCGCTCCTGCTCGGGGACGGGTTCGCGGCACTGGCCCTGTTTGCGCTCGTGTCGATGGTCCGCTTCGGCCCTGGCTGGACCCACACCTGGACGGCCGCCGGCGCGGAGTGGTGGGTGTGGGCAGCGGGATACGGCCTGCTGTGGGCCGGCGCCGAGTGGCTCCAGGAGCTCGACCAGCTTCGGTCGCGATGGACATTCCGCGGCGAGGTGACCGACATCCTTCGCGCCGGGTTCGTGGTTGCCGTCGGCGTGTTCAGCGTGCTGTTCCTGGTTCATGCACCCAACGTCAGTCGACTGTTCCTGATCTACCTGTTCGCGAGCCAGGTCGGGCTTTCGATCGTCCAGCGGCGGGCGCTTCGCTTGCTGGTGGCGATCGCCCGTCACCGCGGGCTTGGCGTCCGCTACCTGCTCGTGCTGGGCACCGGGCCTGAGGCGCGCGCCGTCGCGGAGCGATTGGAGCAGCACCCGGCCCTTGCCCACCGGGTCCTCGGCTACCTCGGGCGGCCGTCCGAATCGGTGCCCGAGGTGCTCGGTCCGCTCGATGCGTTCGAGATGGTCCTCAGCGAGGTCGTGGCCGACGAGCTGATCGCCGCATTTGCCGCGGACGAGGTCGCCTACCTCGAGCCGGTGGTCGCAATCTGTCAGCAGACCGGCCGGCGAGTCCGGGTCGTGCTCAGGCCGGAGCTCGCCCCGCTGAGCGGCGGACGTGTCGAGACGCTGGCGGGCCTCGAGATCCTCACGGTGTCCAATGGTCCCGATCGCGTGCTGGGACTGGCCGCCAAGCGGATCCTCGACATCGCGCTTGCTTCGGCCGCGCTGCTCGTGCTTGCGCCGGTGTTCATCCTGGTCTCGCTCGCGATCTGGCTCGACAATCGCGGATCCGTCCTGTTCCGACAGACCCGGGTCGGGCTCCACGGCAGGCCATTCCGGATGGTCAAGTTCCGGACGATGGTCCCCGACGCAGAGCTCAAGCGCGCCGAGCTGGCGCTGCTCAACGAGATCACCGGGCCGGCGTTCAAGCTCAAGGCGGACCCCCGGACCACGCGCGTGGGGCGCGTCCTCCGCCGCGCCAGCATCGATGAGCTGCCGCAGTTCTGGAACGTCCTGCGCGGCCAGATGAGCATCGTCGGGCCCCGTCCCCCGCTGCCCGACGAGGTCGCCGGGTACGACCTGTGGCACCGACGCCGGTTGTCGATGAAGCCCGGGATCACGGGCCTGTGGCAGGTCTCGGCGCGCCTGGAGGAGGAGTTCGACCGCTGGGTCGAGCTGGACCTTCGCTACATCGACCGGTGGTCGCTGTGGATGGACCTCAAGATCATGGTCCGCACGGTGCCGGCGATGCTGTCCGGGCGTTGAATGGCGATACGTGCGGCGAAATGACTGTCTCGTCAGCCGCGACCTGCCGCCCCGTTCCCGCGTAGTCTCGCCCACTCCCACATCGTTGCGGTTCCCAGGACCACGATCGCGGCCGAGGCGCCGAGTCCCATCGCGAGGGCTGCGCCCGCAGCGCCGACTGGCCCGTCCAGAGCGGCGTGAGCGCCACAGGCGGTCAGCGCGCCGATGACGAGGCCCGCGGCCGGAAACATGGCGCGCCCGGTTCCCATCCACCACTGGCTGAGGATCGAATACAGGCCCATCAATCCCATGGAAATGGCAAGGAGCGGCAGAAGCCGCGCAGCGTCTCCGAACGAGGCTGGGTACACGATGCTGACGACGAGCTGGCTCAGCAGCGCGTAGCCGACGATGGCGCCGATACCCACGGTCCCGGTGAGGCCCAATCCCTGGGCAAGCAGTCGGTACCGCTCTTGCTCGGTCGCGATCGCGACCCGAGGCATCAGGACGACACTGATCGCAAAGGGAACCAGGCTCATCGGCATCGCCAGGGATCTTGCGGCGCCATAGATCGCCAGGCTGTCCGGTGCCAGAATCCGGACCCAGAAGACGTCCAGTCCGACGACGGCGGCATAGGCCACTCCGGAGATAACCGCGGGGATCCCGAAACGAGCCAGGGTCCTCATGTGAAGCGATGTGGGTCTCGAGACGCGTCGCCCCAAGGACCGCATCGGTCCGAATTTAACCTCGATGGCGATCATCGGCACCAGGTACGACAGCGAGTACGCAGCGACGATCACCGGCACGGTGGCAACGCCAAATCGCCACGCGAGCACGACAATGAGGATCTGGGTCAGATTGGCACTCACCCGGTAGGCGACCAGCGTCCCGAACCGGCCAAGTCCTCGGAGGCCACCGAAGTAGTAGGCGTCGATCGTGAGCCCGACGATGACCAACGCCAGCAGACCGGGGGACGCGTCACCTCGCATCGCGAACACAACGCCGGCGCCCAGTGAGATGACGAGAAGCGGGACTCCCGCCCCAATCGATGCCAGGAGCCAGGTCCCGCGTTCGACCGTGCCTGGGGCAGCAAGATAGCGAGTCAGCGCTGTGGGGAATCCTGCCAGCACGAGCTCGCCGACGAAGAAGCCCGTGTTGACGAAGAAGTAGACGAGCGCGAAGTCGGCGCGCCCCGTCGCCCTCGCGAGCACAACCGGGAACAGGAAACCCAGCGCTCGGGCGGCAACATTGCCGCCGAAGACCATCGCCGCGCTGGTCCATACTCCACGCGGCTCCGTCAACCGCGTATCAGAACCGACTCGGCTCGGAGCAATCTCGTCTGCCGCGGGCTTCACCCTGCGAGCGGCGCGTAGGCTTTCATCAACGTGTCGGCCGACTGCCGCCAGCTCAAGTCGAGGTCATCCGGGCGCCGGGCTGCAGCCGAGGCGAGCACCGCCAAGCGCTTCGGATCCCGAAGCAGAGCGATCATCGCGCCCGCAAGCGCCCCCGGTGACGGCTCCTGGACGATCTCTGCTCCGGAACCCGCGAGCAGCCGTGTCTCGTGCAGGTCGAATGCGACGACGGGGCGTCCGATGACCAGCGAATCGAGCACCTTCACCATTGTTGAGACGTTGTTGAAGGGTGTCGGCGGGTCCGGGCTCACCGTGAATTGACACCCTGCCAGGATCGGGACGAAATCTTGCGGGGGCATGTAACCGTGGAATGTCACATTCTCAGTGAGGCCGGACCTTGCGACCATGTGTTCGAGGCCGGGTCGTGCCTCGCCATCTCCGACGAGATGCAGAATTGCAGTTGCCATGTCCTCCTGGGCGACGACCACCCGCCAGGCATCAATCAGGATCTCGATCCCGTCCTGGGAGCCCATCACGCCCACATAGCCGACAGTGAGCCGTTCGGGCACAACCCCTTCTGCGGAGCGCCTGTAGAGGTCGACATCCGGAGCGTTGCGGACCACGGCCAGTCGTTCCGGCGGCACACGCCCCCGCACCCTGGCGATCTCTGCGTACGACGAGTTTGGAACCAGTACGAGCCTCGCAGTCCGATAGGACGCCAGCTCCATCATGAGCGTTACCCGATGGAGAAGGCGGGCAATCCAGCCACGTCGGCCGAACTTCGTGAGACTCAGCTCGGGATTGGCGTCGTGCTGATCGAACACAAAGGCCGTTCCCCGGAGACGGAACAGCGCCCCGAGCGGCCAGAAGAGGTCAGGTGGATTGCAGGCGTGGATCACGGACACGTGGCCCCGTCGTGCCGTCCACGCGAGCCATCCTGCCGTAAACAGCAGTGACGGGAGATATTCGGCGAAGTAGCCTGCGAGGCCGGAGGCTGCACGCTGCGGGTAGCGCAAGATCTCGATCCCGTCGACACAATCCCGGATCCTCGACATCGCGCCGGCTCCGACCGGCCCGATCACGGTGACGTCCCAGCCCCTCTCAGACAGCGCGCGCGCTTCCTGCCAGGTCCGTCGATCCAGGGGAACCGGGAGGTTCTCGACCAGGATGACTACGCGGGGTCGGCTGCCGCTGTCGCGGGCACCTGTACGTGCGGCTGCCTCCGGGCTCACCCAGCCGGCGCCCCGGCGACGTCCGGAATCCGGTCCGGAGTGCCCACGGTCGCGTAGCGGTACCCGAGTCGCCTCATCGCCTCGGCGTCCAGCAACCTTCGACCATCGACCACGACTGGCGATCGCATCACGTACCTCGCGGCGGCCCAATCGAGGTCACGGAACACTGGCCATTCGGTGCCGATCACGCATACGTCCGCGCCGGAGAGAGCCGCCATCGGGGTGGCCGCCAGCCTAATTGCCGGGACGCTTGCGGCGGCGTTGGCTCCGGCTTGTGGGTCGTAACCGACGACGACGGCCCCACGGTCAATCAGCGCCTTGGCGACCATGAGCGGCGGAGAGTCTCTCACGTCGTCGGTGTCGCTCTTGAAGGCCAGTCCCAGCATCGCCACTGTCCTGCCCGAAACGCCCCCTGTGATGGTCTCGATCCGCCCGGCAAAGCGGGCCATCTGGGCCGCGTTCGCCTCCGACGCCGCGTTTGTCACCAGCATGGGGAGTCCCCGTCCCATCCCGGCGATCGCGAGCGCCCGGAGCTCTTTGGGGAGGCAGCTGCCGCCGAACCCGAGGCCAGGCTTCATGTACAAGCGCCCGATCCTTGGGTCGCTCGTGATCCCATCGAGCACCAAATCCGCGTTGGCACCGAACTCCTCGGCGAGCGACGCGATCTCGTTGGCAAACGAAAGCTTGAGGGCAAGGAAAGCGTTGGCGCCGTTCTTCACGATCTCGGCTGAGGCGATATCCATGACCAGGACTGGCGCACCAAGCGGCCGATAGAGGCCAACGACCCGGCTGACGATGGCTGGATCCGCGTCCGGAAAGTGCCCGACGACAACACGAGTCGGCTGCATGAAGTCAGCCAATGCTGTGCCCTGTCGCAGAAACTCCGGGTTCGCGAATACGTTAGCTGGGGACACGCCCGCCCATTGCACTGCCCGATCCGTCGACCCGGGGGGCAGGGTGCTGCGGATGATCAGCGGTGTCCCAGCAGCGAGGAGACCACCGACCTCCCGCAGCGCTTCCCTGAGCTGAGACAGGTCGCTTCGTCCGTCCGTCCCGATCGGGGTACCGACACAGACCATGACGAAGTCTGGCTGGCCGGTTGGCACGTCGCTGACTCGCAACCGACCGGCGGCGACGGCGGCGCCAAACGCCTCCTGGAGGCCGGCCTCGAATATCGGCACCCGTCCGTTGCGGAGGGCCTCGAGTCGGTCCGATCGCCGCTCGACGACGACCACGTCGTGACCCATCGTCGCGAAGCCGACGGCAGATACCAGGCCGACGTAGCCTGCGCCTATGACCAGGAGGCGCTGAGGCCCGGCGTCGTGCATGCCCTGTAGGGTACCAAGCGGACGGCCGTCAGGAGCCGAGTCGACACGAGGTCCGTGCTAAGGTCTCCGATCGGGATACTTGGCCAAGGTGGCGACGGGAGGGATGGACGTTCGGGAAGCCGCTGCCGACAAGGTGCGTCGCCCGGTAGGCACTACCGTCCGACAGCGTGTCGGTGCATGGTCGCCCATGTCGATCGCTGGCTTCGGCGTACTGATCTTCGCGGCGGCATTGGCTGTGACCATGCCCCCGAATGCGGTCACCGTGATCTCCGCGGCCATGGCAACGATCCTGCTGGCGACGGACCGCAGGCTGGGCCCGCTGCCCGCGGCCGCCCTCGTCGCGCTCGCGCTCCCGTGGGGGCGGGGTGCCGACACCCTGACCTTCGAGTTCGCCGGCCTTCCGGTGCGGCCTCACGACGCGGCATTGATCGTCGGAATCGTCGCGGCGCTGCCTCGGCTGCGGCGTCGATGGCCGCCACTGACAGCCAGCCTGGTGTTCGCTGCGTTGCTCCTCGCCTTGGGCGTCGGCGCGCTTCTGACCGGCGTGGCTCGTGGCAACGACGCTCGGGACGTTGTCAGGGATGTCCGTTGGTGGGGGCTTTACGGCGTCATCGTGCTCGCTGCCTTCGGCGCGACCACGCGTCCCGCCATCCTTCGGGGAATGATGATCGGCCTCACGATGCTTGCTGTCGTGGTCATCCTCGCAGCGCTCCTGCCCCTCTTCGACGGGGGCCTGAAGGACCAGGAGCTCACGTACGATCGTGGTGCGTTGCGCATGCAGTTCGGCAACAGTGCGTACCTGTTGGTATCGGTGGCCTATGTCACCGCGCAGCTGCTGCGGCGACGTACGTGGTGGCGTGCGGGCTGGCTCGTGCTGCTGTTGAGCGCGGTCGTACTCTCGCTGACCCGGACATCGATCCTTGCAACGGGAGCGGTCGTCGGTCTGTGTCTTATCGCGTACGCGGTCCAGGCGCGCGGCCGCGCGACGCCCCGGCACCTGCTGCGATCGACGGGAGCGCTGGCTCTCGTTGGCGTCGCGGCTCTGGCCGTGGGACTCGTGGCCAATATCGCGGGTACGCCCGCACAATCTGCGCAGGATCCGTCAGGCGGGCCCGCAGCTCCGATCGACCGATTGCTGTTCCGCGATCCGGAATCGGATCTGGGATCGCTCGCGATCGGGCGGTTTCCCTCGTATCGTGCCGCTGCCGCAGTCATCATCCACGATCCGATCACGGGTGCCGGCCTGGGCTCCCTTACGGATGTTGATTACGCCTACAATGCCGCCCGCGCCCACACGCTCCGGCGGGCGCCATCCGTCGACAATGCGTACCTCACGGTCGGACTCAAGACCGGCGTACCCGGGATCGTGATCCTGGCCGGGCTGATGGTGGCTACGCTCCTCGCCGCACTTCGTCGGCTAGGTCCGGCCGCGGCATGGTTCGCTCCGGCGTGGGTCGGGCTTGCCGTGCTGACGATGACCCAGGCATTCGCCGTGAGCCTGTACGGGCCATTCCCTCTCGCCCTCCTGGTCGCCTATCCGATCCTGCAGCGAGGCTCGTTGTCGCAGCGCCGCGGGACTCCGCAGATCCAGGCGCGCGTCGGCGCGTGATCGGCCGGATCTGGCGTCGCCCCGGGCCGCGATCCTCCCGTCCCCGGATCTTCCTGGTCGGCTACTACGGCATGCACAACGTCGGCGACGAAGCGATTCGCGAGGCGATCGAAAACGCCGCCGCGACGCTCGGGGTGCAGATAGCTCACTACGCGGTCCGAGGGCCACGGGAGTCGTCGTCTCGGGCCGTCCCGACCGGCGGCTTCGGTCTCCTCCGATACCTAACCGCGATCCTAACGGCGGACCGGGTAGTCATCGGAGGGGGCGGCATCCTCAAGGACGAGGGCCTTCGACTCCCCCTGGAGCTGCTCGGGACGGCACTTGTCGCCAGGCTGCTGCTCAAGCCCGTTGCCCTGGTGGGCGTCGGGGTCGGGCCAATCTACACGCGCCCGGGACGCTGGTTGATCGCGACGATCGCTCGGCTGGCACAGGTACGGACGGTCCGTGACGCGGCTTCACTGCGTGTCCTGGAAGATCTGGGTGTCGGGCACGTGCTCCTTGGGGCGGATCCTACGTACGCGAGCAAGGTGATGGCTCTCCACCACCCGCCATCGACGCAGCCGCTGCGTACCCCCCGCGTAGTCGTGAGCATCCGGCCATGGTTCGGGAAGGAGGCCGAGCGCGAGCGTCGGCAGGAGGGACTCCGCGACGCCGTCGCCGATGGGGTTGCATCGCTGGCCGCGGCCGGTTGGGAGACCCGGCTGATCAGCCTCTACTGGCCGCGCGACCACGCCGAGGCTCGTGCTATCGCGGCGGACCCTCGCGTCGCGAGCGCCGATGTCAGGGACACAGAACTCGATTGGGCAGAGCTGCTTGCCGAGATCGAGGCCGCGGACCTGGTGATCGCGATGCGCTACCACGCCGTCATCGCGGCCTCGCTGGTTCGCCGACCGACGATCGCACTGGCCTATGAACCCAAAGTTGCGTCGCTGGCGGCCGAGCTGGGCATCCCGATGGTCGCCGTGGACCAGCCGCGCACAGCCGAGCAACTCCGGGCCATCATCCGTGCCTTTCTGGACGGCCGATCCGGTTGCCTCCCGGACGAGGAGGCCATCGACGCGCTACGGACCCGATCACGATTCGCCCTGGATCAGGCGCTCACCCGCTCCGCCGAGGCCACTCAGCGCGGAGATTGATCCGCACGAGGCCTCAGCAGCCGGCCAAGCTGCTCTAGGGCGAGGTCGTTTGCGGCACCCAACGTCGTCCTGAGTGCGCGGGTGCGCTGGGCAGCGGACGGGTCGGCCAATGTCCGCTGCACCGCGTCCGTGATCGCCCCAGCGTGTGGCGCGACATACGTGACGCCGTCCCCGAACGTCTGCCTCAACGCCTTGGTATCGGACACGATCAGCGGGCGGCCCAGTGCGAGAGCTTCCCACGCCCCTGACAGCAGCGTGTCTTCCCGCGTCGTGAGCACGACCACGGCGTCCGCACCCGACACCAGCGAAACGTAGTTGTCGGTAGACAGGAAGCCACTGAGACTGACATTCGGGGGCAGGTCCAGCGCTCGACGAGCTCTACCAGTAAGCGTCAGGTTCCAGGATTCGCCCCGTGCCGCTGCGACGAGTGCGTCGATCGGTTCGTCGTCACCCCACCCACACACTGCAACAACGAGTGGCGAATCGCGATCGTCCGGGGCTGGTTCGGTCTGGGCCGACAGAGCGGGCAACGGGTCCGGCACGACGATGACGCGACCCCGAGGAGCCGCGAGGTCGACTGCAAGCGAGGGAAGCGTCACGATGGCGGTGGTCGCCCGTCGGTTCATCTGCTTCAGGATTCCGACGGACCAGCGCCATCGGCGATCGAGCATCGCCCCTGAGTGCACATCGAGCGCGAGTGACGCGCGCAGCACAGCCGCGATCGGGAGCACAACCAGCGGAGCGATGATAGGGGGAACGGCCACGATGATTGCGCGTGGCCTCCGTCGGGCAAGGAACCAGGCCGTCTGCAGCGCTGCGATCGGGTATGCAAGCGGTGCCGTCCAAGGCGTCCTGAATCCCGGACGTCCGACGAGATGTAGGTCGTAGCCAAGTCGGTCCGCGATGGTCGCGCTGCGCTGGCTCACGGGCATCCAGGCGATGACGACGCCGGTGGCTCGACGGGGGACTGGCATGTGCTCGATTGTACGGTCGCTTGGGCCTGACTCCGCTCGGAGTGGCGCGCACCCGGCCACGCTGGTCTGACCGGTTTTCGTCGCCGTTTCCCCCTCAGTCATGTGGTCCGGGAGGTCGACCTCGGTTCAACGCCGGCTGCGTTCCGTCAACCTCCGGAGCGCGGTTCGAAACGGAGCAGGAGGACGTGGTCGAAGGTCTTGCGCTCGGCCAGCACGTACGCGGCCCGTAGGCCCGCGAATGCTGGCGCCGTGACCGGGTCGACTACTCCCCTGGAGGTCGGCGTCGCGATCACCCAGATCGTCCGGGCCTCGTCGGCTGTCGTCTCGGCGGTTTGTCCGAGCATCGAGGCGTAATCGGAACGCGAGGAATCAAGGTCCATCCATAGCCGAACCGGGAAATGGTCTGCGTCATGGAGCATCGCGACGTACAGGACGACGGGGCGCCACGCCCAGCTTTCGTAGATCAGCCAGCGGTCATGGGCCGAGCCGTGGTCCGCGATGTATTCCGTGGCGCCCCGCCAATCGGGCTTCCCGGGGTCAGCGTAGTAAGCCGAGTCACCGAGCAGGGCCAACATGACGACGGCCGCTGCACCGAGTCCAACAAGGACGGGCCGCCGCAGCCGCACGAGGCCCGCGGCAGCGAGCATCGAAACGGGTGGCACGATCACGATCAAGTACCGCGCCACGAGGATCGGCTTGACGACGGACACGATGACCAATACGGCGGGTGGGAGGATCAACCAGCCGAGCATCAGCCATATCGCCCATCGCTCCGGCCACGCACGCAACGTTCGGACACGCGTCGCGCCCAAGACGATCAGCAGACCATACGCCGGGGCGAGTAGCCACGTCGGTTGGCCCGCGGGACCGGCCAGTCCGCCGGCAAGGGCAACCGCAGTCTGGCCGAGGCTCCCCAGCGCCACCGGCCCTATCCACGTCGGCCCACCTGCGGCTGAGCTTCCAATGACGAGCGCGATCGGGGCAACAGCCACGGCAAGCAGCGAGGCGCCCGTCACGAGCTCGCGCAGCGGTGGTCGTCTCGGGTGCAGCAGGATGGCCGCAGCGTGTGCCAGCAGCACCAGGGCTCCGATGACCTGTGCATAGGCGATCAGGCCTCCGACGACGAGATACGCGGCCCACCAGCGGCGCTCGCCCCGCTCCAGGGCCCGCACCAGGAGGTAGGTCGCGACAACGACCAGCAGGAGCAACAGGGCGTAGCTGCGGGCCTCTTGGGCGTAGCGGACCACCATGGCGTTAGCTGCGAGCAAACCGGCACTGACCGTTGCCACTCGGGTGTCGAACAGCCTGCGCGCGAGCAGCCATGTGACGGCGACGGCACCGAGCATGCACGCGGCCGACAACAGGCGCACCCAGATCTCACTTGAGCCCAGCTCTAGCCACCCGCGCAGCAGCAGGTTGTAGAGGATCATGTTGGCCTCGGCGCCCTGGGAGACGTTCAGCAGATGACGCAGTCCCTGGCCTGCGGCCTGGACGCTGAACGCCTCGTCGAACCAGAACGAAGCGCTGCCGATCCGATACAGGAACAGACCCGCGCCGAACGCAAGGATCGCAGCGGGAGGGAACCAACCACGCAAAGTCGCGGCGCGGGCGAGGCCGCCTCGAACGGCAACCCGGTCGTTCGTGTCGGCGTCAGATTCCATGGGCACGATGCCGGATCGTAGCACTCGCCGCCACGTGATCGGGCGCGCGCCAGTGGTTCGGGTCGCGTCGATCGACCACTCGGTCGCCAGCGCCGCGGCCGTGACTGGTCACTGCGTCCGCAAACGGACCGTACGTCCGTTCGCCGCACGCTAACCGATCCTCCCGTTGACCTTGCCCGTGGGCGAGCCTCACCCTTTCACCATGCGTGCCGGCCTGCTGATTGTCTCCGTCCTGATCGCTCTTCCGCTGCTGACGCAGGTTGCCGCCCCGGCGCGCGCGGTGTCCGGGGGGCAGTACTACGTCGACGGGAAGCACGGGAGCGACGCGAACACTGGTACCACGCTGAACAACGCGTTCAAGACGATTGCGGCCGCATCCGGCGCGCTGAAGAAGAAGTCCTCGGCAGCAGGCTGGAAGGTGAGCGTCGTCGGCTATTCGGATTATGTCTATCGTGAGCGGCCCATCCCTCCTGGCTGGGATGCCTCCGGAACGAGCAGCGCGCCGATCGTGTTCGAGGCAGTCGGATACAACGGCAGCAGGTACGGATACACGCTGCCGATCGTCTCCGGAGGCGACACGGCCCCGGCGCCCGGGAAGAGTTGGAGCGTCTACTCCACCGGTGTCTGGAAGACGGCCTGGGCAACCGAGCCATTCGACTTCGGCCAACTCTCGGGCTCACTCAAGACCGCCGTGTTCGAGGATGTCACCGGGTGGCTCTGGGAGCGCACCAGCCTTGCCGACCTCAAGGCACATGCCTCTGATGGTTCCGGAGGCTACTACTGGAGCGGCGGCAACCTGGACGGCACGCTGTACGTCGCTCCGCTCAATCTTGGCTCAGCACCGAACCATTCGTTCGACGTGGTAATGCGCAACACGTTCTTCTTCTACGGGGTGAACGGTGTTCACGACGTAACGGTCCGCGGGTTCGAGGTCCGGCATTCGGCGAACGGGATCAGCTTCGCGAAGGGGGTCGACAACGGCACGGCCACCGACAACCGGCTGATCGGCAACCTCCTGATGGGGATCAGTGTCTCCGGATTGCAGACATCGAGCGGGCCGGATCCGGCGACCGGCGCCGTGATCGAACGCAACGAAGGTGCATACAACACGTTCCAGGCGGTGAAGATCGACGAGGGTACAGTCGACGCGACCGTCTGCGACAACGACTTCCATGACAACGCGCTCCAGGGGATCAAGGTCCAGGGACCGCCCGGCGGCAGCGGCTACACCGGGGTCTCGAGCGGCAATGTCATCTGCCGCAACCTGCTGCACGGCCAGAAGTTCAACCCGACGGGGTCCGTGTACAACAACGCCTCGGGCGTGAGCATCGCCAACGGTGCGCAGGACACCGAGGTCTCCGACAACAAGATCTGGGGAAACGACGTCGGCATCCATATCACCCAGGAATCCTCAGGCATGCCGGCGATCGTCGGGACCCGGTTGAGCGGCAACTCCGTGTGGTCGAACCGCCGCTTCGGCCTATACCTGTTCGACGGCAAGCAGGGTTCAGGCGCGGGCGATCTCGTGGCGCGCAATGATCTCTACTGGCGCAACGGTATGGGGGTGATGGCTGATCCGGGGACGACCAACAAGACGCTGGACCACGTCACCATCTGGGACAACAGCGACGATGGAATCCATGTGGCTGCGGCGGCGAACCAACCAGCGGCGCGCCTCACGGTCAAGAACAGCCTTGTGACGGGCAATGGTCGCGATGGCCTTTGGCTGGTGACCGACAGCTATGCCACGCTGAGCTACTCGGCGTTCTCCGAGAACGGCAACCAGAACATCTACAGCGCAGGTAGCGGCATGACGCAGTCGAACCTAAACTCCAAGCCGGCTTCCTATCTCAGCACGACGACGGCTGATCCTGGGTTCCTGACCATCGGCTCGACCTCGTTTCAGTACACGGCAGGACCCTCCGGGTCGTGGATCGGCGCACTGGTCGCCACGGGCTTTGTCGACATCGCGGACTCCAGCTTCTACGCCGATATCGAGTGGCTGGCCGATTCCGGCATCACCAGCGGCTGCAAGCCGTACTACTTCTGTCCCGACGATCCGGTGACCCGCGGCCAGATGGCCGCCTTCCTCGACCGGGCTCTCAAGCTGCCCAGCACCACGACCGACTACTTCACCGACGACAACGGCACGACCTTCGAGGGCAACATCAACCGGCTCGCGGCCTCAGGCATCACGACGGGCTGCACGACCACGACGTTCTGCCCCACAGCCGACGTCACAAGAGGCCAGATGGCGGCCTTCCTCGACCGGGCTCTGAAGCTGCCCAGCGCTGCCACCGACTACTTCACCGACGACAACGGCACGACGTTCGAGGGCACCATCAATCGGCTGGCGGCCTCCGGCATCACCAAGGGCTGCGGGCCCACCACGTTCTGTCCCAAGGCCGAGGTCACCCGGGGTCAGATGGCGGCCTTCCTCCACCGGGCGTTCGGGCCGTAGCGAGAGGTGACGGGCACGCCGCTGGCGCTGCTCGGAGACCCG
The DNA here is from genome assembly GCA_963720825.1 of uncultured Chloroflexia bacterium. Classification (GTDB taxonomy): domain Bacteria; phylum Chloroflexota; class Limnocylindria; order Limnocylindrales; family CSP1-4; genus CAIXZV01. The sequence continues at coordinate 352,194 of CAVRGY010000017.1, read as the reverse complement.
AAGACTGCCGTCGAGGATCGCACCGCGTACGACGGCAGCGTGTTCGTCCACTGGATCGACGCCGACGGTGACGGTTGCGACACTCGCCGCGAGGTCTTGATCGCCGAGTCGCCGACGCCCGTCTGGGGTGTTTGACGTGAGCGGCAGCTAGGCGTTGCGCGCCATGGGATCGAGGTCCGGCTAGGAGACTGCGCGAGTGAACCGGTCAGCGAGGATCTCGAGCGTTGCAACCGCATCATCGTCGAGGGTGATGTCCGCCAATGCCTCGCGAATTTGGCTCCGTCGCCACTTCCCGATGTCGGCCCACAGCTAACCAGGATGGTGAGCTCGGCAACGGGACGACCTCCGACACCTCCAATCCGGTGGCGGTGAGCACGATCACCACAGCCACCGCGATCTCCGCCCGCGTCTTCGTCACCTGTGCCGTTCTCTCGGACGGTTCCGCTGTCTGTTGGGGCAACAATTCCCAGGGCCAGCTCGGCGGCCTGACGGGTCTGAGTACCACCCCGGTGCCCGTCTACGGCCTGACACCGGCCACCGCCCCTTCGCCCCCACCGCCGTGTCCGTCACCGCCGGCAACGCCGTGGCCACGGTGACCTGGGCCGCGCCAGCCGACGATGGTGGCTTTTCGATCACAGGCTGCACGGTCACCTCTTCCCCCGGCGCCAAGCACTGCACCTGGACCAGCGGCCCGCTCCCGTGCATGGTGACCGGGCACACCAACGGCGTCTCGTACACATTCACGGTGACCGCCACCAACGCGGTCGGCACGGGTCCAGCCTCGAGCCGGTCTGCCCCCGTGCCCGCTCCCCTTCACCGACATCGCGGGCTCAAGCTTCGCCGCCGACATCCTGTGGCTGTATGACTCTGGCATCACCAGTAGCTGCAGCGCCACCATCGTCTGTCCCGATGACCCGGTGACCCGCGGCCAGATGGCCGCCTTCCTCGACCGGGCCCTCCATCTGCCAGTCACCGCGACCGACTACTTCACCGACGATGCCGGCACCACCTTCGAGGGCAACATCAACCGCCTGGCCGCCTCGGGCATCACCACGGGCTGTGGTCCCACCACGTTCTGTCCCACGGCCGACGTCACGCGGGGCCAGATGGCGGCCTTCCTCGACCGGGCCTTCCATCTCCCGGTCACCGCGACCGGCTACTTCACCGACGATGCCGGCACCACCTTCGAGGGCAACATCAACCGACTCGCGGCCTCCGGCATCACCAAGGGCTGCAGCCCCACCACGTTCTGTCCGGGGGCGGGGGCCGAGGTCACCCGCGGTCAGATGGCCGCCTTCCTCCACCGCGCGTTGACCACGTACCCGTAAGGCGGGCGGGGGCGAGGACGGCGCAGCGCGGTGAGCCGCGACGACCACTAGGGTCGAGCTGCAGTGTGAGCCCGGCCGCGACTCTGGTCCCAGGCTCGCGCCAGGGCCGAGCGTCAGGCCGAGCGTCAGAGTGAGGCATCCGATACGGCCGGCAACGAGAATACGGCCGCGTGGCGGCCGATCGCCGCTCGTACAATGGCCGCCGCATGGTCTTCTCCTCCCCGACCTTTCTGTTCTTCTTCCTGCCCCTCGTTCTCGCCGGCTACTACTTCTCGCCGAGACCACGCCGAAACGCCGAGCTGCTCGCGTTCAGCCTGCTGTTCTACACCTGGGGCGCTGGTTGGATCGTCTTCATTCTGTGCGGCTCCATCCTCATCAACTACGAGCTCGGCCTTCGCGTTGAGCGGTCGATGGAGGCAGCCCAGGTGCGTCGAGCACGGATCGTGCTCGCGCTCGCCGTTCTCCTGAACGTCGGGCTCCTTGCCTGGTTCAAGTACGCGAATTTCGGGATCGGTACCTGGAACGGCCTGCTCACGCTGGTGGGACTGACACCCATGCCCTGGGCGCCGGTCCTGCTGCCGATCGGCATCTCGTTCTACACGTTCCACAGCCTGAGCTACCTGATCGACGTCTTTCGCGGCACGGCTCGACACCTCGAATCGCGGGTCGACTTCGCCCTCTACATCACGTTCTTTCCGCAGCTGGTTGCCGGGCCCATCGTGCGGTTCCACGAGATCAGGGACCAACTCGTGGCCCGCCGGGAGACCATCGATGCGTCAGCTGCCGGGATCTACCGCTTCTCACTCGGCCTAGGCAAGAAGGTCCTGATCGCGGACACCGTCGCACCGCTCGTGAACACGATCTTTGCTGCGCCCACCGGCGAGCTGTCGATGGTAGCCGCCGTCCTGGGCGTCGTCGGCTACGCGGTCCAGCTGTACTTCGACTTCAGTGGGTACTCGGACATGGCCCTTGGGCTCGCGCAGATGTTCGGCCTGCGGCTGCCCGAGAACTTCGATCGCCCCTACGCCTCCAGGTCGGTGACGGAATTCTGGCGACGTTGGCACATGTCGTTGTCCCGCTGGTTTCGTGACTACATGTACATTCCCCTGGGCGGGAACCGCGGATCACCCCTCCAGACGTACCGGAACCTGATCCTCGTGTTCCTGGCCACCGGCCTGTGGCATGGCGCGAACTGGACGTTCGTCATCTGGGGATGTATCACGGGACCTTGCTGCTGATCGAGCGAGCGCTCGGCATCGGCCGCTCACAGCCGACGGGGCCGCCGTTGCTCGGATGGGCCCGGACCACGGCCCTCGTGCTGTTCGGGTGGATCCTGTTCCGATCGGCCTCGATCGAATATGCCCTTGGGTTCATGGAAGCCCTCGTGCGTCCCGCGATGGCGCTGCCCGTGGACGTCGCCCTCGCGATTACCCCCCAGGCGATGATTGCGCTCTTCATCGGCGCTGGCTCAGTTCTGACGCCGCGAACGTGGGTGACGGGCGTCAGGCTGGAGAACCCGAGCACACTGCCCATCCGGCTGCTCAGGCTCGCGATGATCGTGGTCGTGCTGCCTGCAAGCCTCGTTGTCGTCATGGCAGGTGCCTACAGCCCGTTCCTTTACTTCCAGTTCTAGGAGACCAGCAGCCATGACCAACGGCGGACGAGTGTCAGCGAGCCGGCCCGCGGTTCGACGCGACCTCAGCACGCACCTCTCGCCGCCGAGCCCATCACGTCCGTGGCGCACGATCGACCATGCCGTCGTGGTGGGATTCCTGGCCGTGCTCGTGGTGCCGTCCGCCCTCTTCCTGACGGGCGTCCGACCGTCGGAGATCGAGAACCGACCGCTCCTGACGCCGCCGCCCATCACCGTGGCGGGCATCGTTGACCCGGCCTGGTACCAGGACGTCGATCGCTACGTGTCGGACAATCTCGCATTGCGTGCGCCCGCCGTGAGGGCGGTCGCCGTCGTGGAGAACGAGATCCTCGGCGGTACGTCCAATCCTGCGGTGATCCGCGGGACCGGAGGCTGGCTGTTCGCCGCGGCGGAGATGCGGCCCACGTGTGAGTTGTCGGCCGCGGACGTCCTCGCTCGCATCGACCAAACTGCCGCAGCGCTCCAGGCCACCGGGCGTCGGTTCCGCTTCCTCCCGATCCCGGACAAGCATGCGATCTACCCGGAAGCGGTTCGCTCGGACAGCCCGGTTCCGATCCCATGCACAGACCTCGAGCGGCCGATGATGCGGTCGGGCGTGCAGGCCCGGTCCGCGATCGCCATCGACGGATGGAGCGTGCTGTTACCGCTCCGGGCATCCGACGCGGCCCTTGGGACCCTCTATTTCGACCAGGATTCCCATTGGAAGCCGAGAGCCCTCGCGGCCGAGGTCAAAACCCTCGTCGACTCGCTCCAGCCGGGGATCTGGAGCGACGCCGATGCCGTGTCGACGGGCGTGTTCTCGAGCGGCCAGGAGCTGGCCCGGCTGCTCGGCCTGGGTCGGACCGAGAAGGTCCCTGACACGTTACTCCGCCCACGGATGAAGACGGTTGAGACGGACGTTCCGGTCCCCACGAAGGTGCACGCGGCCCGCGCCGTGTTCGAGTTCAAGGCGACCGGAGATGGACCAGTGATCGAGGGGCGGACAATCGTTGTCTACGACAGTTTCTTTGGGAACTACATCGAACGCGTAGCCCAATTCTTCGGTGACTCGGTATGGATTCACGTTGACGATCTGACCCGCAGCCCCTCGCTCGCGGCCGAGATTGGCCCCGTCGACCGGGTCATCTTCGAACGCGTCGAGCGAGAGCTGTACCGGACGCGTCCGGACGCGTTGTTCCGCGCCTTGACGGGCTCACCACGCTGACGCTGGCTAGCTGTAGTTCCCGGGGTTTGTGAGACACGGGGGCGAGCCCGCCATAGCGTCTCGGGATGGACGCTCTCAAGCCGGAGCACCGGAAGGACCCCCACCGCCGCCTCCTCCGGCACACTTACCAGGAGGGGCCGGGGTTCCTCTTCCTCGCGACCCGCGGCGGCCGGCCGCCTGGCAGCTCCGCCGCACTGGATCTCGCCGGCCTGCGGTTCCGGGCCCGGTGCATCCGGGTCGCGCGGGAGGAGGGCATCGCGGCTGCACTCGAGCTCGGGGTCAGCCGGGCGAGCCTGCACCGCTGGCGGACCGCCCACGCGGCCGGGGGCCTCGACGCGCTCGTCGACCGGCCCCGCGGCCCGGCGCCCGGTCGCCTGCCGGCGTGGGTCGAGCAGACGGTCATCGTCGTGCGCCTGCTCATGTACTGGAACAGCAAGCGCCTGGCGGCCGAGTTCACGAGGCGCGAGATCTTCCCGCTCGACCACCACGCCGTCGAGCGCCTGCTGGCCGACCTGGGCACCGCCCGGCCGTCGACCCGGCGGGAGCGCGGTCCCGCCTACGAGCGGGGCCGTCCCAACGAGCTGTGGCACATCGACATCAAGGGCCCGTTCTTCCTGCGTCGCTCGGTGCGCGAGTACGAGAAGGTCTGGATCGTCGGCCTCGTCGACGACCATTCCCGGTTCCTCATCGGCCTCCGCGTCCTGCCGCAGCCACGGGCCCTTCCGATCCTCGCCTGGCTCGACGATTGCGTCGAGCTGTGCGGCACGCCGCTCGAGCTGATGAGCGACAACGGCACCCCGTTCGTCACCTGGATGCCGGGTGTGCTGACCCTGTTCGGCAAGACTCTCGATGAGCTCCGCATCCGCCACCTGCGGACCCAGGTGAACTCGCCCTGGACGAACGGCAAGATCGAGCGCTTCTGGGGGATCCTCCAGTCGGAGCTGCTCGACCGCGAGATCTTCCGGACGCTCGACGCAGCCGCCGACGGGCTCACCCGCTTCGCGACCTACTACAACTACGACCGACTCCACGGCGAGCTCGACTGGCACACGCCCGCCGAGCGGTTCGACGGAACGCCGTTCACCGCCCGGGGTTTTGAACGTGTGCCGGCCCTCGACCAGCTCCAGGGCTGGCTCAGCGAGTTGATGACCGCCTGAGGCGATGTCTCACAAACCCCGGGAACTACAGCTAGTCGATCGGTACGCCATGTCCCGCAGTGAGCGTCGTGGCTCTCGCGGCGGCTCGATCCCTCGATGGGACCGCTGGCTCTACGGCGCGATGACGATGTCTCGCTTCACCCCGGTGATCGGGGGGATCGCCATGTCGCTTGCACGGACGCCCTGCGTCCCAGGAGTCGTGTATTCGACCGTGAAGGTGTGCACGCCGGCGTCGGCCGCCGTATATGTGTAGTCGGCTGGCAGCCTTGCCCCGGGGTCGGTGCTGGTGAAATGGATCGTTCCCCGATAGCTCGCCCACGCCCTGCCGTGTGCGTCAAGGGCCTTCACGGTAACCAGGCCGGCGCCGCCTGCGGCTAGAGAGGCACTGGTCGCGGTGACGGCCAGCCTGGCGGGAATGACATAGTGGGCGAGCCGCAAGCCTCTCGGCTGCGGTCCAACACCCAAGGACTTGTATCCGGCGGCGTCTATGGTTGCCAGCAGCGACGCGACCTGGGGTGGCGTGGTCCCTGTCCAGAGGTAGTTCATCGCCACCCAGAGCGATCTCGGGCGCTCGATGATCACGTCCTGGGCGGTGACAATTACGAGGTCTCGGCCGGAGCGGTTGAGGTAGTAGCCGACCTCGACTGCAGTCCAGTCGGGGTAGTAGATGATCGCGTCACCGTCGCGACTATCGGCAACGATGGTGGCCGCCATGCCACGGACGTCATCTTTTGGGTGACCCGTGTACCAGGACGCGCCCGTGGCAGCATCCATGACCAGCAACGCTGAGAACGCAATCGCCGCAAGCCACCTTGGGCGAAGGCTCCACGATGCGGCCGCGCAGACGATTGCGAGGCCTGGGAGTGCGAACAGCATGTAGCGAGCGATCAGGGCCGGGACATGCAAGGAGAGGGCAAGCAAGCCGGCCATCGGGAAGACGGCGAGGAGCAGCGGGAGTACAAGGGTGCGTTGCCCACGACCGACGAGCCAGACGCTGCGGACAATCGCCAAGGCAGCCCCTATCAGAACAGCCCAGCTTCCACCCGCAAGGGACAGGAACGCGATTCGCAGGACGTCCGGACTGAGGCCCGCGATCCAGCCTGCTGTCCCGGTCCTCAACCCATAGATCACCAGTGGCGAGGACGCCACTGCGATCAGGCAGCCACCAACGACGGCGGGACGCCACGCTTTCGAGAGCAGCCACGTCAACTGGGCGCCGATGACAAACCCCGTGAACAGGTGAGCGTAAATGGCTAGCGTGGCGAGGACTACATACGTCGCCAGCCGCAGCCGTGAGGTTGGCCCGTCGGCGACCTTCAGCGCGACGTAGGTGGATGCAGCGCCCAGGAGGAGCGCAAGGGCGTACGGCCTTGCTTCCTGGGCATACGCAACGAACATCTCGGAGACGACCAGAAGGGCTGCTGCACCGAAGGCAACGCGCCGGCTCGTCAGGTGTATCGCTACGACGTACACAAATGCCGCGGCCATCGCCGCGAATAGGGCCGACGGCGCACGTAGCGCGGTCTCACTGCCCCCGGCGAACCTCGTCCAGAATGACACAGCGACCAGGTACAGATCGTCCTGCGGGGCATAGGTGGGTAGCAGTCCGAGCAGGTGCCGCGGTCCATCGAGGACGAATCCAGTCGATATGGCTTCGTCGTGCCAAAGACTCTTGGCCCCGATCTGGAACAGGCCCAGGGCGAGTGCCGCGATGAAGATCGCCCCTGGGGCCAGCCAAGATGCTTCCTTGATCCGTTGCCAGGGATCGACACGCACGCTCAGTGCCATGGCTCCGCTTCCGCGGCGCGCACGATCATGTCGCCACCGCTCCGCTCCGCTCCCCGATGGACAGGCGAACGACTCCCCGTTCGACGCGTAACGCTGCACCGAAATCGAACGGACGGTGCGTGTTCGGCTCATTCGGCGCAATGCCTCGAGCCTTGCCACCTGTTACACCGGTGCGTCTCCCGCCAAGGCTAACAGCCAAGTCCGATACTGCTCATCGGAACAGGCGAACATGAGTGACGCGGCGAGGCGTATGGCCACCGAGTGCTCTCCCGAGCGGCATGCAAGCGACGGAGGTGTCCGCTGCCGCAGTGGCGATCCTCGCAGGTCTACAGGTCACTGCCGGCGCTGACCCCGGCCCGACCTCGCAGGGCCGCACATGCCCGGTGGCCAGCCCGTCGGGCCAGTTCGTCCCATTGCTGCAGCGGCTGGACCGCAGTCGGTCGCCACCGCGACCGTGGAGTTCGCGCCCTCCGTTTGGTGGATCGATACGGTCGGCGACCTCAACGCGCCGGGCGAGGTACGGAAGCGGATGCCAGTGGCGCCGGGCTGACTGGACCGGGACGCACCGAGGCTGGTCCTACCTGGGCACGCCCGCGGGATCAGCAGTACCCAACGCACCGCAGGCTCCTGATCCAATCGACCCCGCCATCGACCCGTCTCGCTGCATCGGAGATCACCAACGACAGCACGGCGACCATTTACTCTGATCCGGGACGGGTGCATCACAAGCGCGCGGCCAGTCCCAGATCGTGCCGAATGGCCGTGTCATGGAGGTCGCTGGGCCGCTAGCGTCGCCTCAAATTGTGATGCCGACAGTGTGAAGTCGGCTGCGGCCAGAGGGGGACCTTGAGGTGGAATACCAGCGTCGTCTGGTCGCGCTGTCGGCCGGCGTCATGCTCACGCTGCTCGCCGTGTACCCGGTCAGCGCGGTTGGCCCGGGGAGTCCGCCCTACCGACCCGCGGCCGACGGGACCGAACGACTCGATCCGGCCAACCGGCCGGGCGTCATGGCCCCGATGTCGTTCGGGGGCGCGGACGGCCAGATCGCATACAGCCGCGGTCCCTACAACGAATGGCCTGATCAGATCTGGGCCCAGGACCTCGACGGCGGGGGCCTGACCAAGCTGACGTTCTCGACCGTCGGCCAGGGCGACCACAGCCCAGCCTGGTCGCCTGGGGGAACCCTGATCGCGTTCTCACGCGACCAGACGGCGAGCACGACCGACGATTCCGACGACATCTACGTGATGAACGCTGACGGGAGCGGGCTCAAGCGACTCACCAGCACGTCCGCGGCCGAATACGCCCCGAACTTCTCACCCGACGGCGGCCGCCTCGTCTTCAGTTCCAACCGGGCCGGGAACTTCGAGATCTACACGATGAAGATCGACGGGTCTGACGTCCGGCGGCTGACGAACAATGCCGGCGAGGACTACCAGCCGAACTGGTCGCCGGACAGCAATCGCATCGCCTTCAGCTCCAACCGGGCCGGCAATTTCGAGATCTACACAATGAACCCCGACGGGTCGGGTGTCACGCGGTTGACGACTAACGCCGGCGATGACTACGCGCCCAACTGGTCGCCCGACGGGACGAAGATCGCCTTTGCCTCTGATCGGGCCGGTTACGACGACATCTTCGTCATGAACGAGACTGGCAGCGGCGTGGTCAACCTTACGAATGACCAATTCAACTACGACAGCCGCCCGAGCTGGTCGCCCGACGGGACCTGGATCATCTACGAGAATGACGCCTATGGTGACCTCGACGTCGAAGCCATGACCTCGGACGGAACGGACCTCGGCGCAATCGCATACACATACGACGACGAGTACAACCCCGACTGGCAGCCCATCCCGGCGTTTCCGCTGGTCGACGCCCAGTTCAGCAGCTTCTACGCGGACATCCTGTGGTTGTACGACTCGGGCATCACGAGCGGCTGCAGCGACGAGCGCTTCTGTCCCGACGACCCGGTGACCCGGGGTCAGATGGCGGCGTTTCTCGACCGGGCCCTCCACCTGCCGAGTACCGCGACCGACTACTTCACCGACGACGACGGCACGACCTTTGAGGGCAACATCAACCGGCTCGCCGCCAGTGGCATCACCAAGGGCTGCAGCCCCACCCTGTTCTGTCCGCTCGATACCGTGACCAGGGGCCAGATGGCGGCGTTCCTCGACCGCGCCTTCCACCTGCCGTCTACCGCCACCGACTACTTCACCGACGACGACGGCACGACGTTCGAGGGCAACATCAACCGGCTCGCCGCCAGTGGCATCACCAAGGGCTGTGGTCCCACCACGTTCTGCCCAACGGCCGAGGTCACCCGGGGCCAGATGGCCGCCTTCCTGCACCGGGCCCTGACCGCGTACCCCGTGGCGCTGCTGGTGACGAGGGCGGAGTGACGCTGAGGGCGAGGCGAAACGCAAGCTCCATGTGCACGTCGTCGATGACGCCGACCCCTGTTGCGAGTCAGGGCCTAACGGCAGCGCGTCTTCGCGAACCGACCCCCCACCCCGAGCCTGAGCCAAGCCCGAGTCCCAGGCCAGGCACTTGCGCCCGCGGTCAGGTCGGCGCGTGGGCCGAGCACGTCAACCGAACCGGGCCTGCGCCGTTGACTCGCCTCTCTCAGCTCCAGGCGGACATCTGGTCGTCTCGAGCAGGTGGTGGCCGATGAGCCCCAATTTGGCTGCCTATTCGCTGCCCTGGAGTCGCGGGGCAAATGCATGATCGGGCGCGACCTCGTGGCAGCGCTGTTTCTCGCACTCGGCCTCTCTCTGGCATCTCTCATCGGGCCGGTCGCAATGTCGGCGTCTGCGCCCGGCCCCGTCGATGTCGTCGTATACGGCGGGACGCCGTCTGGCGTGATCGCCGCCGTTTCCGCCGCCCGCCATGGGGCGGGTGTTGTCCTGATCGAGCCAACGGACACGGTGGGCGGCACGATGTCGAATGGCTTGGGCGCCACCGACATCGGCGACCAGAGGACGATCGGCGGGATCAGCGCGGAGTTCTTCGACGGGATCGCCGCGTGGTACAAGGGGCTGGGCGTCACGGCCCGCTGGCATTTCCAGCCCCACGTTGCAGCACTGGTGTTCGAACACATGTTGAGCTCAGCGGGGGTTGCCGTGGTTCGCGACGCCGCCCTGGAGCCCGATGGCGTGGTCACTGACGGCAGCACGATCGTGGCGATCCAGACGAGTGCGGGTACCTTTGAAGGCACCGTCTTCATCGACGCAAGCTACGGCGGCGACCTGATGGCGGCCGCTGGTGTGAGCTACGTCATCGGCCGCGAAAGCATGACGACGTACGGGGAGTCGGCCGCCGGCGTGCGGCCGTCGGCAACCGTCATGTCCTTCTCCGGGCCTGTCCCGGACTACCTGTCGTCGGTGCCGGCACCTGGTCCAGTGGGTAGTGGTGACGATCGAGTGCAGGCGGCGAACTTCCGAATGTGCTTCTCAACGGATCTGGCTACCCAGATCCCGTTCATCGAGCCCGCTGACTACGACGCCACGCTCTACGGGGTCGTGGCCGACTACCTGGCAACGTTCCCGTCGCCGTCACTCTCGGACGTGCTTACGCTCTATTCCACCGTCGAGCATATGTACGACGTGAACGATCATGGTCCGATGTCCAGTGCGCTACCCGGGCTCGATTGGGGATGGTCCGACGGGTCCGCCGTCGACCGGCTGGCCATCGAGCAGATGCACGCGACGTATGACCGCGGACTCGTCTGGTTCCTCCTATCGGATCCGAGCGTGCCGGCGACGATCCGAGACGAGCTCGCCGGGTACGGGTGGTGCGCGACCGAATGGACCGACAACGCCTACTTTCCAAAGGCACTGTACGTTCGGGAAAGTCGACGCATGGTGGGCAATACCGTGATGAGCCAGGCCGACGTCAGCGCGTCGGCAATTGGCACTACGGCTATCGGGATCGGCAGCTACAAGATCGACTCGCACCTCGTGACCCGGTGGATGGACGGTAGCCAAATCAAGGTCGAGGGCTCGATGTTCCTGACCCAGACCGACTATCCGATCCCGTACGAGATCATGCTGCCGCCCCAATCCGAGGCCGACAACTTGGTGGTCAGCGTGACCGTGTCGGCCTCGCACGTTGCGTGGGCATCGCTACGGATGGAGCCGCATTTCATGGTCATGGGTGAGGCGGCGGGTACGGCCGCCGCGATGGCCGTCGCGGCTGGCCAGAAGGTGCAGTCGATCCCCGTGACCGACATCCGGGCCGCGCTCAGGCAGCAGGGAACGGTGTTGCCGGGAACCCCGGTCACGCTCGACCTGACAGCGGATTCCAACACCTCCGCGGGGGACGCGACCACCGTCACGGTCAGCGCAGCAGACATCTTCGGTGGCCCCACGCCCGACAATGAGGGAACGCTTCACTTCTCAACCTCCGACCCGCAGGCGACGGTGCCGTCGGACACGCCGATCTCCGGCAGCGACGCCACGGTCGCGATCACGTTCCGGACCCCTGGCGCTCACCAGGTCGTCGTCACTGACTTGGGCAGGCCAAACCTTAGGGCGTCTGCATCGATCACCGTGGCACCCGGACCCACGGTGGCGCTGACGCTGGATGCGCCCGATTCGGTGATCGCCGGCGCAAGCGTGTTCATGGCCGTCAAGCCGGTCGACGCGTTCGGCAACCTGACATCCGGTTATGGGGCGACCATTCACTTCTCGACCTCCGACCCGCAGGCGACGGTGCCGCCGGACACGTTCGTGTCGGGCAGCTATGCGATCGCGAAGTTCAGGTTCAGGACAGCGGACACCCAGCAGATCGTGGCGACCGATGTCCACGACCCGACCGTCCAGGGGACGACCTCCATCACCGTGCAGGCGGGACCGACGAGCCCATTCACCGACATCGGCTCGTCCAGCTTCTACGCGGACATCCTGTGGTTGTACGACTCGGGCATCACGAGCGGCTGCAGCGACGAGCGCTTCTGTCCCGACGACCCGGTGACCCGGGGTCAGATGGCGGCGTTTCTCGACCGGGCCCTCCACCTGCCGAGTACCGCGACCGACTACTTCACCGACGACGACGGCACGACCTTTGAGGGCAACATCAACCGGCTCGCCGCCAGTGGCATCACCAAGGGCTGCAGCCCCACCCTGTTCTGTCCGCTCGATACCGTGACCAGGGGCCAGATGGCGGCGTTCCTCGACCGCGCCTTCCACCTGCCGTCTACCGCCACCGACTACTTCACCGACGACGACGGCACGACGTTCGAGGGCAACATCAACCGGCTCGCCGCCAGTGGCATCACCAAGGGCTGTGGTCCCACCACGTTCTGCCCAACGGCCGAGGTCACCCGGGGCCAGATGGCCGCCTTCCTGCACCGGGCCCTGACCGCGTACCCGGTGGCGCTGGTGGCGGCTGGGGTGGGGGAGGCGGAGGCGGAGTAGTCGCCCGGCGGGCTCGCCCGATGCGTCGGCTCTATCGGGTCCGATCATTACTCCATTGCCAAAGACTCGTGCCAGTTTGCATAGCGCCCGCCTGCCCCCGGATGAGGCGTGCGAATGCTTCGAGCACGGCCCGCAGGCAAACCCCGCGCGGGCGCTATGGCGTGACGACGATGTCGCCCTGTCGTCCGGTGATGGTGGCGGAGACGGTGTCGCGGGCACGGACCGCCTGTATGCCGGCGGTCATGAACGTGACCGTGAACGTGTGGGTGCCCGCGTCGGCTGCCGTGAACCTGTAGTCCGCCGGCAGGATGGCGTGGGCGTCGGTGCTGGTGAAGTGCACCACGCCCCGATAGGGGGCCCAGGTCCTGCCGATGGCGTCACGCGCAGTGACGCTGATCGAACCCACACTTCCGGCCGTCATCGGTCCGGGATTCATAGAGATCGCCAGCCTCGCGGGGATCTCGTAGTGCGCGAGCCGCAGTCCCCTTGGCTGCGGTCCCACTCCCAGTGACTTGTACCCGTCCGCCTGGATCGCGTCGAGCAGCGAAGTGACCTCGGGAGGCGTCGTGCCCGTCCAGATGTAGTTCATCGCCACCCACAGCGACTCCGGCTGCTCACCGGCCACGTCAGGCAGCGTGACCGTTCGCAGCTCTCGGCCGAACTTCTCCAGGTAGTACTCAGTCTCAGTCGCCGTCCAGCTCGGCTAGTACGCGATGGCATCCCCATCGCGGGAGTTGGTGGCGATCGTGGCAGCCATTCCGCGGACGTCGTCCTTCGGGTGGCCCGAGTACCACGACGCGCCTGCGGCCGCGTTCAAGAGAAGCAGTGCCGCCAACGTGATCGCTGCGACCACTCGCGGGCGCAGGCTCAACACCGCCGCGGAGCAGACGATCGCCAGGCCCGGTAGGGCGAACAGCAGGTATCGCGGGGCAAGGGCAGGTTGCAGAAACGAGAACGCGATCAGGCCCAATGGAGGCGATATGGCAAGGAGCAGGGGCAACGCCAGCTCGCCGTGACCACGAGCCAAGAGCCACGCACTGCGCCCGATTGCCAGAGTTGCCGCAAGCAGCAGGGGCCAGCTTCCGCCTGCAAGCGAAAGGAACGCCCAGGTCGCGGTCTCCAGGTTGAGCTCTGGGATCCACCCTGGCGTGCCATTCAGCAGGCCGTAGACGATGAGCGGTGACACCAGCGCGGCGATGAAGCAGCCACCCACCAGCGCCGGGCGCCGCGCCTTCGAGGCAACCCACAGCAGCTGAGCTGCGATCGCGAACCCCGTCCACAGATGGGCGTAGATAGCCATCACCGCGAGGGGGACGTACACCGCCAGCCTCAACCATGATCGGGGCTGACTCGCGACTCGCAGGATGGCGAGCGTCGACGCCGTCACCAGGAACAGGGCAAAGGCGTATGACCTGGCCTCCTGTGCGTACGCGAGGAACATCTCCGAACCGACGAGCAGCGCTGCCGCTCCCAGTGCGATTCTCTGGTTCGCGAGGCTCAGGGCCACGAGGTAGAGAAGGGCAGCACTGCCGGCGGCGAAGACAGCCGAGGGTGCTCGGATGGCTGTCTCGCCATCACCAGCGAACTTGATCCAGGGCGACAGGACCAGGTAGTACAGATCGTCGTGTACGTCGTATGTCGGCAGGATCCCCAGCAGGTGGCGTAGGCCATGGCTGACGAATGAGGCCGTGAGCGCTTCATCGTGCCAGATGCTCTTGTCGCCAATCTGGTACAGGCCGAGGGACAGCGCCATGACGAAGACCGCCGCCGGGATCAGGGAGCGCGATCTCGGAACACGACTCAAGGAGGCGATGCCGACGATGCGTTTCATGGCCCCACCTCCCAAGTCCGCCTGAGCAACCATATCGTGCCAACCTCGGTCATGTGCGAGACCGAGCGGCATACTGAGCGCCGGGTTCCGATTCGGCGATTTCGGCAGCATCGGCCGAACAAGGCTAGGCGTCGCGATGGGACATCAGGCATCTCGGGTGCGAGAAATTTGGGTACATCACCGAACGCTCAGAGCTCACGCACCCGGCGAGCGATCGGCCCGGCATCGGCGCGATAATCACTCAGTTGGGGCCAGTCGCCGCTTTGGCAAAGGGGGCAGCAAGTGCTCGGAATTCGCGTCCGGCGAGGGGTGGTCGCGGCTCTGATGCTTCTCGTCACGTTTTCGGGCGCCGCGGCGGTCCCCGCGAGGGCTGGCGGCTGGCCTGCCGACCCGATCAGCATCTCGGATACCGTCCGCAACCCCGTGGCTACGACCGACTTGCTGGGGCACCTGCATGTTGCGTGGTTGGATGATGGGTCGGTCCCCGGGCTCTATTACGCCACCAACGAGACGGGGGCCTGGGTCGAACAGCAGGTCATAGGCGGCAACAACGATGTGCCGTATGCCATCGGCATCACCGACACAGGGATCGTCCGGATCCTGTTCACGCGCACCGTCAACGGAAACGTGGCAGGTTTGAGTCTCGCGACGAGCGGATCGACATGGAAGGTCACGACCTTTCTTGACGTCCTATGGGTAGCTGGTCTCCCAACCGCAGCCATCTCGCACTCGGGAGCGGTACACGTCGCGATGCAGACGAGCCGCGGGTTCGAGTACGTGACCGACGTGACCGGCTCGGTTGTGCGCGAGACCCTGGATGTCCAGTCTTATGACAACTTTCGCGCCACCCTGGCACTCGGGCCGGAAGACAATGTCTACATCGTCTATCACCACGACGGGTGGAAACTCAGGTCGAGCGCGTCCGGCACTTGGAAGACGACCGTGCTGCCCGTGGCGCAGCCATGCTTCCCCTACTACGTCTACGGGCCGATCACCCCCGGGCTCGCGGTGGACAGCTTGGGTCACGTCCTTGTCGCCCTCAGTGCGAGTGACGGGACTGGGATGGATCTGAACGGGGTGTGCGTCTTGTCGGATCAGTCAGGGACCATGCAGCAGGCCTTCATCGACACATACGGCAGGTCCCAGCTCTATGTGGCCTTCGATCGCGCCAATCTGCCGCACATCCTGTTTACGTTCGGTAGCGCTTTCGACTACAGCAACTACACCTACCACATGACCTGGGATGGTCACTGGACTGTTACTGCCACCGGCCTGGCCGTGAACTCGTCAGCGGCCGCCGTGCTCCTTGTGGGAGACACCCTTCATTTGATCATTGACTCAGGCGAATCATTCGCGGCATATACGGGCGGCCCAATCGTCGATGCGCAGCTTGACCTGGGCAGCACGTTGCCGCCGTTCGGTGACCTATTCCTCAGCAGCTTCAAGGCCGACATCCTGTGGCTGGCCGACTCCGGCATCACGAGTGGCTGCAAGCCGTACTACTTCTGTCCCGATGACCCGGTGACGAGAGGCCAGATGGCGGCCTTCCTCGACCGCGCCCTCCACCTGCCGGCCACCGCGACCGACTACTTCACCGACGACGACGGCACGACGTTCGAGGGCAACATCAACCGACTGGCGGCATCGGGCATCACAACGGGCTGCACGGCCACGACGTTCTGCCCCACGGCCGCTGTCACGAGAGGCCAGATGGCGGCCTTCCTCGACCGGGCCCTCCACCTGCCGGCCACCGCGACCGACTACTTCACCGATGACAACGGCACCACGTTCGAGGCATCGATCAACCGGCTGGCGGCCTCGGGCATCACCAAGGGCTGCACGGCAACGACGTTCTGCCCCAAGGCCGACGTCACCAGGGGCCAGATGGCCGCCTTCCTCCACCGGGCATTCGGGCCGTAGACGTGGACGTGGCCACGCATCGCCAGCGCCTCGCGCTCGCGATGTCGGCGATGCATGCGTGCGATCGGGAAGTGTCGTGGAGAGCAGATCAGCGCGAGGCTCGAGGTAGCGTGAGGCGGGACCTCCGCCGTCTCGGACTTGCCAGCGCGATAAGTGCCGCGGTCGTGTTGGGGCTTGCGGGTTGTGGATCCGATCCTTCGCCAACCGCGACGGCCCCAACGTCGTCTGCTGGCGCTCCAAGTGCCGCTCCTGCGCGATCGGAATGGCCGTCAACGCCGGCTGCCACGCCGTCGCCGACGCCCCCGGCTACGCTCGAACCCGGCATCGCCGGGCTTGATGGCGTCCACGCTGAGCCCGTGACCGTGAGCCGTTTGCCCGTCGCCGTCATGATCGATGACAGCGTCGCAGCTCGCCCCCAGTACGGCTTCAACGCCGCCTCGATCGTGTACCAGGCGCCGGCGGACGGCGGCGAGGACCGGTACATGGCGCTGTTCCAGGAGCTTGATGCGAACCGAGTGGAGGCAATTCGCAGTGGTCGCCCGTACTTCGTCAACTGGGCGTCCGAGTACCGGGCCGCGTTCGCGCACTATGGCGGCGACGCCAAGACCCTGAAGCTCTTGCCCGGGCTGGACGGGAAGGTGCTGTACAACGTCGATGCGCTGGCCGGCAGCGGGTCGGCGTTCCATCGCGACGCCAAGCGGAGCGCACCCCACAACGCCTATTCGTCGAGCACCGCGATCCGCGCGATCGCGGTCAAGCACGGGGCGCCGGCGACAATCCCGGCCGATGTCGCGTCACGCCGGTTCGCGGATGACCT
This sequence comes from uncultured Chloroflexia bacterium, assembly GCA_963720825.1. Lineage (GTDB taxonomy): Bacteria > Chloroflexota > Limnocylindria > Limnocylindrales > CSP1-4 > CAIXZV01. Next base: position 335,075 of record CAVRGY010000017.1, on the reverse strand, counting down.
GCCCGCCGACCAGCGCCCGACCAAGGGCTCGATCACGATCCCGTACAACAACGGTGCCACCGGCTACACGTACGACGCGAAGACCAACGCGTATCTCCGCTCGGTGGCCGGCAAGGCGCAGGTCGACGCCGCCGATGGCAGGCGCGTCACGGCCCGCAACGTGGTCGTCCTGTTCATGCGCCTGTCGATCGACCCGGAGTCGGAGCCCGGGCACGCGCGGCCGGTGCTGGGCCAGATCGGGACGGGGAAGGCCCTTGTGTTCCGCGACGGCCACGTGGTCACGGGCACCTGGCGCAAGGACACGGCCGCCGGCCTCACGCGCTTCTTCGATGATGCAGGGACCGAGGTCACCCTGGTCCGCGGGCGGATCTTCATCCAGGTCGTCGCGACCGGGACGAAGGTGACCTACGACGCTGTCGGCTAGCGACAACTGACCGCTGTCCGGTCGGTACCTTCGGGTGGTGCCCCGCGGCACCCCGTGGTGCAAGCATCGAGGTCGTGAAGCGCCTTCGTGCGGCCATGGGCCGCCTCCGGCCGGGACGCCGCGCAACGCCCCCGACGCCACGCCTCCACGTGCTGGCCTTCGTCGGTGGCCTGGTGGCCTTGGCGCTCGGCGTCGCCGGCTGGGCGATCGCGGGCGGACCATCCTCGATCGAGGACCTGATCATCGTCCTCGACTTCACCATCGGGGGGACCGTCCTCCTCACCGGAGCGCTGGTGGGCCGGGCGCGGGCGGCGGAAGCGCGTCGTGCCGGCCAGCTGCTGGTGCTGCAGGGCGCGGCCAAGCGGATGAGCGCGAGCCTCAGCCCCGCCGAGGTGGGCCGGGCCGTGGTCGAGGAGACGCAGCGCGTCATCGATTACCACAACGCGCGCGTCTACCTGCTCGAGCAGCCCGATGACCTCGTGCCAGTCGCGTTCGAGGGCCGCGTCGGTGCCTATGACAAGGTCGATCTCGACATCCTCCGGACGAAGGTGGGTTTGGGGCTTACCGGCTGGGTCGCCCGCAACGGCTTCCCGCTCAGGATCGGCGATGTCGGGCGCGATCCGCGCGCCGCCACCATCCCCGGCACCGACGACGTCGACGAATCGATGCTCGTCGTGCCCATGCGGCATGACGATGCCCTCGTCGGCGTGATCACCCTCTCGAAGCTGGGCCTCGACCAGTTCGATGACGACGACCTCAGGCTGCTGATGATCCTCGCCGACCAGGCCGCGACCGCCTTTTCCGGCGCGTCGCTGCTCGTCGAGACCCGCAGGCTCGCGGCAGAGCTCCGCCAGCTGCTCGACATGAGCAGCGCCCTGGCCAGGTCGCTTGACCCGCATGACGTCGCGGACCTGATGGCCGAGCATCTCGCCCGCGCCGTCGGCGCGGACGAGGCGCAGATCAGCGACTGGGACCAGCTCAACGACCGCGTCCGCAGCCTCGGGGCATACCCGGCCGGCAGCGGCGCAGAGGCGGCCGCCGTTCTATCCACTCGCCCCGTTCCCGCTCACCCGCCGGGTGCTGACCGAGGGCATGATCGCATTCGTCGACGTCGAGGACCCCGACGCGGACCGCGCCGAGGTGGAGCTGCTCCGCGAGGAGGGCATGGGCGGGCTGGTGATGCTGCCGCTGATCGCAAAAGGGGACGCGATCGGCCTGGTCGAGCTCACCTTCCGGGGCCGTCCAGTCGCCGACGCCGGACCGATCACGCTGGCCCGGACGATGACCCACGAGGCGGCGATGGCGCTGGAGAACGCGCGGCTGTACGACACTGCCCGCAAGCTGGCCGACCGCGACCCGCTGACCGGGTTCTACAACCACCGGTATCTCCACGAACGCCTTGCCGAGGAGGTCGTGCGGGCCGTCCGCACCCGCCGGCCGCTGAGCGTCATGATGCTCGACCTCGATGACTTCAAGCTCGTCAACGACACCTTCGGCCACGTGTACGGAGACCGCGTGCTGGTCCACGTTGCCGACCTGATCCGCTCGACGTTTCGCCAGTCGGATATCGGCGCCCGCTACGGCGGTGACGAGTTCGCGCTGATCCTGCCGGAAACCGATCGCGACGGTGCGGCGCGCGCGGCCCGGCGCATCCTCGATTCCTTCCAGGCGTCGCCCTTCTCGGCCGACGGGCGGCGGCCGTTCCCGATCGGCGCCTCGATCGGGATCGCGACCTACCCGGACGCCGGCCGCACGGCGACCGATCTCATCTCGATCGCGGACGCCGCGCTGTACGGATCCAAGGCGCGCGGCGGCAACCAGGCGACGGCCGGGTCCGATGACGACGATGTCTCGACATCGCCGGCCGCGACCGCCGCCGGCGTGGATCGCCGACCCGAGTGGCCGGTACGAATGGCTGGTCGCGGGTCCGATCTGCGTTTCGAGCAGCCTCCGGTTGAGGCCGGTGGGGTGACGTCCGGTCCCGACTGACGAGTACGGAAGTACCAGGACCGCGGCCGCCGAGAGTACTGGGATGCCCCCTTGCCCCACGCCCTGCCGGGTCCCATCCTTCAGTTCCAGGTGACACTCGGCGAGCGAGATCCTGGCAGCCCCGGGCGGCGCATCGACCTGCGCACGCTGACCCGGCGACCGTTCGTCCTCCTGTTCGTCGCCCTGGGCTCGATCGAGGTGCTGCGGCTGGCCCTTGATCCGCGGCCCGCCGACCTCGTCGTCCTCGCCCTGGTCGCCCTGGTCGGGCTCGCCGCCATTCGCGAGCGCGAGGCGGTGGCGGGCTTCGAGGGCAACCGCCGCACGGAGGCGGAATCGTTCGCCCGGATCCTCCGCGGCCTCGCACGCTCGGCATCCCCGGACGCCATCGTCGCGTCGATCGCCGAGGAGCTCGGGGTTGGGACCGGCGCCGATCACGTCGCGGTCGTCCGCCGCCGGCCGGACACTCGCAACCTCGAGGCCATCCTGTCACCGACGCGAGCCGGCGCCCCGGCGTCGCGCACGACGCTGCCCCTGACGGACCTCGAGGATCCGGCCGACGAGCAGGCGCAGGTGCGACTCGCCGTCGCCGCCGCCCGTGGCCGGCGTCTCACCCCGGTGCCCATGGGGCCGGATCCCGCCGGGGATCCGCAGCTCGCACCGCTCGGGATCAGTGCCGAATGGGCGGCGACCGGCGGCGCCACCATGCCTGCGGGGCAGGTGCCGCCGCGGGGGCGCGCCCAGCCCGACCGCGAGCCGGGTGGCACGACGGTCGCGGTCGCGCCACCGGACACCCGGCGGATCGTCCAGGCATCGCTCGCCCGCGATGGTGCCGAGCAGCGGATCGCCGACCGCATCGCCGCCCGCCTCCGCGACGCCTACGGGTTGAGCAACCTCCTCGCGGCCCCGCTGCGTGTCGACGGCAGGGTTGAGGGCGCGATCGTCCTGTCGCGCCGCACGACCGGGCCATGGCCGGCGAGCGCGCACCGGATCCTCGCCGCGTCCGCGGTCGAGGCGTCGGCGGCGCTGGCTCGCGTGTACTCCCTTCGCGATGCCGAGACGCGGGCGTCCACGGATGCGCTGACCGGCCTGCCGAATCGCCGGTACTTCGACGAGTACGTGGGCCTGCTGTCGCGGCGACGCCGTGCCGAGGATCGGGTCGGCGTGCTGATGATCGACATCGACCGCTTCAAGCGGCTCAACGACACCTTCGGCCATGGTGTGGGCGACCACGTGCTGCGCGAGGTCGCCCAGGCGATCGCGAGGGCGGTTCGCGAGGGCGACGTGCCGTCACGGTTCGGCGGCGAGGAGTTTGCGGTCCTGCTCCGCAATCCGAGTCCCGAGATCGCGTTCGAGGTTGGTGAGCGGGTCCGCCGGTCCGTCGCCGGACTCGACCTGCGCCGGCTGGGCGTGCCCGGGGTGAGCGTATCGGTCGGGGTCTCGGTCGCCGAATTGCCGGACGTCGGGCTTGACATGGTGATCGATGCGGCGGACCGGGCGCTGTTCCGTGCCAAGCGGGCCGGTCGCGATCGCGTCGTCGCCGAGTAGCGTCGAACCCCTGAGCGTGGAGCTTCGGACTCGCAGCGTGGGGCCGCCGCCGGGCTCCTGACCGCACGGTGCGGCGCACCCGTTCGTGCCACCGCTCCGGCCTCGTACCATGCAGGCATGCCCCGCACGCCGCGCGAGCGCGACCCCGACCCTGATCCTGACCCCGGCCAGCCCGCCGGGCCTGATCAGCCGGATCCCGTCCCGGATCCACCCGACGGACCCGGCGGACGCGACCCGGCCCCGCCCGGCCCGGCGCATCCGGTGACCAACGGCGACCTCGCCCGGGTGTTCCACGAGATCGGCGACATCCTCGAGGTCAAGGGCGAGCTGGTGTTCAAGACCGTCGCCTATCACCGTGCGGCCGACGCCATCGCCCGCGCTCCGTTCGACGTCGCGAGCGCGTACGCGGCCGGAAACCGGCGGCCGATCCCAGGCGTCGGCAAGGCGATCGCGGACAAGATCACCGAGCTGGCGACAACCGGGCGGATGGCGGTCCACGACCGGCTGCGCGCCGAGATCCCGGCCAGCCTGGTCGGCCTGCTCCGGATCCCGGGCATGGGCCCGAAGACCGTCCGGCTGGTCTACGAGGGACTGGGCATCGAGAGCCTCGACGACCTCCGCCGTGCCGCGGAGGCGGGGCACCTGCGCGGGCTCCGGGGACTGTCCGTCGGCACGGAAGCGCGCATCCTGGAGGGGATCGCGCAGCTGGAATCGCGCCCCCAGCGGCTCCTGCTCGATCGCGCGCAGCAGCTCTCGGACGAGCTCATGGCGCAGCTGTCCGACACGCCCGGAGTGCGGCGGATCGTCCAGGCAGGCTCGCTGCGCCGGCGGCGCGAGACCGTGGGCGACCTGGACCTGCTGGTGGAGACCGGCGATCCCGCGGCGATCGTGGCGCGGCTCACGGGCCTGGCCGGCGTCGACCAGGTCATCGGCGCGGGCGGTGCGAAGGCGAGCATCCGGTTGCTGCACGGCCCGCAGGTGGATCTGATGGTCATGCCGCCGGGCGAGGCCGGCAGCTACCTCGTCCACTTCACCGGTTCGGCGGAGCACAACGTCCACCTGCGGGGCCTGGCCCGGGAGCGGGGGTGGAGCCTGTCCGAGAAGGGGTTCGTCCGGCTGGCGGATGACGGCCAGCCGGTCGCCGGGGACGCTGCAGACCTGCGCACGTTCGCGGACGAGGCCGGTGTCTACGGGTTCCTCGACCTCGCGTTCGTCGAGCCCGAGCTGCGCGAGGACCGCGGCGAGATCGAGGCCGCCCGCGACGGCCGGCTGCCGCGGCTGATCGTCCGCGGCGACCTGCGCGGCGACCTCCACACGCACTCCGACTGGAGCGACGGTGTCGACACGATCGAGCGGATGGCCGGATCGGCTCGCCGGCTCGGGTACGCCTACCAGGTGCTCACCGACCATTCGCGAAGCCTCGCGATCGCGCACGGGCTCGACACGGATCGGGTGGAGGCGCAGCGCGGGATCATCGCGGCGCTCAATGCGCGGTTCGCCGCGGAAGAGGCCGACGGAACGCTTCCCGCGGGCGCCGATCCCGGGGGCTTCCGGCTGCTCCACGGCTGCGAGCTGGAGGTCCGGGCGGACGGGCAGCTGGACTACGAGGACGACCTCCTCGCCCGGTTCGACCTCGTGGTCGCCTCGGTCCACGTCGCCCGCCGGCAGTCCCGCGCCGAGCTGACCCGCCGGACCCTCAACGCCATTCGCAGCCCGCACGTGGACGTCATCGCCCATCCTGCCGGCAGGATGATCCAGTCCCGGGATGACCTGGACCTGGACTGGGACGCCGTGTTCGAGGCCGCGGCGGCGACCGGGACCGCGCTCGAGATCAACGGCTCGCCACACCGGCTCGACCTGTCGGCGGAACGAGCACGTCGCGCGGTCGAGGCTGGCTGCGTGCTCTCGATCGACTCCGACGCCCACCGGATCGCGGAGCTCGAGTACGTCCGTTGGGGCGTCGACCAGGCGCGGCGGGCATGGGTCGAGGCGGGCACGGTGGTCAACACACGGACCCGCGATGACCTCCTTGGATGGGCGGCAGGCAAGCCCGCCCGCGCCAGCGGGCGATAGGATCGCCCGATGACGGTCACCCTCCCCGACGAGTCCGCGGTGCTGGCGCGACGCGAGCTGGTGCTCGTGGCCGTCGTGCTGGTCTCGATGGCGCGCCTGGTCGACCGCGGGGATGCGTTCCTGATGGCCGGGCTGCTGCCGCTGGCGATGCTCCTGGCCGGGGCAGGCGTGCTGCGCCGGGACCAGGCGCAATCAGGAGCGTTCGACGGCCTGCTGATCCCGGCCGTGCTGACGGGCGGCGCGGCGGCGGCGATCCAGCTGGTGCCGGCCGGCCTGAACCTGGTGCCGGCGCTCGTGGCCTTCGCGGTCCTGCTGGACCGGGTGGTCGCGCTCGAGGCACGGCTGATCGGCCAGTCGGGCGGCGTCACCGAGGCGGACCGGTCGCGGGTCCTGCTGGCCGCGGTGATCACGGCGTTCATCGCGTTCACCGGCATCGCGGCGCTCGTCCCCGGCGGCATTGCCGGGGTTGCCGGCGGTACGGGACCGGCGATCGGGACCGGCCACGTCCTGTCGGTGGGCTGGCTCGCGGTCCTGGCGCTCGACGACGCGCTGCTGGCGCTGCTGCTCGGATACCGCGTCGCCACGTTCCGCTACGGGACGGCTCGCGATGCCGCTCGGTCGGCGCTGACCTACGCGATCGTGATCGCGGTCGCCGCCGGCGCCACGCGCGCCGTCAACCTCTCGAGCCTGGTCGGTCCGGCGGTGCTGACTCTGGTGTTCTACCTGTGGGACGCGCTTCACGGCACGGCCCCGGCGAGGCGGCGCGATCCGCGGTTCCTGTGGGAGACGGTCCTGCTGTTCGCCCTCGCGGCGGTGGTGATCGCCTGGAACCTCCGGCTGCGCGTTTGACGCGATCCCCGGCGGGTGCTAGAAACACGTGCCCGCGGTGATGCCGATCTCGACGCGTCTGTCGATGCGTCGCATGCCTCCCGCGGTCCGAAGGACCGAAAGGACGACCACTCCGTGACCTTCCCCGAGATCGACGCCGCCGCCCAGACGCCCGCAGGCCAGATGCGTCTCAAGCGCCAGCTGGCCGACCAGGCCATCGCGCACGCGTCGGCCGCGCGCTGGAACGATGCGGCCGAGACCAACCGCCGGCTGCTCGAGCTCGGCGCGGATTCCGAGGCCGAGAACCGGCTGGCGAAGGCGCTCTGGGAGCTGGGAGAGCTGGGTACCGCCCGCGAGCACTACCAGAAGGCGCTGGCGCTCGATCCGACGAACCGGATCGCCGAGCGCAACATCGACCGCCTCAAGGTCCTGATCGTGGAAGCCGGCGAGAAAACCGTTCCCGCACTCCAGGGATCGAAGGCCCCGGTGAGCATCTTCGTCGAGGAGACCGGCAAGACCGGGTTCGCGCACCTCACCAACCTCGCCCGTCCGGCGGAGCTGGCCCAGGTCAACCCGGGCGATGCCGTCGAGCTGATCCCTGAGTCGAACCGGCTGATCGCGATCAGCAACGGCATCCGGATCGGGGTCGTCGAGCCGCGCGTCGCGGCGCGCCTGCTCAAGCTCATGGCGGACGGCAACAAGTACCTCGCCGGCGTGACCTCGCTGGGCGATCGCGATGTCCGGCTGATCATCCGCGAGGTGTTCCAGGATCCCCGCAACTACGGGAAGGTGAGCTTTCCGACGGCAGCCAAGTCGACGGACCTGCGCCCATACACCAAGGGCACCCTCGTCCGCGAGGAGGAGGAGCTCGAGGACGATCTCGAGGACGACATCGAGGACGAGGAGATCGAGAACCTCGAGCGCGTGCTGCCGCCCGAGGAGACGACCGACGAGGCGTTCGAGGAAGAGGCGGACGACCTCGACGAGTCCTAGCCGGCGCCTCACGCGGCGGCGCCGGCCACGGCCGGGATCGCGGTCGGCGCCGGGGCGACCTCCGCCGATCGGCGAGCCCGCCAGTCGGCTCTGATTCTGCACACTGGCGGCATCTGCTGAGATGACCTTCGGATCGGGGTCACCCGGATCGGCCGTTGCTAGCGTCGCGTGGACAGGAGGCTCCACGCACATGCCCAATCTCGACACCGGCAACACGGCATTCATGCTGCTGTGCAGCAGCCTGGTGATGCTCATGACCCCGGGTCTGGCGTTCTTCTACGGTGGCCTGGTCGGTCGCCGGAACGTCCTCGCGATCATGATGCAGTCGTTCGTCTCGATGGGCTGGACCACCGTGATCTGGTTCGCGGTCGGGTACTCGCTGTGCTTCTCCGGTGACGTGGGTGGCGTCATCGGCAACCTTGACAAGGCGTTTCTCAACGGCGTGTCGCTCACGAGCGTCTCGCCCAACGATTCGATCCCCGAGCTGGTGTTCGTCGCGTACCAGATGATGTTCGCGGTGATCACGCCTGCCCTGATCACCGGTGCCTTCGCCAACCGCGTCACGTTCAAGGCGTACATGGCGTTCCTGACCCTGTGGCTGCTGTTCGTCTACTTCCCGTTCGTCCACATGATCTGGGGCGGTGGCGTGCTCCAGCAGTGGGGCGTCCTTGACTTCGCCGGGGGCATCGTGGTCCACAACGTCGCCGGGATGGCCGCGCTGGCGTCGGTCCTGTACGTCGGCCGGCGAAAGGTCTTCGAGGGCGGACCTCACAGCATCCCGCTCGTCGCGCTGGGCACCGGGCTGCTGTGGTTCGGCTGGTACGGCTTCAACGCGGGCAGCGAGTTTCGCGTGGACTCGGTGACGGCCGTCGCGTTCCTCAACACCGATATCGCCGCGTCGTTCGCTGCCGTCACCTGGCTCCTCATTGGCTGGCGGCATGACCGGCGCCCCACCTTCGTCGGGCTGCTGACCGGCGCGGTCGCCGGGCTGGCGACGATCACGCCGGCCGCCGGCTATGTGTCCCCGATGACGGCCGCGGTGATCGGCCTCGCTGCGGGCGCCGTGTGCTACGGGGCCGTGGCGCTCAAGAACCGGCTTCACTGGGACGACGCGCTGGACGTGTGGGGCGTCCACGGCGTGGGCGGCTTCCTGGGCATCATCCTCCTGGGCGTGTTCGCAACTACCGCGTTCAACCCGGCCGGGACCGACGGGCTGCTCGCCGGCAACGCAGCGTTCTTCGGCAAGCAGCTTGTTGCTGTCGTCGGCTCCTCGGTCTGGGCCTTCGCCTTCACCTACGGCATGCTGTGGCTGATCGGGCGGGTCACGCCGGTCAAGGTCGACGCGACGGCGGAGGAGCAGGGCCTGGATGCTGCGCTCCACGGCGAGATCGCGTACCTCGAGGCCGGCTGAGGCCCGGATCCAGGTCTGCGACGCCGGTAGGCCGGCGACCCTGCCGCAGGGCCGCACTTCCGCCAAAGGCGCTTTCCCGCTCGCTCAGCGGCACGACACCGGCAGCGTGGCGCCCCCGCCATCGCGGTGCCGCTGCGACGATCGGGCGTCGGCGCTGGTCAGCCAGCGCCTGAAGCAGACCGCATTGAGCGTGCGCGATGGCCGGCAGACGGCGCACCGAGTTGGTGAGGCGCACCACCGGAAAGGATTGTGGCGAGCTCCTGGCGACCCGACGCGCCGGATTTGTCGTAGACGGACCCGAGGTGGTTGTCGACGGTTCGGACGGAGATGCGCAGGCGGCGGGCGATCTCGCGGGACTGCAGGCCGTCCGCCGCGAGCGACGCGACCTCGAGCTCCCGCCGCGTGAGGGGGTTCGCTACGGCGGTCGCGAGCGGCGGCGTCTGGACGCCCGGACAACGCGATGCGAGATCGGCCGTGCGGGCCGCCGCCTGGCGGGCACGAATTGCGTGTCCGGACCGGAGGTGTGCCTGATGCGCCTGAGCGGCCGCCTCGGCGGCGAACAGGACACTGCCAATGCCGAGGAACTCGGCTGAGGCGTGATCGAGCGCAGGCCCGTCGCCGTTGGCTGCAGCTCGGGCGTGGCGGGCCATCGCGGGGACCAGCTGGCCTTCGATCGATTTGGCGAGCGCGTCGAGGCGATCGCACACGAGCGCCGCATGCCCGAGTCGAGCGGCATCGTGAAAGATCCAGGCAGCCCACATCAGGTGGTCGTCGGCCAAGGCTGTCTCGCCGCTTGGCACGGCAAGCCATGCGGCCGCCTCGGGTCCCTCCCGGGCGGCTGTCGTCCACACGATGGCCCTGTCCAGCTGGATCCGCGAGCGCACGTCGCGTGCGCCACCGCGGTCAAGGACCTCCTGCGCGAACGCTCGGGCATCATCGGACCGCCCCAGCCAGGAGGACATCGTCGACGCCATCGAGGCAGCGATGCCATGAACCGAGAACATGTCTCTCTCGCGAACGACGGCGAGCGCTGCAAGGATCGTCTTGAGTCCGGCTTCAGCGTCCCCTCCCAGCATCTCGCACTCCGCCAGGGTCATCGACCACAGGGCGGATACATCGGCCGCCCCCAACGAAAGTGCGGCCTCCAGGCCGGCTCGTGACCGCTCGATCGCGAGGGCATTTCGACCGCCATAGGACGCGGCCATCGCTCGATTGATCTCGAGAAGGTCTCGCGCGAATGGGAGCTGGTCGCGCGTGTCCGGGGCAAGGCTGAGCCCGATCTGGACCTGCTCCTCGGCCACGCTGAGGCGACCGAGCATCACGTTGGCGACGCTCGAATAGACGAGTCCGTGGACGACGCCGCGTGGCCTCGCCCCCGGACGTTCCAGGATGCGCTGGCCCGCTTCCGCGAGACCCCGCAGGTCCCCCGCTGCGCTCTGGAACATCGCGCTGATCGCGTCGATCTCGTCGGTCCAGTCCGGCTCGCTGATGCGTGCCCTGGCCTCGGCCAGGACGCTCGAAGCGTCGTCGATCCGACCGGCGCGGAAGTACAGGAGGCTGGCGCGGGCGAGGGCCACCGTCCCGATCTCTTCGTCGCCGCGTGCGTCCAGGGCCGCGCCAGACAGCACGTCGACCGCTTCCTGGACCCGGTTCTGGGCATCCATGGCGCGGCCAAGGAGCAACCGGGCCTTGACATCGTCCGGCCGAGCTGATTGCGCCGCACGGGCAAGGCGCTCCGCCAGAGGCGAGTCGAAGGCTGCGAGCGCGCGGCTCGCGGCGTCGAGCAGGAACTCGACGGATGCCTCGCCGCCACCATCAATCCGCCACCGCGCGAGACGCAGGAGATCGCCCTGACGCCGGGCCCCGCTTGCTTCGAGGGCATCGGCAAGCCAGCGCTTCAGCCGCCGAACGCGGGTCTTGGGGAGGGAATGCGCGACGACGTCCGTGTACACCGGATGCGACATCTGGACGAGATAGCGGTTCCCGCTGTGGACCACCTCGATGAGGCGACGCTGTTCGAGTCGCTCCAGCGAGTCCGGGTGGTCGATCCTCTCGAGGACGACCAGCTCGAGCGTGCCCCCGACGGCCAGTGCCTCGATGACCTTTCGCTCGCCGGCCGGGAGCGCGTCAAGGCGCTGTCGGACGAGCGCAGTCAGACGGCCCGACGGCGGCAATGGAGCGGCGATCTGCCACCCTGCGGCCCCGTTACGGAGGCTCCCGCCCTGCATGCCGCTGAGGAGCAGCTCCCGAAGGACGAGTGGATTTCCGCGGGATCGGGTCCACAGTGATGTCCGCGTCAGCGCCTCGACCGATCCCCCCAGGGCCGCTTCGATCAACGCCGCGGTGGAGTCCTCGGTCAGCCGACCGAGCTCGACGCGTTCGATCAGCGCATCCCGCCAGAGGTGATCGAAGGAAGGGCGATGGAGACCATCGCCGGGCGCGGTCAGGACGACGAAGGCGTCCCCGCGGACGACCACCCGCTGGACCAGCGACGCGGAGACGGAGTCGAGGAGATGGGCGTCGTCGACCACCAGGACCAAGGGGCCAGCAGCGTTGGCGCGGCCCCCGACCTGGGACTCGAGCTCCGCGAGCAGCGTCCGCTCATCGGTCTCGCCGACGGGCAATGACAGGAGATGAGCGAATGCACCGAGCGGAATGTCGGCGTTCGCCCGCGTCCCGGCGACCCATTCGGTGGCACGGCCCACCACAGCAGCCTCGCGCAGGAGCTCGCGCGCGAGTCGGCTCTTGCCCACCCCGGTCTCGCCGACGAGCTCGATGCCCCGAACGTCCTCGTGGGCAAGGAGGGCGTTCAAGGTACGAAGGGTCGAGTCGCGGCCGGTGAGCGGCCAGTCCATCCCGGCGATGGTAACCGGCCGCGCAATGCCCGGGTTTCCATACGAGCGGCGTGAGCATCGGTGGCCGCTGATCTGAGTAACCACCTACTCATGACAGTTCGGCGCGGTCTGTGCGTTGCTGATGGCGAAGCCAGTCCGCGCGGTGTCGCCCGTGACCGCTCGGACGGGGGCACACCGTGGGGGGCAGTGGGACAGGGAGCGGCGGATCGGATGAGCTCACGTCGGCGGACCAGCATGCACGCGCCATCAATTCGCCTGCTCGGACGCATGTCGCCGCTGCTGGCGCGAGCACTCATGGTGCTGGTCGCCGCCACGATGTTGTTGCCGGCAGTACCGGACGCGACCCCGATTTCACCCGACGCAACACCTGCAGCCGATCTCACGGTGGCGGCGACCACCGAGGTCTTCATCACCACGAGCGGCTTCCAGCCCCAGGACATCACGGTGGTGCCTGGGAGCACCGTTATTTGGCACAACAGCACGCTCGCGCCCACCAGCGTGACGTCCGCGGACGGGATCGTGGACTCGGGTAGCGTTCCGCCCGGCGGCGCCGTGTCTGTCGCATTCCCGGGCGCCGGGCGCGTTGACCTCGTCGATCCGTACGGGCACAAGGGATCGGTCACCATCGGGGCGTCAGGCCTAGCTGGGCCCGCAGGCTCGCTCGCGGTGGATGCCGTACCGGACACCAGGTTTCCGCCGTTCACCGCCGCGGAGCTGGGGCTCGATCCCGACACGATGATCCTCCTCTCGCGGCGGCGCCTCGTCGTCGGGATCACCCCGGGCGCAACCATCGCCGACGTCAACGCCGCGCTGGGCGCAGCGGGCACTCCGGTCATCGGGGGGATCGCCGATGACGCGCTGCTGCTCGTGGCGACGCCGGATTCCGGGGATTTCACGGCCCTGGAAGCCGCCGCCACCGCCCTCGAGGCAAGCCCGGTGATCCGCTACGCCGTGGCGGACGGACCCATTGCCGTCGATGCGCTGCCGCCGGATCCGGATATGGACTTCGAGAAGGACCTGCCCAGCGGCACGAACGCCGCGAACGGGTGGATCTGGAATGGGTCGCCGATCACCGCCACCACCGAGTGGGCAGGGATCGGCGCCAACTGGTCACTGGAGAACGTGCGGGCGCCGCAGGCGTGGAACCTGCGCGAGGCGATCGAGGACGCGAACCTCACCGTCGTCGCGGGGCAGGTCGACAACGAAATCTTTCAGACCCATCTTGAGCTGCCGCTGGTGGAGCAGGGCGTCCACTGCACCAACGCCCTGCTGTTTCGCGACTGCAACGACGACACTGGCACGGGCACCCACGGGACACACGTCGCGGGGATCATGTCCGGAACATGGGGCAACCCACCTGGCTACGGGTTTGGCGGGCGGCAGAGCCTCGATAACGGGACGCGCGTCATCTCGATGCCGTGGGGCGTCTCAGCCGGCTTCGGCGACCCCGAGCTGTCCGGGTTCTCGAGCACCGACCTGCTGTCCGACCTGGTGTCGCGTGCGGCGGGCGGAGAGCCGATCCGGGTCATCAACGTGAGTGCCGGCTGGCATGTGGACGCCGGCGACTGGGCGACGTCGCGCGCGTTCAAGACGTGCGGCCCGGGACGGGCCGATGATGCCTTGGGCACCGGCCCATGCCTCCCCTCCAACGACGATGTCAACGTGCAGGAACGGGAGCGGCTCTCCATGCCGCTGCGGGACGTCGCAAAACGAGGTGCCGCCAACCAGATCCTGTTCGTGAACTCGGCAGGGAACGCGGGCAACGACTGGTGCTGGACCGGGACCACGCTCTACGCTGTACCGGCGCCAAAGAGCGTCACGGGTTGTGTCGCCGTGGTACCGACCGCGATGGGCAACAGCGGGCTCTCGACGCTTGGGCTCGACTGGACCGGTGCCCAGTGGAACGACACGAACCCGGGCCCCAACCCGATCCTCGTGGTCGAGGCCCTCGGGGGCTTCCTGCCCCCGGTTGGATACGGCGCTTCGGGATACGAATCGTTCAACCGGGCATCGTTCAGCCAGGTCGGCGGTGACGTCAGCGCGCCGGGTGGCTCCATCTACAGCACGTGCCGACCCGATGACACGGGGCAGGACGTGGTGAAGGACCCAAAGACCCAGGTCGTCCAGTATGGATGGACCAACGCCGATCTATTTCACTGCCGCGAGAGCGGGACGTCGATGTCCGCGCCGCTCGTCGCCAGCCTCGCGATCATGCTCTCACGACACTCGTCTGCTCCGACGATGACCGAGGTCCGGGATGCGATCCTGGCATGGGCGAAGCGGACGAGCACCGGTGGGGCGGCCCCGCACATCGACGCGTTCGCGAGCCTACTCAGCCTGCCCGGTGCCGCCGGCGAGCTCGTCGACGTGAATGACTATACGGCGGACGGCAATGGGCGAGTCTTCCGGACGGCTCCGGGAACATCCTCCTGGACTCGGGCGGCAAGGAGGTCCAGAACACGGTCATCGACCCGGCGGACGACGCCGACATGACCGCCCCCGACGGCCTCGTCGACATGCGCGACTTCCGGCGGTTCCGTGACGCCTGGCTGCAACTGTGCGTCGCGGAACCGGGCAACGACCCAGGGTGCCCGAGCGGGAGCATCCTGCTTGACGGTGACCCCCAGGCGCCGAAGCGCGACCTCAACTTCGACGGGTGCGCGCAGCCTAAGGCGATGCCTCCGGCTCATGGCCCGTGCCGGAACAACGAGTCGGTCCAGCCTCGGTTCGACTTCAACGGCGATGGGCGCCTGACGCTCGCTGATCCCATGCCGATGCCGCTCACGGCCGATGGCAATCCGGCGCCCGACATGGCGTCGGCGACGATGATGACCGACCTGCAGGTGCTGGCATCCCAGTTCACGCCGTCATCGGACGGCTGGACGGCCGCCGATCTTCCTGACCTGATGCAGTCGGGCGACGTGACGATCGATGCGCATGGTGCGTTCGCCGCCGGCGCCACCGGCCTGGTCGTCTCGGCGACCCACCCCAACCTTGCCGATCGAGGCGTCTCGTCGACGATCACGCCGGAGCAGCCAGTGGACGTCATCACGGTCCTGGCAGACCAGGACGTCAAGCTGACCGCGACAGCCCAGTTCCCCGCAGGCGACGAAGTTGTCTTCGACGAGCTGCTGGCGCCGCTGGCGCCGGGCGAGGATCGCTGGGTGTCGGCATGCGGCACGATCCAGCTCGAGGTCTCGCAATCGTCCGTCGGCCCGGGCGGGACGATCGGCCTCACGGCGACCGTCGACCCGTGCACGCCGCTCCCGACTCCGGCTCTCCCGATCACGGTCAACCTGACCATGACGCCGTCCGGCACATCCTTCGCGATCCTGCCGAACCCCGCGCCGCAGACTGATGCGCTCGGCGTCGCGACAACCGCCATCCAAGTCGGATCCGAGCTGACGAAGTACACGATCACGGCGACGGCCGACATCGGCGATGGAGGGGACCCGAACCTCCTGCACGGCGAGACGAGCTTCGTCGTCGATGCCGACTACGAGATCGAGGTCGTCGCCAGCGCCCCCGCAGGTGGCACCTCCGTGCTCGGGAGCGGCCCCGGGATCGCCGACGACGGCTCTGTCGCGTATGTCACCGCCGACCCCGCGGGTTCGATCATCAGCGTCCGTGCCGAGGGCGCGACGGCGTCACAGCCACTGGCAGGCAGCGGCATGGCCGCGCCGCAGTACTGGCTCGGACAGCTCACGGTGACCGATGGCAGCACGGTCTGGGGCATGACCGAGACCGTGACTCCGGAAGGGACGACCGGTGCCTTCCAACGCCGGCGCGAAGTGATCGCGATCCCGGTGACCGGCGGTACCCCCCAGACCGTCACGAAGAGCCACCTGCACCTGCTGGGCGCGACGGATTCCGACGCCGACTACCAGCTTGTCGGGCTGCCCGCGCCCAACGAGACCGGCGGTGTCGTCTATCTCGTGGATCCGCTCGGATCGAACACGGCGACCTCGCGGGTCGCTGCGCCAGGCACGCCCGACAACCTGCTCGGGCCCGCGATCGGCGTCCTGCCGCTCGACCCTCGCGACGCGCAGCAACCGGCCCACGCCGACACCGGCCAGACGGCCGTCAAGGCCCTGCTGTCCGCCGGCGATCCGCTCAACGCCGCCGAGGCCATCGTCGTGGGCGCCGACGTCCTGGGCATCGACAACACGTTCGACGCGTACGTGCTCGCCGTGGACCCGATCAACAACGACGCGCTCCTGCTGGACGAGAACGGCGATCCGATGAACCCGTCGGTGGACCCATACTTGCTGACCACGCCGGCGTTCACGGCCCTCGGCGACCACGTCGCGATGTCGTCAGACGGTCGCGTGATCGCGTTCCTCGGCGACGAGGGAGACGGGCCCGGACTCTACCTGTTCCTGCGGCCCGATCCGCTCGGTGCCGTGTTCGAAGGCCCGCTGCTCGTCATGGGTGCAAACGATCTCGAGCCGACACCGGATCTGGGGGTGGATGGGAACGGCCAGCCGCTGTACTTCTCCGATTGGAGCCTCGACCAGCCGATCGCGGTGAGTCATGTACAGGACGGTGTGGCAGGGCTGGCCGGCGATCGTCTCGTCGTGGCCTTCGAGGCCACGCCGGTCGGCGCGGGGGAGCGGTTCTCGGCGTTCACCGGGCTCTGGACCACCAGGATCGAGCTGGCCCAGACACCGCTCGGCATCGTGCCAGATCCCGATCGCCCGGTTGCTGCCGTCCAGGTCGGTGACATGGTGTCCAGGGGCACGATCACCGACCTCGGCACCTGGGATCCGCTCGCAGGCGGATCACAGTTTCCAGTCGGCGGGCATCAGCTGACCTGGTGGCAGCAGCTGAGCACCGGGGAGCAGCAGATCGTGCGCGCAACCCGGATCACGGACGCGGTCGCCACCGCGGAGGTGACGGACCTCACGGCGTCAGCGATATCCACGGGTACCGTGACTTCGGCGGCGCGATCGTTCGAGCGTGGCGACGAGGTCGTCCCCTACAACCTGGCGGCGTTTGGCGATCCGGTTCCACCCGGGCCTGGGGCCGGTGCTGTTGCCCGCCTCCCCGAGCTTGTCGTCGACACCCTCACGCTGACGCTCGGCGACGACGTGCTCGTCACCAACCGCTCGCGCGACACAACCGGAACCCCGGTTGCGGCGACGCTCACCACGTCCCTGGGGGGATCGCCCAAGGCACTGAGCGCGGGGGGGCTATGGTCGGTCACCCCGACGACCGAAGGCCCGCTGACTCTGTCGTTGACGACCAACGACGGCACGGACTCACTCACAACCACGATCGTGGTCCAGGTTGGTCCCGCGCCGAACCGGCCGCCCGAAGCGCAGCTCGATGGGCCGTGGATCGTGCCCGACGGCGGCCGCGTCGTGTTCGACGGGTCGGATTCCAGCGATCCCGACGCCGGCGATTCGATCGTCCTCTACGAATGGGACTTCAACGCCGACGGCAACTACGATGACTTTACCGGTCCAATGGTCGACCTCAGCGTCGCCGAGTTCGAGGCGCTCGCATGCGTGGCGGGCTGTGCGCGAGACATCCCGATGCCGATCGCCCTCAAGGTCACCGACAGCCACGGCATCTTCGACCTCGCGGGCAGCAACCTCACATTGTCGAGTGATCCGGCCGACTTCATCCTCTCGATTGATCCGGCGTCGCAGTTCATGAACCCCGGAGCGATCACCGAGCTGCTCGTGAAGGTCACGGGAGAGGGGGGTTTTGCCGATCCGGTGGACCTCACCGTCGATCCGCTACCGGCCGGCTGGTCGGCGTCGCTGACACCGAGCACCGTCACGCCGAACGGGACATCCATCCTGCGGGTGGTCCCGGCCGCGGATGCACCCGAGGCCGACTTCGACATCAGCGTCACCGGCACGAGCGGCTCGATCAGCCACACGACGAGCAGCACCGCATCGGTGACGTTCGCGCTGATCCCGATCTGCTACGCCGGCCTGCAGGGCCGGGTGACCGACGCGACGACGGGCGAGCCGATCACGACTGACCGCGTGTTCGTAACGGCCGAGGATGACCTCGGACTCTGGAGCGTCAGCGCGCTTCTCGACGGCGAAGGGCGCTACTCAATCGCAGATGTACCGATCACAACCCGGCTGCTCGTCCGCGCGACGGCGTACCCAGATGCGGGATACCAGGTGACCCCCTTGACGCTGCATCAGACCGTCTGTGACGCCACCCTTGTCGTGGACATCCAGATGCAGAAGACGGAATACGGCACCGTCATCGGGCGGATCGTGGAGGGCATCCCCGATCCGACGAATCTCACCGCTGGTCGCAAGCTGTTCCCGACCGACATTCCGGTCGCCGGCGCGACGGCAACTGTGGACAGCATCCACATGACGACCGGTGCCGACGGCACGTTCCGTATCGAAAACATCCCGCTCGGCAGCCAGAACGCGCCTCGCACGCTCGCCGTCTCCGGCGGCGGGAATGCGTACTGGGGCACGCAGGTCAACACCACGGTTAGCGAGGGCGTGGTCGTCGATGTCGGGGACCTCCCGGTCGTCGAGCGCTGCTCGACCATGGTCCGGGTGTCTGGCATCGTGCACGACTCCAATGGCGACCCGATCTCGACCGGCGTGTCGCTCGAGTTCCAGCCCACGATCCTGAGCAACGCCGATGGAACGTTCGAGATCGGCCCCGTCGAGGTGACGCTCAACGCGAACAACGGTGAGCGGACGCTTTACGTGCAGGCGAACCCGCCGTTCTACGGTGGATACGGGGACACGCAGTACCTCACGTTCTCCGAGTGCGATGCGCTCGTCGACGAGGTGTTCGAGCTTGAGGTCGAGGCCGTCCCGCCGCCACCGCCGGTGGACAACCTCGGGGTCGTCGAAGGACGCGTGCTCGACGAGCGCACGAACGCTGGGATCCCCAATGCGCAGGTGCGCCTGTTCAAGGCTGGCGTCTACACCCAGGACTCCGCGATCACGGACGCCAACGGGCACTTCCAGCTCGACGACGTCCTGGTCGGGACCGGTGATGTCGTCTCCGACGATCGCTTCTCGCTGAGGGCGGGTGCCGTCAGCTACTGGGAGTCCGACTATTCGCCGGAGTTCACGGTGTCGAAGGATCAGACGACGACCACCGACATCACGCTCGTGCCGATCGACAAGGCGACGGCGACCGGCGTTGTGGTCGACAAGGCCACCGGCGACCCTATTGAACAAGCGCTGGTCAGCGTTGGTGGGGGTGCCGCGACCACCGCGGCGGACGGCACCTTCGCGATCACCGGGCTCATCCCGGACGCGGTCAACCTCCCGAAGGTCGTCACCACCTATGCCTACAAGAGCTACGGAAACGTCGGTACACCCGGTCGCTGGTACACCTCGTGGGGCGAGGCCGTGCTGGTGCCCGGTGGCACCACGAATCTTCGGTTCGAGCTCGTACCGGTCTGCGAGGACGTGTCGATCTCGGGTCTTGTGCTCGACGCCTCGACCCGCCTCCCGCTCGAGGGCGCCCAGGTATCGGCCCCCAGCCTCGCGGTCTTGACCGGCGCCGACGGCACCTTCGTGCTCGAAGGCGTCGAACTCGGCGTGAACAACGCGCCCGCGACCGTGACCGTGACGGCAAGGAAATCGGGCTACATCACGCTCAGCAAGCACGTGACGGTCTACTGCGGCGCGCACGTCAGCGTCGACTTCGGCACGGCCGATGGCGGGATCGGCAGCATCTCGGGCACGGTCACCGACCAGGCGTCCGGGAACCCGATCGAGGGCGTGTTCGTGGGCTCCGCGTTCGGCGGCACCGACACGACCGACGAGCTCGGCCACTACCGCCTCGATGACGTGCCCGTCAACTCCGACGGGACGCCCCGGGACTGGGACCTTGACGTGGTCGGCCCGCGCGGGACAACGGCGCAGGCGACGGTGACGGTCGCGGCGGATGAGGAGACGATCAGGGACTTCGTCCTGGCCGTGCCGGTAAACCAGGTCCCGGTCGCGGATCCGCAGTCGATCGTTGCCCTGGTCGATACATCTGTGGGGATCAACCTCACCGGTTCCGATCCGGACGGCGACCCCCTCACGTTCCAGATCGTGACCGGCCCCGCCGCCGGCACCCTTTCGGGTTCGGGCCCGGCGCGCATCTACACCCCGAACCCCGGGACCACCGTGGACAGTTTCACGTTCACCGTGTCCGACGGCGAGCTGACCAGCTCGCCGGCAACGGTCAGCATCGCGCTGTCCGAACCGACGAACTCGGCACCCGAGGTCTCGGTTGACGACGCGAGCGGTGACGTTGGTTCGCCGATCATGATGACGGCGACGGCCACCGACTACGACGGCGATCCACTGAGCCTCGCCTGGTCGGTCGACAGCACCGATTGCAGCTTCTCCGACGATGCGGTGCTGACCCCGACCCTGACCTGCACGGTTCCCGGGATCTACTCCGCCACGCTCGCGGCCGATGACGGCGAGCTGACCGGCTCGGACTCGGGCGTCGTGACCGTGTTGGAGGCGGCGCCGATTGTGTCCGTCGACGATGTGTCAGGCGAGACGGGTTCGCCGATCATGATGTCGGCGACGGCCACCGACCCCGACGGCGATCCACTGAGCCTCGCCTGGTCGGTCGACAGCACCGACTGCAGCTTCTTCGACGACTCGATCGTCGATGCTTCGCTTACCTGCACCGTTCCCGGGATCTACACGGTGACCCTGGTCGCCGATGACGGGGCCCGGACAGGATCGGACACTGCGCAGGTCACGGTGACCCAGCCAAACCGGCCGCCGATTGTGTCCGTCGACGATGTGTCAGGCGAGACGGGTTCGCCGATCATGATGTCGGCGACGGCCACCGACCCCGACGGCGATCCACTGAGCCTCGCCTGGTCGGTCGACAGCGCCGACTGCAGCTTCTCCGACGACTCGATCGTCGATGCATCGCTGACCTGCACCGCGGTCGGGATCTACACGGTGACCCTGGTCGCCGATGACGGGGCCCGGACGGGCTCGGACACCGCGCAGGTCACGGTGACCCAGCCAAACCGGCCGCCGGAGGTGATGGTCGACGATGTGTCTGGCGAGACGGGTTTGCCGATCATGATGTCGGCGACGGCCACCGACCCCGACGGCGATCCACTCCTGCTTCAGTGGCTGGTGGATGACCAGGCTTGCGTCTTCTCGAACCCGCGCGTACTGCTGCCGTCGCTGACCTGCACCACCCCAGGGGCCTATCAGGTCGCGCTGGCTGCCTTTGATGGCCGGCGGAATACCCAGGACTCGGCCACCGTCACGGTCACCGACGTGCCGGAGAACGATCCCCCGACGATCACCTCGGACCCGACCGCCTCGGTCCCCGAGAACCAGACCGCCGCGATCGACGTCGAGGCGACGGACGACACCGACAGTGAGGGTGACGGCCTCAGCTACGCGATCACCGGCGGGGTCGACGCGCTCCGGTTCGACATCGACCCCGACACCGGCGTGGTGACCTTCAAGGTCGCACCCGACTTCGAGCTCCCGGCCGACGCCAACACCGACAACCACTACGAGCTCCAGGTCACGGTCACCGACAGCGGGGCCATGACCGACGTCGCGGACATCACCGTCACGGTCACCGACGTGCCGGAGAACGATCCCCCGACGATCACCTCGGACCCGACCGCCTCGGTCCCCGAGAACCAGACCGCCGCGATCGACGTCGAGGCGACGGACGACACCGACAGTGAGGGTGACGGCCTCAGCTACGCGATCACCGGCGGGGTCGACGCGCTCCGGTTCGACATCGACCCCGACACCGGCGTGGTGACCTTCAAGGTCGCACCCGACTTCGAGCTCCCGGCCGACGCCAACACCGACAACCACTACGAGCTCCAGGTCACGGTTACCGACAGCGGGGCCCTGACCGACGTCGCGGACATCACCGTCACGGTCACCGACGTGCCGGAGAACGCCGATACCGAAGGCCCCGTCACATCGCTCGTCGAATCGACCCCGAACCCGGCTCTCCTGAACGCCGGGGTCTCGCTCTCGGCGTATGTCGACGACACCACGACCGGGGGCTCGATCATCGCTGCCGCCGAGTACAGCATCGACGACGGTCCGTTTGTTGCGCTGGTCGCCGCCGACGGTGGACTCGATGCTGTTGCCGAGGGCGTCGTGGCGACGATCCCGGCGGCATCGTTCCCCGAGTCCGGCGTGTACCGCGTCTGCGTTCGCGGGGTCGACTTGCCGGGCAACATCGGTTCCACCTCGTGCGTGCTGGTCGTCGTGTACGACCCGGATGGCGGGTTCATCACCGGCGGCGGGTGGATCGAGTCACCGGAAGGGGCCTACGCGGCCGATCCGGCGGTGACCGGACGGGCCAACTTTGGTTTCGTCGCCAAGTACAAGAAGGGCCGGTCCGTCCCCGATGGCCAGACCGAGTTCATGTTCACGGCCGGCAGCTTGAACTTCCACAGCACGAGCTACGACTACCTCGTGGTCAACAAGGGAAGCTCGCGAGCCCAGTTCAAAGGCACGGGCACGATCAACGGGGCCGGCGAGTTCAAGTTCATCATCTGGGCGACTGACGGTGACGTCCGCGGCGACGGACCCGACACGTTCCGGATCAGGATCTGGGACGACTCGAACGGAATCGAGACCGTGATCTACGACAACGGCTCGGACCAGGCGTTGTCCGGCGGCAACGTGACCATCCATGCCGCCAAGTGACCAGGCGGTGACCTGCTGTCCGGGGCGGGAATGATGAAGGTGGCGGTCACCAGGGGCACCTGATCACCTGGTCCTGATCCCGCAGCTGGGTCAGTCTGCGACAATCCGGCGGATGGTCGGCCGAGCGTTGCTCCTGCGTGCCGAGCCGGGGTTCAGTCTCCCGGCGTTCGAGCGGTTCGCGCCACCGCCTCCTCCCGCGATGGTCGCGGCGCGTCTCGACGCCGGCTCGGGCCCCGGCGACATCGTGCTGGACATGTTCGGGCGCGGCGGCTGGATCGCCCGCGCTGCCATCGACCGCCAGCGCAAGGCGGTGAGCCTCGAGACGACCCCGCTCGACCGCCTGCTCGCGGAGATCGTCCTCCGGCCGCCCGACCTGCGCCACCTCGATGCGGCGGTCCAGGCCCTCGCCGCCTCCGCCCGTCGCGATTCGAGCCTCAAGGCGTCGATCGGCGATCGATTCGCGAGCCACTGCGCGACCTGCGACCGACCGGTGATCCTGGACGAGGTCAGCTGGGCTGTCGAGCGCGTTGACGAGGACGGCCGGCCCGCCGGCCCGCAGCCGGAGCGCAAGCACTACCACTGCCGGGTCTGTCGCGACCAGCTCGGCGGCGCCGAGCTTCGCCAGGCCCCGGTCGATGCGCAGGACGTGGCGCGCACCGTCGCAGAGCCGGAGGATGCCGGATGTCCGGGCGCGTCTCCGCGACCGGTTTCCCGTGCTCGAGGGCGGCGAGTCGCTGGCGGACGAGCTGCTCGACCTGCATACCCCGCGGCAGCTGGCCGCGCTGGCCGCCATCCTGGAGCGGGTCGAGGACGATCTTCGCGCACCGCCGATCGCCGCGGCGTTGCGACTCGCGTTCCTCCACGCGCTCGGCCCGGCGAGCCGGCTGGCAACCTCGCCCGGGCGGGTCGCACCGCTGCGCATCGCCGGCGGCCATGTCAAGGCGCCGGGTGGTGCCCACTGGCGGGAGCGCAACCCGTGGCTGTCGTTCGAGGACGGTGTCCGGGTCGTGCGCGGGTTCGTGCAGCGACTCGAGAGCGGTGCCTGGGGGCCCGTCCCGGCGCGGCTCGGCGATGATCTCCGCGCGCTGGTCGAGGGATCGGCGACGGCGGTCGTCAAGCTGGCCAGCCCGGCGGCGTTCAGCGCGCTCCAGCTCGAGGCCGAGCACCTGGCCGGCCTGGCCGTCCGGCCCCGCGTGCGGCTGGTCATCGGGACGCCGCCGCTCCGCCCCTCGCCGGAGCGCCTGGCATGGTCCTACCATGCGACCGCGTGGGCCCTCGGCCGTGAGGCGGCCTCGCTGCTTCCGCTCGAGCCGCTGTTCGGGCCGTCCGTCCGGCCCGCCTGGGGCTGGCAGGCAGCGGCACTGACGAGGTCGCTGCGCGCCATCGACCCGGTCCTTGACCGGGACGCACGAGTCGTGCTCCTGCTTGAGGGTGACGATGCCCAGGGACTGGTCGCGACCGTGCTCGGCGGTGTCGGCGCCGGGTACCGCCTGGCGGGAGCCAGGCTGCCGGAGGCGGGACGCCAGGAGGGCGGGGTGGTCGAGCTCGTTCCGCCCGGTTCCGGCGCGGTGCCGGGCGGTCCGCGGACCCGGGCCAACGTCGCGCTGCCGCCCGTGCCCGGTGGCGCGGGTGATCCCGACCTGGTCCCCGCGGAGCGGCTGTTCGCGCCGCCGGAGCGGGTGGTCAACGCCCCGTTCTCGCCTGCGGACGCGGCGAGCGCCGTGGTCGAGGCGGCCGTCGACGTGCTCAAGCTGCGCGGCGAAGCGGTCCACCTCGACGGCCTGCTGGGGGAGATCCTCGTCGGCCTGGATCGCGCCGGGCATCTCCGCCGCCTGGTCCGCCCACCCGCTCCAGCTGAACCCGACGCGGCGGGCGACGCGGCGACACCCGATGACGCCGGGCACACGGCCGAGGGCGTGTTCGAACCGGCGGCCGACCACGTGGACCGGCTGCTCGACCTGGTCCGCGACGCGCTCGAAGGGGACGGCGAGCGGCGGCTGGTCCGGCTCGACGGCGACCGCTGGTGGCTGGCGGACCGGGCCGACCGCGAGAGTGCGGCGGTCCCGCTCGCGGACCGCGTGGAGTGGGCGGTCTACAGCCTGCTGTCGACCTCGGGACCGATGTCGGAGGTCGCCTTCCAGGAGCGGATCGCCGGCATGTTCACCGGACCGGATCTTCCCGACGAGGCGCTCGTGCGCGCGTGCCTCGACAGCTACCGCACGATCGCGAGCACGCCGGACCGGCTATTCACGACCGACGATCTCGTCCGCCGCAGCCACGAGCACGGCCAGCAGATCGCGCGCCTGGTCGACCTCGGCCATCGGATCGGCTTCTCCTGCTGGATCGGCGCGCGCCAGCAGTCGCGGCGCATCGAGGGAATGCCGCTGTCCGATCTGCTCGACGATCGCGAGCTGGCGGGCCCGCCCTACCTCGGCCGGATCCGTGCGGAGGACCTGGCGGAGGTGGACGTGATCTGGTACGTCCGCGGACGGGCGGCGTTCCTGTGGGAGGTCGAGTGGACGGCGATGCTCAGCGAGACCGTCCTGCGCCGTCATGGCCGGATCCCCGCCGACGACCGCCTGGTGCGCTTCCTGGTGGTGCTGCCGGAGCGCGCCGAGCTCGTGCGTCACAAGCTGGAGCGCTCGCCGCTGCTCCGCACCGAGCTCGAGGCGGGCGCCTGGAACCTGCTCAAGGCGAACCACCTCCAGGAGTGGGCAGCCCGCGACGACGCCACGCTCGCGGACCTGGAGCCGCTGCTGGGCCTCGACCCCGCGGTCGAGCGGACGGGCGATCAGCTGGCGCTGTTCGGCGGCTGACCGGGCAGCCTCAGCTGTCGAAGCCGATCCCCAGCGCGTCGAGGGTTCGCAGGACCAGGCTGCGACGGCCGGCCTCGGCGTCCGCCCGGATCACCTCGCGCCGCACCAGCTCGACGGCCGGTGTCCGGACCGGCTCGGGCGGGATGGGGAACGGGGGCGAGTTGACGAACCGCAGCTCGAGCAGCGGCGAGTCGGGCCGCAGCAGCCGGTCCCGGATGATCCCGGCCGACCAGCGGGCGGCGCCGACGCCGAGCCCAGTGTAGCCGAGCGCATAGTGGACGCGTCCGCCGAGCAGGTCGCCGAACGTGACCGTGAACCGGGTGGTCGTGTCGATCGCGCCGCCCCAGCGGTGCTCGAACCGGATCCCGTCCAGCTGCGGGAACGCGTGGACGAAATGCGCGGCCAGCGCGTCGAACGTGGCGGCTCGCCGGTCCTGGGCGGGGACGACGCGGTTGCCGGGGTAGTAGATCGCGTCGTAGCCGCCCCACAGGATGCGGTTGTCGGCGGTCTGGCGGAAGTAGTGGAACTGGTTGCCCGCGTCGGACATCCCCTCGCGGCCGCGCCAGCCGATGGACGCCTGCTGGCGGGGCGAGAGCGGCTCGGTCACCAGGACGTAGTCGTACACGGGCACGAACAGCGGCACCAGCCGGCGCAGCCACCCGCTGTAGGCGGACGTCGCCACGACCACCTGCGCGGCGTCGACGACCCCGCCGCCGTCGATCTCCAGCCGGACTCCCCGTGCATGCCGGTGCAGCGAGACGACGCGGCTGTGCTCGGCCAGGACCGCCCCGCGCCGCTCCGCGGCCTCCGCCAGCCCCCACGCGAGCCGGGACGGGTTGAGCACCACGTTCCGGTCCGGCCCCGCGCGCACCCCCGCCAGCCACGTCGGCGAGTGGACCGCCGCCTGGATCGCCTCCCGGTCGAGCAGCTCCAGATCGAGGCCGTGGCGGGCGGCCAGCTCCACGTGCTCCCGGAGGTCGTCGACCTGGTGCGGCGCGACGGCGACGTCGAGCGTGCCCGTCGCCTCGAGCTCGCAGTCGATGCCCTCGGACCCCACGAACGCAACCAGCGCCGCGAGGTTCTCGACGCCCTCGCGCTCGAGGATGTCGACCTCGTCCGGGTAGTGGCGCAGCGCATTGGCAAGCCCGTGGGTCAGCGAGGCGGCGCAGAACCCGCCGTTCCGCCCGCTCGCGCCCCAGCCGACCCGGTCCGACTCGAGCACGACCACGCGCAGCGATGGCTCCGTGTCGAGCAGCCGGATCGCCGTCCACAGGCCGGTGAAGCCGGCGCCGACGATCGCGACATCCGCGGTCACGCTGCCCCGCACGGCCGGGCGGACCGGGCCTGGATCTCCGGTCGTGTACCAGTAGCTCCCGCCCGCGGGCCGCGCATCCGATCGATCGGACGCGCCGGCAGCTGCATCCATCATGTCCCCAATGTACGCGGATTGCCGACCAGATGGCGGTCCGACGTGCGGTATTCGTGTGCAGATGGCGGATGTGTTGCGAGATTCGCGTTGACGGGCCTGACGACCCTGTGGCAGGATCGGGCCATCCGTTCCACTGTCCGCAACGAGTGTTCCGGGATGTGCATCATCCGGCGCTCGGCGCGGACCCCCGCCCGTGGGCGCCGGCGGCGATCGCCTCCCGCGGCGGGACGCAACATGGAGTGAACATGACCACCGAACGTGTCGGCCGATCCGCCCCGAAGCTCAAGCGTGACGTGCAGCGGGACAGCTACCGCCGCGCCAGCAACGCGATGCCGGGTGGCGCGAACTCCAACTTTCGCGCGTGGGGCGACGACACGATCTATGTCGACCGGGGCAAGGGCGGCCAGGTCTGGGACCTCGACGGCAATGGGTACATCGACCTGCGGATGGGCTACGGCCCCGTGATCCTCGGTCATGGCGACGACCGGGTCGATGACTACGTCAACGAGCGGATGCGGATGGGCGTCAGCTTCTCGCTGACCAGCGAGGACGAGATCCGGGCGATGGAGCTGGTCAAGGAGCTCACCGGCTGGGTCGACAAGGCGCGGATGACGGTGTCCGGGACCGAGGCGACGATGCACGCGATGCGGGTCGCCCGCGCCTACACCGGCCGCAACAAGATCGTGAAGTTCGAGGGCCAGTACCACGGCGTCCACGACTACGCCCTGATCAGCGTCGCGCCCAACGACATGGCCGAGCTGGGCGATGCGGACAACCCGGTGGGCCTGGCCTGGGGCCGCGGCATCCCCGCCGCGGTCGCGGACACCATCGTGCCCGCCCGCTACAACAACATCGAGTTCCTGCGCCGGCTGTTCGAGCGGGACGACGACATCGCGGCGATCATCGTCGAGCCTGTCCTGGGCAACGCGCAGGGGATCATGCCCCAGCCGGGCTTCCACAAGGCGATGCGCGCCCTGACCGAGGAGTTCGGCATCCTGCTGATCTTCGACGAGGTCAAGACGGGGTTCCGGTTCGCAAAGGGCGGTGCCGCCGAGTACTTCGGGATCACCCCGGATCTCGCCACGTACGCGAAGGCGATGGGCAATGGCTATCCGGCGGCGGCGTTCGGCGGTCGCGAGGAGATCATGGCCATGCTCCCGGACAAGGTCAGCCACGGGGGCACCTACGCGGGCAACCGGGTCGCGGCGGCGGCGGCGGTCAGGACCCTCGAGATCCTGCGCGACACCGACGCGCTGGACACGATCCACCTCACCGGGCGACGGATCCAGGACGGCCTGCGCGAGGTGCTGAACCCGACGGGCCTGCCGTACCAGCTCACCGGCCACCCGTCGATGTTCGGGATCATGTTCACGGACAAGGTCGCGACCGAATATCGCGACTGGGCGACCACGGACCATGAGCTCTACGACGCCATCGCGATGGACATGCACGCTCGCGGCGCGATGCCCGAGCCCGACAGCCGCGAACCCTGGTTCGTGTGCGAGGCACATGCGCAGGGCGACACGGTGGACCGGGTGGTCACGATCTTCGAGGACTCGCTGCGGGCGGCGCTCGACCTCCGGGCGAAGGGCCAGCCGCTACCGCACGAGCAAGAGGCCGCGTACGGCGGCAGCGCGAAACCGGCCGGCTGAGGGCCGGTGAGAAGGGACGGCCGGGAATGACGCTCGACGGAAATGCGGTCCGGTCGGTTGACCGGGCGGCAGCCCTGCTGCTCGCGCTCGGGGACAGCCATGGCGAGGCGGGCGTGACCGAGCTCGCGCGGCGGCTCGGGCTGCACAAGTCCACGGCGTCGCGCCTGCTGGCGACGCTCGAGAAGCGGGGGCTGGTGGAGCAGGACGAGGAAACGGGCAAGTACCGCCTGGGGCTCGTGGTCATCCGGCTCGCGGAGCGGGCGGAGCGGACGCTCGACCTGCGCTCGATCGCGATGCCCGAGCTGGACCGCCTCGCGCGCGCCACGCGCGAGACCACGGGGCTCGGCGTCCTCGACGGTGACCAGATGCTCACGGTCGCACAGGCCGACGGACCCAACCTGGTGGCGATGGGGGACTGGACCGGTCGCTGCGTGCCGCTCCATTCGGTCGCCGGGGGCAAGGTCCTGCTGGCGTCGCTCCCGGAGCGTGAGGTGCTGCGGCTCGTCCGTCGCGGGCTGGACCGGTTCACCGAGCGGACGCTGACCCAGCTGGAGCCGCTGCTCGAGGAGCTGGCCCGCGTCCGCCGCCGCGGCTATGCGGCCGCATTCGGGGAGTTCGACGCGGGGTTGAATGCGGTGGCGGCGCCGGTGCATGACGCGCGTGGACAGGTGATCGCCGCCGTCGACGTCTGGGGGCCCGCCTTCCGGGTCACGCCGCGGCGCATCCCTGAGCTCGTGCAGCAGGTGCGGGAGACCGCCGCAGCGGTCTCGGTCCGGCTCGGCGGGACGCCGGCCTGACCCCGTCCCGGCCCGCGCGCTAGGCTTGGCGACCATGAACATCCCCCCTGACGTCCGGGACGAGCTGCTGTCGCTGCTCCAGGACCCGATCCTGCCGATCGCCCTGATCCTCGTGCTCGCGGCAGTCCTGATCCGGCTGTCGCACAGCGTCATCCTCGGGCTGTTCAAGCGGCTGCTCGACCGCGAGGTCGCCGAGGGGACCGCGCAGGAGCTGTCCGCCGTCGAGATCAAGAAGCGGATGGACACGCTCGACGACCTGGGCGCGACGGTGATCCGGGTGTTCATCCTGCTGATCGCGCTGGTCATGATCCTGGACCAGCTCAGCCTCAACATCGGCCCCGCGATCGCCGGCCTCGGGATCCTGGGGATCGCGGTCGGCTTCGGGGCCCAGAGCCTGGTCAAGGACTACTTCAACGGGGCGCTGATCCTGATCGAGAACCAGTTCAGCGTGGGCGACGTGGTCACGATCGCCGATGTCTCGGGCAGCGTCGAGGACTTCAGTCTTCGCCGGACGACGCTGCGGGACCTGAGCGGAACCGTCCATACGGTGCCCAACGGCGAGATCCGGGTGGCGTCCAACCGGACCCGGGTGTGGGCGCGCATCAACGAGAACGTCCAGGTCGCCTACGACAGCGACATGGACCTGGTGGTCGCCACCGTGAATGCCGTCGGCCAGGGCATGTACGACGATCCCGACTGGCGGCGGCAGCTGCTCGAGCCGCCGGCCGTGCTGCGGGTGCAGGAGCTTGCCGATTCTGGCGTCACGATCAAGGTGCTGGGCAGCGTCCGGGCCGCGGAGCAGTGGGCCGTGGCAGGCGAGCTGCGGCGGCGGCTGCTGGCCGCGTTCACCGAGAAGGGCATCGAGATCCCGTTCCCGCATCGGGTCGTCATCGGCCGGCCCGCGACGCCCGACGCGCGGGCCGGGAACGCCACAGAGCAAGCGGCCACGGAGGAAGCGGCGGACGATCCGGCGGAGGCCGGTTGATCGTTCTCGTGCCGCAGCGGGCGCGCCGCTTAGAATGGCGCCCTGAACACAGTTGGAGGGTGCCGTGAGCGTTGAGCCCCAGGGTCACAGCGGACCGGAGATCGAGAACCTCCTGGCCGAGAAGCGCACCTTCCCGCCCGATCCCGCGTTCGCGGCCCAGGCCAACGCGACGGCCGCGCTGTACGACGAGGCGAACGCGGACTATGTCGGCTTCTGGGAGCGCCAGGCCCGCGAGCGGATCAGCTGGTTCACGCCCTTCGACAGGACGCTTGAATGGGACGAGCCGTTCGCCAAGTGGTTCACCGGCGGTGAGCTCAACATCGCCTACAACTGCGTCGACCGGCACGTGGAGCGCGGGCTGGGCGACAAGGTCGCCTACCACTGGATCGGCGAGCCGGGTGACACCCGCACGCTCACCTACGCGGACCTGCAGCGCGAGACGAGCCGGGCGGCCAACGCGCTGCTCGAGCTCGGCGTGCGCAAGGGTGACCGGGTCGCGATCTACCTCCCGATGATCCCCGAGCTCGCCATCGCGATGCTCGCCTGCGCCCGGATCGGGGCTCCCCACACGGTCGTGTTCGGCGGGTTCTCCGCCGAGGCGCTGTCGGGACGGATCAACGACTGCGGCGCCAAGGTGCTGATCACCTCGGACGGTGGCTGGCGGCGCGGCAAGAAGGTTGGCCTCAAGCACCACGCGGACGAGGCGGTCGCCAACGCCCCGACCATCGAGCACGTGATCGTGGTCGACCGGTTCGGGGACGGCGCCCACATGGTCCCGCGCCGCGACCACTGGTGGCACGAGATCGTCGACCGCCAGAGCGAGGTGTGCGCCCCGGTCCCGGTCGATTCCGAGCACATGCTGTACCTGCTGTACACGTCCGGGACGACGGCCAAGCCCAAGGGGATCCTGCACACGACGGCTGGCTACCTGCTGGGATCGGCGTTCACCCATTGGGCCGTGTTCGACATCAAGCCCGACGACGTCTACTGGTGCGCGGCCGACATCGGCTGGGTGACGGGGCACTCGTACATCGTGTACGGGCCGCTGGCCAACGCGACCACCGGGGTCATGTACGAGGGCGCACCCGATTCGCCGACCTGGGACCGCTGGTGGCAGATCGTCGAGGACTACAAGGTCAGCATCCTGTACTGCGCCCCGACGGCCATCCGCGCGTTCATGAAGCAGGGCGAGGAGATCCCGCGCAGCCACGACCTGACCAGCCTGCGGCTGCTGGGATCGGTCGGCGAGCCGATCAACCCCGAGGCCTGGCGCTGGTACCGCGACGTCATCGGCGGCGATCGGACGCCGGTGGTCGACACCTGGTGGCAGACCGAGACCGGCCAGATCCTGATCAGCCCGCTGCCCGGGGTGACGACGACCAAGCCCGGCTCGGCGACGTTCGGCCTGCCCGGGATCGACGTCGACGTGGTCGACGGCGACGGCCGGTCGGTGCCGCTGGGTGGCGGCGGGTACCTCGTCCTCAAGCGGCCGTGGCCGGGGATGCTGCGCGGCATCTACGGGGACCCGGAGCGATACCGCAAGACCTACTGGAGCCGGTTCCCCGGGATGTACTTCGCGGGCGATGGCGCCAAGCGCGACGAGGAGGGCTACCTGTGGCTGCTCGGTCGCGTGGATGACGTGATGAACGTGGCTGGCCACCGGATCAGCACCGCCGAGGTGGAATCCGCCCTGGTCGACCACCGGTCGGTCGCCGAGGCGGCGGTGGTCGGCAAGACCGACGCGGTCAGCGGCCAGGCGATCTTCGCGTTCGTGATCCTCAAGTCGGGCCAGGAGCCGTCGGATCCGCTGGGGGTCCAGCTGCGCGAGCACGTCGCGTACGTGATCGGGCCGATCGCGCGCCCCAAGTTCCTGATGTTCGTGCCGGACCTGCCCAAGACGCGGTCGGGCAAGATCATGCGCCGGCTGCTCCGCGACATCGCGGAAGGCCGGGTCCTGGGCGACGTGACGACGCTCGCCGACGCCACCGTCGTGGACACCATCCGGTCGAACACCGGCAAGGCCGAAGAGGAGTGACCGGGTGCCGTTCGGGTTCCTGAAGCGCACCAAGACGGCGGACGCGGGCACTGCCGCACCCGCCCCCAGCCCCGGCCCACGCAGCGCCGCCCGGCGCGGGGTGCCGTTCATCGCGCTCACCGAGGACTGGCGCCTGTCGGGCCGGATGGAGATCACCGGCCGTCTTTCGGACGCGCTCAACCGTCGCGAGGCCATCGCCATCACCGATGTGACCTGGGGTCCGCCCGACGGGTCCGCCCCGCTCGAGCCCGCACCCGGCCTCCAGACGGTGGATCCGTACGACCTGATCCTGGTGACGGCGGGCGAGGCGAGCCTGCCGCCGCTGACCGACAGCGAGCGAGCGGCCATCAAGGTGCACAAGATCGCCTATGACGTCGGCCTCGACGCGCCCCCGTTCCGGGTGGTCGGGACGGTGTACCTCCACCCGGGATCGGAGCCGGACCGCCTGCTCGAACGGTCGTCGGAGATGTTCGTGCCCGTGGTCGGTGCGGTCGCGCGCCTGGGCGACATCGAGGTGAGCGACCCCGAGGTCGAGGCGATCCTCGTGAACCGGTTCTACCTGCGCGGGGTGGAGCAGATCGACCTGCGCACCGGTGAACGGCACCAGCGCCTTCCGGGTCAGCCCCTGGGCGGCGTCAGCTGGCAGGACCGGTCGAGCTGACGGCGGACGCTCCGGAGCCGCGTCCCGGCCCGCGCCGGGACCAGGTGGTGGTGCGACGCGCGGTCAGGCTCGGGCGTTGACGGCGCGTCCGAACAGGCGCATCGCCGGCTTGGCCGGCACCGGCGCGGTCACGCCGAGCATGCGGTCGGCGATCGCGTGGAAGTCCTGGGTGATCTTCTCCTTGGGCGCCATCTCGACGACCGTCTTGCCCTCGTTGGCGGCCTTGACCAGGAGCAGCCCGTCGGACCGGATCTGCGCGTAGGCCGG
Organism: uncultured Chloroflexia bacterium; assembly: GCA_963720825.1. Lineage (GTDB taxonomy): Bacteria > Chloroflexota > Limnocylindria > Limnocylindrales > CSP1-4 > CAIXZV01. The sequence continues at coordinate 301,654 of CAVRGY010000017.1, read as the reverse complement.
GATCCCGATCGCCTTCTCCAGGTCCTCGACCGACACTCCGCTGTTGGCACGGTTGACGATCAGCTCAAGCCGCTCGCGCATGCCCAGCTCCTCGGCGACGTCGCGCAGCTGGACGACCGCGCGGATCGCGGGAAGGTCCGGGGTCACCGGGACGAGGATCCGGTCCGCGTGGTCGAACAGCGCCCGGTTGAGCGGGCTGTACGACGGGTGGAGGTCGATCACCACGAAGTCGACGCCGCGCCGGGCCACGGTCACGGCCGCGGCGACGCGCTGCGGCTCGAGGACCTCGGTGTGGATCGGGCTGGACGTGAGCGGCAGCACCTTGAGCCCCGAGGAGTGGACGGCCGCGAGCTCGTCGAACGACTGCACCGGGCCGCCGTCGAGCTCGTCGCGCCAGGCGTCGACGACGGACTGGACGCCCTCCATGCCCAGCGACGTGGTCACGTGGCCTGTCACGGTGTCGGCGTCCACGAGCAGGACGCGCTTTCCCTTGGACGTCAGCGATGCGGCAAGGTTGGTGGCCAGGGTCGTCTTCCCGACGCCACCCTTGGGGTTGAAGATCGCGATCAGCTGGCCCCGGTGGTTCCAGTCGCTCGATGTGATCGCCGTCTGCAGGACCGGCCCGCTGCCGTCGTCGACGGCGACCGACCGGATGCACATCGCCTCGACCCGCCAGCGGATCGATTCCGCCGAGTACGGACGCGTGATGTATTCGTCGTCCTCGCGTCCGGGGCCCCCGCTGTCGAGGCGCTCGAGCGTGGCCGCCTTGACGATCAGCAGCGCGGGGATGGCGTGCGCCGCATCCTGCAGGACGCTTCGGGCAGCGGCGCCCTCCTCCGGGTCGGTCTCGAGGTCGAGCACCGCGACCACCACGTCGCGGCGAGCCGCGAGCACGGCGCCGAGCTCGCCGGCGTCGACGACCAGGAGCGGTTCGAAGTTGCTGGAACGGAGCTCGGCTGCAATCGGGTCGCGCTCGCCGGGCGGGAGCATCACGGCGATTGCGGGGCGGCCAGCAGAGGAGATCATCAGCTCAGCCCTCCGACTCGGGATCGCGTGCCGCGACATTGATGACGTCGTCGTCGACACCGGTCACGCGGGCGGCAAACCCGGGCATCGTCGGGATCGTGTCGCTCAGCGACACGTCGTCGCGGTGGGTGATGGCGAACACGAACTCGCCCTTCGGGCCGGACGAGACGGTGACGCGCTGGACACCCGGCGTCCGGTTGAGATGCCGCTTGAAGCTTGCGATGCTTGCCACGGAGACCAGCCCGGTCACGGCCACCTGCGACTGCCGGAGTGTCGACTCGTCGATCTCCTCGCCAGCGGGGACCAGGCTCGCGAGCCGGTCGACCAGTGATTGGTCGAGCTCGGTCGACGCCCCATCGGCGTCGTCGGTCCCGGGGTCGGCAGCCGCGAGGCGGGCGGCCATCGCGGCGTCCGCGTCGTCTGCTCCCAGGCTCCCGGCCTCGGCCATCGATGCGTCGAAGTCGTCGGAGCCCGGGTCCGTTGCCGGCTGTTCGGCTGCGATCGCCTCGGCGGCGGCCTCCAGGGCCGACAGCATCGCCTCCCGCTCCGCATCGCCGGCGTCGGGCGCGGCCTGCCCGACGGGGCCCCATGGACTCGTCTCGTTCGCGGGCGCCTCGACAGGTGCGTCGGCGACGGCCGTGGACCCGGACGTCTTGACCCAGCTCTCGTCCGCACCCCATGGATCGAACGCCGGGCCCCGGCCCTGTGCTTCGCCCGTGGTCTCGGTGCCGGCATCGGCACCGTCGGTCGCATCGGGCTCGCCCAGTCGCCTCGGCTTCGTTGACCGGCGCGGCGTTTGCCGTTTCGTCGACCTCGACCTCGGCCCCGGACTCCGCCTCAGCCGAAGCCTCGGCGATCGCCTCGGCCTCCGCCTCCGCCGCCGTGGCGGGATCGTCTGACGCCGCAACCTCGATCTCGAGGTCCTCGAGGTTCGCCCAGGCGTCGAGCGCCGGCGGCTCGGGCATCGTCTCGGCGATGGTCGCCAGGTGCCCGGGGTCCTGCTCCTGGAGCAGCCGGTCGAAGAAGTCGGCCATCTCGGCCTGGTAGTCCGCGACCGTGCGCTCCACCGCCTCGACGCGCCGATCGATCGCCGCGGCGTGGCCGGCGACCTCGGACTCGAGCGCAGCCTTGCGGTCACTGATCCGGTGGTCGGTCTCTTCGCGGACGCGTGCGATCTCGGCCTTCGACCACTCCCGGATCGATGCGATGTCGTCGTCGGCGCGCTGGTGCAGCGCTGCGGCCCCTTCGGTCGCGCCGACCCGGATCTGCTCCACGACCTTGGTGGCATCGGCCTCGAGCTGGGACACGGACTGCTCGCGGGCGGATTCCGCCGTCGTACGCATGGCGGCGGCAAGGTCGGCGATCAGCTTGGATGGCTTCTTCGGCGCGACCGCGAGCTTGGGCGCCGTGACGCTGACAGTGTCGACCATGGCCTGGGGCTCCTCGGGGGTGGGGGCGGATGACGCGTCGGTGTCGGTCGGGCTGGCATCGGAGTCGATCGTGTCGGGCGGCACGTCGGCATCGACCACGGGCCAGGTTCCATCGTCGGATCGGCGTTCACGCATGTCGGTCGGGTCGGCTGACCCAACTGCCGCATCGGGCGACTCGGGCAGGTCTTCGTCCTTGGGGCGGTCCGAGCTCCACGGGAGCCGGAATCCGGAGCGCGTGTCGGTTGATGCCATGACCGGGAAGTTCCTCTGCACTCGGGGGACCGAGAACCGGGCGTTGGCCTGACAATAGGCGGGCCGGTGGGCTCCGGTGGAGTCGCTAGAGGTACCAGTGGGGCATCCCGGTGGTACCGGCGGGTGGGGTCGTGGCGCCAGTGCACCGCCTCCCGGTCGGGCCGCGGAGCGTTCCGACCCCAGATCGGCGCATGTTGCGGCCGGCCGACTACCATGGCGATATGGCAGCCGTCCCGGATCCCCGCCTCCGCCCGCCTGGAACCTCCGTCGTCGCCGCAGACGCGTCCGCCTCGGCGGTCGCATTCGACGGCCGCCCCGGCGTGACGGATCGTCTTGGCCGCGCCATGCGGGACCTGCGGATCTCGGTGACGGACCGATGCAACTTCCGCTGCCCGTACTGCATGCCGGCCGAGGTGTTCGGCCGCGACTTCGCGTTCCTGCCGCGGGCGGAGGTGCTGACGTTCGAGGAGATCGCCCGGCTGGCTGCCGTCTTCGTCCGGCTCGGCGTGGGCAAGCTCCGGATCACGGGCGGTGAGCCCCTGGTCCGTCGCGACCTGCCGGTCCTGATCGGGCACCTGGCGGAGCTGCGCACAGAGGATGGGCAACCGGTCGACCTCACCCTGACCACGAACGGCTCTGCGCTGCGTGCGCTCGCAGCCCCGCTCGCCGAGGCCGGCCTGCGGCGGATCACCGTCAGCCTCGACTCGCTCGACGATCGCGTGTTCGGCGCCATGAATGGCGTCGACTTCCCCGTGTCGCGTGTTCTCGACGGCATCGACGCGGCCCGCGCCGCCGGTCTCGCGCCGATCAAGGTCAACACGGTCGTGCGCCGCGGCATGAACGAGGCGTCGATCCTGCCACTCGTGCGCTGGGCGCGCGATCGGGGGCTCGTCCTGCGGTTTATCGAGTACATGGACGTGGGGCACTCGAATGGCTGGCGCCTGGACGACGTGGTGCCCGCGGACGAGATCCTGGCCACGATCGACGCAGAGCTGCCGCTCGAGCCCGTCGCCCCGGACTACCGCGGGGAGGTGGCCGGCCGGTACCGGTTCCGCGACGGGTCGGGCGAGGTCGGCGTGATCGCTTCGGTGAGCCGGCCGTTCTGCGGCGACTGCACCCGGGCCCGGCTGTCCGCCGAGGGTCACCTCTACACCTGTCTGTTCGCGGTGCACGGGACGGATCTCAAGACGCCGCTGCGCGACGGCGAGACGGACGCGGAGATCGAGGCGCGGCTGCGGGCCGTGTGGGCGGTGCGTACCGATCGATACTCTGAGCTGCGCAGCGCCGCCACGGCATCCCTGCCGAGGGTGGAGATGTTCGCGCTGGGCGGCTAGCGTTCCCCGGCGTCTTCGGCTCGTCCACAGGTCATCCACAGTGGACGAAAACTGGTGGACGACGGCACGGCTGCGCAGCCGCGGTTCGTGGACAACCTCCTTGGAGGCCGGGCGCGGCACCCGTAGTGTGGGTCCTGCCCGAAGGGGCCGATGGAGGCCCGGAACGGAGGCGATCGCCTCAAGTCCGTTCCACCCGGTCGGCTGAGATCACCTCAAGGCCACGCCGGCGTCTGGTCCGCGATCACATCAAGGACCGACGCTCTCCGGTCGCTTCGGGCGCTTCGTTGCCAGCGTTGGCGGTCCGCAAGGTCCGTCGCGGTGGGCGCCCGGAAGGACGTGACCGGCATCCCGGTGTCGGTACTCCATCCGGGCGTCGAAGTTTTCGGCTCCCGGACCGGTGATCGGCGCAGGCGACGACGCCGCGCCCGGGCCGTCCGGAGAGACCGATCCACCGGCGCGCGGCTATCCTGCCCGCATGAGCGACGGCCTTCCCTCGACACCCATCGACCGGTCCCGCCCCATCACGCCCGCGGAGCAGCCGGCGCGCCTCGCGGCGCTGGTCGCGGCCGTGCGAGCGCGAACGGCCCTCGTCCCGCGCGCCGGCATCGTCCTGGGGTCGGGGCTGGGCAGCCTCGCCGATGATCTCGAGGACCCGGTCACCATCCCGTTCGAGGCGTTGCCCGGCTGGCCCATCGCGACGGCACCGGGGCATGCGGGCCGGATGCTGCTGGGCCGCCTGGCCGGTGTCCCGGTCGTCATGCTCCAGGGCCGCTTCCACCTGTACGAGGGCAACGCGCCCGGGCTCGTGGTCCAGCCGGTCCTGCTGTTCCGCCAGCTGGGGGCCGAGCTCGTGGTGCTGACCAACGCCGCCGGCGGCGTCGACCCGTCGTTTGGGCCCGGGACGCTCATGGTCATCTCGGACCACCTCAACCTCACGGGACGCACGCCGCTCCTGGGACCCAACGCGGACGAGCTCGGCCCGCGGTTCGCGGACATGACGGACGTCTGGTCTCCCCGCCTCCGGGAGCGGCTCCACGCGGCCGGGACGGCCGAGGGCGTCGAGCTCGCCGAGGGCGTCTACGCCGGCCTGCTCGGACCCACGTACGAGACCCCGGCCGAGGTCAGGATGCTGCGCACGATGGGCGCCGATGCCGTCGGCATGTCCACGGTGCTCGAGGCGATCGCCGCGCGCTGGGTCGGGCTCGAGGTGTGCGGCGTGTCCCTGGTCACGAACGCGGGTGCGGGGTACAGCGGACAGCCGCTGACCCATGCCGAGGTGCTCGCGGCGGGAGAGGTCGCCGGTCCGCGGCTGGCCCGGGTCATCCGGCGGTTCGTAGGGAGCCTGCCGCCGCCAGCAGAGTGAGCGCTCCGGCGGCGCGGCGTCACTCGCCGACCGGGGCCTCAGCGGACGGTCAGGTCCCTGCCCGCGGCCTTGGCCGCGTCACGCTTCTGCGCCCAGGCCGCGAGCACGTTGTCCTTGTGCGGCCGGATGGGGCAGTGCTCGTCGCGGTTGTTGAACTCGTCGCAGTACCCGAGCGCCACGCACTTGGGGGCCAGGAACGAGCCAAGGAACGGCGACACCCCGAAGATCTCGTGCCGGATCAGCTGGAACAGGCGCCGGATCTCCCACTGCGCCATCGTGCACAGGCGCAGCCCGGACATGTGGATCAGCGCCCGCAGGTTGGTGGTCATCACGAGGTTCGTCCGGGTCGCGTTGGGGAACACGAACCGCGCGTCCTCGCCAGGCACGCCCGCGCCGACCAGCTCGCCGTACAGGCCGAGCGCGTCGTCCACGTGCTCCTCGTACCGTGACCGGAGATCCGCGTCACCGTCCGCGATCGTGGCCGGCAGCATCGTGGCCGCACCCTTGTACTTGACGTAGCGCTGGCTCTGTTGGTCGAACGCCACGCCGGCCCGGTGTCGCACCAGCTGGTGCGACAGCGTCCGCGACACGCCGCTGAGGGCGAACGTGAACACGATGTGCTCGATCGTCGAGCCGTGGCCGGACTCGATCACGTTGCCGATCAGGCGCTGCATGCTGGCCGGGGCCACCTCCCCCTCGACCGCCCGCCGGAAGATCTCCTGCGGCTCCATCTCCGAGTAGCAGGTCCGGCAGGCCGTGTACACCAGGGGCACGTAGTAGCGCTCGACGATCGCCTTGTCGGGGAACAGGAGCGTGGCCTTCATGCCCAGCTCGTGACGGCCGGGATTGCGCGGGATCCCGGACTTCGTGCGCTGGGGAGCGGGCGCCTCTGCCATCTGCGCAGTCTAGCGTCCGGGGCGTCTCAGCTGGGGCCGCGGGTCAGTAGTAGTCGGAGCACGACAGGAAGTAGCCGCAGCGGCAGATCAGCTTGCACTTGCGCTCGTCCATGAGCGCCCCGCAGTTCGAGCAGGTGCGCACGAGCTCACCCGGGTCATCCGGCTCGACATCCTGCCCGCCCGGGCCGCCCGCGGCCGGCGGCATCGTCGCGGAGACCGCCTCGTCCAGCAGCTGGATCGGGCTGGCCGGATGCAGGTCCGGCTGCTCCTCGGGTGCGTCCATGCCCGGCATCGTACGCGGTCAGGAGGGGGCCGACAGGCCCGAGGCGAGGCTGTCGGCGATCTTGATCCCGGTCTCCATCGCGAGCTCGCGCGTCCACGCGGCGCCCTCGGCCAGGGCCGCCCGGAGGGCTGGGTCCGTCGTATCCGGATCGGCGGACACGAACGTCCCGCTCGGCCACAGGCCGGCCAGGAGGACGCCGGTCTCCGCGCTTGCCTGCCGTGCCGCTCCGGCGATCCGATATGCCTCCAGGTCGCGACCGGCGAGCAGGAGCGCGCTGGGCAGCGCCGACAGGCACAGGACCAGCCCGGAGACGTCCCGCACCCGCTGGAACTCGCGGAGCGCTGCGCCGAGATCCGCGCCCGCTCCGGCAGGGTCACCGGCGAGCGTCCGCGCGAACGCGCGCGTGAAATGCGACCACCCGACCCAGAATGAGTCGCCCTTGCGCTCGAACAGGGCGAGCGCCTCGGTCGCCGCGGTCTCGGCCTCCGCAGTCTCGCGACGATAGGCGTGGTGCTCGGCCAGCGCCCACAGGCCCTTGGCCCGTCCATCGTCATCGCCGATCCGCGTCCAGATCTCGAGCGCCTCGTTGAGGAACGGCCGGCTGTCGTCGGCGAGCCCCGCGATCCAATCCTCGGTCGAGGCGCTGGGGCGGCTGGCGAAGAAGTGGTTGTACAGCGCGTTGGCAAGCTCCGCCTGGTCGCCCAGGCGTCGGGCCAGCGTCTCGGCCTCGGCGTAGCGGGCGTTCGCGGTCCGCATGTCGCCGCCCCAGTACGCGAGCCCGCCGGCGGCTTCGAGCGCGTGCAGGCGTGCGATCGAGGGATCGTCACCCCAGCCCGCCATGGCCAGCACCCGGTCGACCCGGGTGCGGCCCTCGTTGAGGTGCCCACGCATCTGCCAGAAGCGCCATGCCGCGTATATGAACGCGGCTGCGTCCGTCCGATCGCCGGATGCGACCAGGTGGTCGATGGCCGCCCGCAGGTTGTCATGGTCATCCTCGAGCCGGTCGAGCCACCGGGCACGGTCGCCGGCGCCGCCGTCTCCGGCGGCCTCGCTGATCAACGCGAGGAACGCCGCGGCGTGCCGCGCGCGCAGGACGCCCTGCTCGCCGCGTTCGTCGAGCCGCTCGAGCGCGAACTCCCGGATCGTCTCCAGCATCGTGAACCGGATGTCCGCGTGGGCGTCGTCGCCGATCCGGATGAGGCTCTGCTCGGCCAGGCGCTCGAGGGAGGTCAGCACGTCGTCGGGCGGATCGTCGTCGTCGAGCGCGCATACAGCTTCAGCCAGCTCGAGGGTCCCGCCGCCGGCGAACACGCCGAGGCGCGCGAACAGGCGGCGCTCTGCTGGATCGAGGAGGTCGTGGCTCCAGGCGATCGCCCCGCGCAGCGTTCGCTGCCGCTCCGGCAGGTCGCGTCCGCCGGAGCCGAGCAGCGCGAGCCGGTCGCCCAGGCGCGCGGCCATCGCAGCCGGCGAGAGCAGGCGGATCCGCGCCGCGGCGAGCTCGATGGCCAGCGGCAGGCCGTCGAGCGCCGTCACGATCTGCGCCACGTGGCGACCGTTCGCGGGCGTCAGCCTGAAGTCCGGCCGGACGGCCATCGCCCGCTCTACGAACAGGCGGACCGCCTCGGAGGCCATGAGCACGGCGATGTCCGACGTATCGGCCGGCGGCAGCGACAGTGGCGGGACGGGGAACTCCTGCTCGCCCGCCACCCGCAGCGGCGCGCGGCTCGATGCGATGACGGTGAGGCGCGGCGCGGCCCGCAGCAGCTCGCCGACGAGCGGCGCCCCCGCGACCAGCTGCTCGAAGTTGTCGAGCACGAGCAGGGCGGTCCGGTCCCGGAAGTGCTCGATGACGCGCTCGAACGGCGGCTGGCCCGGGGCGAGCAGGCCGACCGACGACGCGATCGCGGACGCGATCAGGTCCGGATCGCTGATGGCGGCCAGCGGGACGAACCAGGCCCCGCCCGGAAATCGATCCGCGCAGTCGCCCGCGAGCGCCAGGGACAGCCGCGTCTTGCCCGTCCCGCCGGGACCGGTGAGCGTGAGCAGGCGGGTCCCGTCGAGGAGCGCCGACGCGTCCGCGAGCTCGGCCCGCCCGACGAAGCTGGTCAGCTGCGGCGGCAGGTTGTTGGGCGTGGCGTTGAGCGTCCGCAGGGGTGGGAAGTCGTCGGCGAGGTCCGCGGCCCCCACCTGGTACAGGTGCTCCGGCCGCGTGAGGTCCTTGAGCCGGTGCTCGCCCAGGTCCTTGAGCCGGATGTCGCGCGGCAGGTCGTGGGCAAGCGCCCGCGTGGCGTCGGTGATCAGCAGTTGGCCACCGTGCGCCGCCGCGGCCACCCGGGCCGCCCGATGAACCTCGAGCCCCACGTAGTCGTCGCCCACGACCTGCGCCTCGCCCGTGTGGAGGCCCATCCGGACGCGGACCGCACCGGACGGCCAGGGGTGGGCAGCAATCGAGCGCTGCGCGGCGATCGACGCACGGACCGCGGCCAACGCCGACCCGAACGCGACGAAGTGCGCGTCGCCCTCGGATCCGAACGGGACACCACCCTCGGCAAGCGCCGCGTCCAGCACGAGCGAGCGTTCCGTGGCCAGGATCTCGCCGTATGCGGCATCCCCCACGGCCGCGACCAGCTTCGTTGAGGCCTCGATGTCCGTGAACAGGAACGTGACCGTCCCGGCCGGGAGGCTCATGTCCGGTCCTCGGGCCGTGCCGCACCGGCAATCGATCCGGACGGCGCGGATCCCTCGGCCGGCGCTAGGCCCTCGGACGGCGCGGATCCCTCGGACATGGCGTATCGGACGCCTTCCTGGAGCGTCATCGCGGCACCCTGCGCCGCATACCGGGCGAGCTCGGCGGGCGGGAGCACTTCCCGGACCGACGACTTCGAGCCCTCCTCGAACGACTCCTCCACGAACCGCGCCAGGTCCGCACCCGATGACTGCTGGAGCCGGCGCGCGAGCCCATGGAGCCGCCCCGCCTTGACGCGATCACCATCGATCGCAGCGACCCAGGACAGGCGGTCGAACATCATCGTGACCCCCGCCACGTCGCCCGCCGAATCGAACAGGCGCAGGGAGTCGAGCAGAAGCCGGCGAGCTCGCTCGACGTCGCCGAGCTTGAACAGCGCCGAGCCGAGCTGGCGCATCGCCCACGCCTCCTGGGTCCGGTCACCGACCTGGCGATAGACGCGAAGCGCTTCCTCGAACGGCTCGACCGCCTCGGCGTTCTCGTTGAGGAAGTAGTGGTGGATCCCGATCCCCCACAGGGCGTTTGCCGAGCCCCTCTCATCGCCGGCGCGACGGTACAGGTCCAGCGCCTCGTTGAGGATCGCGAGGGCGTGGCGGCGGTTCTCGGGGGTCGCGCCGCCGCCGATGGTGAAGCAGAACGAGAGGTTGTACAGCGCGTTGGCAACGTCCGCGGTGGATCCGGTGGCGCGCCGGATCTCGAGCGCCTCCTCGTATGGCGGCCGCGCGCCCTCGAAGTCGCCATGCCAGTACGCGACACCCCCGGCCGCCTCCAGGGCATCGGCGCGCAGCGGCGTCGGTGCTGCCGCCCACGGCTGCGCAAGCAGCCGGTCGAGGCGCCGGCGCGCCTCACGCAGATGACCCCGCTTCTGCCAGAAGCGCCAGCTGTGGGCGGCCAGCGCAAGGGCGATCTCCGGCTTCTCCGCCCCCTCGGACCAGTCGAGCGCCGCCCGGATGTTGTCGTGCTCGAGCTCCAGCTTGTCCAGCCAGCGACGCTGGTCGTCGCCGGCGAGCAGCGGCTCCAGGCGCGCCGCGAGGGCGAGGTACGCCCCGGCATGGCGCTCGCGAAGCCGCTCCGCTTCCCCGGATTCCTCGAGCTGCTCGAGCCCGAACTCCCGGATCGGCTCGAGCAGCGAGAATCTCGGCTCGCCGTCGGCATCGCCGGTTCGCACCAGGCTCTGGTCGGCGAGCGTCGCCAGCCCGTCCAGCAGGTCCATGCCGGGATCCTCGCTCCGGCCTGCAACGGTCTCGGCGCAGTCGAGGTCGAACCCGCCGCTGAACACCGCCAGCCAGTCGAGCAGCCGCCGGTGTCGTTCGTCGAGCAGGTCGTGGCTCCATTCGATGGCGCCGCGCAGTGTCCGCTGCCGCTCGGGGACGTCCATCGCGCCCGCACCGGGAAGGTCGAGCCGCTGCTCCAGCCGCTCGCGGATCGCCGCCGGGGTCAGGTACCGCAGCCGGGCCGCAGCGAGCTCGAGTGCGAGCGGGATCCCGTCCAGGCGGGCCACGATCGCGGCCACGTCGGGGGCGTTGCCGTCGGTCAGCTCGAACCCCGGCCGCACCGCTGCACCACGGGTGACGAACAGGATGACCGCCTCGTACCCGCCGAGGCCCGCGGCATCCTGCCGCCGCTGCGACGCAGTCAGCCGTTCGCGCTCCATCAGGCCCAGCCGTTTCATCGCGATCGGCGCGGGCAGCCCGGTCAGCGGATACTCCTGCTCGCCCGAGATCCGGAGCGGCGACCGGCTGGTGGCCAGGATGTGCAGCCTGGGCAGAGCCTTGAGCACGTTCGCGATGATCGGCGACGCCCCGGGCAGCTGCTCCAGGTTGTCGAGCACGATCAGCACCCGCCGGCCCGCGAGCGCGTCGACGAGCTGGTCGATCGGTGCCCGGTCGACGTTCTCGGCCGCGCCCACGGTCCGGATGACCGTGGGCACGATGAGCAGCGGATCGCGCACGGCAGCGAGCGGGACCCACCACAGCCCCTCCTGGAACCGGTCAGCCACGCTCGCCGCGAGCTGGAGTGACAACCGGGTCTTGCCCGTCCCGCCGGGGCCGGTCAGCGTGAGCAGCCGGGACCGCTCGATGAGCGCCGAGGTTTCGGTCAGCTCGCGCTCGCGGCCGACGAACGAGGTCAGCTGGGTCGGCAGGTTGTTGGGTCGCGCGTCGAGCGACCGGATCGGCGGGTAGTCGGCCGGCAGCCCGGGGACGAGGAGCTGCGCGATCTGCTCCGGCTGGAGATCCTTGAGCCGGTGTGCGCCGAGCGGACGAATGCCGAGGTCATCCGGCACCCGCCCCGCGATGGCGTCCGTCGCGGGTTCGGACAGCAGGACCTGGCCGCCATGACCAGCCGCCGCGACGCGCGCGGCGCGGTGGACATCGTGGCCGACGTAGCCGCCGTCGGGATCGAGCTCACCGACGCCCGCGTGGATCCCCATCCGCACCCGGACGGCCGCGCCGGACGGCCAGGGCTCGCCCGCGAGCCCGCGCTGGGCATCGGCAGCCGCGCGCACCGCCGCGAGCGGATCCGGGAACACGGCGAAGAAGCCGTCGCCCTCCGTGCCGACCTCGTGGCCCCCGTGCCGGGCAAGCGCTGCCCGGATGATCCCGCGGTGCCGCGCGAGGATGGGCCCCCAGGCGGCGGTGCCAAGCGACTCGACCAGCCGCGTCGAGCCCTCGATGTCCGTGAACAGGAACGCGATCTGACCGGTCGGGCGATCGGGGGACGCCACCGTCACCGCTCCTCGCTCGCGCCTACGTCCGGTGGTCGGTGGTGACCTCGCGCAGCCGGCCCGCGACCACCCGCAGCACCGACAGCGCGACCCCCGGCTCATCGTGGAGCACCCGCTCCATGTCCCATGACGGCAGCGCGAGGCACCTGGTCGGTCCGTCGGCGACGACCTGGGCGACCCGTGGCCCGCCGTCGAGCACCGACAGCTCGCCGAAGAACTCACCCGGCCCGAGCGTGGCCACAGCGGCGCCGTCGCGCACGATCCTGACGCCGCCGTCGACGATGACGAAGAAGCCGGTGCCGATCTCCCCTTGGCGTGCGATCACGCGGTCAGCCGGAAAGTCGACCTCGACCGCGGCCGCTGCGATGGCGGCCAGACCCCGCTCGTCAAGGCCGTGAAAGAGCCGGCAGCCGCCGATGAGCTCCGCGCGCCGGTCCTGGGTCAGGGGCATCTGTCCCTCCGGTTCCGTGAGTGGGCCATGGTGCCCTGCGCGCAGGCTCGCGTCAACGCGGATGCCGTTGACGACGCAGGCCCGCGGCAGGCATCCCCGCGGTCTTCCGGGACGCCCCCGCCGCCGCTCCGCCGGGTGTGCGAGCATGCTGGCGGCGGAGCAGACCAGGCGCGACGGTTGACAGGAGGGTTCGGCGATGGCCACGCGAGAGGAGATCGCGGACGTCCTCGCGGGGTTTGCGATCTTCGGAGACCTCCAGACACCGCAGCTGATCGGCGTCGCGAGTGCCTTCGAGGAGGTGTTCTTCCCGGAAGGGGATCGCATCCTTCGCCAGGGCCTCACCGGTTCCGGCTTCTACGTGATCCTCGAGGGGGCGGCGGACGTCATCGTCGACGGCCAGAAGCGGGCGACGCTCCACCGCGGCGACTTCTTCGGCGAGGTGTCGATCCTGCTCGGCGAGCCGCCGACCGCCGATGTCGTGGCGACCTCCGCGATGCGCTGCCTGGTGATCGCCGGGCCGGCCGTGGAGGCGTTCCTGGTCGGGTATCCGAAGATCATGTACCGGATGCTCCAGGCCCAGGCACGCCGCCTCCGGAACGCGAACCGCTGGCGGAGCTAGGCATGGCGGTGGACCCCCGCCCGTTCCCGCCGGGGGAGTATCCGGTCATCGTCATCGGCAGCGGCCCGGGCGGCCTCCAGCTGAGCTACGGGTTGCGGCAGCGGGGTGTCCCGCACGCGGTGCTGTCCGCGGATCCGGCGGCGGGCGGGATGTTCCGCCGCTGGCCGCTGTTCCAGCGGCTGCTGTCGTGGACCAAGCCGTATGCGCCGGAGGAACGGACGGCAAGGGAGTACCAGCGCTTCGACTGGAACAGCCTGATCGCCGACGAGCCGGAGCTGCGCTCGATCCAGGCCGACGTCATGAGCGGGTCGTCGTACTTTCCGTCGCGCCAGGAGATGGAGGCCAACCTGGTGGCCTTCGCGGAGCGGGCGAAGCTCGATATCCGCTACGACTGCCGGTGGGAGCGGACCCGTCGCGAGGACGGCCCGGAGGGGCCGACGTTCGTGCTCCAGACCAGCGATGGCGAGTACCGCTGCCGGATCCTGGTGCTCGCGGTCGGCATCTCCGAGCCGCTGACGCCCAGCAAGCCCGGGATCGAGCACGCCCGGCACTACGCAGACACCCGGGTAGCGTCCAGCTACGCGGGCAGGCGCCTGTTCATCATCGGCAAGCAGAATTCCGGGTTCGAGCTGGCGTCCGGCCTCGCCTCCTGGGCGTCGCAGATCGTGCTCGCATCGCCGTCGCCAGCCAAGCTCTCGGTGCAGACCCGGTCGCTGGTCGGCGTCCGCGCGCGCTACGTGCAGCCGTTCGAGGACAACTTCCTGGGCCTTGGCGTCTCGATCCTGGACGCGTCGATCGACGGGATCGTGCCCGCCGGGGATGCCTATCGCGTCGACCTCAAGCGCACCGACACCGGCGCCCAGCTGAGCGTCGAGGCAGACGAGGTCATCGCCGCGACCGGCTTCTCTTGCCCGCTCCGGGACCTGCCCGAGCTGGGTGTCGCCACCTTCGGCACGGCCCGGCTGCCCGCCCTCACCCCGATGTGGGAGAGCACCTCGGTGCCGGGAATCTACTTCGGCGGCACCATCAGCTCGGCCGCCGCCGGCCTCAAGAAGCACGGCATCCCGTCCTATTCCGGGGCGGTTCAGGGTCACCGCTACAACGGCGTGATCCTGGCCCGCCACATCGCCGAGGTGCACTTCGGCGTGGTCCCGGACCGGCCGGCGCTGCCTGCGGCGGATGTCCTCGGCTACCTCCTGCGCGAGGCGACCTGCGCCCCCGAGCTGTGGCACCAGAAGGCGTACCTCGCCCGCGTCGTGTCGGTCAGCCCGGAGGACGGGATCCGCGACGAAGGGATCGTGCCCCTCGTCCACGCCCTCGACGGGATGACCCGGGACCTCGTCGCGATGACGGTCGAGGCGGATGGCACGGGACAGATCTATCCGGTCGTCTACGTGCGCAAGGACGGGCACCTGGTCGAGCATGACCTGCCGTCGCATCCGCTCCTCGACTTCACCACCGCCGACCATCGGGTGGCCCTCGCCGGCGCCCTGGGCGGACTGCTGCCAGGGTACGGCCGCGGGGGATGAGCCACTCCGGCGGCCGGCCGGACGAGGCCGGGGTCGGCTGCGCGCCAGGCCTGGCGTCGTGGTGTCGGCAGATTGACAGCGCTGGTCGCCCGGATTCGGCACGCGGATGCGGCAACCTTGGCCGATGACGGATTCGTATCGGGTAGGCTGCCGCCCGTGACTGCCGAGATCGCCCGCTCCAACACGGCACCGGGGGCCATCGGACCCGCCTGCCGCGGCCTCGCCGCGGGCTCGCGGCAACGCACCTGCACGTCCGGATGACGGATCCCGTGCTCATCGTCGCCATGGTGGTGCTTGCGCACCTGATCGCCGACTTCGTGCTCCAGAACGACTGGATCGCGCTCAACAAGGGCAGGGCGGATCGAACAGGATTGTCGGCGCTCGCGGTCCACGGCGCACACGTCGGCTTCTGCCTCATCCCGGCGGTGCTCGCGTTCGGGCTGCCCGGGCTCGTGTACCTGGCGCTCGTCGTCGGTTCCCACATGGCGGTGGACCGCTGGAAGGTCGTCGCGACGCGGCGCGCCGTTGCCAACGCGCAGGAGCTCGCTCGCCGGCGGGCAGCTGCCACGGGCCCCGGCGTCGATGCCGGCCGGTCGCCGTTGGGGGTGGCGTGGACCCCGATCCCGGGCCTCCTGTTCCTTGCCGACCAGGTGCTCCACCTGACCATCGCGATCGTCGGCTGGCTGGTGATCCTCGAGGGGGCCGCGGTGCTCCCGCAGTTCGTCGACTTCGCCAACGCGGTGCTCCGCGACTGGGACCGGTCCGCGGTCCACGCGACCATGCTGACCGGTGTCGTGGCGATCAGTCTGTTCGTCGTCAACACCCGGGGCGCGTTCTACTTCGTGGCGTCGCTGGTGACGCCTCGCGAGCTCCCCGAGAGACAGGTCCCGGCCACCGGCCAGCCGGCGAGCCCGTCGACCCTGCCGGCCGGCGCGGCGGCCAGGGTGGGCACGACAATCGCCACCCTGGAACGGATGCTGATCGTCGCCCTGCTGCTCGCGGGCGCCCCGATCGTGATCGGGTTCGTCATCCTCGTGGACACGGTGGCCCGCTTCCGCCAGCTCGACGACCGGGCGTACGTCGAGTTCCACCTGCTGGGCTCGTTCGCCAGCCTGTTCGTCGCGATCGGCAGCGGCATGATCGCGCAGGCGGCGCTCGCGTCGCTCGGCTAGGGTCGCTCGGCGAAGGGCCCCCGGCTCCGGCGCTGGCGTCGCTCGACCAGCGGCGGTCGGCCGGCCTGGCCCGCTCGGTCGGCGTCGGGCCCGCCGGCTCACACCAGTCGCCGGGGGATCCGCTCCGACCAGGCACGCTCGAAGAACGGCGCGCCATCGAGGCGTACGTCGAGGTTCACGCGAACGTCGAATGCCGACTCGTCGGACACGATCGCGCCGGTTGCCCGGATGTCGACATCGAAGCCGTCGGCCGTCCAGCGATAGGCCACCTCGGTGTCCAGCCGCGCGTGCGCCGGGTCGGCGTCCGAGGCGGTCAGGACCAGGTGCTCCGAGCTGTACACGCGCGAGCCGTCCGCGAGGATGCTCGCTCCGCCCTCGCCGATGGTCACCGCGACGGTGCCCGCGATGACGTCCTCCTCGATCCGCCATACCGGGGGCTCGTCCTCGCTCCGGCCGACCTCGCGCAAGCCCGCGGGATCGGTGCGGAACGCGGGGGCCGGGGCACCCGTGACGTCGTCGGGCAGGACGGGCAGCACGAGCCTCGAGCGGCTGTGCGGGCCCCAGTGGACGCGCAGCTCACCCGGCTGTGGGGAGGGCCACAGCACCGGCCAGTACCCGCTCAGGACGGTGAGGCGGATCCGGTGCCCGGGCGAGAACCGGTAGCCCGTGGCACGCAGCGGGACCCGCACCTCCACCGCCTGCTCCGGCGGCATCGGGCTGGGGTCGGTGTCCGAGTCGCGATGGGTGAGGTTGAGCACCCCGGTCGCGACGAGCGCGGACGTGCCGTCCGGCGCGACCTCCGACAGCCGCACGACGCAGGTCGCGACGGGCATGGTCGTCGAGACGTCGAGCACGGCGACCGGGATCCCGATGACCGAGATGGCCTCGCCGAGCGGCTCCGAGGTCCAGGTGGCGCCACGCGCCTCGTCCGGGCGGAGGTCGCGTGCCAGGCCGTTGGGATGCCAGCCGGCGCCCCAGGACAGCGCGCCGCTCGTGCCCGCGGTGGCGCGATGGCGGATCGAGGTCACCCCGACGTCCGCTCCCGCACCATGACCCAGCGACCCCGCGCCGAGCTCCAGCTCGACCGGCGCCGATGCCCGGCACCGGCAGCGAGGTCGCCGCCCGCCAGCGGCCGGGCCAGGCGACCGGGAACGCCACGGGCTCGGCCCACGTGCGCTCGAACCAGACGACCGCCGGCTCGCGCTCCCAGCCGTTCTCGACGCCCTTGAGGTAGCGGTCGAAGAACCGGACCATCTCGTGGTACCAGTTCAGGTTGGGGCCGGGGTAGGCGTCGTCGGGGAACGAGTGCACCCAGTTGCCGACCAGCGTCCGCACGCGGGCGTTGCCGCATCGCTCCTGGATCCGGAAGGCCGGGTCGACGTAGGAATCGCTCCAGCCGGCGACCTGGAACACCGCGCATTCGAGCGCGTCGTAGTCGGGGGCCAGCGACCCGCGCCGCCAGTAGGGGCCGTCGGTCTGCTCGCGGATCCACGAGAACAGCCACGGCGGCGTGTGCTCGAGGCGCGCGCGCCACTCGTCCCGCCATTCAGGACCGCGGAACGCGGGCAGCGCCGGCATCGCGTTCATGCCCAGCTGGCTGACGGCGTACTGGCTCTTCTCACTCGCGGTGACGCACCCGCCGCGGACATGGACGTCGTCGCGATACCGGTCGTCGGTGGCGTACATCGGCAGGATCGCGCGGAGGTGCGGCGGACGGAGCTTTGCCACCTGGATCGAGGTGAAGCCCCCGTAGCTGATGCCCCACATGCCGACGCTGCCGTTGCACCAGGGCTGCGCGGCGAGCCATTCGACGGCGTCGTAGCCGTCTTGGGTCTCGGCCTCGGTGTACTCGTCCTCGGCGACACCAGGGGAGCTGCCCGTGCCACGGACGTCGAGCCGGCACAGCGCGAACCCCCGGGCCGCGAGCCACTCCCCGCGCGCGACGTCCGAGTTGCGGCGCCAGTTGTCCTTGCCGTACGGGATCATCTCGAGGATCGCCGGGAACCGCGCATCGGGCTTGTCCGCGCGCGGGCGGGGCAGCCACAGGTTGGCTGACAGTTCGAGGCCGTCGCGGACCGGGATCCGGACGTCCCAGTGGACCTCGACCTCGTGGTCGGGGCGGCTCGCGTCGCCGGCGTCGATGCTCATCGCGGGCAGGATACCGGCGGCGTCTGGGCATGTGCGCTGCCATCGAACCGCTACCGTGTGCGCGTGATGCACGACGACGAGCAGCCGGCCGCGGAGGGCGAACCGGCTCCCGGAACGGGCGGCGCAACCCTGGGCATCGGCCCGTGGCGCCGGCGTTCGCGAGCGCGGTCGTACGCGAACCCGTGGATCGAGGTGTTCCACGACGAGGTCGATCGTCCCGACGGCAGCCCCGGCATCTACGGCGTCGTCCACTTCCTGAGCGCGGCCGTCGGCGTCGTGGCCGTCGACGATGCGGCGCGCCTGCTCCTGGTCGGCCAGCACCGCTACGCGCTCGACGAGTACAGCTGGGAGATCCCGGAGGGCGGCGTCGGGTCCGGCGAGGCGCTCGAGGCCGGCGCGCGGCGCGAGCTGCGCGAGGAGACGGGCTACGAGGCGGACCGGTGGCGCCACCTGTGCCGGATCACGGTGTCCAACTCGGTCACCGACGAGCGCGGCGCGATCTTCGTCGCGGCCGGCCTCCACGCGGGCGCCGCGACGCCGGACGGGACCGAGGATCTTGCGATCCGGTGGGTCACGCTCGACGAGGTCCTTGCCGAGATCGATGCCGGCGAGATCCACGACCTGATCACGATCGCGGGCGTCTGCCGGTACGCGCTCGAGATCTGCCGCCGCTGACCCCTCGGCGCGGCGTGCACCTCCCGCGACGGCCCACCCGCGCGAGGCCCGCGGCGCCGTAGCATTGCGGGGCCAGCGTTCCCGACGATCGAGGTGGTCCCGTGTCCGTCGAGCCCGACACCCTGAACCGGATGGTGCGCGGCGCGTTCGAGGCGTCGCTGCCCGGGACCGCGTACACGGGTGCCCGATTCCTGGACCTCGAGCGCGACGCGATCTGGTGGTCCGAGTGGGTGGCGGTTGGCCGGGTTGAGCAGCTCCCTGGCGCCGGGGACTTCCTCGCCGCCGATATCGCCGGCGAGCGGGTGATCGTGGTCCGCGACCGGGCCGGCGCGCTGCGCGCCCACTACGACCTGTGCCGTCACCGGGGATCGCGCCTGACGACCGCGGACCAGCGCCCGGACCCCGCCACCGGTGATGCGCCCGGCCCTTCCGGCACGTTCAGGGGGATCATCCGCTGCAGCTACCACTCGTGGTGCTATGAGCTCGACGGGCGGGTCCGCAACGCCCCGTTTCTCGGCGAGTCCGATGCCTTCGAACCGGACGCCTTCGGTCTTCACCCGGTTGCGGTCGACGACTGGGGCGGCTGGCTGTTCGTCAACCTGTCACCCGAGCGCGTCGCGGCGGGGCACACGCTGGCCACCCAGCTGGGCGAGGTCCCCGCGCGGATCTCGCGCTACCCGCTGGCCGACCTGCGCGCCGTCCGGCGGATCGTGTACGACGTGCGTGCGAACTGGAAGGTCATCGTCGAGAACTACAACGAGTGCTACCACTGCGCCGGGGTCCATCCCGAGCTGTGCCGGATCGTGCCCGCGTTCAAGGAGCGCGGCGGCGCCAAGCTGGACTGGGATGCCGGCGTGCCGCAGGCGGACGGCACGTTCACGTTCACCCTGAGCGGGACGAGCGACCGCGCACCGTTTCCCGGGCTGGATGCGAGCGAGCAGGTGCGCCACAAGGGCGAGCTCGTGTACCCGAACCTGATGCTGAGCCTGTCGGCCGACCACGTCGCGTCGTTCATGCTCGTTCCCCGCGCCCCGGATCGGACCCTGGTCGTGGTCGACTTCCTGTTCCACCCCGACGAGATCGTTCGGCCGGGCTTCGATCCGTCGGACGCCGTCGACTTCTGGGACCTCGTCAATCGCCAGGACTGGGCGGTGTGCGAAGGCGTGCAGGACGGCATGACCTCGCGCCGGTTCGCGTCCGGCTGGTACGCGCCGATGGAGGACATGAGCCTGGACATCCGTCGCTACCTCGCGGCCAGGCTGGGCGACGACGCGGTTGCCACGCCCGTTTCGCGGAGCGCGCCTTCGCGGGACGCGCCGGCCAAGGACCCCCGCGGGTGAGACGCGACTGGGATGTGGTCGTCGTCGGCCTCGGCGCGCTCGGGTCCGCGGCGGCGTACTGGCTGTCCGGGCGCCCCGGCGTCCGGGTGCTGGGGCTCGAGCGATACGAGATCGGGCACTCGCTGGGCGCATCCGAGGATGTCAGCCGGATCATCCGGCTGTCGTACCACCGCGGCGACTACATCCGGCTCGCGAAGCGCGCCTACGAGACCTGGGCCGAGGTCGAGCGTGCGAGCAGCACGACGATCGTGTTCCGGACCGGCGGGCTCGACATCGGGCCGAGGCAGCCGGCGAACGGAGTGGCGATCGACATCGACGAATACCGCCGGGCCATGTCCTCCGAAGGCGTCCCGTTCGAAGACCTCGACGCGGGCGAGGTCATGCGCCGCTATCCGGCCTGGCGCCTGGACGAGAGCCACGCCGGCCTGTTCCAGGCGGATGCCGGGCTTGCCGACCCGTCGCGGGGCAACGCCGCCCACCGCACGCTGGCAACCGCCCAGGGGGCCGTGCTGCGTGACCGGTCACCGGTGGCACGGATCGAGGACCTGGGCGGCGAGCTGACCCTCGTCCTCGAGGACGGCGAGCGGATCACCGCGGGCCGGGTGGTGATCGCGGCCGATTCGTGGACCAACGACCTGCTGGAACCGCTGGGCATGTCGCTCCCGCTGACTATCACCCAGGAGCAGGTCAGCTGGTTCACGCCGCGCGCGGATCCAGACCTCTTCTCCCCCCAGCGGTTCCCGATCTGGATCTGGATGGACGAGCCGTCGTTCTACGGCTTTCCCACGCACGGACACCCGGGACCGAAGATCGGCCAGGACGTCGGCGGGCGCGAGGTCACCAACGCGACGCGCACCTTCGACCGCGACGAGGATGCGCACGGCCGTGTGATGGCCTTCCTGGCCGCCCGCCTGCCGGGCATGGCGGTGGAGCCGTTCCTGACCCGGACCTGCCTGTACACGCTGACGCCGGATCGCGACTTCGTGGTCGACGCGCTGCCGGGCCACCCGGGCGTGCACGTCGTGCTCGGCTCGGCGCACGCGTTCAAGTTCGCGTCGGTCCTGGGGCGGATCCTGGCCGAGCTCGTGGTCGACGGCTCGACCCCGTCCGCGCCCGAGATTGCCGGCTTCCGGATCGACCGCCCGGTCCTGCGCGAGCCCGGACCGGTACGGACGTTCATCATCTGACCCAGGGACGCGGACAGGCCGCACGCCGGCGCCCGTTCTCGGGTGCCGTCCCGCGCCGTGGTCCGTGCCACCTGGAAGTTGCATGGGCCCTATTCACTGTGCAACCCTCCAGCACACCGTCGGGGAACGCGCCCGGCGCCCTCGACCCGTGTCGCAGCATCAACCGGTCGAGAACAGGAGGAGGAGACCCAGCATGCAAACGTCTGCGCGCCTTCGGATGGCACGCTCTGCAGCAGCCCTGTTCCTGGCCCTGTCGGTGCTGCTGCCCGCGGCGGCGCCGGCCGCGGCCGCGGATCCACTGGTCCTGCGCGTCGGTACGACCCAGGACCTCGACTCCATGAACCCGTTCCAGACCGCGCTCGTCGTCGGGTTCGAGGCGTTCACCCTCAACTACCAGCTGCTGCTGGGCTTCGACGCCAACCTCGAGCCGAAGCCCGAGTTCGCCGATTCGTGGACAAAGTCCGACGACGGGCTGACCTATACGTTCAAGATCAATCCGGACAAGAAGTGGTCCGATGGGACACCGGCAACGGCCGATGACGTGGCCTGGACGTACCAGTTCATCCTCGACGCGGCCGACAGCGATGCCGGCGCGACCTGCCTCGGCTACCTCGATCCGTACCTCATCAACGCCAGCCTGAAATCCGTCACGGCCGCCGATCCGCAGACGGTCGTGCTGACCCTCGACCGACCGGACGAGCGGATCCTGCAGTCCTACGTGCCGATCCTGCCCAAGCACATCTGGGGCACCCAGACGATCGATACGATCTGCGACTTCCAGAACGAGCCGCCGGTCGTGGGTTCCGGCCCGTACCAGGCGCAGCAGTGGCAGACCGGCCAGTTCGTCAACTTCACCAAGAACCCGAACTGGCTGGGCGATCCGCTTGCCGCGGACCAGGTCGTGCTCCAGATCTTCAAGAGCTCGGACACGATGACCCAGGCGCTGCGCTCGGGTGAGCTGGACTACGCCCACAACGTCAACGCGGACCAGTTCGACGCCCTCAAGGGCCAGCCCAACATCGAGCAGAACGATGGCACCGCCAACGGCTACACCGAGCTCGGCTTCAATACGTACGGAACCGGCACCGGGAACACGATCAAGGACGGCGGTCCGTCCACCAAGGCCCTCCAGGACGCGGCGTTCCGCGACGCCCTGGGCTATGCGATCGACAAGGACC
This sequence comes from uncultured Chloroflexia bacterium, assembly GCA_963720825.1. Lineage (GTDB taxonomy): Bacteria > Chloroflexota > Limnocylindria > Limnocylindrales > CSP1-4 > CAIXZV01. Next base: position 279,300 of record CAVRGY010000017.1, on the reverse strand, counting down.
TCCTCGTCGAGAAGGTGCTCGGCGGCTATGGCGATCCCGGTACCACGGAGGTGCCGCCATTCCAGACCCGCTGGCACAAGGATCCGGCCACCCCGCGAACCTTCGACATCGAGGTTGCCAAGCAGAAGCTCGACGCGGCGGGCTACAAGCTCGACGGCTCCGGCAACCGTCTCGACAAGGAAGGCAAGCCGATCAGCCTGAACCTCGTGTTCCCGGACACCGAGAGCACCTACCCGCAGTCGGCGCAGTTCATCCAGGCGTGGTTCCAGCAGCTCGGCATCACGGTCACGCCGGCGCAGTTCGACTCGGACACCCTGATCGACAAGATGCTCCCGCCCGAGGCGGGCGACCCGGGTCAGTACACGGCCACCTACGACATGTTCATCTGGGGCTGGGGCGGTGACGTCGATCCCAACTCCCTGCTCGAGATCTTCACCTGCGACCAGATCGGCGGCTCGTCCGACAGCCTGTACTGCAACCCGACCTACGACGACCTGTTCCAGAAGCAGAACGCCGCCACCTCGTACGAGGAGCGGAAGGGCTACATGGACCAGATGCAGGACCTCATCTACAACGAGGCCCCGTACCACATCCTGTTCTATGACGCCAACCTCGACGCGTGGCGGACCGACAAGTTCTCGGGCTGGCAGCTCCAGCCAGCGGAGAACGGCACGCCGCTGTTCGGCTATGGCTCGTACGGCTACACCGTGCTCACGGTTGCCGGCGCCGAGGCGAGCCCGAGCGCATCGAGCCCGGACGCCGTGTCATCCCAGGCAGCCACCCCGGCGCCCAGCGCGGACTCCGGCGCGCCTGCCTCGGGTGGCGGCGACAACAGCCTGCTCATCGGAGCTGTCATCCTCGTGGTCGTGATCGTCGCCGGAGGCCTCGTCCTCGCGCGCCGGCGCCGTCCCACGATCGAGGAGGAGTAACACCGGCAACCCGGGCTGACCCGACGCTGGCGGAGCGCGACCGCGTCTCCGCCAGCCGACCGGTCCCGGCCGGCATCCACCCCTAGAGAGGGCGAGGCGTGGGCACCAGGTATCTCGGACGTCGCATCCTGCAGGCGACCCTGACGATCCTGTTCATCCTCGTCCTCAACTTCTTCCTGTTCCGGCTGATGCCCGGGTCACCGGAGCGGATCCTCACTCGCAACCCCAACATCTCGGCCGAGACCAAGGCGGCCCTCAAGGCGAAATGGGGCCTCGACAAGCCGCTGATCCCGGACCAGTTCATCGCCTACGTCGAGTCCACGGTCCAGGGCGACCTCGGTCTCTCGTTCAAGTACCGCGGCGAGCCCGTCACCGAGGTCCTCGGAGACCGGGTCTGGCCGACGATCATCCTGTTCGGGACGGGCGAGGTCATCGCGGTGGTCCTGGGCCTGGGGCTCGGCGCATATGCGGGATGGAGACGCGGGGGATCGGTGGACTATGTCGGCAACGGGGTCTCGCTCGTCCTGTACTCGACGCCCTACTTCGTCCTGGGCATGTTCCTGCTGGTGATCTTCGCGACCGGTCTGCACTGGTTCCCGACAAACGGGATGCTGACCGTCGGCGCGACCTACAACTCTGTGTTCGACCGGCTGTGGGACTTCGGGAGCCACCTGTTCCTGCCGCTGGTGACGGTCTCGTTCGGGCTGATCGGCCTGTACTCGATCCTCATGCGGTCGTCGATCATCGAGACGCTGGCTGAGGACTACGTCCAGACCGCCCGTGCCAAGGGCCTGCGTGACACGCGCGTCCTGCGCGTCCACGCGCTGCCCAACGCGCTGCTGCCTGCGGTCACGATCGTGGCGCTCCAGCTGGGCTACGTGATCGCGGGCGCAATCACCGCGGAGATCGTGTTCAACTGGCCCGGGCTGGGCACGCTCACCGTCGATGCGCTGTCCGCTCGCGACTACCCGGTCCTCCAGGGCGTGTTCCTGCTCCTGGCCGTCTCGGTCGTGCTCGCCAACCTGGCCGCCGACCTGGTCTACGGCCTGCTCGATCCGCGGGTGCGGGCATGAGCGCCGAGGTGGCCACCACCCTCATGGATGGACGATCCGGGGGAGTGGGGCCGCCGATGCGCAACCTGCGATCGTTCGCCGTCCGCTTCGTGGCCCGCCGCGACGGCGTGCTGGGCGTCCTGATCCTGGCGTTCTTCACGGTGCTCGCGCTCGCACCGCAGGTGCTCGTTGGTCCGCTCGAGACCGCGGTCACCGCGAGCGGCGGCCGCCTCGCAGCCCCCGATGCCGCGCACCTGTTCGGGACCGACGCGCTCGGTCGCGATGTGCTCAACCTGACCATCCACGGGACGCGCACGTCCATGGCGATCGGGCTGCTGGCCACCCTGATCACGGTCCTGATCGGGGCCGTGATCGGCATCGTGGCCGGGTTCGTGGGCGGGGTGACGGACACGATCCTGATGCGCGTATCCGACTTCTTCCTGGTGCTCCCGACGTTCGTGCTCGCGCTGATCCTGGCCCCGGTCCTGCTGGATGTCATCGGCGCGCAGGCCGAGTTCCTGGGCATGCGGATGACGCTGGTCGTGATCGTGGTCGTGATCGGGATCACGAGCTGGGCCGCGACCGCGCGGATCATCCGCAGCCAGACGCTGTCCCTGCGCGAGCGGGCGTTCGTCGATCGGGCGCGGGTCATCGGCAGCAGCCAGGCCCACATCATGTGGCGGCACATCCTGCCCAACGTGATGAGCCTGATCGTGGCCAACGCCGTGCTCACCTTCGCGGGTGCCGTCCTGACCGAGACCACGCTCTCGTTCATCGGGCTCGGCGATCCGTTCCAGCCGTCGTGGGGCCAGATCCTCAACGCCGCGCAGGGCGCCGGTGCGCCCGGGCTGGGCGCCTGGTGGTACCTCGCCCCACCGGCGGTCTCGATCATCCTCGTCGTGCTCGCGTTCACGTTGCTCGGGAACGCCCTCGACGACGTCCTCAACCCGAAGCTGCGGACCCGCCAGTGACCGACCTGATCGCCCCGCGTCCCGAGGCCACCGATCCCGGCGAGGCCGCCGCCCGCCTCGTCCCGCTCCGCGAGCGGCGCCAGTGGCCGCTGCCCCGGCAGGCCGATCCCGACGCCCCCCTGCTCGAGGTCGAGGACCTGCGGGTTCACTTCCGGCTGGCCAACGGCAGCGTCAAGGCGGTGGACGGTGTCTCGTTCCGCGTCAACGACGGTGAGGCCCTGGGCATCGCGGGGGAGTCCGGCTGCGGCAAGACCACCACCGCGCTGTCGCTGGTCCGGCTGCTGCCGCCCAACGCCCGCATCAGGTCCGGCAGCATCAAGCTGTTCGGGATCGATCTCGTGCCCAAGACGGAGCGCCAGCTGCTGCGCTACCGATGGCGCGAGATCAGCATCGTGTTCCAGGGCGCGATGAATGCGCTCAACCCGGTCAGGCGGGTGGGCGACCAGATCGCCGAGCCGGTCGAGATCCGCCTCGGCCAGACGCGCAAGGCGTCGCTCAAACGTGCCGAGGAGCTGCTCGAGCTCGTCGGGATCCCGAAGAAGCGGGGGTCCGCCTACCCGCACGAGCTGTCCGGCGGGATGCGCCAGCGCGCGATGATCGCGATGGCGCTCGCGTGCGATCCCGCACTGGTTATCGGCGACGAGCCAACGACCGCGCTGGACGTCATGGTCCAGGCCCAGATCCTGGAGCTCCTCGAGCGCCTCCGGCGGGACCTCGGCCTGTCGCTGATGCTGATCACCCATGACCTTTCCGTGATCGCCGAGACATGTGACCGGGTCCTGGTCATGTACGCCGGCCGGGTCGCCGAGGAAGGGCCCGTGTCACAGGTGTTCCGCGAGCCGCACCATCCGTACACGCGCAAGCTCCTGGCCGCCTTCCCCAGCATCCGGACCGACCGGCGCAACCTCGACGTGATCCCGGGCACCATCCCGGACCTGCGCAATCCGCCGCCCGGCTGCCGGTTCGCGCCACGCTGCGAGCACGCGATGGCGGTGTGCTCGGAGGTCGTGCCGCCCGAGGTCCGTCTCGCGGACGGCGTCCGGGTGGCCTGCCATCTGTACCCGCCGACTGAGGCGACACCCGCCGTGGGGGCCACCAGCGCCACCGTCCCATTGACGGCAACCGGTGCCGAGGCCGCCTCATGAGCGACGAGCTGCTCCGGCTCGAGGGGCTGGAGGTCCACTTCCCGATCCGCGGCAGCCTCCTCGACGCGGCACGGCGCAGACCCCGGGGCTTCGTCCGCGCGGTCGACGGGATCGACATCTCGATCCGCGCCGGAGAGGTGCTGGCACTGGTCGGCGAGTCCGGCAGCGGCAAGACGACGACCGGCCGGGTGATCGTCAAGCTGACCCGGCAGACCGGCGGGCGGGTCACGTTCGATGGCCAGGACGTCACCGACCTGTGGGGCGTCGGCGCGCTGCGGCCGTATCGCCGCCGGGTCCAGATGATCTTCCAGGACCCGTACGAGACGCTCAACCCGAAGCAGACGATCCGTGACTTCGTGGCCGAGCCGCTCGAGGTCAACCGGATCGTCCACGGGCGGGCGGCGAACTCGAGGAGCGGGTCATGTCCGCGCTCGAGTCGTCGGGGCTGCGCCCTGCCTCGGACTTCGCCAACCGGTATCCGCACGAGCTGTCCGGCGGCCAGCGCCAGCGGGTGGTGATCGCCGGGTCGCTGGTCCTCGACCCGCAGCTGGTGGTCGCGGACGAGCCGGTGTCGATGCTCGACGTCTCGATCCGCACGGAGCTCCTGCACCTGATGCTCGACCTGCGCCAGGAGCGCGGGCTCACCTACCTGTTCATCACCCACGACCTGTCGCTGGCATGGGTGCTTGCCGACCGGATCGCCGTGATGTACCTGGGCAAGATCATGGAGATCGGACCGGCGCAGCGGATCATCAAGGCGCCCCGGAATCCGTACACGCAGGCGCTGGTCTCGGTCAGCCCGTCGCCGGACCCGCCCGACGAGGGCGTACGGGCGAACCGCACCATTCTCGTGGGTGAGACGCCCGATGCCGCGCACGTCCCGTCCGGTTGCCGGTTCCATCCGCGGTGCCCGCTGGCGTTCGACCGGTGCAAGGTCGAGGAGCCGCCGCTGCTCGACGTCGGCGGTGGCCAGAGCGCGGCCTGCTGGCTGGTCGAGCAGGGTGCCCCGGGACTTCCCGTGCTCGACATGTCGGTCGCCGCGACCTCGGGTGAGCCGCCGGCCGCCTGACGCGGCCACGCTCATGAGGCGGGGGTACGCATTGCGTCGGGTCGTGCGCCGTCGCCAGGGCTGGTGTGGGGGCGGTCCGGTCAGGCGGCCGCGATCCGGTCAGGCGGCCGCGGCGAGGACCGGCACGTCGTCCGCGGCGAGATCGAGGTGGATGCCGCAGGCGGGGCAGTCCACGGCCTGGCTCTCCGGGTCGAGCGGGGTTGCCCGGTCGCACAGCGGGCAATCGACGAAGATCATCATTCGGGCCTCCGGCTGGGTGGATCGTCACGATCGCCAGATTGGGCGCGTCCCGTGACACCTAGCCTGTCACGATCCCGGACGGATCCGTCCACAACCCGGAGAATGGCCCCATGATTTCGCCCGCGATCGAGACCCACGGCCTGCGCAAGGTCTACGGGCGGACGCTGGCGCTCGACGCAGCTCGACCTGCGCGTGGAGCCGGGCGAGGTGTTCGGGTTCCTCGGTCCCAACGGCGCCGGCAAGACGACCGCGGTCAAGCTCCTGCTGGGCCTGGCGCGCCCCACCTCGGGTTCGGGCCACGTGCTCGGACGACCGTTCGGCGACCGCGAGGCGCGGCGGCGGATCGGCTACCTGCCCGAGATGTTCCGCTACCAACCCTGGCTGTCCGCGCACGAGGTGCTGGCCCTGCACGCCGAGCTCGCGGGTCTCCCGCGCGCGTCGCGCGAGCCCGAGATCGGCCGGGTCCTCGCGCTGGCCGGGCTCGGCGCCCGGGCGCGCGACCGGATAGGCGGCTTCTCGAAGGGCATGCAGCAGCGCCTGGGTCTGGCGGCGGCCCTGCTCGGGGACCCGGCACTGGTGATCCTCGACGAGCCGACGTCGGCGCTCGACCCGCTGGGACGCGAGGACGTCCGGGCGATCATCCGCGAGGCACGCGAGCGCGGCTCCGCGGTGCTGCTCAACTCCCACCTCCTGGGCGAGGTGGAGCGGCTGTGCGACCGGGTTGCGATCGTCAATCGCGGCAGCGTGGTCGCCGCCGGCGCCCTGGGCGACCTGCTCGGCGAGCCGGCCGTGCGGCTGCGGATCACCGACCTGGCGTCGGACGGGACGACGCTCGACCGCTTCGGACCGGTCGCCCGCGAGGGCGACTGGCTGACGATCCGGCCGCTGGACCCGGCGCGCATCCCCGATGTCGTCGCGGCCGTGGTTGCCGCGGGCGGCCGGGTCCATGCCGTCGACCCGGCGCGCCGCTCGCTCGAGGATGCGTTCCTCGACGTCGTGCGCGCCGCGGGCACCGGCGACGGATCGTCCGACGGCGCCGCCGGCACCGCCAGCGGTTCGATCCCATGACGCCCCGGCTGGTCCTGGTGATCGCGGCCCTCACGCTGCGCGAGATCGTCCGCCGCCGGATCCTGTGGGTCCTGCTCGCGCTGTCGCTGGTCAGCGTCGTGCTCGTCGGCTGGGGCGTCGAGCGTCTGGTGTCGACAGCCAGGGAGCAGGGCGTCGAGGAGCTGGAGATCCGGATCGGCGTGTCCCAGGTCCTGATCCTGATCGCGTTCATGTTCAGCTTCGTGCTCGCGATGTCGGCCGCGTTCCTGTCCGCACCGGCCATCGCCTCGGACGTGGAATCGGGGACCGTGCTCGCGATGCTTGCCCGGCCGCTGCGCCGGGTCGACCTCGTCGTCGGCCGCTGGCTGGGGCTCGCGATCATGGTCACCGGGTATGCCGCCGTGTCCGGCCTGCTCGCGATCGCCGTGGTCGCGCTGGTGAGCGGGCACGTGCCGCCGCAGCCGATGGTCGCCGTCGGCTTCCTGGCCCTCCAGTCGATCGCGGTCCTGACCATCGCGCTGACCCTGGGCACGCGGCTGCCGTCGATCGCCGCCGGCGCGATCACGGTCGTGCTGTTCGGGCTCGGCTGGTTTGCCGGCGTGCTGGGCAACATCGCGATCGCGTTCGACGCGGCGCCGCTGGCCGGTAGTGCCGATGTCGTCCGGGTGCTGATCCCCACCGACGGTCTGTGGCGTGGTGTCATCTACGGCCTCGAGCCGCCGGTCGTGCTGCTGGCCGCGGCAGGCCGCAACATCCAGGCGATGGAGGCGAACCCGTTCTTCGCGAGCACGCCGCCGCCGCTCCCGTTCGTCGCCTGGAGCGTGGCCTGGATCGCGCTCGTCCTCCTCGCCGGGGTGACCCTGTTCCGCCGTCGCGAGCTATGACCGCGGTGCCGAGGCGCCGGCCGCGGCCTCTGACGGCGGACCCGGCGGCTCGACCGCGACCTGCCTGCCCGGGTACCGTCGCCCGATGACGCGGATCTACCTCGGCCATGGCGCATCGGGCAACGCGGCGTCGATGGCGCCCTGGGTCGACGGCCTGCGGGCGCGCGGCTTCGACGCCCACGCCGTCGACCTCCCACGACGACGCGCCGAAGATGCGGTCGCGGCGTTCGAGGCCCAGGTGCCCGACGAGCCGGGGGTCGTGATCGGCGGCCACTCGTACGGCGGTCGGGTCGCCTCGCTGGCCGTCGCCGCCGGCACCCGCCGATACGCCGGCCTGGTCTGCCTCAGCTACCCGCTCCACCGACCGGGCGCACCCGAGACCGCCGCAGCACGAACCGAACACTGGTCCCGGATCCGTGTCCCGGCCCTGCTCCTGTCCGGCACCTCGGACCCGTTCGCGCGACACGACCTGCTGCGCGCGGCCATGCCCACGCTGCCGGCGGGCGCGCTGGTCGAGTACCCGAAGCTCGGCCATTCGCTGAAGCCGGTGCTGGACGGCGCGCTCGACCGGATCGCGGCCTTCCTCCGGGGGCTCGACGAGGCCGTCCCCGACGAGGCGGCGCCCGGTGCGACGCCCGCCCGCTGCGGCTGGGCGGAGGGTCCGGATCCGCTGTACCGGGCGTACCACGACCGCGAGTGGGGCGTGCCCGTCCGCGACGAGCGTCACCTGTTCGAGCTGCTCGTCCTTGAGGGTGCCCAGGCCGGGCTGTCGTGGTCCACGATCCTCCACAAGCGCGAGGGGTACCGGCGCGCGTTCGCGGGCTTCGATCCCGCGACCGTCGCCGCGTTCGATGCGACCGATGTGGCCCGGCTGCTCGGCGATCCCGGCATCGTGCGCAACCGGGCCAAGATCGCGGCGGCGATCGGCAACGCCCGGGCGACGCTGGCGTTGCACGCCGCCGGGACCACGCTCTCCACGCTGCTGTGGTCGTTCGTCGGCGACCGGCCGGTGATCAACTCGTACGACGCCAGCGCCGACATCCCGGCCGAGACGGACGTCTCGCGGGCGATGAGCCGCGACCTGCGCGCCCGGGCCTTCCGGTTCGTCGGACCCACGATCTGCTACGCGCTGATGCAGTCGGCCGGGCTCGTCAGCGACCACGAGACGCGGTGCTTCCGGTGGTCCGAGGTCCAGGCCGAGGGCGTCGGCTGACGTCGCGGCCGCAGTCGCACACCTGCCTGGTGGCCGCTGCGAACCCTCCCATCGGACGTTGAGCGGGACGATGGCGGGCAGTAGCATCGTCGAACCGCACGAGGGAGCCCGTCGATGACCACGCCCGATCCGTTCGCCCCGCCGCCCGTGGAGCCGGCCCCCGGAGCGCCGACGCCACCGCTCACGACGCCGCCGATGACACCGACGACACCGGCACCACCGCAGACCGCGTCGCCCGCACTCCGCATCGACTCGTCGGGCTCGCCGCAGCTCGCCCTCATCGGGGGCGTGATCCTGGTCGTCATCGGCACCATGTTCCTGGTCGGCCGGGTCCTCGACATCACCCTCGGTGCCCACGCCTGGCCGCTGTGGATCATCGTCCCCGGCCTTGCGATGCTGACCGGATCGTTGTTCATCCCGTCGCGCGGCGGCGTGGGGCTCGCGATCCCGGGCGCGATCGTGACGATGGCCGGCCTCGTCCTGTGGGTCCAGGAGAGCTACGGGCTGTACGAGACGTGGGCCTATGCGTGGGCGCTCGTCGCGCCGACCGGACCCGGGCTGGGGATGCTGGTCTACGGGCTGGCCCGAGGCGATCGCGAGCTTGTCGGCGACGGGCTGCGGTTGACCCTGATCGGGCTCGGGCTGTTCCTCGGCTTCGCCCTGTTCTTCGAGGGCGCGATCGGCCTGTCCGGCGAACGGCTCGCGGGCCTCGATGAGGCGCTGCCGTTCGTGGTCATCGGGCTGGGTGGGCTGATGGTCGTGCTGTCGCTGATCCGCGGCCGCCCCGGCCGGCGCGCCTGAGCGTCGCCTACTCGATCTCGAGGATCGTGTAGCGGATCTCGCCGCCCGGCGTCCGGATCGTGACGATGTCGCCCACGCTGCGTCCCATCAGCGCCGCGCCGACCGGCGACGCGCTCGAGATCCGGCCCTTCGCGTGAGCTTGCCTCGGCCGAGCTCACCACCTGGATGCGCGACTCCTCGCCATCCACCTCGACCCGGATCCGGGCGCCGAGCTCGACCCGCGCGCCGCGCTCGGTGGGCGCGACGACGACGGCGATCTTGAGCTTCGCCTCGATCGACCGGATGCGACCCTCGAGGAACCCCTGCTCCTCCCGTGCGGCGTGGTACTCGGCGTTCTCCTTGAGGTCGCCGTGCTCGCGTGCGGTGGCGATGCGCTTGATGACATCGGGTCGCTGCGCGACGAGCTCGGCCAGCTCCGTCTCGATCCGCTCGAGCCCTTCGGGTGACAGGTAGATCGGCTCCGGGGCCTTGCGCGGCGATCCCTGGGCCGCGTACGCGGCGGCCGCGGCCACCCGCCCGACGCCACGCCCGGGCGCGGGACGTCGGCCCCGCTTTGCCTCGTCGCGGGCGCCGTCGGCCTCGGCCGGCGGGAGATCGACGATCCGGGTGATCGGCTGCGGTTCGGGTGCCCGGACCTCGGGCAGCAGCGGGTTGGTGATCCCGGTGGCCTTGTGCGCGCCCGACGGCGAGCGGAGGGTGGCCCAGGGCAGCGCGACCGACGGGTCGGGGAGCGTGGCGCGCTCCTCGGCCGGCACGCCGCCGGCGAACGCATCGAGCAGGGCGTCCTCGTACTCCTCCGGGGCGTCGGTCGCCGCCCACCACACGCGGAGCTGGACGGAGGACCGCAGGAAGTGCAGCCAGAACCCCGATGCGGCGGGCTTCCGGTTGCCCGGGACGGTCTTCGCGATCGCGGCGACCCGGCCAGCGACCGAGCCTGCCGTGCTGCCGATGAGCAGCACCGGCTGTGACGGCAGCCACCACCGGCCCAGTCGCTGCTGGAGGTCCCGCGACGTCGGCCGCTCGCCGTCCAAGCGGAGGTCCGGAACTCGCTCCAGCCACTTGCCGATCGCGGCAAGGTCGGTCGGCGCGGCGGCAACCGGGTCGTTGAGCTCCGCCACGTAGACCCCCGGCCCGGCGTGCCTGACGGGCTTCCCCCACAGGGCGGGGCCGTCGGCCATCAGGCCGACCTCGCGGAGCAGGGTCGCGGCGCTGCGGTCGTCGGGCATGAGCGGGTGACACCATCGGGTTCGGGGGAATGGGCCGGCCGGCAACTGCGGTCGTCGCGCCGGGGGGCTATGGTCTCACCATCATGCCGAACCCGTCGCCCGACGCCCGGTCGGGCTCGCGCCGCCTGGCAGTCGGAGCGGTCGCGACGGCCGCGGTGGTGCTGGCCGCGATCCTGATCGGCAGCGGGCTCGCCGGAGCGGCGCTTCCCGTCGCGACCGATGTCGCGCTCGCCAGCGGAGGCGCGACGCTCAACCGCTGCCACGCCGACGGCGAGCGCTCGGACCGCGCCGCAGCCGACCTCGACCACGCCCGCCCCAACGCGCGCCCTCGTCGGCTCCGCCGTCCGCGTCACCGTCCGGGAACCCGGGCCCGTACGGTGGCCCGGCGATCATTCCCGCGGATGCCCTCCAGGCGCGGCTGACCTCGCTCCAGTCGAAGCTCGGGCTGCCCGGCGTCTCGGTGGCGATCCTGTGGGCCGACGGTCGAAGCTGGGTCGGCGCCGCCGGCCTGGCCGACGTCGCCGCCAGGCGGCCGATGACGCCCGACAGCGCGTTTGCGCTTGCGTCGATCTCCAAGACGTACACCGCCGCGGTCGTCCTCCAGCTGGTGGAGGAAGGGCGCCTGGCGCTCGACCAGCCGGTTGCGCCGCTGCTCCCGGGATACAAGCTCGACAAGCGGATCACCGTCCGGATGCTGCTCGACCACACCAGCGGGCTGCCCGACTTCTTCCTCAACCCCAAGATCGACAAGCCGCTCCAGTCGGCGCCCGACGCCGCGTGGACGCCGGCCAGGTCGTTGACCTATCTGACCGCGAAGCGCGCGAAACCGGGCAGCACCTGGATCTACGCCAATACCAACTACCTGCTGCTGGGGGAGCTGGTCACGGCCGTGACGCGACGGCCGCTGGCCACCGAGATCCGGGACCGGCTGCTCGACCCGCTCGGGCTGTCCGGCACCTGGTACCAGGTCGCGGAGGCGCCCCGCACGACGACCACATTCGGCTACCGGACCGCGACCGGGAGCGGCGGCGGCGTGCGCGCCACCCGGGTCGGGGCGGGTGGCGACATCATGCCCTTCCGATCGGTGATCACGGCGGCCGGCGGGGCCGGCTCGATCGCGGCGACCGCCCTGGACACCGCCCGCTGGATGGAGGCGTTCGCGGGTGGCAGCGTGCTGTCCCCGTCGATGCAGGCGGCGATGCTCGCCGACGCCGTGGCGGACGCCGGCGCTGCACGCCAGGGTCCCGTACGGGCTGGGGATCCAGGTGACGACGCTGGCCGGCTGGCCCGCCCTCGGCCATTCGGGTCGCTACCTGGGCTATCGCAACGTGGCGCGCTACCTGCCCGACGAGGGGATCACGATCGTCGTGCTGACCAACCAGGGGACGGTGGACCCGACCCGTGTGGCCACCGCGATGCTCAAGCTCGTGATCCCCACCCGGGTGCCGCTCCCGACACCGCCACCGACCGCCGCGCCCACCGCCACGTCGTCGCCCACCGGCTGAGCATCGCCCGCGACGGCGATCGCGTCCACCTCGGCGCTGGAGCCCTGATCGTGGTGGACGAGCTGCACGTCGAAGCGGCGACCACCGATGTCGATGGTCGCCGCAACTTGGTCGGCAGACCTCACCACAAACAGGCTTGCTGCCGCGACACTTCGTCCCCCTGCCGCACCCTGCCAGCGTGGTGTGGCGCCAACAAGTGGGGTTAACCCCATGGTTGCGGCAGGTATGTGCGCGGACGTCATCGGCGACCCCTCGTCGCTTCGTGCGCATCGGGCCACCGTGGGCGGTCGCGCGTCACGCGGGCACTGGGCGCTACCCTTCGATCGCCAAGGGAAATCCCTACTTACGGGGGATACGCCGCTCGCGCCATGCTCGGAAGATGGATCGGCTATCTGGTCGCGGGAGCTGCGCTGCTCGTTTCGGTGTTCGGGCTTGTCGCGAGCGTCGCCGCCAGACCGGCAGCCGGTGTCGGATTCGATGACACGTTTACCGTGGTGACCGGCGTGTTCCCGGGCTCTCCGGCCTGGCGCGACGGGATTCGTGCCGGCGATACTGTGGTCGAGTTGCACGACTCCCTCTCGCCGGGTGGCTGGACGCTGATCGTCGCCAGCCCGGTGATGACCGTGGGAACAGCCGCGGTCGGCGAGGAGGCGAGCCTGCGAACGCAGGTCCCATTCGCCATCGTGGGGCTTGGGATCGTGCTGCTGTCCCTGATGACGATCGTGCGACGCAGCCGCATCGGCCTGGTGGCGATTCCCATCGGTGTCGCGCTCGCGGCGCGGCCGCTGCTGCTCACCGGTGTCCCGGGTCACGCGCTCATCGGGGGCATCGGCACGTTCCTGCTCGCCGGGCTCGCGGTCGTGCTGATCGACCCTCGCGGTGTCGCCGGACGGCTCGCGGCCGCACTCGGACTGGGACTCGCGGTGGCTTGGGTCGCCTCGACGCTGCTCGTGCCCCAGACATTCGACGCCATCGACACCGCGCGCCTCCCGGTCGCGGCCGGGTTCACAGTCTGGGGCGGCTGGCTCGGCACGGACCGCCGACGGCTCGCGGAGCGGCTGCTCTCGCTCGGCGGCCCGAGCGCGTTCGATCTGATCTACGTGCCCGCGGTCGCCGCGATCCTCGTCGGCGCCGTCCTGTTCCTGCAGCTGCCGCCGCTTGTGGCGCTGGTCGGGCTCGTCGTGGCCGTGCTTGCCTACCCGGCGTCGCGCCGGATGACCGGTACCGCGGTGGAGCGCCTGATCGTCGGCAACGTGCGCCGCCGGGCCGAGTTGCACGCGATCGAGGACGAGCGGGGCCGGCTGGCGCGCGAGATCCACGACGCACCGCTCCAGGAGCTTGCCGCCGTGATCCGCCGGCTCGAGCGTGTGCCCGGGGCCGCGGGGGAGGCCGCCGCGCTCCGCGATGTGGCCGCCGAGCTGCGCGACGTGGCCACGGCGCTCCGCCCACCGGTGCTCGAGGATCTCGGCCTGGCTCCGGCATTGGCCGACCTTGGCGAGACGCTCGCGGCCGCGCAGCCGGATCGGGACATCCGGGTCGAGGTCGATGACCTCGCACCGGGCGGGGAGCGGCTGCCGCCCGATGTCGAAGTGGCGGCGTTCCGGGTGGTCCAGGAGGCGGCGGCGAACGCCCTGCGACACAGCGGGTGCCGCATGCTGGCGGTCACAGGCTCCGTGGCTCCGGATGCGATCGATCTGACCGTCGCCGATGACGGGTCCGGAATCGACCGCGACACCGTGGCCGGGGCGCGGCGCCGAGGGCACTTCGGCCTGGACTCGATGCGCGAGCGGGCGGAGGCCGTCGATGGGGTGGTGACGATCGACTCGAGTGCGAATGGCGTCCGCGTTCGCTTCACCTGGGAGCTGCCGACGTGATCGCAGTCGGGATCGTCGACGATCATCCGGTCGTGCTTGACGGTCTTGCCACATCGCTCGCGCGGCAGCCCGGGATCCGCGTGGCCTGGACCGTTGCCACGCTCGCTGAGGCGCGACAGTCCGTCGAGACGATCCCGTGCGATGTCGTGCTCGTCGACGTGCGGCTGCCCGATGGCTCGGGGCTCGACCTCATCGCCCCGTCGATGACAGGCCCGGCGTTCGTGGTCCTCTCATCGTTCGACCGGCCTCAATACGCGCGGGCGGCGCACCAGCGGGGCGCCGCAGGCTACCTGCTCAAGACCGCGCCGATGGACGAGATCGTCGCGGCGCTGCGCATCGCGGCCGCCGGTGGATCCACCTTCAACCCCCGGGATCTCGCCGCGCTCGGCGGACCGCCCGCCCTGACGGCACGCCAGGTCGATCTCGTCCGGCTCGTCGCTGAGGGCTGGTCCAACGACGAGATCGCCGTCCGGCTGTCGCTGTCGCGCAAGACCGTCGAGGCGTACCTCAGCCGCCTGTTCGAGCGGTGGGGGGTCGCAACGCGGACCGAGCTTGCATTGCGCGCCGAGCGGGAGGGCTGGCTCGACCCGACCGCAGACGATGCCAGCGAAGCCGGTCAGCAATGACACGGCCTGGCGCACCCGAGGTGGAAATGACTCCCGCGGGACGCTCGTGCGGATCGTTTCGCACCCAGGGCGGACTGCCGGATTCGCCGTGGCCGTCGGGTTTCCTGGATCGACCACCGACGCCATGCGACGGAGCCTATCTGGACGCCGAGAACGGCATCGATTGTTGGTGGTCGACTACTTTCCTTGGTGATCTGCTCGGGTGGATTCACGAGCCGGCATCGCGCCCGCCGACGGGCTGCCGGCCCGGGGCGCTAGACGCCGACCGTGCACCCGCCTGAGGGTTTTCCCCACTGGCGGCAGCAGCGTCCGGTGCCTACTCTCCGTATCGTGCGAGGCCCTTCGCCCCACGTCCTCTGGTGACGCGATGCGGCTTCGCGATCTTCGAAGGAGGGTTATGCGCCCGCATGGATGGCACGCCATCCGCACTTCAGCATCGAGGCACAGAATGGGCCGACTTCGGTCTTTCCTCGTGATCTCATCCATCCTCAGCAGCCAGGTTGCCATGCAGGGCGGCGGCCCTCCGTCGGCGGCCGCATACAGTGCCATCAGTCAAGGGCATGGGTTCGACACGTGCGCAGCACCGACATCGGCTTTGATGGACGCATGGTGGACAGGAACGCCATTCCTGAACGTGGGTATCTACATCGGGGGCGCGACCGAGGGTGTTCCCAGCCGAATCTAACTCAGGCCTGGATCACCCACCAACAGGCGACCGGGTGGGGATTGTTACCCATCTGGTTTGGTCCACAGATGGGTAATCCTTCGTGTACGAACAAGCACATATGGAATTGCAATATCAGTACGAACACGACTAACGCTTACAATCAGGGCTACGCCGAGGCACAGGCTGCATACACGGCGTCGATAGGGCTCGCGTTCAACCTGGCCAACCTGCCCCTGATCTACGATCTTGAAGCGTACTCCGGGGGAACTTCCTCGATCACGGCTTGCCGTAACGCAGCAAAGTAATTCATGAAAGGTTGGGCTGATTTCCTGCAGCTTCCAACTGCACAGAAGTCTGGAGTGTACGGATCGGCGTGCGGGTCGTACATGGATGACTTCGCCGGAAATGGCAATCCTCCCGACTTCATCTGGTTTGGGGACTGGTCAGGCAACACACACACGAGCGTCGTAACGAGCAGTTGCATCGGGAGTACACATTGGACGTCTGACCAGCGACACAAGCAATACGCAGCGCCACACGTTGAGACGTGGAATGGTGTAGCGATCCTTGTCGACTCAGATTGCTCCAATGGTCCCGTGTATTTCACGAGCGATCGGTTCCGCTCGGGCTCCGACTGCCTATGATCGGTCCAGCCGTCCAAGTTTGGAGTTGCCGCGACCTAGGAGCGAATGTGCGTGCTGTGCTATTGGCCGCCACAGTAGTGATCATCAATGGTTGCATTGCAGCTGTGCCGGCGGGTTCCGCGGAGCCGGCTGGTTCCCCCGCAGTGGATAACCAGGCGCCGTCTCCCTTCCTGTCGGGTACTATGCCCATGGCCAACGTTCAACTGGCTCGCGCAGGTGCCCAGATCGCGATCCTCGCGGGCGGCAAGGTCTTGCTGGAAGACGGCACGCCACTGAGCGACGTTGGCCCAGACCCTGCCCCAGCACATGAGGCGATCACGTCGAGTGTCGGCAGGCACCTCGTGTATGTCGCCACAACAGACTTACACTCCGTGATCACATTTGCCTCCGATGATGGCGGCAGTTCCTGGGCGACAGTCGGGCAGCATGACATTGTAGGGGTGGACGCTATCGGCGATCTCCATGTCGCGGAAGCAGACGGTCACTTCGCGGTGCTAATCGTCGAGGCGACCAGCACCGCGGTGTCATTCGGCCTTGTCGCCAACGCGGGTGACGGCGGTGCTGGCTGGACCGTGGGCCCAGCTCCGGTGGGCGGAGACATATCGTCGGCCGGCGGACGCTTCTGGCTCACTGGCGGCGTCATGGGCGATCAGATCTTTGTATCTGCGAATGGCTCAGCGTGGCGATCGGCAGAGTTACCCACGTCGTCCGAGTACTGGTCGGCAGCGCCCGCTACAGAAGTCGATGGCGTTGGTGTCGTCATTCCGGTCACGTCGCACGATCCTAATGGTCCAAGCGACGTTACGTTGTTCGCCACCACCGACTACGGTCATTCCTGGAAGTCGCTGACTTCGTTTGCTGCACCACTGACTGAGTTCAATACGACGATTCCTACGTCCATCACCCCGGACGGTCGCTGGTTTGCCATCTGGCCCGACGGCTCCAAAGTGGTCGAAGGGTCCATTGGTGCGACGGACAGCAACGTCATAAGCCCGAACGGTCTCCCTGGCAATGTGTACGACGTGATGTTCTCATCGGCAAGTACTGGCGTTGAAGCCAGCAGCGTAGCTACCTGCCCGAATGGGAAGTCTTCGTGTACATCAACGACCGTTGTCACGCGAACGGAGGACGGTGGGCAGACGTGGACACCAGTACCATGACGGAGTGACGCGATAGGCGGCGTGTGACGTTCAGCGTCTTCGTGTAAGGGTGGAGTGAGGCGCCGGACGAGCAGTACGGGATCTTGCCCAGTCGAGCCGCACTACATAGCCGGGGCTCCTGAATTCAGCTTGAGGAGTACTGCGCCAAGACCGTACTCGTGCTGTGTGACCCGATGAATCAACGGCTTCTCGTGCCGGCGATTCCAAGCTCCCGGAGCGCTCTGGTTCGGCCAACGGCTTTCGAGCTCGAGGCACTTGCGCATGTGCCGATTGTTGACGGCCAGGGTGCCAACCGCGTTGAGGTTCGCAATGCCCGCCATACGACCTTCGCCAAGTCATCCCTGCGGCGCGAGGCCCTGTTCGAGTTGCTGTTGCCCGACACGCGCCTGCCGCCAGTCGAGGATCTCGGTCGCCTTCGTGAAGCGGATCCTCGGCGTCGCTTGCCAGTTGGTCGAGGCTAAGATTAGTTCCAGGGACTCGAACGCCACAGCCGATAGGGTTATCCCCACTAGACGTCGGGTCCGGCCGGCTCCTATGGTGTCGAAGGCATAGAACCCCTCCATCGAAAGGAGCGTCGCAGTCTGGAAGAACGACTCGATCGGGAGGGAGCCCAGGTGCCACGTTGCGCGACGAGATCCGGCCCGGACCGCCGTCGATGCGCCGCTGCGACCACCCGCCCTCCCATGGCTGCAGCTGGGGGAAACAGCATGCATTTCAGGGCAGTTGTGCGCGCCGCGGTGCTCGGAAGTCTTCTGGCACTCGTTCTCGCCTTCTCAGGCGTCACGGCCTCCGGCGGTTACGATTATGGATCGCAGACATGCACTCTGACGCGGACCGTCTACATCTACACTCAGTCAAGCGTCGTCATCGATGTCTACTGGTACGGCGGCCACCACGTCCAGTACAGCACTCCGTACCAGACCTACCACGCCACCTCGACCAGCTATACCAGCACCTGGTGGACGGTCGAGTATGACTACCAAAAGATCTCAAACGGCGCAGCGTGCGAGCAGTAGGCCTTCTCCGGCCTGTTCTGGTTACGGCCCTCCTCGCGGGGGGCTGTAGCCTCGGCACCGGCGCCCAACCGAACCTGAGCCCTTCGGCCACGCGCGACCCGCATAGTCCGTATGCGACCACCCGCGCCGAATACCTCCTGGCGGTCAAGGCCTGTCTGGAAGATGGCGGCTTCGCAGTCGAGATCGACGTCGCCGACGGCGCGATCTACACGAACGAGGGGACGGACGAGCGTGCTCAAGAGGCTGCCGCGGCGACCCGGGAGTGCGAGCGGACGATCGATCCCAAGCGACTCAAGCCCCCGCCCCGGTTGGGACCCGATGAGCTTCGAGACTGGTACATCTACGTCGTCGCGCAGGTGCGTTGCCTTCGAGCCGCCGGCTATGCGACGCCGGATCCGCCCCCCGAGCAGGTGTTCATTGACGGCGGAGGCTTCTGGGATCCCGCGGGCAAGACGTTGGAGGCCGGTGGCGGCGCGATCACGCCCGATGTCGAACGTCGCTGCACGCAGATTCCTGAGCGGCCCGCGTTCATGGATTGGTAGCAGGGCTCAACATGTGGCGATGAACGCCATACCGAGTCGCCGTGGCAGTGGCAAGGGCCTTGGTCGGCCCGCATCGTCGAACTCGCCGTGCCGCAGGTGACCTCGTCAAATGCTCCGGTCAGATCCCGGCTCGCGGGCCTTGCCGGCCCACTACGCTGGCTGGCCCTCCTCGCAATCGGAGCCGTCATCGGGGCAACGTCGAGCGGATATCTCGCGACTCGCGCCGGCGTCGATGCGCCGTCGAACCCCGGCCCTGTGACCTACACCGTCGGCGTTGGCAGTCTGGGGCGCCAGCTCTCGATGCCAGCGACGGCCTCCTGGATCGTGACCGATGTCGTCCGCTCGACCGTCTCCGGCCTCGTGACGCAGGTCGTGGCGATGTCGGGCTTCCTTCCTGCGGGGACGGTGCTGCTCAAAGTCGATGAACGACCCTTGATCCTCGTACCCGGTGTGATCCCGGCATTCCGTCCCATGGCTGCGGGTGCCGTCGGACGCGACGTCGACGCCCTCCAGCGCTTCTTGTCCGAAGCGGGATACCGGGTGAATGAGGACCTCATGATGTTCAGCGCAGTCACGGCGACAGCGGTCCGCCGCTGGCACCGGGACCTGGGGCTCCCCGCGACCGACACGGTGGCGCTTGGTGAGATCGTGTTCGTCCCACCGGAGGCACTGGTACGCCCACTCCGCTGGAATGCGGCCATCTCAGCCGGAATGCAGCTTTCGGCCGGTGATCCGCTTCTCGACGTCCTCTCCGCGGCGCCGCAGGTTGAGGTCGATTTCGGGGGCTCCCCTCCCGCCCAGCTGGTGCCGCCCATCGAAGTGGACGTTGCGTTCGCTGACGGCGAGCACCGACCGCTGATCCTGCAGGCCTTCGCCAGCGAGCAGGGCCGCACCTTCTCCATCCTTGTTCCAGCCGAGCCGCTGTGCAACGCGGAGGCCTGCCTGCAACTGGTGCCGCCTGACGGCACCGGCGCTGCCACCGCGACGTTCACGCTGGTGCATGCCCGGAGCGGGCCCTTGGTTCCGGTCGCGGCCATTCGCTCGGATGCCGGCTCACATGCCTTCGTCGAGCTCGCCGACGGGACGCGTCGGGACGTATCGGTCGCCGTGGCCGACGGTGGCATGGCGATCGTCTCCGGTGTGGAGCAAGGCGACGTGCTCCTCCTGCCATGAGTGAGGTCGTCCTTCGGGTCGAGCGCCTCGCCTTCACGTATCCGAAGGCGGCGAGTCCGCTGCTGGCCGACTTCTCCATCGCGGTGCATGCCGGCGAACTCGTCGCGATTCGCGGCGGCTCGGGAAGCGGCAAGTCGACGCTCCTCTACCTGTTCGGCTTGTTCCTCGCACCGAGCGACGGCCGGATCACCATCAATGACATCGAGACCGGCGGCCTTGGGGACCGGGAACGGAGTCGAATCCGCGCGTCGCAGATCGGCTTCGTCTTCCAGGACGCCGCCCTCCAAGAAGGGATCCCCGTGGAGGAGAGCATCGCCGAGGGCGCCATCTACGCCGGATGGCACTTCGCTGAAGCCCTCTCGCGAGCACGCGAACTTCTGGAGCTGTTCCAGATCCGCGACATCGCAGATCGGCCCCCCGCCGAAGTGTCCGGAGGACAGGCTCAGCGTGCTGCCGTCTGTCGTGCGCTGATCCGCAACCCCTCACTCATCCTCGCCGATGAGCCGACCGGCAACCTCGACTCCATCAACGAGGACGCCGTCCTGGCGAGCCTGCGCGCCGCGGCAGAGCGGACGGGTGCGGGCGTCCTGGTCGTGACGCATTCCGACGCCGTCGCCGGCTCGTGTGATCGCGTGGTCCAGCTCACATGACCCTGGCGCCCAACGGGATACGGGTCTCCAGCGTTGTCCTGCTGGCCCTCGGATCCCTGCGACGCCACCTCCCGCGCGGGGTGGCGATCGGACTGGTCGCCGCGCTCGCCGCCGCCGCCGTTGTCGCGACCTCCGGCCGGACCGACGTGACACGAAGGGCGATTCTGGACCGCCTCGAAGCACCGAGCGCCCGATTGATCACGATGACCAGCGCTGATCAGACGCTCGGCGGCCCGGCCGTGGTCGAGCGCATCGCCGCACTCGGCTCGGTCGAGTGGATCCTCGGACTGTCCAAGCCGGGTACCGTCGGCCGGAATCCTGCGCTGGGCAACCCCCGCACGGGCAACGCCGGCACGGCGGTCGGCACCCTTACGTATTGGGGCGACCTATTCGGCGGACCGCTTGTACGCCAGGTACGCGGCCGTGCGGCCGGGACCGGCGAGGCGCTCGTCGGCGAGCGAGCGTCTGTCGAGCTCGGGCTTGCCGACCACGTCGGCACGGTCGAAGATGAATCCCTTGGGGCCCTGGCCGTTGTCGGTGCGATCTCTGCCGGTGCCGCCGTCGACAATCTCAACGCCTACGTCCTGGTCCGCGGGGCCAGGAGCAGCGGAGGGCCCTATCAGCTGCTGGTTCTGGCGAAGACGTCATCCGCTGTCGAGCCGCTCGCCGACCTCTTGCCTGGATTGCTCGATCCCGCGCCCCGCCCACCGCTCGTTGAGCGAGCGAGCCAACTCGTCGCCCTCCAGGCGGACCTCGCGAGCGAGGTCGGTCAGCTCGACCTCGCCGTACTGTCGGCATCGCTCGGCTCGAGCATGCTCGTCGTTGCCGTGATGGTGTATGCCTCGGGCCAGGATCGGCGTCGAGAGTTCGGTCTCCGTCGCTCCCAAGGTGCAACTCGGTCGACCATTGGCGTGCTCCTCCTGCTCGAGACGGGCGTCATGGCCACGCTTGGCGCGTTCATCGGTGCGGCGGTGGCCCTCGCCGCGGTGGCCGTCCAGACCGGCGCAACACCTGACATCGGACTTGCCCTGTCGGCGGCGACCCTTGTTGCGCTGACAGCCTGCCTTGGATCTGCGCCGCCCGCGCTCGTGGCGGCCTACCGGGAACCCCTGTACGTCCTTCGCGCCGAGTAGGCCACCGATCCCGACCCGGTCATCCGGGCTCACCACGAGCGCAAGCGCGCCGCCGGATCATGGGATCCAGGTCTAGGCGACGCCCGTACGGCGGCGTCCGCCGCGTTCTCCACCGGACGATCCGCCGCGACCGCGGCCACCGCTTGATGGGCCGCCCGCACCGCGCGGCGCCCGCAGCGGCTGCGCCTCCACGTCGCGACGCGGCACGAAGCCCTCCTCGACGGTCCACGGGATCGCGCGCCGGAGGAGCCGCTGGACCCCGCGCAGCAGGTCCGCCTCGTCGATGCACACGAGGCTGATCGCGTCGCCCGTCAATCCGGCCCGACCGGTCCGCCCGACGCGATGGACGTAGTCCTCGGGGTTCCACGGCAGCTCGAAGTTGACGACGTGGGGCAGGTCCTCGATGTCCAGGCCGCGGGCGGCGACGTCGGTCGCCACGAGGACCCGGACCTCGCCGACCTTGAACGCCTCGAGAGCCTTGGTCCGGTCCGATTGCGCGCGGTCGGAGTGGATCGCCGTGGCTTCCACGCCGTGACGATCCAGCCACGATGCAAGCCGGGACGCGGCGATCTTGGTCCGCGTGAACACGAGGACCTGGCGCCAGTCGCCCTCGACGATGAGGTGGGCGAGCAGCTCCTCCTTGCGGTCGCGGTCGACCGGATAGACCATCTGGCGGACCGTCTCCGCGGCCGTTCCGTGCCGCGACACCTCGATCGTCTCGGGGTCGTTGAGGATCGATCCCGCGAGGCGCTTGATGTCGTCGGAGAACGTCGCCGAGAACATCAGGGTCTGCTTGCGCGCCACCACCAGGTCCAGGATCCGGCGGATGTCGGGCATGAAGCCCATGTCCAGCATTCGGTCGGCCTCGTCGAGGACCAGGATCTCGACCTGGCCGAGATTGGCCGCGCGCTGCCCGACCAGGTCCAGCAGCCGGCCCGGCGTGGCAACCAGGATCTCGACGCCGGCGCGCAGCTCCTTGATCTGGGGATCGAGCGGCACGCCGCCGTAGACGACCGCGGACCGCAGCGGGACATGGCGGCTGTAGGTCTTGACCGACTCCGCGACCTGGACAGCCAGCTCGCGGGTCGGCGTGATCACCAGGCAGCGGACGGGATGGCGCGCGGGCGAGAACGACGCGTTGACGTGGCCCTTGAGCCGGTCGAGGATCGGCAGCGTGAACGCCGCCGTCTTGCCGGTGCCGGTCTGGGCGGCCGCAAGGACGTCACGGCCGGCCAGGACGAGGGGGATGGCTCGCTCCTGGACCGGTGTCGGCTCCGCGTAGCCTTCCTCGGCGACCGTGCGCAGGAGGCTGTCGGAGAGTCCCAGCTCTTCGAATTGCAAGGCGGCTCGTGTTCTCCGGTGGCACCCGCTGGGCGGCGGGTGGCGTTCGTGCGTGCGTGCGAGGCCCGGCGCGGCGCCCTCGCGGGTGAGCCAGGGCGGCTACGGCCGCCGGACGGGGCCGAGCATACCCGACAATGCCGGGCATGGGCGCACACGAGACGCGCGCGACGGACGCCGCCCGCCGGGCCGGGATCCCGTATCGGGTGCATGAATATGCGCACGATCCCCGGTCGGCGCTCCAGGCGGGCGGCCGTGGCTACGCGCTCGAGGCGGTCGAGGCCCTGGCCCTCGACCCGGCGCAGGTGTTCAAGACGATCGTGGTCGCCGTCGACGGCCGGCTGTCGCTGGCTGTTGTGCCCGCGGATTCCGAGGTCGACCTCAAGGCCGTCGCCGAGGCGCTCGGCGGGCGACGGGCATCGGTCGCGACCGCCGCGGACGCGGAGAAGGCCACCGGCTACGTTCTGGGCGGGATCAGCCCGCTGGGAACCAGGCGACCGATGCCGATCGTGCTGGATGCCTCGGCGATGGACCACCCGACGATCCACGTGTCGGCCGGCCGGCGCGGCCTCGAGATCGAGCTCGCGGCCGCCGACCTCGCCCGCGTGACGAGTGCATCGCGTGGCGCCGATCGCGAGGCAAAACCCGGGTTGACGGCGGTGATCCCGGACACCGGGCCCTGGCCTAGCCGCTGATCTCCGCCCGCTCCGTCCACAGGGAGGACACGACGAGCGCCCCGACCAGCCAGGCGGTGACGACGATCACGGCCGTGTTCGCGTCCAGCGGCGGCGTTCCCGTTCGCTGGGCGCCCTCCGCGCCCAGGCTGCCCGTCGAGATGAGCGCATTCGCCGCGTCGAACGGCAGCCAGCGGACCCACTCGCGCAGGAAGATGCCCGCGAACTGCTCGCCGAAGTAGAGCCCGATGCCGACCCCGATGCCGGCGAGCTGGCTGCGGGCGATGGTGGCGATGGCATACCCGAGCGCGACGTTCATGCCGATCCCCAGCGTGCCCCGGACGAACAGCTCGGGCAGCGTCCCCAGGGCCGCGGTGTCCCCCATGCCGTCGAGCGGGACGCCGGCCGCGGTGGCGCCCAGCGCAGCGGCGATGATCCCCACCCCGAACGCCGCGACGATCCCCAGGATCGCGAACGTGGCCACGGCGCCGTAGCCCACCAGGGTGTACCGCGTTCGGCTCTCACCACGCGCGACGGCGGCCTTGAGCGTGCCCCACGACCACTCCGAGCCCGCGACCGCGCCGCCGTAGGTGACCGCAAGCAGCCCGCCCAGCCCGAGGATGAACGACAGGATGAACCGGTAGGCGCCCGGGAAGGTCACCAGCAGCTTGGACTGGGCCCGCGCCTCCGGATCGTCGACCTGTCCCGCGGTCGCCCCGACCGCAACGAAGATCAGGACCAGCAGCCCGGCCAGCAGCAGGAACGTGACCCAGGTCGCCGGGCGCCGGAGGAGCTTGCGCAGGTTGGACCGGTACAGCCTCATGACGACCACCCGGTGGGCTCGGGCTTGGCGCCCGGATCCGACGCCCAGGTGACCGGCGGCGCTGCGATGATCCGCCGGCACCGGCCCCGAGATCGGGTCCGGACCCGGTCAGCTCCAGGAACAGCGATTCGAGCGTTGTCCCGCCTTCGATCCGCGATGCGTACACACCTGCGTCCGCGAGCGCGCGGTTGAGCTCTGCCGACCGGTCGGGATCGATCCGGATCCCCAGCCAGCCAGTCTCCGGGCCGACCTCCAGCTCGACGGTTCCCTCGCCCGCGATGCGCTCGAGGACGGGTGCAGCGGTGGCCACCTCGTCCACGCCCACGCGGATCCGGACCGCACCCTCCTCGCGCAGCAGGGTCTCGATCGTTCCCTCGCGCACGAGCCGGCCGCGGGCGATGATCCCGACCACGTCGGCCAGCACCTGGACCTCGGACAGGATGTGGCTGGACACGAACACGGTCTTGCCGGCGGCCGCGAGCCCGCGGAGCGTGTCCCGCATGCCGACGATCCCGGCCGGGTCGAGGCCGTTCGCCGGCTCGTCGAGCAGCAGCAGCTTCGGGTCGCTGAGCAGCGCACCCGCGATCCCGAGCCGCTGCTTCATGCCCAGCGAGTACCCGGAGACCTTGTCGCCCGCACGATCGCGCAGGTTGACCAGGGTCAGCAGCTCGTCGATCCGCGTCCGCGGAACAGGGGCCCCCGCGGCGGCCAGCGAGCGGAGGTTCTCGCGCCCGGAAAGGAACGGGTAGAACGACGGCGACTCGATCAGCGACCCGATCTCGAACAGCCGCTGGCGGTCACGCCGGCGGTACGGGCGACCCAGCAGCTCGACCTGGCCTGCGTCCGCGTGGATCAGGCCGGTGAGGATCCGCATCGTGGTCGTCTTGCCTGCGCCATTGGGTCCCAGGAACCCATAGACGACCCCCGTCGGCACCCGGAGGTCGAGGCCGTCAAGGGCGACCCGCGGGCCGTAGCGCTTGGCGAGCCCCTGCGTGGCGAGGGCCACGCCGCTCGAGTCTGTCAAATCGTCTCCCCGTTCGTGTGTCACCGGTTCCCGCGTTCGCAACGCCGCCCACGATACAAGCCCGGGGCTTCCGCCTGCCAGCGAGCGATCCCGGGTGTCCTCGCAGGCGCCGCTCATCGATTGTCGAGCGTGGAACAACTTTAGAGAATCAGGCTTGACAAAAGAGAAAGCCGGTATTAGAAATAGGGAACAACAGATCGACATACCACAGAGGACGACCGAAATCGCGGTCGCGGAGGGATCACCAAGTGTTCGGAACCAACATGACGACCATCAACCTGCAGGGGCAGCGACGCACCGGCCTGCTCGGACGGCTCGCAACCTGGATCCTGTCGTCCGCGCCCGCGTCGACGGAGGGGACTGTCGCATCGCCCGGCGGGCCGGAGCTCCACACCCGGCCCATGGACCGGATCGCCGGTGACGGCACCTGGTCCCAGGGACGCTGGAGCCGGCTCGCCTGACCGGCAGCCGGCCACCGGCGGGAAAACCAACCCAGATCACCGGCCTGTACCGCGAACACATCCACGAGGTCGAGACCAACATGGCACACGACGTCATCGCCACCTGTCCCGTCTGCACGCACGAGCTGAGCGTCACCCGCCTGCGCTGCGGCGAATGCGGCACCACGATCGAGGGCGAGTTCGGTGTCGGGCGGTTCGGCCAGCTGACTCGCGAGCAGACGTCGCTGCTGGAGAGCTTCCTCCGCAGTCGCGGCAACCTGCGGGACATGGAGCGCGAGCTGAGCATCAGCTATCCGACCGTCCGGGCCCGCGTCGAGGCGCTCGTCCGGGCGCTCGGCTTCGGGCCGCGTGACGAGGCCGATCCGGCCCCGGCCGCCGAGGCTCCTGCGCCCGACGGGGATGACCCCGCCGTCGGACGGCGCGAGATCCTCGAGCGCCTGTCGCGCCACGAGCTCAGCGCCGAGGAAGCGGCGGCAGCGATCCGGGCGCTCGGAGGGACGGGATCGTGACCGAGACGACCGGCACCGATCGCGCGATCCGCGAGCTGCCGCTGGCACCGGGCAGCACGATCGAGATCACGCTGACCTCGAACGAGCTTCGGCTGCGGGGCGTGGATGCCGCGCGCGTCGTCGTGCGCACCCGTGGCGGCGAGGCCGTCGACGACCACGTCGTGATCGAACCGCACCCCGATGGCATCCGGATCCGGGATGCCGGCGCCGATATCCAGCTGGGGCCGCTGCGCATCTCCACCCGTCGCACGGCGGACCTGGACATCGAGGTCCCGCGCACGGCGCGCGTGAACGTCCGGACCCTGAGCGGCGATGTCGATGCCGCCGGCATTGCGGGTGCCAGCCAATGGGCCTCCGCCTCGGGCGACCTCCGGCTACGGATCGAGGGCGGTGCCGTGGCAGCGGAATCGATGTCCGGGGACATCACCGTCGACAGCGCAGCCAGGATCGAGGTCTCGGCGGTATCGGTGTCGGGTGACGTCCGGATCCGGGCCCCCGAGCTCCTCGGGCTTCGCGTGTCTACGACGAGCGGCGACGTGGACATCGTCGGCGCGCTGGCCGCCGGATCCGAGCACCGGGTCAACGCGGTCAGTGGCGACGTACAGCTGGCAACGGGCAGCGAGGTGCGCCTCGAGGCCCAGACGCTGACCGGCGACGTCCGGTCCACGGTCAAGCATCGCGCGGAAGGGGGCCGTGGCCGGCGGACGATCATCGTGGGCGACGGGCACGTGCGCGTCAGCGTACGGACGATGTCGGGCGACGTGCGGCTTCGAGAAGGCCCCACGGCGCCGGAGCCGGCGCCCGAACCCGTGGGAACCAGCGCGACCGCAACCCCGGCCGACCCGGTCTCGACGGCCGCGGCCCCGGTCGATCCGGGCGTGATCGTCGCGGAGGCGACCGCGGCACCCAACCTGGTCCGCGCCGATGCTAACGCGCGCGCGCCCGAATCGCCGGCCGGACCGGAGGCCGGGACGGATCACCGGGAGGCGGCCCGGCTCGACATCCTGCGCGCCCTGGAGCGCGGCGACCTCGACGTCGAGACGGCGTCGAGTCGGCTCGCAGCGCTCGAGGATGCCGGACCCCGGCACGACAAGGGATCGCTCTGATGGATGCTGATGCGCTGGAGCAGGTGCTGCGCCTGGTCGCCGAAGGCCGTCTCACGGCTGACGAGGCAGGCCCGATCCTGACCGCCCTCGAGGCCGACCGCACGTCTCGCCCGGGTGTATCGGAGCCGCCGGGCGGGTTCGGGTCAAATCCACCGCCCGGATCGCGGTCCGGTGCGTCGCCGGTGGGCACGCCGGGCGCCACCACGCTCCGGATCGAGGTCCGGGAACGCGGCCGGTCGGTCGTCAACCTGCGGCTGCCGATCGCGGTCGGACGCTTTGCCCTGGACCGTGTCCCGGGCCTGTCGGGTGACCAGGTCGCCCGCGTCCGTCACGCCCTCGGCTCCGGCACCCGGGGTCCCGTCATCGAGGTCGACGACGATGGCGACAGCGTGCGGATCGTGCTCGAATGAGCGCGCTCGCCGCCGCGCGCCGGATGCCGGTCCTCCGCGCGCTCGCCGTCCGGGACTTCCGCCTGCTGTGGGCCAGCGAGGCCGTGTCCGTGGTCGGGGACCAGTTCCACCTGATCGCGCTGTCCTGGCTGGTGATCTCGCTCACCGGATCCGGTCTCGCGCTGGGCACGGTGCTCATCGCCGTCGGCGTGCCGCGGGCGCTGCTGATCGTCCCGTTGGGCGTGCTGGCCGACCGACGCCCGGCGCGCGGCCTGATGCTGGCCGCACACCTCGCCCGCGGCGGGATCGTGGGCGTGATCGCCGTGCTCGCGGCTGTCGGCGCCGCGTCGATCCCCGTGCTCGCCGTGCTCGGCGTCCTGTTCGGCGCCGCGGACGCCCTGTACATGCCGGCGCAGCAGGCGTTCCTGCCGCGAACGGTTGAGCCCGAGCGATTGCCGTCGGCGAACGCCCTGCTCCAGGGCACGCTCCAGCTGTCCGCGATCGTCGGGCCACCCGCGGCCGGCGTCCTGATCGCCATCGCCGGTACCAGTGCGGCGTTCGCCGTCGATGCCGTGTCGTTCGCGGTGGCGGCGGTGGTCGTTGCCCTGATATCGACGGCCGCGCGGGCCACCACGACCGGCACGGCCTTGTCCGGGGCTGCGGAACCGACGCCGGCGCCCGAGCCGCCCGAGCCGTTCCGGGCCGCCCTCATGGGCGGGCTGCGCTACGTCGCGGCCGATCCGGCCATCCGGACCATGATGCTGATCTCGTTCGTGCTCAACTTCGCATTCAGCGGCCCCGGCGCGGTCGGTGCGCCCTGGCTGGCCAGCCAGCGGTTTGCCGCCGGTCCGACCGGGCTCGGGTTGATGGAGGCCGGGTGGGCAGCCGGGGCCCTGATCGGGATCCTGGCCGCGGGCAGCGTCCGGCTGGACCGTCAGGGTCGCATCATCCTGGCCGGACTTGCCGTGTCCGGCAGCGCGATGGCCATCGTCGGCGTCCTGTCCTGGCTGCCGGGGGTGATCGTGATGCTGGCCGTCATGGGCGTCGCGATCGGGTACACCAACATCATCGCCATCTCCTGGCTGCAGGCCCGCGTCGACCCCGGAATGATCGGGCGCGTGATGGCCCTCGTGATGCTGATGTCGTTCGGGATCACGCCGCTCTCGATCGGTCTCGCCGGCGCGCTCGTCGACGTCAACGCCACGGCCATGTTCGTCGGCTCCGGAGCGCTGGTGCTGCTGACCACCGTTGGCGCGTTGGCGGTCCGATTCCCGCAGCTGTTCGACGCACCTGCCCCGATCCTGGAACGGGCCGAGGGCGCCGCCTGAGCCGTGCGTGTCGCCGCCGGACGTCAGGCGGCCCGGTTCGTCCAGTACGCCTCGGACCGGATCGCCTCGGCGGGCAAGCCCGCCGAGCGCCGAGGACGCGCGCGCACGGCGTCGACCATGCCGGGGTTGCCGCACACGTACGCCGACGGACCCCCGGGGATCCGTCGCAGATGCTCGCCGAGCACGGCCGGAGCAGCGCGTCGACCCGGCCCGATCGCGCCGCGCCAGCCCGCGTTCGCTGGGTCGGCCGGTCTCGACATCAGCCGGGACGTACACGACCCTGCGCTGCGCCTCGAGAGCCCGCAGCCGGTCGCGAGTAGGCGAGGTCCGCGGCACGCGCGACGCCGTGGACGACGATCGGTTCACGACCCCGCGGGCCGTCCGCACGCTCGCGCAAGCGGGTCTCCAGCATCGCCATCAGGGGTGCGATGCCGGTGCCGGTGGCGATGAACACAGGACGGCGTACGTCGTCGCGGTCAGGGACGAAGCGACCCTTCGGGCGGCCGAGGTGGGTGCGGTCGCCGACGGCGGTCCGCCATAGCCGGGGCGTCAGGGCGCCGCCGGGCACGAGCCTGACCAGGAACTCCAGGGCATCGGTCTCGCCGGCGGCCGAAGCGGTCGAATACGGTCGCTGGACGAGGCGCCCGCCGGCCGGCAACCCGAGCGCCAGGTACTGGCCGGGGCTGAACGCGGGCACCCCGTCGTCCGGGCGCAGCCGCAGCCGGACGATCGAATCGGTGAGGTCCTCGCGCTCGACCAGCGTGGCGTTTGGGGTGACGGGGTCCGCCGCGGTCGCCCGCGTTGGCGGCATGCGACGCCCGGTCTCGACCATCACGTCACGCCGCCGGCACGAGCTCGTCCACGACCGAGCGCGCGGCGGCCGGATCCGAGAACCAGGTCGCATCGACCCAGGCGAAGTCGGCCAGGTCAGCCGGCATCCGGTTCGCGGCCATGATCGCCCCGTTGGGGCACGCGGTCTCGCACGAGCCGCAGTCGATGCAGCCCTCGGGATCGATGTACATCTTGCGGTCGACGGCCAGATCCCCCCAGATGCAGTCGACGGGGCACACGTCCACGCATGCCTGGTCGGAATGGTCGACGCACGGAGCGGCGATGACGAAGGCCATGACGGATCTCCTCGAGACGGAACCCTGGCGGGTCACCGCGGCGAGCGTCGTCGATGGTCGTGTGGTCAGCCTGTGGCGACCTTGTGAGATCCCTCAGCCGGCAGCCCGACGGTGAACCGGGCACCGCCACCGGGAGGTGACGAGGCGCGGATCGACCCGCCGTGGGCGTCCACGATCCGGCGCGCGATCGCGAGGCCGAGACCCGTGCCGCCCGAGCCGTGGCGGGTCGTGCCCGTGAGGCGCTTGAACGGTTCGAAGATCCGCTCCAGCTCGGCCTGGGGAATGCCGGGGCCGTCGTCCATGACCTCGATGGCCGCGTTGCGGCCGTCGCCGGTGACCCGGACGCCGACGACGTGGCCGGCCGGAGAATGATCGATCGCGTTGTCGATCAGGATCAGCAGCAGCTGGACGAGCCGCCCCCGGTCGGCGGTTGCGGGCACCGGCTGCGGGGCATCGAGCTCGAGGCTGACCCCGCGCTCGGCCGCGAGCGCGCCTGCGCCGCGGACGACCTCGGCCGCCAGTGCCGCGAGATCCAGCGAGACGGGCGATAGCGTGGTACGCGTCTCGTCCCAGGCGGCCAGCTGGAGCAGCTCGCCCACCAGTCCGCCCAGGCGATCGGCCTCGGCGATGACGTCGGACAGGAGCGGCGCCCCATCGTCCGCGACCAGGCGCTCGCGCTCGAGGACCTCGGCGTTGGCCCGGATCAGGGCGGCCGGGCGTCCGCAGCTCGTGCGAGGCGTCGGCGACGAACCGGCGCTGGGCCTCGAAGCCTTTCCGGATCGGGACCAGGGCCCGACCGGTGACAAGGAGCGTGATCAGCGCCGCGGCGACGAGCCCCATCGCGCCCACCGTGATCACCGCAAGCACGAGGCTGTCCGACTGGCTGTCGTGGAGGTCGAGGATGAACCCGCCCTGGACGAACCCGACCAGCGCGCCGTCGTGCGTCAGCGGCACCGTCAGCAGTCGCAGGCTGTGGCCGCCCGCGCGGATCGTCCGGAGGTCCGACCCTGCGGTCGTGGCCCCGGAAAGCGCATCGGCATCGGGCAGCCCGGGCAGCGCGCTGCCGGTCCGGTTCTGCACCACGGCACCATCCTTGTCGAGGACCAGCAGCACCGTGTCGGCCGCTGCCGGCTGCTGCTCGTCGGGCTCGCTTCCCTCGTCGCTTGCCGGCAGCTCGCCGGACAGCGATGTTGCGGTCCCGATCGACGGCCGTCCGCAGCGCCTGATCCACGTCCGCGTCGAGGGCGTTGAGGCCCATCACCGCCGTCGCCGCCCCGACCCCCACCACCAGCAGCGTGAGCAGGGTCAGGGTGACGACGAACAGCCGGCGACGCGTGGCGCGCAGCAGCCGGTCCGTGGGGCTGATCGCCACCCCGGTCAGTCCGCGGCCCGGAGCGTGTAGCCCACGCCGCGCACGGTTCGCAGCCGGTCGGCGCGATCGAGCTCGCCCAGCTTCTTGCGCAGGTACGACACGTACAGGTCGACGACGTTGGAGTAGACGTCCGGCTCCGCGCCCCAGACCTGGTCGAGGATCTGCTGGCGCGTCACGACCTGGCCGGCGTGGCGGATGAAGAAGCCCAGCAGCGCGAACTCGCGGGCCGACAGGTCGACCGTCCGGTCGCCCACCAGCGCCACGTGCCGCAGCTCGTCCAGCGCGAGGTCGCCGGCGGCGAGGCGGGCGTCAGCGGGGGCTACGGGGCGGCGCGCGAGCGCGCGGATCCGGGCGAGCAGCTCCGAGAACGCGAACGGCTTGGCGAGGTAGTCGTCGGCGCCGGCGTCGAGGCCGGCCACGCGGTCGTCCACCGACCCCAGCGCGGTGAGCATCAGGACCGGCGTCTCGATCCCCTTGGCGCGCAGCAGCCGGAGCACGGTGAACCCGTCGATGTCGGGGAGCATCCGGTCGAGGATCACGACGTCGTGCGGCCCGGTCTCGGCAAGCGCCATCGCGCCGACCCCGTCGGGCGCGACGTCGACCACGTGGCGCTCGGCCACGAGGACCCGCTTGATGAGGGCCGCCATCTTCGGCTCGTCTTCGACCACCAGGACTCGCATGGCCGGCATTGTGCGGGCGAACGGGCGGTTGGTCGAGGGCCGGACGCCTTGTCTGTGGGCATTCTCATCCGGACCTCACGGCTCGGTGTGCCCTGTGCGGCGATGCTCGCAGCACGTCACCGCCACCTCCCGGAGGTCTCACGCCATGATCCATCGAGTTGCGCTGTTTGCCGGCTCGCTCGTCGCCGCCCTGACCCTTGCGGTCGGTCTCGTGGTCGCGGGTGTTACGCCCGGTGCCGGTCCGGCCGCCGTCGACCCCGCCGTCCCGGCCGCTGCAACGGCAGACATCCCCGCCCCCGGGCCGACCTTCCAGGTCGACCTGGTCTACGTCGCGCCACCCGTGGCGCCGCAGGAGGTCACGGTCACCCAGGCGGCCACCGCCTCGCGCCAGGGCGACGACGACGGAGAGCACGAGCGCGGGGGTGACGACTGATGCCCGAGCCGCAGACGCCTCGACCCATGCCCCCCGCCCGGCTGCCGCGGGCCGTCCCCGGAGAGCGACCGGTGCGCGCGAAGCCCGACGCCAAACCGCTCCGGCTCCTCGTCGGGCTGGCGGGCATCGCCTCCGCATCGGCGATCGCCAGCGCCCTGCTGCCATCGGTGACGCCGGCCCCGGTCGCCGTCGCCGACGTCGCGGCCCTGACCGATACCACGACGCCTGGCCCGTCCGTGATCCACGTCACGCGCGTGGTCATGCTCAAGGCGGGCCAGACCGCGCCGCCGCAGGCATCGGTCGTGATCCCGCCGACGCCCACCCCGCGCGTCAAGGTCGTGACGACGACGCGCCAGTCGGGAACCGTGCGATGAGCGCCGTTGCCACCGTGCCGGCCACGTTCGAGCCCGTCTCCTCCGCGGCGCCGATGATGGGCGGCCGGGTCTCGGTCCACCTCATCGACCGCGGCGACCCGGCCCACCTGGCGGCTGCCGCGGACCTGATCCTCGGCCGCCTCGCCGCGTGGGCCGATCGCCTGACCCGGTTCACGACGACCTCGGAGCTGAGCCGCCTCAACGACGCGCCGGGGTCTCGGGTCCCGATCGGCCCGACGCTGACCGCCGTCCTCGACTGGGCACGCCGGGCCGAGGGCCTGACCGATGGGCTGGTCGATGCGTCGCTGCTCGATGCGCGGCTGGCAGCCGAATTCGGGCGCGAACCGGAGGACCTCGGCGGCGGCCGCCCGGTCGCGGCGTCGCGTCGGTGGTCGCTCGACCGGCGCGCCCGTGGCGCCGTCGTCCGCCGCGATCCGGGCGTCCGGTTCGACCTCGACGGCGTCGCCAAGGGCTGGCTCGCCGATCGCGCGCTCGCGCTCGCAACCACCCGGTCCGCGATGGTCGACGGCGACGGCGACATCGCCATACGCGTCGCGCCCGGCGATCACTGGCCCGTTGGCATCGCGGATCCGCGGACGCCGGGTCACACGCTGGCGGTGCTCGACCTGCGGGCCGACGGTGACGCGCCGGTCGAGATGGGCGTCGCGACCTCCGGCACCAGCGTCCACCGCTGGATGCACGGCAGCCGGCGGGCACACCACCTGATCGATCCGCGGGTGCTTCGCCCCGCCGATACCGACGTCGTGCAGGCAACTGTCCTCGCCGCGAGCGCGCGCGAGGCCGAGGCGTGGGCCAAGGTGGCGGTGATCCGCGGCAGCGCCGGCGCGTTCGCCGCGCTCGACCACCCAGGCGTCCGCGGCATGCTCCTGCTCACCGACGACGGCGACCTTCGCGCGACCCCGGGGATGATCCGATGGCTGGCGTGAGGTACCGCGGGCTCGACCCGCGCACCGAGCTCACCCGGTGGGGCCTCGCCGCCGTCGCCGTGGGGATCGTCGCCGGGGCCACCGGCCCGGGCGCCATTCGAGGGATCGCCACCGTCGTCGAGACCAACGCCGCGAGCCTGCCGTGGCTGTTCGAGCGGCTGTTCGGGTTCCTCGCCTACCTCGCGACCACGGGCTCGGTCGTGTACGGGCTGCTGCTGTCCACGAAGCTGCTCGACGCGATCGCGCACCGGCCGATCAGCTTCTCGCTCCACCAGGACCTGGCGGCGATCGGGCTCGGGCTGGCCGGGATCCACGGCATCCTCCTCGGCCTCGACCGGACGATCCCGTTCTCGCTGGCGCAGATCGTCGTGCCGGGGCTGTCGCCGCACGCGCCGCTGGCCGTCGGTATCGGGCAGGTCGCCCTGTACCTGATGGCGATCGTCACGGCCAGCTTCTACGTTCGCCGCCACATCGGGCAGCGTGCCTGGCGGACGCTCCACTACCTGACCTTCCTCGCGTTCGTCGGCGCCACGGTCCACGGCATCGCGTCGGGGACCGACAGCGGGGCGGGCTGGGCGCAGGCGCTGTATCTCGGATCGGCAGCGATCGTCGGCTTCCTGCTCACGTACCGGATCGTCTTCTCGGTCGCGGCACGACGCGCCAGCTCGGGCAGCGGCCGTTCGCTCGAGCCCGGGTCAGGGGGTCGGCGGCGCCTCGTGGCGGTGCCACAGAATGCCGAAGCAGCCTAGGTCGATCGACGGCGTGCCCGGTCCACGACCAGGTGGACACAGGCACCCTGCGATCCGGTCCGGTCGCCCGCGCGCCCGCGACACCGTACGATGGGCGCATGCCCCTCCCCGTCCCGCCCGACCATCTCCCGTTCACCGGCAACGCCGACGCCGATGCGCTGCTCGCGACCGACCCACTTGCCCTGCTCATCGGCTTTGCGCTCGACCAGCAGGTCACCGTCCAGAAGGCGTTCTCCGGGCCATACGAGCTGCGCCGCCGGATCGGGTCGCTCGATGCCGCGACGATCGCGACCATGGACCCCGAGGCGCTCGATGCCGCCTTCCGAACCCCGCCCGCGCTCCATCGCTTCCCGGGCAACATGGCCAAGCGCGTTCGGGACCTGTGCGCGGCGATCGCCGACGGCTACGAGGGTGACGCGAGCCGCATCTGGTCCGAGGCCTCGGACGCGCGCGACCTCCACGCGCGGTTGATCGCACTGCCCGGGATCGGCGAGATGAAGGCCGGCACGATCGTCGCGCTGCTGGGCAAGCGCTACGGGATCAAGCCCGCCGGCTGGGACGACGTCGTCCCGTCGCACCCGACGCTGGGTGACGTGGACTCGCCGGAGGCGCTGGCCGAGTACCAGGCCGGCAAGCGGGCTCGCAAGGCCGAGCTGCGCGCCCGGGCAAAGGCCTGATGTCGATCGAGGACGTGCTTGCCATCGCCGCGACCGCGTGGGGCCTCGTCATGGGCCTGGCGCCCACCATGCAGATCCGCCGCATGTTCCAGACCGGGTCCAGCCGCGACGTGTCGCTCGGCTATCTGGGCCTGCTGACGCCCGGGTTCGTGCTCTGGCTGGGCTACGGGATCTCCATCGGCAACGGTCCGGTCATGATCACCAACACCGTGTCACTCACGTTCATGCTGATCACGATCGCCATCGCCTGGGCGTTCCGCCGGCGCCAGGATCGCGCACCTGGCGGGCGGCTCGAGGCGCGATCGGTGCCGGCGATCGACGCGACCGAGCCCGGGACCGCGTCGCCCCCGCGGTAGCGTCGGTCAGCCGCCAAACAGGTGCGGACGGTTGGCAAATCCGCGGACGAACCGGGCGCGGATGCCCTATCCATAACCGGAAACGTGCTGGACGGCCGCGCCACCTGACGTTGGAAACCTCCCGCCGAAGGAACGTCGGCCCGGGCACGTCACGGTGTATGAACCGCCTGGACAATCAACCCGCTATGTGGGCGGGTCGGGCGTCCACCGAAGGATGTCTCCTGGCTGGCAATCGAGCACACGGCAGATCGAGTCCAGGGTCGTGAACCGGATGGCCCGGGCGCGCCCGTTCTTCAGGACCGCGACGTTTGCCGGGGTGATGCCGACGGCGGTGGCAAAGTCGCTCACGGACATCTTGCGTCGGGCGAGCATGACGTCGAGCTCGACGACGATGGCCATCAGATCACCTCGTCGAGCTCGGTGCGGTCGGAGACCGCTGACAGGAGCAAGCCGCGCATGACGACCATGAGGAGCACGAACGCCAGCCCGCCGGCGATGCAGGCAGCCAGGTAGTAGATCATCGGTCCGCCGCCACCGGGGACGCAGCCGAGCATGTGAATCAGCACGCCTGCGGTCAGGGCCGTCGCGACCGCCGCGCAGGCCGTGATGACGTTCACCCAGCGCAGGGCGCGGCGGGTGAAGATGACGCCGCCATCGACCAGCGACAGCAGCCGCCAGACGGCCAGCAGCGCCACCTGACCGCATCCGATGAACAGGATGGCTGCCACCGAGTACGGGACGACGAGGTAGGCGACTTCAGGGTGGGTCGTCGCCACCTGGGATGCGTACACGGGCACGAGGACCTGTGCGAGCACGGATCCGAGCAGGAGGACGACCAGAGCGACACGGAGAAGCCGACTTGCGAGCTTGTTCATATATCGATAGTCGATCGATATCGCTCGACTGTCAATAGGCCAGTCGTCTACGGCGTCGTACCGGGGTCAGACTGCCCGTCACCCTGGTGGATTTCCGTCGGTGATGCGACGGGCGGCACGAGACCGCAGTCAGGCGTGGTACAGAGCACCAGGCCCAGGTTGTCCAGGCCCTCGGCCAGGGGGGTGAAGCCGAGATCGCCGTTGAGACTGCGCGAGGTGATCCCGGCCGGGATGCCGCGCACGAGCACGACACTGCCCGAGTCGCCGCCGCCGACCGGCAGGCGCGCGGCGATCATGCACGAGAAGTAGTCGCCGTCCTCGCTCGGCGAGAACAGATACGGACCCTTCGCTGTCACCGTCCCGGTCCGGTAATCGTTCCGGCCGTCCATCTCGATCGGGTCGTCGACCGCGATGTCGCCACAGGACAGGGCCTTCGTGTCAGGCGACAGGAGCCGGTAGCCACCGACACCCATGTCGATCTCGTTGAGGTGCCCCCACGGGATGCGCTCGAGAGCAACGATGAGGTAGTTCATGTCCGAGGGCTTGCACTTGTGATCGGGGTACGCGCAGGGTGTTTCGAGGGCCGTCGGGCCGACAACGCCCTGGATCGTGCCGTCGGGCGAGGTCTCGAGCGTTCCCTCGCCGGCACAGTGGGGCGAGGTGGTGAGCACGATCGTGTCGCCAAGCCGGGCGTAGACCCCGGCCGAGCAGTAGCTCGGGATGATCTGGCCGGCCAGCACCGGCGGGTCGTACACGGGGGTCGTGCGATGGGGCGTGGTGATCGCCCGTCCGATCGAGTAGACGCCGAAGGCGAGCACGAGGCCGGCCAGGCCGACGATGAGGAGTCGGATGAACCGGAGCCGGAGTCTCCGGTCGTCCGTTGCGTGAGTCACTGCCGTTCCCGTCCCTTGGTAGGCCCTCGACGTGCGGCCTGCCACCCAGCTGCCGACGCGGGTCGCGACGACAGCACGTCATTCGACGACCATGCACCCATCGTCCGGCGGCTTTGCCTTGCAGGCAAGGCTGCCAACCGTCCTCCCTTCGACAGGACCTTTCCGTTCGGATCAGCGCTGGACGAGCGTCCGGAACAGGTGCTCGAGTGTCGCCGCCGGGTCCGACGTCAGGCCGGTGTGCACGTCCGACGGCTGGATGATCGT
Organism: uncultured Chloroflexia bacterium; assembly: GCA_963720825.1. Classification (GTDB taxonomy): domain Bacteria; phylum Chloroflexota; class Limnocylindria; order Limnocylindrales; family CSP1-4; genus CAIXZV01. The sequence goes on along the minus strand of CAVRGY010000017.1, from coordinate 241,334 downwards.
GGACGACGGCGACGCCAGCCAGTGGAACCGCTCCGGAGCCGACAGGGCGGCGATCGGCCCCGCGTCAGGGTCACCCGCCGCGATCCGCACGATCGCGTCGAGATGCGCGCGGACGATCTCGGGGTCGCAGTCGGGGGCGAGCGCGACGAGCACGTCCTCGTCCAGCAGCACCTTCGCGGCCAGGAACCGGTGCACGCGCGACGCGAGCACGATCCCGGCGTTGAACCCCTCGCCCCGCTCCACGCGCGGCACGACGCGCACGATCGCGTACTCGAACGGGCTTCGGCCGGCGGCGTCTCCTGGCTCGCGAACGTCAGCCGCCGTCGTATCAGGCTGCTCGGGCACGTTCTGCCTCCTCGACGAATGCCCGCGGCCCGGCCAGGCGCGCGAGCAGGTAGCGCACGTAGGCCCGACGGTGCGCATCGGCGTCCGGCAGTCCCTCCTCGGGTCGCAGCCAGTCGTCGGGGATCGAAGCCGCGATCCGTTCCAGCGCCTGGGCATCCAGCCGGGGGGCGAGGAGCTCGTCCGCCTCGACGATCGATCCCGCGAACGGCAGCAGCACGTGGTCGCGGATGGCCTCGAACGGGCGCCGGGCGTGCTCGTCGGGGTCGCGCCAGGTGTGGTGGATGTACAGCGCCGATCCATGGTCGATGAGGTGGAGCCGCCGGTGCCACACGATGAGGTTGGGGTTGCGCGGCGTGCGATCGACGTTGGTCGTGAGCGCATCGAGCCACACGACGGCGGCCGCGAGGTCCGGATCGGGCGCGGGCTCGATGCGCGGCGCGAAGGCCAGCGCGCCGGGCAGGAAGTCGAGCCCGAAGTTCGTCCCCGCCGACCTCGCCAGCATCTCGCGGATCTCCTGGTCGGGCTCGGCCTTCGAGAGCGCCGCGTCGAGCTCGACCAGGACGAGGTCGGGGACGGGCAGCCCGAGATGGCGGCCGATCTCGCCGACGATCAGCTCCGCGACCAGCGCCTTGCGCCCGTGGCCCGCGCCCAGCAGCTTGGTGACGTACAGGCCGTCGTCATCGGCTTCGACCAGCGCGGGAACGGACCCGCCCTCGCGCAGCGGGGTCACGTATCGGGTCGCGGTCACGGTGCGCAGCATCAGCGCGAGTGTAGGGCCGCGCCAGCCGTCGTTGCGTGCCCCGGCGCCTCGACCTTGTGTCCCCGTCCGGCGTGGGGTATCGTTGCACATGCAACTATCAAAGCGCGCCAGCCGTCGCGCCCGACGGCACCCGGAGCACCCATGGACCAGCTCGTGCGCAACGCACTCGACCACAACCAGGTCATCGACCTCACGACCACCGGCCGCCGCACCGGCCAGCCGCGTCGGATCGAGATCTTCATGCACAACCTCGACGGCCGGATCGTCATCAGTGGCATGCCCCGCCCGGGGAGCGTACGAGCGTGGCTGCGCAACGTGGCCGCGAACCCGCGGATCACGCTCCACCTCAAGGGCGAGCTCGCCCAGGCGGACGTCGAGGCCACCGCCCGCGTGATTACGGACCCGGATGAGCGTCGCGCGCTGCTGACCGGCGTCGCGCGCAACTGGAAGCGCACAGACCTGGACGTTATGGTCGAGCACAGCCCGCTGATCGAGGTGACGGTTCCCGGTTACGGCGACGAATCGGCCGCTGCCTGATCGGACCGGCGACGCAATTCGAGCGGACCCGGCCAAGCCCGCCCACAACGCCAAGCACAGGCGGGCGTCCTCCAGCCGGAAGACAGCCGCGACTATCAGCCGGACGCGCCCGCGCTCGACCGTCGCCACCGTACGGCGGCGTCGCCACGAAGCACCGAGCCGGGAGGCCTGCTTGGGCGATGTGTAGCTGCTCCGAAGCCGTCGAGAGTTCCTCGTCTGTGATCCCGTAGGTGCTCGCATAGGCGGGGAGCAGCGCGTTGGCGGCCTGACCGAGATGAAGGTAGGCCCGGAGCAGCGCCTGCCAGGTGTCACCCTGCCTGACGTCACTCGACGTGATCGCCTGAAGGGTGTCATGTCCCTGCGTCGCGATCGCGGCCGCCTCGCCGGCGAGCTGCTCTGCAGCCGCCTTGTCTCCGTCGGCGTCCTTCATGGCTGCCCGCTCAACAAGCGTCTTGGCCGCGGAAACGCTCCCCGCCACGTCGCACATCGTGGAATCGGCCGTCGCCCCGAAAGCGGAGCAGGCGGCTACAAGCGAATACGCCAGGACGATGATCAGGACGAGCCGCATGGCGTGACAATCGCGGAAGCCATTGGCCGGGTCAAGAGTCCGAGCGTACCTCGGCCGAGATCCGGTACGCCGGCCGAAATCAAGTGGTGAGGAAACCCCACCTGACGCGATCCCGGGACCGCGCTCAGGCTGTCGGATCGGCCTCGAGCAGCACCCGGAACCGCTGCAGCGAGGCCGGCAGCTCCGCGTTGATCCGGCGCTCGGCCTCGCGGGCGACGAACCCCAGCAGCGGCGATGCCGTCAGGTCGATCTCGAGCGAGATCCGCGTGGATCCCTCGCCGACCGGCTGCAGCCTCGTCCGGACCTCGACGGTCAGCGGCCCGCCCGATCCGCCGATGGCAAGGATCGATGGGGCACGCAGCTGCCGGACGGTGCCCGTGACCTCGACCCCGGCCGCCGCGGCGGACAGCTTGAGCCGGACACGGCTGCCCGCGGCCAGCGGGGCGTCGATGAGCTCCGCCTCGGTGACCTCCGGCAGCCAGCGGGGCAGGTCCTCGATCCGCGTGGCCACGTCGAACACGCGCTCGGGGGGATGGGGGAGCTCGAGAGAGGCGCCGACACGGCCCATGCGGGAATCGTAGGCTTCCTGGGCGGCCGGTGCACGATGCGCCCGCGATGTCGGGCCGGGCGGTCAGGCGGTGGTCGGCTCGGTGAGCAGGCCGACCAGGCGGTCGATGTCGGACTGGGCAATCCCCTGGCGGTGCAGCAGCGCCTGCGCCCCACCGTGCACCCGGTCGAGGTGCTCGAGGGCGCTCGCCATGAACTCCGGCGGGCTGTCGACCACGAGCGGGTGGTGCCGCCAGTCATCGAGCGCCACGTGTGCCACCGGCGACGCGAAGTACCCGGCCGACAGCGCGTAGTCCTCGACGATGACGTCCGTCGGGACGCCCACCAGGTCGAGCAGCAGGGCGATCGTGACGCCGGTCCGGTCCTTGCCGGCGGCGCAGCCGATGATCGCGGGCAGGCCATCGTCCTCGAGCAGCGCCCGGACCACGTCGGCCAGCTGTGGCGCCCGGGCGTCGAACACGTGGCGGTACATGCCGGCGAGACCGGCGTGCGGGGTGGGGTCGTCGGCGAGCAGCGGCACGCTCCGGTACCGGACGACGGGCGAGCGCAGGAACGCATTCGGGGATCGCTCGAGCTCCTCCGGCCAGCGCAGGTCGATGACCTGTCGGAGGCCGAGCTCGAGCAGCTCCCGGCGCGTGCGATCCGGGAGCGTCGTCAGCTCGTCCGACCGGAGCAGCGTTCGCCAGCGGGTCATGCGGCCGCCGGCCGCAGGGTAGCCGCCGACGTCGCGGAGGTTGCGGGTGCCGTCGAGCGGCAGGTGGCGGTCGGTGGCGAGCATCCCCACAAGGGTATCGCGAAGCACCGGCAGGGCCTGAACCGGGCCGGGTGGCCGGGTGGTTCCCTGACTTTCGTCCGTCCCCGGCCCTGACCTCTGGCCGGTGCCCCGCCGCCACGGCCGGGGCTACGGTCGGTGCATCAACGGACCGCCAACATTCGGACCAAATCCGATGGCGCGTCGACCCTCCGGCGGGATGCCGGGCGGCGGCGGAGTCGGAAATCCTGTTCGCAAGGCGGTCCGTTTCCGATTCCCGAGGCACGCTGCGCGGCACGCGGCGAAGCGACCGGTGCGAATAGGGCACATTGCGCAGTGACGCCGCGGCGTTCCCGGTGGACCATGTCGCCGGTCCCACCCCAAGTCCGGATCGGTACCCCTTGCCCGCTGACCCGTCTCCGCGCCTCCAGATCTTTCCTGCCGAGGACATCGCGTTCCGGCGGCACGTCGGGGAGGCGTTCGCCTACCTGGATGCCACGGCGACGAAGGGGACGCGAGCGCGGCGGCTCAAGCCCATCGAGCCGGACGATCTCCAGTGGCGATTGCGCGACCGATATCCGGCGGCCGTCGTCCGGCCACGGAGCTCGCTCGCCGATCCGGGCATGGCCGAGACCGTGTGGTACGTGTACCGCTTCGGCAGCGTCGTACCGGGACATCGCTGGTGGGAGGAGCCGGGCCATGCGTGGGCGATCATCGACGACGAGCGCCGGTTCGTGGAAGTGTCGACGTCGATGACCGAGATCGTCGAGGCACCGGCGGAGGTGCTTCGGGGACAGCCGATCGAGGCGTTCGCGAACCCCGGTGACGTCTCGGCATCGGACGACGTGCTGGGCATGTGGGCGGTCCTTCGGTCGGAAGGCATCCTGCATGCGACCCTGCGCTTCCGGTTCCGTGACGGGTCCCCCCGCGAGATCGAGTACCACGTGACCCGCGACGGAGCCGGGCCCGGCCGGCATCTCGCCGTGGTCCGCGAGATCGAGGTTCCCTGATCGCCGCACGGCTGTCCGGTGCCCTCGGGCCTTCTAAGCGCCCCCGGGCCGTCTGATCGCCCCCGGCCGGCTGAGCGATCAGCGCGGCGGATCGCCCTCGAACACCCGCTTGGCGCCGGCGACCGCGCCACGCACGCCGCGGCCCGCCGGGATGCCGGCGATCGCCTCGTGGAGCCAGCCGAGCGGGCCCCACAGCCTCGAGCGGAGCTCGGCGACCTCGGTCACCCAGGTGCCGGTGCCGCGCGCATCGAAGGTGATGATCAGGGTGCTGTCGAGACCCTTGTCCGACGAGACGTGTACCTGGCGGACGGGACGGCGGTGCTCCACGATCTCCCACTGTCCCGTGTCGAGCACGCCGGCCAGCCGTGTCCGCTCGCGGTAGACCGTCCCGACGCGCGCGGGGCCGGACACGTACACGACGTCCACCACGAACGGCACCCAGCGTGGCGTGCCCGCGATGTCGTCGTAGAGCTGCCAGACCTCCTGGCGCGACGCGCCCACGAGCGCCTCGGCCTCGACTCGCCGCATGTCGTGAGTATCCCGCCGACGGCCACCCGCTGGGAACCCCCCTAGCGGCGCGGGTTCCGCGACAATGGGCAGATGACCTCGCCATCCACCCCAGCCGCGAGCCGCCTCCGCGACGAGATCCGCCAGCAGCCGGAGGTCGCGGCACGGCTGCTCCGTTCGGCAGCGCCCGTCGTCGACGCCGTGGCCGCGGAGCTGCGCCGGCGTGGGGCCGGGCTGGTCGTGATCGCTGCGCGCGGCACGTCCGACCATGCCGCCGTGTTCGCCCAGTACGTCCTCGGGGCTCGCAACGGGCTGCCCGTGGCGCTCGCCGCGCCGTCGCTGGCGACGCTGTACGGCGCATCGCCGAGCTACCGCGATGCGCTCGTGGTCGGCGTCAGCCAGTCGGGACAATCGCCGGACGTGGTCGGCGTCGTCGCGGCCGCCAGGCAGCAGGGGGCGCTCACCCTCGCGATCACCAATGTCCCGGGCTCGCCGCTGGCCGCGGCCGCCGCCCACGTCCTCGACCTTGGCGCGGGCGAGGAGCGCTCGATCGCGGCGACCAAGACGTACACCGCGGAGCTGCTGGCGGTGGCGATGCTGTCGGCGGCGCTCGATGGCGATCCGGGGCCGGCACGGAGCCAGCTGGAGCTCGTCCCGCAGGCGATCGCCGGTGCGCTCGAGGTCGAGCCGGACGCGTCGAGGATCGCGGCAGACCAGGCCGGTCTTGCCCGGGCCGTCGTGCTCGGTCGCGGGTTCGGGTATGCGACGGCCCGCGAGTGGAGCCTCAAGCTCAAGGAGATCGCCCAGCTGTGGGCCGACCCGTACAGCGCCGCCGACTTCGCGCACGGTCCGGTCGCCCTGCTGGCGCCGGGCGACGCGGTGTTCGCGAGCGTCTCGTCGGGCCCGGCCCGGGACGCCCTGGTCACGCCGCTGCGAGCGCTCGTCCGCGATCTCGGGGCGGACGTGCTCGTGCTGTCCGATGACGCGGACGCCCGATCCATCGGGCGGTGGGCGATGGCCGTGGCCGGCGGCCTGCCGGAGTGGCTGAACCCGATCGCCGCGATCGTGCCGGCGCAGCTCCACGCGATGCATCTCGCGCTCGCGCGCGGCCTCGACCCGGAGCGACCGCGCGGCCTGCGCAAGGTGACCGAGACGCGGTAGCCGGCGGGTTCGAGGCGCGGATGTCCGATGCGGCCTAGCATGACCTCGTGACCTCTCCGATCGACGATCCGGCCGCGGCCGATCCTGAACCCGGGCCGACGCCCGCCGGTGCGCCGGTCGCCGCCGTCGCCGAACCCGAGGGCGATGCCGAGCCGGCCGCCGACGCCGAGCCGGCCGCCGACGCCGAGCCCGAGGGCGACGGCTTTGCCTCGCTGAACCTCGATCCCCGGTTGCTGCGCACCCTGGCCGGGCTGGGCTACGAGGAGGCGACCCCCGTCCAGCTGGTCGCGATCCCGCCGCTCCTCCTCGGCCAGGACCTGCTCGCCGAGGCGCCGACCGGCACCGGCAAGACGGCCGCGTTCGCGCTGCCGATCCTCCAGCACCTGGCGACGCGTATGGACGCGGATCGGGACGCCGGGCGGCCGGCCGGCAATCGCGGAGTGCCGCAGGATGGTCGCGGAAGCCGGCCCAGCTCGCTGGTCCTGACCCCCACGCGCGAGCTCGCGATGCAGGTCGCGGAGGCGATCCACCGCTATGGGCGGGAGCTGGGCGTTCGCGTGGTGCCGATCTACGGCGGGCAGCCCATCACCACGCAGCTCCACCGCCTGGCCCGCGGCGTCGATGTCGTGGTCGCCACGCCGGGTCGCGCCGTCGATCACCTCGACCGGGGGACGCTCCGGTTCGACGAGGTCGAGACCGTCGTCCTCGACGAGGCGGACGAGATGCTCGACATGGGCTTCGCGGACGACCTCGACAAGATCCTGTCGGCGCTGCCGAAGAAGCGCCAGACCGCACTGTTCTCGGCCACCATCGCCGGCCAGATCGCGCGTCTCGCCGAGCGCCACCTCGAGCGGCCGGTCCGCGTCCGCGTGGAGCAGGCGGCGCAGCCCGAGGGTGAGGCGGCCCGCGTCCGCCAGGTCGCGTACGTGGTCCGGCGGGCAGACAAGCTCGCGGCCCTGGGCCGGATCCTCGACCTCGAGGACGGCGCCGCGACGCTGGTGTTCGCGCGGACCCGGGGCGAGGTGGACGACCTCGCCGAGGCGCTGAGCGGGCGCGGCCGCGATGCTGCGGCGCTTCACGGCGGGCTGTCGCAGGAGCAGCGCGACCGGATCATGAACCGCTTCCGCGACGGGGCGCTCGACGTCCTGGTGGCGACGGACGTGGCCGCGCGCGGGCTCGACATCGGGCACATCAGCCACGTCGTCAACTACGACGTGCCGTCCTCACCCGACGTGTACGTGCATCGGACCGGGCGGACCGGCCGTGCGGGCCGGGAGGGCGTCGCGATCACCCTCGTCGAGCCGCGCGAGCACCGGTTGCTGCGGGACATCGAGCGCACCATCGGCGCGCCGCTGGACATCGCGGGCCTGCCCACGGTGGCCGATGTGCGGGAGCACCGGCTGGACATGCTGCGGGGCACGCTGCGCGAGACGCTGGTCGCCGGCGGGCTCGACCGGTACCGGGCCGCGGTCGAGCCGCTGTCGGCCGAGTTCGACCTCGTCGACATCGCGCTCGCCGCGCTCAGCCTCGCCGATACGGAGGCGCGGGGCGCCGAGGACGAGAAGGAGCTGGCACCGGCCAGGCTGCCCGGATTCCAGGATCCGCGAGGTGGGCCGGGTGGACCTGGCTGGGGTCCCGGACCGCGCGGTCGCGGCCGTCCGCCGGCACCTCGTGGAGCGCCACGACCGGCCGGCGGGGAAGGGTACGACCGCCAGGCCCCGTACCCGGCGCGACCCGGGCGTCCGGCCGCCGGACCCGGGCGTCCCGGCGCCGGACCGCGGCGCGGCTTTCGTGTCAGCGGCTGGCACGACACCGAGGGTCGGCCCGTGCTCCAGGCCCCGAAGCGCGGCTCGGGCGGCGGCGTCACGCGGCTGTTCGTGGGCGCGGGCCGTGCCGCGGGCGTCCGCCCCGGCGACCTGGTTGGCGCGATCACCAACGAGGCCGGGCTTCGCGGCGGCGATATCGGTGCGATCCAGATCGCCGACGGGTTCTCGCTGGTCGAGGTGCCCGATGACGCAGCGGACCACGTGATCCGGGCGCTTCGGGCGGCGACGGTCAAGGGCCTCAAGGTGATGGTCAGGCGCGAGCGCTACTAGCGCAGTCGCCGGCCCGGTTCGAGCCGGCATCCGGTTGCGACCGCGTCCGACCGCTACGAGCCGTTCGCGTTCCGATCGGCGAGGAACCGCTCGATCTCGGAGATCAGGTCGTCGCCCTCGGGCAGCCGCGACTCGTCGACCATCGCCTCGAGTCGTTCGACGTACGTGCGTGTCGATTCGTCGGCCGCCGCCGCTGCGTCGAGGCGGGTCCGGAGCTGGCGCGCCTCCTCGGCCAGCGCGCCACGCGGCAGGTCCACGTCGAGATGCTGCTCGACGGCGCGCAGCAGCTCGACCGCGGCGATCGCGTACGGGCCCGTGACGTAGTGGGGCACCTGCGCGAAGTACCCGACCGCCGGGATCCCGACCGCCCCGACGGCCATCTCGAGCATCGACAGCGCGGCCGACGGCACGCGCAGGGTCCCGATCGGGCCCGGCGCGACGCCGCCCCGAAGCAGGCCCGGCTGGCTCTCGGTGCCCAGGATCGGCACCGGGCGGGTGTGCGGAACGGCCGCCGGGATCGCCCCCAGGCTGATCCAGCCGCGGACGTCGAGCCGCTGTGCCAGCTCGGTCACCGCCTCGCCCAGCGCCCGCCATCGATCATCGGGCTCGGCGCCGGTCAGCACGAGGAGGTCGCGGGTGCCGAACCGGACGTGCTTGAGGGTCAGCTCGGGCCATGCCAGCGAGGACAGGCGGCCGTCGCGGATGTCCAGCGTCGGCCGGCGGGACCGGTAGTCGAACAGCTGGTCGCCATCGAAGGTCGCGACGCTGACGCCTTCCAGCGCCAGCAGCGACAGTGCGGTCGTGGCCGCCGAGCCAGCGTCGACCCAGCCGTCGAACGCGGCGATGATGACCGGGGCCTCGATCGCGATCGGGCCGTCGAGCCGGTAGAGCGACATGGCCGAAGGATACGGCGTGGCCCAGGCCGGGGCGTCGCTAGCCCTTGTCGATCACGCAGAAGCGGTTGCCTTCGGGATCGGCCAGGATCACGAAATCGGCATCCGGCGGTCGCCCGTCCCAGTGCACCTCGGAGGCGCCGAGACCGATGAGCCGGCTGACCTCGGCCGCCTGATCCTCGGCATACAGGTCCAGGTGGATACGTGGCGGGATGGGTCCGTCCGAGGGACGACGATCGAGGTTGAGGTTCGGCCCCACGCCGTCGCGAGGGCACAGCATCTGCGAGCTGTCGTCGGGTTCCTCGCGGAGCACGTAGTCGAGCGCCGCGGACCAGAACGCGGCCTGGCGCTGCACGTCATCGACCCGGAGGACGATCGATCCGATGCTGAGCATCGACGGAGTATAGGTTTGAACCGGCCACATGGTCCCCGCGACGGGCCCGTCGCGGAGCCTCGGCGCCGGGTGTCTGCAGGGCTGCACGCACGGCCGATCGGGCGGCAGTCGACGGCCGTCATGATCGCGTTTCCGGTGCGACCCGCGTCCCGGCTCGCATCGACCGTAACCATTGGTGACACGTGTCCGACACCCTCGATCCGTCCGAGATCTCCGCCCTCGACCGTCGCCTGCTCACCGAGCTCGAGCCCGAGGCGGGACGGCTGCTCGACCGGCACCTCAAGGTCGCGGCGGAGTGGTTCCCGCACGAGTACATCCCGTACCGGCTCGGCCGCGACTTCGACAAGGAGCCCTGGACGCCGGACCAGCCGCGGCTGGAAGGGGTGGCCCAGACCGCGTTCGAGGTCGGCCTGCTGACCGAGGACAACCTGCCCAGCTATCACCGGCTGATCCACGGGATGTTCGGCAAGGGCGACGGGGCGTGGCTGACGTGGGTGGGACGCTGGACCGCCGAGGAGGGTCGCCACGCGATCGTGCTCCGCGACTACCTCACGGTGACCCGCAACATCGATCCCATGCTCATCGAGCGCGGCCGGATGAGCCAGCTCCAGCAGGGGTACGACCACGACTCACCGGACACGCTCCACGGGCTGGCGTACGTGGCGTTCCAGGAGCTGGCGACGCGGATCGCGCATCGCAACACCGGCCGGTACTCGGACGACCCGGTCGCGGACCGGATCATGGTCCGCATCGCCGCCGACGAGAACCTGCACATGGTGTTCTACCGCGACATCCTCAAGGCCGCGCTGGCGATCGAGCCGTCGGCGGCCGTGCGGGCGATCGTCGACGAGGTCCTGCGGTTCCAGATGCCGGGGGCCGGGATCCCGAACTTCCTGCGCAAGGCGGCCGACATCGCGAAGGCCGGCATCTACGACCTCCGGGTGCACCGTGACGAGGTGCTGCTGCCGGTGATCCGGCACTGGGGGATCTTCGAGCTCAGCGGCCTCGACGCCGCCGCCGAGGAGGCACGCCGGCGCCTCGCCGAGCACCTCGACAAACTGGACGCCGCGGCCAAGCGGTTCGAGGAGCGGCTGGCAACGTCGGCGCGCGTGCCGCGGCTGTCCTCGGCTGGGTAGGGCTCGTGTCAGCCGCGGGGTTCGAGCCGGCGGATGCGCTCGCCGGGGAGCGCGCGATTGCCGCCCGGGCCGTGGTGGGTCGTCCGGCTGTCGGCCGAATGCGTCGGGCGCCCGTCGTGATGGACGGGGCGCCCCTCGCCGCTGCGGCCCGGGCCGCCGACGGGGAACACCCGGCCGATCGTGCTGCCGGGCGTCGGGGCGCCTGAGTACCCCGAGCCGCGACCGTCGCGACCTCGGCCGTGGCCGCGGGACGGAGAGCCGCCTCGGGACGGGGATCCGCCGCGGGACGGGGATCCGCCGCGGGACGGGGACGGTGACCCGCCTCTGGCCTGTGCGGGCCCGCGGGACATCGCGCCGCCGCGGTTCTGGACGGCACCGCCGCGGGACGGTGAGCCGCCACGGGACGACGAGCCGCCGCGGGACGAGGACCCGCCGCGGGCGGCGGCGTGCATCGCTCGCTCGGCCGGCGTGGACCGCAGGCGGATCGGCTCGGCGCGCACGGAGCGGTCCGGCTCGAAGCCCTCGATCACCTCGGACGGGATCGTCCGCCGGAGCAGCGACTGGATGTCGCGCAGCAGCGGCGTCTCGTCGACGCACACCAGAGAGATCGCCTGGCCGTCGGTGCCTGCCCGGCCGGTCCGGCCGATGCGGTGGATGTAGTCCTCGGGGACCATCGGCAGCTCGTAGTTGACGACGTGCGGCAGCTGCTCGATGTCGAGCCCGCGGGCCGCGATGTCGGTCGCCACGAGGATCCCGACCCGGCCGGCCTTGAAGTCGTCGAGCGCGCGCACGCGCTGAGACTGGCTCTTGTTGCCGTGGATCGCCGCGGCGTCGATCCCGTCGCGGCCGAGCTGCTCGGCCAGCCGGTTCGCACCGTGCTTGGTCCGCGTGAACACGAGCGCCTGGGTGACCCGCCCGGACGTGACCAGGTGCGAGAGCAGCTCGCGCTTGCGCTCGCGGTCGACCGGCATGACCACGTGCTCGACGAGCTCGGCGGTGGTGTTGCGGGGCGTGACCTGGACCCGCGCCGGATCGTGGAGGATCAGGCTCGACAGCGCGCGGACGTCGTCCGAGAAGGTGGCCGAGAACAGCAGGTTCTGGCGGCGCTCCGGGAGCAGTGCGATGATCCGCCGGATGTCGCGGATGAAGCCCATGTCCAGCAGGCGATCGGCCTCGTCGAGGACGAGGATCTCGACCCGCGACAGGTCGATGGTCCGCTGGGTGACATGGTCGAGCAGGCGGCCGGGCGTCGCGACGACGATCTCGGGGCCGCCGCGGAGCTTCGACACCTGGGGCTCGAAGCCGACGCCGCCGTAGATGGTGGTGGACCGGATCGGCTGGTGGGCGCCGTAGGTGCGGACGCTCTGCTCGACCTGGATCGCGAGCTCGCGCGTGGGGACGACGACCAGGACGCGGACCGGCGGGCGGGCCGAGGCGGGCGTCGATCGGGAGGACTGGCCGGGGCGGGGTCGCGACCCGTCGCGCCGGACGTCGTGCGACCGGACGGAGGGCGGCGCGACGCGGGTTGCGTGCAGGATCTGGATGATCGGCAGCACGAAGGCCGCGGTCTTGCCGGTGCCGGTCTGGGCGCCGGCGAGCAGGTCACGGCCGGCGAGCACGAGCGGGATCGCCTCGCGCTGGACGGGGGTGGGCTCCGTGTAGCCCTCGTCGGACACGGCACGGAGGAGCTCGGGCGTCAGCCCGAGAGCATCGAAGGACATGGGGAGGAACGCTCCTGAGGGCCCTTCCCGCACGCATGCGGGGCCCGGTCAGGGCGCTGGTGATGGTGATTCGGGATCGGGCGGTCCGTGGACCGGGGCGCTGACCGGCGCGCCCATCGAGCACGAGAAGGCGGCCACCATACAGGCCGGCGCCCGATCGCGCGAATCAGGGTCCGGCCAGCGGCGGGCTCTCCCTCGGCGAATGCTGTTCGATCGCCGATCGGCTGGCGATCGAGCTGGCGGTCCCGGTGCAGGCGCGATAGCCGTCGGCGTGCCGTCACACGGCACTGGACCGCGAGCGGTGTCCGAGGGCACCATGTGAGGGCGGCGGGTGGAGCGCCGTCCGGGTCGGGGAACGACCCACAGCAGATGAGGACAGCGATGTTGGGAAAGCTCATGCGGGCCATCAGCCTGCTGCTGTTCGCCTGGTTCGTGTTCATGATCGGGTCCGTGATCTATGCCGCGACGCGGCGACGCGAGGCCGTGCCCCAGGATCCCGCCGCGGATGAGGTCGACCTCGTCGCCACCTTCGGGCCGCTCGAGTTCCACAGCGAGTCCGGCGCGTTCAAGGGCGGCACCGTCACGACCTGGTTCGGCGGCGGCACGCTCGACCTGCGCGATGCCACCCTGGACCCGGCCGGCGCCACGATCCACTCGAGCGCGCTGTTCGGCGGCGGCAACCTGATCGTGCCCGAGAGCTGGAACGTCGAGACGCGGATCGTCGGGATCGGCGGCGCCGGTGATGGGCGCCCCGACGTCGAGCGACCGGCCGATGCGCCGACGCTGCGTCTCGAGGGCACGGCCATCTTCGGCGGCTGGGGGATCACCTCCGAGGCGCCGGGCGAGGACGAGCGCGAGACCGTCACCGCCTGAGCCCCGGATCGGAGCCCGATCTCGGCGGACCTGACCCACCCCAAGCAACGCCCCTGCCTCCGGGGACCCGCGTCGGCTACCGTCCGGGTTCCCAAGGGAGGCAGAGCCCCGCGCATGATCCGCACGACCCCGTTCCACGAGCGTACGTCCGCGCTGAACGAGACCGGGCTGTGGAGCCACTGGTCCGGCCATCTCGCCGCCGAGAAGTACGGGCTGTCCGAGAAGTTCGAGTACTTCGCCGTCCGCAACTCGGCCGGCGTGTTCGACACGTCGCCGCTGTTCAAGTACCGGTTCTCCGGACCGGGCGCGGAGCGATTCCTGGCGGGCGTCATGGCGCGCGACCCACGCGCGCTGGCACCGGGCCACGCCCAGTACACGATCTGGTGCGATGACCGCGGGTTCATCGTCGAGGACGGCGTCCTCCTCCGGCACGGCCCGCAGGAGTTCGTGCTCACCTCAGCCGAGCCCAACCTCGGCTACTTCCGCGACCTGGTCGGGTCGCGGGACCAGGTGACGATCGAGGACGTGTCGGACCAGCACGCGGTGCTGTCGATCCAGGGCCCGCGCTCCCGGGCGATCCTGGCGACGCTCGTGCCGGCGGTCGAGGGGCTGCCGTTCTTCGGCATCACCACCGGCAAGATCGCGGGCCGGCCGGTCACCGTCTCGCGCACCGGCTACACCGGGGACCTGGGCTACGAGATCTGGGTCGCGGCGGACCGCGCGCTCGAGGTCTGGGACGCCGTGTGGGCCGCCTCGCGCGGCCACGGCGTGCTGCCGTTCGGGCTCCAGGCGCTGTACATGACCCGGATCGAGGCGGGGCTGCTGCTGCTCGACGTGGACTTCGCGTCCAGCCGCCTGGCCTGGACGGACGCGGACCGGGCGACGCCGCACGAGCTGGGGCTGGGCTGGATGCTCAAGGGCGTCGCCACCGACGACCGGGTGTTCATCGGCCGCAACGCGATCCGGCGCGAGCTGGCCGAGAAGTCGTCGCGGTTCCGGCTGACCGGCCTGGTCGTGGACTGGCGCGACTGGAACCGCCTCCACGACGAGGCCGGCTTCATCCCGCCCATGGACCACACGCCCGTCCAGGAGGAGATGTTCGTGTACGACGACGACGGGACCCAGGTCGGCTACGCGACGAGCTTCATGTACTCGCCCATGCTCCAGCGGCACATCGGGCTGGTGCGGGTGCCGGTCGAGCTCGCCGCGCCGGGATCGAAGGTGAACCTCGAGATCCCGATCAGCCACCGGTACGTCCACGTCGCGGCGCACACGGCGCGCCCGCCCCTCTGGAACCCCGAGCGAAAGACGGCCTGACGATGACGACCTCGACCGATCGAACCTATGACGCCATCGTCGTCGGCGGCGGCCACAACGGCCTCGTCAACGGCGCCTACCTCGCGAAGGCGGGGCTGCGAACGCTGGTCCTCGAGCGCCGCCCGTTCGTGGGCGGCGCCGCGATCACCGAGGAGCTGTACCCGGGCTTCTCGTTCACGACGTTCTCGTACGCGCTGAGCCTGCTGCGGCCGGACATCGTCCAGGACCTGGATCTCGTCAAGCACGGGTTCATGCCGCTGCTCATGTCGTCGACCTTCGCGCCCATGGAGAACGGCGACTACCTGCTGCTGGGCCAGGACCACGGCGTCAACCAGCGGGAGATCGCGCGCCATTCGAGGCACGACGCCGACAACTACGACAAGTTCGAGCACGACCTCAACAAGGTGCTCCAGGCGCTCAAGCCGCTGATGGACGCCCCGCCGCCCAACCTGTTCAGCGACGACCCGGAGGAGCTGCTCGCCCTGGCCGGGCTGGGCGCGCGCTTCCGGGCGCTGCCCAAGGACGTCCTCCACAACGCGGTCCGGCTGCTGACCGGCAGCGCCGCGGACTTCCTCGACGACTACTTCGAGTCGGACATCCTCAAGGGGTACCTCGCGTCGTCCGCGATCATCGGCACCAAGGTCGGGCCGCGGTCGCAGGGCTCCGGGCTGGTGCTGCTCTACCACCTGCTGGGCGAGCACGACGGCGTGTTCGGGGCGTGGTCGTTCCACAAGGGCGGCAACGGCGGGCTGCACCCAGGTCATGGCCCGGGCCGCGACGGCGCTGGGCGCCGAGATCCGGCTGGAGTCGCCGGTCGCCTCGGTGATCACGCGCGACGGGCGCGTCACGGGCGTGGCGCTCGAGGACGGCGGCGAGTACCACGCGCCGATCGTCGTGTCCGCGCTCGACCCGCGGCGGACGTTCACCGAGCTCGTCGATCCGCGCGAGCTGCCGTCGGACCTCGTCGACGCGATCCGCCGGTTCCGGTTCCAGGGCACCTCGGCCAAGGTCAACTTCGCGCTCGACGGGCTGCCGGTGTACCCGGCCCTGGCCGACCGCGAGGACCACTACCGGGGGTTCACCAACATCGGGCCCTCGCTCGACTACCTCGAGCGCGCCTACGACGACGCGAAGTACGGCTGGTACAGCCAGCGGCCGTACCTCGACTGCGCGATCCAGTCCACGATCGACCCCGACATGGCGCCGCCCGGCAAGCACATCATGTCCTGCTTCGTGCAGTACGTGCCGTACCAGCTCCGCGAGAGCGACTGGGAGACGGAGCGTGCCGGTCTGGGGGACACGGTGCAGCGGACGCTGGAGTCGTTCTTCCCCGGCTTCTCGTCGCTCATCCTCCACCGCGAGGTGGTCACGCCGGCCGACATCGAGCGGGTGGTGGGGCTGTCGGAGGGCAACATCTTCGCCGGCGAGTTCCTGGCGCCGCAGATGTACTTCTTCCGACCCGCGCCGGGCTGGAGCGACTACCGGACGCCGATCGCGGGCTACTACCAGTGCGGCTCCGGGACGCACCCGGGCGGCTGCGTGTCCGGTGCGCCGGGGAAGCTCGCGGCGGCCGCGATCGTGAAGGACCGCGAGCGCGCGGCGACGAAGGGCAGCGGCGCGAAGCGGTAGGTCAAGACTGCGGCGGACCGCGGATCAGGCGACCGGTTGCGGGGTCCCCGGGGGTCGAGGTTCCGCTGGGCTTCGGCTCAGGCGTCGCCGGCCCGGCGCAGGCGCTCAAGCTCGCGCCGAAGCCGCTTGCTCGGCCGGCCCTCGCCCCGGACAGCCATGATCCCCGGTCGGATCTCGGTCACGATCGGCGGCGGGCTGTGGTCCACGTAGCACTGTGCGGCGACGGCAGCGCCAACGCGCGACTCGATCGGCCGAACGACCTCGACGATGCGCTCGCGGCCGGCGATGAGCGCCTCCACGCGATCGCCTGCGCGAACCCTCGTCGACGGCTTCGCCGGCGTCCCATTGATCCGGACATGACCGCCGTCGCACAACTGCATCGCAAGCGGACGGGTCTTCACCAGGCGCACCGCGCACAGCCAGCGATCGACGCGTGTCTCCGAGGTTCCTCCGGGATCAGTCACGTGTATCAGGGTCGCACGCGACGGCTGGATCGGTGCGAGGTTCATGCCAGGGTCCGATGCGGCCGGGGAAAGGATCGACCGCTCACCGCCGCGCCCTTTTCAAGTGCTCGTGCCTGTCTCATCGACGGCAGCGAACGATTTCGAGCCCAACAGCGCGGCGGCGCCCCTTTTCAAGGGCTCGGTGCTGGTCCCATCGCCAGCAGCGAACGATTTCGAGCCCAACAGCGCGGCGGCGCCCCCGAGCACTGCCGCGCACCCCTCCAGTGCGCCTCTTGATCGCCACCGGCGATGGCCCGGCGAGATGCGTCGCCGGGAGAGTCTGCAGAGCATCTGAATGATCGCCACCGGCGATGGCCCGGCGAGATGCGTCGCCGGGAGAGTCTGCAAGGCACCTGAATGATCGCTGCCGGCGATGGTCCGGCGAGATACACCGGCGGGCAGCTCTGCCGAGCACCCGAATGATCGCTGCCGGCGATCGTCGGTCGCGGCGAAGCTCGACGACCTGTCGATTCGGGGGTCGGCCGTACGTCGTCCTCCTGAGAGCGGCACCAGAGACCGCCCCGAATCGGCCAGGAGGCACAACCCGATGGGCAACCACGTGATCCACGTCGAGGTCGTGGGCAAGGACGGTCCCGCGCTCCAGCGGTTCTACTCGGACGTCCTCGGCTGGACGTTCGACACCGATAACCCGACCGGGTACGGGATGGCCCGGCTGGGTGACATCGCAGCCGGCGTCGGCGCGAGCAGCGACGGCGGCCCCGGCCACGTCACGTTCTACGTCCACGGCGAGGATCCGCAGGGCATCCTCGATCGGGCGGTCGCCGGCGGCGGGCGCGTGATCATGCCGCTCACCGAGGTGGCGCCGGAGACGACCATCGCGCTGTTCGCGGATCCCGAGGGCCATGTCGTCGGCGTGATGTAACCGGCTGGCGGCGGTCGATTGCCGGCGATCTGCGCCGGAGCGCCCGGAAACACGATCAGGGGTGGGTTCAGTGAACCCACCCCAACAGCTCGCCGGTGAAGTAGTCGAGCACGACGTCGAGGCCGCCATCGACGTCGAGGCAGGCGCTCGACGAGGCCGCCGGCGGGACGTCCAGGAACCCGGTCGGGCACGCCGATGGGGTCAGCCCGCCCTGGAGGCGGACGATCCACACCAGGTGCCCCGGTGTTGCGTTGCCCCGTGGAACGAACGGGTTGGATTCGATCTCGGCCCAGATGACCGCCGGTGAGGTGCTCGACACCGGCGCCACCTCGATCGCCCGTGCGATGGCGGCGTCACGCGACAGCCCGCCGGGCGCGCCCGTCGGTCCGTGGGTGCAGCAGGTCTGCCCGAGCGGGTCGCAGGCTCCGACCATCAGCGCCGCGAGCAGCACCAGGCCAGTGATCCTCGCCCGCGCACGCCAGGTCACAACCTGTGACATCAGCGCCGCACAGTCATGGCGTCACCGCCACCGGGACCGGGAGTCCCTGCTGGACGTCGAGCACGGCGCGATCCCCGAGGGGAGCCGCCAGCTCGACCGTGGCCGTCCGCCGAGCCCCGGCCGCGGTGCATCCGCCGAACAGCGGCATGTTGGGGTGCCGGATCACGATCACGACCACCGCCAGGTCTGACTCGACCGCCTCGGTCGTGTAGTCCTCCCCGCACGGCTTGTCGCCGGGCTCGGGAGCCCCGACGAAGTCGACGGTGAGCTCGGATCCGCCGACCGTCCCGGTGGCCGAGTCGATCGCGAGGCCGACGGCCGGGTCGTTGGCATCCCACGGAGGCGGCATCACCGTGATCGCGTCCGCGATGGCCACCCGCGTCACCTTGACCGCGGTGCCCTGCAGGGTGAACTCCCAGACCGGCCCGGTGGCCGGTCCGCGGCTGGTCTCGATCGACCCGTTGGCCAGCGTCGCGGCCGTGATCTGCATCATCGTGCAGTCGCTGCAGGGCGCGGTCGCGGTGTCCCGGATCGCGGCTGACGGCCTGCTGCGCGGAGAGCACCGGCACCGTCGCGGTGGTGCCGTCCGGCCAGCGGACCTCGCCGTCCGGCGGCTGCTCGCCCGGAAGGCCGTCGGGCGCCTCGACCATGCCCGCGTAGAGCGCGCGCTTGTTGTTGTCGCCGACCTCGAGCTCCCAGTCGCCGATCTGGCCGGTCAGCTCCCCGACGAGGACGACGCGCGACGGTCCGCCCGCGGCGGCGACGGCATCCGACCACCGGGTCAGCGCCGTGTGCGCCTGCCGCTCGAGCCGCTCGACGTTATCGGGGCTGCCGGCGCAGCCGGCCAGCACGGCCGTCGCGGCGATGGCGACGGCGAGGACCAGGAGTCGCGTCAGCCCCGCCGCCGGATCGAATGCCGGGCCCACCTGGCCCGCCCTACGGTGCCTCAGCCTCGTGACGGTCATCCGGCGCCTCCCTCCATCGGGTCGCCTGCCAGCGACAGCACATACGCCCACAACCGGACCCCGGGCACCGGCTCGTGATCCCGGTCGGGAGCTCGCCGGAACCCGAGCCGTTCGTAGAGGCGGTGCGCCGCCGTCATGGTGGGAACCGTGGAGATGGCGATGCCGCTCCGACCGGCAGCCTTGGCGCGGGCGATGCAGGCGCGAACGAGCGCCTCTCCGACGCCGCGTCCACGCGCCCCAGGCGACACGCCGAGCATCCGAAACCCCGCCTCACCGTCGTGTTCCAGCTCCGCGTAGGGGTTCCGAGCGTCCGGGACGTAGCTCACGCTCCCCACCAGGTCGCCGGACGCAGCGTCGATCGCAACCAGGATCGAGCAATGGCGAGCTCGCCGCGCCGCGTCGCGGATGGAGGCGAGGTACTCGGGATGGCGCGGCCCCGGCAGCGTTCCGTAGGCGCGCACCACGACCTCACCGGCGGCATCGAGCTCGCCCGGCAGCGCCTCTCGGATCGTCACCGCGGGAGTCATGCGTCGGGCCGTCGGGCGCGCACCCTGATCCGCCTTGTCATTCACGGACTCTCGGTGGTGATCGTGAGCGGGATGCTGTCCCGGCCGGCGCAGACCTCCTGCCAGGGGACGCTCGATTCGGGGATGCGGACGGCCGTCTCGAGGTCGATCGTGATCGCGCCCGACGCGAGCGGCACCTCGACCCGAGTCACGTCGCTGACCGCGCCGGGGCACGGAGGCGGCGTGTCGACCGGCAACCCATTCTCGTCGTTGCCGCCGGTCCACCACGAGACGGAAAAGCCGATCGTCAGCGACTGTCCCGGACGGATCTTGTACGACGGCGGGCTGACGTAGTGGCAGGCGCTGTTGACGCAGACCGGGTAGCCGATGTTGTTCACCCGGACTGCCTGGAACGGCCCGGTCGCGGACGCCACCCCGATCATTGCCGGCACGTTCAGCACGCACCCGCCGCCGGCATTCCGGACCGGCTGCTCGAGGTCGACATGCCGGTAGTCAACGACGCTGAAGGTGAACCCGTTCGTCGCCGTGCCCGGCACGAGCTGGGTGGCCGCACAGGTTCCCCCGGGGCTCGGCAGCGGCTCGGACGACTCGATCTCGGTCGGGCCCGGCGTGTCGGCGGCATCGGTTGCGTCGGCGTCGGTCGCCGCGGGGGTCGATGCGGCAGGAGCGGTCGATGCACCCGCGGACGTCGAGGCCGCGGCTTCGATGGTCGGCTGTGGCACGGACGTGCACGACGCCACGGCCAGCACGACACCGACCAACAGCAACTGGCAGCGTGACCCAACAGCGGCCCGGCGACGGTTCATGTGCCAGCGAGCATGGTGGGTCGCGCGTCGCCGGACAAGTGAGGACCAGACCAAACGCGAGGCGAGCTGCGCCAACCTCGCGCTCGGCTGCCGTGCGCGCAATGGCACATGACCCATGCTGGCCGGCGACTCCTAGCTGGCCGGTGGGTAGAACGTTCCCTTCACGTTGCAGACGTCGCTCTCCGTGCCCCCGAGCCCGGACAGGATCCTGTCGTCGCGACCCACGACCGTGCCGTCGGGGGCCACGATCTCCAGACGATCGGCGACCACCCGTGCCGAGAACCCTCGCGGCCAGACCAGCTCGACGACCCCACCGGTGTCAACGCCGACGAAGCGGATGGTCCCTGTTGCCCGATCCCAGGTGATCCGCAGGGGCAGGATCAGCGAGGCCGGACACGCCCACGCCACGTTCGGTGGGAGCGGCGAAGCCGGCGGCGCGGTGGTCAGGGGGACCGGGCTCGCGCCGGCCGGCAGCGGAAAGGGTGTACGGGCCGGCCATGGGCTGCCCGTCGCGGCGCCGCAGCCGCCCACGGTCATCGCCACCAGCAAGGCCAGGACGAGGCGAACCACTCAGCGATCGTACGCCCGAGCGCTCGGTCGGGAAGAGGGAAGTTCGACGTCGCATTGTGTGTCGGGAATCTCATCCGCTGAGACCGCAGATATGGCACTGAGGGAGGCCGTCCTGCTCGTGGTCCTTGACTGCTCCCCAAGGAGAACCGATGGTTCACGCCATGACCCGGCTCGTACAAATTCGCTGGTTCCTCCCGCTCAGCGTTGTCGTCTTCAGCGCGGTGGGCGCATGGTTGATGACGAGTGGCGAGGCATCCCGTCGTGTCCTTGGGCTCGGCACGATCCTGTTCTTCGGCGTCGGTGGCGGGGCTGCGGCGGTCGGCCAGCTGCTCGGGGCTTCCGGCGTACGCGTCACGCTGGGCAAGGTGCCGGTGCCGAATGGCGAGACCCAGGATGCGGTGATCCTGCAGCACCGGCCGATGTCGAACGTCTTGGGGATCATCGCCGGGGTTGGTCTCGTTGCCGGCTGCGCCGTGTTTGCCTTGTCGGATGCCATCAGCCGGCCGGACGTCCGGGTTGTCGCTGCCTTGTGTGGCGTGTTCTTTGCAATTGCGGTCATCCTCCGGCTCCGCCCCGGGGGCGGGCGCGCCAGCACGCTCGCCCTTACACCGTGGGGGCTGCTCGATAAGGAAGGTGTCGAGGGACTGACCTGCGTCCCGTGGACGGTCATCGGAGGTGTCCGCAGAACCGTCTACAAGGGCCTGCCTGTGCTGGTCCTGGAGCTTCGCGATCCCCGGTCGGTCGTGCGAGAGGGAGGCGCCAAGGCGTTCGGCATGATCAGTGGCGCCTTCGTCCGCGCGAACGAAGTCCCGGTCAGCCTGCACGGGCTCGGACCGCCGCCGGACCGGATCGAGAGCCTCGTGCAGCAGTTCCTCGACACGAGCCGGTCGCGGGCCACGGACGGCGGTGTGGCTCCGTGGCCCCCGGTCGACGACCTTGCCGCAGACCTGCTCCCGGTTCGTCTCAGAAGTGAGTCAGGAGGGGCTGCTTCCTAGCCGAGGGCCCCTTCCGCGCGAGCACAGCAACCCACGCGTCGCAATGTGCGACGAGATCGCGAGGCAGCCCCTACCCGGGCGGCTTCGTGTCGAAGGCGTCGCGACCGCTGGGTTTGACCGTCCGTGGGGCGGCGTGGATCCCGAACCTGAGGGCTCGCTGCGGCCACTCGGGGTCCTGCGGGTTCCAGCTGTGCAGGGCCGTACCCGCGTTATCGCGATGCTCGATGACGCCGTCGCCGCGGAGCACCAGGAGCTCGCCGTCGGGCAGGTCGAGCCGCCGTGGGCGATACCGTCGAGCGGGCGTCGAGGCCGATCCGGTCTTCGCCATCACGCTCGCCCGACCACGAGGGCCACGACCACGACCAGCCCGATGGCGAAGGCGATCACCTGCCGGACCGGAATCGACAAGCGCGCCACCTGCGGTGGTTCGGCGCCACGACCGCCCAGCCGGTTGGGAACCGTCTGGTTGCGGAGGACGTTGGGCAAGGCTTCGAGCCGCTGGTTCTTGAGAGGGGGCACGGGTCACCGGTAGGCGGGCTCGGCACGAGGTTCGGCCGGATCAGAGCATGCGCTTCGCAGCCGCAGCGCGCAATTGGTCGGCTGGTCAGGTGGTCGATACGGCCAGCGGCTGCACCTGCTTCGAGGAAGGCCGCGATGTTCGCCCAGGGCACGTCCGGCTCGTCGATGTCGTAGGCGGGGGCGAGGACGAGGCCCGCCGGCCCGAGCGTCGCGACTCGCTCCCGGACCTCGGCCCGGATGGCCGCCGGCTCGGCGTAGGAGAACGTCGTCTGCCGGCCGACGGTGCCCCAGAGAGCAAGACGCGACGCCGAACCGGCGCCGGATCCGGGCGGCATCCATGTGCTCCGGCTGGAGCGGGTTGATCGCCTGGACGCCGATCTCGACTAGGTCGTCGAGGATGGGCTCGATGTAGCCATCGCTGTGATAGGCAACCCGGAGACCGGGCTGGACGGCGCGGGCGGCCCCGATGATCCCGACCAGGCGAGGCTTGAAGAACTCGCGCCATGTGCCGGGGCCGATCATCATCGTGCCGGGCATGCCGACGTCATCGTCGAGCGCGAGCAGGTCGACGCCCGCTCGCGCCAGGACGACTGCGTTGCGACGCGCGAGGTCGGCCAGCCGATCCAGCAGGAAGTGCGCCATGTCCTTGCGCTCGACGAGGTCGACCAGGAAGTTCTCGAGACCGCGCAGGCGCCAGGCGGCCTCGAACAGCTCGCCGCCGAGATGCGGCGTGTTGCCCGCGGCAGCAAGACCGTGCGCATGGATGGTCGCGACCTGGCGGGCCAGGCTCGTCGATGGCCTGCGCCTCGCCGATCTCGGGGAAGGCGAACGCCTCGAGATCCGCGAGCGTCCGGGCGTGCTCGAGCGGGTTGCGCCGCTCCGGATGCTCGGGGCGGTAGTCCCATCGCGCATACCTCGCGACCTGGCCGACGGAGCCGAGCGAGTGTCGCCGTCGTACGGCATCGCGCGACGTCGCAGGTCCTCCTCCTCGGCGGAGATCGGAAACTCCACGAACGTCACGTCGACCAGGTCGTCGCGCCACGTCCCCGGCGGCGCCAGCGCCGCACCGTCGACCGCGAAGAAGCCGAGCGCCAGCGGCACCCGGTCGATCACCTCGCCGTCGAGCGCCGCCAGGATGCGGTCCCGTCCGGTCGTCGCCATCTCAGCCCGGCCGCCCCCGGCTCGACAGGTAGTGGTGCCACAGGATCCGGGCCGCGACGGCCCGCCACGGACGCCAGCCCTCGGCCAGCGCGTGCATCTCGTCGGGCGACGGCCGAGTGTCCAGCCCGCGCACCTCGCGGATCGCCTGGGCCAGCGCGATGTCGTGCACCGGCCACGCGTCCGGACGGAGCAGCACCATCAGCCGGTAGATCGTCGCCGTCCAGGGGCCGATCCCGGGCACCGCGGTCAGCGCCCGGTCGACGCCGTCGTCATCGAGCGCCGGCAGCCTTTCAAGGTCCAGTGATCCGTCGCGGACCGCCGTCGCCAGCGCCCGCCCATAGCGCGCCTTCTGGCGGCTGAACCCGATCGCCAGCAGCGCAGCATCGTCGAGGGCGAGGAACGTCTCGGGCGTCAGTGGATCGGCGGCCACGCGCAGCCGGTCGAACGCCGCCAGCGCGGACGCGAGCGAGACCTGCTGCTCGAGGATCAGGTGGACGAGCGTCGGGAAGCCCGGGTCGCGCGCCCACATCGGCGGCAGCCCGTACCGGTCGACCACCGCGCCCAGCGCCGGATCCCGCAGCGGCGAGCTCGGACGCGGCGGCGGCAAGCGACGCGTCGGTCAGGGCGGACACGGGCGGCACCACGGGGGCATGATCGCCGCTCCGAGCCGTCCGCGCTGGGTGCCGTCCCCCGCTCAGCGCATGGTGAGCGCCATCACCGCCTTCTGCGCATGGAGCCGGTTCTCGGCCTCGTCGTAGACGACCGAGTGCGGGCCGTCGATCACGGCGTCCGCGACCTCCACGTTGCGGTCCGCGGGCAGCGGGTGCATGTAGATCGCGTCCTCGGCGGCCATCGCGATCCGCCGCTCGTCGGTGATCCAGTCCGTGTACCGCTTGGCGGTCGCGGCGCCCTCCTCCTCCGATGTCGCGGTCAGCAGCGCGCCCCAGCTCTTGGCGTACACGATGTCGGCGCCGCGCATCCCGGCCTCGAAATCGTCCATGAGCTCGAACGAGCCGCCCGATCGACGGGCGTTCTCGGCCGCCTGGTCCACCTGCTCCTGCGGCAGCCGGAACTCCGGCGGGTGGACCAGCCGGACGTGCATCCCGTAGCGGGTGGTGAGCAGGGACAGGTCCACCGGCACGCTGATCGGCTTCTGGTACGACGCGGCGTACGCCCACGAGATGTCGATCGTGCGGCCCCTGAGGTCGCCCTTCTTCTCCATCATCGTCAGCAGGTCGGCGAGCGACTGGTGCGGGTGGAACAGGTCGCACTGCATGTTGAGCACGGGCACGCGCGACGCCGCCGCGACGTCGCGGAGGTACCGGTTGCCGATGCCCCAGTCCACGTTGCGGATCGCGATCCCGTCGTTGTAGCGGCCCAGGATCTCGCCGATCTCCCTGGGCGTGTCGCCGTGGGCGATCTGCGTCGTCCGGCTCTCGATGAACTGGGCGTGGCCGCCCAGCTGCGCCATGCCGGCCTCGAACGAGGCGCGGGTGCGGGTGGACGAGAAGAAGAACAGCATCGCGAGGACGCGGTCCCGGAGCAGCGGGTGCGGGATCCCGAGGGCCCGCTCCCGCTTGAGCTGGAGCGCGACGTCGAGGACGGTGTCGATCTCGTCCCTGGTCCACTCCTGGAGGCTGATCAGGTCGCGGCCGCGAAGGTCGGTCTGCATCGCCGCGCCCTCACTCGGCCGCGCCGAGGATCAGCGCCAGCATGCCCATCTTGAGCGCGACGCCGTTGAACGCCTCGGCCCAGTAGCGCTGGTGGCGGGTCTCGTCGACGTCGGGCAGGAGCTCGTCCATCCGGGGCAGGGAGTGGAGGATGATCGAGGACCGCTTGGCCTTGTCGCGCAGCAGCTCGCGCGTGATGCAGTACTCGGGCGGCGTCAGCCCCACCTTGTCGCCGCGCTCCACGCGCGAGGCGGTGTAGTCGGCCTGGACGACGGGCTCCATGTAGATGACGTCCGCCTGGTCGATCACGTCGCGGACGTCGCCGGCCTCCTCGTAGTCCACGTTGAGCAGGTCGATCTCCGCCTTGAACTCGGGCAGCAGGCTCATGTCCGGCGGCCCGACGACGATCGCCTTGGCGTCGAACTGCGACAGCGCGTACAGGATCGAGTGCATCGTCCGCATCCGCATGTCGCCGACCAGGAGGTAGGTCAGCCCGTCGAGGGTGCCCTTCTCGTGGAGGATCGTGTACAGGTCGGTCAGGACCTGGGTCGGGTGCTCGCCCCAGCCGTCGCCGCAGTTGATGATCGGCACGGAGGCCCACTTCGCGGCCTCCGCCGGCGCGCCCTGCTGGAAGTGGCGGATCGCGATGACGTCCGCGTAGTACTCCAGCATGTGGAACGTGTCCTTGATCGACTCCTGGTAGAAGTCGCCGGCGCGGGTCATCTTCGCGTCCGAGAAGCCGAGGACCTGCCCGCCCAGGCGGTGCATCGCGGCCTCGTGCGACAGGCGCGTGCGGGTGATCGGCTGGTAGAACGCGGTCAGCAGGGTCTTGCTCTTGAGCAGGTCCGTGTTGCGCCGATCGCGGGCGAACGGCCGCAGGTCGTCGGCGACCTGGAAGACCCGGAAGAACTCGTCCCGGCTGAAGTCCTTGAGGGACAGGATGTCGCGGCCGAGGAAGCTTCTCATGGCGTGCTCCGTTGCGATGACATGACCGATATGGAGGACGCGGGCGCCGATCGGGACGCGAGGCTGGCGCGGGACCCCGGGTTGGTGGTGGACGCTCGATCTGGTGTGGACCCTGGATTGATGGTGGACGCGGGACGAGCGTCGATGGGGTGGGCGTCGCCCCGGCGGACGCCGCTCATCACGATGGCGACCGACTCGTCCGGGCGGAGGTCGCCGTCGAGGGCGAGCGCGAGCAGCCCGGCGAGGCCGGCGGAGCCCGTCTCGTCGGCAGGGATCCCGGTGAGGTCCCGGGCCAGGGCGTTGGCCGCGATCAGCGGCGCCTCGTCGACGACGACCGCGCGCCCGCCGGTGGCCAGCATCGTGCGCACGACCGCGAGCCAGTCGTAGGTCTCGTCGTCGAGGATGCCGTGGGCGACGCTTCGCGGCTCGATCTCCCACGGCCACATGTACCGCGACCGGTGGTGCGCGGCGGCGGCGATGATGGCGTCGAGGCGCTCCGGATCGACCACCGCTCCCGGTGTGAGACCCAGCTCGGCCCGCAGCCGCCAGAGGGCGCGCGCGAGCGGCCATCCGCCCCGCGTCTGCACGACGTCCAGCCGCGGAACCGCGTCGATCACGCCCAGCGCGGCGGCGTCCGCGAACCCCAGCGCGATCCCCGATGCGAGCGCGCCGCCGCCCACCTGGACCACGACCCGGTCGACCGAGCCACCCGATGCCCGGACGCCATCGATCGATCTCCCACGCGAGCGTCGCACCGCCCTCGATCGCCAGCCCGTTGTCCGGGCCCTGGCAGGTGAACGGGATGGCGCCCGCCGCGATCGCGTCCTGGAGCCGGAGGTACGAGGGGTCACCCGCCTCGCCCGGCTGCCGCGCGCACACGACCACGCTCGACCCGAGCGTCCGCAGCTGGTCCACGACGCCGGCATCCGCGCTGTCGGGGACGAACACCCGCAGCTCGCGATCTGCGGCGCGCGCCACGACCGCCGCCGCGAGGGCCGCGTTGCCGCAGCTCGCGATGGCCAGCGGGAGCGATGGATCGAGCCCGGCGACCGCTTCGGCCACCCGGAGCTCCAGCAGCACCCCGAACAGGTGGCGGGCCTTGTGCGACCCGGACACGTTGCCGGTCTCGTCCTTGACCCACACCGAGCCCCGGGTTCCCAGCCCCGCGGCATCGGCGAGCCCGCGGGCGAGGGTCAGCGGCGTCGTCCGGAAGCCATGACCGGCGACGCTTGCCACGGCATCGTCCAGCTCCCGCACGAGGTCCACGTAGCGCGCGTCCGACCAGCCCGCGGACCGGGCCACGTGGTAGGCGTGGAACAGCGCGCGGTACCGGACGAACGGGTTCGGATCCAGGTCGCTGGGGGCCTTCAGGCGGGTGAGGTCGAGGGTCCGGACCAGGACATGGTCGATGTCGTCGCCCGGCCGGCGTGCCGGGCAGCGCGGCGTGAACGGCCGGTTCGCGGGCGCCACGGTCCCGCACCCGGCGCAGACCAGCGTCGCCTCCACCGCGGGTGGCTCGGGCGCCGCCGGGGGCGGCGTCCGGGGAGCGGCGCTCATTCGCGGCTCACGCCGACCCGGTCGTTGAACTCGCCGATCAGCTCGTCCCAGCGCTCGACGATCCCGCGGGTGGCGGCCCAGAACGCGGGCTCGCGGCGCTCCTCGAACTCGTCGATCGGGACGCCCTGCTGCTCGACCCACGTGTAGTAGCCGAGGTTGAAGATCCGGTCCCGGTCGGCGCGCGTCGCCTCGAGCACGTGGTCCTCGGCGGCCGCCTGGAGGTAGGCGCCGAACACCTCGCCCGCGGCCACCGCGTCGAAGCCGGCGGGGAAGTCTCGGGCCGTGATCCTGTCGAGCTCCGTGGCGTACATCGGGGCGCCATCGGTGGCGACCGTGAGGATCACGTCGTCCGGGCCGAGGTGCTGGTGCCTGGCGACCTTGATCGCGGCCAGGACGTTGCAGATCGAGGACACGCCCAGCGAGCCGAGCGCCCCGACGAGCGCCTCCGGGCACGCCACGCCGCCGGACGAGGTACTCGCGCCCGACGGGGGTGTTGAACAGCACCAGCAGGTCGTCCGTCGCCCGGTCGGTGACCGCGACCACGAGGTCCGTGGCCATCACGTTGTGGATCAGCGGGATGTGCTTGTCGCCGATGCCCTGGATGTTGTGCTCGCCGAAGCCGTTGGACAGCATCGTTGGGCACTCGAGCGCCTCGACCGCCACCGTCCGGGACCCGAACCGCTCCTTGAGGTAGTCGCCGGCGCCGATCGTCCCGGCCGACCCGGTCGCGGACACGAACGCGGCGACCCGGGCGCCCGGCAGCGCGGCCTCGACCGTCTCGAACACCCGCTCGAGCGCGCGGCCCGTGAACGCGTAGTGGGCGACGTGGTTCCCGAACTCGGATGAACTGGTTGAAGATCACGGTGTCCGGCTCCGCATCGAGCTCGGCGCAGCGGTCGTAGATCTCCTTGACGTTGGACTCGGTGCCCGGCGTCCGGATGACGTCGGCCGGGTCCGCGACCCATCGCTCCAGCCACTCGAACCGCTCGCGGCTCATGCCCTCGGGCAGGACCGCGACGCCGCGGCAGCCCATGATCCGGCTGATCGCGACGCCGCCGCGGCAGTAGTTGCCGGTCGACGGCCAGACCGCGCGCTGCGTGGTGGGGTCGAACTGGCCGGTCACGATCCGCGGCGCGAGGCAGCCGTAGGCCGCGATGACCTTGTGCGAGTGGATCATCGGGAAGCGGTCGCCGAGGGCGATGACGATCGGCGCCTCGACCCCGGTCAGCTCGCGCGGCAGGACGAGGTGGTCCGGGACGGGCGTGCGACCGGCGCGAGAGGCGTCGTTGAACCAGTGGACCCGGAACAGGTTGCGAGGATCCGCGGCGTCGGGGTCCACGCCGGCCAGCCGGTCGCGCGTCGCCTCGGGGATCCGGTCGGGATCGGCCAGCTCCGCGAACGTGGGCAGGACGACGCCCAGCGAACGGCATCGATCGACGGCGCGGTCGAGCACGGCCTCGTCCACGATCTCCCGCTCCAGCCCCAGACGGCGCATCACGACCTCCAGCACGAAAGCTTCCCGGCGATCCCGGCCCATGTGGGGTCGCGCGCAGCGACGGCCCGGGCCCGGACGTCCGCGGGGTCGGGACACATGGCACGCGCGGGACCGGCGACCCGCTGCCTACGATTCCGGATCGGTGGGTCTCCCGCCTAGGGCCAGACGGTCCAGCCGAGACCGGCCGCGGTACGGGTCGAATGGACTTCACGCTCAACGGCCGGCCGGTGTCCGTCCAGCCGGCGACCGCGGAATCGCTGCTCAGCGTCCTGCGGGGTTCGTGCGGCCTGCGATCGATGAAGGACGGCTGCGCGCCCGAAGGTTCCTGCGGTGCGTGCACCGTGATCGTCGATGGCCGTGCGGTCGTGTCCTGTGCCCAGCCGGCGACCCGCGTGGCCGGGCGGACGGTCGAGACGCTGGAAGGGCTGCCGACGGCGACCCGCGAGGCCTTCGCCGACGCCTTCGTCGCGACCGGCGCCTCGCAGTGCGGGTACTGCTCGCCCGGGATCGTGATGAAGGCCGAGGCGCTGCTCCGCCGCGACCCGGCGCCGTCGCGGGACGCCGTCGCCCGGGCGCTGGCCGGGAACCTGTGCCGGTGCACGGGGTACGCCCCGATCATCGAGGCGATCGAGCGGGTCGCGGCGTCACCGGCGGGGCGACGGCGGCGCCCGAGGATGCCGGCCGCGATGGCCTCGCCCGGTACGAAGGGCGCGCGCTGGCCCTGGGCGAGCTGCCGTTCACCGGGGACCTGGTGGCGCCCGCGATGCTCGAGGGTGCGCTGCGCTTCGCGGACGTCCCGCGCGCCGTCGTCCGTCGCATCGACACCTCCAGGGCCGCCGCGCATCCGGGTGTCGTCGCTGTCATGACGGCCGCGGACGTGCCCGGGCGGCGGGAGCAGGGCCTGATCGTCCCCGACTGGCCGCTGTTCGTGGCCGAGGGCGAGACGGTGCGCTACGTGGGGGACGTGCTGGCCGCGGTCGCCGCGGAGACGCGCGAGGCGGCGCGCGAGGCGGCGGCCATGATCGATGTCGAGCTCGAGCCGCTGCCGCCGGTCACCGACCCGTTCGATGCGCTCGCTGACGGCGCCCCGCAGATCCACGCGGGCGGCAACCTCGTCGAGCGCTCCGTCGTGCGCCGAGGCGACGCGGATGCCGCGCTGGCAGCCGCCGCCCACGTCGCGTCGGCATCGTTCCGGACCCAGTCCATCGAGCACGCGTTCCTCGAGCCCGAGGCGAGCCTGGCCGTGCCGCGCGGCGCCGCCGGGCCGGACGGGGTCGCGGTCACGGGTCCGGCCGTCCACGTCTGGTCCGAGGGCCAGGGCGCCTGGGAGGATCGCCGCCAGATCGCCTCGTTCCTGGCGCTCCCGGAGCCCGAGGTCCTCGTCACGCAGGTCGCGACCGGCGGCGGGTTCGGCGGCAAGGAGGACCTCAACGTCCAGGGCCAGGCGGCCCTGCTCGCGCTCCGGACCGGCCGCCCGGTGATGCTCCGGCTCACCCGGCGCGAGAGCATGCGGTTCCACGTCAAGCGCCACCCGATGTGGCTCGACTACACCGCGGGCTGCGACGCGGACGGGCACCTGGTCGCCGTCCGGGCGCGCATCGTCGGTGACAACGGGGCGTACGCGAGCGTCGGCGGCAAGGTCCTGGAGCGGGCCGCCGGCCACGCCTGCGGGCCGTACCGCGTGCCCAACGTGGACGTCGAGGCGCGCGCCGTCTACACCAACAACCCGCCGTCGGGCGCGATGCGCGGGTTCGGGGTCAACCAGGCGGCGTTCGCGCTCGAGGGCGTGCTGGACATGCTCGCCGAGCAGGCGGGCATCGACCGCTGGGAGATCCGGTGGCGCAACGCGCTGGACGTCGGCGACCGGTTCGGGACGGGGCAGCGGCTGGGACCCGGCGTGGGGATCAAGGCGACGCTGCTCGCCGTTCGCGACGCGTACCGCGAGGCCCGGTACGCGGGGATCGCGTGCGGCGCCAAGAACACCGGCATCGGCAACGGGCTCGTCGAACGCGGGCGAGCGGTGCTCCGGCCGGAGGCCGACGGCACCCTGACGCTGTTCCACTCCTGGACCGAGATGGGGCAGGGCTGCCACACCGTGTTCCGCCAGCTCGCCGCGGAGGAGCTGGGTATCGCGGCCGAGCGGATCCGGGTCGTGGTCGACACGTCGCACGAGCTCGACACCGGCGAGACCACGGCGTCGCGGGCGACGATGCTGGGCGGCCGGGCGGTGCTCCGGGCGTGCGCCGTGCTGCGCGAGGCGCTGGGGCCTAGTGCGTTCGAGGGCGGGCCGTCGCGGCTTCGCGCGGCACTCGCTTCGCTCGCAGGGCACGAGTTCCCGGGCGAGGTGGTCGTCGACTGGACGACGCCGCTCGGCGCGGACACGGCCGAGCCCGTCACGCACTTCGCCTACGGCTGGGCGACGCAGGTCGTGACGCTCGACGACGAGGGCCGGATCGAACGGGTGATCGCGGCCCACGACGTGGGCAAGGCGCTCAACCCGACGCTCCTCCGCGGCCAGGTCGAGGGCGCCGTGCACATGGGCCTGGGCATGGCGCTGACCGAGGAGTTCCGGGTCAGCGGCGGCATCCCGGAGACGGACACCCTCAAGTCGCTGGGGATCATCCCGGCCGCGACGATGCCGCCGGTGGACACGATCCTGGTCGAGGTCCCGCAGCCCGAGGGCCCGCACGGGGCCAAGGGGGTGGGGGAGGCGGCCCTGGTGCCGACCGCGGCCGCCGTGGCCGGCGCGCTCCACGCGTTCGACGGCATCCGCCGCACCCGGCTCCCGATGCGCGACACGGCCGCTGCCCGGGCGCTGCTGCCCCGGCTTGCCCGCGAGATGCCGATGCCACCCCCCGACGCCGCAACTTCGACCTCGAACCCGGCCCGGATCGACCCGAACGCATCCCCGACAGGGAGGACCCAGCCATGACCCTCGTCCTCGGCGGCGGCCTCGTCGTGACCTCCATCGATCCCGTCGTCGTCGAGCATGCCGACATCGTCGTCGACGGCGGTCGCGTGACCTCCGTTGGGGCGCCGGCCGCGGATCTCCCGGCGGGTGCCGGCCGGCTCGACTGCACCGGCTGCATCGTGATCCCCGGCAACGTGTGCGCGCACACCCACCTGTACTCGGCGCTCGCGCGGGGCATGCCGTACGCGCTCGAGCCGCCGCGGGACTTCGTCGAGATCCTGCGCCGCGTGTGGTGGCGGCTCGACCGCGGCCTGGACGAGGCGTCGGTGCGTGCCTCGGCGCTGGTCGGCGGGATGGAGGCGCTGCTCTCGGGGACGACGACCGTCATCGACCACCACGCGTCGCCCAACGCGATCGACGGTTCGCTCGACGTGATCGCCGAGGCGCTCGGGGAGCTGGGGATCCGGAGCGTCCTCGCCTACGAGGTGACCGATCGCGACGGACCCGAGCGCGCGGCAGCCGGGCATCCGCGAGAACCGGCGCTTCGCTGAGCGCGTCGCGGCGGGCGAGGTCCCGCTTGGGCGCTCGATGACCGGCGCACATGCATCGTTCACGCTGTCGGAAGGAACGCTCGCGGCGTGCGTGGAGGCGTCGGTCGACGCCGGCAACGGCCTCCACATCCACGTCGCCGAGGACCTCGCGGACCAGGAGGACAGCCGGGCGCGGTTCGGCGATGCCCGTGGTGGATCGGCTTGCCCGCGTGGGCGCCCTCGATGCGCGGACGCTCATCGCGCACGCGGTCCACGTGGACGAAGCCGAGGCGGCGCAGGTCCGCGACGCGGGCGCCACGGTCGTCCACAACGCCCGCTCGAACATGAACAACGCCGTGGGACGTGCGCCGCTCGGCCGGCTGGGCGAGCGGGTGGCCCTGGGGACGGACGGCATCGGCGCGGACATGTTCGAGGAGTCCCGGACGGCGTACCTCCGGGCTCGCGAGGACGGCATCACCGGCGATCCGAGCTGGGCGCTCGCGAGGCTCGCGGAGGGTGCTCGCGTCGCCGGCCGCATGTTCGACGAGCCGCTCCTGGGCCGGATCGAGCGCGGTGCGCCGGCCGACCTCGTCGTGCTCGACCACGAGGCACCGGCACCGGTCGATGCTCGCTCGTTCCCGGGGCACTGGATGTTCGGGCTGTCGTCCCGGCCCGTTCGCGACGTCCTCGTCAACGGCGACATCGTGGTGCGCGACCGGCAGCTCCAGCTGTTCGGCCAGGACTGGGTCACTGCGCTCGCGTGCGGCGAGGCCGGCCGATTGTGGAAACGGCTCGAGTCCATCGGGGAGCACCCGTTCGACCCACGGCTGGCGGTGGCCCGATGAGCCGGACGCGCGGGCAGTCAGGCGCCGAGGCCGCGGCGACGACGACCGCCCTCGACCCCGCGGCGCCGGTCGATGTCGACCTGTCGGTCGAGGTGTGCGGGATCCGGTTCTCGAACCCCGTCCTTCCCGCGGCCGGGCCGCCCGTCCGCGATGGCGAGGCGATCCTCGAATGCGCCGCGGGCGGCGCGGGCGGCCTCGTGGCGAAGACGATCTCGCGCCGCGCCGCCGACGTGCCGACGCCCAACATGGCCGAGATCGCGCATGGCTTCCTCAACACGGAGCTGTGGTCCGAGCTCGCCCCGGAGCAGTGGCTGGAGCACGAGCTGCCGCTGGCACGGACCGCCGGCATGCCGCTGATCGTGAGCCTCGGCTACTCGGCGGAGGACATTGCCTGGCTGGCGCCGCGCGTCCGCCCGTTCGCCGACGCGCTGGAGCTGTCCACCCACTACATCGGTGAGGATCCGGCGCCCATGATCGACGCGATCCGGGCGGCCAAGGACGCCGTGGACATCCCGGTGTTCGTCAAGCTCAGCCCGCTGGGCCGCGAGATGGCGCGTGCCGCGGAGCATGCGGCGCGGGCGGGTGCGGACGCGATCGTGGCCATCAACTCGTTCGGACCGTGCCTGGGCATCGACATCGAGACCGGGCGGCCGCGGATGGGCGGCGGCGACGGATACGGCTGGCTGTCCGGGCCGGCGCTCAAGCCGCTCGCCGTGCGCTGCGTGTACGACGTTGCCCGGGCGGTGGACCTGCCGGTGATCGGGTGCGGCGGGGTCAGCCGCGGGACGGACGTCATCGAGATGGCGATGGCCGGGGCCTCGGCGGTCCAGGTGTGCACGGCCGCGATCCTGCGCGGTCACGGGGTGTTCGGAAAGATCGCCCGGGAGACGGGCGCGTGGCTGGCGGCGCACGGGTACACGCGGCTGGACGAGATCCGCGGGATGGCTCAGCAGGCGCCGGTCCCGGACCACGCGCCAGGACCGCCGATCGTGGATGTCGACCTGTGCAACGGCTGCGCGCTGTGCGAGGGATCGTGCGTGTACGACGCGATCCACGTCGTGGGCGGCAAGGCCGAGCTGGACGAGGAACGGTGCGAGAAGTGCGGCCTGTGCCTGACACGCTGCCGGCCCGGGGCCCTGATGTGGGCGCCGACGGCCGCCGCGCCGGCATAGGATTCGGCCCCGGCGTTTGACGGAACCACGCGAGCAGGGGCCGCGTCAGGGATCCGGACGGCCCGCCACGGTGGCGGGCCGCCGCATGAGAGGATCATCGGGTGTCATCCCATCATTCACGCATCGTCATCGCGGCCCTGGTGGCCGCCTTCACCCTGGTCGGCTGCTCCATCACGCGGGTCTCGAGCCCGCGGGACTGGACGGCGTCGGCTGTGACCACCGCCGGCAAGACCGTCACCGTCACCATCCACGACACCAGCGGACGCATCGACAACGCGGAGGTCGATCCGAGGGGCGTCGGCAGCTCCGAGGCGGTTGCCAACCCGGCCGGACAGCCCAGGATCCTGCTGGTGCCGTGGGTCGGCGGCGCCTGCGACGAGACCACGGCGATCGACATCGCCGCCGCGGGTTCGGGACTGTCGATCGCCATCCGTACGACCGTCGCCCCGGGCGCGTGCGATGCCATCGGTATCGGGCATGCGCTCCGGTTGACCGGGCTCGAGGACCTGCCGGCATCGCTGGTCACTGTGACCATCCCGACACCGACGAGCGGCTGAGGCCCGCCGCGTGTCCGCGCTCGACGACGCCCCGATGATCCACGCGGACGATCGAGCCACGTGGCACCAGTGGCTCGAAGCCAACCACGCGACCGCGCGCGGCGTCATGGCTGGTGACCTGGCGTCCCCGATCCGGCCGCAAGGGTCTCGACTACGAGGCGGCGATCGAGGAGGCGCTGTGCTACGGCTGGGTCGACAGCACCGCCGGACGCGTCGATGACGACCGCGGCAAGCTCTACTTCGCGCCCCGCAAGCCGCGCAGCGGCTGGGCGGCGACCAACAAGGTGCGCGTCGCGCGGCTGATCGCGAGCGGGGAGATGGCGCCGGCCGGGCTGGCCGCGATCGAACGGGCCAAGGCCAACGGCTCGTGGGAGGTGCTCGATTCCGTCGAGCGGATCGAGGTTCCGGAGGATCTCGCCGCCGCACTCGACGGCACCCCCGCCGCCGCGGTCAACTTCGCGGCGTTCCCCCCGTCGGCACGGAAGCAGATGCTGGCCTGGGTCGCCTTTGCCCGACGTCCCGAGACCCGGGCCGCGCGGATCGCGAAGATCGCGTCCGAGGCGGCCCGCAACGAGCGTGCGGTGGGCTGATCCTGGAAGCGTGCGGTGGGCTGACCCCCGGTCGGCGCCCACCGCACGAGACTGGCGGGCTACTTGATCATCGCGCCGGTGGCGTCGACCACGTACCACTTGCTGGCGAGGCCCTGCCCGTTCGTCTGACCGGGTGCGGTATCGCCCGCGAAGTAGTACAGCGGCATCCCGTGGAACGTGACCTGGGTGGCGCCATCGGTCCGCGCCGTCGTGCCGAAGTCCGCCGCGGTCAGGCCGGCGCCCAGCTGGGGTGCGGCATCGGACGTGAGCGCCGGCCAGTTGTCGGCACAGGAGTCGTAGCAGGTGGACGTGCCGCCGCTATCTGCGGTGAACGCGTACAGCGTCCGCCCGGCTCCGTCGGCGATGATGTCGCCCAGTGGCGTCGTCGTGACCGCGATCGACACGGCCGCCGGTGCCTCGGACGCCGGTGCCTCGGACGCGTCGCCGGAACCGTACCGGCCGCCGCCGGCCGACGGTGCCTCGCTGGCGGCGGGTGCCTCGCTGGCGGCCGGCGAGGTGGTCGGGGCGTTGGTCGCCGCACCGCCACTGCTGCACGCGGCAAGCGCCACGCCGAGGATGAGGATAGGGGCCGTCGCACGGAGAAGGCGCATTCAGGATCTCCTGTTCATGGGCTGTGGACAGGGATCTCTACGCGCGGTCTTCGCCACCGGTTTCAGGGCGTATTCGTGCCCGGTGGGGGAGCGGCGCCGGCGCGAGGCGCCCGCCGCGGACGGGGGGATCAGCACTCGCGATCCTCCAGCGTGCGAGACTCCGCAAATGAGTGATTCGACGCCCCCCGACAACGCAACCCAGGTGGCCCGCCTTGCAGCCGCGCGCCGCGCATTCGCGGAGCTGCATCCTCGCGTGATCGCCGGTGGTCCGTGGGCTCTTGCCGTGGACTTCGGGGTCGGACCCGAGGCTTCCTGGGGACCGCGGGAGGTCCTCGCCCACACGGCCGAGATGCTGCCGTTCTGGCTGGGCCAGTACGAGCGGATCGTCGAGGCGGGGCTGGAGCCGGGCAATCCCGTCCCGTTCGGGCGCACCGCCGACAACGCGCTCCGGCTCGGTATCCTCGAGCACGATCGTGTCCTGCCGCTGCGTGAGCTGTTCGACCGGATCGACGCCGGCATCGAGCGCTGGGAGCGACGGCTGTCGGCCCCGGTCGCGCAGCCCGGCGAGGACCAGGCCATCGGGCTCCATCCGCGCGATGGGGAGGTGCCTGCGACCTTCGTGCGGGACCACTTCATCGTGCAGCACCTGGACGACCATCGCGCGCAGCTCGAGGAGATCCTCGCGCGAGGCTCCTGAGGCCCGGTCGGGCCTACCGATCGGTCGCGGCGGCGCACTACGCTGCGGCACCTCGCGGCGCACACCTTCGTCCCTTTCGGCCTACCGATCGGTCGCGGCGGCGCACCGCCGGCCCGTGCGGCGCCCCTTCGCCACGCCCCTCGCCACGCCCCTCGCCGCGCCGCCCGCCGCCCGCCGCCCGCCGGCCCATGCCATTTGCCCGTCCTGCGGGCGTTCGCCACCGCATCGCTCGTCCGTGGCGGCCCGACGCGCCGTTTGGCGGTTGGGCGCACGCCAGATGCCCTACCCATGAGCACGCGGTCATGCGACGTGGGACCCGAACGCGAGCCCCCCGGCGTCCGAGACCCAATCCCGTTGGCGAGTGCTCACAGGGCGGGCAATTGTCAGGGAAAGCGGCGTCCGGATGAGGACGGCGACAGGGTCCCGCGGCGCGCACGCCGGCTGCCCCGCGCCGTCACGGAGTCGAAAGGTCGGGCACGGCAGCATCGGGGCATGAACACGAACGACCAGCGCGCCGAGGCTCGGTTCCGGGCCAGCCGGCGCCTTCGCACGATGACCATCGGGAGCGCCATCCTGGGCGTCGCCGCGACCGGCGGGCTCGGTTGGGCCGCGGCGCTCACGTACAACGGCGCATTGACACAGGCGGACCTCACGGCCGCTGTCGTCACCCCGACCGCCACGACTGGCACACCTTCCGCGTCCGCGTCGACATCGGGCTCGGTATCGAGTGGCGCGACCGTGGCACCGAGCGTGACGAGCTCGACGGGCTCCGCCCACGTCGCCACCGGTGGCTCGTGAGGTGATGGTGCGGGTAGTCGAGCAGGCGGACTGGCGGGCGCTTGGCACGGGCGTCCGCCTGCTGGTGGTTGACGGCAACCTGGCCGCGGCCCGCGTCGCGGTCGAGCAGGTGCTGGACGACGTCGATCGCGCGTACAGCCGGTTCCGTGCTGACAGCGAGCTGATGGCGGTGAACACCGCCGGCGGTCGCACCACCCGCGTCAGCCCGCTGGTGGCGCGCGCGCTCGCGGGCGCCATCGACGCCGCTCGACGCTCCGAGGGAGCCGTCGATCCCACGGTCGGTCGGGCGATGCGCGTCATCGGCTACGACCTCGACTTCGACCAGCTCGCCGCCTCCAGCCGCAGCCTCGAGCTGCGCGTCGCGCCGGTACCGGGCTGGTCCGCGATCTCGTTCGATCGGCGGTCCAGGGAGCTGCGCGTTCCGGGCGGCGTGGAGCTCGATCTCGGTGCCACGGGCAAGGGCCTGGCCGCCGACCTGGCTGCAGACGCCGCGCTGCAGGCTGCCGGTCCCGATGCCGGCGTCCTGGTCAGCCTCGGCGGCGACATGACGGCCGCGGGCAGGGCGCCCGATGGTGGCTGGCGGGTCCTCGTGGCCGAGGACAGCCGCGCCCCTTCGGACGGCGACGGTGAGGTCGTCGCGATCCAGGGCGGCGCCATCGCCACCTCGAGCACGACGGTCCGGCGCTGGACCTCGGCCGATGGCGTGACCGTCCACCACATCGTCGACCCGCGGACGGGCCTCGCCGCGGTCACCCCCTGGCGGACCGCCACCGTTGTCGCGGCGACGTGCGAGCTGGCCAATGGCGCTTCGACCGCCGCGATCGTGCTGGGCGACGACGCGCCCGGATGGCTGGACGCCGCAGGCATCCCGACACGGCTGGTCGGCAACGATGGGCGAGTGGTCCGCATCGGCGGCTGGCCGGCGCCGGATCCGGATGGCGCGCCGGCGCCGACCGCGCCGGACGGCGAGGCGACGGCGATTCCGGCGGATCGCGAGGCCTCGCCCGCGTCGTAACCGGACCGAAAGGTGCCGGCCGGGACACTGTTCC
The DNA here is from genome assembly GCA_963720825.1 of uncultured Chloroflexia bacterium. Lineage (GTDB taxonomy): Bacteria > Chloroflexota > Limnocylindria > Limnocylindrales > CSP1-4 > CAIXZV01. Next base: position 202,193 of record CAVRGY010000017.1, on the reverse strand, counting down.
GCGTGATCTTCCCCGGCGCGGGACCGACCCCCCCGTCCCGCGCCCCTCCTCGGAGCGATGTCCAGATGTTCGACCAGGTCCTGTGGTTCGCGACGCGAGGCGCCGGCGCCGTGTCGCTGCTCATGTTCACGGCGGCGACCTGCCTGGGCCTGGTGACCGTCGTCCGGTTCCAGGCTGCCGGCTGGCCGCGGTTCTTCAACTATGAGATGCACCGGCGGGTGTCGCTGCTTTCGATCGTCTTCCTCGCGGTCCACATCCTGACGGCGGTGTTCGACCCGTTCACGAGCCTCGGCATCGGTGCGGCGCTGGTCCCGCTCGCATCGACATACCGGCCCGTCCCGGTGGCCCTCGGGGTGATCGCGATGTACCTGTTCGTCGCCCTGATCGTCACCAGCCTCCTGCGCCAGCACATCGGCCAGCGGGCGTGGCGAGCGATCCACTGGACGAGCTACGCGATGTGGCCACTCGCCCTGCTCCACGGGTTCACCGCCGGCAGCGACGCCTCGGCGCCGTGGATGCTGGCGATCGACCTGGTCTGCCTCGCGGCGGTCGCGGGCAGCCTCGCCTGGCGGGTGGCCGTGGAGCCACCCCGCGCGCGCCTGGCCGACGTGGTCGCGTCGTCCTCGTGGCAGGCGACCACGAACCGCAGCGCCCGATGACCGCCCGACTGCTCGCCGGACCGCCGCTGGCCGCCGGTCCCGAGTCGCTCGCGGACCACACGCTGCGCCTCGGCCGCCTGCCAGGACCCGAGGACGGGCTCGATGTGGTTGCCCTGCTCGACGCGGCCGGCCTGCTCGGCCGGGGCGGCGCCGGTTTCCCGGTCGCCCGCAAGTGGACCACCGTCGCCGGTCGTGCCGGCGGCGGTGCGGTCGTCCTCGCCAACGGCGCCGAGGGCGAGCCGCTGAGCTCCAAGGATCGCGTCCTGATGAGCACCCGGCCGCACCTCGTGCTCGATGGCGCCGAGCTCGCGGCGAGCGTCGTCGGTGCCGACCGGATCGTGCTGTACGTCGGGTCGGAGCACGTCGCGGCGCGCAAGGCCATGCGTCGCGCGCTCGACGAGCGACTGGCGGACGTATCGCGGATCCGCACGCGCATTCCCATCGAGATCGTTGCAGCGCCCGCGACGTACATCTCGGGCGAGGAGTCGGCGGCCGTCCACTTCGTCAACGAGGGTGACGCCCGTCCCACCTCGACGCCCCCGCGGCCGTTCGAACGCGGCATCGACGGGCTGCCGACCCTCGTCCAGAACGTGGAGAGCCTGGCCCATGCCGCGCTGATCGCCCGGTTCGGCGACGGCTGGTATCGCGAGGCCGGTCGCGGCCGGACCCGGGGCACCGCGCTGGTGACGATCGGCGGCGCACCGCGTCCCGGCGTCACCGAGATCGAGATCGGGACCACGCTCGCGGAGGTCGCCCGACGCGCCGGCTTCCAGGCCGACCGGCGGTCCGGTCCTGCAGGGCGGGTACTTCGGCGGCTGGGTGGCGGGCAGCGACGCGTGGCAGACGCCGCTCGACCCGCCGGACCTTCGCGCGAGCGGTGCCTCGTTCGGCTGCGGCATCGTGTGGTACCTGGGCGACGACGATTGTGGGGTCCGCGCGTCGGCCCGGATCCTCGACTACATGGCGGGCGAGAGCGCCGCCCAGTGCGGACCGTGCGTGTTCGGGCTGCGGGCGATCGCCGATGCCACGGCCCGGCTGGCCACCGGACGCCCCCATGGCGATGACCTGCGCCGGCTTGGCCGGCTGGACCGAGACCCTTGCCGGGCGGGGCGCGTGCCGCCACCCCGACGGTGCGGTCGGCCTGTTGCGAAGCGCGCTGCGGGTGTTCGAGACCGACTTCGCGTCGCACCAGCGCGGCCGAGGCTGCGTCGCGGGACGACAGGCGTGGAGGGCGGCATGATGTTCGACCCGACGCGGACCGGATGCCGTCACCCGGCGGCCGCTGCGGTCCAGAGGTGCCCCCGCCCTCGCCGTCGACCGGATCGTCTGTGACGGCTACGGCTCCTGCGCGGAGCTGCTCCCGGAGATGATCGCGCTCGACGAATGGGGCTACCCGATCCTGCGTCCCGGCGCGGTTCCGCCGAGCCTCATGGAGCATGCCCGGATGGCGGTCGATACCTGCCCCGTCCTTGCGCTGCGTCTCGTCGTCCCCGCCCGTGCCACCATTGCACCCGCCGGCCGAGGCCCGGCAGGCGGCCGGTAGGCACGTAGGCTGGGAGGGTGATCGGGTGCGCGTGCTGGTGGCGGAGGACGACGAAGGGCTGCGCGATGTGCTCGTGCTCGGCCTGTCCGACGCCGGCTACCACGTGGACGCGGTCGAACGTGGCGACGACGCGATCGACTACCTGGGCTGGTACGACTACGACGTCGCCGTCGTCGACTGGCGGATGCCCGGAGCCGAGGGCATCGATGTGGTGGCCTGGGCCCGCCGGAAGCAGCGCCCGACGGCGATCATCATGCTCACCGCCCGGGACACGCCGGCCGACCGGATCCGGGGCCTCGACACCGGCGCCGACGACTACCTCGTCAAGCCCTTCGACTTCGGGGAGCTGCTGGCCCGCGTCCGTGCGCTCCAGCGACGTCCGCGCGGGGTCGATGCCCCTGTCCTCGGGGCCGGCCGCCTGAGCCTCGATCCCGTCACCCGCGTCGTGACCGTGGATGGCCGGGAGCGAGCCCTGACCAGCACCGAGTACCGGATCCTCGAGCTCCTGATGCGGCGTGCGCCTGCCGTCGTCGACCGCAAGGCGATCGCCGAGCACGCGTGGGCGGACGAGACCGAGCCGCTCGGGTCCAACGCGATCGACGTCCAGATGAGCCGGTTGCGCGCCAAGCTGTCGGACGCGGACCTGCGGATCGTGACCGTGCGCGGTGCGGGGTACCGGCTGGATGCCGGATGACGATGTCGCACGTGCCGGCGGTCCGCCGCCAGTCGATCCGGGTCGCGCTCAGTGCCACCGCGATCGTGGCGGTCGCGTACCTTGTCGTCGCGGCCGGGGTGGTCGCGTTCGCCACGCGCGACCTGACATCCCAGATCGACCAGCGGCTCACGGAGTCCTTCCGGCGGCTTCCCCCGGACGCCAACCGGCCGCCGGACTCGCCGTACGATCCGGGCCGCGATCCCGGGCGGCCGCTCGGGGTGCCGCTTCTCGTCTGGACGGTCGAGTCGGACGGGACGGTGCTCGCCAGCGCCTCGACGCCGGACCTCCCGACGGACCTCCGAGCGGTCGCGGGCCCGACCACGGCGACGATCGACGGGACCCAGGTCCGCGTCGTCGGTGCCCCGATCGGCGACGATTACGTGGTCGTGGCACAGGCGATGGACATCGTGTCCGACGCCCAGCGCACGATCATCCTGGGCGAGCTCCTGATCGCGCCGCTGCTGCTCGCCGCCGTGTTCCTGGGCGCGGTGCTGATCGGACGCCGCGTCGCCGAGCCGATCGAGGCGGCGCGCCGGCGCCAGCTCGAGTTCACCGCCGACGCCTCGCACGAGCTCCGGACGCCGCTGTCCGTGATCGAGGCACATACGTCGCTCGCGCTGACGCAGCCACGCGACGCGGACTGGTACCAGATGGCGTTCGTGCGCGTGGACCGCGAGTCCAAGCGGATGCGCCGGCTGCTCGAGGACATGCTGTGGCTGGCGCGGTTCGACGCGGCGCACCTGACGCCGGTGTCCGAGCCCGTTGACCTGGGTGTCATCGCGACCCAGGCGGCCGACCGGTTCGCCGCCGTGGCCGAGACACGCCGGCTCGAGCTGGGCGTTCACGTGCCGGCGGGGGCCGTTATCGCGGCGGCGCCGGACCTCATCGACCGCCTCGTCGGCGTGCTCCTCGACAATGCATGCAAATACGCGCCGGAAGGCGGCGGCGTCGATGTCACGGTATCGGTCGATGGCGCTCGAGCGACGCTCACCGTCGATGACTCCGGTCCTGGCATCCGGCCCGAGGATCGCGAGCGGGTGTTCGACCGGTTCCATCGTGCCCTGGCGACCGCGACCGGTGCCGACGGCGCGGGCCTGGGCCTGGCCATCGGCGATGCGATCGTGCGGGCGACCGGCGGTCGCTGGTCGGTCGAGTCGTCACCCACCGGCGGCGCACGGTTCTCCGTGAGCTGGAGCCGCGCCTCGCTCGGCTGACGACCGTAACCGGACCGAAAGGATCCACGCCCGAGACTTCGGGCATGGACAGCTTTCGACATTCCGCCCGCCGTCGCTACGACGCGCTGACCCGACTCCGGACGCTCACCACCGGGATCGCGGTCACCGGGATCGCCGCGACGGTCGGGTTCGGGTTCGCAGCCGCCGGCGGGTACCGCGGCACCGCGGATCAGCAGGCGGCCGGCAGCTCCACCACCGACCAGGGCACGACCGTCGCGCCTCGGCAGGAGGTGGTGCCCTTCGACGACCAGCAGAACGGCGGGTTCCAGCCGTTCCAGGACAACAACGGCTTCCAGGCGCCGACCCGTACGCGCGGATCGGGGCACGTGTCCACGGGCGGCTCCTGATGACCTCGATCGCGCCGCCCAGGGTCGAACCCCGCCCTGCAGGCCCTCTGGCCGCCATTCGCGAGATCGCGCGCAGCCGTTCGCGCGACGCCGCCTGGGTGCTCCCGGCGACGGCCGGCGTGCTCCTGGCCGCGACGATGCTGTACGTGGTCAACCTGACGGTGAGCGGCTACGCCAACGTCTACTACTCGGGCGCCGCGTGGGCCGCGTCGCAGAGCTGGTCCGCGTGGTTCTTCGGCTCGATCGACCCGGCCAACTTCATCACCTTGGACAAGCCGCCGCTGGCGACCATGGCCATGGGGCTGTCGGTCCGGCTGTTCGGGCTGAGCCCGGCATCGATCCTGCTGCCCGAGGCGCTGATGGGCGTCGCGACCGTGGCCCTGCTGATGGCCACCGTCCGCCGCACGTTCGGCGCGGCCGCCTCGATCATCGCTGGGCTGGTCATGGCACTCACCCCGGCCGCGGTCCTGATCTTCCGCTACAACAACCCGGACGCGCTGCTCACGCTGCTGTTCGTGGGTGCGGCGTACGCGTTCATCCGGGCGCTCGAGACCGACCGGCTGCGCTGGGTCGCCCTGGCGGGCATCCTGGTCGGGCTTGCGTTCGAGACCAAGCTGCTCCAGGGCTACCTCGTCCTGCCGGCGTTCGCGATCACGTGGGCGATCGCCGCGCCGGGCTCGATTCGCCGCCGGGTCGCCGGTCTCACCGTCGCGGCCCTGGCCGTGATCGTCGAGCAGCGCCTGGTGGGTGGCCGCGATCGAGCTGATCCCCGCGGCATCCCGCCCCTACATCGGCGGCAGCACCAACAACTCGGCGCTCGACCTGGTGCTCGGCTACGACGGCCTGGGCCGGATCTTCGGCCAGGGCGGTGGCGGCGCGGCCCTCGCCGGTGGCGGCGGTGCCCCGGGAGGCGGAGCCGTGCCGGCTGGCGGCGGTGGCTTCTCGGGCACGCCCGGGCTGTTCCGGCTGTTCAACGCCGAGCTCGGCGGCCAGATCGCGTGGCTGCTCCCGCTGTCGCTGGTTGGCCTGGTGAGCGGGCTCGTCGCGCGGTTCCGCGCCCCTCGGTCCGACCTCGCGCGCGCCGCGTGGCTGATGTGGGGCCTGTGGCTCCTCGTCCACATCGTCGTGTTCAGCTTCATGTCCGGCATCATCCACAGCTACTACGTCGTGGTCATGGCGCCGGCCGTCGGCGCCCTCGTGGGTGGCGGCGTGGTCGAGCTGTGGCGCGCTCGCGCGCGGTTCGCCTGGGCGGGCGCGGCGCTCGGCCTCGCGATCCTCGGGTCCGCGGGCATCGCATGGATGCTGCTCGAGCGGACACCCTCGTTCGCACCGGGGCTGGGGCTGGCGGTGGTTGCCGTCGCGGCGATCGCGCTGCCGGCACTCGCTGCTTCGGCCGCGACCCGGCCGCGCACGCGTCCAGCTGGCCGCAGCGGTCGTCGGGTTGGCGGTCCTGCTCGCCGGGCCGGCCGCCTACGCCGTCGACACGATGACCAGCGCCTATTCCGGTGGCGATCCTTCCGCGGGACCGCAGTCGGCGAGCACGGACCGCGCCCCTGGCGCGGGCGCCCCGGCCGGCATCGGCGGGCCACTGGCCAACGGTGGACCCCTGGCGAACGGGGGCACGGGACAGCCGCCCGCCGGGATCGACGGCGGGACGCGCGGCACGCCGCCGAGCTCCGCGCGGGGCAGCGCGGGCGGGATCGCCGGCGGACTGGGCGGCGGCGGTGAGCTCAGCGCGGCCGTCACCGACTACCTGGTTGCCAACCAGGGATCGGCCACCTGGATCGTCGCCGTGTCCGGTGCGACCAGCGCCGGCCAGGTCGAGATCGCCACCGGCAAGCCCGTGATGGCGATGGGCGGCTTCAACGGTGGCGACGACGCCCCGACGCTGGAGCAGCTCCAGTCGCTGATCGCAAGCGGTGAGCTGCGCTTCGTCGCCGTCGGTGGGGGTGGTGGCGCTCCTGGTGGGGCGTCATCCTCGAGCATCTCGACCTGGGTCTCGTCCGCGTGCACCGCGGTCACCATCGACGGCTCTACGACCTCGGTCTACGACTGCGCGGGTGCCGTTTCGGGGTAGATCACCCGGCGTTCGCGCGGTCCGTGCCGGCCATCCCGGAAACGCGCGAACCCGCCACGTCGGCGTGCGACGCAGCGGGTTCGGGGTGACGCCGTATGTGGTTGGCCCGACGCGGAACCGCTACGCGGCGAACTCGCGCAGCTTGCGGCTTCGGGACGGGTGGCGCAGCTTGCGCAGCGCCTGGACTTCGATCTGGCGGATCCGCTCGCGGGTGAGGCCGAACTCGCGGCCGACCTCCTCGAGCGTCCGGGCATGCCCGTCGTCGAGGCCGAAGCGGAGGCGAAGGACGCGCTGCTCGCGCCCGTCGAGGCTGTTGAGCACGTGCTCGATCTGCTCGCGGCGCATCCGGTCGGACACGACGTCGAGCGGGGAGACCGCGTCCTCGTCGGGGATCAGCTCGCCCAGCTCGGCATCGCCCTCGTCGCCGACCGGCGACTGGAGCGACACGGGCTCGCGGCCGAGCTTGCGGATCTCCTCGACGCGGGTCGGCGTCATCGCCGGCGTCTCGTCGGGAAGCGCCGCCGCGATCTCGGCGTTGGTCGGCTCGCGGCCCAGCTGGGTCGAGAGCTCGCGCACGACGCGCGCGACCCGGCCCATGGTCTCGACCATGTGCACCGGGATGCGGATCGTCCGCGACTGGTCCGCAAGGCCGCGCTGGATCGCCTGGCGGATCCACCACGTCGCGTACGTCGAGAACTTGAAGCCGCGCTCGTACTCGAACTTGTCGACGGCGCGGATCAGACCCGCGTTGCCCTCCTGGACGAGGTCCAGGAGGCCCATGCCGGCCTGGTTGATGTACTTGCGGGCGATCGACACGACCAGCCGCAGGTTGGCCGACGTCAGGTGGTCCCGCGACTGCTTCGCGAGCGCCTTGAGCGTCAGGACCATCTCGGCGACGGTGTCCTCGTCGAGACCCGCCTCGAGGTAGCGACGGATCGCCGGGTAGGCGACCTCGTCGCGAGACCAGTTGCGCACGGCGTGCAGCGCCGCGCTCGCGCGGAGCTCCACGTTCGGACGGCCGAGCTCACCCTCGATCCAGTTGAGGAGGTCGAGGAACGACTCGGGGTCGAGGCGCTCGTTGTAGACGGAGCGGAGGTCCTGGGCGCGCACGAGGCGCTCCCTGAGGGAGTCGGTCTCGGCCTTCTTGAGCGCGTCGGGCAGGTCGAACGACGGCGCCGTGACCAGCAGGTCCATCGCGTCGTCCGAGCTGAGGGCAGCCTGCACGATGCGGTGCGTCTCGGCTTCGAAGGGCAGGAAGTAGCGGCGGTCCTTGCGGCGGCCCGTTGGCTCGGTCCCGTGGAGCGTCCATTCGTGGATCGCCAGGATCGCCTTCCACGGCTCCGCGTCGATCTGCGCACCGAGCTCCATGCCCTTGGCGAGGATGACCTCCTCCTCGGCGGTGAGCAGCGGCACGCGACCGATCTCGCGCAGGTACAGCCGCACCGAGTCGTCGGTGTCGAGCACTTCGGCCGCGACCGGCTCGGGCTCGGCCTCTTCGTCCGCGGCGGGCTTGGTGGCCGCAGCATCGGGCTTGGTGGCCGCAGCGTCGGGCTTGGTCACGACGACCTCGGAGTCCAGCACCTCTGCCTCGAGCTCGACCAGCTCGGGGTCGAGCGCGACGGCCGCTGCCGCGAGCTCTGCTTCGTTGTCGATGACTGGGGTTGAAGGGGTTCTGGTCTGGGTCACATTGCTCCTGGTGTCAGGCACCGCACCACGCCGCGCAACTGCCTGTGGATTCGCCGTTCAAATCGCCGGGCCCGAGGGCCAAAATCGTGCGTCCAATCCACGCCAGCGGACACACGTGAGGGCGTGTCAAGTCTTGACACGCCTTGGATTAGAAGTCTAGGCCATTCCTCGGCCGCTGACAACCCCCCAAGTCAATACCCGGTGGGGGTATCGCAAACGGGCCAGCGAGGGCATCGCGTGCGGTTCCCGGTCGCGCCGCCCACGTCCGCGAGCAGACCTCGTAGGATCACGCGGATGCGACATGCTTGAGATCTCGGCCGTGACCGCGCGCCGCTATGTCATGGGCAGGCAGGGCCTGTGGCCGGGGCGCCGGTGGCAGGGGCTTGAGGGCGCCGCGTCGGCGATGCGGGCGATGGAGCACCTCCAGCTCGATCCCCTGGTCGTCGTCGCCCGTGCGCATGATCTCATGCTCGCCAGCCGGGTCGTCGACTACGAGATCGACGATTGGGCCCGGCTCACCTACGAGCAGCGCCGGTTCTTCGAATGGGGTGGCTGGCTGGCCGTGCGACCGATGGACGAGCTGCCGTGCTGGCGGGTCCTGATGCGGCGCGAGGGCGGCCAGGGACAGATGGCGCAGATCGCCCGGGAGCACCCGGACGCGATCGAGGAGATGCGCAGGATCCTGCGCTCCGGGCGCGAGGTCTCCAACCGCGACTTCGAGATGCGCGAGCGGACGCGCGTGGACAGCTACCGCGGCCGGAAGGACAGCGCGCTGGCGCTCCACTACCTGTGGCGCACGGGCGAGGCGATGGTCAGCCGGCGCGAGCGGTTCGAGCGCGTGTACGCGATCACGGAGGCCATCGCGCCGCCCGAGGCGCTGCGCGACGTGCCGGCGGAGGAGGCCGACGACGTGCTCCTGCGCAAGGGGGTGGCCGCGGACGGCCTGGCCCGGCTCACCGGCGTCAACTGGTTCCTGCGGCGCGACGTACCCAAGGGCGAGACCGAGGCCCGGCAGCAACGCTGGATCGACGCGAACCTTGCGATCGAGGTCAGGGTGGAGGGCTGGCGGACGACCCGCCTCGCGGTCGCGACCGATGCCCCGGTGCTCGCCGAGCTCGAGGCGGGCCGCGTGCCGCAGGCGTGGACCGTCATCGATACCACCACCGAGCAGGAGGCCGTGTTCCTGTCGCCGCTCGACCCGGTCTCGGCGCGCGGACGTGCCAGGCAGCTGTTCGGGTTCGACTACACGTGGGAGGTGTACGTGCCGGCGGCGAAGCGCCGTTTCGGCTACTACGTGCTCCCGATCCTGTGGGGCGATCGACTGGTCGGTCGTTTCGATCCCAAGCTGGACCGTGCGACCGGCACGCTCCGGATCCTCGGCCTGTGGCTCGAGGACCCGGCCCTTGCTGCGGATGCCGCTTTCGTCGATGCGCTGGCGATGGGCATGCAGCGGTTCATCCGCCTCCTCGGCGCGCGCCGGATCGATGTTGCCGCCGTGCCACAGGTTGCCCTGCGGAAGCGACTCCGCGCCGTCAGGACGTAGACCCGCGCGACGGCCCGGCGGCGGCCCCCGGCGACGGCCCGGCGGCCGCCCCCCGACGAGCGTTGATGGGTCGAGCCGGTCAGCCTCCGTCGACCGGCCCGCCGGCGGCGACCCGCCAGGCGACGATCCCGGCCCCGATCTGCCACGCGGACGGGATCGCGACGTACAGCCGCTCGAGCAGGCCCAGCCAGGACGTGAGCGGCCCGTCGACCGTGGCCGGCACGAGCGCGGTCGCAAGCAGGACCAGGCCCGCGGCAGCGAGCGTCGGCCCTGCCGCGCCGTGCCAGCGCGGGTCACGTCGCATCACGAGGCCGAGGGCAACCAGGGTCAGCGGCATCGTGATCGAGTACAGGTAGAAGTCGAGCAGGTGGAGCGAGCCGATCGTGGTCGTGGGAACACCGGCGGGATCGGTCGGCAGCACCGCGAATCCGAGTGCGATCGCGGCCTGGACCAGCACCAGGCCACGGACCAGCGCCCGCTGACGCACCGTCCCGCCGAGCACGTCCGACAGCCCGAACGCCCACGCGGCACCGAGGAGCCCGCTGATCGCGAACGCCACGGTCTGCAGCCAGCCCAGCGGCGCGGTCGCGAGCAGGCTGATCGACTGCGCGATCGGGTCGTAGCCGGGCCAGCCGGCGATGACGATGACGCTGAGCCCCCACGAGATGACGGGTGCCGCGATCCCGGCGAGGATGCCAACCCGCGTCGCCGTTGCCCGTTTCGCGGGCATCGGATCGGCGATGCGATCTGCTGTCACGCCGGCGCGGTCATTGAACCGGGTTCACGCGGTCGCGAGCGTAGCCAGGGTGTCCATGTCGGGGACGGTGAGGTCCGGCGCGGCCTCCGCGGGCGGCGTGGCGCCGCTCCCCGGCCGGTCGTGACGGCGATCGACCCACACCGAGGTGAGCCCCAGCTGCTTGGCGGGCACATGGTCGTGGAACAGGCTCTGCGCCACGTGGAGGATCCGGCTCCGGGGGCGGTCGATGCGCTCGAACGCGATCTCGAAGTTGCGCTGGTCGGGCTTGTAGCTGCCGGCCTGCTGCGCCGTGACCACGAAGTCGAACACATCGCCCAGCCGGCGGTTCGAGGCCGCGAACAGGTCGTCGTCGCAGTTCGTGATCACCGCGAGCTTGAAGCGCCGATGGAGGCGCGCGAGCGCATCCGCCGAATCCGGGAACGCCGGCCAGTCGGCGACGGATCCGCCGAACGCGACGGTCTCGTCGGCAGTGGGCTCAGTCTCCAGCTCGTGGCACACGGCCGCCATCCCGCGCGACAGGATCTCCCGATAGCGAACGTACGGGCCGCGCTCGATCTCGGCCTCGTGGACCGCGTACCGGCCGAGGAGGTCATCGTCTCCGGCCGAGACACCGTGCGCGTCGAGCGCCGCCCGCAGCGCGGCCAGGATCCCGGCCTCCCAGTCGATGAGGGTGCCGTAGCAGTCGAAGGTCAGGACATCGAAGCGGCTGAAGTCGATCACGACCCCGAGTCCGTCTCGAGCAGGGCGTTGAGGGCGACGACCGCCGTGACCCGGTAGCTGATCGCGAACGGCGTCCTGGCTCGTGCCGCGACCCGGAGCTGGATCCAGCTGACGGCCGCGTTGCGCGGATCCGCGACGAGGCCGGCGCTGCAATCGAGGATGTGGTGGGGCTCGTCCATCGAACCCTGGATCGCAACGCTGCACACCACCAGGGCGTCGTTGAGCGGATCGGGGCGGTAGGGGAGGCTGTCGGGCAGGAACAGCGGGCGGTCGATCACGGCCATCTGCGCGAGCGTGATCGACCCGAAGCCGGTGACCTGCGGGCGTCCACCGACCCAGACGGTGCCGGTGTACTCGGTGCGCCGCCGCTGGGTACCGGTCGCCGCGTCGGTCACCAGGGTATCGATCCGCGGCTGGGGCAGAACCTCGATCGCGATGTCGGCCATGCGTGCCTCCTGTCACCGTGCATTGTGGAGCAGGCGCGGGCGGGGTGGCCGCGGGTGCCGTCCCCCGGATGCTCAGGGCCGGAGGCCGTGGCCGCGCGGCGCGATCCCGGCAACCCGTGCCGGCAGCCGGCCCAGGAATGGTGCCCGGCCGAACAACGCCGCGGCCATCGCCTCCAGGGTCGGCGGCAGGATGCCATATGTCGCGACGTGGACATCGGCGTTGGGGTAGGTGGCGATGTCCCAAGGTGTCCGGAGCGCCAGCGTCACGACCGGCGGTTGGGACCCCGCTCCGCGACGGTCTGCCCGGGCGCCCCGGACCGCCGCGAGCAACGCCTCGACGAGCCGCACCTGGGCGGGATCGGCGGTCGCCGCGATCGTCCCGACGACAATGGCGCCCGCCCCGGCGGCGCGTGCCGCGGCGCCCGCGATCTCTTCGTCCGTCGGCGGGTGCGAGGTGACGATCTCCTCGACGTCGGGCCACCACGTGCGCAGCGCCGACGCCAGCCCGGGCACCACGGTGGCCGAGGTGTCCGCCGGTGTCAGGTCTCGCGGACGGGGCATCACGGCGAGGATCCGTGCGCCCGCAGGCAGCCGCAACGGCAGGATCGCGCGGTCGTCGCGGACCAGCGTGACCGAGCGTGCCGCGACCTCGCGGGCGAGGGCACGGTGGGCCGCCGATCCAACGACCGCCGGATCAGGCGACGGCGCGTCGCGCAGGCGATGGCGCAGCCCGTCGAGCCGCGAGGCAGCCTCGCGAAGCTCGGCGTCGTCGAAGGCGCCGCGCCGGGCTGCCTGCTGGACCGCCCGCTCGATCCGGTCGAGCTGCGCGCTGTCTGGAGCGCACAGCAGAAGATCCACCCCGGCCCGTACCGCGGCGACGACCGCCTCGCCCTGTGCATCGCCCTGGGGCAGCGCACGCATGTCCAGCGCGTCCGTGATCGTGAGCCCGTGGAACCCGAGGTCGTCACGCAGCAGGTCATGCATCACCGCCCTGGACATCGTCGCGGGCAGGGCGGGGTCGCCGGTGATCGAAGGTAGCGCGACATGTGCGGACATGACGAGGTCGACGCCCGCCTCGATCGCCGCGCAGAACGGCACCAGCTCGACCCGGTCCAGCCGGGCGCGGTCATGGCGCAGGACCGGCAGGCCGTGGTGGCTGTCCTGTGTCGCCTCGCCGAGCCCGGGCAGGTGCTTCGCGGTCACCGCGACGCCCGCCGCCCGCAGTCCGCGGACCGTCGCCGCCACGAGCGCGGCGACCTCAACCGGATCGTCGCCGAATGAGCGGATCCCGAGCCCGATGTTGGACGTGTTGGTCGCGAGGTCGCAGACCGGCGCGTACACGAGGTTGACGCCCATCGCGAGCAGCTCCGTCCCGGTCGCGCGCCCCACGGCCTCGGCCAGCGCCGCGTCGCCGGTCGCGCCCAGGGCCATCGCGCCCGGAAACGACGTCGGGCCGTCGCCCAGTCCCTGGAGCTGGCCGCCCTCCTGGTCGGCGGCGACCAGCAGTGGGCGCTGCGTCCCGATCGCGGCGCCGAACCCCCCGGCGCGCGCCGCCGCCTGCGCCGCGTCGACGAGCGCGCGCACCTGGTCGGGGCGTTCGACGTTGCGATAGCGGAACAGCGTGATCCCGGCCGCGGGTGCCGTCCTCAGCCGCCGTTCCGCTCCGGCTGACAGCCCGGTGCCGTCGAACGCGAGCATCAGGCGGTCGCGGACGTCGGGCGTGCCGCGCGCCGGCGCGGGTCCAGCACTCGCTCGCGAGGTCACCCCTTGACGGCCCCCGCCAGGCCGCGCACGAAGTACCGCTGGACAACGACGAAGAACAACAGGATCGGGATCACCGTCATGGTCACGCCCGCGGCGATCGACCGGAAGTCGGCGGAGAAGAACCCCTGCAGTGCGGCCAGGCCCACCGGCAGCGTCATCCCGTCGCGTGTATGGAGCATCAACGACGGCCACAGGAAGTCGTTCCAGGACGTGACGAACGTGAAGATGGCGACCGCGGCCAGCGACGGGCGAACGATCGGCAGCAGGATCTGCCACCAGATCCGCCACTCGCCGGCGCCGTCCGTCCGGGCGGCGTCGATCAGGTCGTTGGGCACGCCCCGGAACGCCTGGCGGAGCAGGAACACGTTGAACGCGCTGACCAGCGCCGGGAAGATCAGCGCCGGCAGCGTGTCGTAGTAGTGGAACACGTTGACCGCCAGCACGAAGCTCGGGATGTAGGTGAGCTGGGCGGGCACGATCAGCGTTGCCAGCAGCGCCCAGAACACGACCTCGCGGCCACGGAAGCGCATCTTGGCCAGCGGATAGGCAGCCATCGACGACACGAGCACGTTGAGCAGGCTGGTCGTGACCGACACGATGACGCTGTTGACGAAGAACCGTGGCACGGGGAGGTTGTCCAGGACCCGGGCGTAGTTGTCGAGCGTGGGGGATGAGGGCAGGAATTGCGGCGGCACCGAGCTGACCGGGTCCAGCGGGCCCTTGAGCGAGGTCAGCAGCATCCACGCGAACGGGAACACCGTGATGACTGCGATCGCGACGAGCACCGAGTACCAGCCCGCGCTGGCGACGGCGCGGCGCAGCCTGGGGATAGCCCGGGCGCGAGCGCGCACGGGGACACGCGTGGGGCCGGGCGCCGTGGCGCCGCTCACCGGTCGTCCTCGCCGCGGTCGAGGAGGCGCACGTTCACGACCGAGAACACCAGCGTGATCGCGAGCAACGAGATCGCGATGGCGGACGCATACCCGGCGTGGTTGAGCTGGAAGGCCTGCTTCCAGAGGTAGAACACGATCGTCGTCCCGCTGTCCAGGATCCCCCCGGTCCGGTTGGTCAGGACGTAGATCTCGTCGAACACCTTGAGCGCGGCCAGGCTGGAGATGACCGCCACGAACACGATCTGTGGTCGCAGCCCCGGCAGGCTCACGTAGCGGTGCTTCTGGAAGTCACTGCAGCCATCGATCCGGGCCGCGTCGTACAGCTCTTCGGGGATGTTCTGGAGGCCGGCCAGGAAGATGACCGAGTAGTACCCGACACCGGCCCAGATCGTGAGCAGCATCGCGATCGGCAGGACCAGCGACGGCGTGGCGAGCCACTGGACGGGCTCCGAGATGAGGCCCAGCGACAGCAGAGCGCTGTTGATGAAGCCGTTGCGATCGAACAGCCAGGTCCACGACAGCCCGATGGCGATGCTGCCGCTGACCGCGGGCACGAAGTACAGGGCTCGGAAGATGTGGATCCCGCGCATCGCCCGGTTGACCACGATCGCGAGCATGATCGAGAGCACGATCAGGATCGGGGTCACGATCAGGTACACGAGCGAGTGCGTGAGCGCGAGCCAGAAGGTCGGGTCGGCGACGAGCTTCTGGTAGTTCGCGAGCCCGACCGGCACGGGCGGCCGGACGATGTCGTAGTCGGTGAAGCTGAACCACACGACCGCGACGATCGGGTAGATGACGAAGATGCCGAGTAGCACCAGCGCCGGGGCGAGGAACAGGTAGGGCGTCGCGGTGAGTCGTTTCATCGTCAACTCGGGACCACGCGGCCCCGGCCGGCGAAGCCGGACCGGGGCCTCGGTCGTGGAAGCTACTTGATCAGCGCGTTGGACTGCTTGACGGCGTTGGACAGCGCGTCCTGCGGTGCCACGCCGTTGAACACTGCCGACTCGATTGCCTTGAGCACGATGTCGTTGACATCGGCCTTGCTGGGGATCGTGGGCACGATGTCCGCGTACGTCGAGATGATGCTCTTTGCCAGCGGCCGGGCGCTGTCCTCGACGGTCGACGGCGTGGAGGCGAAGAACGGGTCGTCGTACGCTGCGGCGCTCGACGGATAGACGGCGACGAGCTTGCTGAACTCGACCATGCTCCGCGGGTTCGTGAAGAACTGCGCGAGGGCCATCGACGCGTTGGGGAACTGGGTGTCCTTCTTGACCGAGATCGACATCAGGCCCTTGCCGGTGACGCCGCTCTTGCCCAGCGGTGTCTGGACCATGGCCAGGTTGCCGTACAGGGTGGCGTTCTGATCCTTCACGGTTCGGGCGAGGTTGGGGCCGGTCGCATAGAACGCGGCGTTGCCGGCAGCGAAGGCGTTGAGCCCGACGCGGTCGTCGTTGGTCGTGAGCACCGTGTTGTCCACGGTGCCGGCCTTGACCATGTCGATGTACATCTGGAGCCAGGCGACGCCTTCGGGTGAGTCGAACGTGAACGACCTGCCGTCATCGCTGATGACCTTGACATTCCCCTCGTAGACCATCTGGGCCAGCAGGTCGGATACCGTCAGCCGGATGTCGCACAGGGTGCCGGTCTTGTCCTTGATCGTCTGGCACAGCTGGGGCAGGCCGTCGATGGTCTTGGGGAAGTCGGCGACCGACAGGCCGGCGCCCTCCTCGTAGATCTTCTTGTTGACCAGCTCGACGTTCAGGCCCTGGTACCACGGGAACTGGTAGTTGACCCCGTCGATCAGCTGCTCCTTCCACAGGCCCGGGAAGTAGATGTCCTTCACGGCCTGCGGGACCGCAGTGTCGAGCGGCAGCAGCAGGCCCTTGCCCGCGTACTCGCTGACCCAGCCCTCACTGACCGAGAGGTTGATGACATCGGGTGCGTTGCCCGCGGCGAATGCGTTGTTGAGGTCGTCCTTGAAGGTTGCCTGGTGATCCTCCCAGTTGACCTTGACGCCCGGATAGGTGCCCTCGAAGCGGGTGATCGTGTCCTTGATGTACTGGTCGAAGGTGGGCGAAAGGTAGAACGTCCAGAACGTGATCTCGGCGTTTGCCTCGACGTTCGGGATGACCGCCTCCGCCGGGTCGACGGCGAGCGGCGCGGCGCTCTCGGGAGCGGCGCTTTCGGGTGCGGCGCTCCCCGGGGCTGCCGAGGCAGCCTGGCTCGCCGGCGCCTGGGACGCCGGCGACGGTGTCGTCGTCGAGCTCCCGCACGCAGCAAGGCCGATGACGGCCGCCAGTCCGACGGCCAGCAGGGTTCGTGATCTCACCTTGGTCTCCTCCTCATGTCCTGGGTGGGCCACCGGCCGGCCGGATCGCGGCGCGAGCGGTCGACGGTCGGGTGGTCTGGATCGGGCGCATGGCGTCTCGCGTGCGATCACCTCCTCAGGTCGCGATGGAACCGGGGGGCCTGTGGGTGGCCGGTACGGCAGTCCCGGCGCGGGTCGCGGAAGCCGCGATCGCGACCCCCGGCCCGTCGGCACGGGTGTCGGACAGCGCGGAGCGGGCCAGGATGACGCCGCCCCAGCCGCCGGCATCGGCATCGGCCGGAAGGAGGTGGACGACGTCGGCCGGCAGTGCCTCGCGGGCAAGCTCGGACACGCGGCGCAGCTCGTCCAGCCCGCGTTCGACGGGATCCAGGAAGATCCGCCCCGCGGTGGTCACGCCGCCGCCGAGGACCACCCTTGGGACGTCGTACGCCATCACGAGCTCATGGACGGCACGCGCGACGAATCGCCCGGCGCTGTCCGCGATCCGGACCGCCAGCTCGTCACCCAGGGCCGCGCCGCGGTAGACGTCGATCGCGGTCACCGGCCGTAGACCGACGAGCGCGGTCGCGGCTCCGCTGTCGCGCGCGGCCTGGAACCGGGCTGCCACGCCACGACCCGATGCCAGCGCCTCGAGGCAGCCGTGCAGTCCGCACATGCAGGCCGGCCCTTCGGGCTCCATCACGACGTGGCCGATCTCGCCGGCAAGGCCGCGCGGTCCCCGGTGGAGTCGTCCATCGAGGACGACGCCGGCGGAGATCCCGGTCCCGATGCTGAGATATGCGAGATCGACCCCGTCGCCCGCCACGCCTCGGGCGTACAGGCCGGCGGCCGCGGCGCGGACATCGTTCTCGAGCCCCACCGGGACCTCGTAGCGGGCCACGAGCCGGGGTCCGAGCGGCAGGTCACGCCAGCCCAGGTTGACCGCGAGCGTGACGCTGCCCGCCTCAGGATCGACCCGCCCGGGCACGCCGACCCCGATCGCGAGCAGGTCCGCCGGACGATGCCCGGCCAGCGCCAGCGTCGCGTCGAGGGCGTGCGAGATCCGCTGCGCCGCGTCCTCCGCGCCGCCGACCTCGGTCGGGATCGTCTTGCGGGCGACCAGCGTGAGCGTCTCGTCGGCGAGGATGACCGCGATCTTGCTGCCGCCGACATCGATGCCCGCGAGGAGCGACCGAGTCATCGGGCCGGCACCAGGCCGAGCTCGCGCGCCATCAGCAGCGCGCTCGCGCCGAGGAGCACCACGTCCTCAGGCGTGCCCCCGATCTCGATCCGCGTGTCGCGCGTCAGCAGCGAGAATGAGCGCCGGGCGGCCTCATCGCGCACGGCCTCGATCCACGTGTCTCCAAGCGTGGTGACCGTCCCCAGCAGCGCGATCTCGTGAATATCGAGCGTCCCGATCAGGGCCGCGATGGCACGGCCCAGCCAGCGGCCGGCAGCGACCACGATCCGGCGTGCCGCCTCGTCACCGTCCTCGACGGCAGCCCGCACGTCGGCGATCGTGAGCTCGCCCGAACGGGTGCGCCGGATCCCGAGCGGGCTGCCGGCCGCCGCGAGCGCCGCCTGCGTGGCCCGATCGAGGATCGCGCGCGAGCTGGCGACCGTCTCAAGGCAGCCGAAGCGACCGCACCGGCATTCGGCGCCGTCGTCAACGACCGTGATGTGCCCGATCTCGCCGGCCCCGAAACCATCGCCCTGGAACAGCTCGCCGCCGAGCACGATGCCGGCACCCACGCCGTGCCCGATCTTGATCGCGACCAGGTTGGGTGATCGCCGCTCGAGGTCGAACAGGTGCTCGCCCATGGCAGCCGCCCGCGAGTCGTTGGCGATCATCGTGGGCAGCCCCGTCTGATCGTGGAGGATCCGGCCCAGCTCCAGGTCCTGCCAGTCGAGGTTGACCGCCCATCGGATGGTGCCGCCATCGGTGTCGATCAGCCCCGGGGTCCCGACGCCGATGCCGAGCAGCCGGCCGGCCGGCGCCGCCTCCACCAGCTCGTCGACCAGCCGGCGGAGCGCAGCCAGTGCAGCCGCGCCGTCACGACCTTCGACCGGCTCGGCTCGCCGGTGGTGGACGGTACCCCTGAGGTCGACGAGCGCGCCGACGAACGCCTGCTCACCCAGGTCCAGGGCCAGGACCAGCCGCGCGCCGGCCACGACCTGGACGAGGATCGGGGCCTTGCCACCGATCGATGGCCCGCGTCCGACCTCCTCCACGAGGCCGTCATCGATCAGGCCGGTGACGATCTCGCTGACCGAGGTCCGGGTCAGGTGGGTCCGCCGGGCGATCTCGGCCCGGCTGATCGGCCCGAGGTCGTAGATCCCGCGGAGGACGATGCCTTCGTTGAGGGCGCGGGTCTGCTGATGGGTGGCCTTGGTCGAGAGTCGCATCGGTGCCCGGAAGCTCGCCTGCCGTCGACGCCTGGCAATGCCAAGTGAGTTGACAAAGTCATGCTACCGCACTTTGTCAAGTCACAGGACAAAGATCAGCCGAGACCGCTTCGGAGGCCGGTTCCAACGTTCCCGCCGTCGACCGGCATACTTCACCGGTGATCCGATCCCGGCGACTCATCCTCGAGCTGGTCGAGACCCTGCTCCTCACGCTGGTGATCTTCTTCGTCATCCAGACGTTCGTGGCGCAACCGTTCCAGGTCGAGCAGAACTCGATGGAGCACACCCTGGAGCCCGGCCAGTTCGTGCTCGTGGACAAGCTGTCGCCGCGCTGGGACGCCTACCATCGCGGCGACATCGTGGTGCTCCGGCCACCGGCGGGCTGGGAGGACCAGGGCGACACGCCGTTCGTCAAGCGCGTGATCGGCCTGCCGGGTGACCAGGTCGAGATCCGCGATGACGGGCTCGTGTACGTCGACGGCGCGCCGCTCGACGAGAGCGCCTACACCTACCGCAACCCGGACGGCGAGAACGGCCCGACCACGCCGCTGACCGGCACGTCCTCATGGGAGCTGGGTCCCGGCCAGCTGTTCGTGATGGGGGATCACCGCGAGGCGTCGTCGGATTCGCGGGCGTTCGGCCCGATCGATTCGGCGAGCGTCATCGGGCGCGCGTTCCTGCGCTATTGGCCGGCCAGCTCGTTCGGGATCCTCGGGACGCCCGCCTACCACTGAGGCCGCGCCCGTCGCCCGGCCCGCCAGCCGTGGCGGGGCGTGGGAGTCGTCGAGAGGCACCCGGCCAGGGGGATGGACCGGGCGCCTCAGGGTCTCGGGGAGAGACCTCTCCAGCCTATGAAGGCGGGTCTACCCAGCTTTGCCCAGTTGTCGCACGGGCAGGCTGCCCGGCGCCACGCCGATTCCCCGGCGGCCCGTTCGGGCGGGAACGCGGACTACCCGGCGTCGCGCAGCTGGATCCAGATCGTCTTGGTCTCGGTGTACTGGTCGTGGGCGTGGACCGACTTGTCGTGGCCGCCGAACCCGGACAGCTTGTAGCCGCCGAACGGTGTCGTCATGTCGCCCTCGGAGTAGGCGTTGACCGCGACCACACCCGCATGCAGGTCGCGCGCCACGCGGTGGGCGACGTTGAGGTCCTCGGTGTACAGCGAGGATGCGAGCCCATACGGGGTGTCGTTGGCCAGCGCGACGGCCTCGGCCTCGGTTTCGAACTCGATGACCGACAGGACCGGCCCGAAGATCTCCTCGCGCGCGATCGTCATGTCGTTGCGCACCCCGTCGAAGATCGTGGGCGGCACGAACTAGCCGCCCGTCTCCTCGAGGATGCGTGACCCGCCGGTGACCAGCCGCGCGCCTTCGTCGAGACCCGCCTGCACGTAGCGCAGGACCGTCTCCATGTGGCTGCGGCTGATGAGCGCCCCGATCCGGGTGGCCGGGTCGAGCGGGTCGCCGACGGGCCAGCCGGCGAGCTCGGCGGCGACCGCCTCGAGCAACCGGTCCCTGACCGAGCGATGGACGATCAGCCGCGATCCGGCGCTGCAGTTCTCGCCCATGTTCCAGAAGATCGCGATCGCGACGTTGGCGGCGACGGACGCGAGGTCCGCCGCATCGGGAAACACGATCTGGGGGCTCTTGCCGCCGAGCTCGAGCAGGACGCGCTTGAGGTTGGTCTCGGCGCTGTAGTGGAGGAATCGGCGCCCGACCTCGGTGGATCCGGTGAACGCGAGGCAGTCGACATCGGGGTGGCGGCCGATGGCCTCGCCCACGACGTCGCCCGGGCCCGTGACCACGTTGAGGACGCCGTTCGGGAGGCCCGCCTCGGCGCCCAGCTCCGCGATTCGGAGCAGGCTGAGCGACGTGTTCGAGGCAGGCTTCATGACCACGGTGTTGCCGGTCGCGAGGGCGGGTCCCAGCTTCCAGGCCGCCATCTGGGCCGGGTAGTTCCAGGGGATCACAGCGCCCACCACGCCGACCGGCTCGCGGGTGATCGTCGCGACCGTGCCCTCGGGGGACGGCGCGACCTGGCCGTACAGCTTGTCGGCGGCTTCCGCGTGCCAGCGGATGCAGGCCGCCGTCTCGGGCATGTCCAGGCCCACGGTGTCGCTGATCGGCTTGCCCGCGTCGATCGTCTCGATCAGGCCGAGCTCGCGCGCACTGGCCCCGATCAGGTCCGCCCAGCGGACCAGGATCCGCTTCCTGTCGCCCGGGCTCATCCGCGACCACCGGCCGTCGTCGGCCGCCCGTCGGGCCACCGCGACCGCCGTGTCCACGTCGGACGCATCGCCCTCGGCGACCTCGGCGATGGGCTGGCCGGTGGCCGGGTTGCGGGTGACGTATCGCCGCCCGCCGTGCGCATCCCGGAAATCGCCGTCGACGAACAGCTGTGTCCGCATGGACAGTGCGGCGATCTCGGCCTTCGCCTGGTCGATCGCGGGAATGAGGGTGTCGGTCATCGGATCTCCGGTCGGTCGTGGAGCAGCTGCGGTCCGTGGACCGTCATCTTGGCCCGTGCCTCCGGCACTCGTCCATCGCGTTCCGGCTGGCGTCCACCGATGGCCGGGCTCCGTGGCGGTACGATCGGTGGCATGTCCCCGATCGCCCACGCATTCTGGCCGCGCTGGTACCGCGGGCTCGCACGCGCCGACGGGATGATCGCGCGGGCCTGGCGCCGCTCGGGCATCGGCAACGTTGTCCGCGTCACGATCGCCGGGCGGCGATCGGGTGAGCCGCGATCGCTGTATCTCGGCCTGCTCCGGGTCGGGGATCGCAGCTACCTCGGCCATCCCGACATCGCCTGCGCCTGGACGAGCAACCTGGACGCGGCGGGCGTCGGTGAGCTTGAGCACCACGATGGGCGTCGGTTCCGGTTCGACGCCACGCTGCTGCCGCCCGGGCCGGAGCGCGAGGCCGTCGTCCGGGCCACGTTCCGGCAGCACCCGTTTCCGGGAACCGTCCTGTACTGGCTGTTCCGGGGCAACGTCCGCGCCGCGGGCCGGTTCTACCGGCTCGACGGCCTCGAGCCGGTCGACGCCACCACGACGCCGTAAACGGTAGGGTTCTGCGCATGACCACCGATCCGGAACGCGACGCGCTCGAGACCGCCCTGGCCGGCCATGGCGAATACGAGCTGTTTCCGTGCGACCCGGCGCTTGCCGACACGGCCGCGTTCTGCGCCGCCTACGGGTTCGCGCCCGCGGACTCGGCGAACACGATCGTCGTCGTGGGCAAGGGGAGCCCGCCCGCCTACGCCGCGTGCGTGGTGCTGGCCACGCACCGCCTCGACGTCAACCACGCGATCAAGCAGCGTTTCGGGCGCCGGTCGTCGTTCGCCTCGCCGGACGAGACGCGAGCGCTGACGGGCCATGAGATCGGGGGTGTCACCGTGTTCGGCCTGCCCGCCGACCTGCCCGTCTGGGTCGATGCGGCAGTCATGGATCGACCTCGGATCGTCCTCGGTGGTGGCAGCCGGAGCTGGAAGGTGATCGCGCCGCCCTCGGTCCTGCGGACGCTCCCCAATGTCGACGTCATCGACGGTCTCGCGAACCCCGCGCCGCCACGGGATGCTGCCGCGGACTGAGCACGGGACTCAGCATTCGGGCTCGGCGGACCGGACCATCGTCGGACCGACCCCCTGACCGCCGATCCATGGCCCCGCCGAGCGAGCCACGCGACGCTGGAGCCACTCCCCGCGGTTCTCGGTATCCCGGCGCGTGACCGGTGTCGTACAGACCGCCCCAGCCACGGCCCAATGCCCGCCCGAACCACGCTCCTGCGCACGCTCGCCGCCGCATGGCTCGCCACGACAACGCTGCTTGCGGCGGGCGCCGGTCCCGCCGCCGCGCTCGATCCGCCGCAGCCCCTGCCCGGGTATCACCCCGCGTTCGTCACCGAGACCGATACCCGCCCGTGGAAGGACTGCCTGTGGGCGTCCGGCGCGATGCTCCTCGACAAGTGGACGAACGGCCGAAATTCCGTCTCCCGCCAGGCGTTGCGCCGGCTGTCCGGCGACACCCACGGCGGATCGACCCTCGCGGATCTGCGGACCGCGTACGCGAAGCTCGGCATCGCGCTCAAGTACTCACCCGACGGCGGCGCGACCATTACCTGGCGGACGCTCCTCAGCCGCCTCGAGCACGGCGCCGGGGCCGTCCTGCTGGGCGACGACTCGAAGCTTCCACGCTGGTACGGCCGCTGGGATCCGCCGTTCTGGCGGGCGACCGACGAGGGCGACAATCACGCCGTCTACATCGAGCGATACGACCGCAAGCGCGGTCGCGTGTGGCTGATGGACCCGCTGGGGCGGGGAGACTGGGCGGGGGAGTGGATCAGCGTCAAGGCCCTCAAGGCGTACGCCTGGACGACGCGGGGGGGCGCCCTGTCGGTCGCGGTCACGCCGACCGCGAAGCCCGCGCCGTTCACCGGCGTCGCCGTCGGGACCGCGATCGCCACGCAGACGCCGCGGACCCTCGAGGTGAGCTGGGGGATCAGGACGCCGGATGGGTGGCGGTTCCCGGGCGCCGACGTCACGACGGGGTTCTCCGTCGATCCGGACCCGCTCGTGCTTGCCGCGACCGCGGCCGCGCCGGTGGCGCAGCTCGGGTCCAGTGATGTGCCTCCGCGACCCGTCGCCAGCGTCTCGGAGCGGACGCTCCGGGCGGTCACGCCCCTGCCGCTCGACGCCGGCGCGTACGCGGCGACAACGACGCTCAAGGACCGCCGGTTCGGCCACGTCGTGGCCCGGTCCGGGACGTTCGCCGTGTTCGTTCCCGGTGCCCGGCACGCAGCCCTCGACCTGCAGGCCGCGGACACGACCGTGATCGCCGGTTCCGCGGTCAACGTGGCGCTGACCGTTGCGAACATCGGCAGCGCGACCTGGGCGGAGGGCCCGCTCACGATCGCGGCGAGCACGCAGCTGCCGGTGCGGCGGAACACTCACGTGGTCGCCCGGTGGATCCCGATCAGCGTCCGGGCGGACGCGTCGCCGGATGCTGCGACCGTCGATGATCCGGTCGCGGCCGACCCCACGCCTCCTCCGGACGTCACCCTCGGCGTGGTCCCGCTGGCGCCCGGCGGCCGCTCGGAGCTGGATGGCCAGGTCACCGTCCCCGAGGCGCCCGGCGTGTGGGCCATGGTCATCGATGTCCGCGATGACGTCGACGGCTCGTTCGCCGCCCTCGGCAGCGCACCGGCGGTTCGCGTGTTCGTCGTTGTCGGCCCGGGCGTGATCCCGAGCCAGGTGGGGCCGATCGCGGACGGATAGCGCCGGGTCACGGGACGAGGTTCCGGACCGGATGGCGGCCAACTCGCCGGCAGCCGCCAGCGTTCGACGCGCCGAGCCCGGCTACGGGTCAGTCTTCGCGGACCCGGCGCGGCTGCCGGGCTTCGGCGCCCGGTTCGCATCGCGCAGCGCGCGACGCAACAGGAACTCGACCTGGCCGTTGACCGAACGGAGATCGTCCGCGGCCCATCGCTGGAGGGCCGCGAACGTCTCCGGGTCGAGCCGGAGGAGGAACGGCTTCCGCTCGGTCATGACGGTCGGTGAGTGCCGGCCCGCGTGGGCGGTCCGCCCGGCCCGCCGTTACGCGTAGAGCGTCCCGGTGTTGACCACCGGCTGGAGCTCGTGATCCGAGCACAGGACGACCAGCAGGTTGCTGACCATCTGCGCCTTGCGCTCCTCGTCGAGGTTCACGACCTGCTTGGCGGACAGCTGGTCGAGCGCCATCTCGACCATGCCCACGGCGCCCTCGACGATCCGGGAGCGGGCCGCGATCACCGCGTTCGCCTGCTGCCGGCGGAGCATCGCGTTGGCGATCTCGGGGGCGTAGGCGAGGTGGCTGATCCGTGCCTCGATGACCTCCAGGCCGGCCTTGACCAGCCGGTCCTGGATCTCCGTCCGGAGCTGGTCGGCGATCTCCGCCTGGTTCGCCCGGAGCGCGACGTCGCCCTCGTTGTGCGCGTCGTAGGGGTGCGTCGTGGCCAGGTTTCGCAGCGCGGACTCGGCCTGGACGTGGACGAAGTTCTCGAAGTCGTCGACCTCGAACAGGGCCTCGGCCGTGTCGGTCACCTTCCACACGACGACCGCGGCGATCTCGATCGGGTTGCCGTCGTGGTCGTTGACCTTGAGCTTCGAGGTCTCGAAGTTGCGGACGCGGACGGAGATCCTGGGCCGGCGCGTGAACGGGTTGACCCAGTGGAAGCCCTGGTCACGGATCGATCCCGCGTAGTGGCCGAACAGGACCAGCGCCCGCGCCTCGTTGGGGTTGACCGCGGTCAGCCCACCCCACGCGATGGCGATGATGATCCCCACCAGCGAGACCAGCCCGAGCTGGGCAAGATCGCCGAGGCCGAAGCTGTCGCCGAGCGGGCCGAGGACCTCGACGGCGTACCAGATGAACCCCGCCACGTAGGCGACCGACGCCAGCAACAAGACGGCCAGGGCGGGGATGCCGGGCAGCGATTGGGCGATTCGTTCCTTGTTCATCGACGTCCGATGCTCCTTCTGCGCGACAGGCATGCGCGCGATCAGAATGATATCAGATCGATACAAGCACCTTGGCGGCCCGCCGACGTGACGTCGCACCGTGCAGTTGACGCCGCGGAGGACAATCGACACCACCGGGCCGGGGCGGGTACGCCCGGTCGGTCGTGCGGCGAGGAGACCCGGCATGCAAGCGTTGCCATTCCCGGCCAGCATCCTGCGGTCCCCGTCGCCGACGGCCGTCTGCACCTGTGAGCACTGGGCCCACTGCAACTGCGCCTGCCACGCTCGCAACTGCGATCCCACCGAGGCACAGTGCGACGTCGCGTACCTTGCCGACGAGGGCGGGCTGACCTATTGGGGCTGTTCCGACTGCACCCCGGGGCAGGGTGCGCCGCATTACCTCGGCTGCGAGCTCATCGGCTGGAACGTACCGCTGGGCGGTCACATCGACACCATCGCCTGACAGCACACGGTTCGCGAGCTGGCCCACGTGGACGGAGGCAACGCATGGCGACGGACCTGACGATCAGCCTGGCGAACCGGCCTGGCACGCTCGCCGAGGCGCTCGCCGCGCTCGGCCATGCCGGCATCAACATCGACGGCGCCTGCGGGTTCGCCGAGGACGACCGCGGGATCTGCCACGTCCTGGTCGGCGACGCGGAGCGAGCGACGCGGGCGTTGATCGACGCCGGGTTCGACATCCTGGCCCAGAGCCCGGCGGCCGTCGCGCCGGTCGAGCACCAGCCTGGCGCGGGCGCCGCGCTCCTGCGGCGTGTCGCGGATGCCGGGGTCAACATCACCCTCCTGTACACGACCGTCGACGGGCGCGTGGTCCTGCTGGGCGACGACGTCACCGCGATCCGGCGCGCCCTGGGCTGACGGATCCGCCTCGACGCGCACTCCGCGCCGGAGCTACGCTCAGGGCAGGACGTCCTCGTACGCCAGCTCCTCGATGGTCGGCCGGCGGATCCGGCCGCGCCTCGTGAGTGCACCGGCGACCACGGCCAGCACGAGCGCAGCCGCCGATGGCACCGCAAACGACCAGCTACCGGTCGCCGTCACGGTCAGCAGCCAGAGTCCGGCGCCCGCGCACAGGCCGAGCTGGATGGCGAGGGGCAGCATCGATCGCCACTCCGGGATCGGCTGGAGCGCGATGCGCCTCTCGCGGGCGTCCCACGCAACCCACAGCCAGGTCGTCGTCCGGGCGACCAGCCAGTAGGCGACCATGATCAGCACCAGCCCGATCGCGATCGCCGCGTTCCGTTCCAGAGTCCCGACGCTGACCTGGAGGCCTGCCGAGTCGAGCGCGGGTCGCAGGTTGTCGGCGAGCGTCGCGAGCGCGTCGCGGGCGCCGCGTCCGGCCATCTCGAGGCTGGACGCACCGCCGGGGACCAGCGGGTCGAACGCGGCAACAGCGATCGAGACGAGGCGCCGACACGACGATCGCGATCCAGGCGAGCCTGAGCAGTCGCACACGGTGCTGGCGCCGTTCGACGCGCCGGGTCGACGGGCCCTCGGGGAAGAATCGTGACCGCCGCTGCGGCCCCGCCGGCGCCTCGTCGATCAGGCGCGCGACCGGCAGGACGAGCTCCTCGTCGTTGTCCCAGTAGGTCGCCTGGTCGCGGCGCAGGCTCATCCGGTTGAACACCGGCGTCGACGCTCCGCCCGCGAGCTCCGGAAACGTGACCTGCGACCCGGTCATCAACGGCCCGGCCGGGCCGGGATCGTGGGTCGCCCAGAAGTCGTGCCAGCGCAACCCCGCGCGGAACGGGAGGCTGGCCACGTTCCCGCGCAGCCGATCGCCGCGGTACAGGCGGTCCGGGCTGCGGTCGGGCACGTCGTACTCGTCGGCGTGCCCGAGGCGCCATGCGGTGCCAAGCGTCTGGCCGACGGTGATGAGCTCGCGTACCGGAAGCGTGGCGTACGTCTCGTCGGCGAGGGTCATGTATGCCACGAGTGCACCGCTCGACTGGCCGATCAGCACGATCGTCCCGCAACCGGCAGCCCGGCAGTCGCGGATCGCCTCGGCGACCCGGCCCCGCGCGTTGGCCGCCTGGACGCGGTCCGTGAGCAGGACGCGGACGTCGCCGAACCCGCCCAGCAGGAACAGCCGCATCGTCCACCGTGTCGCGACGTCCCGGATCGGGCTCCAGGGGATCGCGCGCAGCAGGCGGAGGAGGATCGCCGCGATCAGGACCGCGATGCCGGCGGGCAGCAGGAACAGGAACAGGAGGAGCACGTCCGCAAGCCGGAACACGATTCCGGCCCGGCCGGCCATGCCGGACACGACACCCGACCAGACCCGGATCAGCTCCCCCGGCAGCAGCCATCGCAGCATCGCGCCCAGCGGCGGCGGGCTCACCTGGGTCGCCCACCACGCCTCGGTCATGATCCACGTCTGGGCCGGGTGGTGGCCAAGCTCGGACACGGATGCGACGACGACCGGCCGCCGGGCGCCCGTGAAGTCCAGGCCGGCCGATATCGTCGGGTCGTTCTGCGGCCGGACGCCGTACGTGGTCGTCGCCCACGCCGTCAGCAGGCGCACGACCGGGCTCGCCCACGCCAGCAGCGTCTCCCCCGGCCTGTGCCCATCGATGCCGTGGACGAACACGATCCCGATCCGGTTCGGGTCGCCTCCGTCGACGCCGCTGGTGCGCGGCTCGCCGGCCACGGCCGCCTCGGGCTCGGCATCCGGTTCGGCCGGCTCGGCGGTCGCGGGGCCCGACGGCGGCGGCTGGTCGAGCGCGATGTTCGGCAACCGGGCCTCGGCCAGGGGCGGAGTCTCGGCACGGGGCGGAGTCTCGGCCAGGGGCGAAGCCTCGGCAAGGGGCGCCTTGCTTGCCCGTCGCTGCTGCATCCGGTTCGCCAGGCGCAGCTCCTCGCGCGCCCGCTTCCGGTCCTTCTTGCGTTGCTTCCGGGTCCGCTTCGGGCCGCCCCTGCCATCGTCCTTCCTGGCGGTCGCCCGGTGGTCTCCGTCGACGGGCGGCTCGGCCACGGGCTGTCGATCCTGGCTCGGCGTCGTGCGCGGCTCCGGGGGGGCCCCGGACAGGTCCTCGGGCAACGCCTCGGGCAGGGCCTCGAAGACGCGCTCGGGCGGCCGCCACCGGGGAAGCCAGACGGGGAGCTCGTCCTCCTCCTCGGGCTGACGCCCGATGCCGACGATGCTCACGGCAATCCCCGCGTGATCCGGGGGATCCCGTTGTCCGACGGGGCGCCGAGCTGCTCGCGCAGGTAGTAGATGGTGCCCACCAGCGCCGAATGGAGCGGCGAACCCTCACGGGCGCGCGTCGCGGACGCGAGCACCGAATGGCGGATCGGGCTCCGGGTCGGGACCTCGACGATCTCGGCGTTGGGCAGCATGTCGCCGATGAACCGCATCCGCCTGCCGCGCGAGATGGGGTCGCGCGAGAAGCGCAATGCGCGGACGCGGAACCCGGCCTCGGCGCGATCGACGAGCTCATCGAGCGTCGCGTTCGACATTGCCAGGTCGAGCTGCCATCGGAACAACGACGGCGGCATCGAGGGCTGGCTGGCAACGGCGGCGCCCACCGCCGTATCGACGGCCGCCGCGAGCGCGAAGCTGCCGGTCAACGACATGCCCACGATACCGACCGGCCGGCCTGAGACCATCGCCTCGTGGGTCGCGAGCCTCCGCAGCCACGCCGTCACCGGACGGTCCTTCCGGACCGCGAGCGGGGCGAAGGCATCGGACGCGAGCACGCTGCGGCCGTTCCCGATCGCCTGCCGGATGCCCGGACGGCGAATGGCGGGCGGCAGCAGCACCGGCATCGCGACCGAGAAGCCGCCCGCGACCAGGCGGTCGGCCACCGCGATCGTTCGCTCACCGTGACCGGGCAGCTCGTGGAGCAGGATCACCGTGGCAGCGCCGGGCACGACGTGCCGGAGCACGTCGAACGTCAGCCCGTCGGCCGAAAATGGCGCGCGGGGATACTCGGGCCAGGGATCTGGCACCAGGGCCAATATGGTTCCAATCAGTGCTGCCCATGAAATAGGCGGTGGGCATTCCGCCGGATCATTCGGACACTACCGCCCGCTCGTCGGCGGCACAACGCACGCCGGTACCCCCAACCACCCATTACCGTGCGTGTGTCCCGATCCGGAGGCGCCGGAGCCACATTGCGGTGCATGGGTGCACCGAATTGAGCGTTGCCGGGACGATCGTCCTGCCCCCGCGGTACCGGGTGCTGGCGAGGCGGGATCGCCTTCAACCAGGCCCGGCGATCCCTCGCCGTGGCATCCCGCAGCCGCTCGAGCCCCTGATGGGCCGCGTCCGGCTCAGTACGTGCATTGGAAGCACACGGTGTCGCTGTGGACGATCGTGAAGATGCTGTCGCCGGCGGCGTTGGTCGCACGCAACAGGATCGCGGGGTACGGCCCGGGTCCCTCGCCGCTCGACTCCCACGAGACCCTGATCGAGCGGGCGTCGCCCGGGGCCTGGCCGATCTGGATCAGCGTGTCCTTGTCGATCTTCATGCCGCGCACGACGCACGGCTGGCCGTCGTACCTCGCCTCGTCGCGGAGGCACACGGTCAGGCCGTAGACCAGGAACGCCGAGGCCGCGCCGTCGGGCTCGGTCCAGGTGATCTCGTACGTCGTCGTGGTCTTGCCGCTGGGGTCGGTCGTCTCGCTGGCCAGCGTCCAGGTGGGATCCCCGGGCTTCGGCGGCGGCGCATCAGGGACGCTCGTCGGCGTCGCGGGCGCGACGGAGGCGACGGCGTCCTCGGACGGCTCGGCGCTGGGCGCTGTGGACGTGTCACCGGAGGGGGCCGGGGTCGAGGCCAGCGACGTTGCCTGCGAGACGGGGGAGGTCGAGCAGGCGGCCAGCGTCAGGACCGCGACGAGCGTGGCGAGTGATCCGATCCGGCCGCGCAACTGTCCACCCCGGGTTCAATGCCGGCGTGACCACCGGGCCAGGCGATGGTGGCACGAAATCGGGCCACGGTCTGCGGTCTGCTCACGCGTCAACGATGAGAACCATCACGCCGCTCGATCTGCGCCGCTCGCTGGGGCGATCCTCGATGCCGCCTCGGCGGACAGGGGCGGTACAACTCATGCCAACTGTCCACGGTCTGCGGCCCGACGAGCAACCCCGGCCCGCCGCGCCACCCGGAGCGACGGCCGGGGCGGCCCGTCCGCCAGCGACACCGAGCGAGAGCCAGGCGAGGGCCGATGGGGGGCTTTGACACGCGTTGCATAGTTCGAGTAACCGATCACCGTCGTCCGCCGGCCCGTCGTCCGCCGGATTCGGTTTCCGGTGAACCGAATGTCGCGGCCGGAGCTCGTCGTGATCCCTTGGAGGATCAGGCTCATGCAAACGCGGACCTCACTCGGGCGCATGGTGCCCCTGCTCGCGGCGATCGCGCTCGCCGGCTGCTCGACCTCGAGCTCACCCGCCCCAACCACCGAGGCACCGTCGGGGCCGGCGGCATCGTCCTCGTCCGCAGCCCCCAGCGCGGCCGGCGAGACGAAGACGCTGACGATCGGGTTCACGGCCTCG
Organism: uncultured Chloroflexia bacterium; assembly: GCA_963720825.1. Lineage (GTDB taxonomy): Bacteria > Chloroflexota > Limnocylindria > Limnocylindrales > CSP1-4 > CAIXZV01. The sequence continues at coordinate 171,078 of CAVRGY010000017.1, read as the reverse complement.
CAGACAGGCAGCCTCAACGTCGAATCGACGCGCCAGCTGGACGGCCTCCAGCTGTGGATGGATGACGTCAACAAGGCCGGCGGCGTACAGCTGTCGGACGGCACCACGCTGATGTTCAAGTCGGCGTCGTACGACGACGAGAGCAACAAGGACCGGGTCCAGGAGTTGTACACCAAGCTCATCAATGACGACAAGGCGGACTTCCTGATCAGTCCCTATTCGAGCGGCCTGGCCGACGCCGCCGCGGTGATCGCCGAGCAGTACGGCAAGATCATCATCACGACCGGCGCAGCGTCCGACAGCACCTACCAGAAGGGCTACACGCACGTGTTCCAGTCGTACACGCCCGCGAGCCGCTACCTCACCGGCGCCGCGGACCTGCTGGCGAGCCTGGATCCGAGCGCCAAGAAGATCGCGATCGTCCACGAGAACGACAAGTTCTCGACCGATGTGGCCGCCGCGCTCAACACGTACGCGGGCACGAAGGGGTTCCAGGTCGTGGTCAACGAGGGTTACGACACCGGGACGACCGACTTCGGTGCGCTGATCAACAAGGTCTCCGCGGCGTCGCCCGACGCGGTGATGGGCGGCGGCCACTTCCCCGACACCAGCACGTTTGCCAAGCAGATCTATGACAAGGGCGTGAAGGCCAAGATGATCGCCCTCCTGGTCGCGCCGCCCGAGCCGTCCTTCGCCGACATCGGCGACGCGGCGCTGGGCGTCGTGGGTCCGAGCCAGTGGGAGCCCACCGTGGGCTTCTCGGAGGCCGGTGCCCAATCCGCCGGCGCCACCTGGATCGGCCCGACGGTGGACACCTTCGTCAGCGAGTACAAGGCCGCCTACGGCGACGATCCCTCGTACCACAGCGCGGGTGGCTACGCGGCCGGGCTCATCCTCCAGGCCGCGCTGGAAGCAGCCGGCTCGACCGACACGGAGCAGGTCCGGACAGCCATGGACGGGCTCAACCTGATGTCGTTCTTCGGGACCACGAAGTTCGACACGTCGGCGGAGAACCACGGGCTTCAGATGAGCCACGACATGGTCTACATCCAGTGGCAGAAGGACTCGTCGGGCACGCTCGGCAAGCAGGTCGTATGGCCCGCTGCCGCCAAGACGGCCGACGCGCTGTACCCGATCCCGTAGCGCGGCCGCCACGGTGACCGGCGATCGTCCGCGAGGTCCGTCATCGCGCACGACACCGTCCGCAGACGATGCTTGACCAGCTCATCGCATCGCTTGTCGACGGGCTGCTGATCGGCTTCGTCTATGGCGTGGCCGCCATGGGCCTGACGCTGATATGGGGCGTCGTGCGCGTGATCAACCTCGCGCACGGCGCGATCATCGCCCTGGGCATGTTCGGGCTCTACTTCCTGGTCCGCGTGCTGGGACTGAACCCGTACCTCGCACTTCCGTTCGTGGCCGTTGGCGGCCTCGCCAGCGGCTACGTGATCTACGTGGTGGCGGTGCACCGGGTCATCGGCGCACCGCCCCTGTCCTCGCTGCTGGCCACGTTCGCGGTCAACATGATCATCATCGGCACGGCGACCACGCTGCTCACTACCAGCCCCTACAGCACCAACGTGGACCTCGGCCGGTTCACGATCGATCCCGTGACGATCCCCGGCACCCGGCTCGTCGGCAGCGTCGCGGCCGTCGTGGTCGCGGTGGTCCTGTACCTGCTGCTGTATCGCTCCGGTCTGGGCCGCTCGATCCGGGCCGTCGCCAACAACCGGGCCGCCGCGGAGCTGATGGGGATCCCGTCCAGCCGCGTCCTCGCCCTGTCGTTCGGCATCGGAACGGCGCTCGCCGCCATTGCCGGCGGCCTGATCGCAACCTTCTTCCCGTTCACCATCCTGTCCGGCGATGCCTACCAGCTCAAGAGCTTCGTGATCGTCGTGCTGGGCGGCCTCGGCAGCCCCATCGGCGCCCTGTTCGGCGGGCTCGTGCTCGGCTGTCTCGAGGGCATCGTCCCGGTGTTCATGTCGTCCAGCCTGGTGCCGGTCGTGGAGTTCGTGCTGTTCATCCTGATCCTGCTGGCCCGGCCATGGGGCCTGTTCGGGCGACCCGAATGAACACCCGCTTCCTCCGCAGGCCCGGCTTCTGGATCCCGGTGCTGGCCGTGCTGGCCATCGGGGTGACGCCGCTCGTGACGGGCTCAGCGACCCTGCGCGAGAGCCTGTTCGTGATGCTCATGTTCGTGGCCCTGGCCTCCAGCCTCAACCTGGTCATGGGCTACACCGGGTACGTGAGCTTCGGGCACATCGTGTTCTTCGGGCTCGGCGGGTACGTTGGCTTCTGGGTGCTCAGCGCGCTCGGGCTGCCGCTCGTCGTCGCCGTCCTCGCGGGTGGCGCCGCGGCGGCGCTGCTGGCCCTGCTCATGGGCGCCTCGATCCTGCGCCTCCGGGGTGCCTACTTCGCGCTGGCCACCATCGGCGTCAACGAGGCGGTCCGGGCGTTCGTCAGCAACTTCGATCCGTTCGGCGGGCCGATCGGGATGTCCCTCAACTTCGCCGCCTACAAGGACTACGGCGGACCCGGCCAGGCGCTGTGGCTGACCTACGTCGCACTGCTGGCCGTCACCCTGCTGATCGTGATCGGCAGCTACCTCGTCAAGTCCTCCAAGTTCGGGCTCTCCCTGTTCACGATCCGCGAGGACGAGGACGCGGCGATGGTGATCGGCGTCCGCACCCCGTGGGCGAAGACCTGGGCGTTCGTGCTGTCGGCCGTGGTGCCCGGGATGATCGGGGTGCTGTTCTTCTTCAAGAACGGCAACGTCGAGCCGTCCGACGCGTTCCGGCTCCAGTTCTCGATCGAGATGATCGTGATGGTCATGCTGGGGGGTATGGGCACCGTCCTGGGTCCCGTCCTGGGCGCCGCCGGGTACGACCGCCTGCGCTCGTTCCTGCTCACCAGTGACCCGTTCAAGTCCCTCCAGCTCACGATCGCGGGTGTGCTCCTGCTGCTCATCATCCTGTTCATCCCCAACGGCCTGATCGGCTGGCTGCGGCGACGGCTGCCGAAGCTGCGTTCGGTGCTCGAATGACCGGCCCCGGGATCGGGCGGACGCGCGCATGACCGCGGCGCTCGCCGTCAGCAACGTCAGCAAGCGCTTCGGCGGGCTGCTGGCCGTCGACGGCGTCACGTTCACCGTCGAGGAGCGCCAGATCCTGGGCCTGATCGGGCCCAACGGTGCCGGCAAGACCACCCTGTTCAACGTCCTGAGCGGCGTGTACAAGCCGGACCAGGGCTCGGTGGAGCTGCGCGGAACGGCGATCGCGGGGCGCCGGCCGTACGACGTCGCGCGACTCGGACTTGCCCGGACGCACCAGATCGTACGGCCGCTCAACGAGCTCAGCGTCCTCGAGAACGTCATGGCCGGGGCGTGCTTCGGGCGCCACAATCTCGGCCTCGCCGATGCCCGGCGGGCGGCCGAGCAAGCCCTCGCGGAGGTCGGCCTCGACAGCCGAGCGGACCAGCTGGCGGCGACCCTCAACGTCGCCCAGAAGAAGCGGCTCGAGCTTGCGCGCGCCCTTGCGGCCGACCCCTTCGTGCTCCTCCTCGACGAGGTGCTCGCCGGGCTCAACCCGGCGGAGATCGATGGCATGGTGGAGACGATCCGCGGCGTCCGTGAGCGGGGGATCACGATCGTGATCATCGAGCACGTGATGCACGCACTGATGAACGTCTCTGACTACGTGGTGGTGCTGGACTACGGCCACCCGATCTCGCGCGGCACGCCGGCCGAGGTCGCCGGAGATCCGGCGGTCATCGAGGCCTACCTGGGCGATCCGAAGCTCGCGGAACGGCTGGAGCGGCGCACGTGACCGCGGCCGAGCAGCCTCGCGACCGGGGACCCGTTGCCGCACCCACCGCGCCCGCCGCCGACGGGCTGCTCGTCGTCCGCGACCTCGCGACGGGCTACGGCGATGTCCAGGTGCTGTGGGACGGGACGCTGACCCTCGAACCGGGCCGCCTGACCAGCCTCATCGGGTCCAACGGCGCCGGCAAGACGACCATGCTGCGGGCGATCACCGGCCTGCTCAAGCCCTGGGCCGGCTCCGTCACGTTCGACGGGCGCGATGTGACCGGCCTGTCGGCGCACGCCAAGGCAGACCTCGGCCTCGTGCTCGTGCCCGAGGGCCGCCAGCTGTTCACCGACCTGACCGTGCGCGAGAACCTCGATCTCGGTGCCTACAACCGCCGCGCCCGCGGAAACGCCGCCCGCAACCTGTCTCGGGTGCTCGAGCTGTTCCCGAGGCTTGCCGAGCGGCGCGACCAGCGCACCGCGACCCTGTCGGGCGGCGAGCAGCAGATGGTCGCGGTCGCCCGCGGCCTGATGGCCGAGCCGCTGGTGCTGATGCTCGACGAGCTCTCGCTCGGCCTGTCGCCGCTGCTCACGATCAACCTGTTCGAGTCGCTCCAGCAGCTGCGACGCGATGGCCTGACGATGCTGCTCGTGGAGCAGAACGTCCGGCTGGCGCTCGCGGTGAGCGACAATGCCCATGTACTCAGCCAGGGGCGCACGGTCCTGAGTGGACCCGCCGGCGACGTTGCCGGCAACGCCGACGTCCAGCGCGCGTACCTGGGGTTGTAGCTGGAGGAATCAGTGATGCTGGTTGGCAACTCCATGTCCGCGCCGCCGCGGGTCGCAGCGCCCGAGACTCCGGTCAGCGAGGCGCTTCGCACGATGCAGGAGCAGCACATCCGGCGCCTGCCCGTCGTGGACGCCAAGGGACGTCTGGTCGGGATCGTGTCGGACAAGGACCTCCTGCATGCGGCCCCGTCGCCAGCGACGAGCCTCAGCGTGTGGGAGATCACGTACCTCCTCGGCCGCCTGACCGTCGCCGAGGTGATGACCCGCGCCGTGCTCACGGTCGGGCCGCAGACGCCGATCGAGGATGCCGCTCAGCTCATGCTCGACCGGAAGATCGGCGGGTTGCCGGTGGTCGACGGCGGCAAGGTCGTGGGCGTGATCACGGAGACCGACGTCTTCCGGGTGTTCGCCGAGCTGCTTGGCGCGCACGAGCCGGGGGCCCGGGTCACCATGACCGTGTCCGACCGGCCGGGCGCCCTCGCCAAGGTCACCGGCGCCGTCGCCGAGGCCGGTGGATCGGTGAGCGCGATGTGCACGTACGGCGCCGTAGCGCCCGAGACGCGAAACGTGTTCCTCAAGGTGGTCGGCCTGTCCGCCGAGCGCCTGGAGGCGATCCTCGGGCCGATCGTGCTGGAGGTGAGCGAGCTCGCGGACGCCACCGGCGCGGACAGGTAGGCGCGCGATCGGTCAGGCTCGTCACTCGCCCGGAAACCGCCCCGGCTTGGTCACGAGCCTGCGCCGAACACCTCGATCTCGCGCCAGGCGACCCACGACGGGCTCGCCAGGGTCTCGATTCGCAAGGTGCGGCACGAGACCGGCGGACCCGGTCAGCATGGGCAGGGTCTTCGTGGCCCCACCCGGCGACGTCGCGCAGCTGACCCGGTGGCGCGTGGCCCCGTCCGGGTACTGGCTGACGGTGAGGCGGATCGACGCGATCTGTTGCTATGTGCCCAGGTCGATCTCGATCCACGACGGCGGCCCGGTGCCCGCGCTCCAGATCGTGTCCGGGTCACCGTCGACGGCCTTGTCCGGTTCGGAGCCCGCGATCGACGCCGACGCGGTCACGTGCGCGTCGAGTGCGAGGTTCACCGGACCGCCCGGCACCCGGCCCATGCCGGTATGGTGGCGCCGCGACCGCGTGAAACACCGCGCTCCCGTCCAACCGCGCTGCACAGTACGATGCGCGGACGCCGCCGCCCTCGGGCCGCCTGCCCAAGCATCGGCGCGCGATCGGAGACCGCCATTCATGACCGATGGGTCCCTCGCTGACATCGTTGCCTTCACTGACGCCTTGATCGGCGACGACGACGCCACCATCCGGTCGTTCCTCGCCGAGGACTACTACGGCCACGCCCGCGCCGCGGACGAGCCATCCCAGTCCGATCGCTGGGTGCAGCTCCTCCCCGACGTTCGAGCGGCCATGCCCGACCTGCGGATCGTGGTCGAGGAGCGCGAGATCGAGGCGGCGGCCCCCGGGGAGGTCGGCGTCCGAGCCGTCGTGACCGGGACGTTCACCGGCGAGCTGTGGGGCTCGCCGCCCACGGGTGAGCCCATCCGCATCGAGATGGCGCTCCGCTTCCGCCCGACGGATCGCGGCTGGCTGGTCCAGGGCGACGATCCGCCGCCGGCCGCGATCGCCGCCCTCCGCGCGGTGGGCGTCATCCCGCCTGCCGACGCGATGCACCTGGAGCCCAAAGACCCCATCGCGCCGCCGGAGTTCCTGCTCAAGCTCGGGTTCGCCGGCCAGGCGGCCGACAAGCCCTGCAGCCACCTGGGCGATGCCCGCGTGTTCGAGCCATCGACCGCCGTGTGCGCCGAGTGCGTCGAGATCGGCAGCTACTGGCCGGCCCTGCGGATGTGCCTCGTGTGCGGCGCCGTGGGCTGCTGCGACACCTCGCTCAACCGCCATCTGCGCGCCCACTCTGACGCCACGGGCCACGCGATCATGCGCTCCGTCCGCCTCAAGGAGGGGTGGATGTGGTGCTACGTGGACGGAGCGTTCTTCGAGCGCGCCACGCTGGAGCGCCTGGCGGCGGCCGCCGGCTCGCCCCTCACCGGGGGCTGACCCATGGCGTACATGGCCCAGGAGTGGATCGCGAGCGCGGCACGCGACGCGTTCCGCGAGCGGGACGACGCCCTCGATCGCGCCGCGGAGGCCGCCCGGATGCGCGCCTGGCTGGCGTCGCTGCCGCTCGACGAGCGGGCGATCGCGGCGCTCGATGAGCCGATCGCGGCGCTCGAGGAAGGGATGCGCCAGGCAGCCCGGAAACGGACGGGTGTCCGGCCATGTGGCGGCGGGCAACACGGCACCTCGACCGAGTGCGGGTAGCGCCGTGACGTCGAACGATCCCAGCGAGCCCAAGTGGCGGGCCGTCCTGCTGGGCACGGATCCCGAGTTCATCCGGTTCTCAAAGATCATGCGCCGGATGCCCGGCGGTCCGAGGTGCCACTTCTGCGGCGCCCCGTTCGGCGGCATCGGCTCGCCCCTTGCCCGGCTCATGGGCAGCCGGCGCTGGGACAAGAACCCCAACTACTGCACCCGCTGCTTCTCGGTCCTCGACCAGCACCGCGGCGGCGCCGAGATCCCGTGCAGCCTGCTGTTCGCGGACGTCCGGGGATCGACATCCCTGGCCGAGCGGACGACGCCCACCGACTTCCGGCACCTGATGCAGCGCTTCTACGCGACCGCCGCAGAGGTGCTCTTTCGCCACGACGCCATCCTCGACAAGTTCGTGGGCGACGAGGTGATGGCGATCTTCCTCCCGGCGCTCACCGGCGAGCGGCACGCGCAACGCGCGCTCGAGACTGGCCGCGACCTGCTGCGTGCGACGGGCCACGGCGAGCCCGGCGGCCCCTGGATCCCGATCGGCATCGGCGTCCACACCGGCGTGGCGTTCGTGGGATCGCTCGCGGAGCCACCGGCCACCACGTTCACGGCGCTGGGCGACGTGGTCAACGTTGCCGCTCGGCTGGCCTCAGCGGCCGCCGCCGGCGAGCTGCTGGTCACGGTCGATGGCGCCGCATCCGCAGGCCTGCACCGCTCGACGTTGGACCCGCTCGAGCACCGCGACCTCGACCTGAAGGGCAAGGCGGAGCCCGTCGGGGTGCTGGTGCTGGGCAGCGAGACCGGGTTGGACTGAGTACTGCGTCGCTAGAAGACGCGCTCGCGAATGAGGAGCCCGAGCGAGTTGCCCGGGCTCCCGTTCAGATGTCGTTGGCTCAGCTGCAGCCGGACGTGCTCCCGCAGTTGAGGCACTTGTAGCAGGACCCGTTGCGGACCATGATCGAGCCGCATTCGGCGCACGACGGGGCATCCGCCTGGGCGGCGAAGGCGACCTTCGTGCCACCACCGAGCGACACCCCGCCGAGCGAGGCGGCGATCGCCGACAGTCCGTTGCTCTTCCCATTGCCGTTGCCGTGCCCGTTGGCCGTGTGTCCGTTGGTCGCGATGACCGTCAGCTCCTCCTTGGCCGGCGCGGCGGACACGGCGGTTGCCGTCGGGGTCTCGTCCGCCGGCGGAGAAGCGAGGGTGGCGGGCGACCCGGACGCCGGACTCTGGACCGCTTCGGACTGGGCGGTGATGCCCTCGTCCGCCGCGGGCTTGAGGGCCGACGCCCCGGACAGCGCCGCCGGCGCATCCTCGACGACCTGGGAGCGATCGATCAGCCCCAGCGGGCCCTTCTCGTCGCTCGGCAGGAACCGGCTGCCCAGCCACCGGAACACGTAGTCCACGAGCGACTTGGCGATCGGGATCTCCGGGTTGCCGGTGAAGCCGCTGGGCTCGAACCGGACGTGGGCGAACTTGTTGACCACGTCCTTGAGCGGCACGCCGTACTGGAGCGCCAGGCTGATCGACGTCGCGAGCGTGTCCATGAGGCCGCTGACGGTCGATCCTTCCTTGGCCATCTTGAGGAAGATCTCGCCGGGCTGGCCGTCCGGGTACAGGCCGACGGTGATGTAGCCCTCGTGGCCGCTGATCTCGAACTTGTGGGTCACCGCGGCGCGCTCGGCGGGCAGCCGGTGGCGATGCGGCTTGGTGGCCTCGACCTGGGCGATGGCGAGCTGCTTGCGCAGGCTCTCGATCGTCTCCCGATCCTCGGCCGAGCCCGCGACAGCGTCGTCGTCCTTCTTCTTGCCCGTCGACAGCGGCTGGCTGCGCTTTGACCCGTCGCGGTAGATCGCGATGGCCTTGAGGCCCCGCTTCCAGCCTTCCGTGTAGACCTGCTCGATCTCCTCGGCCGTCGCGGCCTCCGGCATGTTGACGGTCTTGCTGATGGCGCCGGACAGGAACGGCTGGACCGCGCCCATCATCCGGACGTGGCCCATGTAGTGGATGGACCGCTCGCCGTTGACGGGCTTGAACGCGCAGTCGAACACCGACAGGTGCTCCGGCTTGAGCTCCGGAGCCCCTTCGATCGTTTCCCGCTCGTTGATGTAGTCGATGATCCCGGTAACCTGCGCGGCGTCGTAGCCGAGCTTGCGCAGGGCGGCCGGCACGGTCTGGTTGACGATCTTGAGGTAGCCCTCGCCGACCAGCTTCTTGTACTTGATGAGCGCGATGTCGGGCTCGATGCCGGTGGTGTCGCAATCCATCATGAACGCGATGGTGCCGGTGGGCGCGAGCACGGTGACCTGCGCGTTGCGGTAGCCGTGCTGCGTGCCCAGCTCGAGGACCTCGTCGTACAGCTGGCGGGCGTTGGCCAGCATCGGCTGCGGGACGCCGGTCTCGGGCAGGGCGTAGGCCGCCTCGCGGTGCTTGGCGATGACCCGCAGGAACGAGTCCCGGTTGATGTCGTAGTCCACGAACGGTCCACCGTGATCGCGCGCGATGACCGCGCTCTGGCGATAGGCCTCGCCGTGCATCAGGGCGGTGATCGCGCCCGCGTACGCGCGACCCTCGTCGGAGTCGTAGGCCAGCCCGCGGTTCATGAGCAGCGCGCCGAGGTTGGCGTAGCCCAGGCCGAGCGGCCGGAACCGGTGGCTGTTCTCCTCGATCTTCTGCGTGGGGTAGCTGGCGTTGTCGACCAGGATCTCCTGCGCCGTGATCGTGACCTTGGCCGCGAACCGGAACGCGTCGACGTCGAACTCGCCATCCGCGTCCACGAACTTCATCAGGTTGAGGCTGGCCAGGTTGCACGCCGTGTCGTTGAGGAACATGTATTCGCTGCACGGGTTGGATGCGTAGATCCGGTCCGTGGCCGCGCTGGTATGCCAGTCGTTGATCGTGCTGTCGTACTGGATGCCCGGGTCGCCGCACAGGTGGGCCGCCTCGGCCATCTTGCGGAAGATGTCCCGCGCCTTGTATGTGCCGGCCGGCTGGCCGTCGCTGACCTCGTGGGTCTGCCATTCCGCGTCGCGCTCGACCGCCTTCATGAAGTCGTCCGTGACACGCACGCTGTGGTTCGCGTTCTGGAAGAACACGCTGCCGTAGGCCTCACCGGTGAAGCTCGGGTCGTAGCCCTGCTCGATCAGGGCCCAGGCCTTCTGCTCCTCCTTGGCCTTGGAGTCGATGAAGTCGATGATGTCCGGGTGGTCCGCGTCCAGGATCACCATCTTGGCCGCGCGGCGGGTCTTGCCGCCCGACTTGATCACGCCCGCGAACGCGTCGTAGCCGCGCATGAAGCTGACCGGGCCTGACGCGATGCCGCCGCCCGACATCTTGGCCTTGCTCGAGCGGATGGGGGACAGGTTGACGCCCGCGCCCGAGCCGTACTTGAACAGCATGGCCTCGGTCTTGGCGAGGTCCATGATCGAGCTCATGTTGTCCTGGACCGAGTTGATGAAGCACGCGGAGCACTGCGGCTTCGCCTCGATCCCGACGTTGAACCAGACCGGCGAGTTGAACGCCATCTTCTGGTGGACGAGCAGGTGGGTGAGCTCCGCCTGGAACGCGGCGAGGTCCTCGTCCGTGGCGAAGTAGCGCTGCGTCTCGGCCCAGGCGGCGATCGTGTTGACCACGCGATCGATCAGCTGGCGGACGCTGTGCTCGCGCTCCGGCGTGCCGACGTGGCCGCGGAAGTACTTGCTGACCACGACGTTGGTCGCGAGCTGGCTCCAGAACGCCGGCACCTCGACGTCCTTCTGCTCGAAGACGGTCTTGCCGCTCTCGCTCGAGATGCCGGCCGTCCGGTACTCCCAGGTGATCTCGTCGTACGGATGGACGCCCGGGCGGGTCCAGCGGCGCTCGAACGTGAGCCCGCGAGTCCGCTCGCCGGTGAAGCTGGCACCGTACGGGCCGCCGAGGCCCCTGCGCGTCGTCTTCGCGGTCCCGGCTGCTGCCTTCGATCGCGCCTTGGGCGCCGCCTTTGCATCCATCACGGGAACAACCTCGCGAGCCTGGGCCATGTCGTCCGTCTCCTCCACTCCCGCGTGCGCGGGATCTCCAGTGGCTCCGGCGGCCCGGATGGGGGTCCGTTGCCGGCGGCGCCGTCCCGGGTGCCAGACGGGAAGTCGTCGTTCAGCTTGGGCTCCGTCCGGTTGGCGGTTCCGCGGTCACGGATGGGGTGACGTGCAGCTGCGGGACCGTCCGTCGGGTCGTTCCACCGCCGGTCCTCCGTGGGTCCGATCACGCGGCATCCGGGCCGGGTGCTTCGGGCGCTTCGAGGGTCGTCCGGCGTCAGGGCGACCCGGATACGATACGTCGGTCGGGCAGGGCCGGTCAACCCCCAAACCACAACATGTAGTGGTGCGACCGGTGATCGGATCGCAACATGTGGGTTTTCGAGGCATCCACGATCAGCGGCCCGCCGTCCACGTCCGGGCGCCGTTCGTCCACGATCGCGGGCCGTTCGTCCACGCCGCCGGGCGGGTCGTCCACCTGCCGGGTGCCGCCTGTCCACAGGCCATCGCCGGTCTGTCCACAGAACGGGCGTTCTATTATGCGCCACTCGCAAGCCCATCGTCGCCGTCGACCGGATCACACCGCTCGGCATCGAGGTGCGCGGCGTGGCGGCGTCCGGCGCGGTGACGCGTGGGGCCGCCATCATGGAATTCCGCCGGTGGGGTAGCGCTGGCGAAGTACGGTTAAGCGGCGCCAGGGGGGCATACCGGAGGAAGAGCCAATGGCCAAGTACTTGTACGTCGGTAGCTACACGGCCCAGGGGGCGAAGGGCACGTTGGCAAAGGGGGGAAGCGCGCGCCGCGAAGCGGCCCGCAAGGCGGTCGAGTCAGTCGGCGGAACCATCGAGTCGTTCTACTTCGGGTTCGGCGCGGACGACTTCTACCTGATCTATGACGCGCCGAGCGCGGCGGCGGCAGCCGCCCTGGCCCTGACGCCCCGCGGGTGGCTTCCGGCGGTCTCTCCGCTCGGACGATCCCGTTGCTCTCGGCCGAGGAGCTTGACGAGGCGTCGAAGATCCACCCCGACTACTCGCCACCAGGCAGCTGAGCCCACGCTCGCCGAGAAGCCGGCCCCCGCGGGCCGGCTTCTCCATGTCGACGTCCGACATGCGCCGATCCGGCCGGGGCCGACGGGACCGGCCGCCAAGCAGCGACTTGTGCCGCCGAAGGCCGTTACAGCCCGCTGTACGCGTGGAGGCCGTTGAACCAGAGGCTGCCCGAGTAGGTCACCAGCACCATCCCGAAGCCGACCACCAGCAGCAGCGCGGCGGGCCGCCCCGCCCAACGCCGCTGATTGCGCGCGTGGAGGTAGATCGCATACGTCAGCCAGGTCACCAGCGCCGATGTCTCCTTGGGATCCCAGCCCCAGTAGCGCGACCAGGCGATCGACGCCCACCAGGAGCCGAGGATGATCATCGTCGCGAAGATCGGGAACGCGATGATCACGGCCCGGTAGGCGACCTCGTCGAGCGTCTTGTGCGAGGGCAGCCAGGCGAACCGGTCGTGCGTGCCCTGGACCAGGTAGCCGACGCCGGCCGCGAAGGCTGTGGCGAAGATCCCGTACGAGATGACCGCCATCCCGACATGGATCGTGAGCATCGCCGGGAACTGGAGCGCCGGTACCAGGGCCTCGATGTCCGACGGCAGCGACGACGCGTACAGCAGCATCGCCAGCGCGACCCCGGTGGGGATGAACCCGATCTGGCGGATCGGATAGCGGCGCGCCAGGAACAGGTAGCCGCCGAGGATCGACGTCCCGAACGCGACGCTGAACTCGTACAGGTTCCCGTACGGCCCGCGGCCGACCACGATGGATCGCGACACGAGCGACCCCACGAGCAGCGCGAAGGCGACGAGCGTGATCAGCGAGGCGGCTCGCGACAGCGGCGTGGGTGATGCCGAGAGGTCCAGCTTTGCTCCGGCGGCGGCCGCGCGGGCGGTCACGAACGAGCCGGACACCCCCTCGGTGGCAAATGCGGGCATCGGCGACGCGGAGAAGGCGACGATTCGACGCCCGTTGGCGAGCAGCGCGGCATGGGCGACATGCGCCGCGAAGCCGATGGCGACGGCGATGGCGCCGAGGACGAAGAGGATCGAGGAAGCCTGTGCCATGTCGTATCCCGGGACGCTGGTGGCCCGGCCGGGTGGCCCGGCGAGCCGCGGATGAAGCCGGCAGAGGCCGGTCGTCGGTTGGTCAGGCGGCCGGTCTCCCGGCCTGGGTCAGGTGGCCGGTCTCCCGGCCGAGATCAGGCAGCGGCGGCACCGCCCGGCGGCGGTCCGGCCGGCCGGAGCGAGCGCGTGGTTGGTTTGAGGCTGAACGTCAGCCCGCAGTTGCCGCAGGTGTCCATGGCCGCGCTGCGGACCAGGCCGCACTTGGGACAGGCGACGACGAGCTCATCGCCGCTCGACGATCGGGTGGCTCCGGGCTCGTAGATCATCTGCTCGCGCGGGCTGTACGGCTCACCCGGCCGGGTACATCGGCTGCCCGTTCGCGTCGAGCGCGGCTGGCCGCCGGGGATCCGCATAGGCCGTCTTCGGCCGCGGCCTGAGCACGCCGTAGCGGAGCCATGCGAGCACCAGCAGGGTCAGGAGCGGCCCCACGACGCCCACGAGGAGCAGGTCGGGGAGCCATGAGATGGGGTCCTTCCAGTCGGGCGTGACGAACACCGCGAGGAGCCCGAGGACGCCGTTCCAGATCTGCTCAAGCTGGCTGACGATCACGCGCGCATGCTACCAGCGTGCTCGCGCGGGCGTGCACGGCGTGCACGGCGGTGTGGCCGCCCCGGTGTCGCACCAGCGTCCGGATCAGGCCGTGTGCCTCGGGTGGCGCTTGTGCCGCGCGATCTTGTGGGCCGGCCCGGTCTTGGTCGTCGCGCCGCGTCCGGGTCGCCAGCCGCGCCGCTCGGCGTCATCGTCCCCGTCATGCACGCCGCCCGGTCCACCGGGCGATCCCTGGCCGATCGGCGGCCGCCGGTTTCCCGGGGCAGGCGACGACAGCTTCGGCATGTCGAGTCGGTTGGTCAGCCACACCACGGGCCTGCTTCGCACGCCCCGGGATTCGAGCCGCGCCCGGAGGTCGCGATCGTTGGTGACGACGAGGAGCCTCGCCGATGCCGCGGGGTCACCGTCGGTCTCGGCCGAGGCCGCGAGGTCGAGGATCAGGTCGTCCGCCGGCCGCCGCCCGGCGTAGCGCACGAACATCCCCTGCGCGACGCGCCCCTTGACGCCGTGGCCGATGCCGTCGAATACGAGGTCGATCGTGATCGCTGCCGGGATCGCCGCGCGGACACGCCCGATGATCGCGGCGGGTGGCGCAGGCACGCCCGCCGACCCCGTCGCGCCGCGCGCCATCGATCCAAGCCGGTACAGCAGGTTCGTGCCGTCGACGATCAGGCGGTCCGTGCCTTCGAGCGGGGAGCGGGGAGCCGCGACCATGGACAGACGGTAGCATCGACCCCGTGCTTCTCCTCGTTGACCTCGATGGCGTGGTGTACCGCGCGTCCGAGTCCGTCCCCGGCGTCGGCCCCGCGCTCGCGGCCCGCGCCGAGCTCGGCGACGACGTGGTGTACGTGACCAACAACTCGATGTACTACCACGCCGACTATGCGAGCCGGCTGGCCGGTCACGGCGCGCCGGTCGGGCCCGATTGCGTGGTGACCTCGGCGCGCGCGACCGCCATCCACGTGCGGGACCATCTGCCCGACGTGCGGCGCGTCCTTGCGGTCGGCGCGAGCGGGCTCGATCGTGAGCTCCGCGAGGCGGGCTTCGAGGTCGTGCCGGCTGCCCACGCGGCGACGCGCATGAGCCAGGAGGGGATCGACGGCTGGGCGGCGGCGGGTCACCCGGATGCGGTGATCGTCGGCCTCGACCAGCAGCTGACGTACATGCGCGTTGCGGCCGCCGCCGATTGCATCCGGGCCGGCGCGCTGTTCATCGCCACCAACCGTGACCCGGTCTACCCGACCGAGCGCGGGCTGCGGCCGGGGGCAGGAGCGGTCGTCGCCGCGGTCGAGACCGCATCGCGGACGGCCCCGTTGCTCTCGATCGGCAAGCCCGAGCGCTACCTGCTCGAAGCCGCGGCGCAGGCCGTCGGCGGGGAGCTCGCGAGCGCGGTGATGATCGGCGACGCGCTGACCGACATCACGGCGGGTCGCGCGGTGGGGATCCGCACCGTGCTGATGCTCACCGGGGTCACCAGCCGGGCGGCGGCCGATGCGCTGGCACCCGACCAGCGCCCGACGAGGATCGCCGCGGACGCGGCAGAGCTCAGCCGGGTGCTCGAGGAGCTGGCGGCGGCCTGACTCGCGATCGCCTGGCTCAGGTGGCCGCGGCCAGCTCGGGGATCCCGGCGCCCCAGGCGAGGAACTGGGCGCGCAGCCGCTCGCGGGTCGGGTGATCGCAGAACGCGGCATCGAGCGCGGCCAGGTCCACGCCCCACAGCTCGCGGACCGTGAGCCCGATGTCCTCGACCGCACGCACGTATTCGTCAGAGAGCGACACGTCGGCGACCGTGAGGTCGTCCGTGCTGAGCGTGACCCGGACCCCTGCCCGCAGCAGCCGGGCGAGGGGATGATCGGCGAGCGAGGGCACGATCCCGGCCTGGACGTTCGACGTGGGGCACAGGTCCAGCCACACCCCCGTTGCGGCCAGCTCGCGGACGAGCTCCGGGTCGTCGATCGCGAGCGGGCCGTGCGCGATCCGTTCCGGATCCAGGGTCAGGGCGCGACGCACCTGCGCAGAGCCGCCCCACTCGCCGGCGTGGAGGGTCACGTGGAGCCCGATCCGGCGCGCGAGGTCGATCGCCGGTCGATGCCGCTCGGGATCGGGGAACCGGGCCTCCTGGCCGGCCAGGTCCACACCCACCAGGCCCGCAGGGAGGCCCCGCGCCTCGAGGTCCTCGATGAACGCGAGGTTGACCTCCGGCAGGTGCGACCGCAGCAGCGTCGCGATCATGCGCACCTCGACACCCGTCCGGCGCGCCATCGAGCCGGCACCCCGCGCGACGGCGTCGACTACCTGGCGGCCGCTGAGGCCGCCCGTCGTGTGGAGCAACGGCGCCCAGCGGATCTCGATGTAGCGCACGCGGTCGAACGCCTTGTCTTCGACCAGGTCGGCCGCCGTCCGTTCCAGGGCTTCGGCGTCCTGGAGCAGGGCGATCGGCAGGTCGAACGCCAGCAGCAGCTGTGCCTGGTCCGTGGCCTGGTCCGGCCCCACGAGCGCGGCGCGCATCCCCTCGAACGTGCGATGCGCGTCCACGCCGCGAGTCCGGGCGATATCCAGCGCCGTGTCCACCCGCAGCGACCCGTCGAGGTGGAGGTGGAGCTCCGCCTTGGGCATCGCGCGCACGAGTGCGCGCAGGGTTCGTGGGTCGAGGTCGCTCATGGCCGCATGGTAGGCCCGCGGCCGGGCATTGATCGAGCCGGGCATTGATCGATCGACGATATCGTGCTACCGTTGGATAGCAACTTTCGCGATACCGGAGCGCCAACATGTCGACCATCTTCGTCACCGGCGCCAGCGGCTTCGTCGGCAGCCATCTCGTGCCGGCCCTGATCGATGCCGGCCACGACGTCCTGGCGCTCGTACGCGACGACGACGCCGCCGACGAGGTGACCCGTCGCCTCGGTCGCCGCCCAGCGAGCCCGCATCGAGACGCGTCGTGGTGACGTCACGGCGCCCGACACCCTTGCAGCGGCGATCGCCGGAGCCGGCGCCGTTCTCCATCTCGCCGCGCTCCCGCGCGACTGGGATGGCGGGGCGAGCCTGCGCCTGGTCAACACCGAGGGCACGCGCAACGTCATCGCTGCGGCGAGGGCGGCGGGCGTCCGGCGCTTCGTCCACCTCGGCGCGATGGGTGTCGTCGACGAGCCCGAGCTCCATTACGCGAGCTCGAAGGCAAGGGCGATGGCGCTCGTCCGCGAGAGCGGGCTCGACTGGACCATCCTGAGCCCGTCGCTCCTGTTCGGGCCCCGGGACGGGTTCTTCAACATCCTCGCCGGGCTCGTGCGGATGTCCCCGGGGGTCGTGCCGATCACCGGCACGGGCGAGGCGCGGTTCCAGCCGCTGGCCATCGAGGACCTCGCGCGCGCGACCGTCCTCACGTTCGAGGACGACGCGACGATCGGCCACGAGTACGAGCTCGGTGGGCCCCGGGTCTGGACCTACCGGGAGCTGATGGAGGAGGTGCTGCGAGGCATGGGCACGCGGCGGCTCATGGTGCCGGTGCCGGTCGCCTTGATCCGCCTGGTTGCCGCCGCGGCGGAGGCGGTCCGGCTGCCGTTCCCCGTGGCCACGGACCAGCTGCGCCAGCTCAGGTACGACAACGTGGGCGCGCTGGACGGGGTCCGGTCCGCGTTCGGCTTCGAGCCCCGTCCGATGGAGGGCGGCCTCACCCACCTGCGACGCAAGGTCCGGCGAGCAGGAGCCCGCCGCGAGCTGATCGCGCGCCGTCGCCCTGCCCGCACCGGGTGAGCGCGGGCAGACAGGTCGTGCTGCCGGCGCCGATGACGCGGCCGCACCGGTGACGCCGGCCGCACCGGTGACGCGGGCCGGGCCGACCCGCTACCCTCCGCCTCGTGACCGTCCTGTCTGCCATTCGAGGGTTCGCCGTCCGCCTCCTGTGGCTCCTGCTCGCCATCCTCGTCGCGCTCGGGGGCGCCGGCCTGGTGGCCGCGATGGACCACGTCCCCGGCACCCCGAGCCGGGCCGAGCTGACCTGGGCGGGTGACGAGGCCGCGCGACCGGCGCTCGACGCAGCCACCACGGAGCTCGAGCGACTCACCACCAGCGTCGAGACGCTCGGCACGACGGCCAGGCTGGCACTGGCGCAGGTGATCGCGGGCCAGCTCGATTCGCTCCCCGACACGATCGCCACCGGGACGACCGAGCTCGATGTTGTCGATGCGCAGTCCCGGGCGCTCGATGCGAGCCTCGCCGCGGTGCCCGGAACCGGCCGCGGCGCGGCCCTGCGCCTGTCGGCAGATCTCCGCCAGCGGTTCGACGAGCTTGGCGCCACGCGCCTGCTCACCATCGGGCTCGCGGCCGACTGGGCGGCGTTCACCGGTCGCGCCAACGACGCCGCGAGCCTGTTCGGGCTGCTGGCCGAGCACGACCAGCAGACGGCTGCTGCCGCCAGGCAGGGATCGGCCGCGCACTATGCCGCCGCACTCAAGGAGCTCGACGGATCGGACGCCACGATGGCCCGGGTGAGGTCGCTTCGGGATCGCCTGGCCGCGACGACCGACGTGTCGACGCTCGACGAGTGGCTGCGCCGGCTCGACGCCTACGACGTTTCGCTCCGGACCCTGTACCAGGGGCTGCTCGACTCGAAGGGCCGCCTCACTGACGCGATCAGGGCGGCGTTCGCCGCCGAGGAGGCGGCGCTGGCCGAGCTCCCGGCGGACAACCGCGGGCTGGTCCTGATCATGTCCGACGTCGCTCGCGGCGGCCTCAACCAGGCCGTGATCTCGATCGAGCAGGCACGTGGCTCGCTCAACGCGGCGCTCAACGCACAGCATCGCCTCCAGCAGGGGCCCGAGCTGCCGGGCTGATCCTCGTTCCGCGCCCGTGGCCGGTCGCGCGCCCGCCACCCGCGACTGCACGCGCCCGGGGCGCGGCATCCCGACCGCAGCCCCGACTACACTCTTGGCAACATTTCGCGTTGCCATCGCCACGACGCCGGCCCATCGCTGCCGCTCGTGGTGTCCCGGGAGGACATGCTCCGTGCACATCCGCGTCGTCACCGACCAGCCGTGGGAGGTCGCTGCCGACCTCCTCGTCATCCCCGTGGTCGGCGACCCCGACTTCACCGGGGACCTCGACGTGCTCGACCGTCGAACCGGCGGCGAGCTTCGGGCGCTGGCCACGTTTGGCGAGCTGCGCGGGCGCCGGTACCCGAAGACCCTCGCGGCCTCCGGCGACCTCCCGGTCCGACATGTCCTGATGGTTGCCACGGGCGACGCACTGGTCCTCGACCGTGAGACCGCCCGCCGGATGGGCGCGACGGCGATTCGCCGGCTGATCGATCGAGAGGCCACCACGATGGCCGTCTGGCTGTCGCCGCTCGCCGACCACCTCGACGGCGGGATGCCGCTGGCCGCCGAGCTCGTGGCCCGGGGTGTCGTCGAGGGCACCTTCGATCCCAAGACGATCTACCGCCCGGACTCCGATGAGGCGCCGCCGCAGCTGGACGAGCTCGTGCTGATCGCGCCCGGCGCGGACGTTGCGACGGTCGCCCGGTCGGCCGAGCGGGGCCAGATCATCGGGGACGGCGCCAACATCGCCCGGCGGCTCGCCAACCGGTCCGCGAACGACGTCTCGCCGGAGGTCCTCGCCGACGAGGCGCGCGCCATCGCCGAAGCCCACGGCCTGTGGATCGACGTCATCGATGAGAAGCGCGCCGCCGAGATGGGGATGAACCTGTTCCTCGCGGTCGGCAAGGGGAGCGACAACCCGCCGCGGATGATCGTCATGCGGTCGGGTGCCGAAGGCGCCAAGGACAAGATCGGCCGCCACCTGGCGCTGGTCGGCAAGGGCGTGTGCTTCGACTCGGGTGGCATCAGCATCAAGCCGTCCGGCGGGATGGAAGAGATGAAGATGGACAAGACCGGTGCGTGCACCGTGATCGCGGCCATCGCCACGGCCTCCCGGCTCGCCCCCGGGATGCCCCTGCTCGCGGTTGCGCCGGCGGTCGAGAACATGCCCGGCGGGCATGCCTCGCGCCCCGGCGACATCGTCAAGGCGCTCAACGGCAAGTGGGTCGACATCATCAACACCGACGCCGAGGGTCGCCTGATCCTGGCCGACGCGATGACCTATGCGGAGCAGCTGGGCGCGACCCACATCGTCGACGTGGCGACGCTGACGGGCGCGGTCGGACGCGCGTTCGGCAACCTCGTGACCGGCGTGTTCGCGACGCCGGACCCGTGGTGGGACGACATCTCGGCGGCCGCCGCGCGCGCGGGCGAGCGCTACTGGCGGATCCCGCTGGTCAAGGACTACATGCCCGAGATGGCCAGCTGGTACGCCGACTTCGAGAACACGGGCACCAACGACGGGTCGCTGGTCAAGAGCGGCCTGTTCCTGGAGCAGTTCCGGACCGTGCCCTGGGCCCATCTCGACATCGGCGGCAGCGCCTACTTCCGCAAGGCGTACCCGTACGCCGCGCGTGGCGCCACGGGCGTGACCCACGCGACGCTGGTCGAGCTCGCGCTCGCGGGCGCCGACGCGAGCTGATCCGCCGGGGGCGATGACGTCCAGCCGTCCCACCTGGCCCGATAGACTCCGGGAGTGATCACACCCCTCGCGGCGGCTCTGGCGGTCCTCGGCGCGGGCTGGGGATTTGCCGCGGACCGGATCGGGGCACGCTGGCCGGCCCACGAGGACGGCAGCGTCAGGCCGATCGACTGGCGGACCGTGGTCGGGACGGCCACCGGGGCGCTCGCCCTCGGCGCGCTCGTGGCACGGTTCGAGGAGCCGGCACCGAGCCTGGTCTTCGGCGCATACCTTGTCGCCCTGGTGCTGCTCCTCGCCACCGATCTCGACCAGCGGCTGCTGCCGGACGTCATCACGCTTCCCGCGATCCCGCTGGCGCTGGGGTTCGTGCTGCTCGGGCTCGATCCGCTTGTGGCCGTGGGCGACCTCCCCCTGGCGATCGCCGTTGCGATTGCTGTTCCGCTGGCGCTGGCGGTCGTCGCGCTCCCGTTCGGCGAGGGGGCGATCGGCATGGGAGACCTGAAGCTGCTGGTGTCGGTCGGTCTGCTGGCCGGGCCGTTCCGGATGTTCTCGGGTGTCGTCTACGGGGCGCTGCTGGCCGGCGTCGTGATCGTCGTCCTGCTCGTCGCGCGGCGGATCACCCTCAAGACGTACATCCCGTTCGGGCCGTTCCTGATCTTCGGCGCGATGTGGGCGATCCTGGTCATCCGCTAGGGCCGGGGCCCGGCGGCAAGTCCGGCGGCAATTCCCGCGGCGATTCCTGTCACGCACCGCCGAGCGCGGTGTTGTCCTGGGTCCTGCCACCGTTCCGACAGGCCGGAGTCGTCGCTCACGCACGCGAGCGGCCGCCGTCGCGGCTCCGATCGGTGCCGGATCGGTCTATCACCGGCCACCGCGGTGCCTGACAGCAGATATCCGCCCCTTGGCCCCTAGCACCGCGGGAGGCGGTGTGCGACGGGAACCGGACCTGGCCGCCGACGCAGCCGGAGCTCGCGGTGGGCGTCGGAGCGCCCTCGCGCGGACGGCCGATCCGGCCTCGCGGCGGGCGACGGAACGGAGCTCGCGGCGGTTCACGGTGCCGGCGAATTCAGGTCGCCGGGACTGTAATGCCGCCGATACGTTTGCGGGCCGCTGGTACACTGCCCTGGAAACCGGCAGAGGTCGTCTCGGGAGTGCCCACTCGGACGGCGCCAGGTCCGGCGAAGGGTCGCGCCATTCAGGCCAATGCGATGGAGTGACCGCTCGCGCGAGATGAGGACGCCTTCTCGTTGACACGCCACAAGGTTGCGCAGCACTTCCCGCGGTCCGGACGTGACCGCCGCCGCCGCTTCCTCCTCGCCCTGCTGACGATCCCGTTCGTCCTCGGCATGGTCGCCGCACCGGCGGTGACCCCCACCCGCGTGGCTGCCGACGACCTGGCCGATGCCCAGGCGCAGCAGGCGGCCCTGGCCAGGAAGATCAGCGACCAGAAGAAGCTGATCGCGAGCCTCAACGCGTCGCAGGCGCGGCTCCAGGGGCAGATCGCCCAGACCAAGACGAAGCTGAACGGGATCACCGAGGACCTCGCGGCGACCCGCAAGCAGGTCGATGCGATGGCGGCTGACGTGGCCGCCGTCCAGGAAGACGATCGAGGCGCTCGATACCCAGCTCGAGTCCCTCACCGCGGAGCTCCAGAAGATCGAGGCGCAGGAGGCGCAGAAGAAGGAGGAGCTCGGCGCCCGCAAGGCCGAGCTGGCCGAGCGGATCCGCCAGGCGTACGAGGCCGAGCGGACGTCGATGCTCGAGACGCTCCTGTCCGGGGCGTCGTTCACGGACATGCTCGCGGAGATGAGCGCGCAGCTCGACGCCGCGGACCAGGCTCGCCTCCTCGCAGCGCAGATCGCGACGGACCGGGAGACGCTGCTGTCGCTCCACCAGACCGTGGAGCAGACGCAGGCTGCAACGACCGAGCTGAGCCAGGAGACCGGGGTCCAGAGGGATGAGCTCGAGCTGAAGCTGGCGGAGCTCAAGAAGACGCAGGCAAAGCTCGCCAAGCTCGAGAAAGCCGTCAAGGCCTATCTCGCCGCGCAGAAAGCGGATTACGCGAGGGTGACCGCCGACGCCGCCAAGCTCAAGAAGGCGATGGCCAGCGCCGAGGCGGCGAAGAAGAAGCTGCAGAAGAAGATCGACCAGCTGGTCGCCGCCCAGTTCAGCCATGGGAACATCCCGTCGCAGTACAACGGGACGCTGATCTGGCCCATGTCCGGAACGGTCACCCAGGACTTCGGCTGCACCGGGTTCTCGTGGGAGCCCGCGTACGGCAGCTGCTCGCACTACCACAACGGGATCGACATCGTCGCGGCCTACGGCACGCCCGTCCGCGCCTCGGCCGCCGGGCGCGTGGTGTACATCGGCTGGAACTACGCAGACGGCGCCGACCCCGCGTGGATCGTGATCATCGCCCATGCCTCGAACCTGACCACCTGGTATGCCCACCTGCAGTCGCGCTATCCGGTCAGGGCCGGTCAGGTCGTGAGCAAGGGCGAGGTCATCGGCTACGAGGGCAACACGGGCCACTCGACCGGCGCGCACCTGCACTGGATGGTCGAGCTCAACGGCACCTTCGCCAACCCCCGGCTGTTCGTCTGACCGGCACCATTCGCTGACCCGACGGCGGCGGTGATCCGCGGCCCGCGGACGTCACGGCACGCCGCGGTCCCCGATGGTTCCGCGACTGACCCCGGTGCTAGCATCGCGCCTGGAAGGCGCCCCTCCCGGAGGAACGACGGATGGTGAAGCCCGTGATCGCGCTCATCCTCGCCGGCGGTGAGGGCGAGCGGCTGTCGATCCTGTCGTCGGTGCGGGCCAAGCCCGCGGTCCCGTTCGGGGGCAAGTACCGGATCATCGACTTCACCCTGTCCAACTGCGTCAACTCCGGCGTCGACGACGTGCTGGTCCTGACCCAGTACAACCCGCATTCGCTCAACGACCACATCGGGCTCGGCCGGCCGTGGGACCTCGACCGGGCCAGGGGCGGCGTCAAGCTGCTCCAGCCGTACATCCGGCGGGGCCGGGTCGCGGAGTGGTATCGCGGCACCGCCGACGCGGTGCTCCAGAACTTCAACGTGGTCGAGCGCGAGGCCGGGGACGCCGTCCTGATCCTGTCCGGTGACCACATCTACAAGATGGACTACACGCCGTTCCTGGCGGCGCACCGCCGGCATCGCGCCGACGTGACCCTCGCGGTCCGCCGCGTGCCGCTCGCCGAGGCAACCCGGATGGGCATCCTCGCGCTCGACGAGCAGAACCGCGTGATCGACTGGCAGGAGAAGCCCAAGCAGCCCAGGAGCGACCTTGCGTCGATGGGCGTGTACGTGTTCTCCAAGCGGGCGCTGCGCCGCTGGCTGTCCGACGACCTGACGGACTTCGGGACGAACGTGATCCCGGCCATGCTCGAGGGTGGCGCGCGCGTGTTCGGGTACCGGTTCGATGGCTACTGGCAGGACGTGGGCACGATCCAGTCGTTCTGGGAAGCCAACATGGCCCTGCTCGAGGACACGCCCGAGCTCGACCTGTACGACCGGGAATGGCTGATCCACACCCGGTCCGAGGAGCGCGCGCCGGCCAAGATCGGTTCCACGGCGCAGGTGCACCGGAGCCTGATCTCGCACGGCTGCGTGATCAACGGGACCGTCGTCAACAGCGTGCTGTCCCCGGGTGTCCGGGTGGACGTCGGCGCCGTGGTCCGGGATTCGATCGTGATGTTCGACTCGGTCATCGGTTCCGGCGCCGTCGTCGACCGGGCCATCCTGGACAAGGAGGTCGTGATCGGCCAGGGCGCGATGGTCGGCGACGGGCCCGACTTCGACACGCCCAACAAGGCCGAGCCGGGCCGGCTGAACACCGGGATCACCGTCGTGGGCAAGCAGTCGGTGGTGCCGCGGGGCACCCGCCTGGGACGAAACGTGAAGATCGGCGAGAAGGTGCGCTCCGGCGATTTCACGACCCGGACCGTCCGATCGGGCGGCACGGTCGATCGCAAGCCCGCCACCGCCCGGCGAGTCGCCGCCGCAGCCGCAGCCGATACCCGTCGCACCCGGCGCACGCGCCTCGGCTGCCGCGGAGTAGCGTCGGCCCGTCGCTCGGGTGGGCGGTCAGCCGGGCGCGCCGAGGGCTCGGGCGGCCGGTCGGGCGACCTCCGGTAGACTCCCCGCCATGTCCACCGCCCCCCGGGCGTCGGCGTGTGGGCCGGCCGATGTCGAGGGCTGGCTCGCCGACCTCGGTCTTGCGCCCCTGGAGCGCGCCGATCGCGAGGGAGTCACGTCCTGGGACCTGGTCCTCGATGGGCGTCGGCGCGCCGCGCTCCGGATCACGCTGATCCTCGACCCGGCGCTGGCGCTCATCTGCTGGGCGCACTACGCGCCGCCGATCAACGACGGCTTCCGACGGTCGTACCGCAAGCTGCTGCGCTGGAACGACGAGCTTCCGTTCGTCAAGTTCTCGATCGGCGAGGACGAGCGGCCACTGCTCGTCGCCGAGCTCCCGATCGAGACCCTGGACCGGGACGCACTGGGCGCTGCGATCGCGCGCCAGCTTGCCGTCGCGGACCGCTTCCACGCCGAGTCCGTCGAGTGGCTCAAGGCCGGCGGCTGGCCGGCTGAGCCCGTCCCGGCAACCGCGGCAGGGCCAGGTGTGGCGCTCCTCGCGCGCTACGCGGACGCGGTCCGGGAGCTCGTGGACGCGACCGGGATCCCGGCATGACGTCGGTGGCGCGGCGCCGCGCCTTGTCGCCGATCCTGCTCGCGATCGTCGCGGTTGTCGTGGTCGGGCTCCTGGCCCCGGCGATCGGGCTTGCGCCGGCGCCGGTCGCGCGCGCCGCGGCGACGGACCTCACCCTCGTCACCGATGCGACGTACGAGCTGCAGCCGGACGCCCGCCTGGTGCACGTCGCGGTCAAGATCACGGCCACCAACAACAAGGCCGAGACCAGGACGCACCGGTACTGGTTCGACCGGGCGAACCTGGCCGTCCTGCCCGGGATCTCGAACGTCAAGCTGTCCGGCGCCAAGGGAGCAACGGTCCACGTCACCAAGCGCGCCGCGACGTACACGATGCTGCGGATCGACTTCGGGGCGCGGCTGTACAGCGGCAAGACGAAGACGTTCACGCTCACCTTCGACGTCAAGGATGCCGCGGGGTCGCCCGATGCCCAGGTCAGGATCGGCGGCGTGCTGGCCTCGTTCCCGGTGTGGGCGTTCGCCAGCGACGGGGCGAAGGGCAGCACCGTCACGGTCCTGTTCCCTCCCGGCTACACGGTCAACGTGGACACGGGGGCGTTCGACGACACCGGGACGACCGATGCCGGCGGCACCAGCCTCACCACCAAGCCCATCGCCGAGCCGCTCGCGTTCTTCGCCTATGTCACCGGCCAGCGCGATGCCACGTACGCGGACACGCCGCTGACGATCGACGCCGCCGGCCAGCCCATCGCGCTCACCATGCGCGCGTGGGCCGATGACCCGACCTGGGCGGGCAAGGTGGGCGAGGTGCTGTCGAGCAGCCTGCCCGAGCTCGCTGCCGAGATCGGGCTGCCGTGGCCGCATGCCGATCCGGTCGCCGTCCAGGAGGCCGAGAGCCGCACCACCGGCGGCTACGCTGGCCTGTACGACCCGAGCGAGAGCCGGATCGAGATCGCCTACTGGGCGGCCGACCTGGTGATGATCCACGAGGCGGCCCACGCATGGTTCAACGGGACCCTGCTCGCGGACCGCTGGGCGAACGAGGGCTTTGCCTCGCTTGTACGCGTCGCGGACGGCGGCGGCGGTCGGCGCCAAGGACACCTCGCCCGCGATGACCGACGAGGTCGCGGCCGCTCGCATCCCGCTCAACGCCTGGAGCCAGCTCTCGGCGACCAGCGACCCCGCGGTCGAGGCATACGGCTACGCGGCGTCGCTCGAGCTCGCCCGGGCGATCGCGGACCGCGCCGGTGACGAGGCGCTGCGGCGCGTGTGGGTCGATGCCGCGGCCGGGACCGGTGCCTACCAGCCCCCGGCGGGCGCGGGCGCGACGGCACCCGCGGGCGCGGCGGCACCCGAGGCGAGCCCCGGGCCGCCCGACTGGCGTGGCCTGCTCGACCTGCTCGAGGCGGAGACGGGCAAGGACTTCACGGACCTGTGGCGGACGTGGGTGATGCGCCCCGACGAGCTGCCGCTGCTCGATGCACGCGCCACGGCGATCACGTCCTATCACCGCACCCTGGCGCTCGCGGACGGATGGGCATTGCCGAAGGCGATCCGCGACGCCCTGCGGGCCTGGCAGTTCGACGTTGCCGACGGGCTGATGGCGGATGCGCGCACCGTGCTGGCGCAGCGCGCCGCGCTCGAGAAGCGGGCCGCCCTGAGCGACCTCACACCGCCCGACGTGATGCAGCGCGCGTTCGAGCGCGGGTCGCTGAACGATGCCTCCGCCGAGGCCCAGGATGAGCTCAATGCCTTGCTCTCGATCGAGGGGGCGACCGCGGCACGCCCCGCCGATCCGGACATCCTGACCCAGGTCGGGCTGCTGGACGCCCACCCCGACGTGGACCTCGCAGCCGCGCGCGCGGCATTCGGGCGCGGGGACCTCGACGGAACCCTGACCGCATCCAACGCCGCAATCACCGCGTGGAGTGGCGCGTGGCAGGAGGGCCGGCGCCGGATGCTGTTCCTCATCGCCCTCGCCGCGACCGTGCTCGTGCTCCTCGGAGCGATCGCGGGTGGCGCCCGGCGCTCCCGGCGCGCCCGTCGCGCCCGAAGGGCAAGCCAGGCCTGATGCGTCGCCGTCGGATCCGCCCCGGGCCGGCGATCGCGCTTCCCCTGGCGCTCCTGCTCGCATTTGCCGCGGCGATCGTGCCGCCCGTCGCCCCGACGGTCGCACCGTTCCTCGGACCATTCGCCGCACCATCCGTCCGGGCTGCGGACGGGCTCGTCGTCGCGACCGCCGCGCGGTACGTCGTCGTCCCCGAGCGATCGGTCGTGCAGGTCACGGTCGACGCGACGATCCAGAACATGACGCCGGACCAGGTCAGCGGCGGGCTTGTCACGCGCTACTGGTACGACGGGGTCAATCTCGGCGTGCAGCCGGAGGCGACCCACCTGGCTGCCTCGCAGGACGGCGCGACGGTCCCCGTGTCGTCCGTGCGCAAGACCGGCTATCGCCTCGCCACGGTCCTGTTCCGCGCCAACCTGTACTACCGGGAGTCGACCAGGGTGCGGCTCACCTTCGACCTGCCGGCGGGCAAGCCGAGGTCCGGCAGCGACGTCCGGGTCGGCAAGGCGTTTGCGACGTTCCTTGCCTGGGCGTTCGGCGACAGCGGCTCCGTCCGTATCGAGGTGCCCGGCGCCTTCACCGTGGACGTCTCGGGCGAGACCTTCCAGCGCACCTTCGACGGCACCACCACGGTGCTCACCGCGAGCACCACCGATCCGCTCACATGGTACGCATGGGTCAACGCCAGCAACGATGCCGGGCTCACCAGCGACCGGCTCGACATCGAGGGCGGCGAGGAGATCGTCGTCCGGGGCTGGCCGGAGGATTCGGCGTGGCGCCGGCGCGTGGCGGACCTGCTGACACGTGGCGTTCCGCAGCTGGTGTCGCGGATCGGCCTTCCGTGGCCGGTGCGGGGCCCGCTGTCCGTGATCGAGGTGCACACCCCGCTGCTCGAGGGATACGCGGGGTTCTACGACACCGCCGAGGACCAGATCACGATCAGCGAGGACCTCGACGACCTGACCATCATCCACGAGGCATCGCACGCCTGGTTCACGAGCACCCTGTTCGTCGAGCGCTGGATCACGGAGGGCCTCGCCGACGAGTACGCGCTGCGCGTGCTGGTCGCGCTGGGCAGGGACCCGCAGGGCCACGGCGACGTGGCGCGTACGGATGCCGCTGCGTTCCCGCTCAACATCTGGCCGCCGCCGGCCCCGATCCAGGACGACAAGAGCGCCGCCGCGGAGCAGTACGGATACGACGCGTCGTGGCTCGTGATGAGCGACATCGTCACCTCGGCCGGCGAGGCGGGGATGCGCCTCGTGTTCGCGGCCGCGCAGGCCGGGACCACCGCGTACGTCGGCGACGGGCCGCCCGAGCCGGCGGCCCTGCCCAACGACTGGCGGCGGTTCCTCGACCTCACCGAGGAGCTCGGGGGTGCGACCGGGGTCGCCGGCCTGATGGAGACGTGGGCGCTTCCGCCGGGCTCGTCGGACGTGCTCCGCGCGCGGGCGACGGCCCGCGACGCGTACCACGCGCTGCTGACCGCCGAGGATGGATGGGCCACGCCATATGCGGTCCGCCAGCCGCTCGACGCCTGGCAGTTCACCGCCGCCGACGACCGGATCGCGGCGGCTGCACGGATCGTCGGGCTCCGTGACGAGACGGCGACCCTCGCCGCCGGCGAAGGGCTCACGCCGTCCGTCGATCTCGAGACTGCGTTCGAGCACGCGCGCGACGCGACCGCGCTGGCCTCGGCGAGCGCGCTGGCCGAGGAGACGGAGACTGCGCTCGAGGCGGTCGCGACGGCCGATCTCGCGGCGGCCGCGCCGCGCGACTGGCTGGTGACGCTCGGGCTCGACGGGCATGACCCGGACGCCGACCTGGCCGCTGCGCGCGGGGCCTGGACGGCCGGCGACCTCGGCACCGCGGCCTCGCGAGCGGCACTGGTCGCGTCGGTGCTCGCCGCGGCTCCCGAGCTCGGCCGAACCCGGGCGATCGAGGTCGGCCTGGGCATCGCTGCCGTCCTGCTCGTGCTCCTGGTCCTCGTCCGGCGCCGGCGTCTCCGGCGACGCCGCGCGGCGGCCGATGCCGATGCCGCGATGGTCGTGGGGGCACCCGGCGGAGCATCAGCGGACGCACCTGCAGCGGGTCCGCCGGCGGCGGGCGCACTGGCGTCGCCGGTGTGGCCGGATCGGTACGCTACACTCCCGCCCAGCGCGCCCCCGGACGGCGACCCTGCACCCGGACCGAACGTCGAAGAAGGAGCTGGCCCCTCGTGACCGAGCCCACGGCAGCGGACCGCGCGAGCGCCTGATGGGCCTCCAGCGCATCCAGCCGTCGCACGAGATCCTCTCGGGTGCGACTGCCGACGTCTACTTCGCGCGCGCCAGCAGCATCCTCGACCAGGAGGGGCTGGACCCCGTCGTGACGATGGAGGTGTTCTGCCGCTCGGACGCGGTCCTGTGCGGCATGGGCGAGGCCAAGAACCTGATCGGGCACGTGCTGGCCGAGGAGCCCGGCGCCGTGGTCGAGGCGCTCGACGACGGAGATCGCGTGGCGCCCAAGGAGATCGTGCTGCGCATTCATGCGCGCTATCGCGCATTTGCCCTGTACGAGACCGCGATGCTCGGGATGCTGTCCCAGTCGACCGGCTGGGCCACCGCCGCGCGCGCGTGCGTCGAGGCCGCCGCGCCACAGCCGGTCATCAGCTTCGGCGCGCGCCACGTGCACCCGGACATCACGGACGTGCTCGACTACGCGGCGATCGTGGGTGGGTGCGTCGGTGCCTCGACGCCGGCGGGAGCGAACCTGGCCGGCCTCAATCCGACCGGCACGATGCCCCATTCGCTGGTGCTGATCTTCGGTGACACGGTCCGCGCCGCCCAGGCGTTCGATCGCGACATGCCGCCCGAGGTGCCCCGGATCGTGCTCGTGGACACGTTCAAGGACGAGGCCGAGGAGGCGCTGCGCGTGGCGCGTGCGCTCGGCGATCGCCTGTACGGGATCCGGCTGGACACGCCGTCGGAGCGCGGTCGCGTGACCGCGGACCTGGTGACCGAGATCCGGGCGCGACTCGACCAGGCGGGGTTCCAGCACGTCACGATCACGGTCTCGGGCGGGCTCAACCCGGACCGGATCCGGTACTTCCGCGAGATGCGGGCCCCGGTCGACTCGTTCGCCGTCGGCAGCTTCATCTCGGGTGCCACGCCGATCGACTTCACGGGCGACATCAAGGAGATCGACGGCGCTCCGATCGCGAAGCGGGGGCGCATCCCGGGCCGTACCGAGAGCCCGCGGCTCCGACCGCTTGACCTGGCCACCTGGCGGGACGGCGGCAGCGAGGCGCAAGCGACCTGACGCCGGCGGTCGCCGGCGGCGCGGTCTCGTCGTCAGACCCGCATCCGGCGGCACCCGGAGCTTCCGACACGCGCAGCCGCGACCCGTGGCAGCATCGTCGTGTGAACGAGCGTCTCGACTCCGCCCGGCACCCGGACGACGACGGCAGCGGGCATCCGTCCATCCCCGCCGACGATCGGGACAGCGCGTACGGGCTGCTCCAGCGCGGCCATGACCTGCTGCGCCGGCGTCACTTCGCGCAGGCCGCCGTCGTGCTCGAGCGAGCGCGACGGCTCGAGCCCGGCAAGGGATCGATCCTCGAGGCGCTCGGCCGCGCGTACTTCAACTCCGCACAGCACGACCAGTCCCGGGACACGTTCCTCGCGCTGCTCGAGGTCGATCCGTCGTCCCACTACGGGCACTACGCGCTGGGGCAGAGCCTCAAGCGGCTGGGTCGCCTGCGCGAGGCCCGGACGCACCTGCGCCTCGCCGTCGCGCTGGCGCCGTCATCGGCGCTGTACCGGGGTGCGCTGGCAAGGCTCCCCGCGCCCGCCGACGGGGATCCGCCGAGCGACTAGGACCGGCCGATCACGATCGGCTCGCCGCGCGGATCACGAGCCGCCCGTCGCGCGGAGCCGGCTCAGCCACAGGATGCCGAGGATCGTCTTGGCGTCGCGGATCTCTCCTCGCTCGACCATGTCCAATGCCTCGTCCACCCCGACGTGCCGCAGCTCGAGGCGCTCGTCCTCGTCCGGCGTGAGCCGGTCGTCACCCTCGGCGCCGATGATTCCCGTCGCCAGGTACAGGTGCATGAGCTCCGACGTGAAGCCGGGCGCGGTCCAGAACGTGGCCAGCTTCCGCCACGTCGCGGCGCGGTGGCCGGTCTCCTCCTCGAGCTCACGCCGCGCGGCGAGGTCCGGATCCTCGGTCGCACCGTCGTGGACGTCCAGCGTGCCGGCCGGGATCTCGAGCAGCGCACTCCGCGCGGGGATCCGCCATTGCCGAACCAGCAGCAGCCGGCCGTCGTCGTCGAGCGCGAGGACCGCGACCGCGCCCGGATGACCGACCACGTCTCGCGTCCCGGTGGACCCGTCCGCCCGCTCGATCGTGTCGACGCGGAACTCCATGTACCGGCCGCGGTGGATGAGCCGCGAGGCGACGACGTGCTCCTCGAGCGGATCGTCGCCGAACGGGGCGTTGCGGGGGTGGCTGGCGGGATCTGTCATGTCGGTTCCGTGCATGACACGGCCGGCCCGTCGCGAGGACGGACCGGCCGGATCGGTTGACTCGGGCTACCGCCGTTGCGGTCGCTCAGCTGCGTCCGAGCGAGGCCCCGGTGTCGGCATTGAACAGGTGGAGCTTCTCGACCGGAAGATGGAGGGTGAGGACGTCGCCCGGGCGGACGTTGTGCGAGGAGTCGACGATCGCCACCAGCTCCCGGTTGTCGGATGTCACGTGGAGCAGCTCCTCGTTGCCGAGGTACTCGACGACGTCCGCCTTGCCCTGGATCGTGGCGCTGGTGCCCGTTGCCTCGCCCAGCCC
The DNA here is from genome assembly GCA_963720825.1 of uncultured Chloroflexia bacterium. GTDB lineage: Bacteria > Chloroflexota > Limnocylindria > Limnocylindrales > CSP1-4 > CAIXZV01. The sequence continues at coordinate 139,325 of CAVRGY010000017.1, read as the reverse complement.
GAGGTGCTCCGGCCGGAACCCGGCGATGACCTTGGATCCGGCGCTCTGGAGGGCCTCCCGGTAGGTCGGCGGGAGCGGGAAGTGGAAGCTTCCCTCGGACAGGTCCGTGGTGCCACCGCCGGGGACGTTGACCTCGATGAAGTTCATCGACGGGCTGCCGATGAAGCCCGCCACGAAGCGGTTCTTCGGATGGTCGTACAGCGACTGCGGCGTGCCGACCTGCTGGAGCAGGCCGTCGCTCATGACCGCGATCCGCTGGCCCATCGTCATCGCCTCGACCTGGTCGTGGGTGACGTAGACCATCGTGGTGCCCAGGCGCTGGTGGAGCCGCGCGATCTCGGCACGCGTCTGGACGCGGAGCTTGGCGTCCAGGTTGGACAGCGGCTCGTCCATCAGGAACACGGCGGGCTCGCGCACGATGGCCCGGCCGAGCGCCACGCGCTGGCGCTGGCCACCGGACAGCTCCTTGGGCTTGCGGTCCAGCAGCTTCTCGAGCTGGAGGATCCCGGCCGCGTCGTTGATCCGCTTGTCGATCTCGGTCTTGGCGACCTTGCGCAGCTTGAGGCCGAACGCGAGGTTGTCGCGGACCGACATGTGGGGATACAGCGCGTAGCTCTGGAACACCATCGCGATGTCGCGATCCTTGGGTGCGACGTCGTTGACGACGCGCTCGCCGATCTTGAGATCGCCGTCGGTGATCTCCTCGAGCCCGGCGATCATCCGCAGGCTCGTGGTCTTGCCGCAGCCCGACGGGCCGACGAGCACCATGAACTCGCCGTCGCCGATCTCGAGGTTGAGGTCCGACACGGCGGTGACCTCACCGTATCGCTTGTAGACGTGATCAAACGTCACAGTCGCCATGTGCGTACCTCCGACCCGGCCTGAGGTCATCGCGGGCTCATGCATTCGGCCGTTCGACGGACGAGCCGTCTGGCGGACTCGAACGAGCCCCGTACGAGGTGCTGGCTCGGGTTGCCATCCATCCTACGAGCCCGACACCCCTCGACGCAATGTTTCCGGAGGGGAGATGCGCCGGCGCTGGCCCCTCGGCCCCGATTTCGATGTCGCGCAGGCGCGAGGCTCGCTCGTCCGGCCGGCCGACACCAGGCACGGCGCGACCCCAAGGGCACCCGACGACCCATCGCACCCAGCGATCCGTGGCATCCAGCGACCCTGCTGCCATCCGACCGGACCGTCGCGGGGCATCACGGATCGCCGATGGACAGGCGAATCGGCTCTTCCCCATGCATGGCCCCGTTCCTAGCATTTCGGCGCCGGTAGGGACACGTGCATCCCCCAGCCCGCCCGGTGGGAGGGACCCGGTTCCCGGACAGTGTCCGCGCGAGCGGCAGGCGGAGTCACGATGAGTCATGTACGGGACCTTGGGCGACGTCCGGTGCGGACGGCCCTGACCATCCTGGGCATCGCGATCGGCATCTGGGCCCTGGTCGTGTTCGGCTCGATGGCCAACAAGATCAGTGCCCTGGTCCAGGGTGGCAGCACCTACTACGAGGACAAGATCTCCCTGAGCGACAGCGCGGGATCGATGGGCGGCTTCTCGGCGGTACCGATGGCGATCTCGAAGGCGGACGAGGTGCGACAGATCGACGGCGTGGCCGCCGTCCAGCCCGCGGTGATGGTGCTGATGGGTGATCAGGGCGCGATCACGATGGGTGTCCCGCCGATGATCAACGGTACCGAGTATGGCTCCGACGAGGGCCTCGATACGTTCGAGACCCACTATGCGGAAGGGCGCGCCCTCACGGCAGATGACGCCAGCGCGCTGGTCACGGTCCTCGGCTCGGACATCGCCCGCAAGTACGACAAGCACGTGGGTGACACCATCGACCTGCGTGGCTCGACGTTCACCGTCGTCGGCGTCCTCGAACCCACGCTGACCGCGCCGGACCAGGCGGCCTCCGTCCCGCTGCGTGCCGCCCAGCTGTTGCTGTACCGGTCGTTGCCGCCCGTGGTGCAGGGCCCGCTTGACCCGCACCGGCTGGCAACGACCATGACGGTGTACCCCGAACCCGGCGTCGACACCGAGGCGCTCGCCGACCGGATCGAGGCCCAGGTGCCGGGCGTCGCGGCGATGACCGGCAAGGACTTCGACCAGCAGATCGGGTCGGCGACCTCGATCCTCAACTCGATCCTGGTCGGGATCGCGCTGATCAGCCTCGTCGTCGGCGGCCTGTCCGTGGTGAACACGATGGCGATGTCGATCGCGGAGCGCACGCGCGAGATCGGGATCAAGCGCGCGATCGGCGGCAGCCGGATCCGGATCGTCCGCGAGCTCGTCGTCGAGGCCGGCCTGATCGGCTTCATCGGTGGCGCGATCGGCCTTGCGCTGGGCGCGCTCGTCGTGCTGGTTGCGAACGAGTCCGGGCGCTCGTCCGGGACCGTCCTGTTCGAGCTCACCACCGGCACCGCGATCAGCGCAATCCTGTTCTCGACCATCCTCGGCGCCGTGGCCGGTCTGGTACCCGCGGTGCACGCGGCCCGGCTCGACCCCGTCACCGCCCTCCGATACGAATGACCGCGCAGCGACGCGACGTGGGGATCGACTGATGGCATTCCTCGAAGGCTCCAACCTCCGCAAGACCTACCGGCTCGGCCGGCGCAACGTCGTCGAAGCGCTGCGCGGGGTCGACGTCTCGATCGAGCGTGGCGAGATGGTCGCGATCATCGGGCCGTCGGGCTCGGGCAAGAGCACGCTGATGCACATCCTGGGCCTGCTCCACGCGCCCGATCTCGATGCCGAGGCCAAGCCTCGGCTGCAGTTCGACGGGCGGGACGTCATCGACCTCGGCGACAGCGAGCGAACGCGCATTCGGGCCCGCGCGATGGGCTTCGTGTTCCAGGACTTCAACCTCGTGCCGACCATGACCGCGCTCGAGAACGTGGCCCTCGCGTGCGACTACGCGGGCGTCCGGGGAGCGGCGGCCAGGACGGCGTCGATGGATGCCCTGGCGCTGGTCGGGCTCGCCGACCGCCAGGGACACCGGCCCGCCGAGCTGTCGGGCGGCGAGCAGCAGCGCGTGGCCCTGGCCCGGGCGCTCGTCAACCGGCCCGGCCTGGTGCTTGCCGACGAGCCCACGGGAAACCTCGACACCGAGCGCTCGGTCGAGGTGCTCCGGATCCTGCGCCGGTTCAACCGCGAGCAGGGCCAGACGTTCATCCTGGTGACCCATGATCCCGAGGTTGCCGAGGCCTGTGACCGCGTGATCCGGATGCGCGACGGACGCGTGCAGGAGCCGGCGGTGTCGGTGGCGCCGCTCGTCGCGGCCGTCCTCGAGCCACAGCCGCAGCTGGTGGGCGCCGCGACCGCCTAGGGGACGAATCCCCGGGCGGGCGCCCGCTCACACCCGGATCGACGGTCAGTAGGCGCGAGCGAACACCGCCGTCTCGGAAGCCGGTGCGCCGCACCGGACGCACGCGGTCGGCCGTTCGGGCTCCTCGAGCTGCCCCTCGAAGGGGAGGACGCGGAGCGTGGCGCCGGTTGTGGTCTGGACCTCGCGTTCGCAGGTGGCCGAACCGCACCAGCCGGTGACGAGGAAGCCGCCCTCCGCGGCGTTCACGGCGACCAGCTCGTCCCAGCCGGAGACCCGGTGCGTGCCGGCGTGCTGGAGCGTGATCGCCCGCTCCAGCAGGCGCGTCTGAAGCCGCTCGAGCCTCGCCCCGATCTCGGCGGCCAGGTGATCGACCGCGACCGACTCCTTCGCGCTCGAGCCGTCCGTCGCCGGCAACCGCTCGGCGACGACCATCGTGCCCGCCGCGACATCGCGTGGCCCGACCTCGAGCCGGATCGGGACACCGCGCAGCTCCCAATCGTTGAACTTGTAGCCGGGGGTCACGTCGTCGCGCCGATCGACCCGCACGCTGATTTGCTGGTCACTGAACACCGGCTGCGCCCGCAGCGCGGCCTCGACCGGGGCGATGGCCGCTTCGACGGCCGCGCGCTCGTCCACCGTTCGCCAGATGGGCACGATCACGACCTGGATCGGCGCGATCCGTGGTGGCAGGACGAGGCCACGGTCATCGCCGTGGACCATGATCACCGCGCCGATCGTCCGCCACGAGAAGCCCCACGACGTCCCGAACGGGTGCCGCCGCTCGTTGTCACGATCGAGGAAGCGGATGTCGAACGCCCTGGCGAAGTTCGAGCCGAGATCGTGGCTGGTGCCCATCTGCAGCGCGCGCCGGTCGCCCATCAGCGCCTCGCCGGTCAGCGTCACCTCCGCGCCCGGGAACTTCTCGGCTTCGCTCTTGCGGCCCCTGATCGTCGGGATCGCGAGCCAGTCGGTCCAGATCTCGCGGTACACATCGAGCATCCGCTCCGCCTCCTCGCGGGCCTCGGCCGCGGTGGCGTGGAACGTGTGGCCTTCCTGCCACAGGAATTCGGCCGTGCGCAGGAACGGCCGCGTGCGGAGCTCCCAGCGGACCACGTTCGCCCACTGGTTCACGAGCACGGGCAGGTCGCGATAGCTCTGGATCAGGTCGCGGTAGACGGCGCCGACCATCGCCTCGGAGGTGGGCCGGATCGCGAGGCGCTCGGCGAGCTCGTCGGCGCCACCGTGGGTGACCCAGGCGACCTGCGGGCTGAACCCCTCGACATGCTCCGCCTCGGTCTCCAGGAGGCGTCTCGGGAACGAGCAGCGGCAGGTAGATGTTCTCGTGGCCCGTCTCCTTGATCCGCCGGTCGAGCGCGTCGCGCACGTGCTCCCACAGCGCGAAGCCGTAGGGACGGACGACGATGCAGCCCCGGACTGGAGCATAGGACGCGAGCTCGGCGTCGCGGACGACGTCGAGGTACCACTGGCCGAAGTCGGCCGACCGGGATGCGCGGGAATGGTTGGATGCAGGCGCGGGCATCGGGAGAGCTCCTCGAATTCTGGGCGATCGTGGCCAGCGGCTCTAGCCGTGTCGGCGGTGCCGACGCGCTTCGGCTAGAGCCCGATCGGGATTTGGAGGAGTCTCGGACGGCGCATGGTTTCCGGATCGTAGCGCATCCGGAGCGCACGCCCTCCGCGTTGAATCCCCGGCGGTGGGCCGGAGCGGTATCGTGGACGTCGCCCCGCCCTCTCAACACGAGGTCCGCATGTCCCAGCACGAGCGCGCCGGGCAGCCCGCCCGCCCGGCCGACCTGGTCGATGTCGACGCCCTGCTGGCGGCCTATGCAGACGTCCATCCGGACCCCTCCGACCCCGCACAGCGGGTCGCGTTCGGGACGTCGGGTCACCGCGGATCGGCCCTCAGGGCGGCGTTCAACGAGGACCACATCCTGGCCACCACCGAGGCCATCTGCCGCTATCGGGCATCGGAGGGTTACACCGGCCCGCTGTTCATCGGCCGCGACACGCACGCGCTGTCCGAGCCCGCCTGGCGCACGGCACTCGAGGTGCTGGTCGCCCACGGCGTCGACGTTCGGGTCGACAGCGCGGACCGTTACACGCCCACGCCGGCGGTATCGCACGCGATCCTGGTCGCGAACCGCGGGAGCGGTGTGGCGGACAGCCGGGACGGCGGCACCGCGCGCCTCGCGGACGGGATCGTGGTCACGCCGTCGCACAACCCGCCCGAGGACGGCGGGTTCAAGTACAACCCGCCGAACGGCGGCCCCGCCGACACCGATGTGACGCGCTGGATCCAGGACGAGGCGAACCGGATCCTCGAGGCGAGCGGCTCAGACGGCCTGGCCGGCATCGAGCGCATTCCGTTCGCGCGTGCGCGCACGAAGGCGACGGCCTACGACTTCATGGGCACGTACGTGGCCGACCTCGAGCACGTGGTGGACATGGGCGCGATCGCCGCCTCCGGGCTGCGGCTGGGCGTGGACCCGCTGGGCGGCGCGGCGGTCGACTACTGGGGCGCGATCGGCGAGCGGTACGGGCTCGACCTCACCGTGACCAACGAGACGGTCGATCCGCAGTTCGGGTTCATGACCCTCGACTGGGACGGCCGGATCCGGATGGACCCATCCTCGCCGTTTGCGATGGCGCGCCTCGTCGAGCTGCGCGACCGGTTCGATCTCGCCCTGGGCAACGACACGGACGCGGACCGTCACGGGATCGTCGTCCCGGGCACCGGCCTGATGAACCCCAACCACGTGCTGGCGGCGGCCATCTCGTACCTGTTCGGGGGTGGCAGGTCATGGGCGGCCGATGTCGCCGTGGGCAAGACCCTCGTCTCGTCCTCGATCATCGACCGGGTGGTGGCCGATCTCGGTCGCCGCCTGGTCGAGGTCCCGGTGGGGTTCAAGTGGTTCGTCGACGGCCTGGTCGACGGCACGATCGGGTTCGGCGGCGAGGAGAGCGCCGGCGCCTCGTTCCTCCGGCTTGACGGCAGCGTCTGGACGACCGACAAGGACGGCATCATCGCGTGCCTGCTCGCGGCCGAGCTGACCGCGCGGCTCGGCCGGAACCCGGCCGAGGTCTACGCGAGCCTGACGGCGCGTTTCGGCGCTCCTGCCTATCGCCGGATCGACGCCCCGGCGACCGCCGAGCTCAAGGCAGCGCTGGGGCGCCTGTCCCCCGACGCGGTGCGGGCGACGACGCTCGCCGGTGATCCGATCATGGCGAAGCTGACCCGCGCGCCGGGCAACGACGCCCCGATCGGCGGGCTCAAGGTGGTGAGCACCGAGGGCTGGTTCGCCGCCCGCCCGTCGGGGACCGAGAACGTGACCAAGCTGTACGCGGAGAGCTTCCGCGGCGAGGCGCACCTGGGTCGGATCCTCGACGAGGCCGGCGCGATCATCGAGGCGGCGGTCGCCGGCTGAGGGGTGACCGGGCTCCCGCGAGCGCCATTGAACGCCGGTCATTACCCCAATCGGGGGATGGGCACCGGGACCGAAAGGCCGCTCGCCTTCGACGACCGCATCGCCGACGATGGACCGAGCGCGTCCCGTCTCGCGTCCCGAAACCCCAGGAGACTCAATGCCGGCACCGACCGCCGATCTCGTCTGCCTCCAGTGCGGCACCGTCGCGACGCGTGCCGGTGCCCAGATCTGCCGGCGCTGCGGCGTCAGGTTCGGCGACGCCCCGCCCGAGTTTGCGAAGCTGGCCACGTGCCCCGTGTGCTATCGGTCGACCGACGATGACGGCCGGCTGCCGTCGATGGCGCGGCCCGGGTTCCGGCTCGACATCAACGCCCACGTCGACGAGCACGAGCGATACCCGGTGGGCGACGACGCGTGGCTGGAGACGCTCCGGCAGCACGATCGCATCCGGATCGGGCACTGGCAGGCCCCATTCGACCTCGTCCGGCGCTACCTGGTGACGGGCGTCGTCGATGCCGGCCGGAACCGCCTCGCGCAACACAACGCGATCGTGATGGCCATGACGCAGCTCCAGCGATGGGGCCGCGACCCCGACATCCTCGGCGACCAGGACGAGTGGCGCGCGGCGCGCGACGCGGTTGCCCAGCTGATGGACCGCTACCACGCGGGCGGCCGCGCCCGGATGACCGGCTAGGTCATCGGTCCGTTCCTCCCTCCCCCCACCGCGACACGCACGAGACCGTCCCTTGACCTCGCGACCCACACCGGTCCCATCCCTCTTCCCCCCTCCCTCGAACCCCTGATCGTCATCCCTGCTCACCTACTCCACGCAGCGCCTCGCCGCCGAGTTCACCCCTCTCCCTCCCCCCTGACACCAGGCGTCGACAGCCTGCCGCGCGCGGCACCGCCCGGCCATCGGTGCGACGCCAGGCCCGCCCACCGCGCAGTCGGCCCCCCGGCTGGCACATCGACATCAGGGCCCGTTCTACCTGCGACGCGGCCGGCGAGTACGAGGACCTGGATCGTGCCCGCACCACTACCGCCCGTCCTGGCGGACCGGCCCCGCCCCGGACGACACTCCGTCGCTCAGGCCGAGGACCCGTCCTCGGGACGGCGCGTCTCGACCAGCGTGTTGGGTGCGTTGTGCACCGCCGGGACCGATCCCAGCCGTCCCGCCTGGTAGTCCGAGAACGCCTGGATGACCTCCTCGCGGGTGTTCATCACGAACGGGCCCATCCAGGCCACCGGCTCGCGGATCGGCCGGCCGCCCAGGACGAGGACGTCGAGGTTCGGCGCGCGGCTCTCCTGCACCCGGTCCGCTTCGAAGGTCAGCGCATCGCCCGGCCCGAACACCGCCAGCTGGCCCAGCCGCGCCGGCCGTCCTTCGGCGCCCACGGTCCCGCGCCCGGCGAGGACGTAGGCGAGCGCGTTGTAGTCGGGTCGCCACGGCAGCTCGAGCCTGGCCCCGGGGCTGAGGGTCGCGTGGACGAGGGTCATCGGCGTATAGGTCGAGCCAGGTCCCGCGTGGCCCGCGACCTCGCCCGCGATGACTCGCACCAGCGCACCGCCGTCGTGCGATGACAGCAGCGAGACCTCGCTGGCGCGGATGTCCTGGTACCGCGGCAGGGCGAGCTTCTGCGTCCGTGGGAGGTTGACCCACAGCTGGAACCCGTGGAACAGCCCGCCCGCGGCGACCAGCCACTCCGGCGGGCGCTCGATGTGGAGGATGCCCGCGCCCGCGGTCATCCACTGCGTGTCGCCGTTCGTGATCACGCCGCCGCCGCCGTTCGAGTCCTGGTGCTCGAACGTGCCGTCGAGCATGTAGGTGACCGTCTCGAAGCCGCGATGCGGGTGCCACGGCGTGCCCTTGGGCTCGCCCGGTGCGTACTCGACCTCGCCCATCTGGTCGAGATGGATGAACGGGTCGAGGTCCTCGAGCAGCACGCCGGCGAACGCTCGCCGGACGGGGAAGCCCTCGCCCTCGAACGCGCTGGGCGCACTGGTCAGGCCGCGGACGGGCCGCTGGGTGGCGGCCATCGGGTCGGGGACGGGGATGCGGGGGAGGACGGTGATGTCGTCGACGGTGACGGCGGGCATGATCGTGTTCCTGAGCGGTGGTTGCACGTGCAACTATCGCACGACGGGGACGAACCGTCAATGGCGTGATCAGGCGGTCCGAGCGCCGCGGCCCGCCGCCTCACCGGGCTCGACCCGCTCGATCTCGCACCGATTGCGTCCGTTCGCCTTGGCGCGAAACAGCGCAGCATCCGCCGGGGAGACCCAGGCGTCATCGGTTCGCCCGAGATCCGGTGGCCCGATCGTCGCGACACCGATCGAGACGGTGATCACGTCGTGTGGCGGGTTGGCGGGGTGCGGGATGCGAGCCCCTTCCAGCAATTCCCGAATCCGTTCGGCGGCCAGGAGCCCTTCCCCAGGATCTGCAACCTGGATGAGCGCGAGGAACTCCTCGCCGCCGTATCGATACACGCGGTCCACGCCTCGCACGCCCTCCAGGAGCGTGACGGCCACGGAACGAAGGATCTGGTCGCCCGCAACGTGGCCGAGGCGATCATTGATCGCCTTGAATCGATCGAGGTCGATCATGAGCAGCGCATACCGATCTCCGTAGCGCGCGATCCGTGAACGGACGGCGGCCAGGTCGTACCTGAGGCTCATGCGGTTCCCGAGCCCGGTCAGCTCGTCGGTCCTGGCGGACTCCTCGAGCACCAGGTTCAGGCTGTCGAGCCGCACTTCATTGCGCCGCGCTGCGCGGTTGAGCCCCCGGATCTGCTCGATCTGGGCAAACGAGTCCACGCGGGCCAGGAGCCCTTCCATGTGGCCTTGAACACTCAGGACGGTCGCGACCAGCAGGAGGATCGGCAGCTCGGCCGTCCGCTCTCCACTGGCTGAGCTCGACGGTGCAAGTGCGAGATAACCGCCGGCCGCGACAATGTGGACGGCAAGCCACGTGACATGGACCCTCGTCGTCCACGGGACCACGAGCGCAACGATGGTCGGCAACAGGAGCAGGTATCCGGTGACGAACACGACCAGCACCGGGTGGTAGATGCCCAGGGTCACGGTTGCCACGTCGACGACACCGAGCACCAGGAAGACAACCACCTCGGGGCGGCGCGATGCGACGGTGGCGATGGCTGTGAAGCCGATGGCAGCGCTGATGGCGACGGCGACGTTGAGGCCGACGACGAGCGCCAGGGCATCCTGGTGGAGCGGTGCCAACCAGGCGATGTTGAGCAGCGCAGCCGCGACGACGAACACCATGCCCTGGCGCGCGGAGTCGCGAACCCGATGTCGCTGCGTGGCCCTGTACCGCGGGGTCCTCGCGATGGCAAACGCCCGTGACCCGCGTCTGGCCCAGCCGGGCGGTCGCCGGGCAGCGTCGCCTGGTGCTTCCATGGCTCTCGATCTGCCGCGGGGCGGATCCGGCTCCCGGCACGGCAGCCCGGCGCGCGCCCGCGCTCGCATGATACGGCTCGGGCGAACCGCTCCTTGCGCGCGGGTCGGCTCGCGCGCGGTGGCAGCCGACGAGCGGATGCCTGTGGGCGAGCGTCGGACGCGCGGCATGGCTTCTACCCTTGCTGTGGTCGTCCGTCGCACGCGCCAGTCGAGGAGATCGCCATCGCCGCCATCGCGGATCGCGCTCCAGCGGATGTCGCCCTCGCCGACGCCGTCGAGGGCCTGCTGCCGCGGCTGCGGCGCACGATCGGCGGCGAAGTGCGCGCGGATCGCGAGGCCCGGGCGCTGTACGCGTCGGACGCGTCGAACTACCGCGTGCTGCCCGGTGCCGTGGTCGCGCCACGGACGATCGATGAACTGGCGGCCGTCATCGCGCTGGCGACCGAGGCGGGCGTGCCGATCACCATGCGTGGCGCCGGAACGAGCATCGCGGGCAACGCGATCGGGCGAGGTCTGGTCATCGATGCCTCGCGCCACCTCGACGCCATCCTCGACCTGGATCCCGAGTCGGCGACCGCGACGGTCCAGCCCGGCGTCGTCCTGGATGACCTCAATGCGGTCGCCGCCGTCCATGGGCTGCGCGTTGGTCCCGATCCGTCGACGCACAGCCGGTGCACGGTCGGCGGGATGATCGGTAACAACGCCTGCGGATCGCACTCGGTCCGGTGGGGGACGACCGCCCAGAACGTGCTGGGGTTGGAGCTGATCACGGCGGATGGGGTGCACCGGCGGGTGGGCCGATCGGACGCTGCTTCCGGGGACATGGCCCTGCACGGTGGTGCCACGGGCCTCGGCCCGGCACTCGACGCGCGCATCCGGGCGCTGGTCGCATCGCACGAGGCGCTGATCCGCCGCGACCTGCCGCCATGGCCGCGCCGCGTCTCGGGCTACGCCCTCGACTGGCTGCTCCCGGAGCGCGGCCTTGACATCGCGAAGGCCCTGGTCGGGTCCGAAGGAACCTGCGCGGTCGTGTCGGCCGCGACGATCTCGCTGGTCCGGCCGCCGGCCCATCGTGCGCTGCTCGTGCTCGCCTTCGACGACGACGTCGCCGCCGCTGCGGCGGTGCCGGCGCTGCTCCCCGAGCACCCGCTCACGGTCGAGAGCATGACCGCCGGCTTCCTGGCCGCGTGGCGGGATCCCGGGCTGCTGCCGGCCGGCGGCGCATGGCTGCTGGTGGAGGCCGGCGGCGACACCCCGGTCCAGCTGCGCGACCACGCGGCCCGGCTCGCCGCGGCGGTCGACGCGCGGATCGGGGAACGGACGGCGGTGCTGATCGAGGACGATGCGGCGCAACGGCTGCTGTGGGGGGTGCGCGAGGACGGCGCGGGTCGGGCGGCCCGCCTTCCCGACGGATCGCCCGCCTGGCCGGGCCTCGAGGACGCCGCAGTTCCGCCGGACCGGCTGGCCGCGTACCTCACGGCACTGGCGGCGCTGCTCCGCGACCACGACCTGCGCGGTACCACGTACGGGCACTTCGGCGAGGGCTGCGTCCACCTCCGGGTGGGCTTCGGGCTCGACCGCCCGGGCGGGGTCGAGCGGCTGGCCGGGTTCATGACGGCGGCCGCGGACCTCGTCGTCGCCCACGGAGGCACGCTGTCCGGCGAGCACGGTGACGGCCGGGCGCGCAGCGAGCTCCTGCCGCGGATGTTCAGCCCCGAGCTGATCCGCACGTTCGGGATCTGGAAGGCGATCTGGGACGAGGCGGGTTTGCTCAATCCCGGGATCGTGGTGGACCCGCTGCCCTTCACCGCGGACCTCCGCAGCCCTCGGCCGACGCTGATCTCGCTCGATCCGGCGTTCGCGCATGCCGCCGACGGCGGTGACCTTCGCCAGGCCGTCGAGCGGTGCATCGGCGTCGGGCGTTGCGTGTCGCGCCAGGGCGCGGCGCTGATGTGCCCGAGCTACCGGGCCACCGGCGAGGAGCGGCACTCGACGCGCGGCCGCTCGCGCCTGCTCCAGGAGATGATCGCCGGGTCGCTGGCCGACGAGGGCTGGCGGTCGACCGAGGTCCGCGACGCGCTCGACCTGTGCCTGTCGTGCCGGGCATGCGCCACCGAATGCCCGACGGGCGTGGACATGGCGACTTACAAGTCGGAGTTCCTCGACCACCATTACCGTGGCCTGCGCCGGCCACGATCGCACTATTCGCTGGGCTGGCTGCCGACCTGGCTGCGGCTCGTGCATCGGGTGCCCGGGGGCGCGCGGACCGCCAATGCGCTCACCGGGTTCGCGCCCACCCGCCGGATGTTCGCGGCGCTGGCGGGGATGGCCGGCGAGCGACGCATCCCTCCGATCGCGCGGCGGACGTTCGTCGCCTCGTTCCGGGCCTCGCCCCCCGCGCTGCCGGGCGATCGCGACCGCCTGGTCCTGTGGCCCGACACGTTCAACAACCACCTCTCGCCCGAGGTCGCCCATGCGGCCGTCCGCGTGCTCGGCGCCGCCGGGTTCGACGTGTCCGTTCCCTCGACGCCGGTCTGCTGCGGCCTCACCTGGATCACCACCGGCCAGCTGGACCGGGCGCGAGCCGTGCTCCGGGCGACGATCGAGGCGCCCGAGCTGGCGGGCGACGAGCCGATCGTCGTGCTCGAGCCGTCGTGCGCGGCGACGCTCCGCCGGGACCTCGTCGAGCTGCTGCCCGACGATGCCCGCGCGGCATCGATCGCGCAGCGGGTGACCACGTTCGCCGAGGTGCTTGATGCCGCCGGGTACGCGGGTCCGGCCGGCGGCGAACCGATGACCGCGCTCGTCCAGCCCCACTGCCACCAGCAGGCGGTGCTCGGGACGGCGGCGGACGGCCGCGTGATGGAGTCGGCGGGGATCGTGCCCGCACCGATGCTGAGCGGCTGCTGCGGGCTTGCCGGCAGCTTCGGGGCGGAGGCAGGCCACGAGGCGATCTCCCGATCCGTGGCGGAGCTGGCGCTGCTCCCGGCGCTCCGGGCGGCCGGCAACGACGACCTCGTTCTCGCCGATGGCTTCAGCTGCCGGACCCAGATCGAGTTCCTCGACGGACGCCGGGCACGCCACCTGGCCGAGGTCCTGGCCGCGCGGCTGGATCGATGATGGACGCGCTCCGGGATGTGGCCGGTCCGGCGCTCGTGCCGGCCGCGGCGGTGCTCTGCAGCGTCGTCGGGTACACCTGGCTGCGGCGGGTGACCGGGGTCGAGCCCGAGGCGCGGTCGTTCCGCGCGACCGATCCGCCGCGGCGCTGGATGGATCCGTCCCTACGGGCGGCCGCGCTGGTCGCCTCCATCGTCGCCCTGCTCGCCCTCGCGATCCTCGTTTCGAAAGCCGTCTGATCGGCCCCACGCTCGCGCAGATGCCGATTCAGCGGTTGCCGCCGGCCATCCTCGCCGCTTCGGGGCGGCCCCGGAGCCGCCACATCGCGACGATCCCGACCAGGGGACCGACCGCCAGCAGCGCGAACACGAGCCGCCAGCCCAGCGCATCCGGCTCGCTCAGCAGCCCGACCAGCAGGATCGTGACCCCCGTGAGCAGGAACCCGGCCGCGGTCTGGAGCGCGAGCGCGGAACCGGCCGTCCCCGGTGGCCCCAGCTCGGTGACGGCGGCCGAGAACTGCGCTGAGTCGGCGACCACGCTGACGCCCCAGACGAGCCCGACGACCAGGGTGAGCCACGGCGACGCCCCGAACAGGAACCCGATCGCGATTGCGCTCGAACCGCTGATCGTCATCGCCGCGATCGTGAGCGTCGTCCGGCCCACGCGATCCGCCGCCAGCCCGGCGAGGGCGCACCCCACCCCGCCCGCCGCGACGACGACGAACGCCGCCAGGCTCGAGGTCGCCGGATCCGCCACTCCCGCGGCCGTGAAGCTGGCCGCGAAGAACAGCGGGATCCAGGTCCACATCGCGTACAGCTCCCACATGTGGCCCAGGTAGCCGAGGTTCGCGAGCCGAACCGACGGCTCCGCGAAGGCCCGTCGGGCGACCTCGATGCTGAAGCGGGGCGCCGGGACGTCGAACGGCCCGCGCTCGACGGTGCGTCCCACCAGCACGCCGCCCGCGATCCCGGCGACGCTGGCGCTGGCGACGATCGCGCGCCAGTCGAGCCCCGACAGCGCGCCGATCGACCGGAACAGGTAGGGCAGCGACGACCCCACGGTCAGGGCGCCGACCAGGATGCCGATCGCGAGCCCACGCTCCCGCCGGAACCAGCCGGCCACGATCTTCATGCCCACCGGGTACACCCCGGCCATCGCCAGCCCGGTGACGAAGCGGAACAGGAGCGCGGTGCCGAGATCGGCCGACGCGTAGGCGAAGCCGAGGTTCGCGAGGGCGCCGCCCAGCGCACCCGCGAGGAACAGCCACCGAGCCGGCAGGACGTCGGGCGCGCCGGTCACCGCCAGCGCCAGCGCGCCGACGACGAACCCCAGCTGGACGGCGATCGTGAGCAGCGGCAGGTCGAGGCCGTGGAGCGACAGCGCCGGAGTGATGAGCGGGGCGACCGCCGAGGCGCTGAACCATGGCGACATCGCGAGCAGCTCGCCGACGGAAAGCAGCGCCAGCAGCCGCCAGCGTCCGGCGGCCTCCGGTGTCACGGGCGCTTGGGAGGAATCGCCCACGGTCAGGTCGCGTCGGGCAGCATCGTGTACACGAGGCAGGTCCCGCGCAGGACCTCGGTCCCGTCGTCGCGCCTGGCGACGCAGACCAGGCGGGTGATCGGCTTGTCCGCGCGGGCCTCGACCACCTCGGCCTCGGCCGTGACCGTGTCGCCGATGAACACCGGGGCGGGGTAGTCCCACTCCTGGTGGAGGAACACGCTGCCCGGGCCTGGCAGCTTCATCGCCACCAGCGCGTTGAACAGCCCGGTGGTCAGCCCGCCCTGGACGACCAGGCGGCCGGCGCGCGTCCGCGACGCGTACTCGGCATCGAAGTGGAGCGGGTTCCGATCGCCCGACAGGCGGGCGAAGGTCTCTACGTCCTCGGCCGTGAAGGTGCGCGTCCAAGTCGCGCGGGACCCGACGGACGGGGGCTGCCAGGCCATGGGCACCTCGGCTGTGCGGATGGGGACGCCCGAGCGCGCACCCGGTGGCACCGAACCATAGCGACAGGACGGCGCTGCGTCAGGCCGTCGCAGCCGTCGATCAGCGGGTGCGCACGTCCCGGGCGCCATTCTCCTGCCAGGCCCGGTACAGGAGGGCAAGGCCGAAGATGACCGCGATCAGCGGGACCACCTGGTCGGAATCGAGCTCGGGGAGGTCGATTCCGAGCGTGTTGCGGAGCACGTAGTAGCCGCCGATGACGATCAGGATCAGCTGTACCGCACGATGTAGCCTGAGCCTGCCGTGCGGCGACCGGGACCGGCGCGCACGATAGGATGCAGGACCCGGGGATCGGTCGCACGACGGCTCCGAGGGGGCCGCCGATGGACGTGGATGGCGCGAAGGCGAGGGAGCTGGCATGAAGGCAATGGCAGACCGGGAGGTCTGGTTCGTCACCGGAAGCCAGGCCCTGTACGGGGACGAGGTGCTGCGACAGGTCGCCGACCACGCGGCCGAGATCGCGCGCGCGCTCGACGATTCGGACGTCATCCCGGTCAGGGTCGTGAGCATGCCCGTCGTGACGACCTCGGACGCCATCCGCCGTGTCCTGCTCGAGGCGACTGCTGCGGACACGTGCATCGGTGTCATCGCCTGGATGCATACCTTCTCGCCGGCCCGGATGTGGATCCCCGGCCTGCTCTCGCTGCACAAGCCGCTGCTCCACCTGCACACCCAGCACCATCGCGACCTTCCCTGGGGGGAGATCGACATGGACTTCATGAACCTCAACCAGTCGGCGCATGGCGACCGCGAGTTCGGCTACATCGAGAGCCGGCTGCGCCGCCCCCGGACCGTCGTCGTCGGCCACTGGCGTGACCCCGAGGTCGTCGACCGGATCGGCGCCTGGACGCGGGCCGCATCCGGCGTCCACGAGCTGCAGCGGCTCCGCCTCGCCCGCTTCGGCGACAACATGCGCCAGGTCGCGGTCACCGAGGGCGACAAGGTCGAGGCACAGATCCGGCTTGGGGCGAGGGTCGATGGCTACGGGGTCGGCGACCTCGTGGCAGCCGTGCACGCCGCGTCCGACACGGAGGTCGACCAGGTCCTGGACGCGTACGACGCGAGCTACGACATGGCGCCGCCCCTCCGGCGGGAGGGCGAGCGACGCCCGGCGCTCCGCGAGGCTGCCCGGATCGAGGTGGGCCTCCGGACCTTCCTCACCGCCGGTGGCTTCGGGGCCTTCACGGACACGTTCGAGGACCTGGGGGACCTCGTCCAGCTGCCCGGGATCGCCGTTCAGCGCCTGATGGCCGACGGCTACGGCTTCGGAGCCGAGGGCGACTGGAAGACGGCGCTCCTCGTTCGGGCGATGAAGGTGATGGCGACGGGCCTGCCCGGCGGGACCTCGTTCATGGAGGACTACACCTACCACCTCGTGCCCGACAGGCCGCAGGTCCTGGGCGCCCACATGCTCGAGGTTTGCCCATCGATCGCGGAGGGCACACCTTCGTGCGAGATCCATCCGCTTGCGATCGGAAACCGCGCCGACCCGGTGCGCCTGGTGTTCACGGCCGGCCCCGGGCCGGCGGTCGTGACGGGCCTGCTCGATCTCGGGGACCGGTTCCGGCTGGTTCTCAACGAGATCGATGTCGTCCGGCCGCCCGAGGACCTGCCGCGGCTGCCGGTCGCCCGCGCCCTGTGGGAGCCCCGGCCGAGCCTCAAGGTCGCGGCCGAGACCTGGATCCTCGCCGGCGGTCCGCACCACACGAGCCTCAGCAGCGCGCTGACCCGGGTGCACATCGAGGACCTCGCCGAGATGGCAGGCATCGAGCTCATCGTGATCGGCGACGGGACGACCGGCTCCGACATCCGCAAGGAGCTCCGCTGGAACGAGGCGTCCTACGCACCGGGCCACCCGCGCTAAGGTTGAACCTCATGAGCCTGGACGATCTCAGGGAGCAGGTCTGCGCGGCGAACACGGCGTTGGTCGCGGCGGGACTCGTCGCGCTCTCGTTCGGCAATGCCAGCGGGATCGATCGCGCATCGGGCGTGATGATCATCAAGCCCAGCGGCGTGCCCTATGACAGCCTCCGACCGGCAGACCTCGTCGCGGTCGATGTCGAGTCGGGCGTGCCCGAGCCGGGCGCCTACCGGCCCTCGTCCGACACCCCGACCCACCTTGCGCTGTACCGGCGCTACGGGCAGATCGGCGGCGTCGTGCACACCCACTCGTCCTGGGCATCGTCGTGGGCCCAGGCGGGACGCGCCATCCCGTGCTTCGGTACGACGCACGCCGACCACTTCCACGGGGCAGTGCCGGTGACCAGGGCGCTCACCGTCGCCGAGCTCGGCCCGGCCTACGAGGCGGACACCGGTCGCGTGATCATCGAGACGCTCGACGCGCTCGGCCTCGACCCGCTCGAGATGCCGGCCGTCCTCGTCCGATCGCACGGACCGTTCACCTGGGGCTCCGATGCAGCCTGGGCGGTGGCCAATGCGGTCGCGCTCGAGGCCGTCGCGGCGATGGCCGCGCAGACGCTGTCGCTGGAGGCCGCAGCCGCCATCGATCCGGGGCTCCTGGAGCGGCACTTCAGCCGCAAGCACGGGCCAGGGTCCTATTACGGCCAGGCGGCCGGGGACCGCCCACGGTGACCGACGGCCGCCCGTCGAGCGCAGACATCATCGGCTCGGGCCAGGCCATCCTGGGCATCGAGCTCGGCTCGACGCGGATCAAGGCGTCGCTGATCGCGCCCGACACCACGCCGATGGCCTCCGGATCGCACGCCTGGGAGAACCGGCTCCGGGACGGGATCTGGACGTACGACCTGGACGACGTCTGGACGGGCCTGGCCGCCTGCTACGCGTCGCTCGTCGATGACGTGCGCGCCCGCTACCCGGTGGAGCTCGAGACCGTCGCGGCCATGGGCGTCAGCGCGATGATGCACGGGTACCTCGCCCTCGACGCGGAGGAGCGCCTCCTGGTGCCGTTCCGCACCTGGCGGAACAACGTCACCGGACAGGCGTGCGACGAGCTGACGCCGCTGCTCGCGTTCGGCGTGCCGCAGCGCTTCAGCATTGCCCACCTGTACCAGTCGATCCTGGATGGGCAGCCCCACGTGCGCCACATCGCCCACCTCACGACGCTCGCCGGCTATGTCCACTGGAAGCTCACGGGTGAGCACGCGCTCGGCGTCGGCGACGCCTCGGGCATGTTCCCCGTCGACGCGGAAGGGGCCGACTGGGATGCAGCGCGAATGGCGACGTTCGACACCCTCGTCGAGCCTCGCGACGTGGGTTGGACGCTCCGGGACATCCTTCCGGCCGTCCTCGTTGCGGGTCGCCCTGCCGGCACCCTCACCGGCGAGGGGGCCAGGCTGCTCGACCCGTCGGGCAGGCTTGCGGCGGGCATCCCGCTATGCCCGCCCGAGGGCGACGCCGGGACCGGCATGGTCGCGACCAACGCCGTTCGGCCACGCTCGGGGAACGTCTCGGCTGGGACGTCGGTGTTCGCCATGATCGTGCTGGAGCGGGCCCTGGCGCGCGTCCACGCGGAGATCGACATCGTCGCCACTCCGGACGGCAGGCCGGTGGCCATGGCCCACTCGAACAACGGATCCTCTGACCTCGATGCCTGGATCGCGCTGTTCGGCCAGGTGGCCGAGGAGCTCGGGGCAGGGGCAACGGCGGCTGACCTGTACGCGAAGCTCCTCCCGCTGGCGACGCAGGCGGATCCCGACGCCGGCGGGCTGCTTGCCATCAACTACGTCTCGGGCGAGCACATGACCGGCTTCACCGAAGGGCGCCCGCTGTTCGCGCGCGACCAGACGAGCCGGTTCACCCTGGCGAACTTCGTCCGGGCCCAGTACTTCGCGTCACTGTGCGCGATGCGGACGGGGATGGACATCCTCACCGAGCAGGAAGGAGTGGTCGTCGATGAGATCCGTGGCCATGGCGGCTTCTTCAAGGGCGGAGACACCGGGCAGCGCATGATGGCGGCTGCCCTCAACGTTCCCGTCAGCATCCCGGCCACCGCCGGCGAGGGCGGGGCGTGGGGTATCGCGGTGCTGGCCGGCTTCATGCTCCGCGCGGATGCCAACCAGGCGCTTCCCGACTACCTCGACGAGCGGATCGCCGGCAGCATTGGCCGGCCGGTCACGCCCGAGCAGCGTGATGTCGCGGGGTTCGAGGCGTTCTTCGCGCGTCACCGCGCGGGGCTGGCGATCGAACGAGAGGCCGTCAAGGCGTTGCGCTGACGGTCGAGCGCAACGGTGCAGGGAGCTCATGTCGTGGCGCACGCGCGCCAGTCCCGACCGCGTGGCCTTTGTGCTGCCGGTTGTCCCGACACGCGACGCCTGGATCGCGCAGATGAAGGTCGAAGGGGATCCCTGCGCCGTCGTGTGCCGGCCGAGCGGTATCGCTCCTCGTCCGCTCGGGCCACTCCGTCCGGCTCCGGTAGTCGCGGCGCCATGACACCAGCTGTGTGCGCAGCGCGCACCTTGGACCGCGCACTCGCCAGGTGGTGCTTGACGGTCGAGTGCGACAGCCCGAGGTGGTGGGCGGCTGCCTTCTCCGACCCGGCGACCAGGACTGCCGCGACCCCCGCCGACCTCCCGGTCCGTCGCGCGTCCGGCGGGGCGGCGGGATAGCGACGCGCCACGCGCAGCGGACCAGCTCGTCCCAGCCCCGAGGCCGCATCCCATCCGTGGGCCTGCGCGCCGGCGGTTGCCGATCGATATCGGTGCTAGTGTCGCCCGGACCCTCATGCGCGCATATGGCATCAACTACGACACGGGTCTGACCGTTGACGGGCGCAGTACCAGGCCGTCCTTCGCCGCTGCCGATGTCCGCCGTGACCTCGCAGCGATCTCGTCGGACCTGCACGCGAACGCGATCCGGGTTTCCGGCGACGACATCGATCGCCTCGAACTCACCGGCCGGTATGCCCTTGAGGCTGGACTCGAAGTGTGGTTCTTCCCGATGTCGCACGACTTGGAGGCGGACGAGTTCGTGGACTACGTCCTGGGTTGGACGCCCATCGCCGAGCACCTCCGGGCCCACGGCGACGTCGTGGCCGTGCTCGGTTGCGAGATGTCGCTGTTCTGCTCCGGCTTTGTGCCAGGAGAGGGCTTCAGCGGTCGGATGACGACCATGACCGATCCAGCGACGTGGACGAGCCCCGACAGGATGGCGGCGATGCGTTCGGGTTTGGTGCGGTTCCGGGACGTCCAGCGAGTGATCGTCGAGTCCGCCCGCTCCACCTTCCGCGGCCGCCTGACCTACGCGGCCGGTACCTGGGAGGATGTCGAGTGGGACGCCTTCGACATCGTTTCCGTCGACGCGTATCGCGATGCCGGCAACTCGGCCGGCTACCGCGACCAGATCCGCGCCTACGGCCGAATCGGCAAGCCCATGGCCATCACCGAGTTCGGTTGCTGCACGTTCGCCGGTGCGTCGGCTCGCGGTGGCACCGGCTGGCTCATCTTCGATCCGAAGGCCGATCCACCGCAGCTCGACGGTCGCTATCAGCGCGACGAAGCCGAACAGGTCCACTACTTCCAGGAGCTGATGAAGATCTACGACACCGAGAACGTCGATTCGGCCTTCTGGTTCAGCTTCGCGGGCTTTGCCCTGCCGCACCGAGACGAGCCGGTACTGGATCTCGACATGGCGTCGTACGGCGTTGTCGCGGTCGAGGAGCCATCCGCGCATCGGGCCGGCATCACCTGGGTACCCAAGGAGGTCTTCCATGCCATCTCGGCAGACTTCGAGCGCCGACACAGGCGAGGAGCGCGATAGGGCAACGCGCCGCCCGGCGGTGTCCGAGCTTGGCTCGTGGACCCGTCGTGACCCCACTCGCCTACCCCTGCTGACAATTGCCGCGATCCTCATCACCGCGATCGGAGCGATCGCCCAGCTGCTCGATCCAGACGTCCTGGCGGCGCTCCGTCGCGATCCCGCCGCACTGGCATCGGGCGAGTGGTGGCGCATCGCGTCACCCCTGCTCGGACTCGACGGCAACACCTGGATCCACTTCGCCACCGATGCTGCGGGGTTGCTGCTCGTTGGGGCCGTCGTCGAGCTGCGCCTCGGTCGCCTTCGCTGGCTTGCGCTCTTCATGGCCGGGGCCATAGCAGGTGAGATCGCGGGGTACGCCTGGGATCCGACTGGTGCCGGTGCATCGATCGCCCTCATGGGCTTGGTCGGCGGTCTCGTCGTCACCCAAGCCCTGGATCGCCACGTCCGACTGGCCGCCTCGATCTTCACGCTCGGAATGGTCGGGATCCTGGGGACGGTGGCCGCCCTGGCGACGCTCGACGCGAGCGATACGGCCGGCATCGTGGTCGGCGTCATCGTCGTCTCCGTGTTGATCAATGTGCTGCTTGTCTCGCGACGGCGGGCCCACGACCCGCGGTTCGCGCCGTACTTCGTCGCGGTCGTCGTGGTGGCCGGGGGCCTCGTCCTGCTCGCCAGCGGCGACATCCACGGTGCGGCGCTCCTGGCGGGCTTGGCCACGACGGTCGCCCTGACCTACTCGGGGTCGCGCCGGACGGCCACGAACAGCAGGCCCCTGGACGCTCCGACGGGCTCACCGGCAGGATGGGAGCAGGACGCCGGGCGTTGATCGTTTCGGGGCCAGAGGAGATGGAATCGATGATGGGGGTGAGCGAACGCTGCGCCGGTCTCGTCAGGTCGAGGGATCCGTCATCGCTGCTCCATCACGACCCTGAGATTTCGGACCAGCTCGCAAGGCTCTGGAGGCTGGCGGCGGGGCTATCGGTGTAGTCCCACGACCTCGTCGAGCGGGACGCTACTCGTCGCTCGGGCCGTGCCCTCAGGTTCCGGCAGCCGCGGGGCCAAGGATCCACACGAGCTGGGCGGTGGTCGTCCCACGGACCTTGGACCGCGCTGACGCCGGGTGGTGCTTGACGGTCGAGTGCGACAGACCGAGGCGGTGGACGGCCTCCTTCTCCGACCCGGCTGCGACGACCGCTGCGACGACCGCAATCTCGCGGGCTGTGGCGCGTCCAGCGTGGTGGCGGGACGACCGTCGGGTCATGCGCTGAGGACCAGGTCGAAGGGCTCCGGCGGCTCGGCCAGGCGCATCGTGATCGGAAGGTCGATGGTGGCGGGGCTATCCCTCTCGTCCAGACGAGCATGCGTGAGGTCAAAGCGGGACCCGATCTGGGACCCAATCGTGTCGCGTCAGGTCATCTTGGGGCGGCCCGTGTGCTGACCTCGAGGATCCGATCCCTGCCTACGGTGTCGAAGATCCGACTCGGCGTCCTCGACCGTGTCTTGACTCACGATCGGCCCTGGCATGAAAGCTCGATACCAGCTCTCCTCCACCAGATGGCCGTGCAGTGCCGGAGCCGAAGCTACCCCGAGTTCCTTGATCAGCTGCAACGTGGCGGAGTGGTAGTCGACGTCAACGACCAGTTGCAGCGTGTTCTGCCGCATGGGCTCATCAACTGGGGCTATGCAGTCGAGTCAGTCGGTGGAAGTCCCGCAGCCGGGCGCCCAGAGCCGCGACCGCATCGGCGTTTGGCGACCGTGCTCGGTGGTTCTGGATCTGGCGGTTGCCTGTGGCTTCTGCAGCGGGCGGCCAGAGCCAGCATTTTGCGCGACAAGGACACGCCGCAGCGTCTGCCGACGCTAGGTCTCCCCTGGGGCACCCGGCGGCCTGACCTTGACCCGAGGGAGATGACGCTCCGCCAATAATCTTCGGTCTCCCTGCCGGGCAAGCGTGACGAGGGGTAGAGGTTCATCGCGTCGACCGACGCTGCGCGGATCCTCGCGGCGGGCCCGAACCGCGTTCCGCGTATCGTCGGAGGAGGCGGCGTCCGATGCGGCGTTCGAGGAGGCCGAGCAGCGGCAAGCTTTGACCATGACCGACTTTCAGCGTAATCGGCCCGCCCGCGTGAAGGACCAACGGTACCTGTGCGCGAACTCATGACAATTCGTCTCGGAAGCGTCAGCGCCGCGATTTGTCGGCGTCGCTCGACCCGTCCCTCGCGTCCGCCGCCTCCATTGGAAAGTACCTGATGCGCGGCAGGTGGAAGGTGGAGATGCGGACCGGTTCTCCGTTGTCAGGCACCTGCGCCAACCGCGCCTGAATGTCGGGACGATGGTGAGCCAGCCGGTTCATCGCCTGTTTCGCCCATCGGCCCGTCAGAGGCTCTGACCGCGAATAGGCGAGGCAGTCGCCGCCGGCGGCCAGGAAACTCCACTCGTCCTCGTCAGGCAACCTGACCTCCACACCCCACCGGGTTCGTTCTGGCATGACGTCCTCCGTCTGATCAAGCGTCCCGGCGATGAACGTTCCGCGAGCGCTGGCTCCAGGTCAATAGAGCGGAAGTCCCGATCCGACAAGCGTTACCGGGTCTCGCATTGACGATGGGCCGATCAGATCCGGCGTCAACCCTTGGCAGGGATCTGCACTCAGCGCGCCGGTGGGTGGCGTTCGGCGTCCTGATGCTCTACGCAATCGCCCACCTGTCCGCCGCCATTGTCAAAGGGATCGTGCCGGTCTGGCGGTGACGGCTGCGCGCCTGGCCTGGTCTTGACGGCTCGCCAGCTTGCGCCTTGGACTTCGGGCAGCGTCCCACCAGCCCCGCCACGGAGGACTCGAGCCCGTAGGTATGCGGCCAGGTGCCGTCCCCACCCGTCTCGACCCGCCGTTGGGCTATCAGGCTCGGCCCCACTCGAAGCGCACGCGGGTCCCGGACGCTGGAGACGGTCCGATCACCAGCCTCCCTGACACGCTGCGCGCGGCCCTTTGCATATCCCCGACCCCGTGGCGACCACGGCGCGTGGCGGACTCGACGGCTTCAGGCTCGAGTCCGCGGCCGTCATCAGCCACCTCGACGAGAACGTGAGTCGAGGCAGCATCAACGGAAACGATGATTCCAGTGGCCCTTGCATGAATGACGGCGTTGTCGAGTGCTAGGCGGCAGATGTCAAACGCAGCCTGCTCGACGTTGGATGGCGGCCGGCCCAGATCGACGTCACCTGCGACCTTTAGGTCGACCGGAATCCCGTGGTCCTGCTGAACTCGCTCGACGAGACCCTCAAGAGCGCGCACCAGGCCGAACTCGTCGAGGAGGATGCTTCTCCTTCCATCGGCGATCCGGCGAATCTCTTCCTCGAGTTCGACCAGGCGGCTGCGCACGTCCGTCTGATCGGCGGCTGCCGCGGGAGCGTTCTGGACTGCCGATCGGATTGCTGGCAGGACCGTGGCGTGCAACTCCGTCGCGAGCCACGCCCGCTCGGCCGCCGCCCCGGTTCGCTGGGCGCCGGCGAACGCGGGAATCAGTTCCGCCTGCAGCGTCTGCCTCAGGGCGCCGGCCCGATCGCGCCGCGGCGCCCTCGAGACCTCATAGCGGACGCGTCGAGCCACCCCGACTGCCCATGACACCGCGGCGATCGCCAGCAGGACTACGACCGGTGACCCGAATGTCCACGGGGAGAACGGCAGCGTTGTGAGGGTCTCGTAGGTGATCCAGTCACCATTACTGAACGTGATCGCACCGGCGGCTGCGGTGAGTGCCATCAACCCCAGGCCGATGGCCACGACAAAACGTCGGTCGGTGATCCTCTTGGCGAGGATCGTGGCCATGCCGATCGCCAGCAACATCGCGACTAACTGCAGCAGGAATGGAGGCTGAAACGCACCCAGACGCGAGAGGTCGCCACCCGGATGATCTGCTGAAACCATGTCGAATGGATAGAGCGCGCTCAAGGCCAGGATGTAGAGCAAGGTCGCGGTGCTCAACATGCCGGCGATCGCCAGCAGCCAGCCCAGGCCCTGTCGCCAACGGGCCAGCAGCGCGCCGAGCATGACCGCCAGGACAGCCGGTTGGCCGAGATATTCGCCTTGGACACCGCCGATTAGAACGGTCACCAGGTACATGACGGCCGTGGCGGCGAGGGCGACCAGCAGGGAGCCGTCGAACCACAACACCTTGCCCAGACGGCTCACGACTCGATCCACCCTTGACGCAGCGCGAGCACGGCTAGGTCGGTGCGATTCATGGCCCCGTACCGATCGAAGAGACGGTTGAGGTGGCTTTCGACGGTCTTCAGGGAGAGGGTGAGTACCTCGGCGATGTCCCCGTTGGTCGCGCCCGATGCAACGAGGCTCAGGACCTGAATCTCCCGGTCGGACGGACGGTTCGGCGCCTCCTGGACGCGGCTCATGTCCGCGCGCGAGAACACTGTGCTGCCGGCCGCGACGAGTTCGATCGCGTCGACGACATCGTGAAGTTCTGTGGTCTTCAGGAGATAGCCCGCGGCGCCGCGCTCGTATGAGGCGCGGAAGAGGCTCGGATAGTCGTACGCGGACAGCATCAAGAAGATCGGTCGCGGTCGACCGCCGCACTGTTCGAGCAACCGAAGCCCGTCCATGTTGCCCCCGAGCTGGACGTCGCAGACGACGACATCCGGGTTTTGCTTGGTGATCAAGGCTTCTGCCGACGGGCGATCTCGTGCGGTGCCGACCAAGGTCATTCTCGGGTTCTTGCCCACCGCGCGATCGATGCCCTCCAAGATCACCGGATGGTCGTCGACGGCAAAGACACGAATGGCGGGCTCTAGCGACATGCCCCCAGCCTACGAGTGGACCAGGACGAAGTCACTCCGTTGAAACCTGCAAAGATTGTTGACACCCGAGGCGCTCCCAGTGATCCGCATCGAGCAGCGCCCACGCCCGTGTGTCGACGCCGTCCACGTTCCCGGCGCCAGCGCTTGCTGCGGACGCAGTCGCGGATCTCGATCGCCTTGCCCTGACGGCGTCAAAACGCAGTGTCCAGTTCCTTCGCCCTACGGCGTTGTCTGGTGTAGCGGACACTTCCCAAAGGCAGGGGAGGCGAGGTGAACATCGCGAGGGTGGTCGACGAGCCTGGTGAGGCTCGAACGCTCGACGAAGCGGACATCAGCGACGCGGACGGGTTCGCCCGAGCATACGAGCGGTACCGGCTGCCCGTCTACCGCTACCTCCGGGCGCGAGGCGCCAACGACGAGGACGCGCTCGACCTCACGGCCGCCACCTTCGAGCGCGCCTTCGCGGGTCGTCATGCCTTCCGGCCGCGGGACGGCGGGCTCGCCGCCTGGCTGTTCCGCATCGCGCGGAACGCCGCGATCGACGCTCACCGTCGGCGCCGGCCTGACGGTTCCCTGACCGAAGGCGATGACGTGGGGTTTGCGATCGCCGCCGACCAGGCGGAGCGCGAGTGGCGGGAGGTTGTCGACGCGGTCGCCGGCCTAGTGTCCCGATTCGTAAGTAGCTGGGCGCTTGCGCACCGCCTTGGCGAGGATCTCGTCGGCGGTCCTGACCCAGGCGAACGGGCTCGAGCCCTCATTCCAGGCGCGGGTGAAGGCGTCGATCATGGCAATGAGCTCCTTGACCGAGCTGAAGCTGCCCCGCCGGATCGCCTGGCGGGTGAGGATGCCGAACCAGGTCTCGATCTGGTTCATCCAGGATGCGCTCGTGGGAGTGAAGTGGAAGGTGATCCGCGGGTGGCGCTCGAGCCAGGCCCTGACCTCGGGCGTCGTGTGCGTCGACACGTTGTCGAGCACCACGTGGAGCTCGCCCCCGGGGTACGCCCGGGCCACCCGGCGCATGAACGCGAGGAAGTCCGGCGCCGGTGTGGCGGTCGCGGGTGTCGGTGGTGACCCGGCCCGTGCCGACCTCGAGCGCCGCGAACAGGCAGGTCGTGCCGTGCCGCTCGTAGTCGTGGGTGTGCCGCTCCACCTGCCCGGGCTTCATCGGCAGCATGGGCTGGGTCCGGTCGAGCGCCTGGATCTGGGTCTTCTCGTCGACGCTGAGCACGATCGCGCCGGCGGGCGGGTCGAGGTAGAGGCCGACCACGTCGCGCACCTTGGCCTCGAGCGCCGGGTCGGTGCTGAACTTGAAGGTCTCGGTCCGGTGGGGCTTGAGGCCGGCCGAGCGCCAGATCCGCCACACCGTCGTCTCGCTCATCGCCAGGCGCTCCGCCAGTCGACGGACGCTCCAGTGGGTCGTGCCCGCGGGCGGTGGCTCGAGCGTCAGTGCGATCACCCGCTCGCGATCCGCTCGCGAGTAGGTCGGTGGACGCCCCGGTCGGGCCTCGTCGGCGAGACCGGCGAGGCCCTCGCGCTCGAACTTGGCGCGCCACAGGAGCACGGTCATCGGCGACACGTCGAGGTCCGCGGCGATGGTCCGGTTAGGCGTACCCACAGCAGCCCGCAGGACGATCTGGGCCCGCTGGGCCAATCGCTGCTCGGTCGTGCCCGCTCGCGCGAGCGCCCGGAGCGCCTCGAGATCCGACTCATCGACCGACAGGGGCGGCGCGGGACGATTGGCCATGCTGGACAGCGTAGCTGCGATCACCCAAGCGTCCAGCTACTTCAGCAACGGGACACTAGCGCCGGCTAACCCGATCCATTCATGACGGCGCACGGTGATGGCATACGCACCGATCTTGTGGCCCTTAGCGGACCATAGACCCACAGACAGAGCCAGCCTGCTTCCGGCACCGTGGTGGAGCGCCCGCTCTGATGGCGTACTCGTAACGGTGGGGCCTGTCCATGCCGGACGTAACGATCGCGATTCTCGCGACTCTGGTGATCGCTGGCGTCATCGGCCTTCCTCTCCTCCTCGCGAGGTTGGCTGCGCCGGCTAGCGGGAATTGGCGATTCTTCTGGGCCATCGTCGCGTGGTGCGTGGGCACGATCTTCGGCCTTGGCGTGTATCTCCTGGCCATCTGCGCCATCCGCCACCGTCAGGGGTTTGCTCCGGCAACGTCCTCGGCCAAGACGGTCGCCCTGGCCCCACGACCGCTCGAACCACAGCCTGCGGAGCGAAAGACGTGTCCCGACTGTGGGGAGCCAGTCGTGGCCATCGCCCGCATCTGCCGTTTCTGCCGCTACGAGTTTGCGCCGGCGCAAAGGACTGTCGCAGGGCGCAAGGCTGACCGGACTGTCGTTGGCATCGAACTAGCGGTCGGCTGGCCCTGATCGCGAACCGCCGAGGACCCGGCCAACCTCCTCGCGTTGGTCGCGGTCCTCGACCGCATCGCAGAGGAGAGCCCGACGGTCACGCAGCCAGAGGCCGGGGGCCAAACGGCATCAACGGCGCCGCGCCCACAATCGCGGCAGCGGCATCCAGGGACCGAGGCGGCTTTGATGGAGCAGCCGGACCGGAGGACGGTGAGGCGATCGTGACTGACGAACTCGAGCGACTCTTCGACGAGGCCCGGGTGGCGAACCCCGCGGTGCGCCTCCCCGAGTATCGCGACGCGATCGCCGCCCACAGCCGCGAAGCGATCGAACCGCTGGCGAGCTGGGTCGATGAACCGGTGCTGGCTGCGTTCGCCATTCGGACCCTCGAGCGCGTGGCGACCCTGGATCCCGCGGCGAAGGGCGACGTCATCGAGGGACTCCGCTCCGCTTACCAGCAAGTTGTCGCCGACCCGATCAGGCGGGACCTCGAAGCTTCGCTTCGGCGGCTCGGCGTGGATCCCAGCCGACCTGCCAAGCACCGACCGACCGCCAACCGCAAGGAGCGCCCGATGGAGTCTCCCGGAGTGGTGGGCAGGGGCTACTGGGCGATGCGCACGAGCCCATGGGAGCGCCCATACATCTGGGCCGATGCACAGGCGGGCCGGCTCCGCCAGGGCTGGGGATGGGCCGACGAGCAGGACCTCGACCGCATCGCGCGGATTGTCCGCAGGGGCGGCGAGCTCAGCGAGGAGCAGCAGCTGGCGTGGCCCTCTCGCCGGATGCTCACCAGCGAGCACGATGGGATGCGTCCTGGCGACCTGATCCTCTCGCCCAACATCCCGGAGTGGGGAAGACTCTGCGTCTTCCGGCTCATCGCCTCCTACCGCTACTCGCCCGACGTCCCTCGCCGCTTCGACGAGCGGTTCGGGCACGTCCTCCCCGTGGAGCTGCTCGTCGGCGACATCGATCGCCACGTCCCAGAGGTCTCGGACGCGCTGCGGATGACGCTTCGCAATCCGGGCAGACTATGGAATATCACCCCATACGGCGGCGACGTCGAGGCGCTCGTGGGCGGCAAGCCGACATGAATTGAAGATGGACTGAGACGGAATACCAGCGACTGTTCAGCGGGTTTCCGCCGGAGGGTCGGCGACCGAACGCTAGCGAGGTCGCGCGACTTGCCGCCGAGTCCGATCGGACCCAAGACGCCATCAGGTGGCAGTGGGCTGACGGCGCTGCGTACGTCACGGGTCGGTCCGCGTCGACGACGAGCAACGCGTTGAAGGCATGGCTCGACCGAAGCGCGAGCGGACATCGATGACCGTCGCCGAGGTCGGGGCCATCCGCCGCCGCAAGTTCGGCGCGCGCCCAGGGAGGGCCTGCCGCTGGTGCGAGTACCGCGCCACCTGCCCTGATGTCGCACCATTGGCGTCATGAGCGATCCAACGCCTGTCCCGATCGACCGGCATGCCTTCGACGCCGCCGTGCTGGTGGCCGATCACCCGCCTCGCGTCCACAACGCGAACAAGCGTGTCGTGCTCGACATCGCGTGTCCGCCCGATGCCGTCCACCGGGGCACGATCGGGTACACACGCTGGGCGCCAATGGAGCTCCCGGGGCAGCTCGATCCTGTGGCGCCCGCCCTCGTCTTGCCGATGCCAGCGTTCTTCGACTACCAACCCGCCATCGAAGGGCTGGATGCCGTCGAGTGGCACGTCAACTTCGCGGACCCGCATCTGTTCGTCGCCTATGCGGGCGGCCTGTTCGCCCAGGACGAGATACAGGTGGCCGAGCACCCCGGCCTGGCCGCGCTCAAGCAGGCGCTCGAGGCAGCCGATGTCGAGACCCGGACCGATGGGCCGGATGGTCCCACGCCGGTGCTCGTGACCGGCGTGGAGCGGCGGGTCTCCATCGAGACGAGCCGCGACGCCGCCGCTGGGCGCCCGCAGGGCATCTATGGCAACGCATTCGCCTCCGCCGATCCCGACGCGGTCCGGCAGGCGACGACCCGCATTGACCCGCCGACCGTCACCAACCTGATCGCGATCGCGGCCATTGCCGGCGGCTGGGGTCGCTACACGCGAGACGAGATCCGCCGGACCCTCCTCACCGCGTACACGGGCTTCCGTGCAGCGGTCCTGGAGTCAGAAAGGCAGATCGCCAGACCGGCGCGTGTCGCGGTCCACACCGGCTACTGGGGCTGCGGCGCATTCGGCGGCAACCGCGTGCTGATGGCCATGCTGCAGGGCCTGGCGGCCCAGATGGCCGGCCTTGGGCGACTGGTCTTCCACACGGGTTCGCCGGGCGGTGACGCGCCGCTCGTCGATGCGCTGGACCTCATCGCGGCCCTCACCGGTGGCGAGCCGATGGCGACCGGGGACCTGCTCACTGCGATTGATGGACAGGGCTTCCGCTGGGGCGTCAGCGACGGGAACTGAGCCTCGACGGGACCATCGTGATTGGGAATGTCCGGCCGCCTTCAGGTGCTCCGCAGTTGACACCTTTCGGAACGCCGTCGGGGGACGTCAGAGGACGTCGGGACGGGCGTTCCCGTTCAGGAAGCTGGGGTGGCCTACGGGTCTCGAACCCGTAACCTTCGGAGCCACAATCCGATGCTCTGCCCATTGAGCTAAGGCCACCGTGGCGCGTGCGGCGAGGCGCCAGGGCCTGGCCGCGGTCGCTGAGTCTACCGGATTCCCGGTGCGCGGCGAATTGACGCGGCGATGAGAAGCCCCGGCGGAATCCCCGCTCGCGACAGGCCGCGGATTCGGCTGGGCGACGGTCCGGATGGGTGCGGTGCGGTCGGGACGGGAAACCGGTACCGGGGGATGGTGCGGTCGGGACCATCGAGCCGGAGGACGCGGCCGGGTCAGGTCCTATGGTCGACCTGAGCCGGTCCCCGCCGGTGCCCATCGAGAGAGTCCCATCGGACCATGAACACAACGCCCCCTCGCACGGTTTTCCGGTCATCGCAATTGGATGGCCGCCGGTTCGCCGCGCTTATTGCGCTCGTGTTCGGCATCACCGCCGTCGGCTTGCTCGCTGCCCCAGCGCCGACGTTGGCCTGGAGCGACGGAAGCTATAGCTCCAGCTCCGAGTCGCAGCTGATCACGCTCCAGAACCAGGCGCGTGCGTCGAGCGGGCTCAAGGCGCTCAAGCTCGACACGGCGCTGCGCACGATCGCGCGCTGGCGGAGCAAGGACATGATCGACCGCGACTATTTCTCGCACACGATCCTGGGCACCAGCAACAACGTCTTCTACTACATGACGCACAAGTACGGATACTGCTTCAAGTCGGCGGGCGAGAACATCGGCACGGTGCAGTGGACCGGCGCCACGGTCGAACAGGCGACGGCCTGGGTCTTCGACCAGTTCATGAAATCGTCGGGGCACCGGGCGAACATCATGGGCAAGGCCTGGGATGTGGTCGCCGTCGGCGCGTACAAGGGATCGAACGACACCTTCATGTGGACGGTGCTGTTCGCGGACAAGTGCGGCGCGGTGAGCACCCCTACCCCGAAGCCCACGGCAAAGCCGACCCCGAAGCCGACCCCTAAGCCCACCGCCAAGCCCACGCCAACCACGCCAAGCCAACGGCAAAGCCCACGGCAAAGCCCACCGCGAGCCCGACGGACGCTCCGATCGTAATCGAGGCGCCGACTGAGGTGCCCACCGAGGCGCCGATTGAGGTGCCCACGGAGGCCCCGACGATCGCGCCCCTGGCGACGCCGTCCCAGCTGCCGCCACCGAGCCTCGAGCCCGCGACGGAGCCACCGGACGACGCCGTCCCAGCCAACGCGAGCACCGTTCGGCTGCGCGTCATCGACCAACCGTCGTCGCTGGGGCTTGCGGACTCGATCCTCGACTCGGTCGCCTCGCGCTACTTCGGGCACTGACCTCGGCACCGCTTCCCGGGTACGCCGTCTGGCGACACCCGATCCGCGGTCCCGCCCTGGACCGGGACCATCGGGCAGGTGACCACACTGGACTACACCGCTAGGGTGACAACCGTCCCTTGCCGCCCCGCAGGAGCTGTCAGCCCGAGATGACCGCCTACTCGTTCCCGAACCCCGCCGCCGGCACGGCGCCCGGCGCACCGTCACCGGCCGCCGCGGTTCGCCCCATCCTGGAAGCCAGGGCGCTGACCCGGCAGTTCCGGATGCCCGGCGAGATGGTGGACGCGGTGCGGGGCGTGAGCCTGTCGGTCGCCCCGGGCGAGTTCGTGGCCCTGATGGGACCGTCGGGTTCCGGCAAGAGCACCCTGCTCCAGCTCCTTGGCGGTCTCGACCGTCCGTCCAGCGGCGAGGTCCTGATCGAAGGCGAGTCGATCAGCCGGCTGTCCGACGACGGGGCAACCCGGCTGCGCCGCGAACGGACCGGGTTCGTATTCCAGTCGTTCAACCTGATCCCGCTGCTCAACGTGCTCGAGAACGTGGGGCTGCCGTTCACCATTGCCGGCCAGGACCCGCGGTCGAGCGCGCTCGCCGCCCGGGTCCGTGACGCGATCGAGCTGGTCGACCTGACGGGCAAGGAGCGCCACCGGCCGGACGAGCTGTCCGCCGGCGAGCAGCAGCGCGTGGCCGTGGCCCGGGCCATCGTGACCGGTCCCGCCCTCCTGTTCGCCGACGAGCCGACCGGAAACCTCGACTTCACCACCGGGCTCGAGATCCTCGAGGCGCTGTGGCGCACGTGCGTCGACCGCGGCCAGACGATCGTCCTCGTCACGCATGACGCCAAGGCCGCCGCATACGCAGACCGGGTGCTCGTCATCCGGGACGGCCAGGTCCGCGAGGAGATCGTGCTGGGCCGCCGCGACGACCACGCCGCCGCCCCGCTCATCTCGCGGCTCGCCCAGCTCGGGCTGTAGCCCTCGCCATGCGCGGTCTCGCTCCGTACGCCTGGCGCAGCCTCGTCGCGAGGCCCGCCCGATCCCTGCTCACGGTGTTCGGGATCGCGATCGGTGTCGGTGTGCTCGTGGCCGCCCTGGCCGTCAACGCGGGGCTGGACGCGTCGATCGACCGGACCGTCAGCTCGCTGGTGGGCCGCGCGGATCTCCGCGTGAGCGCGTTCGCCGAGACCGGTCTGTCGGGCGCGACGCTGTCGGCGATCGACGGTGTGCCGGGCGTGGCCCTGACCGCCCCGGCGATCGAGCGCCGCACCTTCCTCGTCCCCGAGTCCGGTCAGCCGATCGAATCGGAGCCCGTCACCGTGCTGGGCATCGAGCCGGCGCGCGAGCCACGCGTCCGCGATCTGTCCCTCGTCCGTGGCGCTCCGCTCCGGGACGTCAACGAGGCCGTCGCCCTGATCACCGAGCGCCTGGCGGCCTCCGAGGACGTCGATGTCGGAAGCCAGCTCACCCTGTTCGGCTCCGGGGCGCCCGTCTCGGTCCGCGTGGTCGGGATCATCGCGGGCGATGGTCCGGCGCTCGGCTCGTCCGGCCGGACCGTGGTGCTGCCGATCGGCACGGCGGCGCTGCTCAACACGCCCGATGAGGCGGCATCGGCCGATCGGGGCACGATGTCGGGCCTGACCCGGATCGACGTCGTGATCGCCGCCGGCGCCGATGTTGATGCCGTGGCCGCGGGCATCGATCGCGCGATCAGCGCCGATCCCTATGTCCTCTCGGTCCCGCGCGACATCGCCGTGTCGCTTCGGGCGTCCACCGCCGACATCCGGTCGACGATGGCGCTGATCGCCGCGATCACGCTGTTCGCGGCGGCGTTCCTGATCCTGAACACGCTGGCGATGACGGTCGTCGAGCGGATCCGAGAGCTCGGCCTGCTCCGGGCGGCCGGCGCGGGTCGTGCGCAGGTGATCCGGATCATCCTGGGCCAGGCGATCCTGCTGGGCGGTACCGGATCGATCCTCGGGATCGGCCTGGGCATCCTCCTCGGCGGGCTCGTCGCGGCTGGCCTTGCGGCCTCCGGGAGCGTCCTGATCGACGGACCCGTGGTCACGCCCGGCGTGATCGCGGCCGGCCTTGCCGGCGGTCTGGTCGTGACCATCGTGGCCTCGCTCGAACCCGCCCGCCGCGCCGCCGGGATCAGCCCGGTGATGGCGTTGCGTGCGCGCGCCGACCCGACCGCCGCGGTCAGGGCCCACGTGGGCTGGCTGGTGGCGGTGATCCTCGTGGTGGGCGTGATGTCGGTCGTGCTCCTGCCGGGAGGTTCCACGTCGGCCAACGGCATGGCACGGGCGGCGGCCGTGTACGCGATCCTGCTCGGGGTCGTCCTGCTCACCCCCGCGCTGATCCGTCCGCTCGGCCGCCTCGCGGGCTTGCCGTTCGGGCTGTTCCTCCGGCTCGAGGAGCGCATCGCCCGGGCGGCGATCGCGCGTGACCGCGGGCGGACGGCGCTCACGGTCGGCGCGCTGATCGTGGGGCTGACGATGGTCGTCGCGCTGGGGATGGTCAACGCCAACGCCCGCACCGCGGCGAGCGCCTGGCTCTCGGACGTGGTCCCGGGCGACGAGATCGTGACCGCCATCGCGCCGGCGCCGGTCGGCGCGGACGGTGTCGACCGGGACTTCGCGGCGATCGACGGGGTTGCCCAGGCAACGCCCATCGCGACGTTCGACCTCGCGTTCCGTGGCACCCGCCTGGAGGCCGTCGCCATTCGTGGCGCAGATTTCGAGGCCGACGGGCGGCTGACGTTCGTGGCGGGCGACCGGGCGGCAGCCCTGGCAGCGCTCGATGCCGGCGGCGCGGTCCTCCTGTCCCGGGCCCGCGCGGCCGAGCTCGGCGTCGGCGTCGGTGACGTGATCGCCGTGTCCACGGTGAACGGCCTGGTCGAGCTCGATGTCGCGGGGATCGTCGAACGCTCGTTCCCGGGTCGCACCGGCGAGGCCGCGCTGGTCGGCTGGCCCGATGCGCTGGACCGGTTCGGGGTCCAGGGAGCGGACGCGATCGCGATCCGGTTCGAGCCCGGCAAGGCCGAGTCGGCCGCTGCCGCCGTGGACACGCTGGCCCGGGAGCTGGCGATGACGACCGCACCCATCTCGCAGGTCGAGGGCGCGCTGGGCGACGCGCTGGACCGCGTGATCGGCCTGCTCGACGTGCTGGCCCTGGCCGCCGTGGCGATCGCGGCGCTGGGCATCGTCAACACGCTGTCGATGGACACCTGGGAGCGTGTTCGCGAGCTCGCGATGCTGCGGGCCGCGGGCATGAGCCGGCGCCAGGTGTGGCGAAGCGTGCTCGTCGAGGCGGGGATCCTGGGCGCCATCGGCGGCGTCGTGGGATCGGTCACCGGCCTGGGCATCGGCGCGCTGCTCATCGTGACCGACGGCAGCGCGCAGCATGGCGTGATCGGGGTGCCGTGGGCGACGATCGGGCTTGCGCTGGTGCTGGGCGTCGTGCTCTCGATGGTCGCGGCCGCGCAGCCGGCCCGGATCGCGGGCTCGCGCGGCATCGTGCGCTCGATCCGCGCCGAATAGCCGCCCGCCGCCCACGCGTCACGCGGCCGCGGGTCCCTCCGGCTCTGGTGGCCGGAGCGGGCGGTTGGTAGACTCCCCGACACGCCGCCTCGATCGAGCGCGGCATCCGAGGGAGACCATGTCGCTCGCCATCCCGTCGCTGAACCGGGTGCCCGTCACCGAGCGGGGCGTCACCATCGCCGACTACCTCGTGCCGGTTCGCATCGGTGAGCGTGTCTCGCCGGTGCTGCGCAACGTCGTGTTCATCGTCGCGGGAGCGCTGCTGATCTACCTGACCTCGCGGGTGTCGATCCCCATTCCGGACAGCCCGGTCCCGTTCACGCTCCAGAACTTCGGGGTGCTGGTCGTGGGCGGCGGGCTGGGCATGCGCCGGGGCGGGCTCGCCGGCCTGCTGTATGTCGCTCTGGGTGCCGTCGGGCTGCCGTTCTTCGCCGAGGGCAAGGGCGGTCTGGACATCATCCTCGGCACGAATGGCGGCTACCTCGTCGGCTTCATCGTCGCGGCGGCGCTGGTCGGGCGGCTCGCCGAGCTCGGCTGGGACCGGCGGATCGGCGGCGCGGTCGGGGCGACGCTGCTGGGCACGCTCGTGATCTACGCGCTGGGCGTGCCGTGGCTGGCCCAGGTCGCGCACCTGAGCCCGGCCGACGCGATCGCCGAGGGCCTCCAGCCGTTCGTCGTGTTCGACACGGTCAAGCTGCTGGCCGCGGCGGCGGTGTTCCCGGTGGCCTGGTGGGTCGTCGGGCGCCGGCCCAGCGAGCGCTGACGGCCGCCCCGAAGCGCCCCGACTCGGCGCCCCCGGTCCCCGCCACGCGCAACGCGGACCGCGTCGCGGACGACGCGTCCGGGCTGTACGGCCCGTCCTCCGAGGCGTGGCGGCTCAATCGCGAGGCGTCGCTGCTGCTCGGTGCCGGACCGCGCGCGCTGTTGCTCCAGATCGCCCACCCGCTCGTGGCGGAGGGCGTGGACCAGCACTCCGACTTCCGCTCGGATCCGTGGGCGCGGCTGTCCGGCACGCTGCGCAGCTATCTGCGGATCGTGTATGGGACGGGTCCGGCGGCGCGCGCGGAGATCCGGCGCCTCAACGTTCTGCACGGCTCGGTCACTGGGCCCGTCCGCGACGCCGGCCTCCGCCACCCGGTTCGGGGCGACCTACCGGGCCCGCGACGCGGACCTGTCGCTGTGGGTCCACGCGACATTGGTGGACTCGACGCTGGCGACGGTGGACGCGTGGCTCGAGCCGCTGTCGGCGGACCGTCGCGCCCGCTTCTATGCCGAGACCGTCCCCGTCGGGCGGCTGTTCGGGGTTCCCGCCGATCGCCTGCCGCCCGACATCGACGCCTTCGACGCCTACATGGCCGCAATGCTGGCCGCCGATGGACCGGTGCATCCTTCCGCGACCGCGCGCGAGCTGGCGTCGGTGATCCTGCACCCGGACCTGGCGCCGCTCGCCGAGCACGGCCCGATCGCGGACCTGATGGGCGGCCTGTCGCCGCTGGTCGCGAGCCTCCTGCGGCGCGTGCCGGGGGCTGCCGTCGACTGGCTCCTCGTCCCGTCCATCGGCCTGCTCCCGGAAACCACGCGCGCCGAGTACGGGCTGTCGTGGGGGCGGCGGGAACGGATGATCGAGCGGTACCTCGTCACGGCGTGGGGCGCCTGGCGCCCGCTGCTGCCCTCACGCTGGCGCTGGTTCCCGCAGGCCCGGGCTGCGGAGGCCCGGCCGCGGACGTAGCCGCGGCGCGATCGCAGCGCGGGATCGCCGCTACGTAGCCGCGCCCAGCGACGACTTGTAGCTCGGGCGTGCCGGCCAGCGACGTGATTGGCCGGATCGGCCGGGGTTCCGGCTCCCGGGGGCCGAGCTCGAGGCCGTACCACTCGACCCCGTGCCACCGCCCTTGCTTGAACCCGATCGCGTCGAACTCGCCGATCCGCGTGAAGCCCAGCGACCGGTGGAGCGCCACGGAGCGCGGGTTGGGCAGCGTGACGCCGGCAACCGCGAGGTGGAAGCCCTGGAGCCGGAGGATCGCGAGCAGCGCGGTCATCGTCGCCCGGCCGAGGCCGCGCCCGGTGAACCCCTCGTCGACGTAGACGGTGGTCTCGGCCGTCCAGTCGTACGCGGCCCGCTCGCGGTGGCGCGACGCATATGCGTAGGCGCGGACGGTGCCTTCGATCTCGGCGACCAGCCAGGGCGTGCGCTCGATCGTGCGCGCGATCCGGCTCCCCATCTCCGCCGCGCCCGGCGGAGCCTGCTCGAACGACACGGCCGTCGACTCGACGTAGGGCCGGTAGATCGCGGCGCACGCCGCCCCATCATCGGGCGTCGCCAGTCTCAGGGTCGCCGGTGCGGGATCCATCGATGCCATCGGCCTCCGTCCGTTCTCCGTGCGCTGCCGTCAGTAGAGCGTCGGGAAGCGGCCGCGCCACCAGGTCTCGAGGTTGACCGGCGTCGCAGCGTCCAGGGCGTCGAGCAGCGTGCGTGTCTCGACCAGCCCCCAGCGATGGTCCGCGAGGTAGCCGCGAATGGCCGCCCAGAACGTCGCCGAGCCCATCTTCGTTCGCGCCGCCTCCAGCAGGTTTCCGCCCTGGATGTAGATCGTCTCGTAATAGCACGCACTCGTGTAGCGGTAGATGCTCCGATCGAGCGGGGCGGTCGCACAGCGCGAGGCCCGCCGCATGCCCAGGACGTCCCGGGCGACGAAATCCGCCGCGGCCTCGTCGGCGAACGGGTCGCGGGCCTGGTCGTTGCCCACGATCCCGTAGAACCACTGGTGGGCGATCTCGTGGGTGACGAGATACGTCAGGTTGGACGTGGCGACGCCGGTCGGGATCCAGGCCACGCCCGGGCCCTCCATCCCGTAGCCGCCCGCCGATTGCACCACCTCGAGCACGGGGTAGGGGTAGGGCCCGAGCCGTGCCTCGAGCTTTGACAGTGCCGACGTCGCGGCCGCGAGCATCGCCGCCGCCGGGCCGCCGGGTCGCGTCAGGACGCGGATCTCCGTGCCGCCCACGTGCGCCCGTGACGTTCGATAGTCCGCGGCGGCTGCCAGCGTGAAGTCCCGGACGTTCACGGCGTTGAATGTCCGCGTCCGGCCGTCGTCGCTGGCTGGACGTCTCGACCCCCGTCGTGGCCACGACCATCGGGACATCGGTCTGCAGGCGGACGTTGACCTGCGGGCTGACCGGGGTCACGAACGGATCGCCATGGTTGGGGCGGCTGAACGGCGTCCTGCGGCTGACCCACGGGATCCAGCGGTACAGGTCGACGACGCCGTTCGCGCGCGTGAGCAGCCAGTCGGACCCTGCGACCCCGGACCGGAGCGTGGCCGAGAACGGGATCACCAGGGTCGCGGTCGCGCCATCGGGCAGCACGCCGCCCAGCGGGACGACGACGGTCTGGTCGTCGATGGCCGGGGTGACCCTCGATCCGTCGACCGTGACGGCGCCCAGCTTCAGCCGGCCCAGGGGCCCCAGGACGGTGTTGAGCTCGAGGCGGTCGATGCCGTCGCCCGAGCGGTTGGTGGCCACGATGGTGACCGTGCCGACGAGGGTCCGGGCCGCGACCGCGAGCCGGACATCGACGAAGTAGCCGGCCCGGATGTCGAGGCTCGACCGGTCGACGGCGCCCGGGACGATGGCGGTCGCCGGAGCCGGGCTTGGCGCCGTCGTCGGCGTCGGTGAGGCCGTCGGTCCGATGGTGGGGGCAACGCCATCCGTGGTGCCCGGGTCCGCGGACGAGTCCGGCTGCGTCGGGTCGGCGACGCCCGCGGACGCGGACGGACCGCTCGGCGGGGCGCTCGATGGAACCGTGGCCCCGGGGGCCGCAGCGAGCAGGTATGCGAACGCTGCCACCACCGCAAGCCCGGTCAATGTCAGGGCGGCAGCTCGGCGCTGGCGGATCCACGGCATCCCGGGATCCTACGCCGGGCACCGGTCCGCTCCGGCGGTGCGCGATACTTCGCCGATGGCGCCCACGGAGACCCGAGGTGACGGACCCGCGCTGCTGCGGTCGATCGGCGCACGCCTGCCCGAGCTGCGGCTGCTGACCGACCCGGTCGATCGTGAAGCCCACCGGCGCGACGAGACCGCGTACCTGCCGGCCGGCCTGCCGCTCGCGGTCGCCCTGCCCGACGACACCGCCCAGGTCGTGGAGCTGGTTCGACTGTGTGGCGAGCACGACGTGCCGATCGTGCCCCGCGGCGCCGGGACCGGGCTGTCGGGTGGCTCGGCCGGCATCGAGGGCGCGCTCACCATCGCGTTCACGCGGATGAATCGGGTTCTCGAGATCGATCGCGAGAACCTCACCGTGACCACGCAGCCGGGCGTCGTCAACGCCGACCTCAAGGCGGCGGTCGCGGCCGAGGGCCTGTTCTACGCGCCTGATCCGGCGTCGTACGAGACGTGCACGATCGGCGGCAACCTGGGCACCAACGCCGGCGGCCTGTGCTGCGTCAAATACGGCGTGACGCGCGACGCCGTGCTCGGGCTGGAGGTCGTGATGGCCGACGCCACCGTCGTCCGGCTGGGTGGCAAGAACGTCAAGGATGTCGCGGGCTACGGCCTCATCCCGCTCCTCGTCGGCAGCCAGGGCACGCTGGGCCTGATGACCGAGGCCACCCTGCGGCTGCGGCCCACTCCGCCGCCTCGAGCGACGATGCTCGCCTTCTTCCCGACCCTCGAATCCGCGGGCGACGCGGTCGCCGGGCTGACGCGCAGCGGGCTCGGCCCGGTCACCCTCGAGCTGATGGACCGGTTCACGATCCGGGCCGTCGACGATGTCCACCGGCTGGGGCTGGACCGGGACGCGGCCGCGATGCTCCTGGTCGAGTCCGACCTGCCCGGGGACGCGGGTCGGGTCGAGCTCGAGGCCGCGGAGCCGGTGTGCACGGCCGCCGGTGCGACGCTGGTCGTCCGGGCGACCGATCCACAGGAGGCCGAGTGGCTGCGCGAAGGCAGGCGGCTCGCGTTCCGGGCGCTCGAGCACCTGGGCGTCGCCCGCATGGAGGACGTCGGTGTGCCGCGCGGCCGGATCCCGGCGATGCTCCGTGCGATCGAGGCGATCTCGGAGCGGCACGAGCTGCCGGTCGGGACGTTCGGGCACGCGGGCGACGGAAACCTGCACCCCACGTTCATCCTGTCGCGCGACGACGAGGCCCGGTCCGTCGCCCGGCTCGAGGCCGCGCGACACGACCTGTACGAGGCGGCGCTCGCGCTGGGCGGCACGGTGACCGGCGAGCACGGCATCGGTGCCGCCCGCCGCGAATGGCTGGTGCGCCAGCGCGGCGAGGCCGTGGTCGACGTGATGCGCGCGATCAAGCGCGCGCTCGATCCGCACGACCTGCTGAACCCGGGGCGCGTCCTGGCCTGACCGCCGGGGGCGAGCCGGATGCCGCCAGGTGCGAGCCGCATGGCCCGGGCCGAGGGGCACGCCTGCGCGACCGGTCCCGGCCCGCCATTCGGGGACCGACGGCCCTGCACGCTGCGAGCAGGTGCGGCGAGCATGTGCCGCATCGCAGTCGGGAGTCCTCACATGAGCGCCGCCGTCCACGTGCTCGTCGCCTTCGCTTCGCAGAACGGTTCGACCGCCGGGATCGCCGGCACGATCGCTGCCGAGCTTCGCGATGCGGGGCTCGAGGCGGACTGCCGGCCGGTCGCGGCTGTCGCCGACCTTGCCCGGTACGACGCCGTGGTCCTCGGCAGTGGCGTGTTCGTGGTGCGCAGCGCGTCCGACGGCGGCGGGTTCATCGCCGGCCACCGCGAGGAGCTCGCTCGACGTGCGGTGTGGCTGTTCTCCGCCGGCCCGATCGGCGGCGCGGAGACGACCGGGCTCTCGGTTGCGACGGGCATCCGGAACGAGCCCGGCGTCGCACGGCCGCCCGAGATCTGGGACCGATCGGCGGCCTCTGCCCCATCCGTCGACGCCACGCCGGTGATGAGCGTGGCCCAGGCGATCGGCGCCCGAGGCGCGGCGAGGTTCGGGCACGCGCCGCTGCCCGGGGGCGCGCGAGCCGACAGCCTGCCGCCTGACGACTGGCGGGACGTCGGGCGCGTCCGGGCCTGGGCGCGATCGATCGCATCGGCGCTGGGGCGGTCCGCGAGCGACGATCGGCGGACCCGCCGGCCGCTCGAGCCCGCATTCCGGTCGTGACAGGCTAGGTGTCACGACGGCCCGCCAGGATGCGGGCCATGGAAGCACGAATCCTCCCGCTCCCGGCTGTGGTCCCGCCCGGATCCGCCGCGCCGCGGATGGCCACGAACATCCGGGTGGACGGCGAGCGGATCGTCGTGGAGCGGCTGGTGCTCGCAGACGCCGCGCTCGCCGCATCGCTCTCGGAACGGGACGTCGCGGATCGGCCGGCGGTCGTCGAGCGAGCGCTGCGGATCGGGCTGCTGGCGCTCCAGGACGCGTCGACGTCGATGGACGTGGACGTCGTCCGCCGCGAGTTCGAGAAGCTCGTGGCCCAGACCAGCGCCGCCAACGAGCAGGCCGCGCGTGCCGTGGAGGAGGTCCTGCGCGCCAATTTCGCGGACGGGGACGGCCGCCTTCCCCGGACGCTCGAGCGTTTCCTCGGGGACCGCGGCGCGCTCCAGCAGTTCGTCAACGAGCTGTTCGACGAGACGCGACGGGACTCGGCCATCGGGCGGATCGGCGGCCTGCTCGGACAGTACTTCGACGGGGATCGCTCGAAGCTCGCGCACCTGCTCGATCCGACACGGCTGGGATCGCCCCTCCACCAGTTCCGCCAGGAGATCACCGAGGGGTTCCAGGGGGTCCACGAGCGGCTGACCGCGATCGAGGCTGCGGCGCGGGCGCGGGCCGACGAGCGCTCCCGGTCCGCCGCGAAGGGCGGCGATTTCGAGGACCTGCTGGAGGGCATGCTCGGCGACCTGGCCCGCGGCTCCGGCGACCTGCTGGACCGCACCGGCAACGAGGTGGGATCCACCCTCGGCTCGAAGAAGGGTGATTTCGTGCTCACCATCGATGCCCGTCTCACGCGCGGTGCGGACGTGCGGATCGTGCTCGAGGCAAAGGACCGCGTGATGTCGCAGCGGGCGATGCGCGAGGAGCTGCGCGAAGCGCGCGAGAACCGCGGGGCGACGGTGGGTGTCGCTGTCTGGACGCCCGCGCATGCGCCAACCGGCGTCGCGCCGTTCGCGATGGTCGGCGACGACGTCCACGTGGTCGTGGATCCGGAGGCGCCGGACAACGCCTACCTCGAGGCCGCGGTGCGCCTGGCGCGGCTGCTCGCGCTGGCCCAGCTCCAGGACCGCGAGGTCGAGGTGGACGCGGCGGCGGTCGGGCGCGCGCTGGCCGGTGTGCGCGAGCAGCTGGAGGCGATCCGGGCGCTCAAGAGCCAGCTGACATCGGTCTCGAACGCGACCAAGGCCGTGTGGACGGGGCTGGACACCCTGCGCAGCGGCATCCTCGCGCGGGTGGCCGACGCGGAGGCGGAGCTGCGCCTCGTCGAGACGGCGTAGCGATCCGGCCGGCGATGCGTCATCGGGCCGAGGCGGGAGTGGGACTGCGGGGCTAGCCGGCAGGGTGACCACGGGGTGCTGTGCGCCGGTGCCATAACCGTGCGACGCTGGCATCGAGCGGGGGCCGTTGCGCCGCTGGTCATAATGGTCCGGGACTCGGGAGCCGCCAATGCGTCGCGCCGCCGCCGCACTTGCCCTCGCCTTCACCGCACTCACGGCCATGCCGGCCGGGACGGTTGCGGTGTCGAGCCGCGCGGTACTGGCCCCGATCCACCGGTCGCCCACTGCTGCGACGGCTGCAGCAAAGACCGCCGGACTCGACACCGCCGATCGCTGGATCGTGGTGCTCAAGGACGGCAGGGACGTGGGCCGGGCGGCGAGCCGCGCACGCGGGCTGGGCGCATCGCCCGAGCACACCTTTGCCCACGCCGTCCACGGGTACGCGACCAGGCTCGATCCGGGCCAGCTGGACGCCGTCCGCCGTGACCCGGACGTCGCCATGGTGGTCGCGGACGATGTCGTCTCGATCCAGGGCCAGACCGTGCCCACGGGGGTCGAACGCATCTCCGGGCTGCGGTCGCCCATCGCAAAGATCGATGGGGTCGATGAGCGGCTGGATGCCGACGTTGCGATCGTCGACACCGGGATCGATCGGACGCACCCGGATCTCAACGTGGTCGGCGGCATCAACTGCTCGACCAGCGACTCGAATGCCTGGTATGACAGCAACGGGCACGGGACGCATGTCGCGGGCACCGTTGGCGCGCTCGACAACGGCATCGGCGTGGTCGGCGTTGCGCCCGGCGTCCGCCTGTGGGCGGTGCGAATCCTCGACAAGGCCGGCAATGGCCTGCTGTCGTGGTACGTGTGCGGCCTCGACTGGATCGCGGCACAGCACGACCCCCTCGATGCAACCCGCCCGCTGTTCGAGGCGGTGAACATGTCGGTCGCCAAACCGGGGTCCGACGACGGCGCCTGCGGCGCCGTCAACCACGACATCCTCCATGCCGCGATCTGCCGGCTCGTCGCGACCGGGGTCACCGTGGTCGCGGCTGCCGGCAACAACTCGTTCAACGCCTCGCGTCTCGTGCCGGCCAGCTACGACGAGGTGATCACGGTCTCGGCGCTCGCCGACACCGACGGGCAGCCGGGCGGGCTCGGCGGCCACGCCTGCTACTCGTGGGGCAGCTACGACGCGGACGACACGTTCGCCAATTTCTCCAACTACGGCGCAGACGTCGATCTGATCGCTCCGGGCAAGTGCATCCGCTCCACCTTGCCCAACAACGCGTACGGATACCTGTCCGGGACGTCGATGGCGGCGCCGCTGGTCACGGGCGCGGTTGCCCTCTACAAGTCGTCGCGTCCGCTGGCAACGCCGGGCGACGTGAAGGCGGCGCTCCAGGGGATGGGCAACCTGGACTGGAACACCGCCACGGATCCGGACTCCAATCACGAGCCGCTGCTCGACGTGTCGCGGATCGTTCCGCTGGGCGACTATGCCCTTGCCGCCACGGTCCCGGATGGCTTCCTGCCATGGCCCGGGATGACGTTCAAGGTCCCGATCGATGTCATCCGTGCCGAGGACTTCACGGACACCGTGGACGTCTCGGCCGACGTGCCAGACGGCTTGATCGGCATCGTGGATCCGATCGATCTGGCCAGTGACGGATCGGCCGCGGCGACCCTGACGGTCACGATCCCGTCGGACGCGCCGACCGGCGACTATCCGATCACGATCCACGGCCGGTCGGGCGACCGTGACCGGACCGCCCATCTCGTGATCGCCGTCACGCCCGTTCCGACCTCCCGTCTCTCGGGCGCCGACCGGTTCGCCACCGCCG
Organism: uncultured Chloroflexia bacterium; assembly: GCA_963720825.1. Classification (GTDB taxonomy): domain Bacteria; phylum Chloroflexota; class Limnocylindria; order Limnocylindrales; family CSP1-4; genus CAIXZV01. Next base: position 94,347 of record CAVRGY010000017.1, on the reverse strand, counting down.
CCGCGATCAGCAAGGCCAGCTTCACGGCGGGGATCCCGGTCGCGTACGTGGCCAGCGGGCTCAACTTCCCCGATGCGCTCGCCGGCGCCGCGGTGGCCGGTGCCGCGAAGGTTCCGATGCTGCTCGTGCGGCCCGATGCCATCCCGTCGCCCATCGCGACCGAGCTCGCGAGGCTTCACCCCGGCCGGATCGTCGTGCTCGGCGGAACCGGCGCGGTGAGCGACGCGGTGAAGACGGCGCTCAAGGCCTACACCGCGGGCACGGTCACCCGTCTCTCGGGCGCCGACCGGTTCGCCACCGCCGCCGCGATCAGCAAGGCCAGCTTCACGGCGGGGATCCCGGTCGCGTACGTGGCCAGCGGGCTCAACTTCCCCGATGCGCTCGCCGGCGCCGCGGTGGCCGGTGCCGCGAAGGTTCCGATGCTGCTCGTGCGGCCCGATGCCATCCCGTCGCCCATCGCGACCGAGCTCGCGAGGCTTCACCCCGGCCGGATCGTCGTGCTCGGCGGAACCGGCGCGGTGAGCGACGCGGTGAAGACGGCGCTCAAGGCCTACACCGCGGGCACGGTCACCCGTCTCTCGGGCGCCGACCGGTTCGCCACCGCCGCCGCGATCAGCAAGGCCAGCTTCACGGCGGGGATCCCGGTCGCGTACGTGGCCAGCGGGCTCAACTTCCCCGATGCGCTCGCCGGCGCCGCGGTGGCCGGTGCCGCGAAGGTTCCGATGCTGCTCGTGCGGCCCGATGCCATCCCGTCGCCCATCGCGACCGAGCTCGCGAGGCTTCACCCCGGCCGGATCGTCGTGCTCGGCGGAACCGGCGCGGTGAGCGAGACCACGATGGCCGCCGCGCGGGCCGCCGCGATCCCGTAGCGACCACGGTGGTGCTTGCGGCCGAGTGGTAGGTTTACCGTCCCGGTTGCGGGAACGGCGCACCCTGCCGTTCCAGGCACGGCAGAACGTGAGGATCGAACAGCCGTGGCACGCTCGATGTGGAAGGGGGCCATCCAGTTCGGACTGGTCACCATCCCGGTCAAGCTGTATACCGCGACCGAATCGGACTATGCGATCCGGTTCCACATGCTCCACGAGACCGACCTGACGCGGATCCAGATGAAGGTCTGGTGCCCCGAGGACGAGAAGGTCATCTCGCGCGGCGAGACGGTCAAGGGGTACGAGTACGCGCCCGACCAGTACGTGGTGATCACGGACGAGGACATCGAGAAGGTCCCGCTCAAGACCGTGCGCTCGATCGAGATCGAGCAGTTCGCCCCGCGCGACGCGACCACGGCCGAGCATTCGAAGTTCACCCGGCAGGCGTACTTCATCGAGCCCGACAAGATCGGCCGCAAGGCGTTCTACCTGCTGCGGCAGGTGCTCGCGGAGCGGAACCTGACGGCCATCTGCAAGGTCGTGATCCGGGACCGCGAGGCGCTGGCCGCCCTGGATCCGTTCGAGAGCACCATGCTCCTGACCACCCTCCACTGGCCGGACGAGATCCGATCCGTCAAGGAGCTCGACCTGCCCGAGGAGGAGTTCGAGTTCAAGCCTGCGGAGCTTACGATGGCCGAGCAGCTGGTGGAGGCGATGACCGAGTCGTTCGACCCGTCACGCTACAAGGACGGGTACCGCGAAGCGCTGCTCAAGGTGATCGAGGCCAAGATCGAGGGCCAGGACATCGCCCTGCCGGCCCCCGTCGAGGAGAGCACCAGCCTGGTCGACCTGATGAAGCTGCTCGAGGCGAGCGTCAAGGCCGCGACCGACCAGAAGTCGAAGGACAGCCCGGCGCCCGTCTCGGTCCGCGAGGCGAAGAAGGCGCGCGCGAAGCGGCCCGCGAAGACCGCGGCTACTGCCTCCGGTGCCGAGGACGAAGCCGAGGCACGCCCGGCACGCCGACGCAAGAGCGCCTGAGCTCCCGGCCCGGCAGCCCGGGATCTACCAGAGGCGGAGCTGGTCCGTCCGCCGCAGCCACGCCACGCTGGTCGCGGCCAGCGCCAGCCCGATCGTGCCGTAGATCGCCTGGAGGAACGAGAACTCGGGCATCACCACGAGCTGGACGCCGATCCAGATTGCCAGCCCCACGCCGAACACGCCCGTCAGCCACGGCGCCGTCCAGTGTCGGACCAGGGTCAGGCCCGCGACCACAAGCATCCCGGCACCGTTCATGAGCAGCAGGTAGATGCCCGGGACGAGGTACGAGCCGAACGGCGTCGCCTCGATCCAGCCGGCAGGGAAGCCGACGCCGGCCCCCGTCGGGTCGGTGACCAGCATGATGCCGACCGGGATGGCCCCGACAGCCGTCAACAGCTCGAGTGCGACGGCGAACCAGGCAAAGCGGGGCCGGCTGAGCGGACGCGAGAGGGGCAGGAGCTGCGCGTGCATGGGTTCCTCGTGGTGCGTGAGCAACGGCAGATTCCGCCCGAGTCTCGGTGAGCGATGCCCCATTGCCACCGGCCATCGGTCACCCGGCAGCGGGACCGCGGCATACTCCGCCCATGCCGCTTGACGAATATCGACGGAAGCGGGACTTCGCGAAGACCCCCGAGCCGGCTCCGGCCGGGCCGGCCGCGGACGGCGGTGCCCGCGCGGAGCCCGTCGGACGCGGTGCCCGGGGGCGGTTCGTCGTCCAGCGCCATCGCGCGACCCGCCTCCATTACGACATGCGCCTGGAGATCGACGGCGTGCTCGTCTCGTGGGCCGTGCCCAAGGGCCCAACGCTCGACCCCGCCGCGCGCCGGATGGCGATCCACGTGGAGGATCACCCGCTCGAGTACTTCGACTTCGAGGGCGTGATCCCGGCCCGCCAGTACGGCGCCGGCGACGTGATCGTGTGGGACTGGGGCACCTGGGAGCCCGAGGCGGAGACCCCCGATCCCGCCGCGGCGATCGAGCACGGCGAGCTCAAGTTCCGTGCGCAGGGCGAGAAGCTGCATGGCAGATTCACCGTCGTGCGCACCTCCCGGCGCCCGGGCGCCGCGCCCCGAACCGCGTTCGAGGACGACGACGGGGAGCAGTGGCTCCTGATCCACAAGCGCGACGAGCACGCGGTCCCCGGCTGGGATGCCGAGGACCACCCCAAGAGCGTGAAATCGGGCCGCACGAACGACGAGGTCAAGGCCAACGCCCCCGCGATCTGGGTCTCGGAGGCGCCTGCCGCAACGGCCGCGATCGATCTCAGCGCCGCTCGCGAGGCGCCGCTGCCGCGCTATGTCGAGCCGATGAAGGCGACGCTCACCACGAAGCCGTTCCGGGACGACGATTGGCTGTTCGAGATCAAGTGGGACGGCTACCGCGTGGAGGCGGTCGTGCGCGACGGCGACGTCAGCCTGTTCACGCGCAATGGCAACGATGCCGCGGTGTACTTCCCGCGCCTGCTGGCGCCGCCCACCTGGATCGACGCACACGAGGCGATCGTCGACGGCGAGGTCGTCGCGCTGGACAGCGAGGGACGGCCCGACTTCTCGCTCCTCCAGCAGCGGATCAGCGAGGGCCGGAGCGGCCGGGTCAAGGGCCCGCTCGTGTACCAGGCGTTCGATCTCCTGTACCTGGACGGGCGCTCGCTCCTCGACGTCCCGCTCGAGGATCGGAAGAAGCTCCTCGAGCTGGTGCTCAGGCCGAACGCCCGGGTGCGATACGCGTCGCACGTCGACAGCGAAGGCATCGCGTTCTTCGAGGCCGTCAAGTCCCAGGGGCTCGAGGGGCTGGTGGCCAAGCTGCGCCGCTCGCGATACGAGCCGGGCCGGCGGGTGACGACCTGGCTCAAGCTCAAGGCCCGTCCGGAGCAGGAGCTCGTCGTCGGTGGCTGGACGCCGGGGGAGGGGACGGCGCGCGAGCTGGGCGCGGTCGTCGTTGGCGTCTACGAGGATGACCGGCTGCGGTTCGCCGGCAAGGTCGGCTCCGGGTTCACCGACCGTGGCCGGCGCGAGCTGCGGCGGCGTCTCGACGAGCTGGAGGCCGACGCGCCGCCGTTCGACCCGCCGCCGCCGGCCGGCTACGCGGGGCGGTGGGGGGGCGACCTGGCCGGCGTCCGCTGGGCCCGGCCGGAGCTGGTCATCCGCGCCGAGATCGGCGGCTGGACACGAGACGATCATGTCCGGCAGACGTCGTTCAAGGGGATCGACGAGGGTCGCGATCCCCGGGAGGTCGTGCGCGAGCGGGCGATCAGCCCCCGGCGGGCATCGGCCGGGGCGAGCCCGGGCGCCGCGCGGACGCCGGCGCCGCGCGGCCCCGGTCGCCGCGCAGGAGAGCCCGTCCTCGGAGGATTCACTGCCGTCTGCGATGAGCGTCCGCGCATCACCGGCGACCACGCCCGGGTCCGGGCCCACGTCCGAGCCCGGTCGCCCGCCTGGATCCACGGCACCCGCCGACTGGCAGGTGACGGACTCGGAGCTGGCGGAGCTCGCGTCGATGAAGGCCGAGGGCCGCTGGGTCGTCGCGGGCCAGGAGCTGCGGCTCACGAACCTGGACAAGGTCCTGTTCCCGCCGCGCGACGGCGTGGACGAGGCGCCGGTCACCAAGCGCGAGCTGATCGCGTACTTCGCCCGGATCGCGCCCGTGATGCTCCCGCATCTCGCCGGCAGACCGCTCAACCTGCAGCGCTTCCCGAACGGGGCCGGTGCACCCGGCTTCTGGCAGAAGGACATCCCGAAGACCGCGCCGGCGTGGCTCACGATCTGGCATGAGCAGGGCTTCCGCGAGCGCGACGACCGCGACCCCAACGACCACCTCGTCGCCGACCGCGCGGCAACGCTGTGCTGGCTGGGCAACCAGGCGTCGTTCGAGATCCATGCCTGGACCTCGACCACCGGGGACCCCTGGACGCCCACCTTCGCCCTCATCGACATCGACCCCGGCACGACGACGACCTGGGAGCAGACGCTGCTGATCGCCCGGCTCTACCGCACGGCGCTCGAGCATCTCGGGGTCCGGGCGATGCCGAAGGTCACGGGCAGCCGCGGGATCCAGGCCTGGATCCCGGTCGAGCGGGGTCGCTACACCTACGCCGAGACGTCGGCATGGATCGAAAAGCTGTCGCGGGCCATCGGGGCGACGATCCCCGACCTGGTCTCCTGGGAATGGTCCAAGGCCCAGCGCGGCGGCCGGGCTCGGCTCGACTACACGCAGAACGCGGGGATCAAGACGCTGGTCGCCCCGTACGCGGTACGGCCCCGGCCGGGCGCCCCGGTCTCGGCGCCGATCCAATGGGACGAGCTGGACGACCCTGCGCTCGCCCCGGATCGCTGGACGATCCGGACGCTGCCGTCGCGGGTCGCGGAGCTGGGTGACCTGTTCGCGGCGGCGCAGACGGACCACCAGGTGCTGCCCGCGCTGTAGCCCATCGACAGAGGCGCACCGCCTCAGCGCCAGGCGCGCAACGACCGCGGCGGGGGATACGGCTGGCGGAAGAAACCCAGCAGCGGCTCGCCCGTCGACTGGGCGAGGCGGATGCGGTCCGGCCAGGCCCGCGAGCCGTCGGGGTTGATGTCGGCCACCAGCGCCACGTCATCGCGCCCCGGGTGGTTCGGGTCGTAGATCGCGATCCGTACCTGCTCCGCCGTCTCGTCGTACCCGAACGCGATCACCTGGTGGTTGTGGGTGAGGTTCCAGGGCGACGGGCTGCTGATACGGATCAGGCCGAGCACCGGCAGGTGGCCGGCGTCGATGTCGTCGCGGATCCGGGGCCATTCGTCGCGCACGGCGATCTCGCGGGGGACCCGCCGTCCGAGGAGCCTCGCGATGCCGGCCGGGGGGTCCGGGCGGAACGCCTGGAGGTCGAAGAACCGGAGCGGCACCCGCAGCCAGTCGAGCGACTCCACCTGGCGGCGCACGATGGCATCGAAGCGCGGGGTCCCGTTGGCGGGCTGCGGATCGCGTGGCATCGAGATGCCGGCCTCGAACAGGTCGCGGACCGTCATGACCATGCCGCCGCACAGCCCGGCGGAGGCGTCACCGAACCCGAGGATCGGCGTCCGGACCGGGCCAAGGCGCAGGGTCGGCCCGGCGGGCCAGGCGTTGGCAAAGGCGAAGCCGTTGGCGCTCGGCAGGAACCCGTCGACGGAGCGGCTGCTCATGCGCACACCGTACCTCGGTCGTCCGCTCGGGTCACCCTGGCATCCGCGTGGTTGCGCCACGGGTTGCGGCGTTTACCATCGCCCAATGGCAGGCGTTCCGGGCCCCCCGCCCCGCACCAACCGGCTGGCCGGCGAGACCAGCCCGTACCTGCTCCAGCATGCCCACAACCCCGTCGACTGGTTCCCCTGGGGACCCGACGCGCTGGCGCGCGCAAAGCTGCTCGACCGGCCGATCTTCCTCTCGATCGGCTACGCGGCCTGCCACTGGTGCCACGTGATGGAGCGCGAATCGTTCGAGGACGAGGCGACCGCGGCGTTCCTCAACGCGCACTTCGTGGCGATCAAGGTCGACCGGGAGGAGCGCCCGGACCTCGACCAGCTGTACATGGGCGCCATCCAGGCGATGACCGGACAGGGCGGCTGGCCGATGAGCGTGTTCATCACGCCCGAGGGCCGGCCGTTCTTCGGCGGCACGTACTTCCCCGACACGCCACGCCACGGGATGCCCTCGTTCCGCCAGGTGCTCGAGGGCGTCCGGGCGGCCTGGGCGGGCCAGCGCACCGAGGTGGAGCAGGCGGGCGAGCGGCTGGTCCAGGCGCTGGTCGACGCGCAGCGGACCGCACCGGCCTCGGGCGACCCGCCGCCGGCGGACGTGCTCGAGCAGGCGGCCGCGACCGTCGTCGGGGCCTTCGACCCCGTCAACGGCGGCTGGGGCAGCGCCCCGAAGTTTCCCCAGCCGATGACGATCGAGCTCCTGCTCCGCCGGCATGCGGCCTCCGGCGACGATCGCGTCCTGGAGGTCGCGCGGCGGGCCCTCGACGCGATGGCGGCGGGGGGCATCCACGACCAGCTGGGTGGGGGATTCCATCGCTATTCCACCGACGCGCGATGGCTGGTCCCGCACTTCGAGCAGATGCTCTACGACAACGCCCAGCTCGCCCGGGTCTACGCCCATGCATGGGCGCTCACCGGCGATGCCGCGTACCTCGGCACGATGCTCGGAACGCTCGACTACCTGTTGCGGGAGCTGCGGACCGACGGGGGCGGGTTCGCGGCCAGCCAGGATGCCGACACCGAGGGCGAGGAGGGCGCGACCTTCGTGTGGACCGCGGCGGAGGTTCGCGAGGTCCTGGGCGACGACGCGGCCCTGTTCTCGGCCGCGTACGGCGTCCGCGAGGAGGGAAACTGGGAGGGGCGCACGATCCTGTCCCGCGTCCTCGGCGACGCGGAGCTGGCCGAGCGGTTCGGCACGTCCGCGGCCTCGGTCGCGACGCGGCTGGCGGCCGGGCGTTCGGCGCTCCTCGACCGCCGTTCCCTGCGACCCCAGCCCGCCCGCGACGACAAGGTCCTGGCCGCGTGGAACGGCCTTGCGATCGCCGCGCTCGCCGACGCCGCGCGCGTCCTCGCGCCCACCGGCGACCCGGCGCTGGTCGAGACCGGCGCGCGCTACCGGGATGCCGCGGAGCGCGCAGCGACCGATGTCCTGGGCGGTCTGCGCACCGCCGACGGTGCGCTGCGCCGCTCGTGGAAGGATGGCCGGGCGTCGGCGGACGGGATCCTCGAGGACTACGCGGATCTCGCCGAGGGGCTGCTCGCTCTGTACGAGGCGACGTTCGACGAGCGCTGGTACCGGGAGAGCGTGTCCCTCACGGACGTGATCCTCGCGCGCTTCGCGGACCCGGCCGGCGGCTTCTTCGACACGGCCCGCGACGGCGAGCAGCTCGTGGTCCGGCCCCGCGACCTCCAGGACAACGCGACGCCCTCGGGAGGTGCGATGGCGGCCACCGTGCTGCTGCGGCTCGGTGCGCTCACCGGCAAGGCCCGGTATCGGTCGGCGGCCGAGGGCGCGCTCGCCACGGTCGGCCCATTCCTCGCGCGGTACCCGACCGGGTTCGCGCAGTGGCTGTGTGCCCTCGAATTCGCCCACGCCACCGTCGCCGAGGTCGCGATCGTGGGCGATCCCGCTGATCCCGCGACGCGACTGCTGATCGACATCGTGGCCCGCGGCTATCACCCGTTCCGGGTCACGGCCATGACCGCGCCGCCCGATCCCTCGGCCGTGCCCGAGTCCACGGCGGCTTCCGATCCCTCGGCCGTGCAAGGGTCCACGGCGGCTTCCGAGACGTCTGCCATCCCGCTCCTTCACCACCGCTTCCAGCTCAACGAGCGGCCGACGGTCTTCGTGTGCCGGCAGTTCGCGTGCCGTCAGCCCGTCAACGAGCCGGAGGCGCTCGAGGCGCTGCTGGCGGGCACGTGAGCGACGCCGCGGCCGCCCTCCCGATCCGTGCCGCGTCGACCGTCGCACTGCTTCGCTCCGGCCCCGGCGGGCTCGAGGTCCTGCTGACCCACAGGCCCCCGACGATGGACTTCGGGCCGGGGCTCCACGTGTTTCCCGGCGGTGGCGTCGATCCGGGCGACCTCGATCCGCGGCTGCACGCCCGCTCGGCGCGAACCCCGAGTGCGTGCGCGGCTGCCTGGGTCGGCGAGCTGGCCCCGGACGTCGCGGCGGCGCACCACGTGGCGGCGATCCGCGAGCTGTTCGAGGAAGCGGGCGTGCTGCTCGCGTCCGGGCCTGATGGACGAGATCCGGCGCCGGCCGGCGTCGAGGCCGCCAGGGTCGCGGGGCTGCCGTTCGCCGACCTCGCGGAGCGGCTGGACCTGGTGCTGCGCACGGATCGCCTGGTCCCGCTGTCGCGCTGGGTGACGCCGCCGGTCGGGGTGACCCGTCGCTACGACGCCCGGTTCTTCGTTGCCGCGCTGCCCGACCGGGCCACGATCCTGCTCGACGAACGCGAGGTTGCCGCGCACGACTGGCTCACGCCGCTCAGCGCGCTCGAGGCGCGGGCGGCGGGGCGGATCGACCTGTGGCCGCCCACCAGCACGACGCTCCAGCAGCTCGCGCCCGCCCGATCCCTGGACGATGTTTCGAGGTACCTGGCGCCCGTTGCCGCAACCTCGGCGCCGGTGGTCGAGGAGCTCGGCCCCGCGGTCACCCGCGTCCGGCTGTCGGGCGCGGGTGCGATCCCCGGGCAGGGCGTCAATGCCTACGTCGTCGGCCGGCATCGGCTGCTCGTGGTCGATCCCGGCGATCCGTCAGACGAGGCGGCGGAGGCGTTCCTGTCCCTGGCGGCGTCGCGTGGCGCGCAGATCACGGGGATCCTGCTGACCTCCGCGGCCCCCGATCACGCGGCCGGATCGACCGCGCTCGCGCTGCGCCTCGACATCCCGGTGCTCGCGTCCTCGGCGGCGGCAGCCGTCCTGTCGGACTCCATCCGCCCCGTTCGCGACGGCGAGCAGCTGGACCTGGCGGATGTCCCCGTCGTCGTGCACGCGATGCCGGCGCCCGGTCCCGACCACGTGGCGTTCGAGCTGCCGACGGAGGCCGGCGTGCTGGTCGGCGACCTGTTCGGGCCGGGGCCGTCGCGGGTGCTCCCGAATTCGGTCGATGCAGCCGCCACGGAACGCGACGAGGCGCGGATCAGGCAGCTGGGACGGCCGGCCATCTGGCCGGCGCACGGCGGGTAGCCGCGGTCAGGCGGGGGTGTCGCCGCCCTTTGACGCCCCGTCGTTTGACGCCCCATCGCTCGACGCGGTGTCGTTCTTGATCTCGTCGATCTCCTTGCGCGCCTCCTTGACGCCCTGCCCGAATGCCCGGCCGAGGAGGGGCAGCGTCTTCGGGCCGCGCCACATGATCACGAGGACCAGGGCGATGATCAGAACGACGATGAGGTCCATGCGCGGATGGTACAGCGGGAGGGGCTCGCGGACCGGGGCGTTCGCGGTCGCGTTCGCGGGCGCGGTATCGTCGTCGGCGTGTCGACCCGTGGCGCGCCCGCCGGCGCCGGCCCCCTCCTGGTCTTCGGCCCTCGCTCGCTTGCCTACGACTTCGGACCCCGCCATCCGCTGACGCCGCTGCGGTTCGGGCCGGGGATCGACCTGCTGGCGGCGGTCGGCGCACAGCCCGGGCTGGCCACCGAGCCCGCGACGGATGCCGAGCTCCAGCGCGTCCATCTCCCCGCGTACATCGACGCGGTGCGCGCGTTCTCGGCCGACCCGGCACGCCTGCCGTCGATGGGGATCGGCCACTCCGACAACCCGCCGTTCGCCGGCATGCACGAGGCTTCGGCGGCCGTCGCCGGCGGTTCGCTGCGCGCGATGGACGCGATCCTCGATGGCGAGGTCGAGCACGCCTTCCACCCCGGCGGTGGGCTGCACCACGCGATGCCGGACCGGGCATCCGGCTTCTGCATCTACGACGACCCCGCGCTGGCGGTCGTGCGCGCGCGCGACCGCGGGCTGCGGGTCCTGTACGTGGACCTCGACGTGCACCACGGCGACGGCGTGCAGGCGATCTGCCTCGACGATCCAGGCGTGCTCACGTTGTCGCTCCACGAGACCGGCCGCGCCCTGTTCCCGGGCACCGGCGCCGTGTCGGAGCTTGGCGGCGGGGCGGCGGCGGGAACGGCGGTCAACATGCCGTTCGAGCCGTTCACCGGTGAGACCGCGTGGCTGGCGGCGGTTCGTGCGCTGGTCCCGACGCTCGCCGCCGTGTTCGGGCCCGACATCGTGGTGTCGCAGCACGGCTCGGACTCGCATGCCTGGGACCCGCTCGCGCACCTGGGCGTGACCACGACGGCGATGGGCGAGGCGGCGCGGATCGTGGACACGGTGGCGCACCGCCGGGCGGGCGGACGGTGGCTGGCGACCGGCGGCGGCGGCTATGACGCATACCGCGTGGTGCCCCGTACGTGGGCGTTGACCTGGCTCGCGGGTGCGCATCGCGACGTGCCCGAGGCGACGCCCGCTGCCTGGCGGGACCGCTGGGCGGCCGACGCGGCGCGGTTCGGCACGCCCGGGATGCCCGAGCTGTTCCTCGATCCGCCGAATGCCGGGCGGCCGGTCGACGATGGACAGGCCGCGGCCGATGCCCGCTCGTTGGGGACGCTGGCCCGCGTGCGAGCCCTGGTGCTCCCGCAGCTGGTCCGCGAGGCGGAGAACCGGGGATGGTGGGGGCCCGGTCCGGGTCCGTTGGACGGCCGGCGCGGCGACGGTCCGGCCGCTGCGAGTGCGGTCGATCCAGCCTCGACCACCGGGGCCACGTCGTCACCGGCGGTCCGGACGATCGTCCCGGGTGACCTCGACCGGCTCACGCTCGCCCCGCGGACGATGCCGCCGTTCGACCCGGGCGACGGACGGGCGCTGCTCGCGGCGGCCCTCGCCGACGGTGCCCGGGCCACCGCCGCCATCGCCGGTGCCACGATCGTCGGCGTCGCCGTCGCCGCCCCATCGCAGACACGCGTCGCGACTGAATGCGTGCTGGCCGTCGGCGTCGCGCCCGCGTGGCGGCGTGCAGGCATCGCCACGGCACTGCTTCGGGCGCTGGTCGCCGGATGTCCCGACGGGAGCTCGATGGAGGCGTCGTTCGGGGTTGCGGAGCGCGATGTCGTGGAGCCCGCTGGCCATCGACGAGCGACGGGTCATCGCCCGCCGCCTGCTGGAGCGGGCCGGCTTCGTGCTCACGTCGGCGTCGCCGGAGCTGGCCCGGGATGACCGCTGGGCGTTCGCGGCGCGGCTCGGTCCTCGCTGAGGCGCGTTTCGTCCCCGATGGTGGCGCGCGCCGTGCCGCCGGGTCCCTCGGTCCGGCGGGGGCCGCTCGGTCCGGGGATTCACGCGCGCCCGAGGGGCCGTTCGTCCTGCGCTGGTCCCGGAACCGCGGGCGCAGCGGCACGTCCGCCACCCCGTCCCGGCGCCCGACACTGTGTCCAACGTCGGCGTCGCGGAGTTCTCCTCCCCTCCCATCCGCGCTGCTGACCGGGCACACAGATCGACGGGCCGGCCGGCCCGTCGATCTGTGTCTGTCGTGTCCCCAGAGCGTCCCGGGGTCGGGTGCAGCCCGGCGCCGTCATCCTGCCGACGAGCGTCGCTCCCGTGCGGCCGCCGCCAGCTCCATGGTCACACGGCGGAGGAACGCGAGCACGGTTTGCCGCCCATCCTCGTCCAGGATTGACAGGGCACGCTCGACGGCATCGCCCCGCCAGCGGTAGGCGCTCTCGACCATGTCGACCGCGCGCGGCGTCAATGACACGCGAACGATGCGACGGTCGCCGGGATCGGGTTCCCGCGAGACCAGCCCGGCCTGTTCCAGCTCCGTCACCACGCGACTTGCCCATCCGTACGAGATCCCCAACCCGGTCGCCAGCTCGCCCACGGTGCGCACGCCGTGCTGGTAGACGTGGATCGCTGCCCGGATCGCGTGGGTCGGCGGAGCATCCGCGGTGTCGTGCCCGGCAGTGGCGACGCCAGCGGCCGGCCCGTCGATCCCGCGGGTCGCGTACGTCACATGGAGCAGCTCGACGAGGAGCTGGCTTGCCTCGAAGGCTTCATCGCTGAGGCCGCCGGCCCCGCGGCCGGCGCGAGCATCCGAGTGGACAGGTCGCGACACGGTTGCTATCGTAACGAAACTGTTTCGTAAGTCAAGTACATTGCGGTGCCCGCCCGGTGCGCCGCGCGAGGAGTGGCAGGCGATGGCATCGGCGCGCGGCGGACGAGGCGAAGACCCGGCGATCCACGCCGAGGGTCGCGGGCGCTGGATCGGCCTCGCGCTGCTCAGCGTCGGCGTGGCGATGATCATCGTGGACGCGACCATCGTGAACGTCGCCGTCCCGTCGATCATCCGCGAGCTGGCCCTCGACTCCTCGCAGGCAGAGTGGATCAACACGATCTATGCGCTGGTGTTCGCGGCGCTGCTCATCACGCTCGGCCGGCTGGGCGACGTGTTCGGCCGGCGACGGATGTATCTCGCGGGGCTGGGCCTGTTCCTGGTTGCCTCCATGCTCGCCGGCCTCGCGCCGAGCGGCGACGTGCTGATCCTGGCCAGGGTCCTCCAGGGTGTCGGCGGGGCCATGATCCTGCCCGCGACGCAGGCCATCCTCAACGCCAACTTCCAGGGCCGGGATCGGGCGATCGCGTTCGGCATCTGGGGTTCGGTGATCGGCGGTGTCGCGGCGGTCGGCCCGTTGCTGGGCGGGTTCCTGACAACCTACGCCTCGTGGCGGTGGGCGTTCTTCATCAACGTTCCCGTGGGCCTGCTCGCGATCGCCGGGACGCTCCACTACATCGGCGAGTCGCGCGACGAGCACGCGAAGCCGGGGTTCGACCTGCCGGGGTTCCTGCTGATCACCGGTGGGCTCGGGGCCTTCGTGTTCGGCCTGATCGAGGGCCGCTCCTACGGCTGGTGGACGCCGAATCCGCGCCACCCGTTCGATGTCCTCGGCTTGAGCTGGCCGCTGGACACCGTGTCGGTCACGCCGTTCGCACTCGGCCTCGGCATCATCGCGCTGCTCGTGTTCGCGGTCGTCGAATCACGCCGGCGGGCGGCCGGGAGCTTCTACCTGTTCGACTTCACGCTGTGGCGGTATCGCGGTTTCCGGTACGGCAACCTGGCTGGGACCATCGTGTCGCTGGGCGAGTTCGGGCTGCTGTTCGCGCTGCCCCTGTTCCTCCAGGGCGTCCTGGGCTATTCGGCGTTCGACACCGGGGCCGTGTTCCTGTCGCTCGCCGTCGGGGCGTTCTTCGCCGCTCCGGGCGCTGCGACGCTCGCGCGCCGCTACGGCCCGCGCTGGGTGGTGACGATCGGGATGCTGCTCGAGGCCGTCGGGATCCTCGCAACCACGCTCCTGATCTCGACCTCGGTCAACGGGCTGATGCTGGTGATCCCGTTGTTCGTGTACGGGGTCGGGGTCGGGTTCGCCACCGCGCAGCTGACCAGCATCGTGCTGTCCGACATTCCCGTCTCGCTGTCGGGGATCGCGTCCGGGGCCAACTCGACGTTGCGCCAGGTCGGGTCCGCGCTCGGGATCGCGATCCTCGGCACGATCCTGTTCTCGACCCTGGTCACGATGAGTGGTGACAACATCGCCGCGGCCGTGCCCGGCGTGAGCCCGGTGTGCCGGACGCTGGTCGTGGACCTCGTGGACGCGTCCGCCGGCCAGGTGCTGCCCGCGCTCAAGGATCCATCCCGGGCAGCCGAGTCCGGGTACGCCGGGGGCGTGGCCGGCCTGCCGCCGGACCAGGCGGCGTGCTTCCGCGACCCGGTGTTCCTGGCGTCGCTCCGGGCGACGGCGCTGCCGGTGGAGAACGCGTTCGTCGATGCCACGCGGTTCGCGGGCTTCGCCGCGACCGGGTTCGTGCTCCTGGGCGTCGTGTTCTCGCTGCTCCTGCCCGCCCGAAAGCCGCAGCCGATCGAGGCGCCCGAGCCCGCCTGAGCCGTCGACGCCGATGCCTGCGGCGGTCTGGACCGGCCCGACCGACGCGGGCCGACCGACCCGGCCCGACCGCCGTACGCTGTGATGCGATGTCCGCCCATCCGCAACCCGCGATCGATGCCGCGAGGATCCGCGCGATCGCTACGCGTGCCCGGACCACGGGGACGGCGACGCTGATCGAGCCCGACGCCCGGGCGCTGCTCGAGGCGATGGGGATCGCCGTACCTCGGGGCGTGTACCTCCCGGACGGAGTCGCAGGCGACGCCGGCGAGATCGCTCGTGCCGCCGCCGGCCTGGTTGGCGACAGGGTCGTCGTTCGCGTGGTCGCGCCGTCGATCGTGCACAAGACCGAGGTCGGCGGTGTCGCGTTCGTTGCCCGTGACGCGGCCGCCATCGCGGAGGCGATCGCCCGGATGCGCTCGACCCTTGGCGATCGGGACCTCACCGGGTTCCTCGTCGCCGAGGTCGTCGATCACGAGGCGGGCCTCGGCGGTTCTCTGCTGATCTCGGCGCGCTGGACGCCGGACCTGGGCCCGGTCGTGAGCGTCGGCGCCGGCGGGACGGACGCGGAGGCGCTGGCCGGCGATCTGCGGCCCGGCCGCGAGATCGCGATCCTGTCGCCCTCGCTGACGCTGCGCGCGTCCATCCCCGGGGTCCTGCGCGCCTCGACCGCCGTCCGCCTCGCGACGGAGTCGCAGCGAGGACAGCCGCCGCGCCTGCCGATGGCCGCCCTCGTCGATGTCGTGGAACGGTTCCTCGCGGTCGCCGACGCCTGCGTCCCGGCCGACCTGCTCGAGCTCGAGGTCAACCCGATCGTGGCGGTGGACGGCGGCCTGGTCGCGCTCGACGTCCTTGCCGTGCCGGGCACCGGCCTCGATGCGGCGACGCAGGCTGCCGCGGTGGGCGCCGCACCCGCCCGCCCGGTCGCGAAGCTGCCACGGATGCTCGAGCCGCGGTCGGCCGCGATCATCGGCGTGTCGTCGGGGATGAACGCCGGCCACGTGATCCTGCGCAACCTGCTGCGCGACGGCTTCGACCCGGCGGCGGTCACGATCATCAAGCCCGGTGCAGACGAGATCGAGGGGTGCCGCTGCGTCCCGGACGTCGCGGCGCTGCCGGGCAGGGTCGACCTGTTCGTGGTCGCGGTCTCGGCGGCGCAGGCTGCAGGCGTCGTCGCGGACGTCGTGGAGCGCGACGCCGCGGACTCGATCCTGGTCATCCCCGGCGGCTTCGAGGAGAAGCAGGGGACCGGCGAGATCGTGGCCAGGATGCGGGCGGCGATCATGACGTCCCGGACCCGGCCCGGCGGCGGGCCGCTGCTCAACGGCGGCAACTGCCTGGGGTTCCGGTCCGTGCCCGGCCGGATCGACACGATGTTCATCCCGGCCGCGAAGCTGGCCGCGGCGGGCGAGGTCGTTGCGCCGCTCGCCATCGTCGCCCAGAGCGGCGCGTTCGCCATCACCCGGCTGTCGCGGCTCGCGGGCCTGCACCCGCGGTACCTGGTCACCGTCGGAAACCAGATGGACCTCACGATCGGCGACCACCTGGCGTACCTGGCGGACGACGCGTCGATCTCGGTCTACGGCGTCTACGTCGAGGGCTTCCGGCCGCTCGATGCGGCGGCGTTCCTGGTGGCGGCACGCCGGATCACCGAGCGTGGCGGGGTCGTGGTCCTGTACCGCGCCGGGCGGACGACGGCGGGCGCCGCGGCCTCCGCCAGCCACACGGCCTCGATCGCCGGCGACGTCGTCTCCGTCCGGGCGCTCGCGCGACAGGCGGGTGTGCTCGTGGCCGGGACGCTCGACGAGTTCGACGACCTCGTGCGCGCGGCGACGCTGCTCCATGGACGGGAGATCCGCGGGCGCCGGCTGGGCGCGATGTCCAACGCGGGCTTCGAATGCGTCGCGATCGGCGACAACGTCGGGTCGCTGGAGCTGGTGGGGTTCGATGCGGCGACGGCGGCCCGGCTGGGCGGGCTCCTGGCCGAGGTGGGAGCCGGATCGGTCGTCGACGTCCACAATCCGCTCGACGTCACGCCGATGGCCGGCGATGTCCCGTTCGTCGAGCTTGCCGAGGCGGTGCTGGCGTCTGACGCCGTCGACGTGGGTGTCGTCGGCGTCGTCCCGCTCACCGCGGAGCTCGCGACGCTCGTACCCGGCGCGTGTCACGAGGAGGACCTGGCCGATCCCGATGCCGTCGCGGCGCGCCTTGGCTCGCTGTGGCGGCGGACATCGAAGGCGTGGGTCGCGATCGTCGACGGCGGGCCCCTGTACGACCCCTTCGTCACGGCGCTCGAGGCGGCGGGCATCCCGGTGTTCCGCACCGCCGATCGCGCGATGCGCGCGCTCGACGCGGTGGTCATGGCACGACTCGGCTGACACCGGTCCCGAAGTCTCGCTTCTGGTGGAGATCACCGGACGCGCCACGACCGGCTCTGTCGAGGGACAGCGCGAATCGGGACGCAGACGATCCCGGGTGGCGGACTTCGTGCGTGGGGGATCGTGATCGCTGGGTGGGGACGCCGGTCTGGTCGCGGACTCGTGCCGCTGGTCGCCGCGGTGCTTCTGGCCGGTTGCGCATCAGCGCCTGCCGCCGTGACCTTGCCCCCGGCTCACGTGACGGCGGCCTCCGCGTGTGCCGCAGGGGTCGGCGCGGGCTGGCAGGTCGCCGTGGAGGTGGACCGGCCTGACAGCAGCGTCCTCGCGCTCGTCTCCGGCAATTCGATCGCCTCGTGCCAGGTCTGGGCGAACCGCGAGCGGACCGGCTTCGGCAACGCCGCGACCGGCTCGGGCCGCTACCCAGCCGGATCGCCGCCGACCCTGACCTGCGTCACCGGCGGGGGAGCGGGTGACAAGATGACCTTTCTCGCTGGCCGGGTTCCGTCGGCGGGCAGTGCGGTCCGTGTCGTCCTCGACGGCGGATCAGGGCAGGAGGCGACACTGGGCGGCGGGCTGTGGCTCGCCTGGCTCCAACAGCCCGGCGAGCCGACGGCCATCGAGGCGCTCGACGCCTCGGGCGCGGTCATCGCCAGGATCGCCGACGCCAGCGGCGTCCAGCCTTCAGGGCTCGTGATCTACCCCGCGCCAGGGGGATAGGGGTCGCTGCGCTCCGGGTCGCAGCGCTGCGGGTCGCCGCTACGGCGTCCTCGCGCGGGGCTGACCGACTGCCGCCCGGCGCACGGACCTCGCGGGTGGTGCGTCCGGCAACCCCCACCAGACGCGAGACTTCCACCGGTCCATCACCAACGCAGCCCGGCGTCCGCCCGCCGCGAGCGACGACCGAGCGCACCTGCTACCGCCCTACCCCAACCCCGCGCGGTGGCCCGTCGAGCAGGCGGGCTGAGCCGCCGACCACATTCGCCCATACCATCGCCGCCCCGGGCCATGGATCAGTCCCGGCGAGGCTCGCGATCGCCGCCGCGGAGCCGGCCGGATAGGCGGCGCGCAGGGTTCCGGCCGCGCCGCGAGCGATGTCGCGCATGGCGGCTGTGTTTCGCACCACGAGCAGCCGGCCGACCCGACGGCCCGACTGCTCGGGCAGCGCCGCGAGCGCATCGGTCTTCTGCACGCACCATCGGACCTGCTGCTCGATGCGTCGCAGCTGGCTCTGCAGCTCGGTCGACACCGTGTCCGGGCCCGATGCCTCCTCGAGCACCAGGTCGATGACGCCCCTGACAGGTCGGTACACCGGAACCTCGGGGACGACGCGCCACCGCTCGTGAAGCGCTGCGATCACGGCTTCGCCCATCGCCAGCTGGCTGCGGTCGCGGATCCGGGGCCCGGTATTCGGAAACAGCCGCACGGAGAGATCCGCGCCAAGCGCAGCACCGATCGCAGCGATGACCGCCACGCTGGGTTCGGCCGTTCCGGCCTCGACCTCGGACAGGTGAGACTGGGCGACGCCCGCCGCCCTTGCGATGGCTGCCTGCGAGCGGCCGGCGTCCTCGCGCATCGTCCGGATTTCGGTGCCCAGCGCTCGAAATAGGTCGCGCCGCCGCGTCCTGATCTGGCGTCGGTTGATCATCGTCATCGCCCCCAGTGAACGAAATCGCGCTCAACGGCGGCTTACTCGGCCGACTGCCGGTGCTGGCTCACCCATCGATCGCTGGTGGATATCGTCTGGCTGCGAACGACCGCGCAGGGGACGCTTGGGCCCGAAAGTGATCGCTGGCAGCGATCGTCGGCGGAGGGCGATCGTCGGCGGAGGGCGATCGTCGGCGGAGGGCGATCGTCGGCGGAGAGCGATCGTCGGCGGAGGGCGATCGTCGGCGGACAGCGATCGTCGGCGCCGAGCTGCCGTGAGCCGCCAGGCCCACGCTGTAACAGAACATCTGTACGAAACAGCGGCCGCGACCTATACTCGCGGTCCCGTGGCCGCGCTCGTCGCCGATCCGCTCGCGCCCTTCGGGCCCGCCGTGCGGGCCTGGTTCGAGGCGACGTTCGAGGCGCCCACGCAGGCCCAGTCCGAGGGTTGGGCGGCCATCGCCCGCGGGCATAACACGCTGATCCACGCACCGACCGGCAGCGGCAAGACGCTCGCCGCGTTCCTGTGGTGCCTGGACCGCCTGGTCGAGCACCCGCGCCCGGCCCCGACACGCGACCAGCCGGGCACCGTCCGCGTGCTCTACGTCTCCCCGCTCAAGGCATTGACCTACGACGTGGAGCGCAACCTGCGCGCCCCGCTGGCCGGGATCGCGCTCGAGGCGCAGCGCCTGGGTGATGAGCCCCCGCGCATCACGGTGGGGGCGCGGACCGGCGACACCCCCGCGGACGCCCGCCGCGACCTCGTCCGGCACCCGCCGGACATCCTCGTCACCACGCCCGAGAGCCTGTACCTCCTGCTCACCAGCCAGGCGCGCGAGATCCTGCGCGGCGTCGAGCACGTGATCGTGGACGAGGTCCACGCGATCGCCGGCACCAAGCGAGGCGCCCACCTGGCGCTGAGCCTGGAGCGCCTCGAGCGGCTGCGCGCCACGGCCCCCGGCACGCCGCCCCTCCAGCGGATCGGCCTCAGCGCCACCCAGCGCCCGCTCGAGACCATCGGCCGCTTCCTGGGCGGCATCGGTGAGGGTCGCGAGGTCGCCATCGTCGACGCCGGCGCGCGCAAGCCGCTCGAGATCCAGGTCGTCGTCCCGGTCGAGGACATGGCGAGGATCGGCGAGGCGCTGCCCACGGAGGACCAGCCCGGCGGACCGGTCCTGGGCGGCGAGGCCCGGACCAGCATCTGGCCCGCGATCCACCCCCGGATCCTGGAGCTGATCCGGCAGCACCGCAGCACGATCGTGTTCGTCAACAGCCGGCGGCTCGCGGAGCGGCTCGCCCAGCGGCTCAACGACCTCGCCGGCGAGGACCTGGTCCGGGCCCACCACGGCAGCATCGCCCGGGAGCAGCGCCTCGAGATCGAGGAGGAGCTCAAGGCCGGCCGCCTGCCGGCGCTGATCGCGACCAGCAGCCTCGAGCTGGGCATCGACATGGGCGCCGTCGACCTCGTGATCCAGGTCGAGAGCCCCACGTCAGTCGCTCGCGGCCTCCAGCGGATCGGGCGGGCGGGCCACCACGTGGGCGAGCCCAGCAAGGGCGTCATCTTCCCCAAATACCGCGGCGACCTGCTCGAGACGGCCGTCGTCGTGAAGGGGATGCACGACGGCGCCATCGAGACGACGACGCTCCCGCGCAACCCGCTGGACGTTCTCGCGCAGCAGATCGTCGCGATGACCGTCGCGGAGCGGTTCACCGTTGATGAGCTGCTCGAGACCGTCCGCCGCGCCGCTCCGTTCGAGACGCTCGCCCGCGAGGCGCTCGAGGGCGTCCTGGGCATGCTCGCGGGCGCCTACCCGAGCGACGAGTTCGCGGAGCTCAAGCCGCGGATCGTGTGGGACCGCCTGACCGACGTCGTCGAGGGCCGGCGCGACGCGCGCGTGGTCGCGGTCACCAGCGGCGGCACGATCCCGGACCGCGGGCTGTACCCCGTGTTCCTCGAGGGCGAACCGGGCACGAGCGGGCGGCGGGTCGGCGAGCTCGACGAGGAGATGGTCTACGAGCTGCGCGCCGGGATGCACGGCGACGTCATCGTCCTCGGCGCCAGCAGCTGGCGCGTGGCCGAGATCTCGGCCAACCGGGTGACGGTCACCCCGGCCCCGGGCATCCCCGGCAAGCTGCCATTCTGGAAGGGCGACAGCGTGGGCCGGCCGGTCGAGCTCGGACGGCAGATCGGCGCCTTCGTGCGCGAGGTCGAGGACGACCTTGCCAAGGGGACGAAAGGCCGGACGAAGGCGACGGATCGGTTGCGCCGCGACCACGACCTCGACGATCTCGCGGCCGAGAACCTGGTCGCGTACATCGAGGACGAGCGGACGGCGACCGGCGCCCTGCCCACGGACCGGCGGATCGTCATCGAGCGCTTCCGCGACGAGCTGGGCGACTGGCGGCTCGTGATCCTGAGCCCGTTCGGCGGCCGCGTCCACGCCCCGTGGACGATGGCGATCGAGGCGAGGATCCAGGAGCGGCTGGGGCTCGAGGTGCAGACGATCTGGTCCGACGACGGGATCGCGATCCGGCTGCCCGAGGGCGACGCCACGCTCGACGGCGTCGAGGCGCTGCTGTTCCCGGATCCCGAGGAGGTCGAGGACCTCGTCGTCGGGCGGGTGGGGCAGTCGAGCCTGTTTGCGAGCCGGTTCCGGGAGAACGCCGGACGGGCGCTGCTCCTGCCGAGGCGCCGGCCTGGCACGAGGACCCCGCTGTGGCAGCAGCGCCAGCGATCGGCGGACCTGCTTGCCGTGGCCAGCCGCTACGGGAGCTTCCCGATCCTGGTCGAGACGTACCGCGAGTGCCTGGCCGACGTGTTCGACCTGCCGGCCCTGCGGGAGATCCTGGACGGAGTCCGGCGAAGGGACCTGACCGTCCACTCCGTTGAGACAGTGCGCGCCTCGGCGTTCGCAAGCTCGCTCCTGTTCGATTACGTGGCCGCCTACATGTACGACGGCGACGCGCCGATGGCCGAGCGGCGGGCACAGGCGCTGACCCTGGACCGCGACCTGCTCCGCGAGCTGCTGGGCCAGGAGGAGCTGCGGGAGCTGCTGGACACCGACGCGCTCGCGGACCTCGAGCTGAGCCTCCAGGCGCTCGTCGACGAGCGGCATGCCGACAGCCCGGACCACGTCCACGACCTGCTCCGGCGGCTGGGCGACCTGTCGCTCGACGAGGTTGGCGCGCGGACCGCCGGCGGGCGGGTCGAGGCCTCGCTCCACCTGGCCGAGCTCGCCGCCTCGCGGCGCGCCGTCCGGGCCAGGATCGGCGGCGAGGAGCGCTGGATCGCGATGGAGGACGTCGCGCGCTATCGAGACGGCGTCGGGGTGTCGGCGCCGCCGGGGGTCCCGCAGGCATTCCTGGGGCCGGTGACCGCGGCCCTCGACGGCCTGCTTGCCCGGTACGCGCGGACCCACGGCCCGTTCCTGGGTCCGGACCCCGCGCGCCGCTGGGGCCTGCCGGCGGCGGCCGTCGAGGACGCGCTCCATCGCCTGGCCGCGGCCGGGTCGCTGCTCAGCGGCGAGTTCCGGCCCGGTGGCGCGGAGCGGGAGTATTGCGACGCGGAGGTCCTGCGGCTGCTCCGGCGCCGATCGCTGGCGAAGCTGCGGCGCGAGGTCGAGCCGGTCGACCCGGTGACGCTGGCCCGGTTCCTGCCCGCGTGGCACGGCGTCGCCCCCTCGCCGTCGTCGGCGGGGAGTGCCCAGCCATCGTTCCGAGGCCCGGCGGCGCTGGAACGCCTCGCCGCCGTCGTCGACCAGCTGGCCGGCCTGCCGATCCCGGCATCCGTCCTCGAGCGCGACGTCCTCCCGGCGAGGATCCCCGGCTACCAGCCGCGGCTGCTCGACGAGCTGGGCGCCATGGGCGAGGTCGCCTGGGTTGGGCGGGGGAGCCTTGGCCGGGACGACGGGCGGGTGGTGCTGTACCGGCCGGGTCGCGAGGTCCTGCGGCCCGACGGCGCCCCGGACGGCGTCGAGCGCCCGGCCACCGACCTCCACGAGCGGATCCGGTCCCATCTCCGCCGCCGCGGTGCGAGCTTCTACCGCGAGCTGTCCGGGGCCGCCGGCGGGCGCCCGGACCGCGAGGTGCTCGATGCGCTGTGGGATCTCGTCTGGGCGGGCGAGATCACCAACGACACGTTCGCGCCGCTGCGCGCGCTGCGCTGGAAGCGTCCCGCGAAGGACCACCGGCCGCGCTCCGGCCGGCTCACCGCGCTCGGACCGCCCGAGGCCGCGGGCCGCTGGTCGCTCGTCTCTCCGATGGCCGAACGCGCGGACGGCGAGGACGGCGCCGAGGGCGACTGGGTCCGCCGCACCCGACACCCCGTCCCGGACCGAGCGGATCCATGCCCAGGCGCTGGTGCTCCTCGAGCGCCACGGCGTCCTGACCCGCGAGGCCGTCGCCGGCGAGGCGGTCGACGGCGGGTTCAGCGCCGTCTACCCGGTGCTTCGCGCGATGGAGGAGGCCGGCCGGATCCGGCGCGGCTACTTCGTCGACGGCCTCGGCGCCGCCCAGTTCGCGCTGCCGGGCGCCGTTGACCGGCTGCGGGCGCTGCGCGATCAGCCGGGCGAGCTCGAGGGCGAGCACGGCTGGGTCGTCCACCTGCTCGCGGCGGCGGACCCCGCGAACCCGTACGGCGCGGCGCTTGCGTGGCCGCGGCGCGGCGACGGTGACCGGCGACCATTCCAGCGCGCCGCCGGCGCGTACGTGGCGCTCGTCGACGGTGCCGCGGTGCTCTACCTGGACCGCGGCGGGACGTCGATCCAGGCGCTGCCCGCGGCCGAGGACCCGGCCGTGCTCGCCGCGGCGATCCGGGCGCTGGGCGACCTGGTCGCGGACGGCCGGGTGCGCGAGCTGCTCATCGCCAAGGTCGACGGCGAGCCGGTCGCAGCGTCCCGGTTCGGTGGCGCTCTGCTGGGCGCGGGCTTCGTCCCCGGCTATCGCGGCTACGCGCTCCGTCCTCGCCGGGCCGTCACGCAGGCATAGCGGGGAGCCTGCGCAATGCCCGAGGGCGACACGCTCGTCCGCACCGCCGACGGGCTCCGGCCGTACCTGCTGGGGCGCACCGTGACCGCCGCCAGCGCGCGCCAGCCGGGCCCGCAGGCGGGACGGCTGGTCGGCGCCGTCGTCACCGCGGTCGAGGCCGCGGGCAAGAACCTGCTGATCCGGTTCGACAACGGGCTCGAGGTCCGGACCCACCTCCGGATGCACGGCTCGTGGCATCGGTACCGCCCGGGCGAGCGCTGGCGGCGCCCGGCGGCCCGGGCCCGACTGGTGATCGAGGTCCCGGGCTCCGTCGCGGTGTGCTTCGACGCGCCGACGGTGGAGCTGTTCGAGCAGCGCGCCGAGGGACTGCACCCGGGCCTGTCCCGCCTTGGCCCCGATCTGCTCCGGGACCCCTTCGATGCGGGCGAGGCGCTTCGGCGGCTGCGCGATCCGGCGCGCGCAGATCGATCGATCGCGGAGGCGCTGCTCGACCAGCGCGCGCTGGCGGGTATCGGCAACGAGGTCAAGTGCCAGGTGCTGTGGGAGGCGAAGGTGTCGCCGTGGCGGACGGTCCGCGACACCGACGACGACACGCTCCGCCGCCTCGTCGGACGCGCCCGCGAGATCCTCCACCAGGGTGCAGCGACCGGGCACCGGCCGCGGGATGTCCACCGCCGCGCCGGCCGGCCGTGTCCGCGATGCGGGACGGTGATCCGCGTCGAGCACCAGGGATTGCCGCTCCCGCGGCTCACGTTCTGGTGCCCGGGGTGCCAGCCCGGATAGACGCACCGGCGGCGGGCTATGCTCGCGGGGACCCGGCTGCCCCTCACCGGCCTCGATGGAGCCCATCGCGTGGCCCGCCTCGCTCGAACGATCCGCCTTCGATGGCTCGCCGTCCTGCTGCCCGCGCTGGTCGTCGCCGTGCTCGAGCTGCTCAGCGACACCGTGCTCGACGAGACGCTCAAGTTCCCGCTGGATACGCTCGCCGTCACGCTCGCGGTCCTGGTCATCGGGATCGTGTTCGGCGTGGTCGCCTTCCGGCAGATCGACGCCCTGACCGGGACCCTGCGCGCGCGCAACACGGAGCTCGAGGCACGGGGAGCGTCGGCGCGTGCACTCCACCGGGTGAGCGTCGCGATCGCGGCGCTGACCGACGTCGACGACGTGCTCCAGGCCGTGGTCACCCACGCGCGGGAGCTCCTCGGCGCCGACGTGGCGGTGCTGCTGCTCGAGGGCGCCGACGGACGGTTCGAGCTCCGCGCCGCCGACGGAGCCCCGGGGACGCTCGCGGACGCGGCGGATGCGGGCCGGCACGCGACCCCCGGCGCAGCCGCAGGCCGCGGCCCTTCCGGTGACGGGCCGGACCCGAACCCCGCCGACGCGATCCTCCCGTTCGTGACGCCGGGTGTGGCCGTCGTCCGGCTGTCGGCGCCACTCCAGCGCGGCGGCCAGACCATCGGGCTGCTCGCGATCGGCGCCCGCGTCGCGCGCGGGTTCGACGCCGACGAGGTCGAGACGCTCGCGTCGCTGGCGAACCAGGCCACGATCGCGCTCGAGCATGCGCGGCTCGAGGCACGGCTCCGCGAGCTCGCGGTGGTCGAGGAGCGCGAGCGGATCGCCCGCGAGCTGCACGACGGCATCGCGCAGGTCCTGGGCTACGTCAACACCAAGTCCCAGGCGATCGACGAATACCTGGCGGGTGGCCGCGTCGATGAGGCTCGCGTGCAGGTCGCGCAGCTGGGCACGGCCGCGCGGGCGGTGTACGTGGACGTGCGCGAGGCGATCCTCGGCCTGCGGAGCCCGATCGAGCCCGGCCTCGGGCTCGGTGCCGCCGTGGAGGCGCACGCACGGCGCGTCGCGGCCGACTCGGGGTTCGCGCTCGACGCCGACATCCCTGCTGCGTCGCGCGATCTCCGGCTCGACGGCGAGACGGAGGCGCAGGTCTACCGGATCGTCCAGGAGGCGTTCACCAACGTTCGCAAGCACGCGGCCGCCCGGCGCGTCCGGCTGTCGATGGCGGTCGATGATGGCCGGCTCGCGCTGGCGATCGATGATGACGGCCGCGGATTGACCCCGGATCCGCCAACCTCCGAGGTGCCACGCTACGGCCTGCGCTCGATGCACGAGCGTGCGCAGACGATCGGCGCCACCCTCGAGATCCGCAACGGCTGGCGAGGCGGCGTCCTCGTCAGCCTGACGCTCCCACTGGCCGGCCACGAGCGCGAGGGATGGTCGCCACCGGCATCGATGTCAGCCGGTGCCCCCGCGGGTGCGACGACCGGACCCGGGCCGCGCTGACCGATGCGGATCCTGCTGGCCGACGATCACGCGCTGTTCCGCGATGGCGTCGCGTCGCTGCTCGGGGCGTGGGGCCACGAGGTCGTCGGCCAGGCGTCCGACGGCGCGTCTGCGGTCGGCATGGCCGTCGCGCTCCACCCCGATCTCGTCCTGATGGACGTCGCCATGCCCGGCGGCGGCGGCATGGAGGCCACCCGCCGGATCGCGGCCGCCGCCCCGCAGGTCGCGATCGTGATGCTCACCGCCAGCGAGGATATCGACGACCTGTTCGAGGCCATCAAGGCCGGCGCGCGCGGGTACCTGCTCAAGAACCTCGACTCGGCCGACCTTCGCGGCATGCTCGAGGCCGTCGGACGTGGCGAGGCGGCGATCACCCCGTCGATCGCCGGGCGCATCCTCACCGAGCTCGCCCGGCCCGAGGCCCCGGTCGCAGAACCCGAGCCGCACGGGCCGGACGGCCTCACCGACCGGGAGATGGACGTCCTTCGCCAGGTCGTCGCGGGGCTGCGCAACAAGGAGATCGCCGCCGAGCTCGGCATCTCCGAGAACACGGTCAAGTTCCACCTGCGCAACATCCTGGACAAGCTGCACGCCCAGAGCCGGACCGAGATGGTGGCGCGGGCCGTTCGCGAGGGGCTCGTCACCGACGGCTGACCGGCTCGCGGAGCGGGTCCAGGCGCGCCGGCCGCGGGACGGGCCGCGCCGCGTCGATGCGAACCCCGGCCGCGAGCGGCAGGGGCCACCGGGCCCGGGCCGAGCGGCACCCCGGCCCCACCCCGTCAGGTAGGTCGCCCACCCGCTCGGACGGGCGTGGTCCGCGCGGCGCGGTCGGCCGATGCTCGTGGTGCCACAAGGAGGGCGCCGTATGGGCTATCGCATCGACATCGACCAGCGCGGGTGCATCACATGCGGCGTGTGCATGGATGTGTGCCCCGTCGAGGCGCTGGACATGAGCCGCCCGCAGGCGGCCGGGATCGAGACCGGGCCCGGACCCGGCTTCCCGCTCCCATGGACCATGGAGCGCCCGCTCCAGGTGGGGGAGTGCATCGGCTGCGGCATCTGCATCCGCGAGTGCCCGCCCAACGTCATGTCCCTGGTCACGCTCGCCGGCGAGGTCCCGCTCCAGCCCCGCCAGGGCCCGATCGAGCGCCCCTCGCCGGTCGCGGCCGAAGGCGCCTGGCAGCCCCTGTCCGAGGTCACCCGCGAAGCCCTCAAGCCCCGCCACGACTCGCCATGGGGCGACCTGTTCACGTGGACGACCCGCTCGCGGCCCAAGCCGTGGCAGACCTGGACCACGATGGTGGACGAGGCACCGGCAACGCCGATCGCGCCCTGCCAGGAAGCCTGTCCCGCGGGCACCGACGCCGGGCGCTACGTCGGCCTGGTCGCCGCCGGCCGGTACGACGATGCCTACGCCGTCGCGGCCGAGGTCAACCCATTCCCGTCGGTCTGCGGCTGGATCTGCACCGCGCCGTGCGAGTCGGCCTGCCGCCGCGGCGTGCTCGACGAGCCGATCGCGATCCGCACCATCAAGCGCTTCGCCGCCGAGCACGGCAAGCTGCCGGCCGTCCCGAAGCCCACCGTCAAGCACGCCGAGAAGGTCGCGATCGTGGGCGGCGGCCCGGCCGGCATGTCGGCCGCCTACTACCTCGCCCGCCTCGGCTACCCGGTCACCGTGCTCGAGGCGATGCCCGTCCCGGGCGGGATGATGGCGATCGGCATTCCCGAGTACCGCCTGCCGCGGGAGGTCCTCCAGGAGGAGATCGCCCGCATCGTCAACCTCGGGGTCGAGCTGCGGCTGGACACGGCGATGGGCCGCGACTTCAGCCTGCCGGACCTCGAGCGCCAGGGGTTCCGCGCGATCTTCCTCGCCACCGGCGCCTCCAAGAGCCGGCGTCTCGGCGTCCCGGGTGACGACCTGCGGGGCGTGATCCCGGCCACCCGCTTCCTCAAGGAGGTCAACCTCGGCGAGCATCCGACCCTCACGGGCGACGTGGTCGTCGTCGGCGGCGGCAGCACCGCGATGGACGCTGCCCGCTCCGCGACGCGCAGCGGCGCCTCGACCGTCACCGTCGTCTATCGCCGTGGGCGCCGGGACATGCCGGCCCAGGCGGAGGAGATCGTCGAGGCCGAGCGCGAGGGGATCACGATCCTCCAGGGCATGGCACCCAGCGAGGTCGTCGGTCGCGACGGTGCGGTCGTCGGCATGCGCTGCGACGTCATGCGGCCGGCCGCCGATGCCGACGGTGCGGGTCGCACGACGTGGGCACCGACGGGCGAGACCCGCGAGCTGCCCGTGTCCGCGATCCTCGTCGCGATCGGCGAGGAGCCCGACCCGTCGATCCTCCCCGAGGGCGCCGGGATCGAGGTCAGCGGCTGGGCCGGCATCGTCGCAGACCCGCGGACCCTCGCGACCGGCCGCGCCGGGATCTTCGCCGGCGGCGACGTCGTCTCCGGCCCCAAGACCATCATCGAGGCCGTCGCCGCCGGGCGGCGGGCCGCCTCCTCGATCCATGAATACCTCGCCGGCGCGACCGACGGCGAGTCCGAGATCTTCGCCACCGTTCGCTATCGCACCCCGCCGGAGCCGGCGCTGTCGCTCGACCTCGCGGTTCGCGCCCGGGCCCATGCCCCCCTGCCCGTGGTCGACACCGCGACGTTCCGGGCCATGGCAGCCGGGTTCGCCGAGGCCGATGCCAAGTCCGAGGCGGCCCGCTGCTTCCGCTGCGATGCCGTGTATGGATGCCCCTCGGTCAGCGTCCTCACGGGTCGCGGGCCGACGGACGGCCGGCCCATCGCAATCCCGGTCACCGCCGCGGTGGCCAACCCGGCGGCCGCGGCCGCCACCCAGCCCTCGAATGGAGGTGTTCAGTGACCGCAGAACAGGTCTCAGGCTTCTTCGACGCCGGAGAGGGGTTCGTCGAGGGCACGATCGCCGCGGCGCTCGTGATCCTGTGGATCCTCTCGGTGGCGCTGCATCTCGCGCGGCCGTACATGGTCCGGACCACCGGCAAGTTCACCCTCCGGCTGGGCGCGGACCTGTGGTGGATCATCTACGTCGCGCTGCGCGACCTGATCCTGCTCCAGGTGTTCCTGGGCAGCTTCATCTTCCTGTACCCCGACGTCATCACGGGTCAGGACCTGCCGATCACCGGCGGGCTCGCCGCCGTGTGCGCGTTCGCGGCGCTGATGATCAAGCTCGTGGGCAAGAGCGACGGCAACGTGCGCTGGACACAGCTCGAGGTTTCGCTGATCGGGCTGGGCGCGGCGCTGTACATCATCCCGTACTTCTTCGGCACCCAGATGACCCTGCTCAGCGGCAACCTGACCGGTCAGGTCGTGCCGCTCCTCGTCACGTCGCAGAACCCGGATCTCGCACTTCCGCTGTGCTACATCTCGGCCGCCCTGATCGGGATCCTCGGCCTCACGGCGGTCGGCTACAACCTCCGGATCTCGATGACCCGCCGGCCGACGGCCGCATAGGAGGACCCGATGACTGGTGACGAACTCGCTGCGGCCTTTACCTCCGGCGGCTCCGAATGGATGGTGCTGTCCGTCGCTGCAGTGCTGCCCATCATCTGGGCATTCACGCTGTCGCTCCACTTCGCACGACCGTACGTGCTGCGGTTCCTCCAGCGGCTCACCCTCCGCTTCGGCGGTGACGTGTGGTGGCTGAGCTACGTGCTCACCCGCGACGCGCTGCTGGTGATCACGCTGTGCCTGTCGATGGTGTTCCTGTTCCCCAACCTGTACCTCGAGGTCGGGCTGCCGATCACGGCGCCGCTGGCCACCGTCGTCCTGCTGTGGGCGACCGTCGTCAAGCTGCTCCGTGACCCGGACGACAATCCGGCTGACTTCCGGCTGCTGAGCACCCTGCTCGTGATCGCCTCCGTCCTGTACATCGTCCCGCAGGTCTACGGCATGGAGGCCGCCGACCAGGCGTACCTGGGCGACCTGCCCAACGCGCTGATCTCGGTCGGCAACCTCGCCCTGGCGCGGCCCATCCTGTGGCTGTCGCTGGCCCTGATCGGGATCACCGGCGCGGCCGTGTTCACCCGCTTCATCCTTCGCCTCGGTCTCCCCGCCGACGGCGAGCGCGCGATGGTCGAGCCGGAGGCACACCCGGCCTGACCGTCAACCCGGCCGTTTCCCCGCGGCCAGCAGCGGACGGCGTCGCCCTCAATCGGCGCCGTCCGCTGATTCCTGCCATCCTCGATCCATGGCTGCCATGATCGATGTCGCGTGCTCGCCGGCCGGCGACGGCTGGACGTGCCGGGTGACGGTCCGCGAGGGCGCGTCGTCGACGACGCACGAGGTCGCGTCTCGTCTGCCGATCTCGCGCGGCTGGCCCCGGGGGCGCCACCGACCCCGAGGACCTCGTGCGCC
This sequence comes from uncultured Chloroflexia bacterium, assembly GCA_963720825.1. Lineage (GTDB taxonomy): Bacteria > Chloroflexota > Limnocylindria > Limnocylindrales > CSP1-4 > CAIXZV01. The sequence goes on along the minus strand of CAVRGY010000017.1, from coordinate 64,324 downwards.
GATCGTTCGTGCTTCCTGCTCGCCCGCGAGGCCAAGGAGTCGATCCTGTCCCGGTTCGACCTGCCCGCTGATCGGCCGCTACTTCCCCGAGTACGAGGCGGCGATCCGTCAGGGCTGAGGCGGGCAGGGCGCGTCTGGTATCGGCTGGAGCAGGTCGTACGGCAGGTCGATGGCGGCATCGTTCGGGGCAGTCCGAGGACGCTTGTACTCCACGCGAACTCCGGCGATCCCGACATACGACGGTATCTCCGGCAGGGCCGGGTCGTACGTCGGGCCGAAGGCACACGGCGATGCCGGTTCCGACGAGCCACAGGACGACGATATCTGCCGGGCTCGAGGTCGACCGGTGTCAACGGCAGCCGCGGAGCTCGCCTGAGCCGCCGTGTTCGGCGGGTCGCGCCAGACGGCGCGGAGCGTCGGGGGATACTCCGTCGTTCCCGAGGGTCCTGCTCTGCCGGATCCGCGACCACACCCTCGAGACGGATCGGCAGCGGCCCTTCGTTCTGCACCGAGAACCCGAAGCTGAACGGCTCGCCGGGCGCGGCGGTGATGTACACCGGGTACCGGCCGCCACCCGGCTCCGTCTGCTCGACGTTGAGCACGCCGATCCCACCCGAGCTCGCGATCCGGGCCGGTGACCGCGTGGGTCAGCAGGATCTGCGATCCGCCGAACCCGAGGATCAGCGAGCAGCGACGAGGACGGCGCCCGCCCGCCGAGGCCCGGCCGGGGCGACCGCGAGGACGATGGCTCCGGCGATGAGCAGCCCGAGCACGACCAGGCCCTCGGCCTCGATGAGCGGGGGAGCGACGAGGCCGGGTCCCTTCAGCGACGGGTCGAAGGCTGGTGCCGGGCTCTGCGGATGCGCCCGGCCCGACGCCCCGTGGCGCGAGCAGCGGCGTCGCGATGACGAGCAGCAGGATCGCCGCCGCGAGGCCGAGCGCGGGAATGGCGGCACGTGAGAGCCGCTGCGTGCGCGTGGTGGACGCGGTTTCCGCCTCGGGTACGTTCGCCACCCGCTCCCGAAGCCCGATCGGCGCCGGGCCTGGGTCGCGCCGAAGCAACGCGCCGCGCACCGCCTGCTCGAGGCGCTCGTCCTCGCGCTCGGTCATCGGTCGGCCTCCTCGATCGCGGCGCGCAGTCCGGCAGCATTGCGCGGTGCAGGCGGGACTTGACCGTGCCCTCCGGGATCGCCGATCGCCGCGGCGATCGCGGGAACGGACAGGTCGAGGTGGAACCGCAGCGCGATGAGCACCCGCTCATCGGCGCCAAGGTCGTCGAGGGCACGGTCGAGCATGTCGACGAGCTCGGTCGAACCGGCCGCGTCCGGGATCCGCGGGTGCTCGGCCTCGGTCAGCTCGCGTCCGAGGTCGACCACGCGGCGCCTCGCCCGCGCCCGAAGGCGGTCGCGGCAGCCGTTGACGAGGATCCGCCGGAACCACGCCTCGAACCGGGCCGGATCGCGCAGGTCGTCCCATCGTCGCCAGGCGGACTCGGCCGCGTCGTGGACCGCGTCCTCGGCCTCGACCCGGTCGTTGAGGATGACGGCCGCCAGCCGGTAAGCCGCGTCGAGCTCGCGATCGACCAGCCGGCGGAACGCGTCGGCGCGCCCGTCAAGGACGCGCAGCGTTGGCTTCGCGGCCCCGCGGCCGACGGGTTCCCCCACGACACTCCCCAGCAAGATCGTCGACTCCCTTCGCCCGACATGACGAACGGGGAGCCGGGATCGTTCTCGGAGCGTATCGCCTGCGCGGCGTCCGGCCTGCCGGCTCCGTGCCCGCTTCGGCCCCGCACCCGCCGGCGTGTTCCTGAGATCGACCAAATCGCTCCATTGCGGCCGGTTCGGGGCGACGCTGACGAGACGAATGGCGCGATTGTGTCGATGCCACGCACAGAACGGGCGCGGGGCCGGCCCGGCGACCCTGATCGCGCTGGATGGAGCGATTTGGCTGTTGCTGGGCACATCCTCGGCGGTGGGTCCGCGCGATGGGCGACTTGACCCTCGCCATGGCCACCGGCGCCCCCGAACGATCCATCGGCGTCGGTTCCGGCCGGCGCCCGCGATCCAACCGGGGCGACGACCCACAGGCGGACACAGCGGGACCCGAGGGGATGGGAGGCACAGGCGTGGATGCCATCGCGACGGCGGCGGGCGAACCCGTCAGCATCGACCTCACCCTGGACAGCGGCGAGCGCCCCACCAGCCTGCTGCCGATCTCGCACCTGCTGCGGATCTCGGCCTACTGGCTTGGCCTGACCACGATCGACTCCGCGGTCGGCCAGTTCAACACGAACCGCCTCGAGTTCGACCATTTCGTGACCGGCAGGGCGAGGTCGGGACCACGATGTTCCTGATCGGGCTCGGCGTCGCGATCGTGTCGATCATCGTCCAGCCGACCGTGGGCTACATCAGCGACTTCTGGGAGAGCCGCTGGGGCCGGCGCAAGCCGTTCATCGTCGTCGGCTCGCTGCTCGACCTCGTGTTCCTGGCCGCGATCGCCCTCGCCGGCAACGTGTACGTGCTCGCGGCGGCGGTGATCCTGCTCCAGCTCAGCACCAACACCGCGCGCGGCCCGTTCCAGGGCTATGTGCCGGACATGGTGGCGGAGCGCCAGGTCGGGATGGCCAGCGGCATGGTCGGGCTGATGCAGATCGTCGGCAATGTGACCGGCTACGGGCTGGTTGCGCTCGCGGTCGGGCTCAAGGCGATGCCGCTGGCGCTGCTGGCCGTCGCGATGATCGAGCTCGCGAGCATGGCCAGCGTCGTGCTGCGGGTGGGCAAGGGCCTGCCGCCGAGGCCGCGCCGCGGCAGGTCGTGGGCCACGATCGCGCGCGAGGCGTGGGCGACCGACATCCTCCAGGAGCGCTCCTACGTGTGGCTCCTGCTCTCGCGTCTGCTGTTCCTGGGCGGCGGGGCGCTGCTGGCCAACTTCGTGCTCATCTTCCTGGGCGGGCGCTGGGGATGCCCAAGGAGGAAGCGAACCAGACGCAGCTGCTGGTCCTCGCCGTCGTGGTCATCGCCAACCTCATCGCGGTGGTCCCGGCGTCGCGGATCTCCGATCGCCTCGGTCGCAAGCCGGTGATCTGGGCCGCCTGCGGCATCGGTGCCGTGGGGATCGCGATCGCTGCCGTCGCGCCCAACGTGCCGGTGGCCCTGCTCGGCGGCTTCCTGTTCGGGGCGTCCGCGGGATCGTTCCTCGCGGTCGACTGGGCGTTGATGACCGACATCATCCCGCGCGCATCCGCGGGCCGGTACATGGGCCTGAGCAACGTCGCGACCGCCTCGGCAACCACGCTGGGGCTCGCGATCGGCGGCGTCGTCCTCGACCTGGTGACCCGGGCGGGCTATCTCGAGCTCAGCCCTCGCGCGGTGTTCGCGCTCGGTGTCGCGCTGTATGTCGCCGCGGCGATCACGCTGCGCCCGGTCGTCGAGCCGCCGCGTGGGCGTGCCGGCGCCGACCCCGCGGCGGGCGCCGATGCCGCGGCGGGCGCCGAGGCCGGGTCGGCCGCCTGAGACGCCGCCCGAGCCGCGTCAGTCGCCGATCTCGGCGATGGCGGAATCGGCCGGTGTTCGCTGCGCACGCTGGGCTGCCGCTTCCAGGCCCAGGAACCGGCCGCCCCAGTCGTGGAGCCATGCCCGCGCGCGCCCCATGGATCCGCCCGGGTCCGCACGCAGCTCGCCCGCCCATGAGCGCGCCACGGTCGCCCCGTACCGGGTCATGTCGCGCCACGAGGAGGCGCGCAGGAACGCGAACGGATCCGCATGCCGCCACCACCATGGCACCGCCGACCAGATGAACACCAGGTAGTCCGCCCGGAACGGCCGCGCCCCGAACCCGAACAGGGCCTGGAGCTGGATGATCGTGAGCGGCAGCATCGCCAGCGACAGCAGCCCGGACAGGGCGAGGAACACGAGGCCCCACCCCCGGGATCGCGGCGGCAGCACGAGCCACAGTGGCGCCGGGACCCACTTCATCCAGGTCGCGAGGCCCCACAGGAACCCGCCCAGACGCGGACCGGTGAACTGCGCGCCGAACAGCCCGAGCGCGAGCAGCAGATTGATGTTGCCGGTGTCCAGGTTGGCGGCGAACGGGAACGCCAGCAGCCCGACGAGGATCGCCGCGGGCAGCGGCCGCCTCGCATACGCCCACCGGATCGACCACAGCAGCAGCAGGATCGTCGCGCCGCGCCAGGCGAACCAGGCCACCTCCCATGGAAGCAGCGCCCAGGGGGTGAACAGCGGCAGCATCCACGGCGCATAGACGTAGGGCAGGAACGGACCCGTCGGGTGGTACGGGTTACCGCCCTCGATCCAGATCCTGACCGCAGCCCAGTACGCCTGCGCGTCGGCGCCCGCGACGTCCCCCCGCGCGGTCATGCCCGCGATCGCAAGCGCGAACACGATGATCAGGATCGCCATCGCCGCGATCCGCTGCGGGTCGCGAAGCCGGGTCGCCTCGCGCCGCAGCGCGCGACGGATCACGCCCGCGCGGCGGCGGGAGGGTCGTCGGAGGGCGGCGGTCGCGTCCATCAGGCGCCATTCTCGCGCGCCCGGGCGCCGCTTGGCCATGCCCCGCATCGGGCCGTCCTCGGCGGCCAGGGCCCCGAGGCCACGGATCCGTCGTCACTCGCGCCGATATACTCCGCCCACCATGGCGCAGGGAACGGTCATCATCATCGGCGGCGCGGAGGACAAGATCCGGAACCGGGTCATCCTCGGCCGGTTCGTCGCGCTCGCCGGCGGAGCCGATGCCCGCGTTGCCGTCATCAGCACCGCATCGTCCATGGGACCCGAGGCCGGCCGCCTGTATCGCGAGGTGTTCACGGAGCTCGGGGCCGCCGCGGTCCGACCGCTCCACGCGGTGAGCCGGGCGCAGGCCAACGACGAGCACGCGGCGGGGATCGTCCACGACGCCACCGGGGTGTTCCTGACCGGCGGCAACCAGCTCCGCCTGTCGTCGATGATCGGCGGCACCCGCCTCGCCGAGGCGATCACGGCCCGGTTCGAGGCAGGGGCGGTGGTCGCGGGGACGTCCGCCGGCGCCTCGGCGCTGTCCAGCCACATGATCGCGTTCGGTGGCTCGGGCGCCACCCCCAAGCACCGGATGGCGCAGATCGCCGCGGGCCTGGGCCTGCTCCCCGGCGTGATCGTGGACCAGCACTTCCAGCAGCGGAACCGGCTCGGGCGGCTGCTCAGCCTGATCGCCCAGAACCCGAGCCTGCTCGGGCTGGGTGTGGACGAGGACACCGCGGGCGTCGTCGGACCCGACGAGGTGATGGAGGTCATCGGCCGCGGCTCGATCACGGTCGTCGACGGCGCCGCCTCCGAGACCGACGCCTGGGAGATCCGCGGTCACCGGCCGCTGATGATCAGCAACGTCGTGCTCCACTCGCTGCCCGCCGGCTACCGGTTCGACCTCCGCCGCCGGATGCGCGTCACGACGCCGCACCTGCACACGATCCAGGGCGAGATCGCGTCCAGCTGACCCGCGCCGTGCGTCGGGCACCGTGCGCCGCGCAGATCGCCCCGCGTACACTCGGCGTCCCAACGGCAGCGAGGAGGGCTCACGTGGCGCAGACGGAACCCGCTCCCCGGAAGCGCGCCAGCCGGGCCGCCACGGGCACGGCAGGCGGCTCGGGATCCAGGCCCAGGGCCGCCCGTTCCGGCGCCCGTCGCCGCGTGGCCGACCAGACGGCCACGGGCCTGCGTCCGACCCTCCGGACCGTCGAGACCCGCGTCCTGCGTGGTCCCAACTACTGGGCACGCGAGCCGGTCATCCGCCAGGTGGTGGACCTGGGGGTGCTCGAGGAGTACCCGAGCAACAAGATCCCGGGGTTCGTGGACGGGCTCGTCGGGCTGCTGCCATCGCTCGAGGACCACGCCTGCTCGCTCGGCCGCCGGGGCGGCTTCATCACCCGGCTGCGCGACGGCACCTGGGCGGGTCACGTGACGGAGCACGTCGCGCTCGAGCTCCAGAACCTGGCCGGCACCGACGTCCGTCACGGCAAGACGCGCGGCACCGGCGAGTACGGCCGGTACAACGTCATCTTCGAGTATCGGGAGGAGCAGGTCGGGATCGAGGCTGGCAAGATGGCCGTCGACCTCGTCAATCACCTCGTCGCGCCGGACGATCCGGAGCTCGCCTTCGATTTCCAGGCGCGGCTCGAGGGCCTCATCCGGCTCGCCGAGCGGCTGGCCTTCGGGCCCTCGACCCAGGCGCTGATCGACGAGGCGGCAAGCCGCGACATCCCGTACATCCGGCTCGACCGGTACAGCCTCGTCCAGCTGGGCCAGGGCGTCCACCAGGAGCGGATCCGGGCGACGATGACCTCGCACACCAGCGGTATCGGGGTGGACATCGCCTCGGACAAGAAGCTGACCAACCGGCTGCTCGATTCGGCCGGGCTGCCGGTGCCGCGGTCCGAGGTCGTCGAGACCGAGGACGAGGCGGCGTCCGCCGCCCGGCGCCTCGGCTATCCATGCGTGCTCAAGCCGCTCGACGGCAACCACGGCCGGGGCGTCGTGCTCGACCTGCGCGACGAGGATTCGGTCCGGGCCGCGTTCCGGGTCGCGCTCGCCCAGAGCCGCTCGGGCGACGTGATCGTCGAGAGCTACATCACCGGCAACGACTACCGCTGCCTGATCATCGGCGGCAGGCTCGCCGCGGTCGCGGAGCGGGTACCGGCCAGCGTCACGGGCGACGGCGAGCACACGATCCGGGAGCTGGTCGATGCGACCAACGCGGATCCGCGTCGCGGGATCGGCCATGAGAAGGTGCTGACCCGGATCAGGCTCGATGAGGCAGCCGAGGCGCTGCTCGGGGATCAGGGGCTTGTCCCGGACAGCGTTCCGGCCCCGGGCACGTTCGTCAAGCTCGCGCTGACCGGCAACATGTCGACCGGCGGCACCTCGATCGATCGCACCACCGAGGCGCACCCGGACAATGTCGAGATCGCCGAGACCGCGGCCCGCATGGTCGGGCTCGACATCGCCGGCATCGACTTCATCTGCCCCGACATCGAGACCCCGGTCCGGGAGACCGGCGGCGGCATCGTCGAGGTCAACGCGGCGCCCGGGTTCCGGATGCACACGCATCCCACCGAGGGCGAGCCGCAATACGTCGCCAAGCCCGTCATCGACATGCTGTTCCCACCGGGCACGCCGGCACGGATCCCGATCCTCGCCGTGACCGGCACCAACGGCAAGACGACCACGGTCCGGATGGTCGCCCACATCCTCAAGCTGATGGGCCGGCGGGTGGGGATGACCTCGACCGACGGCATCGTGATCGACGGCCGGCTGATGAAGCGGGGCGACATGTCGGGTCCCCGGTCCGCGCAGATGGTGCTCCAGAACCCGACCGTCGATACCGCGGTGTTCGAGGTCGCCCGCGGCGGCATCCTGCGCGAGGGCCTGGGCTACGACCGCAACGATGTCGCGGTCGTGACCAACGTCACCGGCGATCACCTGGGCCTGGGCGGCATCGAGACGATCGGCCAGCTGGCCAACGTCAAGGGCGTGGTCGTGGAAGCGGTCCCGCGGTCCGGATCGGCCGTGCTCAACGCCGACGATCCGCTGGTCTACCGGATGGCCCGTCACTGCGCCGGCGCGGTGGTCCTGTTCTCGATGTCCAAGGTCAAGGGCGAGGACGGGTACGACCGGGTGGACGGGCACACGTCACGCGGCAACGCGGCGTTCTGCCTCGAGGACACCCCGCAGGGCGAGCTGGTGATCCTCAAGCACGGACCGCGCAAGATGCCCGTGCTGTACACGCACCTGATGCCCGCCACCTTCGGCGGGCGAGCGCGGATGAACGTCGCCAACGCGCTTGCCGCGGCAGCCGGCGCGTGGGCCGCGGGCGCGCACCTCCACGACATCCGCCAGGGGCTGCGCACGTTCACCACGTCGTTCTTCCAGGCACCCGGCCGGCTCAACCTGGTCGAGGTCGCGGGCACCCGCGTCGTGATCGACTACTGCCACAACGTCGACGGCATGCGCCAGCTCGCCGACTTCGTGAACCGGATGATGATCGAGCCGCAGACCCGCTCCGGCGTCCTCGGCTCGGGCGCGCACCCGCAGCCCGCGCGCACGGGGCGCGCGATCGGCGTGATCGGGATCCCCGGCGATCGCCGCGACGAGGACCAGGCCGAGTACGGCGCGCTCGCCGCGACCGCGTTCGACGAGATCCTGATCCGCGAGGACAAGCACCTCCGGGGTCGGGAGCCCGGCGTGAGCGCCACCAACGTCGCCAACGGGATCCGCGCCGTTCGCGGCGAGGGCAGGGCGCGCGCGGTGCGGGTCGAGAAGGTCCTCGACGAGGCGGCCGCCGTCCGCGCCGCGCTCCGGCGGGCGGCGCCGGGCGACCTCGTCGTCGTGTGCGCGGACGACGCGGTGGGCGTCTACCGGGAGGCGATGGCGCTGGCCGGCCGCTCGGACGGCGCGACCGCGTTCGCCGATCCCGGCGAGCTCGAGGCGCCGCTGGGCTGACTCGCGCGTCCGTCACTCGCCACGTGCCCGCGGCCGTGGCGCCGCCGGTCGATCACCGCCGCCGGGCGATCACCGCCCGCGGTAGTCCTGCAGCCGGGGCGAGATGTCGTGGAGCCCGCTCGCCGCGTCCACCTGCCGCGCCCCGAGGCGTTCGAGCAGCGCGGCCACCTCGTCGCGCTGCTCGTGGCAGAACAGCACCACCACCCGCGGCGCACCCGGACGCCCGTCGCCCGCGGCTGCGGCACCCGAGCCCGCGAGCTCGGCCTCCAGCGCGCAGGACTCCGTCTCGTACACGGGAACGGCCGACGGATCACCGCCGCCCGCCGCGATCCCCTCGCGGAGCAGCGCGACGACCGACTCCCGCTCGCGGCCGCGCAGGTAGGTCAGGGTCTCCTTGATCGCGACCCGCTGCGCGCGCTCGGCGGCCAGCCGCCCGATCCCGCGAAACGTCTCCTCGGGCCGGTCGCCGGCGGTGCCGATGATCGCGGTGATCGGCGAGGTGCGACCGGCAGCGCCGCCTGCGATGGCCGCCGCCACGTCGAGGATCGCCTCCGTGCCGGCCTCGTTGTGCGCAAAGTCCACGATCACCACGCGCTGGCCGAGCTGGTACAGGTTGAGGCGTCCCGGCGACAGCTCTGCCGACGGGCGGAAGTCGCGCAGCCCGTCGCCGATCTCCGCGAGCGTGGCGCCCATCGCGCGTGCGCCCCCGGCGGCGGCGAGCGCGTTCGCGACGTTGTGGCGGGCCATGCCGCCGAGCGCGACGGGCAGGTCGGCAACCTCGAGGATGTCGCGTTCGTCCGGCCCCTCGAGCTCGACCAGCCGGCCCGCGCGGAGGCCGTACCCGCGCCCGCCGCCTGCAAGGTGGCGGCGCATCACCCGGGAATCGTCCGGGTCCAGCGAGAAGTAGGCGACCCGGGCGCGGACCCGTCGCGCGACGGCAGCGACGATCGGATCGTCCGCGTTGAGGATCGTCCAGCCGTCGGCCCGCGTCACCCGGCACACGGTCGCCTTGACCTCGGCGAGCTCGGGCAGGGTGTGGATGCCCTGGAGGTCGAGGTGGTCGGAGGACACGTTGGTGAACACGCTGGCGTCGTTGCTCTCGTAGCCGTCGGATCGGCCCGCTCGTCATGAGCGGCATCGCTGGTGTCATCGTGCTCGGGGTCTGGATCGCGACGCGGTTCGGCACCATCGAGGCCGTCCTGGGGACCGTCTACCCGGGGAACCGCATCGAGGTCGCCGGCGCCCTCGACCGTCAGGGGCTCGTGTCGGTGTTCGCGGCGCCGTTCGCGGGAGCGCTGCAGAACGGCGTCGCCGACGGCATCGGTCCGAACCAGTCCGAGGCTGCCGCGCCGTTCATGACCATCGTGTTCCTGGTGCCACTGCTCGGCTGGCTGCTCGCTCGGTCGATCCGGACCGTCAGGGCCTCCGGTTCGATCCGACGACTCGACTGGACCGTCCTGTCGGTGCTCGCCGTGCTGGTCGTCCTCTGGCTGTTCCTGCTCGTCCCGGGGTGGACCCCGGTGGCCAGCCTCCTCGGACTCACCCGCTCGACCGACGGTCGTCTCCGCCTGGCGTTCGACCTCCTCGCGGTGATCGGGATCGGTGTCGCCGTGTCCCGCCTGGACGGGCAGCGGATCCGAGCTCGGTGGTGGGTCGCACTCGCCTGCGGGTTCGTCGCGGGGGCGGCGATCCTCTGCACGTGGTGGGAACTCCGCCGTTCCCAGTCCCCGGTCATCGCCTCCGCGACGAACTGGAAGGTCGTGTCGGTGCTCGTCGTCGTCGCGGTCGTGCTCATCGCGTTCCGCCTGGTCCTGCCGGGTGTCGCGGCCCTGCTGGTGGGGACACTGCTGGTCGGTCTCGGGGTGAACCCGTTGTACCGGGGGGTGTTCGAGCTGCCGGTGGACACGAAGGCGGGTCGCGCGATCGAGGCGATCGAGGCGAAGCACCCGGACGCGCAGTGGGTCGGTGTGGGCACGACGGTGCAGACGTCGATGCTGGTGGAGTCGGGGGTGCACGCGTTCAACGGCGTGCAGACGTACCCGCCCGAGGAGATGTGGGACGAGATCGACCCGACGGGTCGGTACGAGAACGCGTGGAACCGCCTGGCGAACGTCAACTGGACCTTCGGGTCCGGCGCCCCGAAGGTCACGAACCCGGTGCGCGACCAGGTCCTCGTGACGTTCGACGCCTGCAGCCGCTTCGCCCAGCGCAACGTGCAGTACGTGTTGTCGGACACCCCGATGGACTCGGCCTGCGCCACGCAGGTGGGCGAGTACCGCCAGGGCGGGCTCGACCTGCACATCTACCGGGTCCGGTGACCGTACCGGGGTGGACCGGTGACGGACGGGAGGCCCGTGGCGGTGTCGCCACGGGCCTCCCGTCCGTCTCGTGGTGCGGTCGGACCGCGACTCAGACGATCTCGGCGACCGCCTCGGCGGCGCCTTCCTTGTCGTCCTTGAAGACGAACTTGCCGTAGGCGAAGTACCGGAAGACGGTGGCGACGCCCTGGCCGATCAGCGTGCCGGAGACGTTGTCGGCGAGCGGCGAGTCCAGGTGCAGCACGTAGCGCGAGAACCCCAGGCAGCCGAGCTGCAGCAGGATCGCGATGACGTTGAGCAGGGCGAAGACCAGGAAGCTCCGCAGGGTCTGCGCGTCCGCGCGGTCGCGGTAGGTCCAGAGCCGGCTGCCGAAGTACGTGACGACGCTGGCGATGGCGATCGCGATGATCTTGCCGACCAGCGGGAGTGCGAAGAGCGGACCGTGCCCACCCCAGAACACCAGCGCGTTGTAGACCACCGCGTCGACGACGAAGCCGATCCCACCGACGACGAGGAACGAGCCCCCGCGCTTGAGGTGACCCAGGAACCACTCCGATGCGTTCGCCACGCTGTCCTTCCCGTCCCGGGGCGGCGGGCACCGCGCAACCGGGGAACTGTTAATCTCTCGCAGGGGTTTCGTGACCGCAGACCCCGCCGCTCGACGGATCCGCGACCACTGAAGGACCCTATCCCGTGACTCCCGACGACCTCGTCATCGCCGCGATCGTTCCCTGCCACAACGAGGCACCGGCGATCCACAAGGTCGTGACCGACCTCAAGGCCGCCGTGCCGGGCATCCACGTCTACGTGTACGACAACAACAGCACCGACGGCACGGACGAGGTCGCCCGTCGCGCCGGTGCCGAGGTCCGGTACGAGCACACCAAGGGCAAGGGCAACGTCATCCGCCGGGCGTTCGGCGACATCGACGCCGACGTCTACCTGATGATCGATGGTGACGACACCTACGACACCGCTGCTGCCCCCGAGATGATCAAGACCCTGCTCGAAGGGCCGTACGACCACATCCTCGGCGTGCGCCAGGACGACCCGGACGCCACCGCGTACCGCCCGGGCCACGAGGCCGGCAACCGGATGTTCAACCGCGTGGTCGGCAAGCTGTTCGGCACGCCCGTCTCCGACATGCTCAGCGGGTACCGCGTGATGTCCCGCCGCTTCGTGAAGTCGTTCCCCGCGCTGTCGCGCGAGTTCGAGACCGAGACCGAGCTCACGGTGCACGTGATGAACCTGCGCGTGCCGCACACCGAGGTGCCGGTGGGCTTCAAGGACCGCGCCGAGGGCACCGAGTCGAAGCTGAACACCTACAGCGACGGGTTCAAGATCCTGTCGCTCATCGCGCACCTGATCCGCTTCGAGCGCCCCGTGCTGTTCCACGGGGTCATCGGCGCGGTGTTCGCGGTCGTCGCCGTCGTCCTGGCCATCCCGCTGTTCATCGAGTTCAGCCGCACGGGGCTCGTGCCGCGGTTCCCGACGGCGTTCCTGGCCGCGTCGCTCATGGTGATCGCGTTCCTGACCTGGACCCTCGGCTTCATCCTCGAGGGCATCACCCGTCTGCGTCGCGAGACCAGTCGCCTGAACTACCTGACGTACTCGGCACCGGGCGCCGGGGCGCGCCGCTTGCCCACCGAGCACTCAGGACCGGAGCAGGCGACACCCGCTCAGATCGCCCGCAAGGCGATGCCGGGGGACTCGTCGGTTCGATGAAGGAGCCATCAGTGCTCGTCGTGCTCCCCACGTACGACGAGGTCGAGAACGTCCGCGATCATCCTCGGTCGCCGTGCTTCGCCGCCGTTCCCCGAGGTCCACGTGCTGGTCGTCGACGACGGCAGCCCGGACGGCACCGGCGAGCTCGTCGAGACGATGGCGACCGCGGACGACGACGCATCCACGTGCCGCACCGCACCGGCAAGCTCGGGCTCGGCTCGCGCCTACGTCGCGGGGTTCCGACTGGGGCCTCGAGCGCGACTACGACGTCGCTCATCGAGATGGACGCCGACGGTTCGCATCCGCCCGAGCAGTTGCCCGCGATGATCGGCGCTCGTCAGCGCGGCCGGACGCCGACGCCGCCCTCGCGATCGGCTCGCGGTGGGTTCCCGGCGGTTCGGTCGTCAACTGGCCGGTCTCCCGCGCAGGTCGCTCAGCCGCGGCGGCAACCTCTACGCGCGTCTCGCCCTCGGCGCTCGACGCTCAAGGACGTCACGGCTGGGTTCCGCGTCTACACGCGCGCCAGGCGCTCGCCGCGATGGACCTCGACTGGCATCGACTCGAAGGGGTACTGCTTCCAGGTCGACATGACGCTCCGCGTCCTCGACGTCGGCGGCCGGTCGTCGAGGTCCCCATCGAGTTCCGCGACCGCGAGCTCGGCGAGTCCAAGATGAGCCAGGCGATCGTCGTCGAGGCCATGCTCCGTGTCACGAAGTGGGGTCTCCAGCGACGACTCGGTCGCCTGCGCTGACATGGAGATCGGCTCCGCCCGCGGGAGTGAACCCCGTCTGCCCGGCGCCACTCGTCCTGCCTTCTCGGTCTGACGAACGCCTGACCGGGTCCGCCCGCAGGAACAGCACGGTGAACACGACGAGCATCGCCGCACGCATCCACATCGCCGCCGTGAGCATCTGCGACGCCCACGTGTCGCCCGTCTGCCCGATCGCGTCGTAGTAGCCGTTCCGGAAGAACGCCGACGTCAGCACGACGTCGGTGACGAGATACGCGGCGATCCACCATCCGGTCAGCCGCAGCACGACGAAGAAGGGGAGCAGCCAGAGCACGTACTGCGGTGAGTCCACCTTGTTGCAGACCATGTACACGCAGAGCATTGCGGCTGCTGACTGCATCCATGGCGTCCGTCCACTGCGCGCTCCGATGACGACCGTCACGACCAGGACCGCGAGGATCCCGAGTGCTGTGGACACCGTAGACAACAGCGACATGGTGTGCTGGAACGGGGACGTGAGGTCAGCTGACCACGGCAGGAGCCCGTAGTACCAGATCGACAGCGTCGAGGGCCCGATAGGACGCCCCGCCTGGAAGCGGAAGACCGAGAGCCATCCTTCGGGGTTGATGAGCAAAAAGGGGAGGTTGGCTGCGAGCACCGCAACGACGCCGGACCCGAGCGCGACGAACGATCGACGGATCCGGCCGGCCAGGTCGACGTCTCGGTCGAGGAGCGCTGCGAGCACGAGCGCCGCCAGGAACATCAGCGGGTAGAGCTTGAACGCACCGCCGACGCCGAACGCGAGACCCGCGACTCCCCAGCTGAGCAGCGTCGGCCACGAGCGCGGCGCAGCGATCATCACCAGCAGCCCGACGACAGTGCAGGCGACGGGCAGCAGGTCCCAGTTGTAGGCCGAGTACAGCGCGAGTGGGGGCGTCGCCGCGAACACCCACGCACGGCGTCCGGCTATCCGCGCGAGCATGAGCGTGACCACGACGGCGATCGCGGCCGCGACCACCCCGGTGAGGACGAGGAAGGACGCGGCCGAGCCCACGGGTAACGCCGTGAGCCAGACCCACACGCCGGTCAGCGTCGGGTACTCGACCGTGCCGCCGCCCAGGACGGGCGGGTCGCCGCGATAGGTGCCGAAGACGTACGGGAACACGTGGGCGCCGAGCCCCCGTTGATTCCAGAGCGACACCACGTCGGACCAGCAGCCGTAGCGGTTGACGTACTCAGCGCGCGTGACGCCCGGTGGCTGCGGGACGGTGCAGAGCAGCTTCTGCCCGAGGTTCAGCAGGGAGAACACCGCCGCGACGACGCACATTGCAAGACGCTCGGGGAGACTGGGGTGCACCGGGCCACGGTATCGGCTGGTCACACGCAGCTGGTGTTCCGGTCGAAGCCGTTGTTGATGTACTGCACCATCTCGATCCGACCGCCGGCCGCCAACGGGGAGCCGGAGCACGCCTGCTGCGCCGCACCGAGGGTGGAACTGCCGGTCGCAATCCAGCTTGGCAGCGGCGACAGGTTGCTCGACGACGGCACGGACCCGACGATCCTGCCCCACTGGTATCCGGTGGAGTACAGCCCGACCTCTGCGCCGATGCTGGTGAGGTACGCCGTCATGCCCTCGAGGTCCGCGCGGTTCTGTGTGGTGTCTGTCTGCCAGCTTCCCTCGGTCTCGACGTCGAGCCACCAACGGTGGGAGGCAGGCGAAGGAACCCCACGCACGGTGGCGTCCTCGTAGGCCCGGGTGAAGCCATAGACGTACGAGCACGCGCGGTCGTGTCCACCGGTGCACGCTCCGTACGGGTTGTCGACCCAGGGGCCACCGTCCGGCACCGTGTTGCTCGTCGGCCAGACGGAGGCCTGCGAGCCCGGGTTCGCGGTGTTCACGTAGAGCTGCAGTGTCGGCTGGCTGGTGCCGCCGGCCGACCTCCCCGCCCAGATCAACTGCTGCGACAGACACGGGTTGGTGTTGTTCGCGAGGCCGCCGTTCACGCCGACGATGCCGAAGGGCGTCGCTGTGGGCCAGGTGGTGGCGGAACCGCACTGCGGCCAGGAGATGTCGGCCCCGATGCCCGAGCCGGACGACCCATCAAGGAAGTACCCTGAGACGTCGATGTACAGGTGCGAGGTTCCGGTGTTGACCTTTACCTGGATGCGCCGGTCGACCGTGTTCCCGACGACCTTCGGCATCGTGAGGGCCGAGACCTTCTGGCCGGGACGGAAGTTCTGCGTCGCGACCTGGGCCTCCTGGCCGTTCGGCGTCACGCGCAGGTACCCGGTGCCTGACGGACCGGAGACCTCGTCGTTGGCGACGACCGCGGTCGCGGTGCCCGGGATGCCGGCCGTACCGGTGAGTCGGACCGAAGACGGGGTGGTGCCGATCGTGCCGGAGTGCGCGCCAGGGCGGTGTCGATCGGCACGAACACGGAACCTCGGTCCGAGGCGGAGTAGTAGCCGGTCACATCCATGTAGACGGTGGCCGAGCCCTTCGACACCTTGACCTGTGCGGCCCCGCCGGTGAGGCCGACGATGACGAGGTTCGAGACCGCCGTGTTCGGCGTGTAGACCTGCGCGGCGACCTGGGAGTCGCATGCCCGGCCGAGGTCACACGGACGTACCCGGCGTCGTTGCTCTACGACTGCGTCCCGACGTTGACCGCGACGGCGGTGGCGTCCGCGGGGACGCCGCCGACGCCGGCGAGCGGGACCCGCACCGGGGTCGACGGTCCGCCCGAAGAACTCGGGCGTTGGCGACCGGTGTGTAGGTCGAACCCGACCCGTCGGCGTAGTAGCCGGACACGTCGAAGAACACCTGCGCGGTCCCGGCCGACACCTTGACCTGCACGCCGCCATCGGAGAGCTTCACGGTGGTGAGGTTCGAGATTGACTGCCCAGCGGAGAACTCCTGTGTCGCGACACTCGGGTCTGTTCCGGCAGGCGTCACCCGGACGTAGCCAGGCGCGCTCGGCGACTTCACCTCGACGTTCACGACGACGGCGATGGCGTCCGCGGGCACCCCGGCGCGGCCGGTGATCGGGACGACGGTCGGCGTGGTCGTGACGGCGTCGGAGAACACACGGGCCGTCTCCACGGCGGTGTACCTCCCGGTACTCGGCGCCGAGGCGTGCGCTGCGTCGGCCGGTGCGACGGCAACGACGCCGGCCGTGACCAGCACGCTGCCGATGAGCAGTGCGGCCAGGTGGAGTGTGCGGTGCAAAACGGCCCCTTCGGTTGCCGGCCGCCCCCTGACGGCTCGCCGGAAGCCTATTGGGGATCGTCGTCCCGGTGGGGGCACCCCGACTGGGATCCACACTCGGACACACGGCAGCGCAGGCGCTTCAGTCGAACTGTGAGGCCCGCGGCAGGTGCCGCCGCCAGGAGCGGCGGCGGGCCGCGACGACGATCACGGTGGCGAAGAGCATCAGGCCGGCTCCGTGCAGCAGGTAGCTCTCCGCGGTGCTCGTCACGCCGAGCAGGACGAGGATCGCCGCCGGCCAGACGTACGCGACGCCGGGGAAGGTCGTGGCGGTGACCCAGGCGCGCGCGAAGGCGAGCAGCGCGGTGGCGAGCAGGATGAGCATGCCGGCCAGCCCGATCTGCAGCCACGCGTCGACGAAGGCGTTGAGCCCCGAGGTGAAACGGGTGCCGGACGGGTCGACGAACGTCGAGAACGGGACCACTGCCTCGTGCGGCCAGGTGCCGACCCATCCCCAGCCCTGGATCGGGTACTGGTCGCTGAGCAGCCGGATCTGCGCCCACAGGTCGAGCCGGATGGCGCTGCCGCCGGCCGCACCGATCTCGGCGAGGATCCGGTGGCGGGCCAGCACGCCGACGATCCCCATCGCGATCACGAACGCGCCCAGCACGGCGTTGACCACCGGCCGCGTGCGCGGCTGCGCGTGCCGGAGCGACCACAGCGCGAGCGCGGTGACGGCCAGGGCGATCATCGCCAGGCCGGTGATCGGGGACTGGACGAGCATGAGCGCGATGACGGCCAGCGCGGTCGAGGCGACGGCGCGCCACATCGTCACCGACCGGGTGAGGAACTCGACGACGAACGTGACGAGGGCGACCGCGGCGACGAAGCCCATGAAGTTCCGCGTCCCGCCGATGCCTTGGATCGGGCCGCCGTCCGCGATGTCGCCGCGGATGCCGAACGCGGGGATCGGCAGGTCGAGCACCAGGCCGGACAGGACCTCGAGCCCGAGGGCGATGACGAGCAGGATGCGGAACGCGTCGCCGGAGGCCCGGATGACCTGCACGAGGTCGCGGCCGAGCGCCAGGTAGAGCCCGAGCCCGATGAAGCAGACGGTCGCCACGAAGCCGCGGAGCGCGACCCAGGAGTACTCGCTCCACAGGACGCTGAGCGCGCAGTACCCGACGAAGGCCAGGAGCGACAGGGGCAGCACGCCGTGCCACTCGATGCGGTAGCGCTGACCGAGCAGGCTGAGGCCGGCCAGGACCACCAGGGTGACGAGGACCGCCCACGTGCCGGCGGTCCCGACCAGGGCGTGGACCGTGGGCTGCCCGAACGCGAACAGCAGCATCACCGTGGCGAGCGCCTGGCTGAACCGGCCGCCCGCCGAGAACCCGATCCACGCGGACAGGTACCGGCGTGCGAGCGCGCGCCTGGTCACCCTGCTGTCCGTCACCGGACCATCCTCTCGCACCCCTCTGCGTGTCGCCGTCGTCATCGCGGTGCGTCGATATCGCACAGCGCGATATCTCCGGTAGCGTCTGCCGGCGATGGACCGCGCGCCGAGGACCCTGCCCACGGCGGTCGCCGCGCTGGTCGTGCTCGTCGTCGCCACCGCCGGCGCCTGGTACCGCCTCGGCCCGGTCACCCGGGCGACGGTCTGGGCCGAGGACGGCGGGCCCTTCTTCCGCGACCGGCTGGCGGACGGGCCCGTCGACTCGCTGTTCCGTCCGTACGCGGGGTACCTGCACCTGCTGCCCCGACTGGTCGTCGACCTCGGGTTCGCGCGCCCGATCGAGGAGTACGCGGTCACCGTCGCCGGGGCGTGCTGCGTCGTCGTCGGGGTCGTCTCGGCCGCGGTGTTCGTGCTCGCGCGCGACCTGGTGCCCGCGTGGCCGCTCCGTCTGGTGCTCGCGGCCGTGCCCGTGGTGGTGCCCGTGGTGCCCTTCGAGATCAGCGGGAACGCCGCGAACCTGCACTGGTTCATGCTCGTGCTGGTGCCGTGGCTCTTCGCCGCGCGGGTCCGCACGTGGTGGGGTTCCGCGCTCGTGGCGGTGCTCGCCCTCGGCGCCGTCCTCACCGAGCCGCAGACGCTGCTGTTCGTGCCCCTGCTCGCCGTCGCCTGGTGGCGCCCGGGCGTCCGGGACCGACTCCGCGCGCTGCCGGTCACCGCGGCCACGGTGCTCGCCGGTGCCGCGCAGGTGACGACCGCGCTCACCACCGAGCGTGCATCGCGACCCGGGGACCCGAGCATCCGGGACGTCGTCCACGGGTACCTGCTCCAGCCGCTCGCCGGGGCGTGGACCCGGCGGGTGGGGTCGGTCGCCGCGGCGGTCGAGCACCACGGGGCCGTCGTCGTGGTCCTCCCCGCAGTCCTCGTGGCCGTGCTGCTGGTCGTCGCGGTCGTCATCGGTCCGTGGCGCGCACGGGTGCAGGTGCTGGCCCTCGGCATCGGTTCCGTCGTGGTGTGGACCGCCGCACTCGTCCTCAACGCCAGCGCGAACGGGCAGTGGGGCGAGCAGGCGGTCACCGCCTTCACCGCCGCGCCACCGACGCGCTACGCGGCGGCCTCCGCCGTGCTGCTGACCGAGGCCGTCGTCCTGGCCGCATCGGTGCTGGTCGACCGACGGAGCCGGTCGGTCGGCGCCGGCTCGGCCTGGCTCGCGATCGTCGGGGCGTCGGTCGGGTGGCTGGCGATCGCGGTGGTGGTCGCGGCGGCGGTCACGAACGTCGCGCCCGGCGACACGCAACGCAGCGGGGGACCGGCATGGCGTCCGCAGGTCGCGTCGCAGACGGACGCGTGCCGGGCCGACCCGTCGGGCGTCGTGCGCGCGAAGACGGCACCCTGGGGGACGACGCTGCCCTGCACGCTGGTGCTCGGCCGACGGTGACCCGCGCGGACGCGGTGCGTCAGCGTGTGCCGGGCGGGGTCAGCGCGTGCCGGCCCAGCGGAACTCGCGCTTCGCGGGCGGTGTGCGCGGGCCGTCGCCGATCGACACCGGTTCCTCGCCGACCAGCACGATCCGGGACTTGATCGCGATGAGGGCGAAGAGGATCCAGTTGCCCTGGTAGAGCAACCGCGACTCGGCCACCGACTGCGCGAGGAGCGCCACGACGACCAGCAGGGGCAGCAGCGACACCGCGTCGAAGGTCCGGGGACGGAGCGCGGCGTCGTAGCCGATCCGCGTCGCCGAGGCCCACGAGCGGGACAGCGTCGTGACGACGTAGATCGCGAACAGCACCAGGCCGATGATGCCGGTCTGCATCCACACGTCGAGGTACGCGTCGTGCGCCTGCAGGTACGTGACGCCCTTGCGGTGCGCCAGGTCGGCGAGCGTCGGGATCGAGGGCCACCAGTAGCCGATCCAGCCCCAGCCCACGACCGGGTGCTGGTCGATGAGGCCCTGCACCTGCGACCAGATCTCGCCGCGTCCGGTCAGGTCCGAGCTCTTGCCGAGCAGCCCGAGCAGCGCGCCGCGTGCCGCCACCCCGACGGCGACCACGACCACGGCGACACCGGCGACGGCGAGGTAGCGCGGGGTCCGGCGCTCGGTGGGGGTGCGGCGGATCCACAGGGCCACCAGCGCCACCACCGCGACGACGACGGCCGCCACGACGATCGTCGAGGAGCGCGCGAGCACGAACACCACCGCTGCGACGACGAGCCAGCCGATCGCCCGGGCACGGCGGATGCGGCCCTCGGCGAGCTGGACCGTGACGGCGATCGCGGCGAGCAGCGCGACCATCGCCAGCAGGTTCGCGTTGCCCGGCAGGCCCTGGATGCGCCCGCCGGTGAAGAGCTCCGCTCGTGAGAAGTAGAAGGCGTCCGGGATGTGCCGGTCGCCGTAGTGGGTCCAGATCGGTGCGATCGGGTGTCGGACGACGACCGCCACGACGGCCTCGAACAGGAGCGACAGCAGGAGCACCCAGCGCATCGCGACGCTGAGGGCGTCGAGGATCCGCCGCCAGGTCAGTGTCGACGCGATGACGAACGCCACCAGGGCACAGACGACCTGGGCGACCATGCTGGCGAGCGTGGCGGCCCACCAGTGCGACCACAGCGTCGTCACCAGGCACCACCCGAGGAAGATCCACAGCGCTCGTGGCGTCCGCTGGATCGTCGGCTTCGCCCGCACCGCCAGCACGACGCCCCAGGCTCCGGCGAGGGCCCACACGACGGCCGCGCCGTACCACGTCAGGGTGTTCGGGAGCGCGTCGCCGGCGAACACGATGAACAGGACGGCGGCAGCGAACGCGAAGGCCTCGCGCTCGGACACGGCTCCGCGGGCCAGGGGCCAGGTGTTCGTCACGGGGACCAGGCTAACGCCGTGCGAGCGGCCGATACGCTCGGCTCATGTTCCTCGGCATCACCAACACCCCGCGCGACTACGCCTGGGGATCCGTCACGGCCATCCCGGAGCTGCTCGGGCGGACCGTCACCGGCGCTCCGCAGGCCGAACTCTGGCTCGGCGCCCACCCCGGCAGCCCGAGCGTCGTCGTCAACCCGGCGGTGGTCGGGCGGCGCCGACACCCTCGCTCGACTGGATCGCCGCGGAGCCGCACACCGCGCTCGGCGACGACCGCACGGGCCTGCCGTTCCTGCTCAAGGTCCTGGCGGCTGCGGCACCGCTCTCGATGCAGGCGCACCCCACGCCGGAGCAGGCGCGCGAGGGCTTCGATCGCGAAGAGGCAGCCGGCGTCCCGCTCGACGACCCCGCGCGCAACTACAAGGACCCGTTCCCGAAGCCCGAGCTGGTCGTGGCGCTGAGCGAGCACGTTCGAGGCCCTCAGCGGCTTCCGTCCGGTCGGCGAGACGCTGGCCGACGTCGAGGTGCTCGACGCCGGCAGCGGGCGGCTCGGCCGCCCTCGTGGCACACCTGCAGCAGGGCGCTCGAGGACACGGTCGCGCTGGCTCGAGACCGCCGACGCCGTCCGCACAGGCGGTCATCGACGCCGCCAGCCACCTGGCCGCAGGACGTGCAGGACCCGAGCCCGAACACCGCCACCGTGGCGTCACTCGCCGAGTCGTACCCCGGCGACCCCGGCATCGTGGTCTCGCTGCTGATGCAACCGCGTGACCCTGACGCCGCGGCGAGGCGATGTACCTGCCCGCCGGCAACATCCACGCCTACCTCGACGGCCTCGGCATCGAGCTGATGGCCCCGTCCGACAACGTGCTGCGCGGTGGCCTGACGCCGAAGCACGTCGACGTGCCCGAGCTCCTGCGCGTGCTCGACTTCGACGGCGTACCCGGCGCCGCTCCTCGAGCCGGAGCAGCTCGCGGTCGGTGTCGACCGCTTCGCCCCCGACGGGCGTGGGCTTCGCCCTCGTCCGGGTCACGGGTGACGGCAAGCCGGTCGGTCTGAGCACGGGCGGCGTCGCCCCGCTCGCCGGTCCCTCGATCGCCGTCTGTCACCGAGGGCGTGGTGACGCTCGTCGGCGCGACGTCGGCCACACTGCTGCGGCAGGGCGAGTCCTGCTTCGTCACGCCCGACGAGGGTGACGTCACGGTCGAGGCCGACGCCGCGACCGGGTTGACGTCGACGGTCTTCATCGCGACGGGCACGCCGGCGACCTGATCCGTCGCGTCGGCCCGGTCGGACGCTGCGGCTCCACGCACGCGTCCCGCACCGGCCGCGCGGTCGCACCGGACGCGTCGCACGGGTCCGCTAGCGTGACCAGCATGACTTGGCTGGTCACCGGCGGCGCCGGCTACATCGGGTCCCACGTGGTCCGCGCCCTGCGGCGAGGCCGGCATCGACCCGGTCGCGTTCGACGACCTCTCGAGCGGGCATCGCGGCGTTCGTGCCCGACGGGCGTGCCGTTCGTCGCGCGGCACGATCCTCGACGGCGCGCTGCTGCGGCGCGACGATCGCACGACCACGAGCGTGACCGGCGTCATCCACGTCGCGGGGTTCAAGTACGCGGGGTCTCGGTGCAGCGGCCGCTGCACACCTACGAGCAGAACGTCACCGGCACGGCCGTGCTGCTCGCGGCGATGGCAGGACGCCGGGCGTCGACCGCATCGTGTTCTCGTCGAGCGCCGCCGTCTACGGCACGCCCGACGTCGACCTCGTCACCGAGGACACCCCGAAGGCCCCGCAGTCGCCCTACGGCGAGTCCAAGCTGATCGGCGAGTGGCTGCTGCGCGACCAGGGCGTCGCGACCGGGCTGCGGCACACCTCAGCTGCGCTACTTCAACGTCGTCGGCTCGGGCGACCCGGACCTCTACGACACCAGCCCGCACAACCTGTTCCCGCTCGTGTTCGACGCGCTGCTCGACGGGCGCACGCCCGCGGATCAACGGCGACGACTACCCGACGCCCGACGGCACCTGCGTGCGCGACTACGTGCACGTCGCCGACCTCGCGCGCGTCGCACGTCGCCGCGGCGCGGCGGCTCGATGCCGGGCGAGCCGCTCGAGCCGGCCTACAACCTCGGCAGCGGCGACGGGCGTCTCGGTCGGCGAGATCATGGACGCGATGGCGCGAGGTCACCGGCATCGCCTTCGACGCCCGAGATCGCGCCGCGCCGCGCGGGCGATCCCGCCGCGCATCGTCGCCACCGGCGAGCTCGCCGCTCGCGACCTCGACTGGCGGATGCGGCACACGCTCGACGAGATGGTGGCGAGCGCCTGGGAGCCGGCGCGTCGGCGAGGACACGCGCGTCCGGACGCCGACGACTGCCGCGACACGCCGTCGGGACATGACACGCCGGAACGATCAGAGTTTATGATCCGCGACTTGACGTCGGGGTAATTACAACGGTGTAATTACCGCCAACGACAGCGCTCGACAGGGGTCGGCGCGATGGGTGCGAGCGAGGAGACCGTGGGGTGATCAGGGTGAACGAGTTCCGAGTACCGCCCCGGAGTTCCCGAAGACTGGTTCGTCGACCCGGTCACGCTGGGCGTCCCCGGCGTCCGGCGTCCGCGCGACGGACCGAGGACGACGACAACCCGCTCGCCTGGCAGACCGACTCGCTGTGCGCGCAGACCGACCCCGAGGCGTTCTTCCCCGAGAAGGGCGGCTCGACGCGCGACGCGAAGAAGATCTGCACCTCGTGCGAGGTCAAGGCCCAGTGCCTCGAGTACGCGCTCGCAGAACGACGAGCGCTTCGGCATCTGGGGCGGCCTCTCCGAGCGCGAGCGCCGCAAGCTGCGCAAGCGCGCCTGAGCGGTCACGGCGCGCCAGCGCCGTCCGGGCGTGCGCCATGGGCGCCTGCGACCACGGCGCCGGGGACCAGCCGTGGAGGCCCGGCTCGCCCGTCGCACACCGTGCGGTGATCGTCTCCACAGGTTCACGGCGCGCCGTCCCGACGGTCCGGCACCGGTCCTCCAGAACCGTAGAGTGACGCCCGTCATGCAGCCCAGTTCCGCTAGCCCCGTGTCACTGCCATCCTCGTCGCCGCGAACGGGGCAGACCACCTCGACCGGACCCTGGCCGCCCTCGCGACCAGACCCGGCACCCCGAGGCCCTGGTCGTCGTCGACGTCGGGTCGACCGACGGCTCCGCCGCCCAGCTCGAGTCTCGGCGGCTCCGCGCAGCTCACCCGGATCCCCGCCGGGCCGCTCGTTCGGGGACGCGGTCGCCGTCGGGGAACAGGCCGCACCGCACCCCGAGCCCGACGAAGCCGTCGACGAGTGGCTCTGGCTCCTCGGGCACGACAACGCCCCGGCCCCGACCGCGCTGGCCGAGATGCTCGCCGCGGTCGAGATCGCCCCGTCCGTCGCCGTCGCCGGCCCGAAGCTCACGCGCGGTCGACGACCCGTCCCGCATCCGCGGCGTTCGGCGAGAGCATGACCCGGATGGGTCGCTCCGTGGTCCTCGTGCAGGACGAGCTCGACCAGGGGCAGCACGACCGCAACACCGACGTCTGGCGGTCGCCGCCGGCGGCATGCTGGTCCGCCGCTCCGTGTGGAAGGCGCTCGGCGGGTTCGACCCGGCACTGCCCGACGTCGACGCCGCGCTCGACTTCTGTGTCCGGGCCCGTCTCGCCGGGCACCGCGTCGTGCGTCGTGCCGGACGCGCGCGCGAGCACCGCCGGCCCGATCGAGGAGTTCGGCCGCAAGCGCGTGTCCGAGGCCCGCCGCGTGCGCCTGCACCGGCAGGCCCAGCTGCACCGCCGCATGTCCTACGCGCCCGCGGCGGTCGCTCTGCCGCTCCACTGGCTGACCCTCGTGCCCTTCGCGATCGGCCGCGCGGTCGGGCACCTCGTCGCGAAGCACCCCGCAGCCGTGTCCGGTGAGCTCGCCGCGGCGGTCGCCGTGGCCTTCGGCGGCGGTGTCGCCCGTTCCCGCAGGGCGCTGGCGCGCTCGAAGCGGCTCGGGTGGGCCGCGGTCGAGCCCCTGCGCATCAGCTGGCGCCGTGTGCACGAGCGTCGCACCACCTAGCGCGACGTCGAGCTCGCCCGGGTCGAGGACGCGCCGGTCGCACGGGCGTCGTTCCTCGGCGACGGCGGGCATCTGGGTCGGTGCTCGCGGCGGCGCTGCTGAGCGTCGTCACGCTCTTCCCGCTGCTCGGCTCGCCCGCTCTGACCGGCGGCGGACTGCTGCCGATGTCGACCACGGTGTCGCAGCTGTGGCAGAACGTCGGCTACGGCTGGCACTCGCTCGGCACCGGGCTTCACCGGCCCGAGCGACCCGTTCGCCGCGGTGCTCGCCGTGCTCGGCTCGATCATGTTCTGGTCGCCGTCGACCGCCATCGTCGTGGTCATGCTGCTGGCGTTCCCGGTGTCCGCCCTCGGCGCGTGGTTCGTCGTGCGCGAAGCTGACCACCCGCACCTGGGTGCCCGTCGATCGGCGCCGCGCTCTACACGATCGCCCCCGCACTGGTCGGTGCCGTGCACGACCGGGCACCTCGGCGCCGTCATCGCGCACGTGCTGCTGCCCTGGCTGTTCCTCACCGTGCTCGAGGCGCACCGGTCGTGGGCCTCGGCATCGGGCGCCGCGCTGCTGTTCGCCGCGTGTGGCCGCGAGTGCGCCGTCGCTGCTGCCCGTCCTGCTGATCGGGTGGCTCGTCGCACTGGCCGCCGGGTGGCGGCACGCGCACCGCCGGGTGTTCATCCCGGTGCCGGCCAGCGGTGCTGTTCGTCCCGCTCGTCCTGACGCAGGTCGCACGCGGCAACCTGCTCGGCGTCTTCGCCGACCCGGGCGTGCCCTCGGCCACCCGGGCACCCTCGGCACTGCAGCTCGCGATCGGGCAGCCCCTGCCCGACTGGAACGGCTGGCTGTCGGCGAGCTCCCCGCTCGACCTGGTCGCCGCGGCGCTCCCCGTCGCCCTGGCCGTCCTGGCGCTGCCGATCGCCGCGAGCGCCCTCGGGGCGGTGCTCGGGCACCGCTGGTCGGTCGCGGGCACGGCCCTGCTCGCCGGTCTGCTGGGGTTCGCGACCGCCTTCGCCGCCACCCACGTCGCCGTCACCGGGGTCGGGTCCACCACCACGATCGTGTGGCCGGGCAGCGGCCTCAGCGTGTACTGGCTCGCGATCGTCGTGGCCGCCTGCATCGGCGTCGACACCCTGCCGCGCCAGGCACCCGTCGTCGGTCTCGTCGCGACGGTGTTCGCCGGTGTCGCGGTCGCTCCGGCCTTCGCGGCGTTCTACCTCGGCAACACCGCCATCCAGCCGACGACCGGCCGGGTCCTCAGCGCCTACGTCAACGCCGAGGCGCAGGCGAACCCGGACGTCGGCACCCTCGTGGTCGACCCGCAGTCGGACGGGTCCCTCGCGGTCTCGCTCGAGCGCGGGCAGGGCTCGACCCTCGACGACCAGACCACGCTCGACGCGACGGCGCTCTCGCTGAGCCGGTCCGGCGCCCGGCTGGCGACCCTGGCCGGCAACCTGGCGAGCCGCAGCGGCTACGACCCCGAGCCCGCGCTCCGCGAGCTCGGCATCAGCTTCGTGCTGCTCGACGACGCGTCCGACGACGACCTCGCGCAGCAGGTGCACGACCGGGCGGCCGGCGCGATCGGCCAGGACGCGCGGTTCACGAGCATCGGCGACACCACGAACGGGCAGCTCTTCCTCTACGACGGCCGGGTCGACCGGACGAGCACCGGGTCCGCCGCCACCAAGGCCACGCACGCGCTGTACCTCGTGGTGCTCGGCGTGGTGTTCGGCGCAGCCGCCCTGCTCGCCGTCCCGACCGCGCCCCGCCGTCGCCGTGCCACCTCGAACGTGATCGAGGCCGACGAACCCGCCACCACCTTCGACGAGGAGCGCGACGAATGACCGCCACCACGCAGCGCACCTCCACCACGCGGCGCTGGGTCATCCGGGGGACCGCCACCGCGATCGCCGTCGTGGTGGCCGCTGGGACCATCGCGGCCGCGCACACGATCGGCACGTCCGAGACCCCGGGACGACCGGCTGGCCGCACCGTGACCCCCGTGCCGGCCGACGCCGAGCGCGTCTGCGCGGGCAGTGCCCTCCGCCTGTCGGACGACGCGGGCAACGACGCGACCACCGCCAGCACCGTCGGCCGTCCGACGATCGCCACGGCCACCACCGGGCAGACGGTCGACCGCACCGACCTGCAGGCCTCGACGACCGGCAGCAGCGACCCCACGCTGCTCACCGCACCGGCCGGGGACAGCACCCCGCAGGTCGCCGGGTCGAGCTACCAGAGCGTGTCCGACGGCGACCTGGTCGGCATCGCGGCCGCGTCGTGCGACGACCCCTCGCAGTCGACGTGGCTCGTGGGCGGTTCGACCGAGACCGGGCGCACCAGCCTGATCACCCTGTCGAACCCGACCGACGTCAACGCGACCGTCGACCTGGAGATCCACGACGCGACCGGGCTCGTCAGTGCCCCCGGGACCACGGGCATCGTCGTGGCGCCGAACTCGCAGAAGGTCGTCCCGCTGTCCGGGTTCGTGTCCGACCAGGGCTCCACCGTCGTGCACGTCACCTCGTCCGGCGGGCAGATCGTCGCCCACATGCAGGAGAGCGTCGTCCGGACGCTCACCCCCGGCGGGTTCGACATCGTGTCCGGCGGTGCGGCTCCCTCCCGCAACCAGGTCATCCCCGCGGTCGCGCTCCGCGGCGCGCAGGAGTCCCAGCGTGGCGACGACACCGCCGACGCTGCTCCGGTCGTGCGCATCTTCGTGCCGGGCACGGAGTCGGCCCGGGTGACCCTCGGGATCACCACGGCGGACGGCGGCGGCACGACCGTGAACACCACGGCCGAGCCCGGGGTCGTCACGGACGTGGCGCTCGACGACTTCCCGGACGGCCGGTACTCGTTCACGGTGAGCTCCACACAGCCCGTCGTCACCGGTGCCCGCACCACCACCCCGACCGAGGACGGCGCCACCGACCTGGGGTGGTTCGCCTCGGCGGAGCCCCTCGGGTCCCGCGCGATCACCGCCGTCGCGGCCGGTGCCGCCGCCCGGATGGACCTGGTGAACCCCACGACCCGCGACGCCGAGGTCACCATCCGCTCGGGGGACGACCGGCAGACCGTCGAGGTCCCCTCGCAGTCGACCGCGACCGTGTCGGTGCCGGCCACGAAGCAGCTCGAGATCACGGGAGCCCGCGGTCTGGTGGCGGGCGTCAGCTACGCGGGCCGGGACGGCGTCGCGGGGTTCCCGGTCCGTCCGGCCAGCGAGGTCTCGACCCCGGTGCGCGTCTACCCCTGACGGGCAGCGCGCACCCCGGTGCAGGTCGGCCCCGGACGGGCGCGGACCCGGTGCACGTCTGCCCCTGACGGGCAGCGCGGCTCACCAGTGCCGGTAGCGGTCGGGCGCCAGGTCCCAGGGGTCCTTGTCGATGAGCTCGGCGACCGCGCGGAACACCGCGGTCTCGACGACCACGCGGCGATCGGTGTCGTCCTTCTCGGGTGAGCGTGCCAGGCGCTCGACCGGGATCCGGTACACGGTCACGCGGCGCTCGTCGTGCTCGACCCGCCAGCGCGGCATCGACTCCGGCACGGCCGTGTCGGTGGGCATGTCCGCGACCTGGAAGACCACACCCTGCAGCTCGTCGGGCCACAGCCCCAGCAGGTAGTGCGCGGTGTCGCCGACCAGGCGGTCGAACGCCTCGGCCCGCGTGATCACCGGCGCGAGTTCCGGGCCGGTGATGCTCGAGCGGTAGCCACGACCGTGACGGGAGCGTCCTCGGCCACGGTCGACCGGGATGACGAGTCGGGGCTTGCGGCGCATCCCCACATCGTACGCGGCGGGTGTCCGTCGGGCGGGCCGGTAGGGTCGTCCACGGGATGGACGTACGGATCTGCAGCAAGGTCGCCTGTGGCGCGAGCGCCTCGGCGACCCTGACGTACGACTACGGCGACTCGATGGTGGTCGTCGGCCCGCTCTCGACCCGGATCGAGCCGCACGGCTACGACCTCTGTGCCCGGCACGCCGCCGGCCTGCGCGTGCCGCAGGGCTGGCACGTCATCCGACGCGCGCCGCTCCGCGAGGAGCGCACCGCGGACTGACCGGACCGGAGACCGGACAGGAGGCCCGGTGCTGGCCCGCACCGAGCCTCCCGTCCGTCACCGTGCGCAGTCTCGGACCGTGCCCACGGACCGCGTGTCAGACTGGCGCCATGACCACCCAGACGCAGGCCGCACCCTTCCGCGTCGCCGACCTCGCCCTCGCCGAGGCCGGTCGCCACCAGATCCGTCTCGCCGAGAACGAGATGCCGGGGCTCATGGCCCTGCGCGAGGAGTTCGGCGCCGTCGCAGCCGCTCGCGGGCGCCCGCATCGCCGGCTCGCTGCACATGACCGTGCAGACCGCGGTGCTCATCGAGACCCTCGCCGCGCTCGGCGCCGCAGGTGCGCTGGGCGAGCTGCAACATCTTCTCCACGCAGGACGAGGCCGCCGCCGCCGTCGCCGTCGGGCCCGACCGGCACCGTCGACGCCCCCGCCGGGCGTGCCGGTCTTCGCCTGGAAGGGCGAGACGCTCGAGGAGTACTGGTGGTGCACCGAGCAGATCTTCGACTGGAGCGCCGAGGCGGCCGCGGCCGGGGCGACCTGGACCGGCCCGAACATGATCCTCGACGACGGCGGCGACGCCACGCTGCTCGTGCACAAGGGCGCGCGAGTTCGAGCTCGCCGGGCGCGTCCCCGACGCCGGCGGCCGACGACAGCCACGAGTACCGCGTCGTCCTCGACGTGCTGCGCCGCCTCGCTCGCCGAGTCGCACCGACCGCTGGACGACGCATCGCCGCCGACATCCAGGGCGTCACCGAGGAGACCACCACCGGCGTGCACCGCCTCTACGAGCTGCACGCGCGCGGCGAGCTGCTCTTCCCGGCGATCAACGTCAACGACTCGGTCACCAAGTCGAAGTTCGACAACAAGTACGGCATCCGCCACTCGCTGCCCGACGGCCTCAACCGCGCCACCGACGTGCTGATCGGCGGCAAGGTCGCGTTCGTCGCCGGGCTACGGCGACGTCGGCAAGGGCGCCGCCGAGGCGCTGCGCGGCCAGGGCGCCCGCGTCATCGTCAGCGAGGTCGACCCGATCAACGCGCTGCAGGCGGCGATGGACGGCTACCAGGTCGCGCACGCTCGAGAGCGTCCTCGACCAGGTCGACATCTTCGTCACGGGCACCGGCAACGTGAACGTCGTCACCGTCGACCACCTGCTCGGCATGAAGCACCTGGCGATCGTCGCGAACGTCGGCCACTTCGACAACGAGATCGACATGGCCGGGCCTCGAGTCGCTCGCCGGCGCCGAGAAGGTCGAGATCAAGCCGCAGGTGCACGAGTGGCGCCTGCCCGACGGGCCGCAGCATCCTGGTGCTCAGCGAGGGTCGCCTGATGAACCTCGGCAACGCCACCGGGCACCCGTCGTTCGTGATGAGCAACTCGTTCACGAACCAGGTGCTCGCGCAGATCGAGCTGTACACCCGGCAGCGACGAGTACCCGATCGGCGTCTACGTGCTGCCGAAGCACCTCGACGAGAAGGTCGCGCGCCTGCACCTCGACGCCCTCGGCGTCGAGCTGACCGAGCTCACGCCCGGAGCAGGCCGCCTACATCGGCGTCCCGGTCGAGGGCCCCTACAAGGTCGACCACTACCGCTACTGAGGCGGGGGCCCGAGCCCCGGCGCGCCGTCTCGCGCCGCGGCCGGACGCTCGCGCACGCCGCGACGGTGCGGCGCTCGAGGTGCGCGTTCGAGCGCGCGTGCGCGCGCAGCCGGCGCGGCCGGGTCAGCGCGGGAGCCCGCGCGGCCGGGCCGTCGCCGCTCGCGCCGGCGTCGGCGAGCACCCGCGCGCGGGCACTCGAACGCCCGACGGTCGCGGCCCCGGCGGAGCGCGACGACCCCGGCGAGGAACACCTCGGCGCGGCGACCGGCGGCACGGGGTGAGCGTACGCGGCGACCTCGGACGCCAGGGCGCGCGCCGTGGCCGCGCGGCAGCGCGGGCTGCACGTCGCCGGCCTGCGCGAGGAACGCCGACCGCGGCGGTGCCGAGCCGTCGGGCAGTCCGGGCGACGTCGGCGACCGACGCCCAGCCGCGCAGCGGCGGCGGCACGCGAGCACGACCGGGTCGCGGGTACGCGGGCGAGCCGCTCGTGCTGGCGTAGGTGCCGGCGAGCAGGTCGCCGAGCCGCCGCGGCCGCGAGCTGAGCAGCGCCGACGAGCACGGCGATGCCGCCGAACGTGCAGAGATCTCGAGCAGGCCGACCAGCGCGCGGATGAACGCGTGCCGGAACGCCGATCGCGCCGCCGTCGAGCCGGACGACGCGGGCGCCGACGGCGAGCGCCCGAGCGACTTGCCGCGCGTGACGGTCTCGACGGCGGCCGGGCACGCACGACGAGGCACGACGACCAGCGACGCGATCGACGAGCGGCCTGCCAGCGCGTCGTCGAGTCCACGGGGCCAGACCCGCGCGAGCCCGACGAGCAGGCATGACGACGAGCGCGACCAGGCACGAGCGCAGTCGATGAGCGCCGCCGGCCAGCGCGGAGCACGAAGCCGGCGGGCCGCAGGTCGAGGGCGACGGCCTCGCCGGTGACGAGCTCGTCGTCGTCGTCGTCGAACGTCCGTGACGAACCGCGCGCCGTCGAGGTCACGGGGCGACGATCGCGTCGGCATGGGACCATCTGGCCGATGGACCGCATCGCGCACGAGGACGAGCCGCATGGACCTCGACGCCTACGCCGCCGCCCACCGTCACGGAGTGGGCACGACCTCGACCGCCTCGCGCGCAGCGCCGGCGGCTCGACGGGCGACGGACGCCGACCAGCTGATCGAGCGCTACCAGGCGGGCGCCGCCGCAGCTGTCGACGCATCCGCGAGCGCCGGCCCGGCTCGGCCACGGGCGACCGGCTCTCGCTGTCGCTCTCGCGGGCGCGGCTGCGGTTCACCGGCACGCCGGCCGAACCCGCTGCGCCGATGCTGCCGACGTTCTTCGCCGCGCAGCTGCCGGCGGCGCTGTACCGCGTGCGCTGGGTGACGCTCTGGCGTGGCGGTCGCGACCGTCGTCGTCGCCGCGCTCTTCGCGGTCTGGACCGCACCGACACCCGGGCGGTCGCGACCTTCGGCACGCGACGCCGAGCTCCGAGCAGTTCGCCGACGCAGGACTTCGTCGACTACTACTCGACAACGCGCCCGGCGGCGTTCACCGGCCAGGTGTGGACGAACAACGCCTTCATCGCCGCGCAGTGCGTCGCGTTCGGCATCACCGGCGTCTGGCGTGCCCGTACGTCGCTGCTGCAGAACGCGCATGAACGTCGGGGTCTCGGCCGGCGATCATGCACCGAGCGGGCGGCTCGACGTACTTCTTCCTCTACATCGCGCCGCACGGCCAGCTCGAGCTGTACTGCGATCTTCGTCGCCGGGGCCGCCGGGCTGATGATCTTCTGGTCGTGGATCGCGCCCGGCGCCCGCACCCGGGCGCAGGCCCTCGCCGAGGACGGCCGCGCGCTCGTCACCATCGCCGATCGGCCTCGTGCTGACGCTGCTGCTGTCTCGGGCGTCATCGAGGGCTTCGTCACCCGGCAGGACTGGCCCTGGCCGTCAAGATCGGCATCGGCACGGTCGCGCTGGCCGCGTTCCTGTCTACCAGTGGGTGGTCGGCGGCCGGGCGTCCGGGCGGGCGAGACGCGGCGACCTCGACGAGTTCGAGGCGCGGCGCCCGGCCAGCTCGTCGCCGGCTGAGCGGTCCGCCGCGGATCGCGCCCCCGGAGTGACGTCGCGCCCTCGCGCACCGGGGCGCGGTGCGCGCAGCGGGGCGCGACGCCGGAGTACGACGCCGTGGTGTCCCGCCGCGCACGGCCGCAGCCGGCGAACCGGAGCCGGTCAGAGCCGCCCGGCCGCCTTCAGCGCGAGGTAGGGTCGGCGAGCGCCGGCGGCAGCTCGTCCGGGGTGCCGCGCACGACCTCGACGCCGATGCGTCGAGCGACGTCCGCAGCGCCGCGGCGTCGAGCAGGGTGCGGCCCGCCGCGGCCCGCCGGTGGACGTCGCGACCGGCGGCCGACGGAGGCCCGTGGTGCGGTCGCCGCGGTCGGCACCTGCGGCCGCCGGTCGCCATCGCGCCGACGGCCGGGTCGCTCGACGGCCGTCACCACGACCGCGTGCCGCCGGGCGAGTGCGGCAGCGCCGCGAGCAGGTCACGCGGAGGCGCCGGGGGAGTCCAGGGTCGTGGCGAGCACGACGAGCGAACGCTGCGTCGTGACGGCGTCGGACGAGCGCCGGCACCGCGGCCCAGTCCGTCTCGACCAGCTCGGGCTCGACGGGCGCCATCGTCTCGCCGAACCACTGGACGACGTCCGGCCCGGGTGGCGCCCTGCACCCGGCCCCGCACCCGGCCGTCGATCGACGACCAGGTCGACGCGGTCGCCGGCGCGCGGCGGCGAGCGCACCGAGCAGCAGCGCCGCCTCGAAGGCGGTGTCGAGCCGCGGTTCGTCGCCGACGCGGCCGGCGCAGGTGCGTCCGGCGTCGACGACGACCACGACCCGCCGGTCGCGCTCGGGGCGCCAGGTCCGCACGACGAGGTCGCTGGCGGCGGGCCGTCGCCCGCCAGTCGATCGACCGGACGTCGTCCCCGCGCACGTACTCCCGGAGCGAGTCGAACTCGGTGCCCGTGCCCGCGGATCATGCACGCTCGTCTCGCCGTCGAGCTCGCGCAGCCGCGCGAGGCGCGAGGGCAGGTGCCGCCGCGACGAGAACGGCGGGAGACGACGCAGTTCGGCGGGCGCGTCGAGCACGCCTGGCGGCCGGCCAGGCCGAGTGGCCCGAAGGCCCGCACGGCGACGCCGGCGGCGCGCCGATCGGCCGCGCCGGAACGGGGCGAAGCGCATCCGTGCGGTGCCGTCGCTCACCGGCGGGGACGTCCAGGCGCATCCGGAGCGGCGTGTGCGCCCGCGGAGGGCTCCCACGTGTCGCGGACGACGGCGCGCAGGGCCCGCTGCCCGTCGTTGGCGAGCACGAGCGTGCGCGTCCGTCGTCGTGTCGCGCCGCGCCAGGCGGGGCATCCGTCGCTCGCACGCGGACGGCGCCGAGGTCGGCGGCCAGCAGGACGTCGACCGCGCCCGCCACGAGCACGAGCGCCGACCCACGCCAGCGCGCCCCATCCGCTGCCGAACAGCACCGGGGACGATCGCCGACGGCGAGCAGCGCGACGAACCGCCCGGAGATCGCCACGTCAGATCGGCACCCGGACCTGCTCGAGCACCTGCTGCAGGACGCCGTCGGCCCCGACGCCCTCGAGCTCGGCGTCCGCGGCGCACCCGCAGACGGTGCCGCCAGCACGGGCAGCAGCCATCGCCTGGACGTGGTCGGGCGTGATGCGGTCGTAGCCGGTCAGCCACGCCCACGCCTTCGCCGCCGCCAGCAGTGCCGTCGCACCGCGCGGGCTGACACCGATCTTGACGGACGGGGCCTCACGCGTGGCCCGGGCCAGGTCGACGACGTACGCGAGCACGTCGTCGCGTGCGCCGACCGGCCGCACCGCGCGCCTGCGCCGGCGCGCGACCTCGTCGGCGCCGACCACGGGCGTGATGCCGGCCGCGCGGAGGTCGCGCGGCGAGAAGCCGTCAGCGTGCCGGCGGAGCACCTCGACCTCCACGTCGCGCGGCGGCATCTCGAGCGTCAGCTTCATGAGGAACCGGTCGAGCTGGGCCTCGGGCAGCGTGTAGGTGCCCTCGTACTCGATGGGGTTCATCGTCGCCGCGACGAAGAACGGGTCGGGCAGCGGCCGCGGGAGCCGTCGACGCGAGACCTGGCGCTCCTCCATCGCCTCGAGCAGCGCCGACTGGGTCTTGGGCGGCGTGCGGTTGATCTCG
The DNA here is from genome assembly GCA_963720825.1 of uncultured Chloroflexia bacterium. Taxonomy (GTDB): domain Bacteria; phylum Chloroflexota; class Limnocylindria; order Limnocylindrales; family CSP1-4; genus CAIXZV01. Next base: position 29,618 of record CAVRGY010000017.1, on the reverse strand, counting down.
TCGGCGAGCAGCATGTTGGTGAAGACGGGCCCCTCGCGGAACGGGAACTCCCCGGTCGTGGCGTCGTACACGAGCGAGCCGGTGATGTCGCCGGGCATCAGGTCGGGGGTGAACTGGATGCGCTTGGTGTCGAGCGCCATCGCGTGCGCCAGGCGCGCGGACGAGCAGCGTCTTGGCGACGCCGGGGACGCCCTCGAGCAGGACGTGGCCCTGCGCGAGCAGCGCGACGATCATGCCCGGACACGGCGCCTTCCTGGCCGACGACGGCCTTGCCGACCTCGGAGCGGACCCGGCCGAAGGCGTCGCGGAGCGTGTCGGGGCTCGTCGCGGTGGTGGGCAGGTCGGTCATGGTCGTCCTCCTGGTCGGGGGTCGGTCGGCTGGCGGGGCTGGTCGGAGGGTGCCGGGGTGGTCGGAGGGGAGGCCCGTGGTGCGTCCCCGGCGACGGCTCGCGTCACGGCGCGCTCGAGTTCGTCGAGTGCGGCCGCTCCGTCCACGAGTGCGCGGTCGTCGGCGGTCGGTCCACCGACGAGCACGGCACCCACCGCACCGGGCGTGCGGCCGGTGGCCGCGGCGGCGCGGCGCACCACCTCGTCGACGTGCGCGGACCGGGGCAGCCCGAGCAGGCGTGCCGTGCGACGCACCGCGGCGATCCGCAGGGTGTCCAGCGTGTGGGTCCGGTCGCGGGTCCTGGCGTACAGGCGGGCGCGGCCCTCGGTGGTCTCGGCGGCGCGGACCACCACGGGGAGCTGCTCGACGACGAGGGGGCCGAGCCGTCGGCCACGCCACACGGCGGCGGCCACGGCGACGGCCCCGAGCAGGGCGAGGGCGCTCGGCACCCACGGCGGCGCGAGGTCGCCGAGCGACGGCGCGGCGTCCGCGCTGCCCGTCGTCGGGACGTACCAGTCGAGACGGTCGCCGCCGCCGAGCAGCCCGAGCGCCAGGGCGGCGTTGCCCGCGGTCGTGACGGTGTCGTTCCGGAACGCGCCCGTGGTGCCGACGAGGGTGACGACGCCCGCGGCGGTCGGGGTCTGCACGAGCCCCCAGGTCCGGTCGCTGCCGGAGCCGGTCGGGGCGCAGCGGAGGGTGTCGGACCCACGGACGGTGTAGCTCACCCCGGCGGTCGAGACGCGACGGGCGGCGCTCGCCGCGGGGATGGCGCAGCCGCGTGTGGACACGGTGTCGGCGGACTCGACCGTGGTGGCCGGGGTCGCCCGCGTGCGGAAGGCCTCGAGCACGCCCGGGTTCGTCGTCACCAGGACCACGTCGGGTGCCGAGCGCGCGATGCGTCGGGCGACCGCGGGGGCGAGGACGCCGGCCGAGTCGTCGACGAAGACCGTGCCGGCGTCCGTGTCGAGGCGGTCGACGTCGTGCACGATGCTGACGGCGGTGCCCTGTTGCTCGAGGACGCGGACGAGCGCCCGGGACCCGCTCGCCGTCGTGGAGGTCGGGTCGAGCGGCGTGTCGGTCGGCCCGTCCCCGCCGCCCACCGCGGCGGTCAGCGCCGCGAGCAGGACGCCGATCAGCGCGATCGCGACCCAGAGCCCGGTCCGCGCCCAGCGGCCCTCACGCCGTGACCCGGCCGGAGCCGTCGGGTCCGCGGTCGGGTCGGCGTCCCGGTGTCGGCGCGGCGTGGTCGTGGTGCTCATGCGGGCACCGCCGGTCCGCCCACCCGGGACGGACGGGTCCCGCGGAGCGTCCGTTCGGTCTCGAGGACCTGCCGTGCGCCGGGCTCGTCGGCACGGGCGCCCAGGTAGCGGACCGCGTCGAAGGTCACCGCGGCGACGTGCAGGTGGTCCGCGAGCCCGGGGAAGGGCGTGCTGGCGCGGTCGGCGATCGCGCGGGCGGTGGCGCCGGGGACGTCCGGCACCAGGTCGCGTTCACCGAGGCCCCTGGCGATCGCGCGGTAGCCCTCGAGCACGGCCTGGTCGTGGTCGCCCGCGTCGAAGGCCCGTCGGGCTGCGGCGGCGAGCGTGGCGGCCGTGCGCTGGTCGTCGGCGTCGAAGACCCCGCCGTCGGCCGAGGCCGCGAGCCTGGCTCGCCGACGGGGGAGCCCGCGTGCGACGACGACGAGCACCACCACGGCGACCAGGACCACGACCGCGATGACGAGCACGGTGCGCCCGAACCCCTCGGAACCCAGGCCGTCCGGACCGATCGTGCCGAGCCAGTCGAGGAACGAGCGCGACGCGCGGTCCCACCAGGTCACGTGCGCGCCGCTGTAGTCCTGCTTCGCGAGCTCGCGCTCGAGCAACCGTCGCGCCTGGTCCGGGTCGATGCCCGTCATCCGTGTCCGCCGGGACGGGGCGGTCCCCACTGCGGCGGCCGCGGCGGCTGCTGTCCGGCCGGCGGCTGCCCCGGGTGCTGCGGCGGCCACGGCTGTTGCTGCTGCTGCTGCTGGCCACGGCTGTTGCCCCGGCTGCTGCTGCGGCCACTGCTGCTGGGCGGTCCACGGTGGCCGGGCGACCGGATCGGCCGGGGCGAACGGGTCACCCGGCTGCCCGGTCTCGAGGTGCGAGGCGATCCGCTGGTCGAGGGCCTCGGTGCGGATGCGGCGGTCGATCGCCAGGAACGTCGTCACCGACGCGCTCAGCACGTCGGTGACACACTGCACGGCGATCACGAGCAGGCTGCCGACGACCAGGGCGACGACCGCCCCGACGGACGCACCCGACCCGGAGTCCGTCTGGCCGAGCGGGTCGAAGACGCCGGACACCAGGGTGGCGCCGAGGGAGAGCGGCAGACCGGCGATGCTCGCTGCGAAGCCGAACACCACCTGCACGAGCAGCAGGATGCCGAACGTGCGCCAGAACGCACCGCGGGTGAGCCGCCACGACTGGGCGGCGGCCGAGAACACGCCCCGGCCCTCGAGCGCGATGGTCGGGACGGTGAACGCGAACCGCGTCGTCAGGAACGCCAGCAGGACGACGAACACCAGGACCATGCCGATGATGCCGAGCACGAAACCGACGACCCCGTTGCCGTCGTTCGCCGTCACCGCACCGAGCAGGCCGAAGCCGACCAGGACGAACAGGCCGCCGACGACGACCCCGGCGCCGAGCTGCAGCAGGATCCACCAGACGACGCTCCACCGGCGTCCTGCCAGCAGGGACCACAGCCCGCGGAAGGTGCCCCGGCGTCCGAGCACGCGCTGCCCGGTGTCGACCGCGACCGGCGCGACCAGGAAGCCGCGGCCCAGGTACGCCAGGAACGGCACGGCGACCGCGAGGACGAGGTACAGCGTCGCGCTGCCCGCGATGATGCTGTCCGCGTCCGACCCACCGTCGACGGCCGAGAGCATGCGGGACTGCAGCGTCCGCTGGCCGAACGTCGTGACCAGGGTGGACACCAGTCCGAGCACGCCGGAGAGCAGCACCGCCCACAGGACCAGCACGCGGGCGTTGCGACGGAAGACCGTGAACGCCCCCGCGAGGACGTCGCCGAGTCCGAGCGGTCGCAGCGGGATCACCGGGCGCTGCCCGGGCGGAAGCGGCGGCGGCTGCTGGCCGGCCCAGCCCTGGTGGCCGTGCGGTTCCTGGTGGCCGGACGGTGCCTGCTGACCCGGCCACGGCGGTGCCCCGGCGGGTCCCGCGGATGCGGGCTGCGTCGGGGGCTGTCCCGGGCCTCCCGGTCGGTCGTCCGGCCCGTCGGACGCACCGGGTACGCGCCACTCGTCGCCCGCCATGGAACCGCCCCCTCACATCGGCCGCGCGGCACGGCGCGGACACGACCATCCTGGCGGAAAACCCGCCGCCGTGGGGCACTCGGCTATCGTGAAGGACACGTGCCCGGCCGGGTACGTCCGCATGCCACCGAAGAGTCCTCATCACATGACCCCGCGCATCCTCGTCGTCGACGACGACCCGGCGCTCGCCGAGATGATCGGCATCGTCCTCCGCGCCGACGGCTTCGAGCCGCGCTTCTGCGCCGACGGCAGCGGCGGCGCTCGACGCCTTCCACGCGACCAAGCCCGACCTGGTCCTGCTCGACCTGATGCTGCCCGGGCATCGACGGCATCGAGGTCTGCCGCCGCATCCGTGCCGAGAGCGGCGTCGCCGATCATCATGCTGACCGCCAAGGGCGACACCGTCCGACGTCGTCGCGCGGGCTCGAGAGCGGCGCCGACGACTACGTCGTCAAGCCGTTCAACCCGAAAGAGCTCGTCGCCCGCATCCGCACCCGGCTGCGCCCGGCCGCCGAGCCGCCAACGCTGCTGCACGGTGGGCGACCTCACCTCGACGTCGCCGCGCACGAGGTGCGCCGCGGCGACGCCGTCATCGCGCTCACCCCGCTCGAGTTCGACCTGCTGCTCGCCCTCGCCGTCGAAGCCGCAGCAGGTCTTCACCCGCGAGATGCTGCTCGAACAGGTCTGGGGCTACCACTACAAGGCCGACACCCGGCTGGTGAACGTGCACGTGCAGCGCCTCCGCGCCAAGGTCGAGCACGACCCCGACGACCCGCGCATCGTCACCACCGTGCGCGGCGTCGGCTACCGCGCCGGGGCGAGCCTGAGTCCCGTGCCGCCGACGACCGTCGGGCTCGTCGGGCCTGGGCGCGTGCGCCGGCGACTCCGACGCTGGCGCCGACGGGGCTGGCGCGCGGTTCGCGTTCCTGTGGCGGTCGTCGCTGATGTTCCGCACCGTCGCGATCACCGTCGTCCTGACCGGGCTCGCCGTCACCGTCATCGGCACGCGGTCATCTCGAGCATCATCGAGCAACGTCTACGACCAGCGGCGCGACCAGATCGAGGCCGAGTCCGCACGGGCCACGCAACTCGCGCAGAGCATCTTCGACTCCGCGACCGCGACCGAGGACACCAACCAGGTCGAGCTCGACACGCTGCAGAACGAGGCGCAGCGCGCGATCCTGTCGACACGACCAGCCCGGGCGGGACGAGCATCGCCATCCTGCGGACCCCGGGCCAGACCACGCCGCAGACGATCCAGAACATCGCGAGCCACGACTTCCCGGACGCCGTCATCACCGACGCGCTCCGCGAGGCAGTCGGCAAGGACACCGGCCGCCTGCACCTGCAGGCCGTCGCGCCTCGACGACGGCGGCCGACGGGCCCCGGCATCGCCGTCGGCTCGACGCTGCAGGTGCCGACGCGCCGGCCAGTACGAGCTGTACCTCGTCTACGACCTGAGCGACGCGCAGAACACCCTCGACTTCGTGCAGCAGACGCTCGCCATCGGCTGCTCGCGCTCGTCGCTGCTCATCGCCGTCGATCACGTCGCTCGTCGTGCGGCTCGTGGTCGGGCCCATCCGCGGCGCCGCCGAGACGAGCCAGAAGATCGCGGCCGGGCATCTCGAAGAGCGCATCCCGGAGCACGGGCAGGACGTCGTCGCGACCCTCGGCGCGCTCGTTCAACGGCATGGCCGACGCCATGCAGCGCCAGATCACCCAGCTCGCCGAGCTGTCGCGCGTCCAGCAGCGCTTCGTCTCCGACGTCTCGCACGAGCTCCGCACCCCGCTCACCACGATCCGGCTCGCCGGCGACGTGCTCTACGACCAGCGCGACGCCGTTCGACGCCGTCGACCGCGCGCACGGCCGAGCTCCTGCACACGCAGATCGACCGCTTCGAGCTGCTGCTCGCCGACCTGCTCGAGATCTCGCGCTTCGACGCCGGGCGCGTCGAGCTCGAGACCGAGCCGGTCAGCCTCGTGCGGCTCGTCGAGGACGTCGTCGACGAGTTCCGCCCGCTCGCCGACGAGGCCGGGGTCGAGCTCGCTGGTCGACGCCGGGCGGCTACTTCGACGCCGAGATCGACGCCGCGCCGCCTCCGCCGCATCCTGCGCAACCTGCTCGGCAACGCCATCGAGCACGGCGAGGGCCGGCCCGATCGAGGTCGATCGTCGACAGCGACGCCAGGCCGTCGCGATCGCCGTGCGCGACCACGGCGTCGGGATGCCCCCGGAGGACGCCGACCCGCGTCTTCGACCGGTTCTGGCGGGCCGACCCGTCGCGCAAGCGCACCATCGGCGGCACCGGGCTCGGCCTCGCGATCAGCCTGGAGGACGCCGTGCTCCACGGCGGCCGCCTCGAGGTCTGGTCCCGGCCCGGCGAGGGGTCGGCGTTCGTGGTCACCGCTGCCGAGGCAGGGGCAGGAGCCGACGGCCACGTCCGCGCTCCGGCTGCCCGAACTCGACGAGCCGTGACGACGGCCCGACGAGCGAGGACGCCGCTCCCGATGACCCGCGAGCCGCCTCCCGTACCGCGCCGGCGCGCTCGCCGTCGTGCTCGCCGCCGGGACGCTCGTCGCGCGTCGTCGGCCTGCGCCGCGATCCCCGACCGGCGGCCCGGTCGCAGCCGGGCAGAGCCTCAAGCGACGAGTCAGCGTCCGACGTGGACTACCGCCCGAGCGCCCGCCGAGGACGGCTCGACCAGGAGCGCGATCCTGCGCGGGTTCGTCGAACGCCGCGCACGGGCGCGCAGGACAACTACGCCGTCGCCCGCGAGTTCCTCAGCGACTCGTTCGCCCAGAAGTGGAACCCGCGGGCAGAGCGCCACGATCCGGCCAGGGCGTCGGCGACGTCGCGCAGGTCGGGGAGCGCGAGCTCGACCTACACGCTGCGGCGAGCGCGACGGTCGACGGAGACGGCGAGTACACCCAGGCCCGTCCGACCACCTCGTCGACGCTGACCTTCCAGTTCGTCAAGGCAGGACGGCCAGTGGCGGATCAGCTACGCGCCGGACGGCATCATCCTCACCCCGGTCAGCTTCGGACTGGTCTTCCAGGCCCACGCCCTGTACTTCTACGACCCGACGTACCGTACCTGGTGCCGGACGAACGCTGGTTCCTCGCCCGGTCGTCGACGAGCACCCGGATCGTCAGCGCCCTGCTCGCCGGTCCCGCCGACTGGATGAAGGGTGCCGTGCGTCTCCTCGTTCCCCGAGGGCACCCAGCTCTCCCTGAACGCCGTGACCGTCGACAACGGCAGCGCGCAGGTCGACCTCTCCCAGGACGCACTCCGAGCGACCACCGTCGACCGCGTGCGGATGCGCGAACAGCTGGCCCGGTCGCTGTCCTCCGTGGCCACCGTGTCGTCGGTCCAGATCACCGCCGAGGGCACCACGTTCGCGGTCCCGGACTCGAGCGGCACCAGCGCGGTCGTCAACCCCGACGTCGACCCCCGGCCCCTCGTCGTGGACGGGAAGGCCGTCGGCTACGCGGCACCCGGCACGGGGGACGTGGCGAAGCTGGCCAGCGGGGTGGGCGACGCCGTCGCAGCGCTGTCCCCCGAGTCCGTCGCGATCACCGCGTCGGGGACCGACGTCGCGGTGGGCACCGACGCCGGGGTGTTCGTCGTGCAGAGCGGGAAGAAGCCCGTGCGCCTCACGGACAGCCAGGACCTCATCCCGCCGTCCGTCGACGACCAGGGCTTCGTCTGGACCGCGCAGTCCTCGAACCCGCGCACCATCACGGCGTGGGGCTTCCGCGGCGACCAGCACCAGGTGACCTCGACGCTGCCCGACGGCGAACTCGTGTCCTTCCAGGTGTCGCGCGACTCGACCAGGGCGCTCGCGCTGATCGACACCGACGGCGGGCCCGCCCTCTACGTGATGGCGATCGTGCGTGACTCGGACCGCACCCCGACGGCGCTCGGCGCCCCGGTGCGGCTGCAGGCCGCGACGGGGACCGCCGTCGGGGCGACCTGGGTGAGCGACCTCGACGTGGCGTCGCTCGGCCAGAGCCCGAGCGGGCCGAGCATCGTCCGGTCCACGATCGGCGGCCAGGCGACCACCCTGCAGAAGCCGGACGGGACCGCGAAGGCGATCGCGGGCGGCAGCGGGGGAGCGCTGCTGCTGCTGATGTCCGACGGGCAGGTCCTGCAGTCCGCCGGCGGCGGCTGGGACCGGACCGGCGTCACGGCGTCGGTGCTCGGGACCCAGCGCTGACGAGCAGCCCTTCCTCCACAGCACGGGCAGACGGTCCCGCCGTCCACCGTTGCGTCGGGCGGGCCAGCTGACGACGGTGCGGACGGGAGGCTCGGTGCATGACATCGACACCGCCCCCGTCCGACACCCGCTCCTGGTGGGCAGCCGTGGCCGCCGTGGTCGGCCTGTTCCTGCCCGTCAGCTGTCTGGGCTGTGCGGCACCGGACCACGCGCTCTGCCCGCGGTGCCGCGCCGACCTCGCCGCCCGCCCCGGTCGCGTCCGTCTCGTCGCCGGGGCGCGTCTCGACGCCGCCTTCGAGTACGAGGGGCTCGTCCGCACGCTGCTGCTCGAACTGAAGCTGCGCGGTCGGGTCGACGTCGCCACCCCACTCGGACGACCCACCGCCGCCCTGGTGCGGCAGGCGCTCGCCGACGGCGCCACCGGGCACCCGCGTGCTCCGGGTGCCGCCGTCGCCCCGCGGGCGTCGGCGCCGTGGGTTCGACCCCGTCGTGCTGCTGCTCGCCCGCGGCGGGGTGCGCGGCACGGGCCGGCTCCGACGGGTGCGCGGCCGTCGAGCGGTCGGTGCCGGCGGGCAGAAGGAGCGCACGGCGCTCGAGCGGGTCGACGCCACCGTCGGCACGCTCCGGGCGGTCGGGGTGCAGGGCCGTGACGTCGTGCTCGTCGACGACGTCGTGACGACCGGGGTCACCATGGCCGAGGCCGTCCGTGCGGTCCGGGCCGCGGGCGGGCGGGTGGTGCGGTGCGTCGCGACCGCGAGTGTCGAGTCGTGAGGCCGCGACCGCTGCTCGCGACTCGCGACTCGCGACTCGCGACTCGCGAGGGTCGAGCGGTGCGTGTCGCCCGGGTGGATGCCCGGTGTCCACTGTGCATCCGGTGGGTGTCCGGCTGCAGTGCTGCGATGGCGTGACGCGGGCCGCTCGGCGGGTCTAGCGTGTCCCGTCAAGGCGTTGTTGGTCGCCGGATGGAGGCGACGCGCCGAAGTACGGATGGGAGCCGCCATGGACGTGACGATCACAGGCCGGAACGTCGGGATCACCGACCGATTCCGGACCTACGTCGAGCAGAAGTCCGACAAGATCGACGTGCTCGCCGACCGCGCCCTCGCCTTCGAGGTGCAGCATCAGCCGCCACCACGAGAAGAGCGGCAGCAGTCAGGGCGACGACCGCGTCGAGCTGACGCTGATCGGCCCCGGACCGCTCGTCCGCGCCGAGTCCGCGGCGTCGGACAAGTACGCGGCGTTCGACCTCGCCCTCGCACGGATGTCTCGAGCGCTTGCGTCGGGCGCAGCGACCGCAAGAAGGTGCACCGCGGGCGCACCGTCCGACGTCGGTGGCCGAGGCCGCCGGGTCGGCGTTCGACGGGATGGACGTGGTGCCGGCCGACGGCAAGCTCATCGAGGACGTCGCGACGGGGTCGATCAGCGTCGTCGACGAAGAGGCGCGCGAGGAAGCGGACGAGGTCTACTCCCCGGTCGTCATCCGCGAGAAGGTGTTCGCGGCCGACGCCCGATGACCGTCGACGACGCGCTCTACTACATGGAGCTCGTCGGGCACGACTTCTACCTGTTCGTCGACGCCGAGACCCGTCGACCGAGCGTCGTCTACCGGCGCAAGGGCTGGGACTACGGCGTCATCGGACTCGACGGCACCGACACGGCCGATGCGTCCGCCGCCGCCGCGGCCCAGGGCACGCCGCAGGAAGCCGCCAGCGCGATCGCCTAGGCGCTGACCCCGATCGACACGGTGTGCGCGGTCCGACGACGGGCCGCGCACATCGCTGCTCCCAGCAGTCCGCCCCCGCGGGTTGCTAGCATGACTGGCTGATCGGCGCGCCACCCGCGCGCGACGACCCCGTAAGGAGTTCACGTGGCCAACGTGCTCGAGAAGGTCCTCCGCATCGGCGAAGGGCGCACCCTCCGCCGGCTGAAGGCGTACGCCAAGGCCATCAACGACCTCGAAGACGACTTCACGACCCTCACCGACGACGAGCTCCAGGACGAGACCAACGAGCTCCGCGAGCGGTACGCCAACGGCGAGTCCTCGACGACCTGCTGCCCGAGGCCTTCGCCGCCGTGCGCGAGGCCTCCAAGCGCACCCTGGGCATGCGGCACTTCGACGTGCAGCTCATGGGTGGCGCCGCACTGCACCTCGGCAACATCGCCGAGATGAAGACCGGTGAGGGCAAGACCCTCGTCGCCACGACGGCCGCCTACCTCAACGCGATCGCCGTCGCGCGGCGTCCACGTCATCACCGTCAACGACTTCCTCGCGAGCTACCAGTCCGAGCTCATGGGCCGCGTGTTCCGCGCCCTCGGCATGACCACGGGCTGCATCCTGTCCGGCCAGACGCCGCGCCGAGCGTCGCGAGCAGTACGCCGCCGACATCACCTACGGCACGAACAACGAGTTCGGCTTCGACTACCTCCGCGACAACATGGCCTGGCAGGCGCAGCCGACATGGTGCAGCGCGGCCACTTCTTCGCGATCGTCGACGAGGTCGACTCGATCCTCATCGACGAGGCCCGCACGCCGCTCATCATCTCCGGACCGTCGTCGGGCGAGGCGAACCGCTGGTTCACCGAGTTCGCGTCGATCGCCGGCCGGCTCACCGCCGGCGAGCGACTACGAGGTCGACGAGAAGAAGCGCACCGTCGGCGTGCTCGAGCCCGGCATCGAGAAGGTCGAGGACTACCTCGGCATCGACAACCTCTACGAGTCGGCCAACACGCCGCTGATCTCGTTCCTCAACAACGCCATCAAGGCCGACGCCCTGTTCAAGCGCGACAAGGACTACGTCGTGATGAACGGCGAGGTCCTCATCGTCGACGAGCACACCGGCCGCATCCTCATCGGGCCGCCGCTACAACGAGGGCATCCACCAGGCCATCGAGGCGAAGGAGGGCGTCGAGGTCAAGGCCGAGAACCAGACCCTCGCCACCGTCACGCTGCAGAACTACTTCCGGCTCTACAAGAAGCTCTCGGGCATGACCGGTACCGCCGAGACCGAGGCCGCCGAGTTCATGTCGACGTACAAGCTCGGCGTGGTCGCGATCCCGACGAACCGGCCGATGCAGCGCATCGACCAGACCGACCTCGTCTACAAGAACGAGACAGGCGAAGTTCGAGCAGGTCGCCGAAGACATCGACGAGCGCCACGAGAAGGGCCAGCCCGTCCTCGTCGGCACGACCAGCGTCGAGAAGTGCGAGTACCTCTCCAAGCTGCTCGCCAAGAAGGGCGTCAAGCACGAGGTCCTCAACGCGAAGAACCACGCGCGTGAAGCCGCGATCGTGGCCCAGGCCGGTCGCCTCGGCGCCGTCACCGTCGCCACCAACATGGCCGGTCGTGGTACCGACATCATGCTCGGCGGCAACGCCGAGTTCCTCGCGGTCGCCGAGATGAACGCCAAGGGCCTAGTCCCGATCGAGACCCCGGACGAGTACGAAGCCGCCTGGGACGACGTCTTCGCGAGCCAGAAGGCCGATCGTCGAGGAAGAGGGCGACAAGGTCCGTCGACGCCGGCGGGCTCTACGTCCTCGGCACCGAGCGCCACGAGTCGCGCCGCATCGACAACCAGCTGCGCGGTCGTTCCGGCCGTCAGGGCGACCCGGGCGAGAGCCGGTTCTACCTGTCGCTCACCGACGACCTGATGCGCCTGTTCAACTCCGGTGCCGCCGAGAGCCTCATGGGCCGCGTCGAACGTGCCCGACGACCTGGCCATCGAGAACAAGATCGTCGGCCGGGCCATCCGCTCCGCACAGTCGCAGGTCGAGGGCGCGCAACGCCGAGATCCGCAAGAACGTCCTGAAGTACGACGACGTCCTGAACCGCCAGCGCGAGGCGATCTACAGCGACCGCCGACACATCCTCGAGGGCGACGACCTCCACGAGCGCACGCAGTCGTTCCTCGAAGAGCGTCGTCGACGAGGTCATCGACACCCACACCGGCGAGGGCAACCCGGACGACTGGGACCTCGACGCGATGTGGACCGAGCTGGGCACGCTGTACCCGATCTCGATCACCATCGACGAGGTCATCACCGAGGCCGGCTCGAAGGGCAAGGCGACGCGGGAGTTCCTCGGCCGCGAGATCCTCTCCGACGCCCAGCTCGCCTACGCGCAGCGCGAGGAGACCCTCGGCGAGGCAGCCATGCGCGAGCTCGAGCGCCGCGTCGTCCTCTCGGTGATCGACCGCCGCTGGCGCGACCACCTCTACGAGATGGACTACCTCAAGGACGGCATCGGCCTGCGTGCGATGGCGCAGCGCGACCCGCTGGTCGAGTACCAGCGCGAGGGTTACGCCCTGTTCCAGAGCATGATGGGCGCAGATCCGCGAGGAGTCGGTCGGGTTCCTGTTCAACCTCGAGGTCGAGGTGCAGTCCGACGGCGAGAACGCGGTCATCGAGGCGAAGGGCCTCGCCGAAGAGGAGACCCCGGGGCTCGAGTACTCGGCGCCGACATCGACGGCGAGGTCGAGGTCCGCGACCAGCGCGGTCGCCTCGAGCAGGCCGCGACCGCTCTCGCACAGCGCGCCCAGGCCGAGGAAGAAGCGGCCGCGATGCCCGAGAAGGGCTCCGCGTTCGGTTCGGCGGCGACCGCCACCGGCCAGGCGACGTCCACGGCGAACAACCGCGCCGAGCGTCGACAGGCCGCCAAGAAGGGCTGACCCGCCCACACGACCGACCACGTCGGGCCCGGTGCCGTCAGGTACCGGGCCCGACGTCGGTGTGCCCGGTGGTCGTCCGTCGATCCCGGTCGTCTCCTGGCCGCCGCCGCATCCGGCCGCTCTGGAGGCCCGGTGCCCGCCCGGCGGACCGGCACCGGGCCTCCAGACGGTCGCGTCGGACGTGTCCGCGCACGCTCCGGACCATCCGGCCGAGCGTCGTCAGAGCATGCCGATCGCGGTGGCTCGCCAGCGCCCGGCGCGGACCTCGAGCCGGATCGCCACGGCGCGGGCGTGTGACCGTGTGTGCACCACGACGCTCACCTCGGCCACGCCGTCGACCGGGCGGCTGACGACGGCGCTGCCGACCCGGATGGACGCGCGTCGGCCGCGGTGGCGCGTCGCCGACCGTGCACGCGCGGCGTAGGCGGCACGCTGCTGGAGGTGTCGGTGGACGTCCTCGGTGATCCAGCGCGCGATGCTGTCGACCTCGCGGGCTCCGGTGAGGATCTCCGCGACGCAGAGGGCGAGCGCCTTCGCGGTGACGGCCGGGTCATCGAGCGTGCGGGGAGCCGGATCGCCCGGCCGCACCGACGACCGGCCTGACCGGCCCGACCGGCCGACCGGCCGACCGGTCCGACCGGTCCGACCTGCCCGTCCGGCTCGAGGGGCTCGACCAGGCCGCCGCCCCCGGCCACGACCGCGTCGTCCGGGAGCCTCGGTACCCCCGGCGCCCGCGGTGCCCCCACTCCCCACGCTTCGCCCTCTGCGTCGTCATCGATCCGCTGTGCTTCCCGCGCCACCCCGGCCCCTTCCATCGGAGACCGAGCGTATGGTGAATGCAACATTCGGATTTCACCAGGTGTTCACCTGTGGATGGAGGTCATTTCTCCACAGGCCGCCGCACCTAGACTGATCCGGTGTCGACGCTCAGTGATCTCGTCCTCGCACAAGGCCGCTCCTCCGAAGCGGACGTGGAGTGGCTCCACCTGCTCGTCGGCGACTGGCAACTGCTCGCCGACCTCGCGTTCGCCGACATGGTGCTCTGGGTCCCCACCGCCGAGGACGGGTCGTTCGTCGCTGTCGCCCACGCGCGGCCGTCGACTCGCGCGACGCTCTTCTACCGCGACTTCGTCGGGCAGGAGATCCGCGAGGAGTGGCGCGACCAGGTCACCGAGAGCTTCGGCAGCTCGCGCGATGTCGACTCGGCGGCGCCCGACTGGTACGAGGACACCCCGACCCGCGTGCGGGCGGTCCCGGTGCTGCGTCGGCTCAGCCCGAAGAGCAAGCAGACGACCGACCGCCCGATCGCCGTCGATCACCCGGCACACGAACCTGGACGAGTCCCGCACCCCCAGCCGGCAGGAGCTCACCTTCAACCGAGTGCGCGAACGACCTGTTCGCGCATGATCGCCACCGGCGACTTCCCGGACCTCGGGGCACCGACCGGTCCGCGCCGAGGCGCCCCGCGAGCCTCCGACGGTCTGATCCGACTCGACGTCGACGGCATCGTGACGTTCGCCAGCCCGAACGGCCTTCAGCGCTTCAACCGGATGGGCTTCGACGGACGAGCTCGAGGGGAAGTCCCTGGCCGAGGTCACGACCGAGCTCCTCGGGCACAGCTCGTCGTCGACGAGTCCCTGCCGCTCGTCGTCACCGGCCGGGCCCCGTGGCGCACGGACATCGAGGCGAAGGGCGTCACCGTCTCGCTCCGCGCGATCCCGCTGCGTGACCGCGGCGAGCGCGTCGGCGCGATCGTGCTCTGCCGCGACGTCACCGAGCTGCGGCACCAGGAGCGCGAGCTCATCACCAAAGACGCGACGATCCGCGAGATCCACCACCGCGTCAAGAACAACCTGCAGACCGTGGCGTCGCTGCTGCGCATCCAGGCGCGGCGCACGCACTCCGACGAGGCCCGCGACGTCGCTCAGCAGGCCATGCGTCGCGTCGCGGCGATCGCCGTCGTGCACGACACCCTGTCGAGGGGCTCAGCCAGAACGTCGACTTCGACGAGGTCTTCGACCGCGTGCTCATGCTCGATCGCCGAGGTCGCCTCGTCGCACAACACCACGGTGCACCCGAAGAACACGGGGAGCTTCGGCGCGCTGCCGAGCGAGTACGCCACGCCGCTCGCGCTCGGCGCTCACCGAACTCGTGACGAACGCGGTCGAGCACGGCCTCGACGGGCGCGACGGCGAGGTCGAGATCGTCGCCCACCGCGTCGGACGACCACCTGTCGATCCAGGTGCGCGACAACGGCGTCGGCCTGCCGGAGGGCAAGGTCGGCTCCGGCCTCGGCACGCAGATCGTCCGCACGCTGATCCAGGGCGAGCTCGGCGGCACGATCGACTGGCACACGCTGGCCGGCAGCGGGCACCGAGGTCACGATCGCCATCCCGTTCCGCTGGGAGACCGCGGCAGCGTAGCGCCGTCAGCGCACGGTCCGCACCCCGTGGCGAACGTCGCGCCCGGTGCGACGGCGCGCGACGTCCGCAGTGGGTGCGACGCAACCGTCTGGAGGCCCGGTGCGTGTCCGGCGGGCCGGCACCGGGCCTCCAGACGGTCGCCGCTCCGGGCACGACGACGCCCGCCGTGCCCCGAGGGGCGCGACGGGCGTCGAGGGTCAGTGCTGGTCGGTCAGTGCTGCGGTGTCAGGAGGCGCGGCGCGCGCGAGCGGCGCGGCGCTTGAGGGCACGACGCTCGTCTTCGCTGAGGCCGCCCCAGACGCCGGAGTCCTGGTTGGTCTCGAGGGCGTACTGCAGGCACATCTCGGTGACGGTGCACCGTGCGCACACCGACTTGGCCTTCTCGATCTGGTCGACGGCCGGCCCGGTGTTCCCGACGGGGAAGAAGAGCTCGGGGTCCGCGGTGAGGCACGCTGCCTTGTCACGCCAGTCCATGTGGTGGTGCTCCTTGATGTCGATGCTCGAACGGCAGGCCGGGGCCGTGGTTCGGGGCTCGAGGACTCTGCACATGCTCATGTGACGTACGGGAGGATCCTGTGGGGAGGAAACCGTGCGGGGAGAGTCCGACGCCCGCAGATGCTCGGGGGAGGAGCATCGAACCACGGGAGACGCACACCACATCGTGCCGTCCAAACGACCTCGAACATCGTTGCATACTGGTATGGCCAAATCAAGGGTTGCAATGCTGGAGGAACACTGTGTCTGAGCCCACCTCGAACTCGTACGACCCCGTCGAGCCGCGTCGCGAGCCCCGCTCCCGGGCGATGCTCGTGCTGCTCGCGGTCGTCGCGCTGGAGTTCGCGGCCCTGGTGGTGGCGACGGTGGTCCTGCTGGTCGAGGTGGTGGTCTCGCCCGCCTCGAGCCTGGCGTCCGGGCATCGCGCTCATGGTCCTGACGGCGATCGCTGCGCTCTGGCTCGGCTCGATGCTCGTCGGGCTCTGGCGCCGCCGCCCCTGGGTGCGCAGCGGCATCATCGTGTGGCAGGTCCTGCAGGGAGCGCTCGCGATCGGCGCGTTCCAGGGCGTCTTCCGCGTGCCCGTCGGTCGGGTGGGCACTGCTGCTGCCTGCCCTGGTCGCGATCACGTTGGTGCTGTCGAAGTCGGTGACGGCCGCGCTGGCCCGTCGCGTCGAGTAGACGACACCGCAGGACGGAGCGGAGGCGCGGTGCCAGCTGGCACCCCTCCCTCGCAGGCTCGGTCGGCGCACCCCGCGTGCCGCTGGCGCGTCACCGCTGAGCGGGGTGCGCCGTTCCGTCCTGCCGGTCCGCTCAGACCAGGCCGAGCTTCTTCCGCAGACTCGCGACGTGCCCCGTCGCCTTGACGTTGTAGAGCGGGAGCTCGACGCGGCCGTCCTCGTCGACGACGATCGTCGAGCGGATGGTGCCCGTGACGACCTTGCCGTAGTTGTTCTTCTCGCCCCAGGCGCGCGTACGCCTCGTGCACGGCCAGGTCCGGGTCGCTCAGCAGCGGGAAGTTCAGCGCCTGTTCGTGCTGGAACCGCTTGAGGGCGGGGAGCTCGTCCTTGGACACGCCCAGGACCTCGTAGCCGGCGGCCTGCAGCGACGACATGTTGTCGCGGAAGTCGCACGCCTCGGTGGTGCATCCCGGGGTCGACGCCGCGGGGTAGAAGTACACGATGACCTTGCTGCCCGCGCAGCGCTCCGAGGGTGTGTTCGGCGCCGTCCTGGTCCTGCAGGGTGAAGTCGGGTGCGGTGTCGCCGGGGTTGAGGCGGTCGGTCATGGTGCTCCTGTTCGCTCGGTGCCCGCAGGTGTTCTCGGGCACGCGAAACCCATGCTATTGTTGATTCCCGTTGCGGCACACACCACAGAAGCCCAGGCAACACGGGCATGCACCTCTAGCTCAATTGGCAGAGCAACTGACTCTTAATCAGTGGGTTCTCGGTTCAAGTCCGAGGGGGTGCACCACGAACACGGAACCCTCGCTCCGGCGGGGGTTCCCGTGTATCCGAGGGGTTGCGTCTGCACAGGCGGTGTCCCCGAGGCGGTCCGGGGGGAAGCATGATGACACGGGAACCCAAGGGTGGTGCCCTCGACGCCGCAGAGCTCGCTCGCCGTCTCAACCTGCTGCTCGACTTCGAGGAGTCCCAGCGCGGGACCCCGGTGCCGTTCTCCGCGATCGAGGAGTACGTCGACGCCCGCGGCGGGTCCCTCTCGCGGGCCAAGTGGACGTACATGCTCTCCGGCGACGGACGCCGCAACCGGGACACCGCCCTGTTGCAGCTGCTGGCCGGGTTCTTCGAGGTCGACGAGCGCTTCCTGCTCGAGGACAGTGACGTCCCCGAGCGCATCGGCGCCCAGCTCGCCCTCGTCCGCTCGCTCCGGTCGGCCCGGGTCAGCGGCTTCGCGGCACGGACGTTCCCCGGCGAGCTGTCGCCCGAGGCCCTGCGGCGGATCGCCTCCGTGATCGAGGAAGAGTCGCAGCGGGGGATCGTGCCGTGACCGGTCATGTCGCGCGCTTCTGGGAACGGGGCCGTGCCGAAGGGTGGTCGAGCGTCGACCAGGCCGTCGCCGCCGCGGCGCAGGTCGTCGGCAAGCCGATCGTCGTCCGCGAAGAGGCGTTCCTCGCTGCCGAGCCGGTCTGCGGCTTCGTCGCCACGCTCGAACACCAGCACCTCATCATGATCTCGCCGACCCCGTCCACGACGTTCCGCTCGTTCGTCATCGGACACGAGCTCGGCCACGTGTTGCATGCCCACCACGAGGCCTCGGCGCAGTCGGCGTACATCCGCGACGTCATCCCGGACCTGCCCGAGTACAAGGTCGAGCGCGCGATGGCCCGGGGGCTGTTCGAGAACGAGTTCGAGCGCGAGGCCGAGCTGTTCGCCGACGAGCTCGCGGCGTTGATCCGCGACCACCGCGGTCGGCCCAGCGCCTTCCGCGGCGTGTTCGGATGACCGGACAGCCGCGGGTGCGGGCCCGGCTCGACGCCACGGTGACGGGAACGCTCCGGTGATCCTGGCCGTCGTCCAGGCTGTCCTGCTCGTCGCCGGTGCCGTCGTGCTCTTCGTCCTGCAGCGCGGCCAGGACCGCACCCTCGCCGTCACGTTCCTGCTGTTCTGCGCCACGATCGTCACGAACGTCGACCCGCTGTACCGGTGGCTCGACCCGCTGTTCGGCGGGTTCAACGTCGTGACCGTGGTCAGCGACTGCCTGATGATCGCCGGGACGAGCACGCTGCTGTGGGGCGTGGCCAAGGCCGTCGGCGCTGCGGGACCCTGGCTGCGCAACGCGATCATCGTGTCCTGTGCGGTCGTCGGTGTCGTGATCGTCACCGCGTTCGCCGTGCTCGACAAGCCCCCGACCACGACGACGTTCATGCTCGACGCCGGCGACCACCCGTCCGCGGCGGTGTACTCGATCGCGCAGACCGTCTACCTCGGTGTCGCGCTCGGCGCCACCGGGGTCATCTGCGTCCTGCACCTGCGCGAAGCCCGCGTCCGGACGGACCTCGTCGGGCTGTGGGTGCTCGTCGTCGGCGGGGCGTTCGGTGTCGTGCGCATGGTCGTCGTCGTGGTGATGGACCTGGCCCACGTGCTGGGGGACCTGTCCCTCCTCCGAACGCTCTCGCTGCCGTACGACGTCCTGACGCCCGGCGCGGTGGTCTTCGTCGCGACCGGCATGCTGCTCCTGGTCATCGGCCACCGGGTCGCCCAGGCCCGCCGATCGCGGCACGTCGAGCGCGCCATCGCGACCCTCGCACCCCTGCACGCCCGGCTCGGCAGCGACAACGAGTACCCGGCCACCGACGACCCGGCAACGCGACTCAGCCGGCTCATCGTCGAGATCAACGACGGGGTCCGCAGCACCCGGGCGTCCCTGAGCGACCGCGAACGCGCCGTGCTCGCCCACGCCGAGGCCGCGCTCGATGTCACGTAGGACACGGCGCGGTGCCGCGACAGCAGTGGGCATCACGGTCGGCCTCGCCGCCACGGCGGTCGCGACCCTGGCGTTCGTCGCCCGACGTGCGGCGGCGCTGTACCCGGCCCCGGCGACCGAGCCGGCGCCGAGGCTCCGGCGGGTCGCGGTCCCCGACGCCGCCGGCCAGGACCTGCCCGGCTGGGTGACCCCCGCCGTCGGTGCCGGCACCCGGTGGGCGGTGGCCCTGCCCGGCCTCGGCTCGCATCCGCTCCGGCACCAGGAGATCGCCCCCGCCCTGGCCGAGCACGGCCTGACCTGTCTGTTCGCAGCGCACTCGGCACGGTGGCCGGCCCGTCGCCACGGGTTCGGGGAGCGTGAGACCGACGAGGCCCTCGCCTGGCTCCGCTTCGCCGCCGCGTCGGGCGCGCAGGAGGTCGTCCTGTTCGGCTGGTCCTTCGGCGCGCTCCTGTGGCTCCGCGTGCTCGACCGCGCGGGCCCGCTGCCGGTCGCGGTCCGGGCGGTGGTGCTCACGGGGCCGCTCACCGACTGGGTCCAAACCATCGCGCACGGCGTCGGCGGTGGCCGACTCGGTCGTGCTCTCGGCCACGGGGTGGTCGCGCTGCTCGCGGTGCCCGGGCTGGCTCGACTCGCAGGCCAGTCCGCGCCGCTGCGGGTGCGGCCGCCAGTCGTCACCGGCGCGACGATGCCGCTCCTCGTCGTGCACAGCGACGCCGACCGCACCGTCCCGCTGGCGACGAGTCGTGCGCTCGTCCGAGCGTGGTCGGGGCCGGCGCGGCTCCGTGTCGTGGCCGGCGCCCGCCACGGTGGGGAGCGCGACGGTGACCCGAACGGGTGGCTCGACGACGTCTCGGCCACCGTGTAGTGTCTGTAGCAATTGCTACATCCGTGTGGTGATCGCCGGTGGGACTCGGCCGCGTTGGGGGCGGCCGAGCGCCGCCGCTGGCCGTGTGCCGTGCGCTGCGGATCGCCGTGCGCTGCCGATCGCAGTGCGCTGCCGATCGCAGTGCACGAGCACCGGCCGGTCCAGCCCCGCTCGGTAGGATCATCCGGTGCTCGTCTTCGCCGCAGTCGTCCTGTTCATCGGTGCCCTCTTCAACCTGGTCGCCTGGCCGCGCTTCTTCCAGCGGGTCGCCAAGGACACGCGGGCCCGTGACGCATCCGGCCGCCCGACCACGTTCTACCGCGTGCACCTGGTCCTGCTGGTCGTCGCGATGGCGATCACCCTCGCCTCGGTGGTCGCGGGGATCCTGCTGCTGGTCTGATCGGCACGCGCCCGGTTCCGGACGCGACCGCGAGACGGACGGGAGGCCCGTGGCGGCGCCGCCACGGGCCTCCCGTCCATGTCGCGGACGCGGCGGTCCGACGACCGCGGGGCGGAGTAGACCGGAGCGCATCGACCGCACCCGATCGGAGGCCACGATGACCGACGCGACACCACGCAGGTACCCGCAGGGCGTCCCGAGCTGGATCGAGGGTCGGTTCCCCGACCCGGACGCCGCCGCCGACTTCTACGGCGGGTTGTTCGACTGGCGGTTCGAGGAGCGGCTGCCGCCGTCGGTGCCCGGGTCCTACCGGATCGCCAGCGTCGACGGCCACGACGTCGGCGCGATCGGCTCGAGCGACGACCCGGCCGCATGGGGGACCACCATCGCGGTCGACGACGTCGACGTCACCGCAGCTCGTGTCGTCGACCTCGGCGGGACGGCGACGGCACCGATGGACGCCGGTCCGGGAGGGGCTGCCGGCCGGGGCGCGGAGTGCGTCGACCCGCGCGGTGCGACGTTCGCGCTCTGGCAGGCGCGCGACCGCCTCGGGGCGCAGTACATCAACGCTCCCGGCGGCTGGGTCCTCAGCGACCTGCGCTCCACCGACCCCGATGCGGCGCTGTCGTTCTACGCACGGCTCTTCGGCTGGGAGCGGTCGTCGGTGCAGGAGGGCCCGAGCGCGATGCTCCTGCTCCCCGGGTACGGCGACCACCTCGCAGCGACGTCCGACCCGCAGATCCGCGAACGGCAGGCCGGCGCGCCAGCGGAGTTCGCCGACGTCGTCGCGGCGCTCGCCCGGGTCGACGAGGGACCGGACGACTGGTACGTGACCTTCGGGGTCGAGGACCGCGACGACACGGCAACCCGGGTCACGACGCTCGGAGGACGTGTGCTCGCGACGTGGGAGGGACCGGCGACCCGCGCAGCCGACGTCGTCGACCCGCAGGGCGCATCGTTCCGGGTGATGCAGTACACCGCGTGACGCGCGACGCAGGGGTCGTTGGCAGGCCTCAGGAGTCGGCGGGCACCGGCTGCCCCAGGACCCGGCGCAACGCCAGCGCCGCGACCTGCTCGTCGGACGTGTCGAGCAGGACCCGCCACGTGTCGTCCGGCGTGAGGAACTCCACGCACACCGCGTCGAAGTCGCACGGCTGGATGCGCCAGCCCCGCAGTGCGTCCATGGGCACCGGCTGCAGCGCGTCGCGCTCGTAGCTCGTCTCGGCGTGCACCCGGTCGGGGAACACCCGCACGCGGCCGAAGGCGCCACGCCAGGTCAGCTGGAGGTCGAGCGTGGGGGAAGCAGAGCGGTCCGGCACCCGCTGATCGTACTGGGGGACGCCGGAGCGCTCCGCGTCGCTCGGACGCGGGTCGCGCTGGGCGGACAGCGTCACTCCTTGTCCGTGGCGTCGCGGCGGACCTGGTTCGCCGCGTCGCGGCCGGTGATCGGGTACGGGCCGGTGACGCCCTCGCGGATCGGGCGATGCGCAGGATCCGGTCGCGCTGCAGGAACCAGCCGACGACCAGCAGCGGGATGATGATGACGAGCGACGCGACCGTGAGCGTGCCGATCGGCCAGTCGATCGCCATCAGCACGAGCACCGCGACCAGGAACGCCAGCGTCAACCAGCTCGTGCACGGGCGCGCCGGGCAGCCGGAACGACGGCTCCTTCGCCTGGCCCTCCTTCGCCCACTGCCGCAGGCGCATCTGGCACAGGATGATCGTGCCCCACGCGGTGATGATGCCGAGGCCGCGATGTTCAGCACGATCTCGAACGCCGGTCGGGCGACGACGTAGTTCAGGGCGACGCCGAGCGACGCGTGATGGCCGCGGTCAGCAGGATGCCGCCGAACGGCACCCCGCCCTTCGACATCTTCGTGGTCAACTTCGGCGCGGACCCGTTCATGCCCATCGAGTGCAGTGCGCGGCCGGTCGAGTACAGCCCGGCGTTGAGGCGGACAGCGCGGCGGTCAGGACGACGAAGTTCATGATCGAGCCGACGATCGCACCGACCTGCGGGTTGCCGAGCGACGAGAAGAACGTGACGAACGGGCTCTCGCCCGCCTTGTAGGACGTGTAGGGCAGCAGGAGCGACAGCAGCACGACCGAGCCGACGTAGAACACGGCGATGCGGATGATCGACGGTGTTGATCGCGCGGGGCACGACCTTCTCGGGGTCCTGCGTCTCGCCGGACGCCGTGCCGACGAGCTCGATCGCGGCGTAGGCGAACACGACGCCCTGCACGACGAGCACCGCGGGCAGCAGGCCGTTCGGGACAGACCGCCGTTGTCGCGGCCAGATCGAGAAGCCCGTGTCGGACCGCCTCGCCGTCGGCTCGACCGGGAACGCGAACACGAGCCAGACGACCCCGACGACCAGGAACACCACCAGGGCGATGACCTTGATGATCGCGAACCAGAACTCGAGCTCGCCGAAGACCTTGACCGCCACCAGGTTCACGGCCAGCACGACGGCCAGGGCGACGAGGGCGAGCAGCCACTGCGGCGCCGACGTGAACGCGCTCCAGTACTGCAGGTAGAGCGCCACCGCGGTGGTGTCGACGATCGCGTCATCGCCCAGTTGAGGAAGTACATCCACCCGGCCGCGTAGGCGAACTTCTCGCCGAAGAACTCGCGCGCGTACGAGATGAACGAGCCGGAGGACGGGCGGTGCAGCACCAGCTCGCCGAGGGCGCGCAGGATGAAGAACGCGAAGACGCCGGCAGATCAGCGAACACGATCGCGAGGGCCGGGCCCGCCGTGTTCAGTCGCCCACCGGCGCCGAGGAAGAGCCCGGTGCCGATCGCGCCGCCGATCGCGATCATCTGCAGCTGCCGCGGCTTCAGCCCGTGCTGGAAGCCCTCCTGCTCGTGCGAGAAGTCGTTCGCCTTCGCACGGTCCACGCCCGTGTCGTTCTGCGCTGTCATGGCCGACACGCTACATGCGCATCGACTTGTCCGCGGCCTGGACGACGGACGTCGTCGATCCGGCACCATGGTCGGATGGACATCCTCCTCCGCCTCCTGATCGCGGTCGGGTTCGCCCTGCTCGCGACCGCCGTGGCCGCCCTCGTCCTCCACCTGGTGTTCCGCACGCTCGGACGCCGTGAGCGCTGGGCCGCCGCGCTCTCCCGTCGCACCAAGCACCCCGCCAGGACCATGCTGCTCGTCGCGTCGCTCTGGGTCGCGTTCGCGACCTCGGTCCCCGACAGCGACGCGTACCCGTGGCGCGGGCACGTCTCGCACGCGTTCCTCGTCGCGACGATCGGCGTCGGCACGTGGCTGGCGTGCGAGCTCGCGGTCTTCCTCGAGAGCCTCGGTCTGCACCGCTACCGCGTCGACGTCCCCGACAACCGCGTCGCCCGCCGAGTCCGCACGCAGGTCCTGATCCTGCGACGGGTCACCGTCGCGGTGCTCGTCATCATCGGCGTCGGCGCGATCCTGCTGACCTTCCCGGGGGTCGAGGCGGCCGGCGCGAGCGTCCTCGCGTCAGCCGGACTCATCTCGGTCATCGCGGGCCTGGCCGCGCAGTCGACCCTCGGCAACGTCTTCGCCGGCATGCAGCTCGCGTTCTGGGATCGATCCGTGTCGACGACGTCGTCGTGGTCGAGACGCAGTGGGGTCGCATCGAGGAGATCACCCTCACCTACGTCGTCGTCCACCTCTGGGACGACCGCCGCTTCGTGCTGCCCTCGACCTACTTCACGACGCACGCCGTTCGAGAACTGGACCCGCACCAGCAGCGAGCTCCTCGGCGCCGTCGAGTTCGACCTCGACTGGCGGGTCAGCCCGGCCGAGATGCGCAAGGAGCTCGACCGCATCCTCGAGACCTCGACGATCTGGGACCGCCGCACGAAGGTCCTGCAGGTCACCGACGCCGTCGGCGGGCTCGTGCGCGTCCGCATCCTGGTGACGGCCCCGGACGCCGGCGCCCTGTTCGACCTGCGCTGCTACGTCCGTGAGGAGATGGTCGACTGGCTCCAGCGCACCCACCCGGACGCGCTGCCGATCCAGCGGGTGCAGCTCGCCGAGCCCGGTGTGCAGGCGCGGCCGCGCGGCCGCTCCGCCGAGGGGGACAGCTCGCTCTTCGGCGAGGACGACGAGCGCGGCGCGCTCTTCACCGGTCCGATCCAGACCGCGAACATCCCGCCGCCCGAGCGGTAGCCGCACCCGAGCGAGACGGGAGGCCCGGTGCCAGCTGGCACCGGGCCTCCCGTCTGATGGAGCGTTCAGGTCACGGCTGGCGCGACCGGACCGCGCGGTCGTCCTCCACCACCGTGCCGATCGCCACGATCGTGGTGGACAACCAGGCCACCCACGTCAGGGCGAGCCGCCAGTCGCGCGGACCCTGCCGCGTGGTCCGGATCACGCTGTAGCCGCTGATGAACGACTCCACACCGCACCGTTGAACAAGAACTTGCGCACAGATTCCTCCTGTCGTCGTCGGCCTCACGCTACTGGGCGCTACATTGGAGCGCCGCCGATCGCGGCCGCTCACCAAGGAGTCGCAGTGCGTCAAGCCGTCATCGGTGCAGTCCTGCTGATCGTCGGTGCGGTGTGCGTCGCCCTCGGCCTGCTGCCCGTCCCCGACCTGGTCGAACTCGCCGACCGCGTCCTGCCCGTGCTCGGGTTCGTGCTCGGACTGACCATCGTGTCCGAGCTCGCCGCTGATGCCGGGGTCTTCGACCGTCTGGCGGACGTCGCGGCACGCATCGGCGGCGGCCGCACGATCGGGCTCTGGGGGGCGGTCGTCGTCCTCGCCGTGCTCTGCACCGTGTTCCTGTCGATCGACACCACCGCCGTGCTGCTGACGCCCATCGTCATCGCCCTCGCCCGCCGCGTCGGCCTGCCCCCGATGCCGTTCGCACTGACCACCGTCTGGCTCGCGAACACGGCTTCGCTGCTGCTGCCCGTGTCGAACCTGACGAACCTGCTCGCCGTCGACCGGATCGGGCTCGACGGTCCGATCCCCTTCGCCGGGCTCATGGCCCCGGCCGCACTCGCCGGCGTCGTGGTCCCGTGCGCGGTGCTGCTCGTCGTGTTCCGCGGCAAGCTGTTCGGCCGTTACACGCCCGTCGACGGTCCGACCCCCCGGCCGACCGGGTGTTCTTCACGGCGGCCTCGATCGTCCTGGTGGCCCTCGTGATCGCCCTGACCGTCGGGGTCACGGTGTGGATCGCCGCCGTGGTCGCTGCCGTCGCGCTCGTCGTGGTCGCGGCCTTCCGCGCACCGTCCGAACTGAAGCCCTCGCGGGTGCCGTGGGCGACGCTCGTGTTCGCGGCGGGGCTCTTCGTCGTCGTCGAGACGCTGCACACGCCCGGCATCACCGACCTGCTCGTCAATGCGCTGCCGTGCGGCACGGGGACCGGGTCGCTCCTGCTGCTCGCCGGCCGGGCGCGGCGGCCGCCAACGCGATCGACAACCTGCCCGCCTACCTGGCGCTCGAGCCCGCAGCCGGCTACGAGGCCCTGCGCTACGCCGCGCTGTTGATCGGCGTGAACGTCGGCTGCCTCATCACGCCGTGGGCCTCGCTCGCGACGCTGCTGTGGCACGCGCGACTGTCGCCGAGGGCGTGCACCTGTCGTGGGGTCGCTACATGGCGCTCGGCTCGTCGTCGCACCGTGACGGTCGTCGCCGGCGTGATCGCGTTGCGGCTGTAGCGCGGCGCTGCGCCGTGTGCGCGGGCGACACGGTGCGAGTTCCGGGCCCGTGCGAGGTCGCCCGTCTCGTGCGCGCTTGGTTCCTCGCGACGGGACCATCAACCCGGCACGGGGCGCGAACTCGCACGGTGCTGCCCGCCGGGTGCGGCCGCGAACCTCGCACGTGCAGTCCGGCCGGTGCTCCCGGACGACAGCCAGTCGCGGTGCTTGAACGCGCGGGAGAGCACCAGCGACGTCACGACGATGAGCGAGAGCGACAGGTACAGGCCGCTCCACGGGCCTCTCGCCCGGGAAGTCATGTTCTGCCCGAAGAACCCCGTGATCGCCGTGGGGATCGCGATGATCGCCGCCCAGCTCGGGACCTTCTTCATGACCGTGGTCTGCGGTCCGACGCCAGGTTGAGGGGGGTGTCCAGCACGCTGGACACGGCGTCGCGCAGACTGCGCGACCGAGTCGTCGATGGGGGAGACCAGGACGTGCTCGACGTCGCGGAAGTACGGCGGGACCCCGTCGCCGACGGCCACGGCGTGAACGTCCGCAGCGAGCCGACGCGGGCCTTCGTCGGGACCACCAGTCAGACCGCCGCACGCACCCCGACCGCTTCTTCGAAGCGCGAGCGGCCGGGCTGGATCGCTGGCCGCGGCGGTCGCCGCGGTGGACAGGCGGTCGTCGACGTCGTCGACGTCCGGGCGATCGAGCTCGACCGCCGCGGAGGCACGGGCCGGTCGACCACCGTGTCGGCATCGCCCCACCACCACGGGGCCGGGCGCCGCGTGGGCCCCGCCAGGACGGCGTTCGAGGCGAGGTGACGTTCCACCGCGGCGGTGCCGACCTCGGGGCCGTGGATCGTCACGGGAGGCCGGCGCATCGATGGACGAGCTCCTGGTCGACCACGCGTGGTCGCGAGCGCGCGCTCGCGACCACGAGCCTCGGCGCGTCTCAGGCGACCTGGAACGGCAGTCGCGTTACGGCCGCGCTTCGGGCGATGACCGCGCGCGACGGCGGCCTCGACCGCGAGACCGTGGATCTCGAGCTCCTGCTCGAGCTGTCGCACCTCGACGCGTCTCGCCGGGTAGTCGACCCACAGGAGTCGCCGTCTGCCGTCGGGAGCCGCCGCGTCCCGCTGCACCGGGCATCCCGCTCGCCGTGCCGCCCCGTACGGCCGCGGCGCGAGCTGACCACGGCGAGGCGGACACTCGCGCTCGCCGGGTGAGCGGGCCGGGTGACATCGGGCCGGCCGGGTGGGGGACAGAACCGTCCACGAGGCCCCCCTCACGGCCGCGCTGATAATCTTCTGGTCATGAGTGACCCTGCCGAGAGCGACCGCAGTACCCCTTCGTCGTCGTCTCCAACCGCCTGCCCGTCGACCGCGTCGTCGACGACGACGGCATCGGCGGCTGGCAGCACTCGCCCGGCGGGCTCGTCACCGCGCTCGAGCCCGTCATGCGCGCGCAACGACGGCGCGTGGGTCGGCTGGGCCGGGCAGCCCGACCTCGAGTTCGAGCCGTTCGAGAACGACGGCATCCAGATCGTGCCGGTGCCGCTCAGCGCCGACGAGGTCGAGCGCTACTACGAGGGCTTCAGCAACGACACGCTCTGGCCGCTCTACCACGACGTCATCGCGGCGCCCGACCTACCACCGCGTCTGGTGGGAGTCGCTACGTCGCGGTCAACCAGCGCTTCGCCGAGCCGCGGCCGCCGATCGCCGCGCGAGGGCGGCGACGGTCTGGGTGCAGGACTACCAGCTGCAGCTCGTGCCGCAGATGCTGCGCGAGCTGCGCCCCGACCTCACCATCGGGTTCTTCAACCACATCCCGTTCCCGCCGCTCGGCATCTTCTCGCAGCTGCCGTGGCGCACGCAGATCATCGAGGGGCTGCTCGGCGCCGACGTCATCGGCTTCCAGCGGGCGCGACGACGCCGCGAACTTCTCCCGCGCCGTCCGCCGCCTGCTCGGCTACGCGACGACGCGCCCCTACATCGAGGTGCCCGGTCGACGACGAGCGGCGCCGCCGCGCCGCGGCCGAAGGTGCGCCGCGTGCGGCAAGCACTTCCCGATCTCGATCGACGTCGCCGAGCTTCGAGGAGCTCGCCGCGCGACCCGACGATCCAGGCGCGGGCCGCGCGAGATCCGCGAGGGGCTCGGCAACCCGAAGACCGTCATGCTCGGCGTCGACCGCCTCGACTACACCAAGGGCATCCGGCACCGCATGAAGGCGTTCGGCGAGCTGCTCGCCGACGGCCGGCTGAGCGTCGAGGACGCCACGCTCGTGCAGGTCGCGAGCCCCAGCCGCGAGCGCGTCGAGGCGTACAAGCAGCTGCGCGACGAGATCGAGCTCACCGTCGGCCGCATCAACGGCGACTACGGCACGATGAGCCACACGGCGATCAGCTACCACCACCACGGCTACCCGCGCGAAGAGATGGTGGCGCTCTACCTCGCCGCCGACATCATGCTCGTCACGGCCCTGCGCGACGGCATGAACCTCGTCGCGAAGGAGTACGTGGCCGCGCCGCTCGACAACGACGGCGTGCTCGTGCTCAGCGAGTTCGCCGGCGCGGCCGACGAGCTGAAGAGCGCCCTGCTGATCAACCCGCACGACATCGACGGGCTCAAGAACACGATCATGCGCGCCATCGAGATGCCGAAGCGCGAGCGCACCACGCGCATGCGCGCGCTCCGCCGGCGCGTGCTCGAGAACGACGTGGCCAAGTGGTCGGCGTCGTTCCTCCAGGCGCTCGACCGACGTCCGGCCCGGTCACCGCACGGATCGACCCGTCCGGCGCCGAGCCGGCGCACCGCGAGGCCCAGACCGACAACATGTCCATCTTCGACCAGGACGCGCAGACCGCGCGTGCCGCCGAGGACACCCGGGAGGACCGTGATGCCTGAGCAGACACCGCACGCCGACGAGTCGGCAGCTCCAGGGCTCGACACGGCCCTCGCGGACCTGGCGGCGGTCGACCGCCTGCTGGTCGCGCTGGACTTCGACGGCACGCTCGCCCCGTTCGCGGACGACCCCGGTCAGGTCGGTGCGCTGCCGGGCAGCTGGGCGGCCGTCCTGACCCTGCAGCGCGCGAAGGACACCGAGGTCGTCCTGGTCTCCGGGCGGCCGCTCGACAGCCTCGCTCGGGTCTCGCAGGCCCCCGACGGCATGTCGCTCGTCGGCTCGCACGGTGTCGAGTGGCGCGTCGACGGCCACGACGAGGCGGCGCTGACCGAGGACGAACAGGCTCGCGTCGCGCGGATCGGCGCTGCGCTCGATGCCGTGGGGGAGCGCTTCCCCGGTGTCGTCATCGAGCACAAGCCGGCCGGCCACGGCGTGCACACCCGCCGGGTCAGCGCCGAGGTCGCCGCCGAGGCCGACGCCGCGGCCAGTGCGGCCGCACACGAGGCCGACGCCGACGTGCTCGAGCGCGGCGGCAAGGACATCCTCGACTCGCGGCGGCAGCTCGCTGATCGACCGACTGCGCGCGCTGCGGGGTGCGGACGCGGTGTTCTTCGCCGGGGACGACGTCACCGACGAAGACGCCTTCCGCGTGCTCGGCGACGGTGACGTCGGTGTGAAGGTGGGGGAGGGCGACACGCTCGCTGGCCACCGCGTCGCCGACCCGGCGGCCCTGACCGACGTCCTGAAGCAGCTGGCCAGGCTCCGCGCCACGCGCTGAGGCGCGCCGGCGTGGCGGGCTCGCGCCGAGCCTCCCACCCGGCCCATCACCATGCGGACGCATGGACGTGCGCCGCTGGTATCCCAATCCGTCCTAGACTCAGC
>CAVRGY010000016.1:0-52938 GCA_963720825.1 uncultured Chloroflexia bacterium | reverse complement strand
ATCCTCACGCTGTACCGACGGCGGGATCAGCCGGTCCCGCCCGGTCTCGGCGTCACGCGCGGATCCCCCGGCGGTCGCACCACGAAAGGCCGCCGTGCCAGCTTCCGGTTCGACCTCGACGCCGCCCATGTCCATCCCCGCCTCCCTGCCTGAGCTGCTGGCGCGCGCCATCGCGGTCCGCGGCTCGTCTCCGTTCCTGGGCGTGCGTACGGCGACGACGCGTGAGCAGTCGCTGACCTATGCGGCGTTCGGCGATGCCGTGGATCACGCCGCCGCCCGGCTTGCGGCGGCACTGGCGCCGCGAGCGCTGGTGCTGGTCCAGGGGGCACCGGGTCCCGGGTTCGCCGCTGCGCTGTTCGCGGCGGCGCGGGCGGACGTGGTCCTCGTCCCGCTCGACGCACGGATGACGGCCGACACGGTCGAGAGGATCGCCGCACTGACGGATCCGGCGGCAATCCTGCTGGGCACCGGCGCGACGCTGGAGCCCGTGACCAGCCGGCGGCTGGCAGGCCTGCCCGTCATGGACCTCGACGAGCTGGTCGATCCCGCCGGCCCGGAAGCCGTCGCCGCACTCGCTCCCCGCGCCCCATCCGACCCCGGCGACCCACTGGAGGTTCTGTTCACATCGGGCTCAACCGGCAACCCCAAGGGAGTCACCGTCACCCAGGCAATGCTCCTGGCCTCGACCGAGCGCTGCCTCGCGACGATCCCGCCCGGGAACAACCGCTTCGTCTCGATCCTGCCGCTGTCGCACATCATGGAGCAGGTCGCGGGGCTGATCTACGCCGTCGCTGCCGGCGCCGAGACCGAGTACATCACAACGCTCCGCCCAGACGTGATCGCCGCGGCGATCCGCGGTCATCGGGCAACCGCGCTGGTGGTCGTGCCCCAAGTGTTGGAGCTGCTGTTTGCCGCGATCCGGCGCGAGGCGGACCGCAGCGGCAGCGGTCCGGCGTTCCGGCGCGCCCTGCGCATCGCCCCCCACCTGCCGGTCGCCCTGCGCCGCCGCCTGTTCCGCAAGGTCCACCTAGCGCTCGGCGGGGAGCTGCGACTCGTGCTGTCGTCGGCTGCGCACCTGCCACCATCGCTCCAGCGCGGCTGGGAGGCGCTGGGCGTCGAGGTCGTCCAGGGATACGGCTCGACCGAGGCGGGGTTGGTCGCCACGCACTTCCCGGGCAGGACGCCGATCGGCCGCGTTGGCTGGACCCGCCCGCCGATGGAGCTGCGGATCGAACCAGGCGGCGAGGTCGTCGTTCGCGGGCCATCGGTGTTCTCGGAGTACTTCCGGGACCCCGTGGCGACCGCTGCGGCGTTCACGCCCGATGGCTGGTACCGCACGGGGGACATCGGAGAGCTCGACAGCTCCGGCGGCCTTCGCCTGGCCGGACGCACGCGATCCCTGATCGCGCTGCCCAACGGGTTGAACGTCCACCCCGAAGACGTCGAGGCGGCCCTGGTGGCGGAAGGCCTTGCCGAGCCCGTCGTGTACGAGGCACCGCCGGGCCGGATCGCATTCACCTACCGCGAGGGCGTCGCGTTCAGTGTTCCGCAGGTGGACGAGGCGGCGGCGCTCGTCACCGCCGTCCGCGCCGCGAACCGTCAGCTGGCCGATCATCAGCGGGTCGCCGGCCGCGCTCCCTTCCCGGACGAGGACTTCCCGCGGACCCACACTCGGAAGGTGCAGCGGACGGTGGTCGCGGAACGGATGGTCGGGGCGTCCCTGCACCGTTGACCTGCCCGGATAGCATTCGGCGCATGGCCGAGCGTCCCGCGGCATTCCCGTCACCCCAGGTGCCGTCCCCCACCCCGCACCGCGTCGTCGTGATCGGCGGCGGCTTTGCCGGCCTGTATGCGACGCGGACGCTGGGCAAGGCGGGCGACCGGGTCGCCGTCACCCTCGTCGACCGCCGGAACCACCACCTGTTCCAGCCGCTGCTGTACCAGGTGGCCACCGGCGCGCTGTCGCCGGGCGACATCGCCCAGCCGTTGCGCTCGATCTTCCGGAGGCAGCGCA
The DNA here is from genome assembly GCA_963720825.1 of uncultured Chloroflexia bacterium. Taxonomy (GTDB): domain Bacteria; phylum Chloroflexota; class Limnocylindria; order Limnocylindrales; family CSP1-4; genus CAIXZV01. The sequence goes on along the minus strand of CAVRGY010000016.1, from coordinate 50,924 downwards.
ACACGCGCGTGCTCCTGGGCGAGGCGGTGGGCCTGGATCCGGAGGCGCGCGAGGTCGAGCTCTCCGACGGCCTGCGGCTCCCGTACGACACCCTGATCGTGGCCACCGGCGCCCACCACTCGTACTTCGGGCACGACGAGTGGGCACCGTTCGCACCCGGTCTCAAGACCATCGACGATGCCATCGAGATCCGGCGCCGGATCCTGATCGCCTTCGAGGCAGCCGAGCGCGAGGCGGTGCCGGAGCTGCGCCGGGCGTGGATGACGTTCGTGATCGTGGGCGGTGGCCCGACGGGCGCGGAGCTCGCCGGCGCGCTGGGCGAGATCGCCAACGACACGCTGCGCCAGGACTTCCGGTCGATCCGGCCCCAGGATGCGTGCATCTACCTGATCGAGGCGCTGGACCGGATCCTGCCGCCCTACCCGCCCGACCGGTCGGCGTCGGCGGCTCGCCAGCTGGAGCGACTGGGCGTCACGGTCCGCACCGGCACGAAGGTCGTGGGCATCGATGCCGAGGGCGTCCGCGTCGAGACGGCGTCCGGGACCGAGCAGATCCCGTGCCGGACGGTGCTGTGGGCGGCGGGGGTGCTGGCCTCGTCGTTCGGACGCAAGGTCGCCGAGGCGACCGGCGCCGAGACCGATCGAAGCGGACGCGTCCGCGTGGGACCCGACCTCACCGTTCCCGGGCATCCGGAGATCCTCCTGGTCGGCGATGCGGCAGTCCAACCGTGGAAGCGTGATCGCCCGGTGCCCGGTGTCGCGCAGGGCGGCATCCAGGCCGGCAGGTACGCGGGCCAGGCGGTCCTGCGGCGGCTCGACGGGGAGGCGACGCGCCGGTTCCACTACAGCGATCGGGGGGAGGTCGCGGTCATCGGCCGGCTGGCCGGCGTGACCAACATCCCGTGGCTCGGACCGCTCGGCCGGCAGGGCGGGTTCACCGCCTGGCTGCTGTGGCTGGGGATCCACATCCTGTACCTGATCGGGTTCGCGAACCGGATCGTGGTGTCCGTCCGCTGGGCGTGGTCGTTCCTGACCCGCGGCCGCTCGACCCGCCTGATCACCGGATCGCCGCTGGTGCCGCCGATCGAGGAGCCCGAAACGCCGTCGTAGCCTGCGATCGCCTCGCTCGGCCATGGTGCCGTCGCGCAGGTGTCCTGGCCTCAATCGTCAGCGCGGCGAGCCTGTTCGCCGTCCTGATTGCGGGACCCCTCGCGGACTCGATCTCGGTGCGTGTCGTGATCGCGATGACGGCCGCGGGCGTGGTGCTGCTGGCCGTCTGGTCGGCGACCGTGTTCGGCAGGCGGCCGACGACCGACAAGGCCGCGCCCGCAGACTAGCGCGTCCGCGGTAATACCTTGACGGTTTACCGCCAGCGGTAATACTTGTCACCATTACCGGAGGCTTTCATGCGATACCGACTACGCGGACGCGCTCTCACCAAGCCGCTCAGCGAGCTCGACCAGCGGCGCTGGCTGTTCGACAACCTGCCGATCGACCCCACCCACGCGGAGTGGATGCGTCGCCGCGCATGGGTGCGGACCATCCACGGAACCGCGCGGATCGAGGGCAACACCGCCTCCGACGTCGAGGTCGAGGCGCTGCTCGCCGGCGAGGGCTCGACGAAGGTCAGCGACAAGGAGGCTCGCGAGATCATCGGCACACGTGACGCGCTGACGCTCGCCGACGAGCTCGCCGCCCGACGCGTGGTTCCCGATGAGGCCGTCATCAGGGAACTGCATCGGCGTGTGCTGTGGAACCAGAGTCCGCTGCTCACGCCCGGCGAGTATCGCCGTGGCGAGAACCGTGTCGTCGATGCGGACGGCAACCCGATCTTCAGGACGCCCCCCTCTGGCGACGTCCCCGAGCTCATGCGCGAGTTCGCTGCCTGGCTCGCCACAGCAACCAAGCGTCACGCTCCTCCTGTCGTCGCGGCGCTCGCGCACCTCGAGTTCGTCGCGATCCACCCGTTCAACGATGGCAACGGACGAACGGCCCGTGCGATCGCGAGGCTGATCCTCGTGCGCCACGGCTACGCACTCGGCGGGCTGGTCTCGCTCGACGCGCAACTCGACCTGGACCGTTCCGCCTACTTCGCCGCCATTCGCGAGGCGGTGGGTCAGGATTACGTGCCCGGGTATGACGCAACGCCCTTCGCTCGCTACTTCGTCACGTCGATCACCCGCTCGGCCGACCACGTCCTGGCAAGGCTCCGTGGTCTTGGCGATGTCATGGTCGAGATCCGCCGGGCGATTGCCGATGGGTCGCTTCCGTCCGCGATGATCGACGGGCTCGCCTACGCGTGGGTCAATCGGCACCTGCGAGCCGGGGACTACATCCGCCTCACGGGTCGCTCGCCGCAGAACACGACGCGCGACCTCGAGGCCGCTGTGAAGGACGGCTGGCTGCGAGCCACCGGCGAGAGGCGGGGCCGCTACTACGTGCTCGGCCCGGCGCTGCTGAGGACGCCGGCGCAGGGCGAGATCGCCTCACCCTCCGCATAGGTCGGCCGTCGAAGCCACCACGAACAACACATCCTGCCGCACAGGAGACGCCGACCCCCGTTTCGCTCAGGGGAATGGCACGGAACCCGCACGCGGGCCGCGTCGATTCCGCTACGATCGCAGCGCCGCACGGAGGGTCTGGATGGGCACGATCGGATCGCTTGCCTTACACCTCGCACGGCTGCTGCCCGACGCCGATGAGGGGACGCTGCGCCGCCTGGAACGTGCCGCCACGCCTCGCACATTCCGTCGCCGCGACCTGTTGCACCCGAGCGGGCTCGCGCTGCCGCCCTCCGTCGTCCTCGATGGACACGTCATCCTGCGCCGCGTGGTGGAGACGGGGCAGGTGCGCGCCGCATTGATCGCCGGGCCTGGCTACCTCGGTGGCCTTCGCTCGATCAGCGACCCGGGGCTGAGGCGTTCTACGAGCTCGTCGCCCTGACCGACGGGACGTGGGCGACATGGGATCCGCAATTCCTGCGGGGCCTTGCACTGGAGGACGCCGGCCTGGCCGTCGGCCTCCTCGACCATATCGCATATGAACTTTGGCCTGTTTTTGTTCGCAATCCACGCTCGGTGGTGCACCGCCGCACCGGGCATGCCCCCGCGGCGCGAGGCAGGCCGCGCCCCCGGTCGAATGGTTCCGCGGCCGGGTAGCCCGCGCCGCTCCTGGTACGGCTCACCGGGCCGCCTGGCCCTTCAAACCCGTGCTGTCCGGTCCATTCCAGTGACACGAGGGCCGTCCGGACCGGTCCGAACGGCTGCGACTCGGCCGCGATCGAGGCGCAAACTACCGGTGGAACCCCGGGGCCGCACCATCCCGCCTGGTTCCGCGCCCCCGTCGCCACCAGAGCCCGGGTGGTCCACGCCGCCCGAAAGGATGCAGATACCGATGGATCAGCACTGGGAGTGCCTCGACGGCAACGAAGCAGCGGCCCGCGTCGCCTATCCGCTGAGCGAGGTCATCTCGATCTTCCCGATCACCCCGGCCTCGCCGATGGCGGAGCACTGCGACGACTGGGCGGCGGCCGGCAAGCCGAACCTGTGGGGCACCGTGCCCGACGTGGTCGAGATGCAGTCCGAGGGCGGCGCGGCCGGTGCGATGCACGGCGCACTCCAGAAGGGCGCGCTGGCCACGACGTTCACCGCGTCCCAGGGCCTGCTGCTGATGATCCCCAACATGTTCAAGATCGCGGGCGAGCTGACGCCCGCGGTCATCCACGTGGCGGCGCGGACCATCGCGACCCATGCCCTGTCGATCTTCGGCGACCACAGCGACGTGATGCACGCGCGGGCGACGGGCTTCGCGATGCTGGCCGCCGGTTCGGTCCAGGAGGCGCACGACTTCGCGCTGGTGGCCCATGCCGCCACGCTGCGGTCCCGGGTGCCGTTCCTGCACTTCTTCGACGGCTTCCGGACCTCGCACGAGGTCAACAAGATCGCGCTGCTGTCCGAGGCCGACCTGAAGGCCCTGGTCCGCGCGGAGGACGTGCTCGCGTTCCGGGCACGCGGTCTCACGCCGGAGGCGCCGGTGGTGCGGGGCACCGCCCAGAACCCGGACGCGTTCTTCCAGGCGCGCGAGGCGTGCAACCCGTTCTACGACGCGGTGCCCGGGATCGTCCAGCAGGTCATGGACGAGCTGGGCGAGCGGACCGGCCGGCACTACAGCCTTGCCGACTACCACGGCGCCCCCGACGCGGAGCGCGTGGTCGTGATCATGGGCTCGGGTGCGGGCGCGGTCGAGGAGACCGTGGACGCGCTCGTCGCCGGCGGCGAGAAGGTCGGGATGCTGTGCATCCGCCTGTTCCAGCCGTTCCCGTCCGAGGCGGTCCTCGCGGCGCTGCCGTCGAGCGTCCGATCGATCGCGGTCCTCGATCGGACCAAGGAGCCGGGCGCAGTCGGCGAGCCGATGTACCAGTCGCTGGTCGCCACGATCGCCGAGGCGATGGACGCCGACGAGCCGCCGTTCGCCACGGCTCCCCGCGTGTTCGGCGGCCGCTACGGCCTGTCGTCCAAGGAGCTCACGCCGGGGATGGTCAAGCCGATCTTCGACGAGCTGACGGCGGCCCGGCCGAAGCGCCACTTCACGGTCGGCATCTACGACGACGTGACCCACCTCAGCCTGCCGATCGAGACCGAGTTCAGCCATCCCCGCCCGAAGGGCGAGGTCCAGGCCCTGTTCTACGGGCTCGGCTCGGACGGGACCGTCGGCGCCAACAAGGCCTCGGTCAAGATCATCGGCGAGGGCACCGACCTGTTCGCCCAGGGCTACTTCGTCTACGACTCCAAGAAGTCGGGCGGGATCACCGTCTCGCACCTGCGGTTCGGCCCGAAGCCGATCAAGTCGGCGTACCTCATCGGCGCGGCCGACTTCATCGCCTGCCACCAGTTCGGCCTGCTCGAGAAGATCGGCGTGCTCGATGCGGCGAAGCCGGGCGCGACGTTCCTGCTCAACTCGCCCTACGGTCCGGACGAGGTCTGGGAGCATCTCCCGCGCGAGGTGCAGCAGCAGCTGATCGACAAGTCGATCGACCTGTGGGTCATCGACGCGTTCGCGGTCGCCACCGAGGTGGGGATGGGCAACCGCATCAACACGGTCATGCAGCCCTGCTTCTTCCACCTCTCGGGTGTGCTGCCGGCCGCGGATGCGATCGCGCGGATCAAGAAGAACGTCGAGAAGACGTACGCCAAGCGCGGCCAGTCCGTCGTGGACCGCAACTTCGCCGCCATCGATCTCTCGATCGAGCGGCTCGGTCACGTGAAGCTGGGCGCGGTGGCCACCGGCCACGAGATCCCGCTGCTCGTGCCGGACAGCGGCCCCGGACTTCGTGAAGCACGTGACCGCGGCCCTGATGGCCGGCGACGGCGACCTGCTGCCGGTCAGCGCGTTCCCGGTGGACGGGACCTTCCCCGACCGGGACGACGAAGTACGAGAAGCGCGCGATCGCGCACGAGATCCCGATCTGGGACCCCTCGATCTGCATCGACTGCGGCAAGTGCGCGATGGTCTGCCCGCATGCCGCGATCCGGATGAAGGTCTTCCCGGCCGGCGCCGTGGACGGCGCTCCGGCGAGCTTCCAGAGCAAGGAGTTCAAGTCGCGGGACCTGCTGGATCACCGGATCACGATCCAGGTCGCCCCGGACGACTGCACCGGGTGCGGCGTGTGCGTGGACGTCTGCCCGGCCAAGAGCAAGACCGAGGTCAAGCACAAGTCGATCAACATGGAGCCGGCCGAGGACCATCGCGATGTGGAGCGGCCGAACTTCGACTTCTTCCTCCAGATCCCACCGCTCGATCGCGGCCTGATCCCGCACGACACCGTCAAGGGCGCGGCCGTGCTCGATCCGCTGTTCGAGTTCTCGCTCGCCTGCAACGGCTGCGGCGAGACCCCGTACCTGCGCCTCGTGAGCCAGCTGTTCGGCGACCGGATGATCGTGGCCAACGCGACGGGCTGCTCCTCGATCTACGGCGCCAACCTGCCGACGACGCCGTGGACCTCGAACGCCGAGGGACGCGGGCCGACGTGGGCAAACTCCCTGTTCGAGGACAACGCCGAGTTCGGTCTCGGGATGCGGCTCGCGGCCGATGCCCAGAACGGCCTCGCCCGCTCGCTGCTCGAGAAGCTCGCCCCGGTCGTCGGGGACGACCTGGTCCGGGAGCTGCTCGACAGCCCCCAGGACAGCGACCCCGAGGTTGCCGCGCAGCGGGTCCGCGTGGAGCGCCTCCGCACGGTGCTCGCGAGCGTGGACGCCGACCATGCCGCCGATGCCCGTCAGCTGCTCGCCGTGAGCGCCGACCTCGTCCGCCAGGGCGTGTGGATCATCGGTGGCGACGGCTGGGCGTACGACATCGGGTTCGGCGGCCTGGACCAGGTCCTGAGCTCGGGTCGCAACGTCAACGTCCTGGTCCTCGACACCGAGGTCTACTCCAACACCGGTGGCCAGGCGTCCAAGGCCACCCCGCGCGGCGCCGTGGCCAAGTTCGCGGCGGCGGGCAAGCCCACCGCCAAGAAGGACCTGGGCGCCATCGCCCGGTCCTACGGCAACGTGTTCGTGGCCCAGGTCTCGATGGGTGCCAACGACGCCCAGACGATCAAGGCGCTGCTCGAGGCTGACGCCTGGCCGGGGCCGTCCCTGGTCATCGCCTACAGCACCTGCATCGCGCACGGGATCGACATGAGCAAGTCGATGTCCCACCAGAAGGACGCGGTCAAGAGCGGCTACTGGCCGCTGTACCGCTACCAGCCCAGCGAGGTCGAGGACGGCCAGCCGTTCAAGCTGGACTCGGGCAAGCCATCGATCCCGGTCCGGGACTTCGTGGCCACCGAGACGCGGTTCGCGATCCTCGAGCGCACGAACCCGGAGCGCGCCGCGGAGCTCGCCGCGCTCGCCCAGGCCGATGCCGACGAGCGATGGCGCTACTACCAGCAGCTGGCCGGCATCCACCGCAGCGTGCCGCACATCGAGCCGGTCGACACCCATGCCGAGGACGATGACGCGGCGGTCACGACCGGCAGCGACAACGGGAAGGGGCACCTGGCATGACCGTCGACCTGCGCACCAGCTACCTCGGCCTCGACCTTCGCTCGCCCATCGTCGCGTCCGCGTCGCCCCTGACCGGCGAGCTGGCCTCAGCCCGCCAGCTCGAGGCGGCGGGTGCCGCGGCGATCGTGCTGCCGTCGCTGTTCGAGGAGGAGATCCTCAACGAGGAGCTCGAGCTCAGCCGTTCGCTCGACGCGGGCACGGAGCAGTTTGCCGAGGCCATCAACTACTTCCCGTCGATCGCGTCCTACTTCGGGACCGGGGACCAATACCTCGCCCGGCTCGAGCGGTACAAGGCGGAGCTGGCGGTGCCGGTCATCGCCAGCCTCAACGCCACCACCGTGGGTGGCTGGGTCCGCTACGCGCGGCTGATCCAGGATGCGGGCGCCGATGCGCTGGAGCTCAACCTGTACCACGTCGCGGCGGACCCGGCCATGACCGCCGTCGACCGCGAGGCCGCCGACCTGGAGCTGATCGCCGCCGTGCGCGCCGCGGTCACGATCCCGCTCGCGGTCAAGCTGAGCCCCTACTACTCGGCGTTTGCGAGCTTCGCCGCCGCGGTCCGTGCCGCCGGTGCGGACGGGCTGGTCCTGTTCAACCGCTTCTACCAGCCCGATCTCGACCTGGAGACGCTGGACATCGTCAATCGCGTGGACCTGAGCCACCCGACCGACCTCCGCCTGCCGCTCCGCTGGATCGCCATCCTCCGCCCGCAGCTCGGCCCGGACGTGGCGATCGCGGCGACCTCGGGGATCCACTCCGGGACGGATGCGGTCAAGGGGCTGCTGGTCGGCGCCGACGTGGTGATGATGACGTCGGCCGTGCTGCGCAACGGTCCGGAGCACGTTCGCACCGTCGAGTCCGGGCTGGTCGCCTGGATGGAGGAGCGCGAGTACGAGTCGGTCGCCCAGCTGCGCGGCAGCGCGAGCGCCGCCGCCATCGAGGATCCGTCGGCGTTCGAGCGTGCCAACTACATGGCCACGCTCCACTCCTGGTCGACCCCGCCGGAGCTCACCCCCGCCTGAGCGTCGGCTCGGACGCCGGCCGGGGACCCGCGAAGCTCAAGCGGACCGGATCGCCGCGAGGAACGGCTCGAACCGCTCCAGCGTATCGCGCCGCAGCGCCGGCGTCGGGCTCGGGTCATCGGCGTCGCCGACATATAACGTCAGGTGCCGGAGCCCCGCCTCGTGCATCGCCCGGACGGTCTCGCCGACCGCCGCGGGGGTGCCGCCCAGCCAGCCCGGCTTCGGGTCCCCGCTGCCATCGGGCAGGACCGAGATCCGGCCCCAGCCCGTGATCGAAAGCGTGGCCGGGTCACGGCCCGCGACCGCGCACGCCTCGGCGACCCGCTGCACCGCGGCCTCGACCTCGGCGACGCCGGACAGGTTGACGTTCAGGTTCACGGCGTCCGCCCAGCGCGCGGCGATCGCCAGCGTTCGGTCCCCCTTGGCGGCGACCCACACGGGCGGCCCCGCGGGTCGCGGGCCGCGCGGCAGGATGTCCGCGGCGACGGTGTGGTGGTGTTCGCCGGTGAACGTGACCGGCGGCTCGCGGAGCAGGCGGGCGATGATCTGGACAGCCTCCTCGTGCTGTCCGACGTGGCGCTGCCCGTCGTACCCGAAGGCCTGCCAGCTCATGTCCGTGGCGGGAACGCCGCTGCCCAGCCCGAGGACCAGCCGGCCGCCGCTGACCTCGTCGAGGGTCGCGGCCATCTTGGCCAGCAGCGCCGGGTTGCGGAACCCGGTGCAGGCGATCAGCGGCCCGATCCCGATCCGGGTCGTGGCCTCCGCGGCGGCGGTGAGGATCGTCCAGCACTCCCAGAAGCCGAACCGTGGCCGGTCGGCCACCTGCCGCAGCAGATGGTCCGGGACCCACAGCGTGTCGACGCCCAGGGCTTCGACATCCAGCGCCAGCCGACGCAACTCCGCCCAGGAGGCATAGCCGCCGCCGCGCAGCGGCCAGGTCGGCAGGCTGAGCCCGATCTCGAGCCGACGCTCGTCCGCCATTGCACCCTCGCCCGCCGGCCCTGTGCCGGCCGTGTTCCGGACACGAAAACGCCCGAAGGAACTTCGATCACTAGCTGCCCCGTCACTGTAAACAACAACGGATCACTAGATGTTCTCCGCCCCTTCGGGCGTTTGTAACGATACACCCCGACGGGTGTCGTGGTCAACGTGCAACTTCCCATTCGGAGCTGCCGATCGGCCGGCTGCCGCCGGATCCTCGAGGCGTTCCGCGGTCGGGTCAGCCGCCCGAAGTGCGCGCGGCGTCCGCCACGATCGCATCGTGCACGTACTGCGCGAGCCCCGGCGCCAGGCGCTCGTAGTTGGCCGTGAACCGAGGGTCGGCGATGTACATCTCGGCCAGGCCGACGTGCATCTCCATCGAGCACGGGTAGAACGAGTCGCTGATGTACCGGCGGTGCGCGTCCGCGGCGTCCATCGCATCGTCGCCGTCCGGCAGCACTCCTGCCTTCATGGCCTCGACGAAGCGGTCATTGATCGCGGCCCCTTCGGCCTTGATCCGGAGCCAGTCCGCCTTCGTGTACCGAGCCGTCCGGCGCGCAGACTCGCGGTACGGCTCGGTGCCGCCCCAGCGTTCCTGCACCTCGTCCGTATATGCGTCGGGGTCGAACGAATCGAACACCTCGAGCCGCTCCTCGGGCGTGAGGTTGATTCCCATCTGATGAGCCTCCATTGCCTTGGCGACGGCGTCCGACAGGCGCCGCAGCCGTTCGATGCGCTGGCGCAGCAGGTCGTGCTGCCGGCGCAGGTGGACGAGCGCATCGGCAGCTCCGTCGGTCATCGCATCCCGGATCTGGTCGAGGCCGAAGCCGAGCTCCCGGTAGAACAGGATCCGCTGCAGCCGTTCGACATCGGCGTCGGAGTACCGGCGGTAGCCGGCCTCGGAACGCCCCGTCGGAGGCAGCAACCCGATCTCGTCGTAGTGATGCAGGGTCCGAACGGTCACGCCGGCAAGCCTCGCGACGGCCCCGACCCTGAGCGCCCTCGGGTCGTCCATGGCGCCACGATAAACCCTTACGTAACGTGAGGGTCAAGCGCGGCGGCGCGGTGACGGCCCACCCCCCACCTTCCCGGAGCCGACTCACGGTGCGCGTCAAGAGAGCCCCCGGGCCCTGGGTTGCCGCACTGGACGCGTCCTGCTGGCGCCGAGCCGCCAGGCTGGCGTTGTTCCTGATGCACCGGGCAAGTCAGTGCGGATCGAGCAATGCCCGCACGCGATCGCGCTCAGGTCGGCGCGGCAAGGTCCCGCCTCGGGAAGACCCACAGGCCGAACGCCGTGAACGCAATTGCTGCGAAGGCGAGCACCAGCGGGTCCGACGCCGCTCCCCGGCCGGCCAGGATCTCCAGCGGTTGCAGGTAATGGAACGGCGAGATCGGCTGGAGGAACGCCGCGTCCGGCCACAGGGTGCCCAGGACCTCGAGCACGTAGCCGGCGAGGACGATCGCGAACCCGATCCCGAGCGCCGGCGCCAGGCGATCGACCGACGCGGAAGCCGCCAGCGAGATTGCGGCCAGCGCCGAAAGCAGGAGCACCGTGTTGACGGCGAGCAGGACGAGGTCACCTGCGTCGAGCCTGTCCAGGTTCCCGTAGGCGGCCGCGCCCGCGAGCGTGCCCACGGTCTCCGCTGCCGTCGTGATGAGCGCGAACGCGAGGATCGCGAGCAGCAGCGTCAGGAACACCGCGCGCCGGGAGATCGGGCGCGACAGCAACACCTCGAGCGTCCCGCGCTGGCGCTCACCGGCGATCGCCGCCGCCGCAAAGCCCACCGGATAGACGACCTGGAGGGCGATCGCGAACGGGTGCGACGATCCGAGGGCGACGGCACCGTTGAGGCTGAACGGGTCGGCACCGAGCAGCCGCAGGAAGGCGTCGGGGATGATCCCCGACTGCATGATCGCCTCCATCTGCCGGCCGAACGTCGCGTAGATCACGGGCATCAGGAACGACCAGATCGCCAGCGCCAGCGCGATCAGCGCGACCCGGGCGCGCTGCGTCCGCCACGTGTGGCGCAGCAGCGGCAGGCTCACCAGCCGCGTCATGCCACATGCCCCCCGGTACCTGCCGGCGCGGAAGCGGCATCGTCTGACTCGGCCGCGGCCTCACCCGCATAGAGCTCGAGGAAGGCATCCTCGAGGCGAGCGGGCTCGATGGTCAGGTCGTCGATGGATTCGATGTCGAGGGCGGCAAGGAACGGGCGCGGATCTCCCTCGAGCGCACATCGCAGCCACCCGTCGCTGACGGTCAGCTCGCTGACACCCGCCACGACCGACAGGTCGGGCGCCGGGCCTGCAAGGCGCAGCTCGACCCGCCGCTTTCGCCTCGCCAGCAGGTTGCCGATGTCCTCGAGCGCGACCAGCCGGCCCGCCCGCACGATCGCGACCCGGTCGCACACGCGCTCGACCTCCGACAGCACGTGGGACGAGAAGAACACGGTCCTGCCGGCCCGGCGGATGTCATCGAGGATGTCGTAGAACGCACGCTGCATCAGCGGGTCCAGGCCCTCGGACGGCTCGTCGAGGATCGCGAGCTCCGGATCGTGCTGGAGCGCCTGGACGATTCCGATCTTCTGGCGCATCCCCCGGGAGTACTCGCGAATCGGCCGGCGCAGGACCCGGGTCGGCAGCTCCAATCGGTCGCACAGCGCCGCGCGGCGGGCGGCGGGGCGACCCGACAGCTCGGCGAGGTAGTCAAGGAGCCGCTCGCCGGTGAGGCCGTCGTAGAGCGCGATGCCGCCCGGCAGATAGCCCACACGGGCGCGGATCGCGACCGATTCGCGACCGACGTCCAGGCCGAGGACCGTCGCGCTCCCGGCCGTCGGGTGGATGAACCCGAGCAGGAGCCGAATGAGCGTGCTCTTGCCGGCCCCGTTGGGTCCCAGGAAGCCGAAGATCTCGCCCTCGCGCACCTCGAGGGAGCATCGCTCGAGCGCCCGGACCGGCGCACCGGCCGCACGCCCTCGCCAGTCCGATGGCGCGTAATGCTTGGTCAGACCCGTGGCCTCGATCGCTCCCATCGCCGGAAGGCTATCCGGGCCGGACGGGTCGCGCTCCGGATCTCCCCGACGGAGAGCGGTCGCGGCATGGCCTCGGCACGGCCGCGGTACGGCACGCGCATCGCGACGCGCGAGGGGAAGTCGCCGGCATGCTGGCCCGGGCGGTGATCCCACGCCACGGCCCCCGCACCCGGTAGGATCGTTGCGTGCTGTTCCGTGCCGATCCCTGGCTCCACGTCATCGCCGGATGCATGTCCTCCGGCAAGACCGACGAGCTGCTGCGACTCCTCCGCCGCGCGGAGATCGCCAAGCGCCGGATCCTCCTGGTCCGCCCGGACGTCGACGACCGGACGCCCGCCGAGTACGCGGAGAGCCGGAGCAAGGCGCGCTACCCGTCCGTGCTCGTTTCGCGCTCGGACCCGGTCGAGATCCTGTCGCTGTCCCGCGAGCGCGACGCGGACCTCGTCGGCATCGAGGAAGCGCAGTTCTTCGACGACAGCCTCGTCCGCGTCGTGGAGACGCTGCGACAGAGCGGCCGTCACGTCATCGCCAGCGGCCTCAACACGGACTTCGCGGGGCGCCCGTTCGGATCGATGCCCGACCTGCTCGCTGTCGCCGACGAGATCACGATGCTCACCGCGATCTGCGTCGTGTGCGGCGACACCGCGACCCGGACACAGCGGCTGGTCGGCGGCCGGCCGGCCGCGGTGGATGACCCGCTCATCGTCATCGGCGGCTTCGAGTCGCCCGCGATCGAGACCTACGAGGCGCGGTGCCTTCGCCACCACGAGGTCGCCCCGGCGGGGATCGCGCGTGGCGTCGTCGCCGACGGCGGCTGAGCGAAAACCACCCCGGCTGAGCGGGGCGCGGTTGCGCCGCCGGCGCCGGCGCGCCACGCGCGAGGGCCGGCCGGCCTGCCAAGTTGGGTCCGGTGCGGCCCGGCCGGTCCACAGGTTGTCCACGGGTGGACGGAAGTGTGGACAACTTCGGCGGCGGCCCGACCGAAGTTCGTGGACAAGTCCGTTGTCGCTCCTCCCTCCGGCGGATATCGTTCGGTTTGCCCGAAGGGGCCGGTGGTACAGACGCCGGACCGGTGAGTGATCATCGGACCGGGTCCCCGAACCGCCGCCACGACGACCGCAAGGCCGACGAGGTGGCTGGATACCGGGGCCGCTGCGACAAGGCCGAGCTTGCTTGGCAGTGGCGTGGGCGTGTCGGTACGGTACGGTTCCTTCGGGCGCTTTCGTGTGCGCCCGCCCTTCGGATCCTCGATGCCCAAGCTGTCAGCCGGCCTGTTGCTCTTCCGTCGCACCGAGGCCGGGATCGAAGTCCTGGTCGCCCATCCCGGTGGCCCGATGTGGGCGCGTCGCGACATGGGCGCGTGGTCGCTGCCGAAGGGAGCCCCGAACGACGACGAGGTCGACCTGCTGGACGCGGCGCGGCGGGAGTTTCGTGAGGAGACCGGTCACGAGCCGCCGGGCGGACCCTACCTCGAGCTGGGCGAGGTCCGGATGCGATCGGGCAAGGTCGTCCGTGCCTGGGGCGTCGAGGGAAACCTCGACCCGGATACGGTCGAAAGCATGCAGGTCGAGCTCGAATGGCCGCCGCGATCCGGGCGCACGGTGACGGTGCCCGAGCTCGACCGGGTCGCATGGCTCCGGCCGGTCGAGGCGCGCCGCCGCCTCAACCCCGCACAGGCCGGGTTCGTCGATCGCCTGCTCTCCATTCTCGCCCGGGTCTGATCGGCCGTGCACGACTCCGCGGCAGTGGTCGACGTGGCCGTCATCGGCGCGGGGATCGTGGGCCTGGCCACGGCGCTCCGGCTGCTCGAGGCACGGCCCGGCCTCAGGATCACCGTGCTCGAGCGCGAGGACCGCGTCGGCGCGCACCAGTCGGGTCACAACTCGGGCGTCGTCCATGCCGGCCTGTACTACGCACCGGGATCGCAGAAGGCGGTCCTGTGCCGCGAGGGCAAGGGCCTGCTCGAGCGCTATTGCGAGGACCACGGGATCCCGATCGCGTTCCCGGGCAAGCTCGTGGTCGCGCTCGATGAATCCGAGCTGCCCCGGCTTGCCGCGCTCCGCGAGCGCGGCCTCGCGAACGGCGTCGACGGCCTCGAGGAGGTCGGTCCCGAACGGATCCGCGAGCTGGAGCCGCACGCGGCCGGGATCCGGGCGCTGTGGAGCCCGCGGACGGGGATCGTCGACTACGCCCGCGTCACCGATGCCTATGCGGCCGATGTCGAGGCGCGCGGAGGCGTCATCGAGCTGTCCCGACCGGTCGTCGCCATTCATCGTCGCGCCGACGGGCTGGTCATCGAGACGCCGGCCGGGGCGCCTGCGCGTTCGCGCTCGGTCATTGCCTGCGCGGGCCTGTGGTCGGATCGCGTAGCCGGGCTGACGGGTGATCGGACCGCCGACTCCCCGAGGATCGTGCCGTTCCGGGGCGACTACTACACGCTCGACCCGGACGCGGCCGCGCTCGTCAACGGGCTGATCTATCCCGTGCCCGATCCACGCTTCCCGTTCCTCGGTGTTCACCTGACGCGGCGGATCGACGGACAGGTGTGGGCCGGGCCGAATGCCGTCCTGGCGTTCAAGCGGGCCGGCTACCGGCGCCGGGACGTGTCCCTGCGCGACCTGGCCGGGACGCTCCTCGATCCGGGCTTCCTCCGCCTCGCCCGCCGGTTCTGGCGGACCGGGGCCGCCGAGATGTGGCGCGACGCGAGCCGGGCGGCGTTCACGCGCGAGGTCCAGCGGTATGTTCCGGCCATCTCGGAGAGCCAGCTGCGGTTCGGGCCGTCCGGCGTCCGCGCCCAGGCCCTCGGCCGCGACGGCTCGCTGGTCGACGACTTCGACCTCGCGGGCGGCGACCGCGTGCTCCACGTCCGCAATGCCCCGTCGCCCGCGGCAACGAGCTCGCTGGCGATCGGCGGACGGCTCGCGACCCAGGCGATCAAGCGGTTCGGGCTGTAGGCGGTCGAGGCTGGCGACGCCGATGGCGCCCGCCGCCGAGCACTCGTGCCGCGTCATCGATGCCTCGCCGGACACGGGCCCAGGACGTACCCTAGAGCCGGGCCATCGAGGCCGGGAGGGAACGGAGGAAGAGGCGAATGCTGACCGAGTTCAAGGCGTTCCTGCTCAAGACGAATGCCCTTGCGCTGGCGATCGGCGTGATCATCGGCGTCGCGCTGGGCAACGTCGTCAACTCGCTGGTCAACGACATCATCATGCCGCCGATCGGCGTCGCCCTCGGCGGGGTCGACTTCGACAGCCTCAAGATCGTGCTCAAGGAGGCCGTCAACGGCGATGCGGCGACCGAGGTCGCGATCCGCTGGGGTGCGTTCATCAACACGGTCATCGCGTTCATCGTGATCGCGCTGGTCGTGTTCCTGGTCGGCCGGGCGATGATCAAGGAGCCGCCTCCGGCAGCGCCGCCCGAGCCATCCGACGAGGTCAAGCTCCTGACCGACATTCGCGACGCATTGCGCAAGGGATAGCGCCGGCCCCGGCGTCGAGCCCCATCCCGGACGGGCGTCCCGTTCCCGGCCGACCCCGTGAGCACGATCGACCTGACGGGGGCATTCTTCCGCAGTGACGCACGAGCCCACCGACCAGGATCTCGCGCCGCGCTCGACGCGGAGCACGGCCCGCCGGCAGCAGAGCGGGTTCGGGGCTGCCGGCAGCATGGCGCTGCTGCTGTTCGGTGCGCTCGTCCTGCTCGGCGCTGTCGGTGCCGTGGTCGCCGTCACGACCTACATATCGCTAAAGAGTGACCTGCCCGATCCATCGGCCCTCGAGCAGATCGAGCTGCCGCAGCAATCGGTGATCCTGGACCGGACCGGGAAGGTCGAGCTGGCCCGGTTCGGCGAGTTCAACCGCGAGACCGTCACGTTCGACCAGATCCCGCCGGTCCTGGTCGACGCGACGACGGCGGTCGAGGACCGGACCTTCTGGGAGAACTCGGGCTTCGACACGATCGGGATCTTCGCGGCCGGCCTCGACGCGTTGCGCGGACAGGCTCGCGGCGCATCGACGATCACACAGCAGCTGGTGCGCCAGCGCCTGCTCAACGCCGAGGGCACGGCCCAGACCCAGCGCTCGATCGACCGCAAGCTGCGCGAGGTCATCCAGTCGATCCGGCTCACCCGGGCCTACCCCGGCGAGGACGGCAAGCAGCGGATCATGGCGGCCTATCTCAACCAGAACTACTACGGCAACGAGTCGTACGGGGTGAAGGCGGCCGCGAAGAGCTACTTCGGCGCGGAGCTCGGGGACCTGACCCTGGCGCAGGCAGCGATCCTCGCAGCGATCCCCAAGGCGCCGTCGTCGTACGACCTCGTCCAGAACGCGAACGAGGAGTGCGCCGATCCCAGCGAGGACGCGGACACCTGCACCGACACGCGACTGGTCGTGCCGCTCGACACGCCGATCGCCCAGCGCCGGAACCTGGTCCTGGACCTGATGGAGAAGGGACGCACGCCGCTCACCGGATCGACGTACACGACCGCGGACTTCGAGGCCGCGAAGCTCGAGCCGATTGTCCTCGCACCCCAGACGACGCCGCGCTGGACCGCGCCCCAGTTCGTGTGGCAGGTCCGCAAGGAGCTGGCCACCCGCGTGTGCGGCGACGGCGTCGAGACCTGCCCCACCCTCGAACGTGGCGGGCTGACGATCACGACGACGCTCGACACGCGGCTCCAGGGCATCGCCGAGAAGTGGGTCAAGGCGGCCGCCATCGTGCCCCACGCGAAGGACCCCAAGGCCGCGGCCAAGGCGCTCGGCCTGACCTATGCCGGCTGGATGGCCAACCTGCGGTCGAAGGACCTGCACAACAGCGCGATGATCGCGATCGACTACCAGACCGGCGACATCGTCGCCTACGTCGGCAGCGCGGACTACTACGCGACCAAGTCGACGGACGCGTTCCAGCCCCGGTTCGACGTCCTGAGCGACGGCTGGCGCCAGCCCGGATCGGCGTTCAAGCCGGTGGTCTACTCGACGGGCATCGACTCGCGGCAGATCACCGCAGCGACGATGTTCATGGATGTCGTCACGGACTTCGGCGGCGGCTACACGCCGACCGACGCGGACAACTACGAGCGCGGGCCCGTGCGCATGCGCGATGCGCTGCGCTTCTCGCTCAACATCCCGGCGGTCAAGGCCGTCGCAGTGATCGGAACGGGGCGAATCCAGGCGAAGGCCGAGGACATGGGGGTGCGGTTCCGGGGCGGGCCGACGGACGCCGGCCTGACGTTCGCGCTGGGCGTCGAGGAGGTCCACCCCGCCGACCTCGTGCGCGCCTACGGAACGCTCGCGGACGGAGGCCTGCTGGCGGAGCAGACAACGATCCGCACCGTCGTCGACAGCAAGGGGGCCACGCTCGTGTCCGAGGCGGAGCGGCCAACGCCCGTGCAGGCCATCGGCGCCGGCGCGGCCGGGATCATGACCGACATCCTGGCCGGCAACACGGACCCCAAGCAGAACCCCTACTGGGGCAAGTTCGAGATCACCGACGGCAACAAGCGCCGCCCGGCCACCCTCAAGACCGGCACCAACAACGACGCGAAGGACCTCAGCGCGTACGGCTACATCGCGCCGCCTGCCGCGGCCGACCGGGACCAGGGCCAGTACGCGCTGGCGGTGGGGGTCTGGAACGGCAACTCGGACAACACGCCGGTCAGCAGCTCCAGGAACCCGGTGTTCTCCCTCGACGTGAGCACCTACGTCTGGCAGGGGTTCATGAAGGATGCGACCAAGGGCTGGGCGATCCAGGACTTCACCCCGCCCGATGGGCTCCAGAAGGCGGCGGTCGATCCCTGGACGGGGCTCGTCGCGGATGCCGGGGCACCGGCCGTCCAGGAGCTGTTCCTCGACGGCACGACGCCGTCGAGCGGCGTGCCGCAGGACGCCCGGTGCGGGGAAGCGGTGCTGCAGACCGCGGGCTTCGAGCGCGATCACGATGCGTGGATGGCCGCAGATCGCGCCTGGCTCGCACGCGCAGAGCGCGGCTCGAACGTCCGCGGCGGGCCCAAGGGGACGCGGACGTCGTACTTCTACAACGGGTCGTTCACCCCGTACGGCAAGTCGTGGGGTCCCCTGCTCGGCGGTAGCGGCTGTTCGACGCCGACGCCCAGCGTGTCGATCGACCCATGCGCGCCGCTCGACTCGAACGCGCCGCCGGCGTCCATCGATCCGCTCGCCTCACCCGGTGCGTCCGTCGTCTGCCCCTCGCCATCGGAGTCCCCGAGCGTGATCCCGTCAGAGGCGCCGTCGGAGGCGCCGTCCCCGAGCGTAGCGCCGACCCCGACTCCGGCTCCGACCGGCGGAACGCCACCGCCCCCATCGCCGACGGCTGTCCCGTCTGTCCCGGGTGCATCGTCGTCCCCCGTGTCCACACCGGCCGCTCCGGCGGCCACCGTTTCGCCCGCGGGCTAGCCCTGCCGGAGCGCCGGCAGCACCTCGTCCGCGATCCGCCGGAGGCCGGCCATCGGCGTCGATCCGGGGACGACCGAGATGTCGGTGAAGCCCAGGGCAAGCTGCTCGCGCGCGAATGCCTCGTACGTCTGGGGCGAGGCGAGAACATCGGGCAGGGCCCACATCGACCGGCGCACAGAGCCCGGATCCCGGCCCGCGGCGATGCACGCCGCCTCGAACTGGACGGCGCGCTCCGCGACCGTCGTCGTCACGCCGTCGGTGGCCGCCCCGGCGAGGGTTGGGAACGTGTCCCACTGGTCGGCGAACCGCGCGGCCAGCCGGATCATCCGGGGTCGGTGCGCGGCGATCAGGATCGGGATCCGCGGTTGCTGGATGGGCTTCGGCTGGAACACCGCATCGTCCAGCTGGTAGTAGGTGCCGTTGAAGGTGACGCGTGGCTCGGTCATCAGGCGGACCGCGATCTCGACCGCCTCCTCCAGCCTCGCGACACGCTCCGGCGCATCCGGAAGCGGCAGCCCGTACCGGCGGTGCTCCCCCTCGTGCCAGCCGGTTCCGATGCCGAGGATCAGCCGGCCGTCGCTCACGTGGTCGACGGTAACCGCCTCCTTGAGCAGCAGCGACGGGTGCCGGAAGGTGTTGCTGCTGACCAGTACCCCGATCCGGATCCGGCTCGTCCGGGCGGCGATCGCGGCGAGCAGGGTCCAGGCCTCCAGGCAGGGGTGGTCGGACGGGCCGTCCGTGTCGACCAGGTGGTCGACCAGCCATGCGTGATCGAAGCCCAGGTCCTCGGCCATCACGAACTCGTCGAGGATCCGGGACCACGGCTTGTTCGCCTGGCTCATGAACAGGCCGAATTGTGGCTGGAGCGACATGACGACCTCGGGCCGGCGCGGTCGTGCGACAGGGGCAGGGGTGGCCGGCCGGTCCGACGATCCTAGCGTGTCGCGCTGACGACGCGGGTCGCCCGGGCCTCTCAGCGTCTTCTCAGGAAATTCGGTCTATGATCCGGCGCGGTCGAGGACGGGGGATCCTCGGCGATTCCTTCCATGGGCCACGCCCATGCCACCGGTTGTCAACGCGGAGATGCGCATGTCGGATCGCGCTTCCGGGCCCACGAGCCGCTCCCTAATCGCCGGCCGTCTCGCCCTCCTCCTTGGTCTCCTCGCCATCGCGGCGGGACCAGCCGTCCCGATCGTGACGGCCGCCAGCGGCCTCACCGTGACCACGCCGTTCCCCGCGATCGTGGCCGAGCCCGGAACGACGGCATCGTTCAAGCTCTCGGTCGACGTCACGACCGCACGCAAGGTCGACCTCAAGACGGCGGGAGTTCCTGACGGCTGGACGGCCAGATTCCGCGGCGGCGGGCTGACGATCGAGGGCGTGTACGTCGATCCGAAGTCGCCGCCGGACCTGACGCTCGACGTGGAGATCCCCGATGGGACGGCGCCCGGCGTGACGAGCATCACCGTCCAGGCAAGCTCGGGCTCGCTGACCGACAGCCTCACCCTCTCGCTCCGGGTGGCCGACGCCGCCGCCGGCGACGTGACGCTGACCGCGGACTTTCCCGAGCTGCGCGGCCCGTCCAGCTCCAGCTACACGTTCAACATGACGATCCACAACCAGACCGCGGTCGAGGCCACGTTCTCGATGGACGCGACCGGACCCGACGGCTGGACCGTGACGGCCAAGCCGGCCGGTGAGGCGCAGGCCACGAGCACCAAGGTGACCGCCGGCAGTACCTCGAACATCACCGTGAGCGCGACGCCACCGGCCGACGCGGCCGCGGACACGTACCCGCTCAAGGTCACCGTCACCGGCGGCGGCAAGACGGTGACGGCCGACCTGCAGGTGGTGATCACGGGCACCTACAAGCTTGACGTGTCCACGCCCGACCTCGTCCTGTCGACGAGCGCCAACGCGGGCAGCGAGCACGACATGCAGATCACGATCACCAACAACGGCACGGCGCCGATCACCAGCGTGAAGCCGTCGGGGAGCTGCACCGACCAACTGGACCGTCAACTTCGATCCCGCGACCATCGACTCCATCGCGCCCAACGCCTCGTCGACCGTGACGATGCAGATCACGCCCAGCAGCGACGCGATCGCGGGCGATTACAACGTCACCGTGAACGCCAACGGCACCGAGGCCAGCGGCAGCACGACCATCCGGGTGCGGGTCGAGACGCCGCAGTTCTGGTGGATCGTGGGTGTCGTCCTGATCGTCGCCGTCTTCGCAGGCCTGTACTGGGTCTTCCGGACCTACGGGCGTCGCTAGCCCATGGCCGACGAGCGGACGCCCCCGTCCGACGGACGTCGGGGCACGAGGTCGAGGCGCCGGCCGCAGAGCGGCCTGACGGCACGGCCGGCGACGGCGGACCAGCTGTCAGGGGACGCCGGGACGGATCAGGATGTCGCGGGCACCGGCGCCGCGACGCCCGAAGGCCGTCCGATCCGCCCGTGGGAGGTCGGCAACAGCGCCCCGTCGGGCGGCGACGCCTCGTTGCGCGGCAATGCGCCGCGCGAGCGGCGGCGCCGGACCGTCGCATCGCTGCTCGCGGACGTGCCCGACGATGCCGTCATCGTCGCGCGGCGGCTGACCAAGATGTACGGCGAGTTCACGGCCGTTGACTCGCTCGACCTCACGATCCGGGCCGGTGAGGTGTTCGGGCTGCTGGGGCCCAACGGCGCCGGCAAGACGACGACCGTCCTGATGCTGCTGGGGCTCACCGATCCGACCCGGGGCGTGGTGCGCGTCGTGGGCCTCGACCCGACCCGCGAGCCGCTGGCGGTCAAGCGCACGGTGGGCTACCTGCCCGACAACGTGGGCTTCTACGGCGCGATGACCGGCCGCGAGAACCTGCGCTATACGGCGAAGCTCAACGGCCTGCCGCGCCGGGAAGCCGAAGCCAGGATCGACGAGCTGCTGGGCGAGGTGCGCCTCCACGATGCCGCCGATCACAAGACCGAGACGTACTCCCGCGGGATGCGCCAGCGGCTGGGCATCGCCGACGCGCTCGTCAAGCGGCCAACGGTGCTGATCCTCGACGAGCCCACCATCGCGATCGACCCCGCCGGCGTCGAGGAGCTGCTCGCACTGCTCCGGCGCCTGGTCACGGAGCACAACCTCACGGTGCTCCTGTCGTCCCACATCCTCGGCCAGGTCCAGTCCCTGTGCGACCGGGTCGGCTTCTTCGCGGCCGGCAGGCTGGTCGCCGCCGGGCCGCTCGACGAGCTGGCCCGGGGTGGCGACCGGCTGGTCGAGCTCGAGGTCGGGGTGGACGGTGATCCGGCGACGATCGACCCGGTGGTCATGAAGGTGCCGGGTGTCATGTCCGTCGCACCGCACGAGCGCAGCGAACGCCTCCGGGTCGTGACCGCCTCGTCGGACGTCGCGGCGCCGCTGGCCACGGCGCTCGCCGATGCCGGGGTATCGCTCGTCCACCTGCGGCTCCGCGGGTCCGACCTGCTGGAGCTGTACCGCCGCTACGTCCCGGAGGGTCTCGATGGCGTCCGCTGACACCCCGCGCCCCACGTCGACACGGGCGACCCGGCGCGCCGAGCGCGCCCCGTCGGGCGGCTGGCGCACCATCGCCGGCAAGGAGTTCACCGACCACGTCGAGAGCATCCGGTTCATCGTGCTGCTCCTGGTCATCGGGGCCGCAGCCGTGATCCCGCTGTACTTCATCTCGACCGAGATCACCGCATCGGCGCCCAAGATCTCCGGCCAGCCGGCCGTGTTCCTCGCGCTGTTCGTGGTCGGGTCGCAGTCGGTCGGTGGCATGACCACGGTCGCGTTCGCGGCCCTGCTGGTACCGCTGGTGGGGATCGCGTTCGGGTTCGACGGCATCAACAGCGAGCGCACTCAGGGGACGTTGTCGCGGCTGCTCGCCCAGCCGATCCACCGTGACGACGTCGTCAACGGCAAGTTCGCGGCGGGGATCGCCGTGATCGCGGTCATGCTGGGCGTCCTGATCGTGCTCATCTCGGCGGTCGGCATCGTCCGGCTGGGGATCATCCCGTCGCCCGAGGAGGTGGCCCGGGTCGTGGGCTGGTGGCTGGCGACGATCCTGTACGCGTCGTTCTGGCTGGCCTTCGCCCTGCTGCTGTCGGTCGTGATCCGCGGCGCGGCGTCCGCGGCGCTGGTCGGGTTCGGGACGTGGCTGGGGCTGATCCTGTTCGGGCAGTTCCTGCTCCCGCTGGCGGCCGATGCGCTGTTCCCGATCAACACCTCCGGGACCATCAACGACGCGTTCGCATCGAACTCCGCGCAGCAGCTGTTCCTGCGGGTCTCGCCCGCGACGCTGTACCAGGACATCGTCACGGCGGTCATGAACCCGTCGACGAAGAGCGTGCTCGGCCTGGGCAACCTGGGTCAGTACCAGAGCGCCCAGGAGCAGCTGCCGAGCCTGCTGTCGCTGGACCAGAGCATCCTGATCGTGTGGCCGCAGATCGTGGTGCTCGTGGCACTGACGGTCGCGATGTTCGCGCTCGCCTACGTCCTGTTCCTGCGCCAGGAGGTCCGCGCGTAGCGGACAGGCCTCCGCGGTCGTCGCCGCGTCGTCGGGCGGATCTTCGGGTGGATGTCACCGAGCCGTCATCGCCACGTGCGAGAGTGGGTCGATCAGACCGGCGATCCACCAACCCCTACCGGTGACCAGGCCAACGCGATGACACAACCGAACGCAGACAGCCAGACCCAGCGCCGTTCCGAAGCGGGAGGGCTGCGCGCGGCGATCGCCGGTGTCGTGGCCGCGGCCGTCGCGCTGGGCGTGGGTGAGCTCGGCGCCGGCATCCTGGTCGGCGCGCCGTCGCCGGTGGCCGCCGTCGGGTCGGTGATCATCGACCTCGCCCCGCCCGGCTCCAAGGACCTCATGGTCTCGCTGTTCGGAACCAACGACAAGATCGCGCTGATCGTCATGATCGCGATCGCGGTCCTCGCCGTGGGAGCCGGTGTCGGCATCCTCGCGCGGCGTTCGACGGGTGCCGCGAACGCGGTCATCCTGGGCGTCGTCGTGGTCGGGCTCGTTGCCGCGCTCCGGGATCCGACCGCGTCCCTGTCGCTCGTCCTGGTGGTCGCCGCGGTGCAGGCCGTCGCGGCCGTCCAGGCGCTGTCCATCCTGCTGAGCGCCGCCGGGATCGACCACGTGACCTCGAGCGTGCCGGGCCTGGACGACGGGCGCCGCGGGTTCCTCGTCCGCGCCGGCGTGCTGGGCGGCCTGGCGATCGCGGGGGGCGGCATCGGCCGGTTCCTGCTGGAGCGGCGCGCGACCGAGGTGACCGTCGCGGGCGACACGATCCCGGACGCCGTCGATCCCGCGTCGTCACCGCCACCCGACGCCTCGTTCGCCGTCGCGGGGATCACCCCTGTGGTGATGCCCAACGACCGTTTCTATCGCATCGACACTGCATTGATCACACCGGCGGTCGACGTCGAAGGCTGGCAGCTCCGGGTCCACGGCATGGTCGATCGCGAGGTGACGATGAGCTTCGCCGAGCTCGTGCAGATGCCCCTCATCGAGCGCTACGTCACCATCGCCTGCGTCAGCAACGAAGTGGGCGGCAATCTCGTGGGCAACGCGAAATGGACGGGCGTGCGGCTGATGGACGTGCTCGACATGGCCGGCATCCAGGCCGGGGCGACGCAGGTCGTGCCGCGTTCCGTCGACGGCTGGACGGCCGGGTTTCCCACGACATGGATCACGGACACGCCCCGTGACGCGATGATCGCGGTCAAGATGAACGACGCCCCGCTGCCGGCGGAGCACGGCTTCCCCGCCCGGCTGATCGTCCCCGGCCTGTACGGCTACGTGTCCGCCACCAAGTGGCTCAGCGACATCGAGCTCACGACGCTCGAGGCGTTCGACGCCTACTGGGTGCCCCGCGGCTGGGCCAAGGAGGCGCCGATCCTGACGCAGACCCGGATCGACGTTCCGGGGAACGGGACCCGGCTGAGCCCTGGTGCCGTCGCTGTCGCCGGCGTGGCCTGGGCGCCCGATCGAGGGATCTCGAAGGTCGAGGTATCGATCGATGGTGGCGACTGGCAGGCGGCCACGCTCGCCACGGAGCTGAGCGCGTCGACCTGGGTCCAGTGGAAGCTCGCCTGGCAGGCGACCGCCGGTGACCACACCCTCGAGGTCCGGGCAACCGACGGGACCGGCGCCGTGCAGACCGCGGACCGGACACGGCCGGATCCGGATGGCGCCCGCGGCCATCACCAGGTCACGGTGTCCGTGTCCTGAGCCACCTGCGCGGCAGGGTGGCCGTCCCTGGCGCCTGACGCCGCCGCCGTGCGACCGGGGCACCACGCCGTGGCCGTCTCCGCCCCTCAAGCGGGGCAGCGATCCGATCAGCGCCGGGGCCACCATCCGTGCACTTCCGGTACGCTCTCCTCCCGGCGTCCCGCCGCTTCCCCACGCTGCAACCGATCCGGATGACCAGACACCGCTACCTGTTCGACACCCCAGAGCGCTTCATCGCCGGCACCGTCGGCGAGCCGGGCAGTCGCGTCTTCTTCCTCCAGGCCCGCGATGGCGCCCGGATCGTCTCGGTCGCGCTCGAGAAGGTCCAGGTCGCCGCGCTCGCCCAGCGTCTCGACGAGCTGCTCGATGAGCTCGAGCGCAGGGGAATCGAGGGCGCCGCCGAGGACGACACCCTGATCGGCGATCCCGGACCGCTGGACGAGCCGATCAACGAGGCGTTCCGGGTCGGCACCCTGACCCTCGGCTGGGACACGGGCGACGACCTGGTGCTGGTCGAGGCGCTGGAGCTCGTCGATGTCGATGACGAGGACGCCACCGAGGACCTCGCCGATGACGACGACGAGGAAGGTCCCGACGTCCTGCGCATCCGCGTCACGCCGCTCGCCGCGCGCGAATTCGTGGCCCGTGCGGTCCGTGTCCTCGCGTCCGGGCGGCCGCCGTGCCCCCTGTGCGGCGAGCCGCTGGACCCCCAGGGTCACCTCTGTCCGCGTCGGAACGGGCACCGGCTGAACTGAGCGCGGGGATCGGTCCCGTGGACGGTCGCGACCAGGACCAGGCAGGCGTACCGGCCGCCGGCGTGGACGAGCCGTCCGGGACCGATGCCGACGAGGAGGCGCAGGAGATCGGCGCCCTTGACCTCCCGATGCCGGTCCTCGACGTCGACGACGCGCTCGACCTCCTGCGCAATGGCGATCTCGAGATCGTCGGTCGGCTGTACGCCTCGAGCAACAACGCCCTGCTCTGCCTGGCGACCCGGCGGGATACGGGCGCTGGCGGTGGCGCGGACGGTGCACCCGGGCTCGTCGCGACGTGCATCTACAAGCCCGTCGCCGGCGAGCGTCCGCTCGACGACTTTCCCGATCGAACGCTGTCCCGGCGCGAGGTCGCGGCGTTTGCCGCGTCACAGGCCACCCCCTGGAACGTGGTGCCCACCGACCGTGCTGCGGGACGGGCCGTTCGGGGTGGGCATGGTCCAGCTGTGGATCCAGGTCGACGAGTCGGTCGACCCGGTCGGCCTGGTGGTCGATTCGGACACGCGCCTGCGGCGGATCGCGGTGTTCGACGCCGCGCTCAACAACACCGATCGCAAGGCCGGGCACCTGCTGCCGGTCACCGGCGGCCACGTGTACGGCGTCGATCATGGGGTCACGTTCTCGCCCGTGCCCAAGCTCCGTACGGTCCTCTGGAACTGGCGTGGCGAGCCGTTCGCGCCCGACGAGGTCGACGCGCTGCGGTCGCTTCGGTCGGGCCTCGATGGTGCGCTCGGGGTGACCCTGCGGGAGCTGCTCGACCCCATCGAGGTCAATGCGACCGCGCGCCGGATCGACCGGCTGCTCGCCGCCGGCGTGTTCCCGCAACCCGAGCCCGGGCGCCCGGCGCTCCCCTGGCCGCCGGTCTGACGGCGACTGGCCCGACCGTCAGGGTTCCTGGCCCGCCGGTAGCGCGTCACTCGCATCGGCGACCTCACCGATCAGCGCCAGCTGGTCCGCATCGGGGCGCCGCGGCGCGGCCGGGTGGTCCGCATCGCGCGTTCGTCGCGATCGGCCGTCAGACGGCGACATCCGACGCCGCGTCTCTACCTCGACCCGCGCCCCGTCCGACTCCAGCGCCGGGTGCTCGACGAGCGCCACCACCCGGCTGGCCATGAACCGTCCGGTGCGGACCGGTGTCCCGCCCCGGGTGACCTCGGTGACCTCCACCACGCCGCGCGCGGTCGTGACCTCGAGCCGGCGCCCGTTGCGCGACGCGAGGATCTCGAACGTCTGGGTGCCGTGCCCGGTGTCGACCACGATCTCGACCCGATCGCCCTTCATGGCGGCACGATACTCCGGCTTGATGACCCGCCGCTCACCGGGGCGAGCCTGAACGCTCGGCGTTCCGCTCCATGGCGTCGCGCGCCTGCTGCTCCAGCTGGCGGAGCTGCGCTCGATAGCGCTCGGCAGCAGGGCTGCTGAGCACGTCCTCGAGCGGCACGCCCAGGACCCGGCGGATGCGCGACTGGGCCGCCGTCCAGCGCGCCCGGAACGGTTCCCTGTCGGCTTCCGCGAGGAACTCCCAGCCCACACCGGCCTGCAGGGCGGCGGTGCGCATGTGGCCGGTGGAATGCGCGGACTCGACCTCGGACAGGTAGGCGTCGAACTCGTCGGGATCGTTGCCGTAGCCGGGCGCCCGGTCCGGTCCCGTCGCCGCCGGCCGGTTCACGCGCTCCGCCTGCTGCTCGACGTGGCGGTACTCGTGGAGGAGCGTCGAGTGGAGCTGCTCGAGCGCACCGGGCCGGCCCGGGCCGAGGATCCTGGGGCTGACCTTGAAGCGCGGGTTCGGCAGCCGTCGCGTCGGATTGTCCGGATCGGCGAACGAGGCACGGAACGAGGCCACGGCGCCCATCGCGCCGACGTCCCCGATCTCCCACAGGTCGCCGGGACCGGATGTCCGGAGGATCCCCGGATCGAGCTCTCCCCGGGCCGTCATGGCGGTCACGACCACGCGCAGCGCTTCCGCCTGATTGCCTGCCTCCACCAGGCGAGCGAACTCGGCTGTCGTATCGGCCGGCAGCGGCGACGACTCGGCGGCCGCCCGGCCGTAGATGTCGAGCCGCTGCACGGTGGGCGCGGGCGCAACCCAGCTCGCCGTGGCGCGGTTGCCGGCCAGCCGCTGAAATGCCAGGACCTGGGCCGCGGCAGGGCCGAATGCGCGCGGCCCGAGCTCCCGCGGTGCGGCGGAGCGGTCCGCCGGCGACCGCTGCCCGCCCGTCATCGGGCCCGGTGGGAGCCGCTTGGGGATGCGATCTGCGACCAATGAACAGCCCTCGGAACGTGCCGTGGACAAGGATCGCGCGGCACGCCAGGCTCCGGCGGTCCGTTCGGGCAATGGCGGGGGCGAACGGGCTGCCCGAACGGGTGGCGGGACACCGGGGCAGTCGCATCCCGCGGTGCAAGCGAGTCTCCACCGCCACGCACGGACGGCCGATGCGACTGCCGCCGTTGGGGCAGGATGGACGCGTGAGACGCTGGAACGGCTGGGGCGATGATGGCGATGACACGGGGCTGGGCCGCGGCGGGCGCCGGTTGCTCGAGCAGCGCCTCGGACCCGCGACGCCGCCGGTCGATGCCCTCCTCGAGGACGTCGTCGCCGCGGTCCCTGCATCCAGGCTGACCGCATATCCGGCACTCTCGGACGATCCGGAGCTGCGCGTGCGGCGGGCGCGCGGCCAGTCGTTCCCGGATCTCGTCGCGCTCCGGTCGGGACGCATCGACGCGGTCCCCGACGCCGTTGCCCGCCCGATCGACGACGCGCAGGTTCGCGAGCTGATCGACCACGCCCGGAGCGTCGGTGCGCGGCTCGTGCCATACGGCGGCGGCACCAGCGTCGTGGGCGGGGTGTCGGTTCGCCCGATGCCCGATCCGGTGATCACCGTGGACCTCGGCAGGCTCGCCGGCGTCCGGTCGGTCGACGAGCGCAGCGGCCTGGTCACGGCGGGCAGCGGGACGACGGGCCCGGCACTCGCGACCACGCTGGCGGGCGTCGGCCTGACCGTGGGCCACGAGCCGCAGTCGTGGGAGCTCGCGACGGTGGGCGGCTGGGTCGCGGCGCGCGGATCCGGGCTGCGGAGCATGGGCGCCGGGCGGATCGAGCAGCTGTACGCGGGCGGCCGGCTCCAGGCACCGGCGGGGACGCTCGAGATGGCCCCGTACCCCGGCTCGGCAGCCGGGCCGGACCTGCGCCAGCTCGTGCTGGGGTCGGAGGGCCGGCTGGGAATCCTGACCGACGTGATCCTGCGCACGACGCCGCTGCCCGTGGTCGACCTGCTGGAGGCCTGGGCCCTGCCCGGGTGGGCCGCGGCGCACGAGGCGGTGCGCGCCGTTGCCCGGGCGCGACCGGGCCTGTCGCTGCTGCGCCTGTCGACGCCCGCCGAGACGTACACCCTGCTTGCCTTCGCCGAACGGCCCGTGCAGACCGCTGCGCTCGGCGCCTACCTGCGCGCGCGGCGCCAGCCCGCTGACTGGGCGCTGGTGCTGCTGGGTGCCTCGGGTCGCCGGCGCGTGGCCCGCGCGGCGCGCGCCGAGGCCGTCTCGATCCTGCGCGAGTTCCACGCGGTCCGGGTTCCCGGCCTGGCAGCGACCTGGTCGAGGACGCGCTTCCGGTCACCGTACCTGCGCAACGCGCTGTGGTCGGCCGGCTACGGCTCGGACACGCTCGAGACCGCGACGGACTGGACGCACGTCCCATCGTTGCTCGCCGGTCTCGAGACGGCGGTTGCCGGGGCACTTGCGCCGCGCGGCGAGCGGGTCCACGTGTTCACGCACCTCTCGCACCTGTACCCGTCGGGGTCGAGCCTGTACCTGACATACCTGTTCCGCCTGGGGCCGGATCCCGACGAGACGCTCGACCGGTGGCAGGCCATCAAGCGCGCGGCATCGGAGGCGATCGTCGCCGAGGGCGCGACGATCAGCCATCATCACGGAATCGGGACGGACCATGCGCCGTACCTGGCGTCGGAGAAGGGGCCGCTGGGGATGGCGGCGCTGGAGTCGATCGTGCGCACGTTCGATCCCGAGGGGCTGATGAACCCCGGCGTGCTGCTCGCGGACGGGCGTCCGTGACCGCCGACCGCCTGCTGGCCCTCGACGTCGGCACGCAGAGCGTTCGGGCGATGGTGTTCGACCCGTCCGGGAACCTCCTGGCCCGCGCGAAGGTGCCGATCGAGCCCTACGTCGACGGGCCCCCCGGCTGCTGTGAGCAGGATCCTGACCTGTTCTGGCGCGCGATCGGTGAGGCATGCCGGCAGCTGTGGACGATGCCCGAAGGCCGTCGCGACGCGCTGGCCGGCGTCGCGCTCACGACCCAGCGCGGGACGGTCGTGGTCACCGAC
The DNA here is from genome assembly GCA_963720825.1 of uncultured Chloroflexia bacterium. Lineage (GTDB taxonomy): Bacteria > Chloroflexota > Limnocylindria > Limnocylindrales > CSP1-4 > CAIXZV01. Next base: position 21,076 of record CAVRGY010000016.1, on the reverse strand, counting down.
GATGCAGGCGAGCCGCTGCGGCGGGCGATGATCTGGCTCGATCGCTGCCGCGTCGAGGGGCTGCCCGGGATCGGGGGCCGGTGGGGCGTCCTGTTCCGCGCCGCCCGCGTCACCGAGACCGTCGCGATGTTCCAGGCCGAGGCCGAGGCGAACGTCATCCGCGCCCGAGAGCCCGAGGTATGGGCGCGGGTCCGGCGGTTCCTGCTGTTGTCGGGCTTCCTCACGCATCGCCTGACCGGGGAGTTCGTGGACTCGGTGGCCGCCCAGGTGGGCTACCTCCCGTTCGACTACAAGGCCCTTCGCTGGGCGAACCCGGGCGACTGGAAGTGGCAGGCGGTCCCCGTCGAGCCCGCGTGGCTGCCCCGGCTGGTGCCGCCGGGCGGCGTGCTCGGGACCATCAGCGCAGCCGCCGCCGAGGCGACCGGGATCCCCGCGGGCCTGCCGCTGATCGCCGCCGCGGGGGACAAGGCGTGCGAGGTGCTCGGCTCCGGGGCGCTCGATCCGCACGTGGGTGCGATCTCGCTGGGAACCACGGCGTCGATCAACACCACCCATCGCCGGTACGTCGAGGTCATCCCGGTCGTGCCCCCCTACCCCGCCGCGGTCCCCGGCGCGTACAGCCTCGAGGTCAACGTCTATCGCGGCTACTGGATGATCGAATGGTTCAAGCGCGAGTTCGGGGCGGCCGAGGTCGCCCGCGCCGCCGAGCTGGGCGTCGAGGCCGAGGAGCTGTTCGACGAGCTGGTTGCCGCGACCCCGGCCGGTTCGATGGGCCTCGTGCTCCAGCCGTACTGGTCGCCGGGCGTGCGGATCCCGGGCCCCGAGGCCAAGGGTGCCGTCATCGGCTGGGGAGACGTCCACACCCGCGCCCACCTGTACCGCGCCATCCTCGAGGGGCTCGCGTATGCCCTGCGCGAGGGCGCCGAGCGGACGGTGCGGCGAACGAAGGTGCCGATCCGCGAGCTGCGGGTCTCGGGCGGTGGCAGCCAGAGCCCGTCCGCCGTCCAGCTCACCGCCGACGTGTTCGGGCTGCCCACCTCGCGCCCGCACACCCACGAGACGTCCGGGCTGGGGGCCGCGATCGATGCCGCGGTCGGGCTCGGGATCCACCCCACGTTTGAGGCGGCGGTCGCCGCGATGACGCGGATCGCCGAGACCCGCGACCCGGATCCTGCCACCCGATCCATGTACGACGACATGTATCACGGCGTGTACCTGCGCCTGTACGACCGGCTGAAGCCGCTGTACGGCGAGATTCGACGCATCACCGGGTATCCCCCGCCGGCGTGACCTGACCCTGACCGGCGGCCGGAGTCGGGGTCCGGGTGCGCATGGCCCGATCGGGTGGTTTGACAGAATCGCCCATTGGCCCGATGCTCTACAGGTATCGCCCGAGTGAACGCGGCCAACAGGTCGACGCCAAACCGCGCAACCTCCGCCGCGCCGGGCACCAAATGAACGCCGCTCCGGCCCCGTATGTCCGGCCGTTGGAGCGGCAAGGCATCCATCCCAACCCGATGGTTGCCGGGAAAGGACCTCTCGTCACATGCTCACCCGCGCCACCACGAATGCCGTGGCGCATCGCGCCACCTCGATGCGCCGAATGCGCCGCCGGGCCGTCGCAGCGAACCGGCTCTATTGCGCCACCAACGGCTGCACCAGCTTCCTCGTCATCGACGAGCTCGCCGGTGTCGCCCATTGCGAGATCTGCGGCTACGTCCGCAGGCTCAACTGATACGACCCCGCGGCTGGGACACATCGCTCCCGCCCGGGTCTGACCGTCGGCCGGCCCTGAGGGCCGGCCTTCGTGCATCCGGGGCAGGCCGGGCCTCCGGGCATCGCCGGCCGATCAGCGCGGCGGCATCGCCTCAAAGGTGCGTTCGATGTCCGCGAGCATCCTGACCGTCGCGTCGGTCACGATCTGCAGGTAGCGCTCGCCGAACTCGGCCGTCGCGCCGCGGGCGTCACCCCAGGTCCCGGAGTGGGTCGCCCGGTGCACCGAGCCCGGGGCTGAGAAGAAGAACGCGGTGTGGACGGCGGCCGGGCCCGAGACATCGGGGAAGGGCGGGAACTCGACGTTGGCCCGGTCCATGTCGACGAGATCCGGGTTGATCGCGAGCACCGCGGACGTCTCCCCCTTGTTGGCGTGCAGGCCGTTTGATGGATCGAAGAACTCGACCGCCTCCGGCTGGGTCATGCCGTCCCAGTAGTTGATCGGGAACGCGTCCACGCCATCGGGCAGCCGGTCGCGGACGTTTGCGCATGCATAGGCGATCGCGTACGTGTTGTCGTAGTGGCCGTTGAGGAACACGATCCGCCGGAAGCCGATCGCGGCGAGCGACGCGCACACGTCCTCGATCAGGGCCATGAACGTCGGGATCCGGATGTGGACGACGCCGGTGAACCCGACATGTGGGTATGAGAGGCCATAGTTGATCGAGGGGGCGACCAGGGCATCCACCTGCGGAGCTACGCGACGGGCCACCTCGACCGGGATCAGCACGTCGGTCGCGAGCGGGCCGTGCGGCCCATGCTGCTCGGTGGAGCCTACCGGCACGATGACCGTCCGGTGGCGGACAAGGAACGCCTCGACCTCCGGGTCGGTCATCTCGCCCAGGAACACGGTTGCCGGCTTCATCGCGCGGTGCCTCCTCGCCTCATTCGATGATGGTGTGAGCTCGCGGATCCCCTCGATCCCGACCGTCACGATGTCGTCCGAGTGCAGCCTACCGCCGGGGCCAGGAAACCCGGCCAGCGCGGCGGGCGTACCGGTCCCATCCCGGCCGACCGGGTCCGTATGCGTAGCACGCTTAGCAGGACGCATCTTCGCCGGGGATCGGCTCGACGTGTCGTCCCCTCGCCGCCCGACGTGCGCCGCATGCGCAGGACGCATCCTTCGGTTCTCGATTTGCGTCGCGTACGCGTCCAGGGCCGCAGCGCCCGGCAATCCGGGGCCTCCTAATCGTGGTACGCATACCGGGCGCGCCGCAGGCCACCGAGCAGGCCGCCGGCCCTACCGCGGCACACCCCCGGGGCGCTGCGGAGTGCGCCGCGGGGTGCGCGCCACGCGACGCACACACGGTCGAGCCCGGCACGCGCGATGATCGGCCCGACAGCGAGCAGCCGGTCGTGGCGACCGGGAAGGAGCGAACCCATGGCCGGCGCCCGGACCCTCGATCGTGATCGGCTTGAGCGGCTGATGGCCACGGAGCGCGCGGCGTTCGAGCGCTCCAACCCGCGGTCACGGGCGCTCTGGGAGCGCGCCAAGGGCTCGCTCCTCGACGGCGTGCCGATGAACTGGATGATCAAGTGGGCCGGCAGCTGGCCGCTGTTCGTCGAGGAGGCGCATGGCGCCCGGTTCACCGACGTCGACGGCCACGAGTACGTGGACTTCTGCCTCGGCGACACCGGGGCCATGGCGGGACACGGGCCGGACGCCACGGTTCGGGCGGTCGAGCGCCAGCTGCGCCGTGGCATCACCCACATGCTCCCGACCGAGGACGCGATCGTCGCCGGCGACGAGCTCCAGCGCCGGTTCGGGCTCCGCTGGTGGCAGTTCACGCTCACCGCCACCGATGCCAACCGGTTCGCGATCCGGCTCGCCCGCGCGATCACGGGTCGCCCGAAGGTCCTCGTCCACAACCACAACTACCACGGGTCCGTCGACGAGACCTTCGCCTGGATCGCCGATGACGGAACAGTGCAGGCGCGGCGCGGGAACCTCGGGCCGCCCGTCCCGCCGTCGGAGACGACGCGGGTCGTGGAGATCAACGACCTCGAGGCGCTCGAGCGCGAGCTCGCCCATGACGACGTCGCGGCGGCGCTGATGGAGCCGGCCCTGACCAACGTCGGCATTGTGCTCCCGGATCCCGGCTATCACGAGGGCGTACGCGAGCTCACCCGCCGGTACGGCACGCTGCTGATCAACGACGAGACGCACACGATCTGTGCGGGGCCGGGTGGCTACACGGGCGCCCACGACCTCCACCCCGACCTGCTCACGATCGGCAAGACGATCGGCGGCGGGATCCCGGCCGGCGCGTATGGCTTCACCGAGGAGGTCGGTGAGCGGATCCGGGCGACCATCACCTGGGAGGACTCCGACGTCGGTGGGATCGGCGGCACGCTGGCCGGCAACGCCCTGTCGCTGGCGGCGATCCGGGCGACCCTGACCCAGGTGCTGACCGACGAGGCGTTCGCGCGGATGATCCCGCTAGGCGAGCGGTTCGAGGCCGGCGTCGAGGGCGTGATCCGCGAGAACGACGTCCCGTGGCACGTGACGCGCCTGGGTGCCCGCGCCGAGTACCACTTCATGCGCGACCGGCCCCGCAACGGCTCCGAGCAGTGGGCCAACGGCGACACGGAGCTGGAGCAGTTCCTCCACCTGTGGGCGATGAACCGGGGCGTGCTGATGACGCCGTTCCACAACATGGCGCTGATGTCGCCGGACACGACGGCGGCCGACGTGGACCGCCACACCGAGGTGTTCGGCGACGCCGTGGAGGCGCTGTTCGGGGGCTGACAGCGCGTGGCGGCGAGTACGACCACGGAGCGGCGAGGCGACCGATCAGCCGGTGACCACCGGCCGCCACCAGCGACGCTCGACCACGAGCTCCGATCCCAGCTGCTCCTCGACGGTCTCCCGGGGCTCGAAGCCGCGCGCCTCGTAGAACAGCTCGCCCAGCCGGTTGCCGGTCAGCACGTCGGCTACGATGGGGAGGTCCGGGTGGGCGTCGATGATCGCGTCGAGCAGGGCGCTGCCAAGGCCACGACCACGCATCCCCGGGCTGGCGTAGATCGCGACCAGCGTCACCCGGTCGGGCTCGGCGGCCTCCACGGCCGTCTCGGCGAACGCGGTGACCACCCCGTCCAGCTCCGCGACCCACGTCTCGTGGCGCTCGATCCGGAGCGCGACGCGCTCCTCGGAATATGCCCGCTCGACGAACCACTCGATGGTCTCGTCCTTGAGCATGCCACGGTAGGTCGCGCGCCACGCGGATTGCGCGATCTCACGGATCGCCGCTGCGTGCGATGGCGTGGCGCGGCGCACACTGATCGAGGAGCGGGCGGGCATCATCGGCGCTGCCTCGATCCGACGAGGCGGGCCGAGCCGGAGTTCGTCAAGCGAGCAACCACCGGCGGAGTGTACTAAGGCCAGTGGCAATGGAAATCGGAGGGTCGGCATGGGGATCATGGGCGATCGCTACCAGGGCACGTTCGCGGGGCACTCGATCGAGCTGGTGCGCGAGAACGTGCTCAAGACGCTGTCCCTCGAGATCGACGGGCACGAGGTGGCCAGGGAATCTCGCGTGCTGCCGCACGACATCACGCTGACGGCCGAGCTCGAGCACGAGAGCGTGACCCACACGGTCGTCGCGCGCTCGACGGTGAAGAAGATCCTCGGCCTGCCGCTCGATGCGAACGACGTGATCGAAGTCGACGGCGAGCCATTGGCGCTGCGCAAGTTGCGGTGACCGGCAGGGCGGTGGGCCGTTGGCGAGCTGGTCCACGCTGCCCAGGGTTCCGGCCCGTCGATCCTAGCCGCGGCTTCGGCCCGACGGCCCCTGATCCGGCGCCGGGTCCAGCTCCTCCAGCCGGGCCAGCTCCTCGGTCAGAGCCAGCATTCGGCGGTGCTGCCGGTCCGTGGGCGCCTCGGCGTTGAGCCGGGCGATGGCCGCGTTGATCTCGATGACCAGCCGCTCGAGCTCGATCCGGTATCGCCCTCGGCCAATCGGCGACGCCGCCTGCGCCCGGGCCACGATCGCATCACGCCGGACGAACAGCTCGCGTACCTGCTTGTCGGCCTCGATCCAGGGCGGCGCCGCGCCCGCGTTCCGGAGCATCCGGTATGCCATCGCCCACTCACCTGCGAACGTGTCGTCTCCAAGGGGGATGGGCTCGCCGCGGTACGGCAGATCGTCGAACGCGCCATCCTCCATCGCCTCGCGGATCTGGCGATCGACAAGGCTCTCCCAGGTGGGCGCGACCTGGCGGTGGCCGTCGGCATCGATACGGTTCGGTGGCCTGCGTTCCGGTTCCACGGCCGGAGTGTAGGCGACCCGAGCGGCTCCGCGATGCAGAGCCTCGAGCGGTCGCCCGTGACGGTCGGCTGCTCGCGTCGGTACGAACGGCAGCCCACGACGGGTGGCTGCACGATCGCCGCGGGGCTATCGTCGGGGACGGTGGCGCAGGAGCAGGGTGGCACGCCGTGGGGCTCACGTTCGGAGTCGTCGGACAGGCAGCAAAGCGGGGCATCATTCCACGGCAGCCGGCGCCGGAACGGCTGCTGGCCGACGCACAGGAGTGGATCGCTCGCGAGCACGGCCAGGCGGTCCGCTCGATGTACCGCGATCGGGCGCCCGCCGGCGACACCGAGCTCACCGTCGACCTCCATCCGGCGGCCGAGCCGGTCACGATCACCGCCGACGCGTCCGGCCATGTGCGCGCATCGGCAGATGTGACCGCGGTCGGTCCCGGATATCACACGTTCGTCGCCCGCCTGCTCGAGCGACTGGGTGCGACGCTGGGGATCGTATGGCTCGAGGATCCGGGGGCGGCGCGGCCCACGGATGTGGTGGCGGGGGACCACGCGGCGGGGCAGGCGAGGGAGCAGCTGCTCGAGCGCGAGGACGTCGAGCGGGCGCACCTCACGGCTCTCGGGCAGTCGCTGGCACGCGTGCTGGACCTTCGGCGCGGCGGTGAAACCGCGATCCACGTCGGTCTGCGACCGGGAACGAGGTTCTCCTCGGACGGCGCGATCGTGACGCCGCTCGGACCTCGCGACGACGACTGGCTGGACCGCGCCACGCGGGATGCCAGGGTTGCCCGCGACATCCGGCCCTGGTGGCTCGACGCCATGGATGCCCGGTATCACCTGCACCGGGCGCTGTGCCTCATGTGGACCGAGATCCGATGGCGGCCCCCGATGGACGACACCGAGGTCGCGACCTTCGACGAAGCGCTCCGGCATCTTCGCCGAGCGCTGCCAATGGACCCGTCGCTCCCCTACCCGTGGCGCGAGTGGCAGGAGATGATCAGGCTGCGCGGAGTCAGCGATCCGATCGAGCAACGCGTCGCGCCTCGCGCCGGGTCGGCAGACGCGTCTCTGACACCCGTCGGATACCGCCGGCGACCGGTGACGGTCGTCCAGGAGGGCTGGGCGCTCGAGGTGCCCGGGGACTTCTCAGAACGCCGGACCGGAGACGAATGGCGGGGCCGGGATCGGGGACGCACCGTGACGCTCGCGGGCGGCGTCATCGGAACGGAGCACGACCCGATGCCACCCGAGACGTTCCTCGCCCAGGTCGCCCCGAGCCTTGGCGACAGCGTGCTCAACCACCGAGATGGCGAGCTCCTCGGAACCGCGCGGATCGGCACGGACGCAAGCTCGGGGATCGAGGTAGCCGTGCTGGAGGGCTATGCAGCGGTTCCCGGCCGGGGCGCCAGCATCCGGATCGTGTTCGACGAGGCCACCGACTGGCAGTGGGCCGTCAACCTGTGGCGATCGCTTCGTCCGGCCTGATCGGGGTGCCGGCATGCGCGGCGAACGGCCGTGACAGGCAAGGTGGCACGACCGGCCCGTAGCATTCCCGGTGCATGCAGCTGATCGACGGGCGACCCGTCTACGCCGCCACGGATCTCGTGGGCTTTCTCGCCTGCGGGCATCGCCTTGCCCTCGAGCGGGCCGCCATGGCCGGCCTGGTCGAGAAGCCCGTCCGCAACGACCCGTCGATCGAGCTCGTCGCCAAGCGCGGCCTGGAGCACGAGCGGCGGTACCTGGAGGACCTCCGGGCACAGGGCCTGCGGGTGGTCGAGATCGAGAAGGACGGCTCGGCGGTCCTGCCCCTCGTCGAGGGCGCGCCCGCGCTCGCCGCCCTCGACCCCCCGCCGCGGGACCCCGGGGCGGAGCTGCGCGCCGCTGCCGTCCAGACGATCGACGCCATGCGCGACCGCGCCGACGTCGTGTACCAGGCGACGTTCTTCGATGGGACATGGCGCGGGCACGCGGACTTCCTGCTTCGCCGGGACCACGATCCGGGCGAGCCGGACAGCGCCTTCGGGCCCTGGCACTACGAGGTCGCGGACACCAAGCTCGCCCGCCACGTCAAGGCGTCGGCGATCCTCCAGATCTGCTCGTACGTGGAGCAGCTCGCGGCGATCCAGGGGCGCCAGCCCGAGCACCTGTACGTGGTTCTCGGGGGCCGGGCCCGGCCCACGGACAAGCTCCGCGTCGACGACTTCATGGCCTACTACCGCCAGGTCAAGGCGGAGTTCGAGGTCGCCGTCGGGCTGCGCGGCGACGGGGCTCCGGAGCCCGTCTACCCGCCCATCGCCACGTACCCCGAGCCGGTCGAGCACTGCGACGTCTGCCGCTGGAGCCCGTCGTGCCGGGCCCGGCGTCGCTCGGACGACGACCTCAGCCTCGTGGCAGGTGCGAGCAGCCGCCAGCGGCGTGCGCTCAAGCGCCGGGGGGTGGCCACGCGGCGCGGCCTGGCCGGGCTGGCGCTGCCGATGGGCCCACCGCTGGAAGGCGTCGGACCGGAGGCCCTGGCGCGGGTCCACGAACAGGCCCGGATCCAGGTCCAGAGCGAGGATCGCGGCGAGGTGCTGTGGGAGCTGCTTCCGCTCGAGCGTGCCGAGGACCGCACGCCCATCCCGATGCGCGGCCTGCTGGGCCTCCCCGAACCCAGCCCCGGTGACCTGTTCCTGGACCTCGAAGGGGATCCGTTCGCGCTCGACGATGGCGTGGACTACCTGTTCGGCATCCTCGAGCCTCGGCTGACCGAGGACGATCCGCGCTACGCCGGCTCCGGCGAGACGCCCGGCCCGAAGTTCCACGCGATCTGGAGCCTCGATGAGGACGGCCAGGTCACCTGGGCCGGCGAGAAGGCGGCGTTCGAGCGGACGGTCGACCTGATCATGGACCGCTGGGCGGAGGACGACCGGCTGCACGTCTACCACTACGCGGCCTACGAGCGGACCGCGCTGGCGCGCCTCGCCCAGCGCCACGGCACGCGCGAGCTCGAGGTGGACCGGCTGATGCGGGGCGGGGTGCTGGTCGACCTGTTCCGGGTCGTGCGCCAGGGGATCCGGGCGGGCGTCGAAAGCTACTCGATCAAGCGGATCGAGCCGCTGTACGCGCTCGAGCGCGAGGTCGCGCTCAAGGACGCCGGCAGCAGCATCGTCGCGTTCGAGACGTGGCTGGAGCTGGGCCCTGACGCACCGGTCGATGACGGGCCGCGGATCCTGTCCGAGATCGAGGGCTACAACCGGGACGACGTGGTCAGCAACTGGAAGCTTCGCGACTGGCTGGAGGAGCGGCGGGCCGACCTGGTTGCCCGCGAGGGCGAGCTCGCCCGGCCGGAGCCGGATGCGGGCGAGCCGTCCGCGGACCTCAAGGCGCGTGACCTGCGGGTCGCCGAGCTGATGGCAACCCTCACCCCGGACGACCCGGGCGATCCGGTGGCGCGCGCGGACCAGCCCGACGTCGCGGGCCGCTGGCTGCTCGCGCAGCTGCTCGCGTGGCACCGGCGGGAGGACAAGTCCGCGTACTGGCGCTACTTCGACCTGCTCAAGAAGAGCGAGGAGGACCTGCTCGAGGAGCGCGAGCCGCTCGCGGGCCTGGAGCTGGTGGCGGACCCGTGGCCCGAGAAGCAGTCGCGGATCTACCGTTTCCGGTACCCGCCGCAGGACCACCGGATCGACACCGACACCGAGGTGACCGACCCGGTGACGAAGCAGTCCGCGGGCACCGTGTTCCGGATCGACGACGTCGAGCGGATCATCGAGCTCAAGCGCGGTCCGGGCCTGTCCGACGTCGAGCTTCCCCACGCGCTGGTACCGCTGGGCGTCGTCCCCACCCGCGAACACGCGGAGAGCCTGCTCCGGACCGGTGAGTGGGTGGCAGCCCACGGCCTGTCGCAGTCCGAGGATCTCGCCCCGGACGAGCCGGATCTCGGGGCGGCGCGGGCCCTGCTGCTGCGCACCCCACCGGCGATCCCCGGGCACGAAGGCGAGCCCCTTCGCCGTGACGACGAGACCGCGCTCGACGCGGCGATCCGGCTGGTGCTCGCGATGCCCGGCGGTGTGCTCCCGATCCAGGGCCCGCCGGGCTCGGGCAAGACGTGGACCGGGGCCCGGCTCATCATCCGCCTCGTCGGCGAAGGCAAGCGGGTCGGCGTCGTCGCCAACAGCCACAAGGTCATCGGGCACGTCCTCGACGAGGTCGCCCGGGCGGCCCGTCCCGGGGACGGCGTCCGCATCGGCCAGAAGCCGAAGAGCGGCCAGGGCCCCACGTCGGCCGCAGCTGTCCCGCTTGCCGACAACGCCGCGGTCGAGACCGGGCTGCGAGCCGGCACCGTCAACGTGGTCGGCGCGGTGTCGTGGACCTGGGTGCGGTCGGAGATGTCGCGGCCCGGACCGGTGGTCGATGTCCTGGTCGTCGACGAGGCGGGCCAGATGAGCCTGGCCAACGTGCTCGCCTGCGCCCCCGCCGCCCGAACGATCGTCCTGCTCGGGGATCCGCAGCAGCTGGACCAGCCGACGCAGGGGAGCCATCCGCCAGGGGCCGAGCGGAGCGCCCTCGCCCACCTCCTGGCCGACCCCGCGTACGTCAAGCCGGACCGGCCGACCATCGGACCCGCCGAGGGCCTGTTCCTCGAACGCACCTGGCGGCTGCACCCCGACGTGTGCGAGTTCACGTCGGGCGCGTTCTATGCCGGGCGGCTGCACCCCGTCCCGGGCCTCGAGCGCCAGCAGGTGCTGGCCGGTCCGCTGACGCTGTTCGAGGACCACGCCCGGCTTGCCGGGACGGGGCTGCGCTATCAGCCCGTCCCGCACCTCGGCAACGACACCGACTCGCCCGAGGAGTCGGCATCTGTCGTCGCACTGGTCCGGGAGCTCCTGGACGCCGGCGCAACCTGGGTCGACGCGGATGGCGTGGAGACGGCGATGACGCTCGACGACATCGTGATCGTCGCGCCTTACAACGCACACGTCGCAGCGATCGAGCGGGCGTTTGCCGCGGCCGGGCTCGGCCGGCCCTTCGTCGGGACGGTCGACCGGTTCCAGGGCCAGGAACGCCCCGTCAGCATCTACGCGATGGCGACCTCGACGCCCGAGGATGCACCGCGCGGGATGGAGTTCCTGTACTCGCTCAACCGGCTCAACGTGGCCACGTCGCGGGCTCGGTGCGTGGCGGCCGTCGTGGCATCACCGGAGCTGGTACGGGTCGCCTGCCGCACCCCACGCCAGATGCGGCTCGCCAACGGCCTGTGCCTGGCGATCGAGGCTGCGGCGCGCGTGCGCTGATCGGGCCGGACGGCCGGCTCGCCCATCGCCGGGACCCGGTCGGGTGCGCTGCGACCCGTCAGCCGGCAAGCTCCGTGGCGACCCACGCAGCCAGCACCCGCGCGCAGGCCTCGACTTCTGCGAGCGCCACGTGCTCATCGGCGGCGTGCGCAAGACGGACATCGCCCGGCCCGAAGATGACGCACGGCGTGTCGCCCACGTCGATGAACAGCCGCATGTCGGCGCCGTAGGGGACGCCCAGGGCCTGCGGCCGGCGGCCGGTCACCGCCTCCGCGACCGCGGCCAGGCCGACCGGCAGCGGATGATCGCCGGCGACCCGCGCCGAGCCAAAGCGCGCCCCGTCGATCTCGATCGTGGCGGGATGCTCGCGGAGGAACGGGCCGGCGTCGCACGCGGCCGCGACGCACGCACGGAGCTCGTCCGCGGCGGCGTCGGGGGTCTGGCCCAGCCGAACGCCATACCGCCCGCCGGCGACCACCTGGTCCATCACGGTCGACTTCCACTCGCCACCCGCGACCGTCCCGATGATCGTCGGGTACGGGAGCCCGAGCGCGGTCATCAGCGGGTCCGTCTCGTCCGCGTTGCGGGCGGTCTCGTCGGCCTCGAGCGCGCGGACGATCGTGGCCAGGTTGTCGAGCGCCGACACGCCCTCGAGGCGGCGGCTCGCGTGCGCGGCGCGCCCCGGGACCGTGAGCCGGAACGTGATGGCGCCGGCGTGGGCGACCACGATGTCGAGCCGGGACGGCTCGGGGATGATCGCCATGTCGCCGGTCGCGCCGGCCCGGATCGCCGCCAGGGTCCCCTGCCCGCCGTCCTCCTCGCTGGGCACGAGGGCGACGATGAGCTCGCCCTCCAGCCGGGACAGCGCATTGGCTGCACCGAGCGCGCGGACCGCGGCCAGGATCGCGGCGACGCCGCCCTTCATGTCGCAGGCGCCGCGCCCGAAGAGCTCGCCGTCGCTGATCTCGCCGGACCACGGATCGCCGGCCCATGTCGCGGGGTCGCCGGGCGGCACGACATCCACGTGCCCCGACAGCACCAGCCGCCGTCCTCCGGGCCGGCCGGCTCGCCCGAGCACCACCGGGAGCGTGGTCCGGGCCACCTCCTCGCCCGGCCAGGCCGGGTCGGCGCGGATCGCCGCGGGATCCGGGTGGAACACCTCGACGGTCATGCCCAGCGCCTCGAGCCGGTCCGCGAGGTTGCCCGCGATCGTCCACTCGTCACCGGTCACGCTCGGGATCCGGACCAGGGCTGCGAGATCGGCGGCGGTCGAGGCCGGGTCGACGGCATCGGCTGCCGCCCGTGCCAGCTCCGTCATCCCCGCCGCCCCATCCGGGGATCGCTCGGCCGGCGACCGATGGCCCTCCGGGCTCATGCGCGCAGCACGGGACGGGTCAGGCAGGTCACTCCGCCCGACCCGTTCTCGCCCACCTCGCCCAGCGGGATGGCGTGGACCTCGCATCCGGCGGCCTCGAGCCCGCGCCGGGTGCCGTCGTTGCCCTCGGCCACGACGACCACGCCCGGGCGCACGGCGAGGACGTTGCAGCCCAGCGTCGGGTACTCGGCCTCCGGGACTTCCACCAGGCGGACGCCGAGGTCCGAGAGCAGCTCGTACAGGCCTGCGGGCAGCAGCGGCAGGAACACGACCGCCACGTCATCGGCCACCGGCGAGATCACCGACAGCAGGTGGACGAGCTCGGCCGGGCCCTTCCAGTACGGGACGTCGAAGATGCGCACGTCGCCGCCCACGATCGAGGCCAGCTGACGAGCGCCGGCGTCGTTCGTGCGGAGCGTCCGCCCGATGCACAGCAGGTCCGGGCGGAGCCAGAACGTGTCGCCGCCCTCGACCGTGCCTGGCGCCTCGATCCGTCCCAGCGTCGGGATCCCGTGCGCCGACGTCCACGCCTCGAGCACGGCCGGCTCGCCGGCCCGGTTCGGCTTGCCCGGGCGGAGCGGGATGGCGCCGCCGTCCGCGATCAGCATCGGGTCGAACACGTAGACCAGGTCCGGATCGTCGGTCTCGGTCCCGAGCTCGTGGACGCGGACGCCCAGCCGGTCGAGGGTCTCGACCAGTCCGTCGTGCTCGCGACGCGCTGTCATGATGTCGGCCGGTCGCAGGAACCCTGCCTCCGGATGGTCGTAGGCTGCCGCGAACGCCGGCCCGGGCGCCTTGACGAGGACGTCGAGCAGCGGCGCGACCATGGTCTGGGCGCCGAAGGCGCGCGGCTCGGGCTGGGTCATGGCACGCAGGATACGTCGCGCGAACCGGCATCGATCATCGCCACGGCTCGTGCAACCGGGACAGGGTCCAGGGCTTCCATCCCGGTGGCCTCGTCGCGTAGGATCCGCCGATGGCGGGTTACGTCGCGCTCCAGCGGATCGACCGCGTCTCGGTGCGCGCCCTCGCATGGCACGGATCGATGCCGGTCGAGGACGCGCCGAAGTGCGACGGCCCGGTGGACGTCGCGGCGGGGCAGCCCGAGGTCCGCCCCCTGGCCGGGCGGCTCGCCGAGCGTTGGACGATCGTCCGCGAGCAGTGGGCGATGACCACGTTCTTCCTGCTCGACCCCGAGAGCTGGCGGTAGGGCCGCGATCAGCCGGCCCCCGACGCGATCGCCCGGAGCTCGTCGACCAGGCGGTCCACCTCTGCGGCCGTGTTGTAGTGCGTGAGCCCGATCCGCAGGACGCCCTCCGGCTCGAGGCCCAGCCGCTCGATCGGGCCGACCGCGTAGAAGTTGCCCCACCAGGTGGCGATCCCGCGCGCACCGAGCGCTGTCGAGGCGGCTTCGGCCGAGACACCGGCGAGGGTCACCGCGGCGGTCGGCGTGCGCTCGGCGAAGCGCTCGCGGTCGACGATGCCCCACGTCCGCAGCCCCGGGATCGACTCCAGACCATCGAGCAGACGGCCGAACAGCGGCATCTCGTAGGCCCGGATCGCGGCCATCCCGATATGTGCGTGGAGGCGCCGCCCGGTCATGCCCGGGAACTCCGCCTCGAACTCCGTCCCGTATCGCTCCCCCACCCCGGCGATGTACTCGACCGCGGCGAGCGCCCCGGCGATCCCCTCGTGGTTGAGGGTGCCCGTCTCGAACCGGTCGTAGGCCGGGCGGAGCTTGTAGCTGGGCAGCGCATCGAGCACGTCGCGGCGGCCGTACAGGACGCCGATGTGGGGGCCGAAGAACTTGTAGGCCGAGCAGGCCAGGAAGTCGGTGCCGATGGCCTGGACGTCGATCGGCAGGTGCGGCGCGGCGTGGACGGCGTCCACGTAGGTCATCGCGCCCGCCTCGTGGGCGCGGCGAACCAGCTCGGCGACCGGGTTGATCGACCCCACGGCGTTCGACGCCCAGCCGAACGCGACGAGCTTCGGCCGGCCATGGAGGATGGCGTCGAACGCCTCGATGTCGAGGGTGACGTCGTCCGTCCGGATGTCGACGGTCCGGACCGGCAGACCGCGGTCCGCCGCGGCGCTGCGCCATGGTCCCACGTTCGCCTCGTGGTCGAGGCTGGTGACCACGATCTCGTCGCCCGGCTGGAGCGAGGCCGCGATCGATCGCGCCACGTGCATCGTCAGCGTGGTCATGTTGGCGCCGAACTTGATCTCCGACGGGTCCGCGGCGTTGAGCAGGTCCGCGAGCGCCAGGTGCGCGTCCTCGAGCACGGCATCGCTGCGCTGAGAGGTGAGGAACGGTCCTTCGTGATTGGCGTTGGACTCGCGGTAGTAGCGCGACACCGCCTCGATCACGGTGTCCGGGACCTGCGTCCCACCCGGACCGTCGAACAACGCCACCGGTCGTCCGTCCTGCCTGATGGCGAGGGCCGGGAAGCGGGCGCGGAGCGCGTCGACGTCGATTGCGGACATGGAAGCTCCTCACGGTGGCGGAGCTCCGATCCTAGCGCGACTCGCGATGACCATGGCGGCCGCCGTGGTCCGCGCCCCATACCGCCGTGAGTCATCGCCCCATACCGCCGTGGTCCGCGCCCCAGACCGCCGTGGTCCGCGCCCCATACCGCCGTGACTCATCGGGCGCGTCAAGGCCGAGGCCAGCCTGGCCGGTCCGAGCCCGAAGGACGCATAGTGGGCGTCGAACCCCGTGTCGGAGGGGCGGTTTGATGCGCCACGTGAGTTGGCGGGGCGCGGGGAGCGACGCGGGTGCGCGGGTGGCGGGCCAGTCGCGGCAGCCGCACGCGGACAAGCCGGCGCACCGGTAATTGCATTGTCAACTATCTCCCCGATGCGGTAGCATAAAGCCATGACAACGGAGCTCGTCAACGGCGACGCGGCGTCCCCGGATGCGGCGGCTTCGCCGGCCATCCCGACGGGCGACGACGCACGCCTTGACGCCTGGCGCAGCTTCCTTCACGCGCATGCGCGGCTCACGAGGCGGATGGACGAGGAGCTGCAGACGGCCCATCGCCTGTCGCTCGCGGAGTACGACGCGCTGATCCAGCTCGCCGGCAGCCCCGGACGGCGCCTGCGCATGAGCGCCCTCGCGGAGCGCGTGCTGCTGTCGCGCAGCGGGCTCACGCGGCTGGTCGATCGGCTCGAGGCGGGCGGCATGGTCAAGCGATCCGCGTGCGCGACGGACGCGCGCGGCGCGGAGGCGATCCTCACAACGACCGGCGTCCAGCGACTGCGCACGGCATCGCAGACGCATCTCGCCGGGGTCCAGCGGTACTTCCTCGGCGTGATCGCCGCTGACGATCGGGCCGCGATCAAGCGCGGCCTGGACCAGGTCATCGACGAGCTCGGCTGCAACGCCGAGTCGGATCCCGGCCGGGCAACGGAGGAAGGCTGACGCCGGACGTCGCCCGGCAACCGGGACGCGTCCTTGCCGGCACCAGCGGATTCGCGTACGCGGGCTGGGCGCCCCGCTTCTACCCCGACGGGCTTCCCGCACGCGGCCGCCTCAGCCACTATGCCGCCCGGCTCCCTGCCTGCGAGCTCAACAACACGTTCTATGCGCGCCCGACCGCGGACCGGATCCGCGCGTGGTGCGCGGCGACGCCCCCCGGCTTCCGGTTCATCGTCAAGGCCCAGCGCGGGGCGAGCATCCGGGCGCTGTACGCGGACCCCGCGACCTCGGTCCCGTGGCTGACGGAGACGCTGCCGGAGTTCGGGGCACGGCTGGGCGGCGTCCTGTTCCGCGTCCCGGGTGAGGTTGCACGCAACGACGAGCGGCTGGGGGGCCTGCTCCGCGCATGGCCCGCGAGCCTCCCCCTCGTCCTCGAGGCCCAGCATGCGTCATGGCAGGCGGACGAGGTGTTCGCCGCGCTCCGCGCCGCCGCCGCCGTCCTGTGCACGACCGATCTCGACGGTGCGGACGACCCGCCCGACATCCGGCGCACCGGCCCGTTCCTGTACCTCCGCCTTCGACGCGCCACCTACGACGAAGCGGCGCTCGATGCGTGGGCCCGGCGCCTGGTCCCGTTCCTCGACGACGGGCTCGATGCCTACGTGCTGTTCCGGCACGACGAGGACGGGCAGACCGCGCTCCAGGCCGAGACCTTCGCGGCGCGCGTCGACCGGGTGCGCGCCGGCGGCTGAGCGACCACCCCGGCGCATCGGCCGCGGCTCGTCGCGCTCGAGGCGCGGCCAGGGAGTCACGGTCCATGCCGGTACCCTGTGACCAACAGATGAAGCGCAGCAGGTTGGTCAACAGCACCGGCACGCCGAACCGGCTCCTTGCCCTGCCGATGACCGTCGCCATCGTCGCAGGCCTGGTCGCATGTGGCGGCGACACGTCCCGATCCCCCGCCGGACCGTCCGTCGGCGCCACGCCGGGTGAGTCTGGCGTCGCAACGCAGGCGGCCACAGCGGCCACAGCGGCCACACCGTCCTCGACGCCGCGGCCGACCGCGAGCGCCGTCCCGGGGTCCGATCGCCCGGACCTTGCCGCCGTCTCCGTCACCGTCGAACCGGTGGCGTCGGGCTTCGAGCGGCCGACGTTCGTCACGCCGGCCGGCGACGGCTCGGGGCGTCTGTTCGTGGCGGAGGAGGGCGGACGGATCCGGATCGTTCGCGAGGGGCGCATCCTCGCGACTCCGTTCCTCGACATCTCCAGCCGGGTCGCCGCCGGCGGCGAGCGCGGGTTGCTCGGCCTCGCCTTTCCGCCGGGCTTCGGCGCGGACCGGACCACGTTCTACGTGCACTACTCGGACACGCAGGGCAACACCACGATCTCGGAGTTCCGCGTGTCCCCGGACAACCCCGATGTCGCCGACGCGGCATCCGAGCGGATCCTGCTGACGGCCAAGCAACCGTACGCCAACCACAACGGGGGCTGGATCGGGTTCGATACCGACGGGATGCTGCTGATCGGGCTGGGGGACGGCGGCAGCGGCGGCGACCCCGAGAATCGCGCCAGCAGCCTGAACACGCTGCTGGGCAAGATCCTGCGGATCGACGTGCTCGGTGCGGCGCCCGGCCAGGCCTACCGGGTCCCGGCCGACAACCCGTTCGTCGGGCGGTCGGGGGCGCTGCCGGAGATCCTGCACTTCGGGCTGCGCAACCCGTTCCGCGACAGCATCGATCCCGCGACCGGCGACCTGTGGATCGGGGACGTTGGCCAGAGCGCGTGGGAGGAGGTTGACGTGGCACCGGCCGGCGCGCGCGGGCTCGACTTCGGGTGGCGCCGCTGGGAAGGCGCCCACTGCTACAACCCGGACACCGGCTGCGACCCCCAGGGCGTGACCATGCCGGTATCGGAATACCCGCACCCGACCGGGTGCTCGATCATCGGCGGCGTCGTCTACCACGGCGCGGCGATCCCGGACCTCCGCGGCGCATACCTGTTCTCGGACTACTGCGCGGGCACGTTGTGGGCGATCGACGCCGGCCTCGCGGCCCCGCAGCCGCCGATCACGCTCGCGGAGACGGGGCGTGCCATCAGCTCGCTGGGTACCGGCGACGACGGCGAGGTCTATCTGACCGACATCGCCGGTGGCGAGCTACTGCGCCTGGTCGCGAACCGCTGATCGCGGCCGCCCGAACGCTACCCGGCGGGCCGGGACGCCGAGCCCACCTCGGGTGCCGGGCCGGTCGCTGCGGGCAGCCGTCGTACCGGTCGCAGGAACATGGTCAGGACCGCGGCCACATAGGCGGCCCATACGAACAGCGTGATGACCTCGGGCTGCGAGGTATACCCGAGCAGCGCGCGCAGCAGCTGGCCGATGACGAGCGGCAGGCCATCCGGGGCGCCCGGGATCGCCTCGTGCGGCAGGATGCGCGAGACGTCGAACGCGGTCGAGGTCCCGACGGAAACCCAGCCGATCTCGACGAGCTCGTGGATCGCCCGCGACACGAGGCCGGCCGCGATGAAGATCAGCGCGATCCCCGTCCAGCGGAAGAACACCCTGAGGTCGATCAGGCGCGCGCCGCGATAGAACCCGACGCCCAGCAGCGCGGCGATCCCGAGCCCGGCGATGGCACCCAGGAGCACGCTGGGCGCTCCGCTGCGGACCGACGCGGCCTGGCCGACCAGGAACAGGGATGTCTCGAGGCCCTCGCGGATGACCGCGCTGAACGCCAGCACGGCCAGGCCGAGAACCGACCCCTCGGTCAGCGCGCGATCCAGCGCTGCGTGCAGGTCGCTCTTGACCGAGGCCGACTGGCGACGCATCCAGAACAGCATCCAGGTCACGACCGCGCACGCCAGCAGCATCGCCAGCGCCTCGAAGATCTGTTCGTACGGCTCGGGCAGCTCGCCGACCGTGATGAACAGGACGAGGCCCGCGAGCAGGCTCAGCACGATCGCGGCGGCGGTGCCGGCCCAGATCCGGCCGAACTGCGCCCGGTTCCCGGTTCGCCCGAGGTAGGACAGGATGATGCTGACGATCAGCGCCGCCTCGACGCCCTCGCGCAGACCGGTGAGGAGGCCGCTCGTGAAGGACCCGACATCCAAGGGACACGCTCCTGTGGCGGGATTGGGACGCGGGGACGCCGCGGCCATCGGAACGACGAGATGCTAGGGCGCGCCCCACGGGCTCGTCAAGCGCGCTTGTTTCTCATGGTCAGGCACGCCTTACACATCGCGGCAGGGCGTCCCACCCGCATTCGCCGGACCCATGGGCCAGGCTGACATGCGCCTGTAATGCGCACGCAACATTGACTGCCGGGATCGATCACAGGCGGGTCCTAGACTTGGCGGCGAAGCACGATTCATCCGCCGAAGCCGCGCCTGTGACGGGGCCGGCAACGGGCCTCACGCCGCACGATCCGGTCCCCTCCCGGGTCGTGCGGCGTACTCATGAGCGGAGATCAGCGCGCGAGCGGGTCCGGCGCGTCGGGATCGACGCCAAGCTCCCGGATCATCGCCGCGGCGCGCGGTCCGTCGAGCGCACCCGTGCGGACCAGGCCGGCCAGCGCCGCCGCCACGATATGCGGCGGATCGATCTCGAAGTACCCCCGCAGCGCCTCGCGTGTGTCGCTCCTGCCGAAGCCGTCGGTACCCAGCGTCAGGTACGGCTCCGGCACCCAGCGGGCGACCATGTCCGGAAGCGAGCGGATCCAGTCCGTGGCGACCACGATCGGGCCGCCGTCGGCGCCCAGCACCTGGCTCACGTACGGCACCCGCGGCTCCTGGTCCGGGTTGAGCCGGTTCCAGCGGTCGACCGCGAGCGCCTCGTGGCGGAGCTGCTGGAACGACGTCGCCGAGTACACCTCGGCCGCGACGCGGAACTGCTCCGCCAGCACGTCCCGGGCGGCGATCACCTGCTGCATGATCGAGCCGGACCCGACGAGCCGTACGTGGCCCAGCGGGTTCTCGAGCTCGGGCGCCGCGGCGTATCGGTAGATGCCCTTGATGATGCCCTCGTCAACGCCGTCCGGTCTGGGCGGCTGCGGGTAGTTCTCGTTGTACAGGCTGACGTAGTAGAAGACGTCCTCGCCGTCGCCGTACATCCGCCCGATCCCCTCGCGGATCACGGTCGCCAGCTCGTAGGCGAACGCTGGGTCGTAGGCGCGGATGACCGGGATCGTCGATGCCAGCACGTGCGACTGGCCGTCGTCGTGCTGGAGTCCCTCGCCGGCGAGCGTCGTCCGCCCGGCCGTCGCACCGAGCATGAAGCCGCGCCCCCGCTGGTCGCCGAACAGCCACGCCTGGTCGCCGGTCCGCTGGAACCCGAACATCGAGTAGTAGATGTAGAACGGCACCATCGGCTCGCCGTGGGTCGCATACGACGTGCCCGCGGCCTGGAACGAGGCCATTGACCCAGCCTCGTTGATCCCCTCCTCGAGGACCTGGCCGTCCGTTGCCTCGCGGTACGAGAGGAGAAGCTCGGAATCCACGGGCTCGTACCGCTGCCCGAGCGCCGCGTAGATCCCGGCCTCCTTGAACAGCGGGTCCATGCCGAACGTGCGCGCCTCGTCCGGGATGATCGGCACGATCCGCTCCCCGAGCTGCGGATCTCGCATCAGGTTGCGCAGCAGCCGGGTGAACACCATCGTGGTCGAGACCGCGGTCGTGCTGCCCGCGTCGAACTCGCTGGTCCACGCTTGCGCCGGGCGCCGGCAGCGGCTGGGCGCGGACGACGCGTCGCGGCACCGGCCCGCCCAGCAGGGCGCGGCGCTCGATCATGTACCGGACCTCCTCGGATTCGGGTCCGGGATGGAAGTACGGCGCGTCCTTGAGCTTGGCGTCCGGGATCGGCAGCTCCAGGCGGTCGCGGAACACGCGCAGCTCCGCCTCGCTCAGCTTCTTTGCCTGGTGCGTGATGTTGCGCGCCTCGACGCCGGCGCCCAGGGTCCAGCCCTTGACCGTCTTGGCCA
>CAVRGY010000015.1:0-17799 GCA_963720825.1 uncultured Chloroflexia bacterium | reverse complement strand
GCTCCTGAGCACAAATTGGGCCTTGTGAGGCCCCATTTTCATGTCCGGCGTACAACGGGATCGGTAGCAACCCGGTAGCAACAAGGCATACGCTCATGCACAAGACGACCGGACCCGCTCCTAGCAGAAGGCCGTCGAGCCCGCGTCCGCCGCGGACGGCAACGTCGCCGACGGCTGAGTCTCGAAGAGCTCGCCGGCGCTCGCCCGGAGGGGGCAGCGTCTAGCCAGACGCCGATCCGGATGAACCGCCCGGCCTCGGGCATCGTGACGGCGGTGCAGTGCTGGTTGTTGACGCCCGAGCCCCACCACTCCGAGCCGTAGTCGGGTTCGTCTGGGTAGCCTGCGGTCGGCATCGGCTCCCAGGGGCGATCAGCTGTCCCCGACGTTCACGTCCGTGACTGAGAAGCGCCAGACGGCGATCAGGGCCATGCCCCCCGCGAATGCCAGCGTCACGGCCGCGGGCACGGCGGTTGCGTCCAGGCCACCACCATCGAGGATGACGGCCCGGAAGCCCTTGAGCATCCAGAAGACCGGACTCGCGGGCGCGATCGTCTGGGCCCACCCGGGCAAGGCGTCGGCCGGGGCCAAGGCTCCACCGATCCCAGCCACGACAACCGCTGCAAGGCTCACCACGGAGCTCAGTTGGTTCCCTGGCTTGAGCGTCGCCGTCAGCAGCATCGAAAGGCGACGAGGACCGTCACGCAGGCGAGTCATCACGCCGACCCCGGCGACTGACCCATTGATCCGCATCCCGGCCGTCGGGCCGATTGCCCAGACCAGACTCACCTCATCGGCCGTCCGCCCGGCGGCTCGACACGGCCAGTACGTAGGCGGCGGTGACCAGGAGGGCGCCACCGACAAGGAACCCGGCCAGGTGGAAGGTCGCATCGGGACCGGCGACGAGGACCAGGGCGTATGGCCCCAGGGCAGCCACCACCGCGAGCAGCACGTAGGCACGCGTCCGGTGCAGCCACGAGTACGGCAGGAAGTGGCCGCCGTTCGTCGCCGCGAAGACGACCGGCAGGTAGCGGGCATCGAGGTTGAAGGCCACGATCGAGGCCGGGAGGGCGAGGCCCTGCGCCACCGCGATGAGGACGAACAGCGAAACGAGCGAGTTCTCCCGGGTCGAGAGCGTCCGGAAGCCGAGCAGTCGCTCCAGGACCAGGGAGGCGGGGAACGCCACGAACCCCTGGAAGAGGTAGACGAGCGCCGCGTCCTTGAGCGGCAGGACGAACGTGAGCGCCGCGGCCACGATCCAGGTCAACCCGTGGACGAACAGGAACGAGAAGCCGCCACGATTCGCAGCGAGGCTCTCGTCCCGCTCGGCATCGGTCGTCCGCTGGATCGCCACGGTCCGGTCCACTTGGGTTGCCAAGGCGTTACCTCCGCTATGCACCGATCGCGATCCCGGCGCCGATCGGAGCACCGGCATTGGATCGGGACGTGTTGGTCATGGCTGGTTACCTCGCTGCGATCGGCATTCGGGCGACTCCACCCGAAACGATGCTGCGGCTGTCAGGGCCATTCGGAGCCTGCCCGGCGTGTCAGTGGCCATGTGAACGTCCCCAGCCTGGCTCGATGGCTCCAACGACGAAGCAAAGGACCCCCAGAACCAGCGTCACTGCCCCCGCACTGCGCCTCGTCATGATCGTCTCGTTCGTGTGGTCACGCGGTCACCATCGGCCGCGCCAGCGTCTCTTTCCCCATCAGTCCGCGCACAGCGAGTGCTGCTGCGATGGCGGCGATCGTGCCGAACGCGAATGGGATGGACGGATCGGCGAGCTCGCCCTTGGCCACCTCGATTGCCAGCAGCCCGAGAATGCTGAGCGCCATCAGCACGGAGAACACGAGCGCTCCCAAGGCCAGCGGTGGGCCCGCCGGGTGCCGCCGCATGAGCAGTAACGCCGCGAGGGCGAGCACGGGAAGCACGAAGGCAAGGTCGAGCGCGTAGACGGCACTCGTGGGCAACGAGAGATCAGCGACCGCCGCAGGCAGCGTTCCGCTCGTGATTGCGGACGCGATCTGCCCGAGCCACAGACCCGCGAACAGCACGGTCACGAGTGTGAGGAACCCCGCGGTGGTGCGCCGCGGCAGGGTCTGGCCGACGCGTGTCACGTCGGGGCCAAGCGACGGCACCCAGAGGGCGATCGCCCAGGTGGACAGCCCGAGGATCGCGAGGTGGGTGGGCGTCAGCGGGTTGACAACGACCTGGAACGCGAAGATCGCGTACGTGTAGACGAGGTAGGCCAGGCCGCCCAGGGCCACGACCTGCGCTACCACGGACCCGCGGCTCGAGATGACCAGAGCCGCCAGAAGCAGTGGAACCGCGATGAACAGCGTCACGAGGTCAGTCCCCCGGGCCTGGTCGACCATCCCGGGAGCGTCGCGATACAGCGGCGCGTAGGCCAACCCCGCGGCCGCTGCCACGGCGGCAAGCAGGGAAGCCGTCCAGGCGAAGCGTTCTGCGACCTTGGCGAGCATGTGGGCTTTGCCTCCCCTATCAGTCGAATGTGCGTCGGTCTCCCGCGAGCCTGTCGCCTGGGCGCCGGCCGGTGCCGCCAGGCCCGCCGCGGCAGGGGATCGGCGACCGGCAGGTTCAGCGTCGCGGAGCGGCAGGCATCGCGACCGCAGTGCTAGGCACGCGGGGCACACGAGGCGGATCTGACGATCCGGATACCTGCGCTCATCGTTGACATCGCTGAAAATGGTGTGCAGGGCCAGCGGTCCGGTTCGGCCGGGGCTGTCGGTCACATCCGGATCTCACCTGACGGCCAGCGCCGAACGTGCGGGTTTCGGGCCCTCTTGGGCCGCATGGCGCCGGACCAATGGGAGCTTTGGCCGTTGCCGGTGTTCGCGCGAGACGGGAGGCTGGCCGCCTGACCAGACGACTTGGGCCCGGTGCTTCGGCGCCGTCCGGGTCTCGCCTCGGGACGCTGGACACCTGTGCCCGAGGTGACGTGTCGCACGCTCCCCGGCGGTCGTCGAGGTTCGAGCCCCTGGCCCGGACGCGCCGGTCCCCGAGTGCGCGTGCCTGCCGCTCGCGGGAGGGCAACGCATGCAAGACCAGCCACCGGTGATCCACGCGACCGGCCTGCGGAAGGCCTACGGTTCGCGATACGCGCTCGACGGGCTCGACCTCGAGGTCCCACCGGGGGTCGTCTACGGCTTCCTTGGTCCCAATGGCGCGGGGAAGACGACGACGATGCGGATCCTCGCCGGCCTCATCCGCCCGGACGCCGGATCCGTCGAGCTGTTCGGCCGACCCGTGGGCTGGCTGGACCGAGCCCCACTCTCGAGGATCGGCGCGCTGATCGAGGCGCCGGCGTTCTACCCATACCTGTCCGGGCGGGACAACCTGCGTGCCCTTGCCGGCGTGGGTCCGGCACCAGCCCGCGGGAGGATCGACGCCGTTCTGGAGCTCGTGGCTCTGCGGGATCGCGCCTCGGACCGCTTCGAGACGTACTCGATGGGGATGCGCCAGCGGCTCGGGATCGCCGGGGCGCTCCTCAACGATCCACCCTTGCTCCTGCTCGATGAGCCCGCCAACGGCCTTGACCCGGCCGGCATCGTCGAGATGCGCGGGCTCCTGCGACGGCTCGCCGGCGAAGGCAAGACCGTGTTCGTCTCGTCGCACATCCTCGCCGAGATCCAGCTCATGGTCGACGAGGTGGCGATCATCGCTGCCGGCCGGCTTGTCCGCGCGGGCCGCCTGGACGAACTGCTCGGTTCATCGGGGGAGGTGCGGATCCGGGTCGCGCCGGCCGACGTGCCACGCGCCACGGAGGTCCTGGGCAGGGTGGCCCCGGACGTTCACCTGGACGGGTTCGGTCCCGGCTGGCTGACCGTCGGCGCCGCGCCCGATCGTGCCGCCGAACTCAACCGCACCCTCGTTTCTGCTGGCGTGCCCGTGTCGGGGCTCGAGTCCGGCAGTGATCTCGAGGGGCTGTTCCTCTCGCTCACGGAGGGCTGACCGATGCGGCTCCTATCCGTCTCCCTGCTCAAGCTCATCCGCCGCCCGGCCAGCGCCCGGACGTTCGCGGTCCTCGCCGGGCTGCTCGTCCTCGTGTACGCCGGGGTCGCCATGGCGGCCCGAACGGCAATGAGCGCCCCCGAGCAGTCTGGCATCGAGGACGTCCTCCGGTTCCCCGACGCGTATGGCAGCGTCGCGGCGATGCTGTCGACCTTCGCGGGAATCGCGGCAGCCGCATACGGCGGCACGATCGCCGGCTCCGAGTGGACCTGGGGAACCTTCCGTGTCGCGGTCGCGCGCGGGGAATCCCGGCCCCGGTACGTCATCGGCACGATCGCGGCCATCGCCGTCGTCTCGCTGGTCGCGTGGGTGCTGCTCTACGCGCTCGGCCTCGGCCTGGTCGCCGTGGCCGGTCAGGCCGCCGGTGTCGAGGCGGGCGATCCCCTTGCCCCGGGTGTCGAATCGATCCCGTGGATCCTCGCGGCCGGCTGGCTGAGCGTCGTGATGCAGGCATCGATCGGGTTCGCCGCCGCCTTCGTCACGCGGAGCCAGGTCGCCGGGATCGCGGCCGTCGTGGCGCTCATGATCGGTGAGCAGATTGCGGCAATCGTCGTGCCGGCTGACATCCTGCGCTTCGCGCCCATTGGTGCCGGTGGTGATCTGCTGGCTCAGGTGGGCAAGGCTGGCTTGACCGCCCAGATGCTGGCGCCGGCGGCCGCGGTCGTTGCCTACCTGCTCCTCGCGATCGCCGTGGCGGGCATTGTCGCCCGGCGCGCCGAGGCCGCCTGAACGGAAACAGGTGGACTGCGTACGCAGTGGCAACCCGCCGGGAACGGCGTTGTCGTCACCCGCCGGATGACCCGCACCGCCGTCGTCTTCACGGTGCTTGCGATCGGGTTGTCATGGGCAGTCTGGCTCCCGATCGCGTGGTCCGGGAGCGAGTCACCCGGAGCCGGCGCGGATGGGAAGCGTCTGCCTCGGCGTGCAACTGCAGGATTCCTGTCGGTCATCGTGGTCCTGTTCGCGGGCCTGTGGCTGAGTCAGATCGGCCAAGCGATCACGACCGGCCGTGCAGGTCCGTGCGATGGCGGAGGCCCTCGTGACGTCGCTTCCGGCCGATCGCTTTCCGAACCTCGTGGCGGCGGCGCCGGCGATGGCCATCCTCACGCCGGACGAGCAGTTCGAGTTCGGCCTGCAGCGGCTGTTGGACGGGCTCGAGGCGCTGCTCGCGCGCCAGCCGTTCATCGCCAGCGCGTGAACCGCGGGAGGCGGTGACTTCTCCTTGGCCGGCTCGTCGACGGTCGGCAACATCGTGCCGTCTGGCCGGTGGCGTCGATTCTCGAGGTGTCGACCGTCGCGTCGGCGGTCTTGCGGTCCCTGTCCTTCGATCGCCAGTGATTGCATAGCCCGGGATGGACGCCATCCTGCTGTGGTTGGCGGTGATCAAATGGCGACGCTGTTGCCCGATCGGAAGGTGCTTGTCGCGGGTGGAGGGGGCGCGGCCGCACGCTTGCCTCCGCCGAGCTGTACGACCAGCTACTGGACCGCCGCCGGCCAGCGCAGCCAGAGCACTGCCACGAGGACCGCGACGTTCACGCCGAGGGCGGCCAGGGTATTGAACATTGGCCACGTGCCGAAGAACAACGTGATGCCGGCGATCGAAACGAGCGCGGACGCCACGGCCAGCGGCCGCCAGACGGTGTCCGGGACGACGACGCCCCAGAACGACAACGCGACGATGACGAACCCGACGAGCGACACGATCCAGAACGCGCTGGCGATCGTGGTGGCCGTGTCTCCCGCAAGCGACGGGACGAGCCAGGACCGAGCCTCGAGCCAGCCACCGGACGGCGTCCCGGGGCGGAACCGGATCCAGGCCAGGGCGCCGAGGGCTCCCCCATGGGCGAGCCCGTGCACGAGCAGCACGCCGCCCGCAATGAGTTTGATCATCTGGTCAGGCATGTCGTGCTCCTCCTTGCTCTTTCTCCCGGCCATCGCACCACGTGGCCCGTGGCGTTGTTCTCCGGGCGTCAATGGCTGAGCAGTTGCCGGACGCCGATACGCGTTCGACCGACACTCGCTGAGCGTTAGCTCCGCGCCTGCCGCCCGGCGCGCCTGAACACGAGGGCCGTGAGGATCCCCGCGGCGATGAGGGTGAGCCAGACGACGGAGATCACGATGATCTCGAACTGGTCGCCGCGATCGATCCCGCTCACCGCGAAGACGACGACGAGGGCGCCGATCGACACGGCGAAGCTCGCGATGTAGAGCCAGCGAAGGCTCCGCTCGAGCCGACTGGCCCCCGCAAACACCCCGGCCAGGCAGAGGAAGGCGAGACTCATCAGCA
Source organism: uncultured Chloroflexia bacterium (assembly GCA_963720825.1). Lineage (GTDB taxonomy): Bacteria > Chloroflexota > Limnocylindria > Limnocylindrales > CSP1-4 > CAIXZV01. The sequence goes on along the minus strand of CAVRGY010000015.1, from coordinate 11,482 downwards.
GATAGCCGAGCTCCTCGAGCGCGATGAAGACTCCGTTCGGGTTGTACATCGTCAGCATTGCCCACCCATCGAGCTGCCCCTTCTCGAGGCTCGGCTGCATCACGGTCACCTGGATGTAGTAGGTGATGAGCAGGACAGCGGCGGCGATGACACCCACGCACAGCGCGAGCAGGCTGTACGTCCGGTGGGCTGGCGGTGCGGACTCGTGGATCGCGACGAGGAGCGCCACGAAGAGCACCATCAGGACCATCGCTGGGTACATCCACAGGTAGTCCCGGGGCCACTGGTCGACGATGACCTGGCTCGTGAACGGGTACGGGACGGCGTCCGGCAGCGCCGTGAGCGCCAGGGCGAAGGTCACCACGGTCAGCGCGGCGGTGGCGAGGCCGATCCAGAAGCCGAATCGGCGAGCCGCGTCGGCCCTCGTCAAAGCGACGGAAGTAGTCGGATCCAATGCCATTCTGCGGTGCCTTCTCTCGTGCCGCCAGCCGTGGCCTTCCGTAATGCTCGACTCGAGGGAGATGGCTCTCCGGTGCTCCCGAGCACTCCTGGCCTGACAAACAGTCTGTCGTCGGACGATGCCCGAGCCCAAGGCCAACCGGCCCCAACGGCCGGGGTCAGAGGCGATTGGTTGCCGATGGGCTCTCAATTCGGCGGCAGTGACGACGGCGATGCAGCAGATCCCCGATCCAAGTCTCGTCGAGCAGACCCGCGAGTCCTCAGCTTGGGCCATGCCCTCCGGCTCCGGCAGCCGCGGCGCCAGGATCCACACCAGCTGTGCGGTCGTCTCCGCCCCGACCCTGGACCGCGCGTTCGCCAAGTGGTGCTTGCCGGTCGAGTGCGACAAGCCGAGGCGGTGGGCGACGGCCTTCTCCGACCCGGCGACCAGGACGGCCGCGACGACCACGACCTCACGGTCGGTCGCGCGCTCGACGGGGCGGCGGGGCGGCCGAGGCGTCATGCGCTGCGGACCAGCTCGCACGGTTCTGGAGGTTCGGAGAGACGCATCGTGATCGGAAGGTCGTTGGTGGCGGGCATCCCACTTGCAGCTCCGACCTCAACGTCCAGGCGGCTGCCTTGGGCCGACTCGCAGGTCGCCGAGCTCATCTGCCGGGCGATCCTCCGCCGCAAGGAGATCGAGCCCATCAACTCCAAGGAGCCGATCCCCGAGGTACCGCTCGGGCAGTTACACCGGGCAGCAACGCCAGTAGCAATCGGGGCGAACATCGGCGGACGCCGGAGCGGAGCAAACGGCGGTTTCGTGCGTGGATACCGACTCGGCGAACGCCGGCGGACGCCGACGCGGGAACTGTAAAACCCTCGCCTTCGGCTGTGGCAGTTCGATTCTGCCCCGGCCCACCAGCAGCTCCTGAGCATCGAACGAGGTCTTCCGGGGCATCCGCTCCGGCCTGCGGCGGACTCGGCGGAAGCGGCCATACAATGCCGCAGGACCCAGCCCGGTGACAGGCGGCGGCCCTTTCAAGAGCGACGCTGCTGCCCCAAGGACCCCGCGATGCACGACTCCGCGCTGCTGGACTCCTGCGCCACCCTCGGCCGTCTGTGCGAGCTCGCGGCGCAGCCTGGCACCACCGGTCCGGATGAGAGCTGTCCGTGCACGCGTTGATCGCGGCGCTTCGGGTAAGTCTGCGCCGAAGCCGCGCGGACTGGCCGATCGTTGCCGCCGCCTGGCTCGTCACGCTCCTCGCTGCCGCCCTTGTCGCCGCCGGACCGGTGTACTGGGCCGCGGCCTCGACTGCCGGCCTGGGACGAACGGTCGCCGATGCCCCGGTCACGGACACCTCGATCGAGGTCTCGCTCTACGGCACTCCGGCACACGTCGCGGACATCGACAGCCCGGTGGTGGCCGATCTCCAGCAGGCGATTGCGACCGTGGGCGGCAGCGTCCTGCGCGAGGTGCGGAGCAGCGCGACGCTCACGATCGCCAGCCGGCCATCGATCCGCACCGGCGACCTCGCGGCGCTGGGCTCGCTCGACGGGCTTGCCGACCACGCCACCCTGATCGACGGCGGCTGGCCGGCGGACCGCAGCGGTACGTCCGGGCCGATCGAGGTGGCGGTCGTGGACGCCGTCGCCAGCGAGCTCCGGCTGGCGGTGGGCGACGAGCTGTCGCTGGTGACCCAGGAGGGCAACGCGGCCAAGGTCCAGGTGCGCCTGGCGGGGATCTTCGCAATCGATTCGGTCGTCGACCCGTTCTGGCAGGGCGACGAGCAGCTGACATCCGGGATCGTGGACGGACAGGGCTTCCGGACCTTCGGGCCGTTCCTGGCGACGTCGAACGATCTCCTGCGCCACACCCCCATCGTCTCGGTCCATGCCTGGTGGCGGGCGTTTCCGGACCTTGCCCGACTGTCGGTGGACGACATCGCGTCGCTGCGCGGAGCGCTCGCGGCTGTGCCCGACCACCTCAAGACCGCCACCGGCGAGGCGCCCTATGTCGCGACGGGGCTGCCCGCCCTCCTTGGCGATGCCGAGCGCTCGCTGCTGGTCAGCCGCACCAACATGCTGGTGCTGATGGCCCAGCTGGCGATCCTGGCCATCTACGCGATCATCCTGATCGCCTCGCTCCTCGTCGATCATCGGCGAGTCGACACCTCCCTCCTCCTGTCCCGCGGCGCCGAGCCGCTGCAGGTGGCGTCGCTCGCGCTCATGGAGGGGCTGATGCTCGCGATCCCCGCGGTGATCCTCGGGCCGTGGCTGGCGGTCGCCGCCGTGGCCGTGCTCGGCATCGCGGGACCGCTGGCCGACATCGGGCTCGGCCTCCAGCCGCGGGTCACCGTGGACGGGTACCTGTTCGCCGGCGCCGTCGCGGGCGTGTGCGTGGCGCTCCTCGTGCTACCCGCGTTTCTCGCCGCGCGCAGCTTCGCGGCCGAGCAGCGCGGGCTCTCCCGGCAGGAGACGCGAACATTCGGCCAGCGGATGGGCCTTGACATCGCGCTGCTGGCGATCTCCGGGATCGGGCTGTGGCAGCTGCGGCTCTACGGCGCGCCGCTGACGCGGACCGTTCAGGGCAGCCTGGGCATCGATCCGCTGCTCGTCGCCGCGCCCGCGATCAGCCTGCTCGCGGGCGGCGTCCTTGCCCTGCGCGTCCTGCCGCTGCTGGCCCAGGGCGTGGAGGCTGCGATCTCGCGCCGGCGGGACCTGGTGGCCTCGCTCGGCTCCCGCCAGCTGGCCCGGCGTCCGCTGCGCTACACCCGATCCGCGCTGCTGCTCATGATCGCGATCTCGATGGGCGTGTTCGCCGTCTCGTACGCCGCGACGTGGTCCGGTTCGCAGCGCGACCAGGCCGCATACCAGGCGGGGGCCGATGTCCGCGTCGTGCCCGGTCACGCGCTCGGCGCCCTGCCCGCTTGGGCGCTCCCTGGCGAATATGCAGGCCTGGCCGGCGTCGAGCAGGTGTCGCCCGTCGAGCGGATCTCGAACGGCGTCTCGTTCGCGGCAGGCGCGGGCGACCTGCTCGGGATCGATGCCCGGACCGCCGCCGGGATCACGCTCCTCCGGGAAGACCAGTCGGCCCAGCCGCTCGGCGACCTGATGCAGGCGCTGCGCGATGGGCGACCGGAACCGAGCCTCGTGACGCTGCCGGCGGGGACCGCGTACCTGCGCATCTCGCCCCTGCTCGACCTCACCTCGATCGGCCGGTTCGTGTTCGACCCCGGCACCGGCGACGAGCACGTCGAGCCCCTGGATCCCGCTTCGCTGACCGATCTCAAGGTAAGCGTGAATGCGCTCGTGCGCGACGCGGCGGGACTGCTGTACCGCGTCGAGTCCGATCCGACGCCGATGAACGGACCGGACACGTCCATCGTCGTGCCGCTCGAGCCGGTCGCCGTGCACAGCGCCGCGATCGTGGACAAGGTGGGCGCCCGGCTCGACGGCCCCATCGAGCTTGCCGGCGTGGGCATCACGGTGTGGCTGCCCAACGATCTGATCGTGAACGCTGCGCTCGTGGGCGTGGCCGGCACGTCCGCGGGACACGATCCGGCCGGGCCCTGGGCCGACGTGCACCTGGATGACCACGGCCCATGGAGCGCGCAGATGGCAGCAGGGCTACGGCCGCTGGTGGCGGTGCCCGCCGGACGGACGCGCGGCACCGCGGTGCAGATCACCAACGAGGACCAGCAGAACACCCTGTTCGGCAACGGCGGCGGCCAGGTGGCCGCCCGGCTCACGTTCGTGCCGTCCTCCATCACCTCGGTCACCGGGGCCATGCCGGTGATCGCAAACAGCGCCTTCCTGGCCGCCACGGCGTCGGCAACGGGCGACACGATCACGCTGAGCGTGGACGGTGTCAGCCGGGGTGTCTCGATCTCGGGGGTCGTCGACTCGTTCCCGACCACCGATCCGGAGCGCCCGCTGCTGATCGTCGACGAGCCGACGCTCGGCCTCATGCGGCTCCAGGCGAACGGCATCGCGCGCAGCGCCGACGAGTGGTGGATGCAGGCTGCCGATGGCCGGCAGGACGCGCTGGCGGCGGCGCTGCGTGACAGCCCGTTCGACAGCGCCCAGGTGGTGAGCGCCCTGGACCGCTCGCGCAGCCTGAGCACGGACCCGGTCGCGATCGGCATCATCGGCGCCCTCGCACTCGGCTTTGTCGCCACCGGGCTGTTCGCCATCGTGGGCCTGACCGTGACTGCCGCCGTCTCGGCGCGCGAGCGGCGCACCGAGTTCGCGCTGTTGCGCGCGCTGGGCCTGTCCGGGCGGCAGCTGTCGGGCTGGCTGTGGCTTGAGAACGGCAGCCTGGTGCTGGTCAGCCTGCTGTTTGGGACGGGTCTCGGGCTCCTGATGGGCTGGATCGTGCTCCCGTTCGTGACCGTGACCCAGCGTGCGACCGCGCCGGTTCCGCCGGTCATCGTCGAGATGCCCTGGGACCGCATCCTGCTGCTCGACGTCGCCAGCGCGCTGGCGCTGGGCATGGCGGTCGTGTCCATCGGCAGCGTGCTGCGACGGCTGGGCGTGGGCAGCGTCCTGCGAATGGGCGAGGACTGACCGTGCGTTCGCTGTGGGCGGCGGGACTGCTCCTGCGCCGGCTCCGTGCCGAGCTCCGGATGATCACGCTCCTGTTCCTCGTGATCGCCGCGACGAGCTTCCTGTTCGCGGCCGCCCCGCGGCTGTTCAATCGCGCAAGCGATGAGGCGGTGCGGTATGCGGCGCGGGCAGCGTCTTCCGTGCAACGCAACGTGGTGCTGTCCGAGGCCGCCAGGCTGTCGCCGGGCCGAGATGGCGGCGTCAGCGAGGTGCGCGCCCGTGGCGACCAGCTGGCGGAGCAGCTCCCAGCGTCGCTCGCCGCCCTGATCGCCGAACGCTCGCTCCGCGTGACCAGCGTGCGCTTCGCCACCGCCGACCCGAACTTCTCATACCTTTCGCTGCAGTACCAGGACGGCCTGGCCGCGGCGACCACGCTCGTCGCCGGGCGTTGGCCGGTTGACCGGGGCGTGCCGGTTCCCCTGGTCACCATGGTGAACCGGCCCGGCGCAGCGGGTGGCGGTGACCAGGCACCGCCGGTGGTCCTCGAGGTCGCGCTGTCCAGCGCGGAGGCGTTCGAGATGGGCCTCGAGCTGGGCGATCGCGTCGCGCTGGCGCTCGACGGGACCGAGCCGATGCTGTCGGGCACGCCCCTGCAGGTCGCGCCACTCGAGATCGAGGTGGTCGGGCTGTTCGATCCGATCGACCCGACCGCCGAGTACTGGTCGGACGACAGGAGCCTGCTCCATGTCGTCCAGGTCGGCACCTTCTTCGATCCCGTGTTCCAGGCCGCAGCCTACATCCCCGCCGACATGTACCCGGACCTGTGGGCGAGCGGGCTCCCGTTCCATTACGAGTGGTGGTTCCAGGTCGACCCGCAACGACTCGACGGCGGAAAGGTGGAACAGCTCCGGACCGACCTGCGGCACCTCGATTCCATCGCCGCCTTCTCCGCCATCGCGGCGCCCGGCACGGTCCAGCTGCGCACCGGCCTGCCGGGGATCCTCGACGCCTACGCCGAGCAGCTCGCCCGGTCGGAGTCGATCTTGTCCGTCGCCGCCATCGGCCCATTCGGGCTCGCCGGCGGTGTCCTGGCCATGCTGGCGATCCTGCTCGCCGCGCGGCGGCGTGCGGCGCTCGCGCTCGCCCGCGGCCGGGGCGCATCCGGCGCACTGGTGCTGGGGACCGAGCTGTGGGAGGCGATCCTGATCGCGGGCGGCGCGTCGCTGCTGGGGCTGCTGGGCGCAGCGGTCGCCATCCCCGCGCGGGCCAGCTCCCTGTCCCCGATCCTCGCGGCGGCGGTGGGCGGGGGTGCCATCCTGCTCCTGCTGGGCTCCACGTGGCCGATGGCCCGCCGCCAGCTGGGCCAGCTGGAACGCGACGATCCCCCCGGGCTCCGCGTGGCGCCGCGCAGGCTCGTCCTCGAGCTGACGATCGTGGCCATCGCGGGCGCCGGGGCCCTGCTGCTCCGCGAGCGCGGCCTGACCGCTGCCGACGGCGCCACCGCGACCTTCAACCCACTGCTGGCGACGGCTCCGGTGCTGTGCGGCCTGGCGGCGGGGATCGTGGCCCTGCGCCTCTATCCGCTGCCCGTCCGCGCGCTCGGCTGGCTCGCGGCCAGGCGTCGCGACCTGGTCCCGGTGCTGGGCCTGCGCATGATCGGGCGCCACCCGGCCGCCGCCCACCTGGCGTTGCTCGTGCTCATGCTGACGGCCGCGTTCGGGGCCTTCTCATCGGTGATCGTGTCGAGCATCGATCGAGGGCAGGTCGCCGCCTCGTACCTCACCGTCGGTGCGGACTACCGCATCGAGCGGGCGGCGATCGGGGCGCTGGCACCGTCGCTGGATCCATCGTCGATCGCGGGCATCGACGCGGTCGCGCCCGGGATCGTCGACAGCCGTGCCGCCTTTGCCGACACGGACGTCCAGCACGCCACGATCCATCTCGAGGCAATCGACCCGCTGGCGTACGAGGCGGTGGCCCTCGGCTCGGCCGCTGATCCGTCATGGCCGGACGCACTGGTGGCGGACCCGGCGGGCGCCGCGATCGGCACGACGCAGAACCCGATCCCGGCGATCCTGTCCCAGCGGCTCCCGGCCGGCAGCGCCGGCCTCGCGCCGGGTGACACGTTCCGGATCACGGTAGTGGGCCAGGAGCTGACGTTCCGGCTCGTCGAGCAGCGGGCGAGCTTCCCGGGGATCGCCGACTCGACGCCGTTCGCCGTGGTGCCGTTCAACTGGATCCAGGCGGCGCTCGGACGGCCCCAGCCCCCGACCATGATGTGGCTGCGTGGCTCCGCGGACGCTGCGCAGCCGCTGGCCGCCGCCATCGCCGCGGTGGGCGGGTCGACCCGCATCATCTCGCGCTACCACGTCTATGGGGCCCTCCATGGCGCGCCGCTAGGCGCGGCGGTCGCCACCGGCTACGCGCTGGCGCTGATCGTTGCCGCGATGTACATGGCGCTCGCGATCGTCGGCACGGTCGTCCTGTCCGCGGCGCGCCGGACCCAGGACCTCGCGTACCTCCGAACCCTCGGTGTGACCGCCCGCCAGGCACTGGCACTGACGTTCGTGGAGCACGCGCCGCCCGTGCTGCTGGCGCTCGTCCCCGGCGTCGCGCTCGGGATCGGCGTTGCCTTCCTGCTCGAGCCCGGCCTCGGGTTCGCTGCGTTCGTCGGCACCAGCGGCCTGCCGCTGGTCGTCGACTGGGTGGCGCTGCTGCTCATGCTCGCGGCGCTGATCGGGGTGGTGGTGGCGGCGGTGACGGCCGGGACGTGGCTGTCGCGCCGGGCGCGATTGGTGGATGCGCTGCGGATCGGCGAGGATTGACCTGATGGAGCGGACATGACCCAGGAACGTACCGGCACCGGCGCATCGCCCGGCGATGCCGCCACGCGGGCAGCTCGAACCGCGCCGCAGTCGCGCCGTCCGCGGTACGACGGCCCGCTGATCGCGTGCGACAACCTGGTCAGGATCTACAAGGTTGCCAACCTCGAGGTGGTGGCCCTCCAGGGGCTCGACCTGCAGGTCGAGGCGGGCGAGTTCATCGCCCTGGTCGGTGCCTCCGGCAGCGGCAAGAGCACCCTCATGAACATCCTGGGCGGGCTCGACGTCCCGTCGGCCGGTCGAGCCGTGGTCGCCGGCCACGACCTGGGTGAGATGGGGCGTCAGCGGCGGACCGACTACCGGCGCCGGGTGATCGGCTTCGTGTGGCAGCAGACGGCGCGCAACCTGCTCTCGTATCTGACCGCCCGCCAGAACGTGGAGCTACCCATGCTGCTCAACGGGGTCGGGCGCGGCGAGCGCGAAGCGCGGGCCGTCGACCTGCTGGCGCGGGTCGGGCTGGCCGACCGCGGCGAGCACCGGCCGGAGCGCCTCTCCGGCGGCGAGCAGCAACGGGTGGCGATCGCGGTGGCGCTTGCCAACCAGCCGGCTGTGCTGTTCGCGGACGAGCCCACCGGCGAGCTCGACACGACCACCGCCCACGAGGTGTTCGATCTGATGCGCACCGTGAACCACGAGCTCGGGGTGACCATCGTCGTCGTCACCCACGACCCGCTGGTCAGCGAGCAGGTGAGCCGCACGGTCGCGATCCGCGACGGCCGGACGAGCAGCGAGACGCTCCGCCGGCGGGAGGTCTCGCAGCAGGGCGACCACCACGTCATCAGCGAGGAGTACGCCGTGCTCGATCGCGTCGGCCGCCTCCAGCTGCCGCGCAGCCACGTCGAGACGCTGGGCCTCGAGCGGCGGGTGCGGCTGGCCCTGGAACCGGACCACATCAGCGTGTGGCCGGACCGCGACCGTTCCGGCGATGGAGATGGCGGCGACGGCGGGCGGGACGCGTGATGGGCGATCTGAGGTACGCGCCGCCCGAGCGGCGCCTGACGGACGATCCGGGCATCGCCGCCATGGTCGAGACACGGGACCTCTCGCGCGAGTACCCGATGCCCGGCGGCGTGGTCCACGCCGTGCGCGACGTCAACGTCCGGGTGGTGCGTGGTCAGCTGGTCGCGCTGCGCGGGCGGTCCGGGTCGGGCAAGACGACCTTCCTGTCCATGGTCGGCGGCCTGGACCGGCCGACGCGGGGCAGCGTGTCCGTCGACGGCATGACCGTGTCGGACCTGCCGGAGTCCCGGCTCGTCGACTTCCGGCGGCGGAACATCGGGTTCATCTTCCAGGCGTTCGGCCTGCTGCCGATCCTGTCGGCGTCGGAGAACGTCGAGGTGCCACTGCGCCTCGTGCGGGAGGGGCCACAGGAGCGCGACCGTCGCGTCCGCGAGCTGCTCGACATGGTGGGCCTGGGCGGCCGGGCCGATCATCGGCCGCACGAGCTGTCCGGCGGCGAGCAGCAGCGGGTGGCGATCGCCCGCGCGCTGGCCAACCGACCGGACCTGCTGCTGGCGGACGAGCCCACCGGTCAGCTCGATTCGCAGACCGGCCGCAGCATCATGGCCCTGATCCAGCACCTCGTCCGCAGCGAGGGCGTGACCGCCATCGTGGCAACCCACGACCCGATGCTGATCGACCTGGCGGACCGGGTCATCGAGCTGCGGGATGGCCAGGTCGTTGGCAGCGTGGTGCCGGCAGCCGAGCTGCCCTGAGTCGGGAGCGAAAACATGCCGACAATCGACCTGCCGCTCGACGAGCTCCGGACGTACGCGGGCAGGAATCCGCAACCCGATGACTTCGACGCGTACTGGGACGACGCCCTGGCCGAGCTCGAATCGGTCGCCGGCGACATTGCCCTCGAGGCGGTCGACCACCCATCTCCGATCGCGGCCTGCTTCGACCTCTGGTTCACGGGCGTGGGCGGGGCGCGGATCCACGCGAAGCACCTGCGCCCGCGGGTCCAGGCTGACCCCGGCCCCGGGCTGGTGGTGTTCCATGGCTATTCGATGGCAAGCCCGGACTGGTTCGCGCTCCTCCCGTACGTCGCACAGGGATACTCGATCGTCGCGCTGGACTGCCGCGGCCAGGGCGGCAAGTCAGAGGATGTCGGCGGGTCGCCCGGGATGACGCTTTCCGGACACATCGTCCGCGGCCTCGCGGGATCGCCCCGCGACCTGCTGTATCGCAGCATCTTCCTCGACTGCGTCCAGGCGACGAGGATCCTGATGACCCTGCCCGGTGTCGACGCCACGCGGATCGGCGCGACCGGCGCCTCGCAGGGAGGCGGGCTGACGCTCGCGTGCGCAGCGCTCGAGCCGCGCGTCCGGGCCGCCGCACCCGTCTACCCGTTCCTGAGCGACTACCAGCGCGTGTGGGAGCTGGACCTGGCCGAACGCGCATACGCGGAGCTGCGCGACTATCTCCGCCGGTTCGACCCGACCCACGAGCAGTCTGGCGCCTTCTTCCGGACGCTCGGCTACATCGACGTGCAGCACCTCGCGCCGCGGATCAGGGCGGACGTGCTGATGGTGACCGGTCTGATGGACGACGTGTGCCCGCCGTCGACCCAGTTCGCCGCCTACAACAAGATCAGCAGTCGCAAGCAGATGGTCCTCTACCCGGACTTCGGGCACGAGAACCTGCCGGGCAACGACGACAGGATCCTCGACTTCTTCGCCTCGACGCTGTAGGGGCGCCTAGTCCAGCGCGGCGTGGAGGTCCGGCGCGTGGCGGCGGAGCCATCGTCGCCAGGTCGCATGGTCGGGCGCGGTCGCATCCAGCAGTGCATGGAAGCGCGATCCGTGCCCGAACACCCGCAGGTGGCACAGCTCGTGGACAGCGACGGCGTCGAGCGCCTGCGGCGGCGCCAGCACGAGCCGCCAGCTGAACGACAGCCCGCCCGACCGGGAGCAGCTTCCCCACCGGCTCGTCGTGTCCCGGATCGTGACCCTCCCGGGCGTCACCCGCAGGCCCGGCGCGTGGCGGGCGATCGCGAGCTGGAGCGCCGCCCGGGCGCGCCGGCGGAACCAGGCATCGAGGATGGCCGCCGTGGGACGCCGGTCGCGGCTCCCGCGCTCGACCAGCAGCTCATCCCCGTCGTCGCCGCCGATGCGCGAAACCCGGGACGCCCGGGCGCCGGGGGCCGCATCGACCACGCGGACGCGGTGCGGCATGCCGAGATACGGGATGATCCGGCCGTCGTCGAGCGGCGGGCGGGCGTCGAGGCGCGCCCGGAGCACCAGCTGCCGATCGAGGTGGCGGCGGATCCAGCCCTCGCGCTCCCGCATGAAGGCCTCGACCGTATCGGCCGGGCGCGCCCAGCCGCGGCGCGACGCGGGCGGGATCGTGACCACCAGGCCTCGCTCCGGGTGGACGGTGATGCGCAGCCGGCGAGCGAGCGGGGTGCGCCGGAGGGTGTACTCGATGTCCCCGGCCGGCAGGCGGAGGAGCATCGGGTGCTCGATCAGGTCGGACGCGGATCCGGTGGACATCGCCGGCATGGTATCGGCGGACGCGCCGGCGGGCGAGCGTCCCGGCTACGCCTCGGCGATCACCCCGATGGAGATCCGGAAACCCGCCCGCCGCTGGAGCGGCGGCATCAGCGTGCCCTG
>CAVRGY010000014.1:0-78996 GCA_963720825.1 uncultured Chloroflexia bacterium | reverse complement strand
GGCTTCGCGGCGGCGAGGAGCCAGCCGGGTGGGCGAATTGACTGGCGGCGTGAGTCGGCGGCTGGTGGAGTCGGCGGCTGGTGGAGTCGGCGGCGTTGCAGGTGGGGCCGGTCCGCGGCGCGGCCGCGCAGATCTCCGATGCGGCGTTTCGTCGCGTGTGACGCCACGGGCGTCGCGAACCCGCCGGTCCGGCACCCAATCTGCGACAGCGCGCTCAGCCACCCACCCTGCGGGCCCGAGCGATGCGCACCGGACCGCCGGCGGCCACCCGGTCGAGCGCCTCGTTTGCGAGCCTGTCCGCCGTCGAGTTCTGGGCGCGCGGCACGTGGATCGCAGACCATCCCTCGAGGCCACCCAGGGTCGCGGTCGCCTGTGCCCACAGTGGCTGGAGCTTGGCGTCCTTCACCCGCCAGCGGCCGTGGAGCTGCTCCACGATCAGCTTGGAATCGAGGAACAGGTCGACCCGTCGCGCGCCAAGCCGCAGAGCGAGCTCGAGCGCGCGGACGACGCCGGTCCACTCGGCGACATTGTTGGTCTGGTGGCCGAGCGCCTCGGAGATCGTCGCATCCGGCGGCGCGGCCGGATCCTGCGCGTCCGGGCGGGACCCGTCGAACAGCGCCGCACCGAGGGAGGCCGGCCCGGGGTTGCCCCGCGCCGCGCCGTCGGTGCGGATGACGACGTGCGGGTAGACCGGCAGCGGCGCCTCGCTCAGGCGTGTCGCCCCACGATCGCCGAGGACACCTCGAGGATCGCCTGCGTGATATGGATCCCGCGCGGGCATGCATCGGTGCAGTTGAAGATCGTCCGGCAGCGCCAGACACCATCGCTGTCGGCCAGGATCTCCAGTCGCTCCTCGGCCGCCTCGTCGCGGGTGTCGAAGATGAACCGGTGGGCGTTGACGATCGCGGCGGGCCCGACGTATCCCGGCTGCGCCCAGAACGACGGGCACGATGACGTGCACGCCGCACACAGGATGCACTTGGTGGTGTCGTCGTAGCGGGCACGGTCGGCCGCCGACTGGCGACGCTCACGCTCGGTCGCGGGTTCGCCGGCGATGAGATAGGGCTGGACGCTTCGGAACTTCGCGAAGAAGGCGTCCATGTCGACGACGAGATCCTTCATCACGGGCAGGCCGGGCAGCGGGGCGACCGTGATCCTGCGACCGCCGAGCTGGTCGACGCGGATCTTGCAGGCGAGCCGGTTGCGGCCGTTGATGAGCATTGCGTCCGACCCGCACACGCCGTGTCCGCACGACCGGCGGAAGGTCAGGGTGCCGTCCTGCTCGTACTTGACCTTGTGCAGCAGGTCCAGGACCCGGTCCATCGGCCCGGCCTCGACCTTGTAGACCTCCTCGTGAGGCTTCGCGTCCCGCTCGGGGTCGTAGCGGAGGATCCGCAGCTCAACGATCATCGGTCGCTCCGCCACCCTAGTAGACACGCGGCTTGGGCTGGAACTTGGTGATCGTGACCGGCTTGTAGGCCAGCTCGACCGCCCCGTCCGCGCCCCTGGTCGCGAGTGAATGGCTGAGGAAGTTCACGTCGTCGCGTTCCGGATAGTCCTCCCGGCTGTGCGCACCGCGGCTTTCCTTGCGATTGATGCACGCCGCCACCATCGTCTCCGCGCAGTCGAGCAGGTAGCCCACCTCGCGGGCCTCGAGCAGGTCCGTGTTGAACGTCGTCCCCTTGTCGTCGATCGAGACGACGCCGTATCGGTCCCGGAGCTCGGCAACCTTGGCCCGCGCCCGCTCCAGGCCCTCGGCGTCCCGGTAGACGCCCGCATCGTCCATCATCACGTCGGCGAGCTCGGTGCGGATGACCTCCTTGCGCTCGCCCTTGGCGCGGCCGCGGATCGCCTCGATCTCGGCGCGGACCGGCTCCATCACGTCGGGCGAGATCTCCGGAACGCCGAACCCCTTCACGTCCAGGGCCATCTGCCGCCCGGCCCGGCGCCCGAACACGAGCAGGTCCACCAGCGAGTTGGTCCCCAGTCGGTTCGCGCCGTGGACGGACACGCAGGCGGCTTCGCCCGCGGCATACAGCCCGGGCACGACCGTGTTGGCCGCATCGCGGGTCGCCTGGGTGAGCAGGTTCGTCGGGATGCCACCCATCGCGTAGTGCGCCGTGGGCTGGATCGGGATCGGCTCCGTGTAGGGCTCGACGCCCTGGTAGACGCGCACGAAGTCGGTGATGTCCGGCAGCTTCTCGTCGATCAGCTTGCGGCCCAGGTGGCGGACGTCGAGGTACACGTAGTCCTTGCCGTTGATGCCGCGCCCGGCCCGGATCTCCTGGTAGATCGCGCGGCTGACCATGTCGCGTGGCGCGAGCTCCATCAGCTTCGGGGCATAGCGCTCCATGAACCGGAAGCCGTCGTTGTCGAGGAGATACGCGCCCTCGCCGCGGGCCGCCTCGGACAGCAGGATGCCGATGCCGACGATCCCCGTGGGATGGAACTGGTAGAACTCCATGTCCTCCATCGGGACGCCGTGCCGGTACGCAAGCGAGACGCCGTCGCCGGTGAGGCTCCAGGCGTTCGAGGTGACGCGGAACATCCGCCCGAACCCGCCGGTCGCGAGCAGCACGGCCTTCGACCGCAGCGTGACCAGCTCGCCGTCGGCGATGCGGTACGCGACCACGCCCGCGGCGCGCCCGCCCTCACCCAGCTCGCCGCCCTCGCTGATGAGATCGACGACGTGGTACTCGTCGTAGAACTTGACCCCGTGCTTGAGGCACTGCTGGTACAGGGTCTGGAGGATCATGTGGCCCGTTCGATCGGCCGCGAAGCAGGCGCGCTTGACCGCGGCCTCTCCGTAGTTCCGGGTGTGGCCGCCGAACCGCCGCTGGTCGATCTTCCCATCCGCGGTCCGGTTGAACGGCAGGCCCATGTGCTCGAGCTCGATCACCGTCTCGATCGCCTCGCGCGCGAGGACCTCGGCAGCGTCCTGGTCGACGAGGTAGTCGCCGCCCTTGATGGTGTCGAACATGTGCCACTCCCAGTGGTCCTCCTCCTGGTTGCCCAGGGCGGCACACACGCCGCCCTGGGCGGCGCCGGTATGGGAGCGGGTCGGGTACAGCTTGGTCAGGACCGCGGAGTCGACGCCAGCCCTGGCGAGCTCGAGCGCGGCCCACAGGCCGGCGCCGCCGGCGCCGACGATCAGGGCTTCGTGGTCGCGGATCATGGTGTCGGGAACTGGAGCGTGGCGACGACGATGGTGCCCATCGCGAACAGCACGATCGCGCCAAGGTAAAGGCCCATCGTGAGCAGGGTGCGCACGCCGCCGGTGGTGTAGTCCTGGACCACCGTCCGCAGCCCCATGAAGGCGTGGAACACGACGAACGTGAGCATCAGCCAGTCGACCGTGCGCCAGGCGATGTTCCCCCACCGCTCGTCGGTGATCCATTTGGCCGTCTGCTCGGACGGGTCGAACAGGAAATGGACGATGATGTAGTGGCCGAGCGCGGTGACGAACAGGCCAAGGCCGGTGAGCCGCATCAGGTACCAGATGACGAGCTCCCAGCCGCCCCCCTGGGGCCGGGCGCGACCGGAGCGCGTGACGTTGTAGGACATCACTGGAACCTGAATGGTGCCGCGAACCCGAAGGCCGGGGCCATGATCTGGATCAGGATCGGCAAGCCGATGACTGCAAACAGCACCCAGTTCGCGTACCACAGCTGCTTGTGGTAGTTGGTCATCACCGGCCAGAAGTCCATGATGATGATCCGCAGGCCGTTGAGCGCGTGGTACAGGAGCGCGGCGCCGAGCAGCGACTCCATGACGCGACCGCCCGGGCTGGCGTAGATCTGCAGCACCTCGTCGTACAGCCCGGGGTTCGCGCCCACCAGCCAGATGTCGAGGACGTGGAGCAGGATGAACAGCCAGATGGCGATCCCCGAGATGCGGTGGAACGCCCAGGCGAGCATTCCCTCGCTGCCCCGATATCGCAGGAGCATGAAGCCTCCGTCGCTGTGACCCGGCCGAAGCAGGGTCAGGAGGCGGCCACGGACGTGCCGAGCCGCTCGATGATCGCGTCGGCGAAGCCGCTGGTTCCAGCGTCGCCGCCGAGGTCGTAGGTGACGTGCCTGCCCTCGGCGATGACCGCACGCAGCGCCGTCTCGACGCGCTCTGCGGCGGCCTGCTCACCGAGGTGGCGCAGCATGAGGACGCCCGACAGCATCAGCGCCGTCGGGTTGGCCTTGTTCAGGCCGGCGTACTTGGGCGCCGAGCCGTGCACCGGCTCGAACACCGAGGCGTCGAGGCCGATGTTGGCCCCGGGCGCGACCCCCAGCCCGCCGACGAGGCCGGCGCACAGGTCGCTGACGATGTCCCCGTACAGGTTCGGGAGCACCATCACGTCGTACAGCTCCGGCTTCTGGACCAGCTGCATGCACATGTTGTCGACGATCCGGTCCTCGAACTCGATCTTTCCGGCGTAGTCCGCGGCGACCGTGCGGCAGCTCTCGAGGAACAGCCCGTCCGAGAACTTCATGATGTTGGCCTTGTGGACCGCGGTGACCTTGTGGCGGCCGTTGGCGACGGCGTACTCGAACGCAAACCGGGCGATCCGCTCGGACGCCTCGCGGGTGATGATCTTGATGCTCTCCGCGGCGTCCCGGCCGACCATGTGCTCGATGCCCGCGTACAGATCCTCGGTGTTCTCGCGAACGATCACCAGGTCCACGTCCTCGTAGCGCGTCACGAGGCCCTTGATCGACCGTGCCGGGCGGAGGTTCGCGTACAGGCCGAGCGTCTGGCGCAGCGCGACGTTGACGCTGCGGAAGCCGGCGCCGACCGGGGTCGTGATGGGACCCTTGAGCGCGACCTTGTTGCGGCGGATCGACTCCAGCACGTGCTCCGGCAGCGGCGTGCCGTACTGGGCCATCACGGCCTCGCCGGCGTGCTGGACGTCCCAATCAAAGGCGACGCCCGAGGCGTCAAGGACACGACGGGTGGCCTCCGCCAGCTCCGGCCCGATGCCGTCGCCGGGGATAAGGGTGACTCGGTGGGGCATGCAGGCATTCTAGCCGGGTGGAACGCGTCGGGCGCTGACTTCGGGCCCCCGCTCGGCAGGCCATTCCGCCCGTCGTTTCGACGGGGCGCCCGTCGGCCGGGGCATCCGGCCACGGTCAGCGATGCGTCACGATGGGCCGGATGGCGCCCATCGACGGGTCCGTTCGTCTCAGCGACTCCGGAGCCCGGCGGCTATGATCGGGCTTCGCCCACCCGTGTTTGCCAGGAGGTCTTGCCCGTCGCGTGAAGATCCACGAAGCCGACGCGAAGTCGCTGCTCGTCGCCCAGGGCCTGCCCGTTCCGGCCTGGGAGGTGGCGCGGACGCCGACCCAGGCCCGAGCGGCCGCCGTTCGATTCCTCGACGATCCCGCCAACGCCACCGGCAAGGTCGTCATCAAGGCCCAGGTGCTGGTCGGCGGGCGTGGCAAGGCCGGCGGCGTCCGGCTGGCCGCCACCGCGGACGAGGCCGAGGACGTCGCGGCACAGATCTTCGCCCTCGAGATCAAGGGGCTCCCGGTCCGGCGCGTGCTGGTCGGGCCGGCGGCCGAGATCGTCAAGGAGTACTACCTCTCGGTCGTCCTCGATCGAGCCACCCGCCGGCTGATGTTCATCGGCTCCGCCGAGGGCGGTGTCGAGATCGAGCAGGTCGCCGTCGACAACCCCGGCGCGATCGTCTACCAGCACGTCGACCCGTTGCTCGGCCTGCCCGACCACGCGGCGCGGCGGCTGGCGTTCTCGATCGGGTTCGGCGCCCAGTGGAAGGCCGGCGCGGCCATCGCCAAGGGCCTGCTCAGGACGATGCTCGCCTACGACGCCGACCTGGTGGAGATCAACCCGCTGGCGGTCATCCGCGAGCACAACGCCGACGGCACGCAGGTGGACCGGCTGGTGTGCCTCGACGCCAAGATCACCGTCGACGACTCGGCGCTCCCCCGTCACCCCCAGCTGGAGCAGCTGCGGGACCTCGACGCGGAGGATCCGACCGATGTCGAGGCACGCCGGTACGACCTCACGTTCATCAAGCTCGAGGGCGACATCGGCTGCATGGTCAACGGCGCCGGGCTGGCGATGACGACCATGGACCTGGTCCATCGCGCCGGCGGTGAGCCGGCCAACTTCCTGGACATCGGCGGTGGCGCCAAGGCGGATCGCGTCGCAGCCGCGATGCGGCTCATCCTCGCGGATGCCAACGTCAAGGCGATCCTGGTCAACATCTTCGGCGGTATCACCCGCGGCGACGAAGTCGCGCACGGCCTGATCGACGCCCGCGCCCAGCAGGTGCGGGACGTCCCGATGATCGTGCGGATCGTGGGCACCAACGCGGAGGAGGCGGCGGAGCTGCTGCGCGCCGCCCGGTTCGAGACGGCCGTCAGCCTGGACGAAGCGGCGGCCAAGGCCGTTGCGGCGGCGAAGGGGGTGGCGGCATGAGCATCCTGATCGGCAACGACACGCGGCTCGTCGTCCACGGCATCACGGGTCGCGAGGGCGGCTTCCACAGCGCGGCGATGCTCGAGTACGGGACGAACATCGTGGCCGGCATGACACCCGGCAAGGGCGGCCAGACCGCCCTCGAGGGACGCGTGCCGGTGTTCAACACCGTGGCCGACGCCGTGCGCGAGACCGGCGCCAACACGTCGTGCATCTTCGTACCCGCGGCCGGTGCGCCCGACTCGGTGCTCGAGGCCGTGGACGCGGGGATCAGCACGATCTTCTGCATCACCGAGGGCATCCCGGCGCTGGACATGGTGCCGGTGGTCGAGGTCGTCCAGCGCGCCGGTGCCACGCTGATCGGCCCCAACTGCCCGGGTGCCACCTCGCCCGGACGGGCCAAGGTCGGGATCATCCCGGGCTCGATCCACCTCGAGGGCCGGGTGGGCGTCGTGTCGCGCTCCGGGACCCTCACCTACGAGGCCGTCCAGGCCATGACCGATGCCGGGCTCGGGCAGTCCACGTGCGTGGGCATCGGCGGCGACCCCGTGATCGGGAGCCAGTTCCTTGACGTGCTCCGCCTGTTCGCCGCGGATCCGGAGACCGAGGCGCTCGTCCTCATCGGCGAGATCGGCGGCTCCGCGGAGGAGGAGGCGGCGGCGTGGGCCGCGGAGCACATGGCCGACGTCCCCAGGGTCGCGTTCATCGCCGGGCGCACCGCCCCCGAGGGCAAGCGGATGGGTCACGCGGGCGCGATCATCTCCGGCGGCCGCGGCACGGCCGCATCCAAGGTCACGGCGCTCGAGGCCGCGGGGTTCCGCGTCGCCGGCTCCCCGACCGAGCTGCCGGCGCTCCTCCGCGAGGCGGGCTACCGGGGCTGACCGCGCGGGTAGACTTTGGCGTGAGGCGCCGCCGGGTTCCGGGGTGCCACACCGGAAGGAGGATCGGCGCTCCGGCGCAGATGGGCAGTCTGATGGACCTGGTCGCGGGCGACGCCCGCGATGTCGTCCTGACGCTCTCGATCGACGATGTCGCCGCGTTCGACGACCCGGCACGCTTTGACGCCCACCTCCCGCTTGGCGGCGGACTGGATCCAACCTGGCTGGACCTGTTCTCGGAGGCGGTTCGGGCGGTGACCGAATCGGACGTCCCGGTCGACTTCCTCGATGCGCGGTCGGATCTGGACGGCGCGGACGACATGACCGAGCGGATCGTGGAGCGGGTCGATCGCGACTGGGTCGAGACGGTCGCGCTGGTGACCGACGATCAGATCGCTCCGCTGGCGGGTCGCTGGATCGACCTGCTCGAGGAGGAGCTGGGGCTGCTGCCGCGCGAGGAGAAGCCGTGGATCCGCGACCTGACCGGCCGGATCGTCCTGTTTGCGCGTGCCTCCGCAGGAGCCCGGGACGTCGTGTTCGCCTGGGCGTTCTGAACGCCGGCGCAAGGCGCTCGTGGCGGCGCTGATGGCCGCCCGGGGCGCATTCCCGGGCCTGCCGCCATTGTCGCGACTCGACGTCGGCGGAGCTCAGGCCGGCGGGTAGCCGAGAATCGGCCAGGACGGGCCGCCGGGCGCCTCGATCAGCTCGACCAGCACGCCGTGGCACGACCTCGGGTGGAGGAAGGCGACCGGGCCCTCGGCACCCTTCCGGGGCGCGCTGTCGATCAGCTCGATGCCGTCGACCTCGAGCCGTAGCAGCGTCTCGGCAAGGTTCGCGACCTCGAAGCACACGTGGTGGAACCCCTCGCCCTTGCTGGCCAGGAAGCGCGCCACCCCCGTCGTGTCATCGGTCGGCATCACCAGCTCGACCTTTGACTCCCCCACCGGCAGGAACGCGATCGTGACGCCGTCGGTCTCGATCGGCAGCACCAGCTCGACCGGCAGGCCCAGCGCGTCCCGCCAGAAGCCGAGCGCCCGGTCCAGGTCCGCGACGATGACCGCGACGTGGTGGACGCGCCCCAGACGACGGATCCCCACGGGCAGGTGCGTGGACTCCGGCAGGTCCGGCATGCGAGGGCCTCCTCAGACCGTGATCAGCTCGCGATGGACACCCCAGGTCGTCCGCAGGCGGTCGGCGATCTCGCCCACGGTGGCGTAGGCCGCGACCGCGTCGATGATCGCCGGCAGCAGGTTGGCCTCCCCGCGCGCCTCGTCCTCGAGGCGGCCCATGGCCCGCTCCCATGCCGCCGGATCGCGCCCGTCCCGAACGGCACGAACGCCGGCAACCTGGCGGCGCTCCCCGTCCGGGTCGATCCGCTGGAGCGCCGGTCGGGTCGGCGTCTCCTCGTCCCGGTACCGGTTCACACCGACCACGATGCGATCGCCACGCTCGATCTCTCGCTGGACCCGGTAGGCCGACTCCTGGATCTGCCGCTGCTGGAAGCCGCCCTCGATCGCCGACAGCGTGCCGCCCATCGCGTCGATCTCGTCGAGATACGCGGTCGCGGCCGCCTCGAGCTCGCTGGTCAGCGACTCGACGAAGTATGACCCCGCCAGCGGATCCGGGGTCTCGGTCACCCCCGCCTCGTGGGCGATGATCTGCTGCGTCCGAAGCGCGAGCCGCGCCGCCTCGGCCGTCGGCAGCGCGAGCGCCTCGTCCCGTGAGTTCGTGTGCAGGCTCTGGGTTCCCCCGAGCACGGCGGCGAGGGCCTGGAGCGTGGTCCGCACCACGTTGTTGTCGATGGACTGGGCGGTCAGCGAGGATCCGGCCGTCTGCGTGTGGAACCGGCACATCATCGAACGAGCGTTCGATGCCCCGAACCGTTCCTTCATGATCCGTGCCCACATCCGGCGCGCGGCCCGGAACTTCGCGACCTCCTCGAACAGCTCCGACCACGCTGCGAAGAAGAACGACAGCCGGGGCGCGACGTCGTCCACGGCGAGCCCGCGGGACAGCGCCGCCTCGACGTAGGCGATGCCGTCGGCGAGCGTGAACGCCAGCTCCTGGGCGGCGGTCGCCCCGGCCTCGCGCATGTGGTAGCCGGAGATGCTGATCGTGTTCCAGCGGGGCAGCTCGCGGGAGGCAAACTCGAACACGTCGGTGACCAGCCGCATCGACACCCGTGGCGGGTAGATCCAGGTGCCGCGGGCGATGTACTCCTTGAGGATGTCGTTCTGGGTGGTCCCCGACACGGCCGCCCGCGCGACCCCCTGCTTCTCCGCCGCTGCAACGTACAGGGCGAGCAGGATGGGAGCCGTGGCGTTGATCGTCATCGAGGTGCTGACCTCGCCCAGCGGGATGCCGGAGAACAGGACCTCCATGTCCGCGAGCGACGAGACCGGCACGCCGACCCGGCCGACCTCGCCCTCGGCCTCCGGGGCATCGGCGTCGTAGCCCATCTGGGTGGGCAGGTCGAAGGCGACGGACAGCCCGGTCTGCCCCTGGGACAGCAGGTACCGGAACCGGTCGTTGGTCTCGGCCGCCGTCGCGAACCCGGCGTACTGGCGCATCGTCCACAGCCGTGATCGATACATGGTCGGCTGGACGCCGCGGGTGAACGGGTACTCGCCCGGAAGCCCCAGGTCCCGGGCGGGATCCAGGTCATCGACATCGGCGGGGGTGTAGACGTCGGCGATCGGGATCTCCGAGGTCGTCACGAACCGCCCGTGCTCCGGCGACGCGGCCAGCGCGCGGGCGCGGGTCGTGGCACGCCAGCGCTCGACCGCCGGATCCGCCGTTGCCTCGTCGCTCACCGATACCTCCGTCAGCTGATGACCATCAGCAGGTCGCCGACCTCGATGTTGACGCCCGGGGCAACCGCGACCCGGTCGATGGTGCCATCCCGCGGCGCCCGGAGCTCGTTCTGCATCTTCATCGCCTCGACAACCAGCAGCTGCTGGCCCGCCGTGACCTCGTCGCCGGGACCGACGGAGACCGCCACGACCTTGCCCGGGATGATCGCCCGGACCTCGAGCGGCCCGCTGTGCGCGCTCGACTCGCGGCCCTTGGTCGCCCGCTCGCGGAGCGCGGCGATCCGCTCCGGCTCCAGCTCCACCTCGAACCGGAAGCCATCGACCAGAACCTCCCGGACCACGACGCGGCCCGGCCCGGACTGGTACGGCTCGAGCACCACTCGGGTCCGATGACCGGCCTCGTCGAGGACCAGGCGTCCCCGCCCGACGGCCCGGATCGTGGCATCGGCCGGCTCGCCGTCCAGTAACGGGTGTCTTTGCGCACGGACAGGTCCCCTGTCCGGATGACCGGCCGGACTTGCGGCCCCACCGAGGGGACCGGTGCCGACGGTCGGGTTGGACGGCTGGAGGGCCTCGGCCGCCGGCGCGACGCGGAGCACCGGCTCGTCGGCGAGCCGCGATCCCGGTGCGAGCCGGACGCGGACCGCCCGGGGATCGTCGGCGGCGGGCGCGGCCGCGGCGTGCTCGCTCTCGTCATGGCCTCCGGTGGGCGCGGCCGTCGTCAGCTCGGCCATCGATCAACCCCGTGCGCACGGCCCGACCGACGCCATGCCGCCGCGCCGTCGGCCGACTCGGCGGCGAGCGCGGCGTCCGAACCGAGCGGCGCGCGGGACGCTGCCGCCGGTGCCATGCCATCCAGGTCGCCGGCGATCGCGGCCAGGCCCGCGGCGAGCAGCGCGGCTCGAGCCGCCTCCGCGCGGGCAGCCTCGCCGTCCCAGTGCGCATCGACCCAGCCCGTCGAGAGCTCGCCGTCGCGGAACGCGGGGCTGCGCGCGACGAACCGGTGGAACGGCAGCGTGGTCTGGAGACCGCCGATCTCGGTCTCGCCGAGCGCGCGTCCCAACCGGTCGATCGCCGCGTCTCGGTCGTTCGCGTGGACCATCAGCTTGGCGATCAGGTTGTCGTAGTCCGGGGGTACGAGGTCGCCGGCCTCGATCCCGGTGTCAACCCGGATCCCCGGCCCGGCAGCCATCACCCACCGCCCGATCCGGCCGGGCGTGGGTGCGAACGCTCGTGACGGATCCTCGGCGGCGATCCGGACCTCGATCGCGTGGCTCGATGGCGCCACCGCGCGCTCGCCGGCCGCAACCACCTCGGGCGACAGGGGCCGGCCCGCGGCGATCCAGAGCTGCTCGCGGACGATGTCGACGCCGGTGACGAGCTCGGTCACGCCGTGCTCCACCTGGAGCCGCGTGTTGACCTCGAGGAACCAGAACCGGCCGTCGGCGTCGTACAGGAACTCGCAGGTGGCGGCGTTGCGCAGGTCGGCCGCCTGGGCCAGACGGATCGCGCGGTGATGCAGCTCCCGGCGCTGTTCCGTGGTCAGGCCGGGCGCCGGGGCCTCTTCCACGAGCTTCTGGTGACGACGCTGGAGCGAGCAGTCGCGCTCTCCCAGCGCGACGACGTTGCCGTGGGCGTCGCCGAGCAGCTGGACCTCGACATGTCGCGCCGGCAGGATCTCGCGCTCCAGGTACACGGATCCGTCACCGAATGCCGAAGCAGCCTCGCGCGACCCGGAGACGAGCGCCGCGGCCAGATCCTGCGCCCGAAGGACACGGCGCATCCCCCGCCCTCCCCCGCCGGCGGCCGCCTTGACCAGCAGGGGAAACCCGATGGTCCGCGCGGTGGCGACGATGTCCGCGACCTGGTCCGGCCGGTCGACGGGGGCAGGCTCGAGGGTGCCGGGCACCGACGGGACATCGATCCTCGCCGCCAGCCGTCGGGCGTGCAGCTTGTCACCCAAAGCCTCGATCGTGGCCGACGCGGGGCCCACGAACGCCAGGCCCGCGTCCTCGACGGCGCGCGCGAACGCCGCGCGCTCGGCGAGGAAGCCGTACCCCGGATGGATCGCCTCGGCGCCCGTGTCCATCGCCGCCTGGACCACGGCCTCGATCCGGAGGTAGCTCTCCGTTGGCGCGGGGGGGCCGATCCGCACCGCGACGTCGGCAAGGCGAACGTGGGCCGCCGTCGTGTCGGCGTCGCTGTACACCGCGACGGCCTCGATCCCCATCTCGTGGCATGCCCGGATGATGCGGACCGCGATCTCGCCGCGGTTGGCGATCAGGACGCGCCGAAACGGCTTGTCGCGGCCGGTCATCGAGCCGGCCTGCCGCGGGCGTCTTTGCGCAACGACATGGCGTCGTCGTCAGAGCGGGATGTTGCCATGCTTCTTCTTCGGGTTGGTGTCGCGCTTGTCGGCGAGGACCTCGAGCGCCCGGATCAGGCGCGGTCGCGTCTCGTGCGGAAGGATCACCTCGTCAATGTACCCGCGACCCGCCGCGATATACGGATTGGAGAACTCTTCCTCGTACTCCGCCACCAGGCGCCTGCGCTCGGCGGCGGGATCGTCCACTCCCGCGATCGAGTCCTTGAAGATGATGTTGACCGCGCCTTCAGCGCCCATCACCGCGATCTCCGCCGTCGGCCACGCGAAGTTCATGTCGCCGCGGATGTGCTTGCTGCTCATGACGTCGTAGGCGCCGCCGTACGCCTTGCGCGTGATGACCGTCACCTTGGGGACCGTCGCCTCGCAGTACGCGTACAGCAGCTTGGCCCCGTGCTTGATGATCCCGTTGTGCTCCTGGCCGACGCCCGGCAGGAACCCCGGCACGTCGACGAACGTGACCAGCGGAACGTTGAACGCATCGCAGGTCCGGACGAATCGCGCGGCCTTGTTCGACGCGTCGATGTCCAGGGCGCCGGCAAGGACTGCGGGCTGCTGCGCGACGATTCCGGCCGGCCGGCCGCCCAGCCGCGCAAACCCGACGATGATGTTGCCCGCCCATGCCGGCTGGATCTCGAGAAAGTCGCCGTCGTCGACAACACGGCGCAGAACGTCGTGCATGTCGTACGGCCTCGAGGGCTCGTCGGGAACGATGGCGTCGAGCTCCGGGTCCATGCGGTCGCGTGGATCGCGCGGGTCCGCGCGCGGCGGATCCGACAGGTTGTTCTGCGGCAGGTACGCGAGGACTCGCCGGGCGTAGTCCATCGCCTCCGCCTCGTCGTGGGCCGCAAGGTGCGCGACTCCGCTGCGACCCGTATGCACCGCGGCGCCGCCCAGCGCCTCGGAGTCGACCTCCTCGTGGGTCACCGCCTTGACCACGTTGGGGCCGGTCACGAACATGTAGCTCGTCCCTTCGACCATCACGGTGAAGTCCGTCATCGCGGGCGAGTAGACGGCACCGCCCGCGCACGGCCCGAGGATGATGGAGATCTGGGGCACGACCCCGGATGCCATCACATTGCGCAGGAAGATCTCTGCGTAGCCGCCGAGCGATGCCACGCCCTCCTGGATCCGCGCTCCCCCGGAGTCGTTGAGCCCGATGACCGGTGCGCCCACCTTCATCGCGAGATCCATGATCTTGCAGATCTTCTCGGCGTAGGCCTCAGACAGGGACCCACCGAACACCGTGAAGTCCTGGCTGAACACGAACACCAGTCGCCCGTCGATCGTGCCGTGACCGGTGACCACGCCATCGCCCAGAAACTGCTGGCGGTCGAGACCCGTCGCCGTGGTACGCGGCATCACGAAGGCGTCCATCTCGACGAACGAACCGGCGTCGAGCAGCAGGTCGAGCCGCTCCCGGGCCGTGAGCTTTCCCCATGCATGCTGCCGCTCGATCCGCACCGGGCCGCCGCCCTGGAGCGCCTCGGCGCGCATCCGCTCGAGCCGGGCGATCCGATCCGCGTTGCTGGGCACGTCGCTGGACTCCTCCGATGGCGTGAACGCGCGTCCTTGCGCAAAGACGGCGGGACGCCCCAATCATAGGCCTCGCGCAGCTCGCGGCTCGCGGCCGCGTCGTCGTCGACCTGCGTCACGGGAGGCGCGGTCGATGGACGATCAATGTTTCCGATGGATCAACAGGGTGTTACAGGTGCATTTCGACGCGCGTCCGCGGCGCATGCGCGGGCCGTGGATATCCACAGAACGGTGCACAACTGGGTCAATGTGTGGACAACCTCGCGTCCGCAGGACGACGCCCTCGCGGTAGCATTCGCATCACCCCCGGTTCAAGCCGGCCAGCGCCGCAGCTGTCCCATTTCGAGGTGATGTCCTTGCCGCACGTGATCGCGATCGCCAACCAGAAGGGTGGCGTTGGCAAGACAACGACGGCGATCAACCTGGCGGGAGCCCTTGCCGAGGAGGGCTGCCGGGTGCTCCTGATCGACATGGATCCGCAGGCGAATCTCACCGCCGGGTTGGGCGTCAACCTCAACACCGTCCAGCGATCCATGGCCGATGTCCTTGCCGACGGGCGATCGACGCTCCCCGAGGTGATCCTCGCGACGGAGACCGCGGGCATCGACGTGGCACCCGCGCACATCGACCTCGCCAGCACGGAAGGCGAGCTGTTCACGGCGCTGGGTCGCGAGCAGATCCTGCGCGAGGCGATGCGCGACGCGATCGAGCCGTACGACTACGTGCTGATCGACTGCCCGCCCAACCTCGGCCTGCTGACGGTCAACGGCCTGGCGGCCGCGGACAGCGTGATCATCCCCGTCCAGACCCAGTTCTATGCGATGAAGGGCCTCAACAACCTGGTCAAGGTCATCAATGCGATCCGGCTGAAGCTCAACCGCGACCTCCGGATTCTTGGTCTGCTGCCGACGTTCTACGACGGCCGGACGAACCTGGCGCGCGACATGCTCGATGAGCTTCGCGTCGTCGGTGATCACCACGTGTTCACGACGATCATCCGCAACACCGTGAAGCTGGGTGAGGCGCCGCTTGCCGGTCGCCCGATCACGTCGTACGCCGGATCGTCCGAAGCCGCTCGCAGCTATCGCGAACTCGCCCGGGAGGTGATCGAACTTGGCCAGGCCTGATTTCCGCGCCGCCGCCGCCCGTCGACTGTCGGAGGATCGGGAGCTTCCGCCCGCGATCGTCAGCCTCCTGTCGCCGGACATGAACCGCAGGTCGACCGGCGTGAAGGTGATCGAGACAGATCACATCGATTCCAATCCCGAGCAGCCTCGCCTCGCGTTCGACGAGGCGACGCTCGAGGAGCTGGCCGCGTCGATCCGCGAGCACGGCGTGCTTCAGCCGATCCTGGTCCGTCCGCTCGACGACGGACGCTACCAGCTGATCGCCGGCGAACGCCGCTGGCGAGCCTCGAAGATCGCGGGGCGCCCGACGATCCCCGCGCTGGTCGAGGACATCGACGACGACACGGCGCTCGAGATCTCGATCATCGAGAACCTCCAGCGCGAGGACATCTCGCCGCTCGACGAGGCGGCGATGTACGACCGGATGATTCGCGATCACGGGTACAGCATCCGCAGGCTCGCCGAGAAGCTGGGCAAGGACAAGGGCTATCTCGAGAATCGGCTCCGGCTCGCTGACGCGCCGCCCGAGGTCCGTGAGCTCGTGTCTTTGCGCAAGGACACGCTGTCCCATGCCTACGAGCTGATGAAGGTCCAGGACCCCAGGAAGCGCCGCCGTCTGGCCGACCAGGTCGCCCGCAACGAGCTGTCCCTGGTCAAGCTCCGTGAGCGGATCGAGGGCCGGCCGGCCCGGCTGCCGGCGGACGTGCCGAGCCAGCCGGATGGCGCGGCCGCGGACATCCCGGACGCGGATGCGGGCGACTGGGCGGGACATGGGACCCGGCCCGCGACGCCCATGCGCGATGACTCGCTGGTCACCGCCAAGCAGCAGCTCAACGAAGCGGTCGAGGACTTCCTGGACATGCTGCGCAACCCCGAGGTCCTCGACGCGATCGGCCCCATCGACCGGAGCAACCTCGCGAAGTACCTGACGATCGCGAAGCTGCGGCTCGAGAACGCCATCGCCGTGGTCCGCAGCGGGGACAGCGATCGCTAGGCTGCAGCGAGTGCCCGCGGAAACATTGAAGCCGGCGCCATCGGCGCCGGCTTCATCGGCTTCTCCGAGGTTCCCGGCCCCGAGGGCCGGCCTTGGTCAGTGGTGCGAGCCAGCCAAGGCTGCGGCCGCCGCTCGCTTCGCGTGGCCCTTGGCCTTGCCCGCGGCACCCTTCGCCTTGCCGGCGTCTGCCTTCGTCTGGCTGTCCGCCTGCGTCTGGCCGTCGGGGGCGGTGATCCCGCACAGCTCCGGAGTCACGGTCGTCCAGTCGAACCCGATTGCCGACACGTCCTTCATGTGGGCGACGCACGACACGAACGCACCGTGATTCGGGAACCCGTCGGGGGTGTCCATCTGCGCCGCCGTCGAGACGAGGGCGCCGTGGTTGTCGCTGGGCGCGCCGTCTGAGGCGGGAGCGTCGACCTTCGGCGCGTCGACCTTCGGCGCGTCGGACTCGGGCGCCTCGGACTCGGGCGCCTCGCTGCCGTCGTCCGCCCCGGTCTGGTCGGCTGCCGTCTTCGCGTGATCGATTGCCTGGGACGGCAGGCCCGGCGAGGTGGCAAACACGGCGCCGGCCGACAGGGCAAGGACGACGAACGCGATCCCCAGCCCACGGAAGCGGCGAGTCAGGTCCGTCAACAAGGGAAACCTCAGTTCAAGGTGGCTGTGCTCATGGTAACGAACCAGCCGCGGACGTCGTTAGGGGTACATCGGTCCTGCGGACCCCGGACGAGGGTGTGCGCCTCCGCGCAACACCGGACCGGCGTCGGGCGTGCCGGCGCACGCCCGACCAGCGGCATATCCCGGCGCCTCAGCCTCCCGCCACCGGACTGCTCGAGGCGCTGAGCGCACCCAGCCAGGCGACGGCCAGCAGCCCGGTGCCAAGCGCCTGAATCTCCCAGGCGAGCTCGTGGAGGGTGGGGCTGCGCCGGACCGCGCCGCCGATTCCCACCAGCGCCCCCGCGATCGGAGCCCCGGCCGCGAGCAGCATGGCGGCCAGCCAGCCTCCAGGAGCACCGAGCACGACGGCGGTCCCGAGCGCAAGCGCAGCGACCACGGCGTGCAGGGCGAGGACGAGCGCGGACGCGAGGCCTTCCCCGAGCGCGAGGGCGATCGAGCCGTTCCCGGCCGTCTCGTCGGGCTCCATGTCGACGATGGCGTTGGCGATGGCAAGCGCGGTCCCGGCGTTGGCGGCGGCCGGAACGAGCACGAGGAACACGCCCGGGAGCGTCCCGGTCGCCCCGAACCAGCCGTACACGGGGAGCAGCGGGATCCCGACCGCGATCGGGAGCCACGACAGCGTGGTCCCACGGGCCCGCAGGTCGTAGACGACGCCCGTGGCGAGGCCGGCCAGCGCCAGCAGCAGCAGCGCCGGGCCCGCGACGAGCGCGAGCCCGAGACCCGTCGCGGCGCACGCGGCGACCACGGCTCGCGCGACGGGCTCGGACACGAGTCCGCCCGGGATGGGCTTGTCCCGCCGGCGGCCGGCGTCGCGATGGATATCGGTCACGTCGTTGAGGGCCCCGATCGAGAACTGGAGCAACGCCATCGAGATGCCGAGCAAGGCCGCGCGCTCGGGCGTTCCTCCGGCCACGGCCGCCACCAGCGCCACGACCACGCCGTTGAGCACCGAGGGGAACGGGTGCACCAGCCTCAATGCGCCCGCGAGGCGAGCCGCTGCCGGGATGGACGGCAGGTCGGTCGCGATCTCGATGGCGTCGAGCGCGCCGGCCGGTTCGTCAGACGTAGACGAGCTCGTCGAAGTTGGCGACGAGGTAGGCGATCAGGCGCTCGCGGCCATCGGCCACCTGCGTCCGGATGCCCGGGACCAGCGCCCACAGGGTCGTCGCCGGGACCATGAGCTTGCCTGTGGCGGTGCGTCCCACCACGTCGGGCGGGCCACCGCCGGAAGCGAACACCCGTTCGAATTCACGCGGATCGAGCCCGGCCGAGGCCCGGAAGTCCTCGACGACGCGCACGACCCCGCGGCGGATGGCGATGTCACGCATCAGCTCCGCTGCCCAGGAGTCGATCTGGGCGTCCGATTGCTCCGCAAGGCGGGCGCGGTACTCCTTGGCGTCGGCGGAAAGGCCGGTTGCTTCCACGGGTCCTCCTGCGTCAGGTCGTCGGCAGCAGGATGCCACACCCGGGGGGCCAGCCGGAAGTCAGCCTGCGCTCCCCTGCCCTGTCGCGGCCGCATCGCCTGCCCCGAGGGCCGGCCGGGCGCCCTCCGGCCAGTCGTTGAACAGCTCGGTCAACCACCGGCCGAACCGGCCTGGCTCGCCCGGATCAGCGAAATCCGAGGTCATGGCCCGGAGCGCCGCCTCCGTCCGGGCGGTGATGGCGGCGACGTGCTCGCGAGTCGCCCGACCCTCCGGGATGATCGGCTCGCCGATCCGGATCCGGACCAGCCGCCGGAACCCGAGCCAGCTGCTGCCGTTGATGGCGACGGGGATGATCGGGACGCCGGCGCGCAGCGCGAAGTAGCCGGTGCCGTCCGCAAGGGGCAGCAGCTCGCGCTCACCGCGATGGATCCGGCCTTCCCCGGCAATCACGATCACCCACCCCCCCTCGAGGATGCGTTGCACGCGCCGGGTGATCTCGATCAGGTCGTGCTTGTCAGGGCTGTACGGGATCCCGAACCCCGCCCAGGCGATGAGCCGGTTCCTCGCGCCGCGGCGCATGTCGGCCTCCTTGGGGCCGAACATCGCCAGCTTCGGGCGCCCCGGGAGGACGGTCAGCAGGATGATCGGGTCGGACCAGTTGAGGTGATTGAAGCAGTAGATCGCCGGTCCGGTTGCGAGGTTCGGCCGACCCTCGACACGCACCCGGAGGATGAGCCGCACGACCACGGTCAGGACGACCTGGACGAATCGGAAGCGGTAGGGCCGGTGGACCGGGCCGGTCGCCGCAGGGCTGGCCACGCCCGACAGTATGCGCCCGCCGCCGCCCGGGTCAGAGCTCGATCGTGTCGGGATCGAGGTCGTCGAGGCTCTCGATCACGAGATCCGCGAGCCCGTCCGCGCCGGCCGCAGGCGGCACGCTCGGGTTCGGGACCAGGATCACCGTCATGCCCGCGGCCTTGCCGGCCCGGACCCCGTTGAGCGAGTCCTCGACGACCAGGCAGCGCGAAGGTTCGACTCCCAGCCGCGAGCCGGCGAGCAGATAGACGTCCGGGGCGGGCTTGCCGTGGGCAACCTCATCCGACGACACGGCGGCACCGAGAACGTCGCCCAGCTCGAGGGCGTCGACCGCCGCCCGGATGAGCACGGGATGCGACGACGATGCGATCGCCACCGGACCGCGCGACGCGATCCGGCGGACGGCCTCGACGGCGCCGGGGAGCACCCGCGGAGCGCCATCCCGATACCGTGCGAGCACGCCGTCGACGATCGCGTCTGCGATGGCGTTGACGCTCAGGTCCGTCAGCGCCAGACGATCTCGCATGATCGTGGCCCACTGATGGGTGTTGGCGCCCATCACCGCCCGCTGATCGGCGGCGGTCCACGGCCGACCGTGCTCGACTGCGAACGCGTGACGGACTTCGTCCCACCACGGCTCGGTGTCGACGAGAACCCCGTCGAGATCGAACAGGACGGCGTCCACGGTGTCGGCGCTCGGGCATCAGGGCTCCTCGATCGGCCGTGCGGGTGGCGGTCCCGACAAGCCTACCGAACTCCGCGGCGGGAGGAGGGATGGCCGATCCGGCCGGGACCGGGAGGTGACATCGAGGTGACAACGGGACTGTCGCGCGACGCGCGTATTCGCGATGATGGGCGTGCGTCGAGGGCTGGGAGGGTGTGACCAATGCGAATTGACCGTGGCCTGCTGCGGTGGGGCGTGTTCCTCATCGTCCTGGGGGCCGTTCCGCTCGCGGTCCGAGCGGGCTACCTGGATACGGATACCGTCCGACGGGCGTGGGAGCTGTGGCCGCTGATCCTGGTCGGGATCGGGCTCGGGCTGGTCCTCCAGCGAACCCAGCTCGCCGTCGTGGGCGGACTCGTGGTCTCGATCACCTTCGGCCTGATCGGTGGCAGCATCCTGAGCGTCGGCGTCGAAGGTGGCTTTGCCAACTGCAGCTTCGGGGATGGCACCACGGGGACCCCGTTCGCGCCCCAGACCGGATCGCTGGGGACGAGCTCGACCGTCGATGTCGAGCTCAACTGTGGCGAGCTGGATGATCGGGACCGGCGAGGGCAGCGCGTGGGTCATCAGCGGCAGCGACAACGACGGGCAGGGCCCGGTCGTCCAGTCGTCGGCCGGTCGCCTCCAGGTCCGGTCACGAAATCGCACCGGGATCGGGTTCACCCGTCGCGGCGACCAGTGGCACGTCCTGCTCCCGGTGAACCCGGTGACCGAGCTCAAGGTCGCCGTCAATGCCGCCTCGGCCCGGCTGGACCTCGCCAACGCGCATGTCCCGGACGTCACGGTGACCGTGAACGCGGGCGAGATCAGGCTCGACCTGTCGCAGGCCGCGCAGGTCGGCCAGCTTGATGCCTCGGCAAATGCGGGCTCGCTCAAGCTGCGCCTGCCGGCCGCCTCGCTGACCGGCAGCATCTCGGCCAACGCGGGCTCGATCGACGTGTGCGTCCCCGATGGCGTCGCGCTGCGGCTGCGCGGATCCGACAACCCGCTGTCATCGAACAACTTCGACCAGCGCGGCCTGGTCAAGAACGGGCACACCTGGACGAGCCCCGGCTACGACAGCGCGACCGTGCGCATCGATCTTGCGACCAGCGCCAACGCTGGCAGCATCACCCTCAACCCGGAGGCCGGCTGTGGCTGATCGGCTCTATCGCTCCCCCACCGACCGCGTCATCGCCGGCGTGGCCGGCGGGCTCGCGGTCTATCTGAACCTGGATCCGTCCCTGGTACGGATCGCGTGGGTCCTGCTCGCCATCCTGTCGGGCGGGATCTTCGTGCTGGTCTATCTCGTGATGATGATCGTGGTGCCGCTGCCACCGGTCGGCTGGGTGCCTCGCGCGCGCGCCGGATCCGGGCCGGTGTGGCCGACGGGCGGCTCGGGCTGGCAGGCCGGCGCGCCGCCCGCCGGATCGCCGCCTCCAGACGCAGGTACCGGCGCCGTTCCCGGCTGGCAGCCGGGCGGCCCACCGCCGTCGGCACCGCAGCCCGGCGCCGTTCCCGGCTGGCAGACCGGCGAGGGCAGCTCCTGGGGTCCCGAGGCCCAGCCGGCGCCCGGCTGGACGCCGCGCAGGGGCGACTCGGGGAACGCCGGGATCGTGTTCGGGGCCGTCCTCATCCTGCTCGGCGCGTGGTTCCTGGTGGACCAGTACGTGGACGTGGACTGGAACCTGCTGTGGCCGGTCGTGGTGATCGCCCTGGGCGTCGTGCTCATGGTCGGGGCGATGCGCAGGAACCAGCCGCCCGGCGGCTGACCTCCCGGATCGGTCATCATCGCGTCCCGTGGCAAACCCGGATCCTTCCCTTCTCGCACTGACCGCCGCCGGCATCGCCGGCGGCCTGGCGCTGCTGTGGCGGGGCTTCGGCGGCTTCCGATCGGCCGTGCGCATCGGCGATACGTCGACATCGCGGATCGCCAGCCTTGCCGCCGGGGAAGTCCTCGTCTCGGGCACGATCGAGCCCGCCGAGGTGACCCTTCGCTCGCCGCTCCAGAGCCGCGAGTGCGTGTGGTATCGGGCCAGCGTCTCGTCCGGTGGCCGTGGCCAGGACGACGCGTTCAAGGAGGAGCGCGGGGTCGGCTTCCGGGTGCGGGACGGCTCGGGAACGATCCGGTGTCTTCCCGCGCGGCGCCCGCGTCGACGCCCCCGACCGCTTCGACGACCGCACCGGGACGTTCGGTGAGACACCACCCGGCCTCGAGATGCGAACGGGCCGGCCTTCGGCAGCGCGCATGGCGGGCGACCGCGAAGCGGCCATCGCCGAGCTGCTGACCGTGCACCGTCCCGATCCGGAGTCGGCCCTCCGCGGCGTGGTGACCGCCTCGCTGGTGGGCGGATCGAACGCGCGCCGGTATCGGGAGGCGAGGCTCGAGCCGGGCGACATCGTGACCGTGGTCGGCACCGCGCTGCCGTTCGGTCACCTCGAGGACCCCAACGGCGCGGACCTGCTCGACCATTGGGACGACCCGAGCGTGGGTCTCGAGGATCCGACGGTCGCGGCCGAGATCGCGGAGGCGCGGGCCGCCGGCGAGCTGCTCACCCCCGAGCAGGCATGGGGCAACGCGGCCATCCCGGGGTTCGGGGTGGGACGGCCGGTGACCGAGCCCGAGCTCGATGCCGGGGTCCGTCCGCCGGAGCTCGCCAGCGCGGACGAGGTCGCGACGATCGGCCGGACGTTCGATCTCGAGCCCGACCTGCTCGTGATCGCGACGATGCCCGACCGGCCGCTGCTGGTCGCCTTCGGGCAGCCGGGGGAAGCCGCCGAGCGGCAGGAGGGGCAGTTCCTGGTCGGGCTCCTGGGTGCGCTCCTGGCCATCGGCTCGGCGGTGGCGGCCGCGACCATGCTGTCGGGCGCCTGAGCGTGCCGCGCGCCGTCCCATGGCCGATGATGGCTCGGCCATGAGCTCGTCCGCCGTCGCCGCCCTGTTCGCCGTCGCGCTGCTCGTCGTCATCGTGGGATTCCTGGGCGTGACGACGTACAACGCGATCGTCGCGCTCAAGCTGCGGATCGAGAAGGCATGGGCCAACATCGATGTCGCGCTCAAGCAGCGCTACGACGAGCTGCCGAACCTCGTGGAGGCCGTCCGCGACGTGATGGCCTTCGAGCAGGACGTCCTGCGCGAGGTCGCCGAGCGGCGGGCCGCCTACTCGGACCGGGACCCGATCCCGCGCCAGGCGGCGACCAGCGCCGCGACCAGCGCGGCCGTCCGCCACCTGTTCGCCGTCGTCGAGCGCTACCCGGACGTGAAGTCCGCCGCCAACGTGCAGGCCCTCCAGGCGGAGATCGCCCGGCTCGAGGACGTGATCGCGGACCGGCGCGAGCTCTACAACGACCAGGTGTTCCGCTACAACACGCGGATCGCACAGGTGCCCGCGAACCTCTTCGCTGGCGCGTTCGGCTGGCAGCCGGCCGACTTCTTCGCCACCGATGAGGACGAGCGCGATCGGCCGTCGACCGAGCTACGACCCGCTTGATCCCTGCGTGCCGCCGCTCCGGCACTCGTCACCGATCCGTCACCGCCCGGCCGTAGACTCTGGGCACACGGAGGTCCCCATGCAGTTCCTGTTCCACAAGCCATCCATGCCGCGCGCGGACGAGGTCCTTGCCGGCCGCGCCGATCCCATCGTCCAGCCCGGCACGCATTTCGTGAACGGCCATCCGCTCGCGCCCCCCTACCCCGACGGGTTCGAGGTCGCCGATTTCGCGATGGGCTGCTTCTGGGGCGCCGAGAAGAAGTTCTGGTCGATCCCGGGCGTGTGGGTCACGGCCGTCGGCTACCAGGGAGGCGCGACGCCCAACCCGACATACCGTGAGGTCTGCACCGGGCACACCGGTCATGCCGAGGTCGTCCGGGTCGTGTTCGATCCGACGGTCGTTTCCTACGAGCGCCTGCTCAAGACGTTCTGGGAGTCGCACGATCCGACCCAGGGCTACCGCCAGGGCAACGACGTCGGCACGCAGTACCGCTCCGCGATCTACGCGCACGGGCCCGCGCAGCTGGCCGCCGCGACGGCGTCACGCGACGTGTACGCCGGCGAGCTCGCGAAGGCCGGCCACGGCGCGATCACGACGGAGATCGTCGAGGCCCCGGAGCTGTACTTCGCCGAGGACGACCACCAGCAGTACCTGGCGAAGAACCCCGACGGCTACGACTGCCACACGGCGACTGGCGTCGCCTGCCCCATCGGGCTCGGCGTGAAGGCCGTCTAGCCTAGCCGCGGATGTAGACCTCAATCGGTTGACAGTGCCGCTCAGGTTTATCGGGCGGTTCGCCGATGTCCTTGATGATGGGTCGGGTGCGCTCGACGAAGAGGTCTGCGATGGCCGCCGGGTCACCCCCGAACATTCATGACGGTCACGCGGCCGTCGCCCGCATCCCAGGCCACCGACACGACAATTGCTTCAGGTGGGTCCGAATTCAATCGTGTCCGCCCGCTGGAGGTCTGCCACAACTCCCGTGAAGAGGTGATCGTTTCGACAAACACGGTGGTCATTGTCGCTTCCGCTGTCGACGAGGCGTGTCGGCAACCACGGATGTTGGATGCGGGCTTCCGGGGCGGTCTCAACCGCTGGTTCGACCCGGTGGCAGACGCCACCGACGCGGGCGCACTGGACGACAACATGCTCGCCGGGCTCTCCGAGGACTGCGGCATCAGCTGGCTGGGGTAGCCGCGACGAGCCCGGGGGGTTGTCCTCCGCTGGTAGCGTTTGCCGAAAGGTATTGGAGGGCATCCCCCATGAGACATCTCCTGCTTCCTGTTGCCTCGATGGTTCTGATCGCGGCGTGCGCAGGAGAGTCGGGCCCCGAGAGCAGGACACCCGACGGAGCCAGCGAACCGGTGGCCGCAACCGCAGCCGCAGGTGATGGCGGAGCTGGTGATGGCGGTGTGGTCAACCGCCAGCCGCCGGGTCAGGGCGCCGCAACGGTTGACGGCCAGGAGTTCACCTTCAACACGCCGGGTGGGGTGGCCTGCAAGGTGACGGACGAGGAGTTCTCGTTCTCGTACATCATCGGCAACAACGAGGTGACGATTGGCGGGGGCGCCAGCATCCAGGGTGGCCAGTGGTTCGGCAGCCTGTCGATGCGGATCGCCGCAGACGATGGAACCACCGAGTACGTGGCCAAGTTGAACGACAACCCCGGCGCGGTCGCCATCGACGGGGACAGCGTCTCTTACGCCGGGCCGGTGGACAAGTACGTGCCCGCGCCGCCTGGAGAGCTGCCGCAGGGGGTCGATGTCGGCAACGGCGTGTTCACGGCGACCTGCGGGTAGCGGACCAGGGTCGCTGGCGGGCCGATCCTCGCTCCACATCGTTCGTGTCCCAGTACAGCTGAAAACCGTTAGGCTCGGCGGGCGATGGCCCAACCCTCGGACACCGAACGTCACGACGACGAGTTCTGGCGCGATTTCCTGACGCGTGGCGACGGCAAGGAGCGCCGGCTTCGCCAAGTCCTCAAGCCCATCCCTCATGGTCCGCGCTCAAGCTCTGTGCGGCACCGTTTGCCGGGCCCGGGGCGCCGCTGATGCGATTGATCGGCAAGCGGCCCTCCAGCAGGAAGCCGAACATGTGCAGCACGTGCTTCGACTTCATGGCGCATCACCACGGTGGGGCCGAGATCGAATGCAGCTTCCTGTTCGCCGACATCCGTGGCTCCACGACGATGGCGGAGGGCATGACCGCCACCAGCTTTCGCGGCCTCCTCGATCGCTTCTACAGCACGGCGACCAAGGTCGTCTTCGATCACGACGGCAGCGTGGACAAGTTCGTCGGCGACGAGCTGGTGGCGATGTTCCCCCCGCTGATGAGCGGCGAGCGTCATGCGGCACACGCGATCGAAGCGGCCCAGGCCCTGCTCGAGGCCACGGGCCACGCGGACGCCGGCGGGCCGTGGGTGCCGCTCGGCGCGGGCGTCCATACCGGCCTCGCGTGGGTCGGCGCGGTGGGTGACGAGTCACACGTCGAGCTGACGGCCCTGGGTGACACCGTCAACACGACCGCTCGTCTGGCGTCCACGGCCGGCGTCGGCGAGATCCTGGTCACGATCGTCACGGCCGAGGCGGCAGGACTGAATGCGGCGGGCGGGCGCCGATCGCTCGCCCTGAAGGGCAAGGAGCTCCCAACGGACGTCCTGGTCCTCCGTGTCTGATCCGCTCGAGGAGCCTGTCACGGCCAAGAGAGACCGCCGCTGAGCCACATTGACGATGCTGACGCCTCGCGACGAGGCGCGCATCGTTGGGTCGTGAACAATGCGGTGGGCTGAGGACCGGTGTGCCACCGCGCCGTGCCCGGCGACGCCCCAGCGCAAGGAGGGATCAGTGGAACGGATGCGAGTCTCACCAGCATCGCCGTACGAGTCCGTGATCGGTTTCAGCCGGGCGGTGCGCACCGGCAGCCAGGTGGCGGTGGGCGGCACCGCCCCGACCTGGCCGACAGCTCATGCGATCCGGATCCGGCTGCCCAGGCCCGGCAATGCCTGGCCATCATCGAGCGCGCGCTGACCGAGGCAGGCGCGACCGTGCGCGATGTCGTTCGCACGCGCACCTACCTCATTGCGCGCGACGACTGGGAATCCATCGGACGGGTCCATGGCGAGGTGTTCGGTGACGTCCGACCGGCGAGCACGATGATCGTGGTCGCCGGGTTCATCGATCGCCGTTGGAAGGTCGAGATTGACGCCGACGCGGTCATCGCCGACTGAGAGAGCCCGGCCGGCGACGAGGCGCGGTCCCGGAGACCTTGACAAGTCCGGTGACCCTTGACAGGCGGGTCGCCGGGGCGATGATCCGCGACATGAGCGCCGACATTGCGGAACCGGTGGCTGACGATCCCGACACACCAACGGAAGCGGTCGGATCGTGGCCGACGATCGACCTCGCCCGGCTGGGCTTGCCTCCGCTCGGCTGGGTGTTCGTCGCGGCCGCCCTGTTCGTCGGCGCCGTCCGCCTGCGCACGCTCAGTGGAGCTCCGTTCGACATCGTCCCCGGCATCGTGTTTTCGGCAGTCGAGGCGGCCGTCGTCGTCCTGCTGCCCGCCGCCCTGCTGTGGCGAGTCCACGATGCGATGCGCACCCATGCCTTGCTGCTCACGGGACTTGCGCTGGTCGCCGTTGACCGGCTGATCCTGGCCATGAACCAGCTGTGGCCGATGATCCAGAGCGACGACGGGACACGGAGCGCCGTCGGTCTCGCGTGGCCATGGCTCATGCCCGCGGGCGGCGTCCTGATCGGGCTCGGGCTGCTGCGGCTGCGAACCGGGCCGATCCGGCTGCCTGTCCTTGCCACCATCGTCGCGGTCTACGTGGGGATCGGCGTTGCCTCCTACCTGATCGGGGCCGGGTCCGGCACGCTCGATGCCTACGACGCCGCCCTGTTGATCATCGTCCCCGTCGGCCGCAGCGGTTGCGGTATGGGTGCCGGTTGCAGCGTGGCTGGAGTCGGACACGCCGCCGGCATCTTCTGGGGACTCCTCGCGATCGCGCTGCCCCTCGGCGTGATCGCGCGCCTGCTCACGCTCGTGGCGACGATCGTCGCGACATCGACGCAATCGAACGTCATGTTCGTGCCGACCGTGACCGTCAACTCGGTCCTGGGCTGCCTCGCGGCGCTGCTCGCGCTCGTCGCGTATGCGCGCATGACGCCCCGAGGAGACGCTCGCGGCTGTTGCGGCGGACTAGATCCACGGATGCATGTCTCGCAACGCGTCGCCGGCCGCATCGCGCGTGACTTTCGCGGCGAGCACGCCGCCCAGGCCCTGGACCTGCTGTTCTCGCTCGATCTCGGCGGGACGTCT
Source organism: uncultured Chloroflexia bacterium (assembly GCA_963720825.1). Lineage (GTDB taxonomy): Bacteria > Chloroflexota > Limnocylindria > Limnocylindrales > CSP1-4 > CAIXZV01. Next base: position 51,403 of record CAVRGY010000014.1, on the reverse strand, counting down.
CCGGAGGGCGCCGAGCGGATCTGCGGCGCGCTCGCGATCATCGCTGACGGCGACATCGATCGATTGATCGAAGCCGCGGCGGCGGCCGAGATCGACTGGCGGGACACGCTGGTAAGCGGAGGCCTGGAGAACGACGACTGGCGGGATCGGCTCGACGCTGCGCTCGCCACGACCGGACGACAGCCGGAGCCGTGAGGCCTGACGATCCGCAGCCGGTGTTCGTCCCGCCCGGCTCCGGCAAGATCCTGGACTTCCTGGCGGTGACGCACCGGCTGACGAGCGAGCAGTCCGGTGGCTCGATCTACATCTTCGAGTCAACGTTCGAGCCCGGCGATGGCAACCGGCTCCACGTCCACAGTCGCGAGGACGAGATCGGCTACGTGCTCGCAGGTTCGCTTGAGGTCCGCCTGCGCGATCGAACGGCCACCCTCGAGACCGGCGGCGTCGTTCGCCTGCCGAAGCACCTGCCCCATGCCCTCCGCAACCCCGGCGAGACGACGTCCCGGTACCTGTTCATGGCCGTCCCCGGCGGCCTCGATCGCTGGTTCGATGCGCTGGCGGCGGCGAACGCCGACGGGACGCTGGACGACGCGCTCCACGGGACACTCTCGCGACAGTTCGGGCTCGAGTGGCTGGAGTAGCACGCCCGCGGCGCTGATCGCTCGCAGGTCGGGTCAGCCGGTGCCGGCCACGCTCGCGGCCGCCCAGCGGGCGAGCTCGACATCATCCGCTTCCGGCAGGCCGCTCACCCCAACGGCACCGATCACCTCGCCCGCAACGCGGATCGGGACCCCACCGCCCCAGCCCACGTACCGTGGGTCCCCGAAGTTGGTGAGGGGGAACCCCTCGGCTCGGGACCGCTCGCCGAGCACGCTGGACTCGGCTCGCTCCCTGGCGGCGGTGAACGCCTTGTGGATCGCGATGTTGATCGACGCCAGCCCGCACCCGTCGGTGCGGAGGAACGCGACGAGCTCACCGTGCGCGTCGACGACGGCAACGGCGGCACCCTGCCCCGTGGCATCGAGCCGGTCGGCGACCATCGCGACGAGGCTGCGCGCCTCGGCATGCCCGATCTCCCTGCGCGCAGGCATCACGACGCCTCCCCGAATGAGAGCCTGGCATCGGTCCAGGCGCCGTTGGCGCGGCTCGACGCGACCGCCGCCTCGACGAACCGGACCCCGATGGCACCGTCGCGCTGGTTCGGGAACCACAGGGCCAGTGGATCGGGCTCCCGGCCCGAGCGCCGTGCGGCGATCGCCTCAGCGGCGTCCGAGTAGATGTTGGCGAACGCCTCGTGGAAGCCCTCCGGGTGCCCGGCGGCGATCCGGCACGCCCGTGCCGAGGCCGGCAGCACTCCGGGCCCGTTGGGCGTGTAGACGCGAACCGGTCCCTGCAGCGGCTTGAAGGTCAGCCGCGTCGGCTGTTCCTGGTGCCACTCGAGGCTGCCCTTGGTGCCCGACACGCGGATCCCCAGGCTGTTCTCCACCCCGGCCGCGGTCTGCGTGACCCAGAACGTCCCGCGCGCGCCGTTGTCGAAGCGCAGCATCGCGCCGCCGTAGTCGTCGACGAGCCGTTCCGGGATGACGCGGCCAATCTCGGCGGCGACCTCGGCGACCTCGAGACCGGTCACGAACCGGACCAGGTTGTGCGCGTGGGTCCCGATGTCGCCCATCACGAGCGACGGTCCGCCCCGCACGGGGTGATAGCGCCAGGGCAGCCCGCCGGCCGGGTCAGGATCCGATTCGTCGGCCTTGCCGCCCTGCACGTACTCGACCTGGACCAGCCGGATGTCGCCGACCTGCCCGTCCTCGACCATGGCGCGGGCCTGGCGCACCATCGGGTAGCCCGTGTAGTTGTGCGTGAGGCAGAAGACGAGCCCGGCTGCCTCGACCCGCCGGACGATGTCCAGGGCCTCGTCGAGCGTGTTGGTCATGGGCTTGTCGCAGATGACATCGAACCCGCGGTCGAGGGCCGCGACGGCATACCGGTGGTGGCTGTCGTTGGGGGTCATGATCGCAACGACCTCGGCACCGTCGTCGCGTCCGCGCTCGGCATCGAGCATCCCGATCGCATCCGTGTAGGCGCGATCGGGATCGATCCCCATGCCGGCGGCCGCCCGGCGCGAGCGCTCGGGGTCGGTCGACACCACCCCGGCCACGAGCGCGTAGCGACCATCGAGCCGTGCGGCCCTTCGGTGCGTCGCCCCGATGAAGCTGCCCGGCCCGCCGCCGATGACGGCCAGGCGAACCGGGCGGCCAAGCATCTCGATGACCGGATCTGCGTCCATGGAGACGTCTCCCTCATTGACTGCGTCACGTGCGTGATCCGGAGGGCCGGAGGTCATCGGGCATCGTCGTCGACCTGCCCCGGCTCGCGCCAATTGCCTCTGGCATCGAGGCAGCCGAATGGTCGATCATCGACGTACGCGAGACTGGCGCGCCCTGCTACAGGAGCCCACCGCCGATGAAGACCGTCCGAGACATCATGACCCACCCCGTGCAATCAGTCCGACCGGAAACGCCGCTCAAGGAGGTTGCCCGCCTGCTGATCGACCGGCGCATCAGCGGCCTGCCCGTCGTGGACGATGGCGGCAAGGTCCTGGGCGTCGTGTCCGAGGGCGACCTCCTGATGAAGAACCAGGACCACGGCGCGGTCCACCACCGGCCGCTCGCGCGGATCTTCGGGGAGTCCGAGGAGACCCGTCGGGTGCTCGCCAAGGTGGAGGCCCGAACCGCCGGCGATGCGATGACGACCCCCGCGATCACCATCGACGCCGGGCGACCGGTCAACGCCGCTGCGACGCTGATGGTGGAGCACAAGGTCAACCGCCTGCCGGTCACCGAGGACGGGCGCCTGGCGGGGATCGTCACCCGCGCGGACGTGGTGAGGACCTTCGTGCGGTCCGACGAGGATCTGGCCGAGGCGATCCGCGAAGAGGTGCTCGTACGCGCGCTGTGGATGGATCCGGCGGGGTTCACGGTCGACGTCGTGGACGGCATCGCCACGGTGACGGGACGCGTGCGGCGCCGGTCGACGGCGGCCATGATCGAGCCGATGATCGAGATGCTCCCCGGGATCATCGCCGTGAGCACGGACGTCAAGTGGTCCGAGGACGACAGCACGATCGACGCCCCCGGCCCGGACTACTTCTCGCCCAAGAGCCCATCATGAGCGACCCGACCGGGGGGCGCGGGGGCGGCGGCCGGCGTCGGTGGTGCCCCGCGAAGCGAGGCAAGCTTCAGCGCGCCTAGATCGATCGCTGGTAGGACCGGAAGGTCCGCGTTGCCCATGCGGTCGCCGCGAGCGCGAGCACGAGCAGCGCGCCCATCCGTGGCAGCACGAACATCCAGTCCGGCGTCGCGGTCATCGCCTCGCGGCCGGCCTCGACGGCCCAGTTCACGGGGTTGGCCTGGGCAACCGTCCGGATCCAGTCGGGCGCCAGCGCGAGCGGCATGAACGCGGCCGACAGGAACGTGAGCGGCAGCGTCATCAGGGTGTTGATCCCGATCACGGACTCGCGCTGGCGCAGGACCAGCGCCATCGCGTCCGAGAACGAGGCGACGGCCGCGCCGACGAGCATCGCGCACGCGGTCAGCGCAAGGAAGCCGAGCACGCCGCCGTCGAAGTGGGCGCCGAGCAGAAGGGCCAGACCGCCGATGATCGCGGCCTGGATCAGCAGCGACACCAGCTGGTAGATGGTGAGGCCGCTGATGATCGCGCTTCGGTGGATCGGCGTGATCAGCATCCGGTCGACGATCGATCGGTCGAGGTCCTCGATGATCGACATCCCGCTCCAACCGCATGAGAACAGGGCGGTCATCACGAGCACCCCGGGGACGAGATAGTCGAGGTAGCTGCCACTCGACGCGAAGCCCGGGATCCGGGTCACGTTCTGGAACAGCGCTCCGAACAGGAGCAGCCAGATCACGGGCTGGATGATCGCCATCAGGACGAACCATGGCTGGCGAACGAACCACCGCAGGTGGCGGCCGGTGACGTAGACGGTCTGTGCGATGGCAGTCATCGGGCGGCCTCCAGGGCATCGGGCCGGTACGACCGGCCGGTGTGGCGCAGGTAGACGTCGTCGAGCGATGGACGCGCGACGGTGACGGCGGCGACGGAGATGCCCGCGGCCTCGAGGACGGACAGCACCGCGGGTACCCGCGACGCGGCCCCGTCGGCGCGCGCTGAGATCCGCACACCCTCGATGACCGGGCGGCCGATCCCGTCGATCCGGGCCAGGAGCGTCGCGGCACCCTCGGCGGCACCTGCCTCACCGAGATCGATATGGATCGCGTCGCCGCGAAGCTCGGCCTTCATGGCATCGGGTGTGCCCTCGGCCACGACCCGGCCGTGATCGATGATGGCCAGGCGCCCGGCCAGCCGATCGGCCTCCTCGAGGTAGTGGGTCGTGAGCAGGATGGCAATCCCGGCGTCCCTCGACAGCATCTCGATCTCCGCCCACAGGCTGGCGCGCGCATCGGGATCGAGCCCCGTGGTCGGCTCGTCGAGGAACAGGACGCTCGGTCGGTTGATCAGGCCCATCGCGACATCGAGCTTGCGGCGCATGCCCCCCGACCAGGTGCTCACGAGCCGGTCCGCGGAATCCGTGAGGTCGAACCGCTCGAGCAGGCTGTCGATCCGGCCACGCAGCTCCCGGCCATCGATGCTGTACAGGTGGCCCTGGAGCCGAAGGTTCTCGCGGCCGGTCGCATCGGCGTCGACCGCCGACTGCTGCCCGACACCGCCGATCGAGCGGCGCACGCGGTCGGGATGGCGGAGCACGTCGTGACCGGCGACCCACGCGCTGCCCGACGTGGGCCGCGACAGCGTCGACAGGATCTTGACCACGGTGGACTTCCCTGCCCCGTTCGGACCGAGGAGCCCGAACACCGACCCGGGTTGAACGTCGAGGCTGATCCCGTCGACGGCCCGGATGTCGCCTGGGTACACCTTGACGAGATCCCGCGCCTCGATCGCCCCGCGCGGCGGTGTATGATCCCGACCAGTCATCTGGTCCTCCTAAGTATCTCGTATGCTAAGATATCTGCATCATGAGTGACATCGACGCCATCCGTCAAGTGGTCCGCAACCCGGAGCTCGACGATGCGCTCGCGGCCCATCTCGGGGTCAACCCGACGGACCTGCGATGCCTCGAGCTGGTCATCGCCGAGCCCGGGGTGACGCCCGGTCGCCTGGCCGCCCTGTCAGGTCTCACCACCGGCGCCGTAACGGGTGTCGTCGACCGTCTCGAGAAGGCCGGGTTCGTGGAGCGCCGGCCCGACCCGGCCGACCGGCGGAGCGTCGGCGTGCACCCCGTCGGAGCGCAGGCCGCCCGGCTGGCGGAGCTCGTGTCCCCGCTCGACGCCGCCCTGGCGGGCGCGCTCGACGCGCATTCGGCAGCCGAGCGAGCGGCCATCACCGGCTTCATCGCGACCGCCGGCCGGCTCGTCGCCGACGCGACGTCGCGGCTGAATGCCGATGCCCGTGGCGGCTTCGTGGGCGCCGAGTTCCGGGCACCGCTGGGTGGGGTCACCCGGGGCCGGCTCGTGTTCGTATCGGGTGCGCCGCGACTCGCGCTCAACGTCGCGCCGCTCGGGCCACGGGCGAACGCGCGGATGATCATGGAGACCAGCGCGTCGCGCCTGCAGTTCGGCGGCGCAACGACGAGCGGCGAGCTGGTGGTGGGGACATTCGATGGACCGCGACCGGACGTTCGTGCCTCGGCCGGCACGGTCACGGTCCGCTACCGGCGCCAGGCCATCGACGCGTTCTCGACCCGCCGGGCGCAGCTGATGCTCAACGGATCGATCCCGTGGACCATCGAGCTCGAGGGCGGCATCACGGACCTCACCGGCACCCTGGAGGGCGTCGCGCTGGAGCGCCTGGACGTCGCGGGCGGTGCGAACCACATCCGGCTCGACCTGCCGGTGCCCTCGGGGACTGCCTCGGTGCGGATCGGCGGCGTGGTCAGCAGCGCCAGCTTCCGGCGGCCAGGTGCGGTCCCGGTGGCGCTGCGGGTCGCCGGCGGGGTGTCGCGGGTCCGGTTCGATGCCCAGCGGCGGTCCACGGTCGGTGGCGACCAGCGCTTCGTGGGCGAGGGCTTCGCCGACCAGCCGGACCGGTACGAGATCGAGGTCCTGGGCGGCGCGAGCGAGGTCAGCGTCGCGCCTCGCTGACGTCCGGGCGTCGCGGGGGCCTCGGGACGAGCGCTACTCCCAGCGGAAGAAGCGGGCCGAGATCGCGAGGCACACCACCAGCCAGCCGCCGAGGACAGCGAGGTCCACCGGCAGCGGCGCGAAGGCCGTGCCGCTCACCATCACCTGGCGGAGCGCGTCACCGAGATAGGTCAGCGGCAGGAACGCCGCGACCGGGCGCAGGAAGCTGGGCATGATCTCGATCGGGAAGAACACCCCCGACAGGAACATCATCGGGAACTGGATCACCTGGACGACCCCGTTGGCCGCCTCCTCGGTGCGCACGAAGGCGGCCACGAGGTACCCGATGGCGATGAACGACATTGCGCCCAGGATGACCACGGCGGCCATCAGCCACAGCGCGCCCAGCACCTGGACGCCGAACGCCGCGATCCCGATGCCGACGATCAGCGCGGCCTGGACCAGCCCGATCAGCAGCCGCAGGGCGACGTTGCTGCCGACCAGCGTCCAGCGCGGCAGCGGCGTCGCGCCGAGCCGCTTGAGGATCAGCTTCTCGCGCTGGGCGACCAGCGGCACCGCGCCGAAGATGCCCAGCTGCATCAGCGCCATGCCCAGGATGCCGGGCACCAGGAACGCGGCGTTGGTGAGGTCCTGGGTCTGGATGGAGTGCGTGGTCACGCCCAGGATCGGCGATCGCCCGGTCATCGCCACGTTGAGTGACGACGCGACCTGCGACACGATCTGGCCGATCGTGCCGCTGCTCGTCTGCTGGCTGGGGTCCGTGTACACCTCCAGGCTGACCGCCGGGCCACCGGCTCCCGTTCCCCCCGACTTGGCCGCCGCGATCGCATCGCCGTAGCCGGCCGGGACGACGATGATCCCGCGCAGGTCGCCCTTCTGCATCGCGTCGCGGGAGCCGGCAAGGGAGCCATCCTCGAGCTCGAGCAGCGACACCTGCGCGAAGACCTGGCGGAGCTGGCCCGCCGCCGGCGATCCGTCGTCGTCGACCCAGCCGACCTTGTACGTCGTGCCACCGTTGCCCGAGAAGATGGCGCCGAACAGCAGGATGAAGATCACCGGGAAGGCGAGCGTCCAGAACAGCGCGGTCCGATCCCGGATGAAGCTGCGGATGTTGGCGACGGTCAGCGTCGCGAGGGCATGCATCACGTCACTCCCGCAGCGCGCGGCCGGTCAGGTCGAGGAACACGTCCTCGAGCGTGGCACGCCGGATCCCGAGGTTGCCGGGCTCCCGGCCAAGCGACTCGGTCAGCTCGATCAGGGCCCCGATGGTGACGGCGACGTCGCCCGTGTACAGGACCGTCTCGCCGTCCTCGACCATCGCGCGCGTGACGGCGGGCAGGGCGCCGAGCCGCTCGAGCTCGAGCTCGGGCATGGTGTCGAAGTGGACGGCACGCTCGCGGAACCGCCGAGTCACGAGCTCCGAGACCGTGCCCAGCTCCAGGATGTGGCCGTGGTCCATGATCGCCACCCGGTCGCACAGCTGGGCGGCCTCCTCCATGTAGTGCGTCGTCAGCAGCACCGAGCAGCCGTCGTCACGAAGCTTCAGAACGAGGTCCCACAGCGACCGGCGCGCCTGCGGGTCCATGCCGGTGGTCGGCTCGTCGAGGAATACGAGCTCCGGATCGTTGACCAGCGCCAGGGCGACCGACAGGCGCTGACGCTGGCCGCCGGAGAGGTGCCGCGTCTGCGCGTTCCGACGCTCACCGAGGTCGACGGCATCGAGCAGCCACTCGGTCGGCCGGCTGCGGGCAAAGAAGCTGCGGAACAGCTCGAGCAGCTCCGTGACCGTCAGGTAGGGGTACAGCGCGGCCGTCTGGAGCTGGACGCCGATCCGCTCCTTGACCCCGGCCGGCTGGTGCGCGGCGTCGATGCCCAGCACCTGCACGCTGCCCGTGTCCGGCTTGCGGAGACCCTCGAGGATCTCGACGGTGGTCGTCTTGCCGGCCCCGTTGGGTCCGAGCAGCCCGAAGATCTCGCCCCGTTGGACCTCAAAGGTGACGCCGTCCACGGCCTGTACGTCGCCGTAGCGCTTGCGAAGGTCGGTGACCTCGATGACCGGGCGGTCGTCGACAGGATTCGTGGTCAAGGTGCTCCTCGAGCGGTCGGATCGCGGCCCCTGGCGGCCGCTCGGCCCTTGGGTCGAGTTTACTGGACGGCCACGGGCGGTGGACCTCGATCCGGCCCACGCCGACGCGGTCCGGCTACGCGGCAGGCAGACCGCCGAACCAGCTCGGCAGCTGGCTGACCAGCCGCGGGTTACCGAACACCTCGATCGCAGCGTCCTCGATCGCCCGCCGCCAGTCGCCCGCCCCGCGAGCGAGGGGCATCAGCGCGCCGACCGATGTCTCGAGAAACACGTAGCGGTCCTCGTCGATGCCGGGATCCTCGATGCACACCGACGAGCCGGCGCCGCGCTCGAGCACGAGCCAGAACCGGGGTCGCCGAGCGCCGTCGAGCGCGATGTCCAGCACCACCGGGCGCGGCGGCAGCCGGCTGGGGTTCACGCGCTCGCCGAGCCAGCGGACGACGATGTCCGGGTCCCGCTCGGCCATGGCGGGATCCTCCGGCACGAACCGTTCCGACCAGCCCCGGAGCGCCTCGAGCACCGGCAACAGCTCCCGCCCGGAATACGTGATCTCGTAGTGCTCGGGCGCGTGGTCGTCGCCCGCCGGGCGGACGCGCTCGACGAGGCCCAGGTCACGGAGCTTGCGGAGCCGGGACGCGAGCACCGAACGGCTGATCCCGGATGCACCTGCGAGAAGGTCGCTGAAGCTGCGCGACCCGTGCATGAGCAGCTCCCGGACGATCACGAGGCTCCATCGATCCCCGAGCTGCTCGACGGCCTTGGAGAACGAGCAATAGTCGCCCATGGACCGATTTTCCCACCCCTGGCGAGCCGGCGCGAGTTCGAGATCGAGACTTCCCCTGCTGGCGAGCAACGCATAGGGTGCGACCCATGAACGACACACGCCGGATGCCGGTGATCGTCGTGGGCGCCGGCCAGGCCGGCCTTGCGATGAGCCGGCTCCTCACCCTTGCCGGAACAGACCACCTCGTGCTCGAACGCCGCACGACCCTCGGCGGCGGCTGGCAGGACCGCTGGGATTCGTTCCGGCTGGTCACGCCCAACTGGATCGCATCGCTTCCGGGTCAGCCCTACGACGGCACGGATCCGGACGGGTACATGCCGCGGGACGAGATCGTGGCCCGGGTGGCGCGCTACGCGGACCAGGTCCGGGCGCCGGTGATGACCGGGACCGCGGTCGAGCGCCTGACGCCCGAGGACGGCGGCTTCCGACTCGAGACCAGCGCGGGGCCGATGAACGCGCAGGCGGTGGTGGTGGCCACCGGCAGCTTCCACGCCCCCCGCGTTCCGGGCATCGCGGCGGGCGTGCCGGCGGACATCCACCAGGTCCATTCGCATGCCTATCGCAACGAGGGCTCGCTGCCGCCCGGGGGCGTGCTCGTGGTCGGGTCCGGCCAGACCGGTGTCCAGCTGGCCGACGAGCTGCTGGCGGCCGGCCGACAGGTCTACCTCGCCATCGGCAGCAACGGCTGGGCCCCGCGCCGCTACCGCGGTCGCGACATCTTCGGGTGGCTCGCCGCCCTGGAGCTTGACGGTGAGGCCCACGGGGTCCTCACGCCAAAGGCGGACACCCTGCCGGATCCGCGCCGGCGCCTGGCGGGAACGCCGCAGCTTTCCGGCCACCACGGCGGGCGGGACGTCAGCCTGCGCCGGATGGCAGCGCATGATGGGCTGACCCTCCTGGGCCACCTCGAGGCTGTGGACGAGCATCGGCTGTCGATCGCGCCTGATCTCGGCGCGCGGCTGCGCCGCTCCGAGGCGTTCTTCGACGAGCTCATGCGGACACCGATCGACACGTACATCGCCCGGGCGGGCATCGATGCCCCGCCGGGCGTGGTCGACCACGAGACGTACGCCCCACCGGAGCACACGCAGCTGGACCTGCGGGCAGCGGGCGTCACATCGATCGTGTGGGCCACCGGGTACCGGATGGACCATTCGTGGATCGACGCACCGATCGTCGATGCCCAGGGCATTCCGCGCCAGCAGCGTGGCGTGAGTGACATCCCGGGCCTGTACTTCATCGGACTGCTGTGGCAGCACAGCCAGGCGTCGGCCACCCTGCTCGGGCCGACCTTCGATGCCCCGCATCTCGCGGCCCGGATGGGACTCCGCATCCCGCAGGATGCCGGGGCCGGTGTCGAGCTGGGCGCCCGGCCGGCCTATTCCGGATCGTCGGCGGCGGGCAACACCGGATAGTCAGGGATCGGATACAGCCCGATCACGAACCCGTGGGCCAGGTCCCCAGCTCGGGGGAGCAGGTCGAACTCGTGCACCAGTCCCATCGCCCGAGTCCAGAACTCCGCCGCCCGTTCGGGCGGGATGCGGGCATGCCGGATGAATGACAACAGCCGGTGCGCCTGGTAGGCCTCCTGGGATTCCTTCGCGGCCACGTCGAAATCGTTGAAGTCGAGGGGCAGGACTCCATCGTCCGACGTGCCCCCGACGCCGACGTAGAACATCCGCGCTGTCCGACCGTAGTAGCGCTCCTCGATGGCCCTGACGCGGCGCGTCCGGACGACCCGCAGCAAGCCGGCATCGTGGAGCACGGCGACGTGGTACGCGACCGTGCTCTTGGGCCTGCCCAGGGCCGTGGCGAGCTCGGTCACCGAGGCAGCCCGCTCGTGCAGGAGGCCGAGGATCGTCGTCCGCAGCTGGTGGCCGATGGCCTGCACCTGGGCTGCGCTGGTGAGCTGCACCGTCTCCGCGAGCGCGTAGTCGGGGACGGAATGCTGGCTTGTCATCACCAATTAGACTAACATCTCCGATTGTTCCAAAATATCGGATCAATACCGGAAGGAGGCCTCTCCTCATGGCCAACGTCGTCCTCTTCCACCACGTCCAGGGACTGACCGCGGGGATCGTCAGGTTTGCCGACGACCTTCGCGCCGCTGGCCACACGGTGCATACCCCCGACCTGTTTGACGGGCTCACCTTCGACTCCCTGGACGACGGCGTGGCCCACGCGCAAGCCATCGGGTTCGAGAGCATCCTCGAGCGCGGGGTCAGGGCGGCAGAGACGCTTGAACCGAACCTGGTCTACATGGGCGTCTCGATGGGCGTGATGCCCGCCCAGCAGCTCGCGCAGACACGCGCGGGTGCCAGGGGCGCCGTCCTGATCGACGCCTGCATCCCGGTCGAGGAGTTCGGCAATCATTGGCCGGCCGGCGTGCCGGTTCAGGTGCACGGGATGGACGCCGATCCGATCTTCGCCGGCGAGGGCGACCTCGACGCCGCACGGGCGCTCGTCGCGTCCACCCATTCAGCGGAGCTTTTCCTCTACTCGGGCAACGTGCACCTGTTCTCGGACTCGTCGCTTCAGTCCCACGACGCTGCCGCGACAGCCTTGATGACGGGCCGGGTCCTCGCCTTCCTCCATCGTGTTCCAGCCAGAAGAGACGTACGGCCGTCGTAATCCAAAGGTCCATGGCCGCTCGGACCGGTCACCGGACACATTCCTGGGCCGCCGGGCGGCGTGATCTGCATTGTCGAAACCGTCACGACCGATCGAGGCTGACACCAGCCGATCCGTCAACGAGACTGCCGCTTCCAGACGGTCACGCTCGACGGCCCCAGCGAGCTCGCAAGGGCATCGACGATGCCACCATCGACCTGGCCGAGGTCGGTCTCCTCCCGGAGCGCCGCGGCGAACGTGTCAACGATCCGCTCGGCGGCGTAGCGGGCGCGGTTGAAGCGACGGTCGACGGCGCCCTGAACGATCCGCGGAGGGGCCGCGCTGTAGACCTCGCTGCGGGAACGGCGGGAGCGCCTGGCGAGCCGGTTCGCCTGAGCGAAGAGGTCGTCGGGGACCGAGACAGCTGTCTTCATACCGAGAGTATAACCAGTTGTCCCGGCGATTGGTGTTGGACCACTGGCGGGACACTCGCGCGCCTCACGGCCAGGCCGATCACCGTGACCGCCAGCGCGTGGGCGGTCCGGGCACGGTGCGAGACAGCCCGCCGCGGGAGATCAAGTCGGCCGAGGTCCGCCGGCGAGGGGCGGGACTGGAAGGCGGAGAAGAAGCGAAAGGAGGCCACCCGCGCAGCGGGTGGCCTCCTTTGCCGTCCGCAGGACTAGTAGTTGGCTCGGTGGATGAACGCGGCGATCTGGCCGCGGGTGACCTGGGCGCTCGGGCAGTAGGTCGTCGGGGTACAACCCTTCGTGATCCCGGCTGCCGCGATGCGGTTGATCATCTGCTCGTGGGTGTTGCCGTTGTCATCGGTGAAGAAGTCGGTCGTGGTCGAGGGCAGGCTGAAGGCCCGCGCCAGGAAGCTGGCCATCTGGTCGCGAAGGACGAAACCGTCTGGGCAGTAGGTGGTCGGTCCGCAGCCCTTGGTGATGCCTGCGGCCGCGAGCCTGTTGATGTCGTTCTCGAAGGTGGTGCCGTTGTCATCGGTGAAGTAGTCGGTGCTCGTCGCGGGAAGGTCGAGGACGCGCACGAGGAATGCCGCCATTTGGCCGCGGGTGAGGGGACCGTCGGGGCAGAACAGGGTCGGCGCGCAGCCGCTCGTATAGCCCGACTGGTACAGCCAGATGATGTCGTTCTTGAAGGTCGACCCCTCGATGTCGGTGAACGGGTACACGTTCGAGATCGTGATGACGACGGTGGCTGTGCCCGACGCGCTGTTGTAGTCGTCGTTCCCGGCGAACGCCCAGTCCACGGTCCCTCCCGGGACCCAGACGAAGGTGCTGCCGAGGTCGAGAAGGCTGCTCAGGTCCTCGTCGAAGACGCCGGTCGCCGTCCCGGTCACGCCGTGGGCACTGCCGTCGAACGGGCCGTTGAAGTCCGCTACGTCGATCGTCGCGTCCGCCTTGGCGACCGCAAAGGTCTGGGGCACCGTGGGCGCCGGGTCGTAGGACGTGTCGCCGGCCTGGTCGGCGTCGATCGTGCAGTCACCTCCCCCGACGATGTGGACCGTCGAACCGGAGACCGTGCAGACGTCGGTGGTCTCGGAGCTGAAGCTCACCGGCAGTCCCGACGAGGCCGTCGCACTGACGTCGAAGTCGGGGTCGCCGTAGGTCATGTCCGCCAGGGGATCGAAGGTGATCGTCTGGTTGCTGGTGGTGACCGTGAAGGTCTGCGACACCGTCGGCGCCGCGTTGTAGTTCGTGTCGCCGACCTGATCGGCGTCGATCGTGCAGTCGCCCGCCGACACCAGATGGACCGTCGAGCCGGAGACCGTGCACACGTCCTCGGTGGTCGCGCTGAAGGTGACCGGCAGGCCCGACGAAGCGGTGGCCGTCACGTCGAAGTCGGGGTCACCGAAGGTCTTGTCGGACAGGGACGGGAAGTCGAGCGCCTGGTCGGCCTTGGCGACCGTGAAGGTCTGGGTCACCGAAGGCGCGGGGTTGTAGGTCGAGTTCCCGGCCTGATCGGCCTGGATCGTGCAGTCGCCGGCAGCGACGATGCTGACGGTCGACCCGGCGACGGTGCAGACCGAGGTCGTGTTCGAGCTGAAGCTCACCGGCAGACCGGAGGACGCCGTCGCGCTGACGTCGAAGTCGGCATCGCCGTAGGTCTTGTCGGCCAGCGACCCGAAGGTGATCGTCTGGTCCATTGTGGCGGCCACGACCACGAGCTGCGCGGTATGCGCCGTGCTGGAATCGTTGAGGGTGCCGCTGCAAGTCGACGTGCTCTGATACATGTGGACGGTCGGCGTGATGGTCGACGTCCCGGCCGGCGTCGTGCTGGCGTTCGTATGGATCGTCAACGTGATGGGCACGCGTTGGCCCGCGTTCGACGACCCGAGGCCGCAGGTAGCCTCGAACGTGGCCCCAGCCGGGAGACCGGCCACCGCGGTGACCGAGACGCGGTGATTCGATTGGCCGGCAACTACCGAAATCGAGTACGTCGAATCGTTCCCGGCAGTGACCGGGCTCGGGGTCTGGGCGCCGATCGAGTAGCTGCTGATGCTCGCCAGCACCGCGACCGGAGCGCTCAGGGCCAGGATCGTGAGGAGGCTCATCGAGCCCGCAAGGAAGCGCCAGCGGCGCTCCGAACCAAGTTGGACGTTGGGCATGTACTCACTCCTCTGCACGGTCCCCCGCAGGATAAGAGAGGACGACTGGGGAGCGGGGGCAACGACTGGGATTCTAGCAGCGCCATCTGCCGGTCGTGGAGGCCCAAAGGTCCCGTGATGGTCCGGATCGGGCGCCGTGAGGGTGCCTCGCGCCCGCGCTGATGGTTGCCGCGCTTCAGGATCGCCCACGCCCGCGCGTAGCCGGGGTCGTCACCGTCCAGCACCTGAGCGAGGGCGGGCATCCTCCGGCGCCCGACCTGGATCTCGACCGAGGGCTGGGCCTTTGCAACCCCTGTCAGCGTCGTCACGACATGCGCTCCGCACAGGTGACGAGGTCAGGAGTGGCGACGTGGAGACAGGAGGCTGGTGATGTCCGTGGTATCCCGACTGGCGGCATCGATGGAGCGACTTGCGAGCTGGCATCTGGTGGCCGTCACCGGCGTGCGCTTCGCACTCTTTGCGGCGCTCCTGTCCGCCCGATCGACACCGTTTCGATCCCCCATGTGCAGGAACTGTGTGGCCAGGTGCCACCGGACGCGCGCTTCTTCTCGTCCGCCCGCGATGTGCAGGGGTTCATGTCCAGCTGCGGCGCGGCCGGACGAACCGCCTACCGCAATCTCCAGGTGGCGGACCTGTTCTATCCCGCCATCTCCGGCCTGTTCATGGCATCCTCGCTATGGTGCTGAGCCGCACCGTTCGACCGGGGAGCTTGCGGTTGGCTATAGCGTCACCGCCGCTGATCGGCGCCGCATTCGATTACGTGATGACGGGATCACGCACCCCGGTCGCAGCGCTCACGCGGATTTGCAGTACGTTGTAGGGGACGTGAACCAGGCGAAGTTCACTTGGCCAAAACAGCGGTGGGTGACCCGAGCGGGCACCGCGCCGGGTCTGATCATCGCACCATGACGCGAGCGGTGGAGCGTGACGCCCGGACGCGATCGGAGTCGCGACGTCTCCGGGATGGTGAAGTGGATCGTTGACGGGATGATGTCCGTCAGACCCAGCAGGGTCAGCGCGGTGTCGTGGCTGAACGTAACGAACGGGGCGAAAGCCTGTAGCGCGTATAGCTCGTCGGACGGGTCGGGTGGCCAATGCGGCAGGCGATACAGGCCATGACCGATCCGCTGGGCGCTGCCCTGCGGCGTTCTGGGCGCGCCAAGTCAGCGCTCGCCGGCTGATGCCGTGCTCAGCCGCCTGCTCGGTCGTGAAGTAGCCGTGCTGGGCAGCCGCCGCCGCGAGGAGATCGTCCGATGACATGCGCCAATGTTACGTAATCCGTAACAATGGGGCGAGTGGCTCCGGCGGTAGGATTCGAACCTACGACCAAGTGATTAACAGTCACCCGCTCTACCACTGAGCTACGCCGGAGCGAAGGGCGGCAGGCGCTGGCCCGGCCCGCCGAGGGCGCCGTCGCGGCGCCGCGGCAGAGGATAGCAGGAGCCGGCGCGCTCGATCCACCGAGGACCCGGCGCCGACCGATGGTTGTCCTCCTCTAGACTGTCCGGCCATGAGCATGATCTCCGCCGGGGCGCTGCTCGCCCGGATCGACGATCCGGACCTTCGGCTCGCCGACGTTCGATGGTGGCTGTCCGACCCCGCCACGGGCCGCCGGGACTACGACACGGGGCACCTCCCGGGTGCGGTGTTCGTCGACCTCGACACCGACCTGGTGGCAAACGAGGGCCCAGGGCGCCACCCGCTGCCCGAGCCGGCCGCGTTCCTTCGCCGGATGGAGGCGCTCGGGTTCGATGCCGCGAGCCACATCGTCGCCTATGACGACGCCGGGGGCACGGTTGCCGCCCGCCTTTGGTGGATGCTCGATGACCTCGGGCACGCACGGGTGCAGGTGCTCGATGGGGGGATCCAGGCCTGGGTAGCGGCAGGTGGTCCGCTCACGACGACCGTGCCAACGTACCGCGAGCGGCAGGCTTGGCCTGCGTGAGCGCTGGTCCCGGACGATCGACCGCGCCGAGCTGATCGCGCAGCTGGGAAACGTCGCGATCGTCGACGCCCGCGCGCCGGAGCGCTATCGCGGGGACATCGAGCCGATTGATCCGGTTGCGGGTCATATCCCGACGGCGGTCAGCCTGCCCACGGGCGGCAACCTCGACGGCGGCGGGCGACTCCTGCCTGCCGCGGAGCTTCGCAACCGCTTCGAATTGCTGGGCGACGAGGTCGTCGTTGCCTGTGGCAGCGGCGTCAACGCCTGCCACAACGCGCTCGCGATGCGGGTCGCCGGGCTGCCCGGTCCCCTGCTCTACCCGGGGTCGTACAGCGACTGGTCGCGGTCCGGCCTGCCGGTCGCGACGGGCGACGATCCGGGTGAGGTGCCGTCGTCGCTGCGGCGCTGAGGCCGCTCGAGCTCGGTCAGCTCGCAGGATCCATGACGCATCGACGCCCGCACCCGGAGCCACGCTGCCTGCGCGAGCGCGGCCACCAGCGCAGCTGCCAACCCGATCGCAACGTCCCCGAACAGCGCGACCTGGAACCCGAACAGCGGGATCTCCGGCCCGACCGAGATCCCCAGCTTGTGCCCGATCAGGTAGAACGCGAGGAAGCCGGCCGCGATGGGGAGGATGTACGCGGCGCGCATCGCCGGGCCGCCGGCCCGGCCCACGAGCCGGACCGCGAGCCAGCCGAGCCCGACCGAGCACAGCGCGAACAGGGTGACGAGGGCGTAGGCCTGCGGGGGCATGGGCGCGAATGTAGCCCCGATCGCCGGAACGGGCCGTCGTGCCGGCCCTGCGCGGCTTACGGAGCACGGGAGCGTTGCCTCACGGGTGTCGCGGTCGTTCCGGAATCACGGAACGACCGGCGGCGCCCGGCCCCGGACAGGTGGTGCCGGGCCGATGCGATGCGCGGCGTTCGAGCATCGCCCGATGCCATTCGGGGCCTTCGAGCATCGCCCGCACCCAAGTGGCGGGAAAGCCACCGATGAGCCTGCGGTGAGCGCTGCCTCGGATGCTGCGGGAATGCCGAGACGAAACGGGGGCGGGATCGCGCTGCTGGCCGACGAGACGAGGCGGCGGATCATCTCCTCGCTTGCACTGCGCGCCATGCGACCATCTGCGATCGCCGCCGAGGTCGGCCTCAGTCGACCGGCGACGAGCCGGCAGCTGCGGTTGCTGCGAGAGGCGGGCCTCATCCGTGGACTCCGGTCGAGGCTGGATGGCCGCGGGATCGTGTACACGGTCCACCCCGACGCTCGCGGCCGGATCATCGCGTGGCTCGCGGGGACAGAGATCGGGCTGGCAACGAGCGAGCCCGGCTCTGGAGCCTCCGGAGTGGATCGGCGACGCGACCCACTGCCGCGTGGGACACCGGGCGAGGCACCGGTCCCGCCAACGCGAGGCCGCGCGCCGCGAGCGTCGGGTTCGATCGTTTCGTTTGATTGGAACGACCCCGCGGGACGCCTTGGACGCGTCCAGGAGTGCCCATGAACGCCGGCCGCCTGACCAGGTTGTCGAGCGGCCGAGCGGCCAGCCCCGACGTCCAGCCGGGGCGCGCGGTGGATCACAGCGCCGGCAGGCCGAGGCACTCCCGGACCGCGTTCTCGAGCCGCTCGGAGCGGTCGTAGCCGGCGATCTCGCCGGTCACGAACCCGAACGCGTACTGCCCGGCCTCGCTCCACCAGCCGACGCTTCCGCCCAGCCCGCCCATCCCGAAGCCATCGGGATCGAGCGCGAACCCGAGGCCCCATTCGCGCTCGTCGCCCATCACCATGTCCACGCCCGAGCCCGCGACCGCCGTCGCCTCGCGCGAGCATCGCGGGTGACAGGATCGCGCCGGCCTTGAGCGCGACGTACAGCCCCGCCACGCCGCGTGCCGTCCCGTGGCCGTTGATCGCCGGGATCTCCGCCCGGCGCCAACGCTCGCCGTTGACCACGGCCGGGTCGCGGGCTCCGGGCGGGTTGCCGAGCGCGCGCCGGTAGAGGTCCGTCCCGCCCGCGTTGGCGCGGAGGAACGCGTCGCCGAAGCCGCCGAGGTCCGCGACCCTCGGCAGCTCGGCGTCCGTGAGCCCGACGTGGAAGTCGAGGCCAACCGGGTCGCAGACCTCGTCGCGCAGGAACCGGCCCAGCGTCCGGCCGTCGACACGCCGGACGACCTCGCCCACGAGGTGCCCGTAGAACAGCGCCGCCTCGCCCTGCGCCGTGCCGGGCTCCCAGGCCGGAACCTGCTCGGCGAGCAGGCGGCAGATCCAGTCCCAGTCGTACCAGGCCGCCTCGGGGACCGGCCCGTCCAGCACGACATGGCCGGATCGATGGGCGAGCACCTGGCGCATCGTCGTCCGGGCGGCCATCTCCGGCCAGTACGCTCGTCAGCGGCGCATCGAGATCGAGCTGCCCGTGATCCGCGAGGAGCAGCGCGCACACCGCCGCGAACGGCTTGGTGACCGAGTACACCATCGCGATGGTGTCGGATCGCCAGGGGCGTGAGCCACCCGCGTCGGCCGAGCCGCCCCACAGGTCGACGACCCAGCTTCCGGCGTGCCACACGGCCAGCGACGCGCCTGGCCCGGCCTGGCCCGCGACCACGCCGGCAAACGCCTCGGCGACGGGCTCGAACCCCGGATCGACCGATCCCTCGACGGGCACCTCTCCTGGCGATCCGCTTCGCAGCGCCTACTCCAGGTAGTCCTTGAGCTTCCGGCTGCGGGACGGGTGGCGCAGCTTGCGCAGCGCCTTGGCCTCGATCTGGCGGATCCGCTCGCGGGTGACGTTGAACTCCTTGCCCACCTCCTCGAGCGTCCGGGCACGCCCGTCCTCGAGGCCGAACCGGAGCTGGAGGACGCGCCGCTCGCGCCCGGTCAGGGAGTCAAGCACCGCCTCGACCTGCTCCTTGAGCAGCTGATGCGAGGCGGCTTCGGCCGGCGCGAGCGCGCCGCGATCCTCGATGAAGTCGCCCAGGTGCGAGTCCTCCTCCTCGCCGATCGGCGTCTCCAGCGACACCGGCTCCTGGCTGACCTTGATGATCTCGCGCACCTTCTCGGGCGTGACCACGACCTCCTGGCCCTTGGACATCGCCTCTGCGATCTCCTCGACGGTCGGCTCGCGGCCCAGCTCCTGGAGCAGCTGGCGGGAGACGCGGATCAGCCGGTTGATCGTCTCCACCATGTGGACGGGGATCCGGATCGTGCGGGCCTGGTCCGCGATCGCGCGGGTGATCGCCTGGCGGATCCACCACGTCGCGTAGGTCGAGAACTTGAAGCCCTTCTCGAAGTCGAACTTCTCGACCGCGCGGATCAGGCCGATGTTGCCCTCCTGGATCAGGTCCAGGAACGACATCCCGCGCCCGATGTACTTCTTCGCGATCGACACCACCAGCCGCAGGTTGGCCGACGTCAGCTGCTCGCGCGCGTCGCGTCCGATGCGCACCACCTCGCCCTTGCGGTCGCGCATCTTGGTCTGCGGCGGCACCTCGGGGTCGAAGCCCATCCGGCGCAGCAGGTCGGTGTCGTAGCCCGCCTCGACCCAGCGCTGGAGGGCGGGGAAGGCGACCTCGTCGCGCGTCCAGTCATAGATCGCACGGAGACCCGGATTGTCGCGCGAGTCCAGGTCGCCGTTGTGGACGGCCAGGTAGGCCCAGTCGAGCAGGGTCTGGAACGACGCGTGGTCGAGCTGCTCGTTGTACGTCGCGACGAGCGCGCGCCCCTCCTTGATCAGGGCGTGCGTGCCATCGGACTGCGCCTCGCGCGCGGCCTTGATCAGGTGGAAGTCCGCCGATGGCACCAGCAGGTCCGCGACGCCATCCCAGGCCAGTGCCTCGCCGACCATCCGGTGGGTTTCGGGCCCGAACGGCAGCAGGTGCTGGGGCTTGGTGGTCCGGGTCCTGTGCTCGGTGTCGTGGAGCGTCCATTCGTGGAGCGAGATCACGGCCTTCCAGGGCTCGACGATGATCTGCTCCCCGAGCTCGATCGCCTTGGCCAGCACGACCTCCTCCTCGGCCGTGAGCAGGGCGACCTTGCCGATCTCCTTGAGGTACATGCGGACCGGGTCGTCGATCCCGATCATGTCCGCGGACAGCGCCTCGAGCTCCTCCGCGGTGGGCTCATCCACCTCCTTGGCGCTGAGCTTGGCGGGCGCGTCGGTGGTGGGCACGGGCACGCCCTCGACCGCCGTCTCCTCGATGACCTCGATGCTCAGGACGCCGACCCCGGGTGTCGCGCCGTCGTCGACGACGAGCTCCAGGTCGATGTCGTCGTCGTCCTCGTCCTCGTCGTCGAGGTCGAGGTCCGGATCGGCGGCGGGATCGTCGGCAATCGCGGCCACACCGGCCTTGCGCGGTCGCATCGAGGCCAGCTTCGCTTCTTCCAGCTCCCGCCGGGTGCGCCGCGGACGCGACGAGAGGACCGCTTCGACGAGCTGCTTGTCCAGGGGATCGGCCATGTCCGCGGGTACCTCCGTTGGGCTTCGGCTTGCGGGTCGGGTGTCGGGTTCAGCCGGCGGCGACGGCCGTCCGGGCGAGGAGTCGTGTCTGGTCGCGGCGCCGGTCGAGCGACCGTCGCTGCTCGTTGAGGAGGCGGCGTTCGAGGGTCAGGCGCTCGGCCGTCTCGTTGTCGCCGTCACGTTCGGCCTCGGCCGTCGCTTCGTGGTTCCAGGCGCTTCGCTCCTGCCACTCCGCGTCGTCGAGCTCGAGCGTGAGTCGCTCGATCTCGTACGCGAGGGCACGATCGCCGAGCTGGCGAGGGTTGGGTCCGGGCCGCGAGACCAGCGCCTGCCCCAGGGCGCGGCTCTCGTCATCGAGCCCGTCGAGGATCACCGGCAGCGCCCACGCGGGCCGGACCCCGTGCTCGTCACGGGCGCGGGCCACGACGATCGCGCGGTACAGCTCGCGGGCGACCTGCGACGGCAGCCGGTCCGGCCCCACACCGTCGAGCACGGTGTCGTGCGTCTCGGGGACCAGCAGCACCAGCCGCAGCAGCTCCTGCTCGGTCCGGGACACGCCACGCAGGATCTCGGTCACGGGCAGGGCATCCGGAGCGCCCGTCACCGCCTGGGCCGTGAACCGGTCGCGCCCGTCGCGCCCGTCCGATTCGCGACCCGCACGCCGGTGCATGGCCTCGAGCAGGGTGCGCTCCTCGACCCCCGAGATGCGGTGGACCTGGCCCAGGTACGCGTCGCGCAGGACCGGGTTGGGCAGGTTGCGGATGATCGGCAGCACCGCGTCCACGAACCGCGCCTGTCCGCCGGGCGTCCGCAGGTCCTGCGCGCGCGCATGGACGTCGATCAGGTGGTCGACGATCGGGCGGGCGCTCCGGACCTCCTCGCGCCAGCGGTCCGGCTCGTCCCGCAGCACCTCGTCAGGATCGCGGCCTTCCGGCAGCCCGACCACCCGGACGTCGTCCAGCTCCACGCCCGAATCGTCCGGAGCCAGCTGGCGGATGAGCTCCTCGAGCGCGGTGGCGCCGAAGGTTCCCGCCTTCTGGCCGGCGGCATCGACGTCGTACGCGAGCGCGATCCGCTTCGCGTACCGGGTGAGCAGCGCGACCTGGAACGGGGTGAGCGCCGTGCCAAGGCTCGCCACCACGTTGTCGAAGCCCGCCTGGTGGGCCATCAGGGCATCGGTGTAGCCCTCGACGATCACCGCCTGGCCGGTCTTGCGGATCGCCGTCTTGGCGCGATCGATGAGGTACAGCGTGCGGCTCTTGTCGAACAGCGGCGTCGCCGGCGAGTTGAGGTACTTGGGCCCGTGATCGACGCCATCCTCGCCGACCCCCTCCTTGCCCAGGACGCGTCCGCCGAGACCGACCGCATGGCCGTTCTGGTCGCGGATCGGGAAGATCACGCGCTCGCGGAACCGGTCGTACACGCCGCCGCCGCGCTGGCGTGAGCTGGCCAGGCCCACCTCGAGCAGCTCGCCCGATGTGATCTGGCGCTTGGACGCCAGCTGCCGGGTCATCTGGTCCCAGCCCCGGGGCGCCCAGCCGAGCTGGTGCTTCTCGATCGTCTCGTCGGTGAAGCCACGGCCGCGAAGGTACGCCAGGGCGGGCGCGCCGGCCTCGGACTTCATCAGCACGGCGTGGTAGAACGCGACCGCCGCCTCGAGGACCTCGCGCAGGCGTGCGTTGTGCGCGTCCTCTCGCTTGGTCCGCTCGTCGATCTCGACGCCGGCGCGACCGGCCAGGGCCTGGAGCGCCTCGGGAAACGACATGCCGTCACGCTCCATCAGGAACGTGAAGATGTCACCGTGCTTGCCGCAGCCGAAGCAATGCCACGTGTCGCGGGCAGGCGTCACGACGAAGCTCGCGGTCTTCTCGCCGTGGAACGGGCACAGGCCCTTGAGGGTCGTGCCCGCCTTCTTCAGCTGGACGGTCTCCCCCACCACATCCGCGACGGGGAGCCTGCCCTTGATCTCGGCTACGACGCCGACGGCCAATGCTGCTCCTGTCCCGACCCGTCCGGGGAGCCCCGGCGGGGACGACTGAGGGCCTGTCAAGACTTGACAGGCCACGCGAGGCCGAGGGTACCCCCGGTCCTGGGGGTTGACAAGATTCCCTGTCAAGCCCCCGCCCGCGGGCCGCAGCCCGCGTTTCATCCGCGACGCGCAGCGATGCCGGCTCGGCCGGGCGAGACGCGAAGCCGGCGAGCCGAATCGACATGCCCCGGACACGTGTCCGGGGCATGCCGGGTGCGTCGACGGGTTACCCGGCGGGACTCGCGGAGGCCGCGCGGGCTGCGCCGCCCGCTCCGAGAGGTCGTGCGTCGTCGCTCGCGACGGTCGTCCGGCTGAACCCCCTGAAGGTGAGCCACAGGCCCAGGAAGACCTCCCAGATGACCTCCGGGACGGTCGCGACTCCCTGGAGCGCGGAGCCCTGCGGGATCACGCCCATCAGGACCGCGGCGCCCGAGGCGGCGAGCAGCGGGCCGCCGACGACCCCGAACAGCGCCATGCGGCGGGATACCAACCCGGACCGGTAGAGCAGCCAGCCGAGGATGAGGCCGGTGCCGATGCCGTCGCTGAAGCCCGGGCCGAGCAGGAACGTCCAGTTGTGCAGGGCGACGAGCGCCTTGCCGACCACGACGAGCGAGCTGGCATCCGCCGCCGTGGATCCCTGCCGGAGCGTCACGATCGTGAGCAGGCTCAGGAGGCCGATGCCGATGAACGCGCACTCGACGAGGCGAGCAGTGACGTAGGCGAGGGCCAGGGCTTCGTTCTGCCGCTTGAGGAGCGGGAACAGCACGACCGCGCAGCCGATGTTGGTGAGGATGAGCATCAGCTCCAGGAACGCCCCGGCGAAGATGCGGGCGTCGACGCTCGCGCCGGCGCCGGTGATGTAGGTCGGATCGGTCAGGATCGGCATGTACATGAGGGCGGCGGCGATCGAGGTGACGAACGTGAGAATGAAGAGGACGCCCACCGCGAGGGCGGTCTTGCGGGTCGGATCCATGGCGGACTGGGGACGCTTGGTGATCATCGGGATCTCCTATGGGGTCGTGAGCGCCGGCTTCGGGCCGGAGCAGTTGGCTTTCAGTGCTCGATGCGGGTGATCGAGACCAGGGGAACGCCGAGGTCGCGGATCTGCTGGAGGATGCCGTGGAGCTCGGCCTGGTCGGCGACTGGGCCGCGGATCACGGTCGTCCCGTCGGGCTCGAGTCTCAGGGTCAACCCGTCGAACCGGGCCGCCCAACGGCCGTCGAGGTGTCCGGCCACCCGGATCTCGTAGGCGGTGGCGTCGGGGTCGCCTGTTCGTCTGGCCATTGCGCTCCTTTCGTGGGCTCGGCTCGCCTTTGGGGGCCGAGCAGTCGGCTGTCAGGAAGCAGCGTCGCTGCGGGCGTGGTGAGCCCGCATCGCCAGATGTGGTGATCGATGTGGTGATTCGCAGTGCCGAACGGGCGGTTCAGGCGCGCGTCGCGCGACGCGGCGGCCGCGCGTCGCGCAGTCGCGCGGTCAGGCGTCGCCGGGGCTGCGCTGTCGGGTCAGCGGCCGCCGGGCGTCAACAGGTCGAGCTCGCGCCCGCGGCGGACGGCGGCGCGCCGCGAGCTCACGCCGAGCTTGGCGAAGACCGCCTTCGTGTGGCTCCGGACCGTGTTGAGCGACACGACGAGGTGGCTCGCGATCTCCGGGCCGCTCAGCTCGGTGGCGAGCAGCCGGAGCACCTCGAGCTCGCGCTCGCTCAGGGCCTCGGCAAGGCCGTCGCGACGGGATCGCGCGACCGGGCGTCAGCGCACGCTGGAGCAACGGCAGGTACGAGGTCGCGAGCCGCCGCCTCGCCGCCTCCCCGACCAGCGCGGCCATCGGTCGCCCCTCATCGGCAAACACGCGCACGTAGCCCTCGGGCTCCGCGAGCTCGATGGCGCGCGCCAGCGACTCGATCGCGCCCCTGGTGTCGCCGCGCCCATGGCGCGCGAGGGCTCTGCGCGACCAGCGCGTCGAGGGCCGCGCCCGCCCAGCCGCCGTCCTCCGCGCTCCGAACGAGGCGGTCGCTCAGCAACAGCGCGTCCTCGAAGCGCTCGTCGGCGACGAGCAGCCGGGCGAGGGTCGCATGCGCGAACTGCCCGACGTAGTCGAGGTCGTCGCCGATGCCGACCTGCACGACGCGCGCCCAGCCCCATGCCTGCTCGCGGCGTCCCTGGGCGATCCAGACCCTCGCCCGAAGCGCCGGGATGGGTGTCACGACCGGCGAGAAGTCGGCGAAGAAGACCTCCTCAGCCGCGCCGAGGAGCTGGACCGCTCCGGGGAGATCGCCCTTCGCCTGGCGGACCCGAGCCAGCGCCACCCGGGAGCGGTACGGGTTCTTCGGCAGGCCGTTCTCCTCGCCGAGCTCGAGACCCGCGGACAGGCGCTCGTCCGCCCCGGCGAGGTCGTTCTGCTCTCGGAGCACGTCGCCGACGCCCACGTGCATGTCCGCCGCGCCGCGCAACGGCGGCCCGGTGAGGCGCTGGGCGATCGCGAGCCCTCGCTCATACGCCTGCTTCCCCTCGCCGAGCCGTCCCTGCGCCATGCGGACGTCGGCCAGGGTCACGTGCAGGCCGACGACGTCCGAGACGTGCCCGGCCGCCTCGAGGCTCGACATCCCCTCGACGAACCGGGGATACGCGCCGTCGAGGTCTCCCCGCTCCCAGAGCGCGAGCCCAAGCAGGGTCGCGCTGCCCCCGCGCGACAGGTGGTCGTCGGGCGTCACCACCTCGAGCGCGTGACTCGCCCGCGCGACCGTGCCCGGCAGGTCTCCCTCGATCCGCGCCTGGCCGGCGCGGAGCATGCCCAGCATGCCGGGGAGGCGGCGGCGCTCGTGATCGTCGGCGACGATCGCGGTTCGGCCCGGCTCGAGCGAGCGCTCGGCGGCGTCGAGGAGCGCGCCCACGCGGGCGAGCTCGCCGGTCTGCATGAGCGCTCCGGCGAACGCGGCGGCGAGCACGGGCCTGACCTCGACGACCGGAGCGGGGAGCGCCCCGAGCCACCGCCGGACCGTGACCTCCGCGCGGGTCTGGCGCATCTCCGGGATCGACGCCTCGATCAGCCCCGCGGCTCGCTCGAAGTCGTCGCCCGCCAACGCGTGGCTGATCGCCTCGCTGCCGTAACCCGTTCTCCTCGAGCCACACGCTGGCCCGCCGATGCAGCAGCGGCACCGACGCCGCGTTCTCCTCCAGTAGCCTGGCGCGGAGGACCTCAGCGAACAGGTGGTGGTAGCGGTACCACCGGCGCTGGTCGTCGAGCGCGACGAGGAACAGGTTGGCCCGGTCGAGCCGCTCGAGGACGGCCCGACTATCGCTGCGGTCGATGACCGCATCGCACAGCGGCCCGGTCATCCGCTCGAGTGTCGACGTCTGGAGCAGGAATGCGCGGTCGTCCTCGGGCTGGCGCGCAAGCACCTCGTCGGCCAGGTAGTCCACGACGTAGCGGTCGTCGCCGGCGAACGAGGCGATGAACGACGCGGCGTCGTCGCGTCCGTGGAGCGAGAGCGCGGCGAGCTGGAGGGCCGCGATCCAGCCCTCGGTGCGCGCCTCGAGCGCTGCCACGTCGGCCGCCGTCAGCTCGAGGCCCATCGTGCCGTTCAGGTAGGCCGCCGCTTCCTCGCTGGTGAAGCGCAGGTCCGCCGCCCGGATCTCGACCAGGTCGCCCCTGACCCTGAGGCGCGCGAGCGGCAGCGCAGGGTCCGATCGCGTCGTGAGGATGAGGTGGACCCGAGCCGGCAATCGGTCGACGACGAAGGCGAGCTGCTCGATGACCTCGCGCGCATCGATGAGGTGGAAGTCGTCGAGCACCAGCGCGACGTCGCTCGGCACGGCAGCAAGATCGTTGAGCAGCGCGCGGAGGGCGAAGCCGATGTCCGGCTGGGGCGATTGCAGCGCCCTGAGGGCGGCGTCGCCGACATCCGGGACCGCGACCTGCAGGGCGGCGACGAGGTATGCCCAGAAGGACGCGGGATCGTTCTCGGTAGCGTCGAGCGACAGCCACGCCGACGCGGTCCCCGGACCTCGTGATGCGAGCCAGTCGGCGACCAGGGTCGTCTTGCCGAAGCCGGGCGGCGCGGACACGAGCGTCAATCTCGACGCCGTCGCGCTGCCCAGGCGGTCCGTCAGCCGCCGTCGCGCGACGAGGCCGTGCCGGCGCGGGGGCGCGTGGAGCTTCGTCTCGAGGATTCGGGACGCCATGACAGGGGCGATTGTGGACCCCGGTGAGGCAGAGTGTTGCTGCGGCGGCCCGAGGCGATGCCGACTCCGCCCCGTCAGCCGCGCAGGTGGGCCAGGACGGCGTGCAGCTGCATCCGGCCGTCCCGGTCAGCTCAGCCCGCCCGGCTGCCGGCTGACCCCTCGCGATATCCTGCTCTGGCCCGCGGGCCTGACATGGGCTCCGGCGGAGCGCCGTCGCACACCCGCGCCCGGAGCTGCTCGATGAACATCGCCCCCGGACTCCATCGCCTCGGATCGAACCCCATCGTCAACGCGTATCTGGTCGACGACGGCGGAGAGGTCACCATCATCGACGCCGGGATGCCCGGTCTGTACAGGGCCCTGCCCGCCGAGCTCGCGCGCATGGGCCGGTCGATCGGCGACGTGCGCGCGGTGGTCCTCACCCACGGGCATTCCGACCACATCGGGTTCGCGGACCGTGTTCGCCGTGAGCGACGCGTGCCGGTCTGGATCGGCGAGGCGGACGCGGCGCTGGCCCGTGGCGAGGTGCCGAACCCCTCGCAGGGGCTCGGTCCGGTGCGGATCGCGCCGCTGCTCGGGTTCCTGTGGTTCGGGCTCCTGCGGGGCGGGCTTCGCCGGCCGATCGTCGCCGAGGTCGCGACGTTCGGTGACGGCGCGACGCTCGACGTGCCCGGCAGCCCGCGGGTGATCCTCGTCCCGGGCCACACGCCGGGCCATGCCGCCCTCCACGTCCCCGGCCATTCCGCGCTGTTCGTGGGCGATGCCTTCGCCACGTACGCGGTGACCACAGGAGCGAAGGGGCCGAGGATCGCACCGTTCACGGCGGACCCGGCCCAGGCGGTGTCGTCGCTCGATCGGCTCGCCGGTCTCGAGGCCGCGTACGTGCTCCCTGGCCACGGCGAGGCCTGGACCGCCGGCATCGACGCGGCGATCGACGAGGTTCGAGCATCGGCTGGGGTCTTGGCCTGACCGGGCGCAACCCCAGGCGCCTCCTCGAGCGGTCCCTCCGGTCGGCGGTACGCAGGCCGCGTCGCCCAATTCGTTCGCGCACTGACCTGGGAATTGCCAATTCGACGCCGGCGCAGCGGCACCCGTAGACTCCCCGGACGCCCAACGGTGAGCGCGTCGCCCGCGGGACGGAACCCCCGGGACGGCCCCCCGGGACCCCGGATGGTCGACCGGCGGCCGGAGCACGGAGAAGCGGATGCGGGTGATCGTGGTCGGCGCGGGCAGCGCGGCGCGTGCCGTGCTCGCGCGGCTGGGCGAGCGCTGGGACGTCGTGGTCATCGATCCGGACGCCGACCGCCTCGACCGGATCACCTCGGTCCGGGCCGTCGCCCCTGTGCTCGGCGATGGATCCAGCCGCGTCGTGCTCGAGCGGGCAGGCCTGGCAGAGGCCGACGCGGTCATCGCCGCCACCGGTGACGACGCCGTGAACAATGAGGTCTGCCGGCTGGCGGTTGAGGCCGAGGTCGACCGGATCGTCGCGATCGTCGACGACCCGGATTCGCTGGGCGACCTGCGGCGGGAGGGTGTCGTGGCCGTCTCGCCGACGCGGCTCGCGGCCCGACATGTCGAGATCAACCTGGAGCCGCGGCGCGTGTCGTCGGCCGCGTTCGCCAACGGACGCGCCGAGGCGGTCGAGTTCCGGATCTCCCCCGACTCGCCGCTCCGCGGCCGGCCCCTGCACGCGCTGGGCCGGATGCCGTGGCTCGTCGCCGCCGTGCTCCGCGACGACCAGCTGATCGTCCCCCACGGCGGCACCGAGCTCCAGGAGGGCGACCTGGTGACCGTCGTCGGGGCGGCCGCGGACCACGGGTCGATGGTCGAGACGTTCACCGGCGGCCAGGCGCACTTCCCGCTCAACTACGGCCGCAACGCGGCCATCGCGCTGGGGGCCGGTCCCCTCCCCGAGGCGCTGATCGCCGAAGCCCTCGCCTTCGCGCGGGCGACCGCCGCCGCGTCCCTGTACGTCGTCCACGACGATCCGTCCACGCTCGATCCCGAACGCGCCGACGACCTGGCCGGGTTGCTGGACCGCCTTGCCGACATGGGCGCAGAGATCGAGCCGCGGCCGGCGGCGCGCGGGATGTCGGGACTGCCCGCCCTGCTCGAGCTGGCCGGCCGCGAGAGCGTGGGCGTCGTCGTGCTCCCCAAGCCCGATGGCCGGATCCGCACCGTGCGGACGCTCGATGCGCTTCGCCGGGCGGGCATGCCGGCGCTGCTGGCGGCGGGCCGGCCGGCCTACCGCGGGATCGTGACGCCCGCGCGCGACAGCCTCGGCGGGTGGCGGGCGGCGTGGACCGCGATCGACCTCGCCGCCCGCGCGGAGCTGCCGCTCGAGGCGCTGGGCGTGGCGCCGCCGGCGTTCGTGGCCGGCAATTCGGATGCGGCGCTCGTCCGGCGGGCCGTGGCGCGGATCCGGGCCGAGGCGTCGGTCCAGGGAGTCACGGTCACCGGCCGGGTCGAAAGCGGCAACCCGGTCCGCGTGTTCGGGGCCCTCGACCCCGACCTGCTGGTGGTCCTCGGGCTGGGCGACGGGGCGCTGAGCATCCTGATGCCCGGCCTCACGGGGCACATCGTCGCCCGCATCCACACCTCGGTCGTCGTGATCCCGGACCGCGAGCACAGGTGACCCCCGAGAGCGCCGCGACGCTGATCATCATCGCGGCGGCGGCATTCGCGCTGCCGCTTGCCGCGGGCGCGCTGCGCGTGCCGGCGGTGGTGCTCGAGATCGTGTTCGGGATCATCGCCGGACCCGTGCTGGGCATCGTGCACCCGGACGAGCTGACGGCCGCCCTGGCCGAGCTTGGCTTCCTGATGCTGCTGTTCCTGTCCGGGTTCGAGATCGACCTGCGGGTGTTCGAGCGCCAGGGGGTTCGCCCGGTCACCTTCGGGCTGGCGGTGTTCGGGGGTACGGTGCTCTGCTCATGGGTTGCCGCGCAGCTGCTGGGCCTGAGCATCTTCATCACGCTCGTCCTGTCCACGACCTCGGTCGGCCTGGTCGTCCCCACGCTCCGGGCGACCCGGCGGATCACGACGCCGCTGGGCCAGGACATCCTGGTCAGTGCGCTGCTCGCGGACTTCCTCACGCTGCTGGCGGTCACGATCGTCGCGCTGGTCACGCAGCACGGGGTCGGCGTCCGGCTGCTTGCGCTGCCGGCGTTCCTGCTGATCGCCGGGGCTGCGCTGCTCGCGCTTCGGCGCGCGGCCTGGTGGTACCCGGAGCGCTTTGGCCGCCTGTTCGACGCGGACGACCCCGACGAGATCGGGATCCGGTTCACGCTCGCGCTGATGCTGGTGTTCGTGGGCCTCGCGCTGGTGCTGGGGATCGAGCCGATCCTGGGCGCATTCCTGGCGGGCACGAGCTTTGCGGCGGTGTTCCGCAACCGCGGCGGGCTGGATCGCAAGCTGACCGGGTTCGCCTACGGCTTCCTGATCCCGATCTTCTTCATCAGCGTCGGGATCCGGTTCCAGCTGGACGCGATCTCGGACCCGTCCGCGATCCTGTTCACGCTCGGGCTGTTCGTGATCGCGGCCGCGGTCAAGATCGGGCCGGCGCTGCTGCTGACCGGACGCCGCCACACGCTGCGCGAGGCCATCGCCGCGGGGGCGCTGCTGTCCGCCCGGCTGTCGCTGATCATCGTGGTCGCCTCGCTCGGCGTCCAGCTGGGGCTGCTCGACGCGCGGCTCGAGGCGGAGATCATCCTGCTCGCCGCAGCCACGGCCACGGTGGCACCGATCGTGTTCCGGATGATGCTGCCGTCGCTGCCGGCCGCGGCCGCCGCGAACGGCGACACGGCCGATGCGAGGCGCCGCGCCTGACCGGCCGGCCGGTGCGGCCGTCTGCCGATCAGCGAGCGGACGGCCGCGGGTTGTCCCTTGCCGTAACGATCCGCGAACGGCAGCTCGGGATGATGCTGCCGACGCCACCGCAGCGGGAGGGCGGATGGACACGGGCCGGGTCACACGGCAGACCAGGAATGCCATCGGGATGGCTGTTGCCACGGCGGTGAGCCTGACGCTGGCGCTCGCCCTGATCCTGCTGCCCTCCGTCGGCGCCGCGCCGGCGAACCCGACCGACGCGCTCTGAGCACGATGGACCGCGGGGATCCCGCATACGCGGGCCAGCGCGACTACACGCGGCTCCTGCTCAACCTGTACGACCCGCTCGTGCTGGGTCCGATCGCGAGGTACGTCTGGCGCTGCCCCACCCCGGTGCTCGTCGAGCGGTACCGGAAGCGCATCGCCAGTCCGCACCTGGACGTCGGTCCCGGTACGGGCTACTTCCTGGAGCGGTCCGGTCTCCGCGCCGGCGCCCGGGTCACGATCGTGGATCCGAATACAAATGTCCTTCGCCATGTCACGCGCCGCCTGCGCAATCTGGAGGTCACGCCCGTCGAGGCGGACGTACTCAAGCCCCTGCCCGTCGATGGGCCGTTCGATTCGGCCGCGCTGCACCTGGTCATCCACTGCCTGCCCGGCCCGCTCGCGCGCAAGTCGCGGGCCATCGCGAACGTGGCGGCGGTGCTGGCGCCCGATGGCGTCCTGTTCGGCGCCTCGGTGCTCGGCGACGGCGCACCCCACACGTGGCCGGCTCGCCGGATGCTCGGCGCCTTCAACCGCCAGGGCGGCTTCGACAACCGGGCCGATACCGAAGCGGGTCTCCGCGAGATCCTCGAGGCGTCATTCGAGGATGTCGATATCGAGGTTGTCGGATCGATCGCGGTGTTCGTGGCGACGATCCCACGACGAGCAATCCTCGTGATGCCCGGCCAGGACGCGGCCGGCAGGAACATCACCAGGTCCTAGCCGGCGAGCCACACGGCCCCCGAAGCCGAGCGAGCAGGATCCCGCTCGTGACGAGGAACGGGATCGCCCCGGTGAGGGGCAGGATCAGCCCGCGGACGAGAAGGTCGATGCCCCTCGTCATCGCAGGGTGACCGCGCCGCCGGTCTCGGCAGCCACCCGCCGCATCAGCGCGGCGAATGCAGCGGGCTCCTCGAACTGCGGCCGATGGCCCGAGTGCTCGAACACGACCCGTTCCTTGGCCGGGACATCGAGCATCGCGAACCATTCGTCCGCGAGGACCGCTCGACCTCGCGCCTCGTGGGCACCGATGGCCATGTACACGGGAACCTCGAGCCGGGTGGCGTCGGTGCGGAAGTCGATGTCCTGGAGCTGCGGGTACAGCACGGAGAATGTGTCCAGGAACGAGCGCAGCCCGTTGATGCGGTCGATCAGGCTGTTCTCGGGCACGAACAGGTTGGCCGGCATCTCTCGATCGAGATCGAGCTCCGGATACGGGTTCCAGTCGTGCTCGCGCGAGATCGCCGGCTCGTAGGCGAGCAGGTCATCGTACGGGGGCGGACCGTTGCGCCGGAGCGTGGCCGCCAGGGCGGTGTCCCCCATCCGCTCGGCCCAGGCGAGCGCGTCCTCCCAGAACATCCGGTCCGTCTCGCGCGGGCTGACCATCTGGCCGGCGCCGACGAACGCGTGATAGCGGTCCGGCCGGCGCTGGACCGCGAGCACGCCCAGGATCGAGCCCCAGGAGTTCCCGGCCAGGTAGATCCGGTCCTGCCCGAACCGGTCACGAAGGTAGTCGGTGAGCTCGATCGTGTCCGCGACCATCGCGTCGACGGTCAGCGTCGAGACCGGGTCGAGCGCGGCATACGACTTGCCCACGCCCCGCTGCTCCCAGGTGGCCACGACGAAGTCCTGCTCCAGCCCGACATCCGCACGCATCGCACCGAGATCGGTGCCGCCGGGCCCGCCGGCGAGGTACAGGAGCACGGGATTGCCGGTGCTTCGGCCGCGGATCATGACCGCCTGGTCGTGGCCGCCGATCCTCACGTCCACGATCTCGGCGACGCTGCCGTCGAGCGGCTGTCCGTCCGCCGTGAACATCGGCGCGGTCGACACCGGGAGCGCGAGCTGGACACCCAGGGCGACCAGGGCGAGCGTCGCCAGCCCCGTGACCGCGAACGCCGGCAGGCCCATCCGCCCGGCCCCTGGCGGCCCGATCCGGGCGCCAGCCTCGACGCCCCACACGGCGCCCACCAGGATGGGGGCAAGGAGCAGCACGGCATCGACACCCCGGCCGAGCGCGAACGCGATGAGCCCGTAGGTGGACCCCAGGTTGAGGGCATCGACCGTCGGGCCGGTGATCCCGATCACGACGAGGCGCATCGCCTCGAAGGTCGCGGCGAACGCGAGCGCGGCGAGCAGGCCGCTCCGCCGCCTGCCGGTGACAAGCCCGGCCGCGACGCCCAGCACGAACGCGGCAGCCAGCGAGCCGACAGCCTGCGGCACGGTGATCGGGCCGCGCGGCATGAGCCATGCGCACGTTGCACCGGCCAGCGCCGCAAGCACCGCCGCGACCAGCCAGCCGCGTGCTCCGATGAACCGGGTCGTCCCGTTCATCGGGCGGCCCCCGCGAGCTCGACCGACCGGCGGTCCGCGCGGTCGATCAGGCCGAGGGTCGCGAGGACGGCGGCGATGAGCGCGATGATCGCGAACACCACGGCCACCGACGGGTCGCTGAGCGAGCCGCGCGCTGCCTGGATGAGGAACAGCGCGAACACGCTGATCGCCATCTGGACGGCGAACACCAGCCCGGCAAGGGCCAGCGGGTAGCCCGCCTCCGGGTTGCGCACCAGCCGCCAGGCGCCGAGCCCGAGCAGCGGCAGCGCGAACGCGAGGTCCAGGGTGTAGACGGCGCTGGTCGGCAGGTGGAGGTCGGCGACGGCGGCCGGCAGCGCGCCGGTCGTGATCGCGGAGGCGATCTGGCCCAGCCAGAGCGCGGCGAACAGGACGGCCACCAGGGCCAGGAACCCGGCGGTGGTGCGCCGGGGCAGGCCCGCACCGATCCCGGTCGTCTCGCGGGCGAGCGCCGGAACCTCGAGCAGGAGCGCCCATGCCGCGAGCCCGAGGACCGCGATATGCAGCGGGGTCACGGGACTCACGACCGCCTGGAACGCGAAGATCGCATAGGTGTACCCGAGGTAGCCGAGCGAGCCCGCAGCGACGAGCCGGGCACGGGCCGAGCCGCGACTCGCCATCCACAGGGCGATTGCGAGCATCGGGAGGGCGATGAACAGGGTCGCCAGATCGGCTGCCCTCGCCTGGTCGACCATGGCCGGGACGTCGCGATAGACGTCGGTGGCAAGTCCGGCGACGGCGGCCAGCGCGGCGAGCGCGGTGGCACCGACGGCAAGGCGGTCGGCGATGCGTGACGAGGTCATGGGCGTGCCTCCTCGGAGGGGATGGGCGTGGGTGGCGAGCCGGACTCGCCAGGGGATGCCTTGAGGGCGTGATCGCCGACGCGGGCAAGCCACGCGACGACGAGGGCGTGCAGCTGTTCGAGATCACCCTCGTCGAGGTCGGCGAACAGTGAGCCCAGCAGCGCGTCGCCCTGCTCGACGATCTCGGGGGCGGAGAAGACCTGGCCGACCTTTCCGGTCACGGCCAGGCGCGTGGTGCGCCGGTCGTTCGGATCGGTCACCAGGCGCAGGAAGCCACGACGCTCGAGGCCGAGGGCGACCTGCTTGACATTCTGGCGCGACGACCCGTAGCGGGTGGCGGCCTCGGTCAGCGACGGTGCCCGGGTCTCCTGCCCCACCGAGGCGGCCGCTCGATCGCCGAACCAGCGCTCGAGCACGGCGAGCAGCAACCACTGGCGGGATGTGAGGCCGAGCGGGATCAACGCCTCGTCGAGCCGGCGGGTGAGGTGCTGGACGAGCACCAGGAGCGAGCCGAACAGCTCGGGGCGAGGGTCGGCAGCGGTGGGTCCCGGCGGCCGCTCGGGTGTGGGGTCGAGCACATGCGTAAGGTATTACGCATCAACGACGATGCCGCGGGCCGACGGTCACGTCCGGCGGGGTTCGCTCCGCCCGTCCGGCACCGTCCATCTCGCGGCCCGAAACCGGGCCAGGCGGCCTCCACCCGCCGGCGCCCGATGGCGTCGCAAGCCGGAATGGCCCGCGATGGCGGAACGGACCGCGCCCCCCCGCCGCGGGAGGGTGACCTTCGGCGATCGGCGGGCAACCATTCGACCCGTGGCATCGCCGCACCACCACCCGGACGATATACAGGGGAGCTCAGCGACGTGCCCGCGGTTCCGCCGTGCCACGTCCCGCCACTCGACGCACAGGGAGCACATGCCAGCCGTGGATGACGTCCTCGTCCCCA
Organism: uncultured Chloroflexia bacterium; assembly: GCA_963720825.1. Lineage (GTDB taxonomy): Bacteria > Chloroflexota > Limnocylindria > Limnocylindrales > CSP1-4 > CAIXZV01. Next base: position 16,332 of record CAVRGY010000014.1, on the reverse strand, counting down.
TGCCCTCCGGCTGGGATGACCCCTTGACCGGCCTCGAAGGCCCGGTCTTCTGGCAGCGTGTGCTGATCAGTGAGATCGCACGGACCACCAAGTACGGCCGCGACCTCACGGTGTGCATCGTCCAGATCGAAGGCATCGACGCCGTCGTCGAGGCGAATGGCGAGGACGTCGGGCGCCGGGTCCTGCGGCGTGCGGCGCAGATGCTGCGGCGCGAGGCGAGGGCGAGCGACTACTGTGCGCGGATCGATGTGTGTCGCTTCGGCATCGTGCTCACCGAGACCGACGAGATCGCGGCGATCAACTTCGTCGAGCGCGTGCGCGAGGCGGCGCCGCGCGCCATCCCCGAGGTTCGCGGGATCCTCCGCTTCAGCTTCGGCTGGGCAAGCGCGAAGCCGCGCGAAGCGCCGGACTCGCTGGTGCGTCGGGCAGAGCGCAGGCTGATCGCAGAGCTCACGTACTAGACCACTCGCAGCCCGAAGCCCTGCTTGCTCGCCTGACCGGGGACCGCGACCAGCTCGCCCCCGACCGGGCTACGCCAACCGTCAGTGCGCGGCGATTCGCTCGGCGATGCTGCGACCCGTCGGAGCGCGTCCGGTGCGCGCGGCCTGGTCGTCGAGCCGGCCCATGGCCCACTGCGTGTACCTGACCCCGATCCAGCGGAACGGCTCGACCTCCCAGTCGGGCGACCGGTGGTTGACCAGCGCCAGCTCGGTCAGCGGGCTCCGCGTGCCGGTGATGAGGTCGGTCAGCGTCCGGCCCGCGAGATTGGTCGCCGACACGCCGTGCCCCGTGTACCCGCGGGCCGTCGCGATCCCGGATCCGGGGTCGAACGCGATCGTCGGCTGCCAGTCGCGCGGCATCCCCAGCGGCCCGCCCCACTCGTGCGTGAACCGGATCCCGTCGAGATTGGGGAACCACTCGCGGACGAACGCCTTGAGCCGTTTGTGGGTCGGCGGGTGGCGGTCGTACTCGGGGCGGATCGGCGATCCGAAGCGGTACGGCGCCCCGCGACCTCCGAACAGGATGCGCCCATCCTCGGTCCGCGACAGGTAGTCGATCGACAGCCGCGTGGAGGCCACGACCTCACGGTTCGCCCAGCCGATCTCGGCCCACTGGGCGTCGGACAGTGGCTCGGTGAGCACGATCAGCGACCACAGCGGGACCAGCTGCCGATGGAGCGGCGGCAGCTCGGTCAGGTACGCCTCGCCGGCGAGCACGACCACCGGCGCCCGGACGTCACCGCGCGGCGTGACCAGCGCGGCACGACCCGAGGCATCCCTGGGACGAAATCCTGTCACCGGGGTGCCCTCGACGATCCGGACGCCCAGCCGCTCGACGGCCCGCGCAAGCCCGCGGACGAGGCGGCCGGGATGGACCACCGCGGTGTCATCGGAGACCAGCGCCCGGACCGCGCCGGCGATCCGGATCCGGTGCGACAGCTCGCCGGCGTCGAGCAGCCGGTAGCGATCCCCGAACCCGAACCGCCGGTACTCGTCAAACGCCTGCTCGAGGGCCGGGACGCCCTGTGGACCGCGAGCCACCTCGATCTGGCCTCCCTTGTGAAACCCGGCGTCGATCTCCTCGGCCGCACACGCCCGGCCGACCTCGTCGACCGCGTCGTATGTCGCCTGCTGCATCCGGCGGGCGGCATCCTCCCCGTGGAGCCGCGCGAGCCGGGTCATCGAGATGTTGAGATCCGGCGCGCACCACGCGCCGTTCCGCCCGGACGCTCCGAACCCGGCGACCTCACGCTCCACGATGACGATGTCGAGCGATGGGTCCCGGCGCTTGAGGTACCGGGCCGTCCACAGGCCGGTCAGGCCCGCGCCGAGGATCGCGACGTCGGCGTCGATGGAACCGTCCAGCGACGGGCGCGGCGTCAGGTCGTCGCGCGAGGTCTCGAGCCAGAACGAGACGGAGGCGGGGTCACGCACGTGGGCATGGTATCGACCGGCGGGTCGGGCGAGCTCGTCGTTGCGGCGCGCGGTCGCGACGGGCCCGTCAGCCGGGGATGGCAGGGGCCAGCCAGCCGGCACCCAGCCTGAGCACCTGGCGTTCGCGCGTGACCCGGCCCGCCGAGCGGTTGACCGTGTCGAGCACCAGGTCGGCGCGGTCGAAGACCCGGTCCCAGTCGATGGCCCGATGGGCGGTGACGATGACGATCACGTCGGCCCAGGCGAGCAGCGCGTCGAGCGGCGTGCTCTCCCGCACGACGCCGTCCTCGTCGCTGAACCGCCCGACATGCGGGTCGTGGAACCTGACGTCGGCACCCCGGGCAGCGAGCCCGGCGAGGACCGCCGCGGCCGGCGAGTTGCGATCGTCGTGGACGTCTGGCTTGAACGCCACGCCGAGCACCCCGACCTTCGCGCCCTTGAGCGCCAGCCCTCGATCGTTGAGCGCCTCGGCCGCCAGCTCGACGACATGCCGAGGCATCGCGAGGTTGATGTCACCGGCGAGCTCGATGAACCGGTCGGTGAAATCGAACTCGCGGGCGCGCCACGATAGGTAGTAGGGGTCGACGGGGATGCAGTGGCCGCCGACGCCCGGGCCGGGCGTGAAGCGCATGAACCCGAACGGCTTGGTCGCAGCCGCGTCGATGACCTCCCAGATGTCGAGGCCCATGCGCTCGGCCAGCAGGGCAAGGTTGTTGACGAACGCGATGTTGACGTTGCGGAACGTGTTCTCCAGCAGCTTGGCCATCTCGGCGGCGTCCGGCGAGGACAGCTCGACGACCTTGTCGTTGACGTGGCGCAGGAGCGCGGCGGCGCGCGCGGTTGCCGCGGGTGTCAGCCCGCCCACCAGCCGGGGCACATCCCGCGCTGCGCTTGCCGGGTCGCCCGGGCTGACGCGCTCGGGGGCGAATGCGAGATCGAAGTCGCGGCCCGCGACCAGCCCGGTCTCCTCGAGCACGGCGCGAAACGGTCCGTTGGTCGTGCCGGGGTACGTCGTCGACTGGAGCACGATCAGCTGGCCCCTTCGCAGCGACCCGCGGATGACGGCGGCTGCCGCGAGCACCGGCCCGAGATCGGGATCCTTGGTGCCGGTGATCGGGGTCGGCACGCACACGAAAACCGCCTCGGCGTCGCCGATCCGCGCGTCATCGAGGCCGACGGCCCGCAGTTTGCCATCGAGCGCGGCAGCCAGCCGTTCGTCGGAGACGTCATCGATCGGCGAATGCCGTGCGTTGAGCTCGGCCACGCGGGCGGGCAGCACGTCGAGCCCCTCGACATCGAGACCTGCCTCGGCAAACGCGATCGCGAGCGGCAGCCCGACGTATCCGAGGCCGATCACGGCCACCCTGGTGTCGTTCGTCATGGGGCTGAGGATAGTGGAGCCCGGGTCCGGCGTGCGGTGGCCGCTCGCGGGTCGCTCTCGGGGTAGTACGGTTGCAGCCGACCACGTTCTCCGAGGTGACGTTCATGACATCGGCGACCCCCGACTCGCTGGGCGAGCTGTTCCGATCGCTCGGCCTGTCCCTCACGATCCGAGCGGCCGATGACGAGGATGGCGCGTGGGCGTGCACGCTCACGCGCCCGGACGGCGCGACCTACGAGATCGAATTGGTCACGTTCTTCGACGTGGATCCCGACACGGGCGACGAGTGGGCCGTGGAGCCCGGCCCGTCTCGCGTGCTGAGCGTCCTGGCCGGGGGTGACGTGGAGGCCGAGGACGCCGAGGGCGAGGCGGCGGCATCGGAGACCGAGGCTGCCGCTCGGGCGTTCCTGGGCGACGACGCCTATGCGCTGCTGGTCCGGCTGGACGAGGAATCGATCGAGTAGCCCGCGGGCCGGCCGGACAGTGCAACCGCCGGCGCCCGATCGGCGTGACCGCGCGACCGAACCGTGGCGGATCCGGGTCGTCTCACCCTGACGATGACGTCAGGCGTTGGCGCCGATGGGCTCCAGGTCGATCGTGCGAACCGTGCGCGTGCGGCCAGCTTCGGTCCTGACCGCAGCCGCCGGGACGACGCCGCCGGCGATCCGCTCGATCGTGGCGACCTCGCCCGCATACAGCCCTGAACCGAGGATCCTGACGCGGTCGCCGACCGCGAGGCCGGAGCGGCCTTCGAGCGCCGTGAGGTTGATGGACAGTGCCGCCGGCCGGCCGACGATCTCGCCTCCGGGTTGCACCCTCGGCGGGGTTCGCTTGGGCGGGATGAACACCCGCCGCTTCTTCGCCCCCACCTAGCGGCCTCTCCTCGGACGCTCTTCAACCTTCACGGGCCGCGGTTCGCGGCGAGGTGGGTTGGGTGCAGTGCCGGGCGCCATGTCGGGCCGCGGCGGGAGCGGTCCGCGCTCCTTGGCAGCGGCGACGGATGCCGCGAATGCCTTGGCGACGTCCGCCGGCACGCTTGCCGACCAGGCGGCCTCGATCTCCTTGACCCGTCCCGTCTCACGAGCGCGCTGCTCGCGCTCACGCCTCGATCGCTTTGTCACGTACACCTCGTTCTGCCGGGCCGGCAAGGCCTTCGGCCGGGACGAGTGTACGCGTCGAGGGCGAATCAGGGCCAGCATCGGGCCGTTGTCCCGTGGGCCGGACGCTCCCGGCCCGCAGCGCCCCTGGAGGGTCATCGAGGTCATCCCTCGTGCCGCACGGCGCCCGATGGCGTCCTACGCGGCGGACCCGACCACGTTCGCGAGCTCGTCGTTGGACGGCTCGATGAGCACCTGGCCGGCGGGCGTGACGATGACCGGGATCGCGCGGTAGCCCGCGGCATCGACCAGCGCCTGCGCCGACGGATCGGCGTCGACGTCGATCCACCGGTACGGGACCTCGGTGGCTTCGAGGTACCGCTTGGCCCGGCGGCAGTCCGCGCACCAGTCGGCCCCGTAGATCGTGACGACGTCGGGGATCGGGAGCGGACGGGTGTCGGGCATGGGCGCCATTCTCGGGCAGGTCGTCAAATCGCGTGCGGGCGCTGGCGCTTCGGGACCCGCGCCGGTCCGGCCGGTGGCCCGCCAGGTCTACGCCCGCTCGATCACGGGCAGCAGCCGTGCCCGGCCGGACAGCGCGCCGGCCGGCATCGCCCGTGGCGCACTGCCTTGGACAGGTGCCCGACCGCCGTCGGCTGGCGCGACGTCGCGGGCCAGCGCGCCGAACCGCTCCGACGCCTCCGGGTTGAGCGAGTAGTAGACCCAGCTGCCGCGCCGCTCGCTGGTCACCCACCCTGCCTCGCGCAGCACCTTGAGATGGTGCGACACGGTCGGCTGGGCCACGTCGCAGCACGCCGTGAAGTCGCAGGCGCACACCGAATCCGCGGCGCACAGCTGGCGGAGGATCGAGAGCCGGGTCGGATCGGCGGCCGCCTGGAGCAGCCGGATGTCCGGATCGATTGCGCGCTTCATGTGGACAAGCCTATTGACACGCGTCTATATTGACAACTATAGATATCGAGACCGTGTAGATATCGAGACCGCGATCGCTCCCCGCCGAGGACACCATGACCGAGCAGATCCACGCCACCGTCCGAGACCACTACGCCGCCGCCGCTCGAGAGGTGCTCGAGGCGTCGACCGACGACGCGTGCTGCGCCTCGGGCTGCGAATGCGGCGATGCAGCCGTGACCCTGACCGAGGATTCGGGCCGCTGGGGCGCCGGCCGCTACGCACCCCTGGAGCTCGCCGACCTGCCGGGACCGGCGGTCCTCGCCTCGCTTGGCTGCGGCAACCCGACCGCCGTCGCCGATCTGCGCGCCGGCGAGACCGTCCTCGACCTCGGCTCGGGCGGGGGGATCGACGTCCTGCTGTCCGCGCAGCGGGTCGGGCCGACCGGCCGCGCCATCGGCGTCGACATGACCGAGGAAATGCTCGAGCTCGCCCGTCGCAATGCCGCGACCGCGGGCGCGACAAACGTCGAGTTCCTCCCGGGGACGATCGAAGCCCTCCCGCTGGCCGACGCAAGCGTGGACGTCGTGATCAGCAACTGCGTGATCAACCTCGCGGCCGACAAGGCGTCGGTGTTCGCCGAGATCGCACGGGTGCTCCGCCCCGGCGGCCGGGTGGGCGTCAGCGACGTCGTGGCCGACGACCGCCTGACCGAGACCGAGCGCGAGGCGCGCGGCTCGTTCGCGGGCTGCATCGCCGGTGCCCTGTCGTTCAGCGAGTACGCGACCGGCCTCGAGCGCGCCGGCCTGACCGATGTCGAGATCGCCGCCACGCACGGGGTCGCCGATGGCATGTTCGCGGCGATCATCCGCGCACGCCGGCCCGCGGTCGGCGAGATCGCCACAGGCGCAGCCAGCCGGGGGATCCCGGCCTCGCTGCGCTCGGCGCGCGCGCTGCCGATGGTGACCGACGGGTGCTGCTGACGAAGGACTGACCGACTCGCGGCCGCGATCCGGCCGACCCGCTCGCTACCGGCCCGCAACCCGTCCGGGCGTGTATCGTCGGTTCCGGCGCCCCTGAACCGCCTGAGTCGATCGAGGTCCATCGTGTCGCTGCCGTCGCTCGCCCGCATTCCCGCCCCGCCGGACGCGATCCTCGGCCTTGCCGAGGCGTACCGCGCCGATCCGCGGGCAGGCAAGATCAACCTTTCGTCCGGCGTGTTCGTCGATGCGACCGGCACGACGCCGGTGCTGGACACCGTGATCGAGGCGGAGCGGCGGCTGGCCACGGCCGCGGGCACCAAGCTGTACCGGCCGATCGACGGCGACATCGCCTACCGCTCCATCGTTCGCGACCTCGTCCTGGGGGCGGATCACGAGGCCGTCACGTCCGGGCGAGCGCTCGTCACCCAGACCCCCGGCGGAACCGGCGGGCTCCGCGTGGCAGCCGACCTGCTCCGCCAGACCGGGGCCGGGGGCACGCTGTGGATGAGCGAGCCCACGTGGCCCAACCATCCCCAGCTGTTCAACGCCGCGGGGTTCCGGATCCGCACCTACCCGTACACGGACCAGACCGGCCGCCGGATCGACGAGGCCGCGCTGCTCGACGCGCTCGGCCAGGCGGCGCCGGGCGACATCGTGCTGCTCCACGGTGCCTGCCACAACCCGACCGGCGTCGACCCCTCGCCCGAGCTGTGGCGCCGGATCGGCGACGTGGTCGAGGCCAACCGCCTGCTGCCGCTCGTCGACCTTGCCTACCAGGGCTTCGGCGACGGGCTGACCGAGGACGCCGCCGGCCTGAGGGAGCTGGTTCGACCCGGGGCCGAGCTGCTCGTCTCGACCTCGTTCTCGAAGACGTTCTCGCTGTATGCGGAACGGGTCGGCGCGATGCTCGTCATCGCCCGGTCTGCGGAGGACGCCGGGGCGGTCCAGAGCCACGTCAAGATCGCGATCCGGGTCAACTACTCGAACCCGCCCGCCCATGGTGCGGACATCGTGCGGACGGTGCTCGCCGACCCCGAGCTGCGCGCGCGCTGGGAGGTCGAGCTGGCCGGGATGCGCGACCGGATCAAGGACAACCGGAGAGCGCTGGTCGCGGCGCTCGAGGCCCGGTCGATCCCGGGCGACTGGGGCGGCATCGCAACCCAGCGCGGGATGTTCGCGCTGCTGGGGCTGACGACGGACCAGGTCGCGCGCCTGCGCGAGGAGCACGGGGTGTACGTGGTCGGACGCGGCCGGATCAATGTCGCCGGGTTCACCCAGGCGAACCTCGACCCGTTCGCCGACGCGCTGGGGAGCGTGCTGGGTTCCTAGGCGGAGATCGGCGCGCGGCCCAGCCGGCGCACCCGCTGCCAGGCGCGCACTCGTTCGGCCGGTGTGGTGAGCGGGATCACGGCCAGCAGGATCGACAGCGATCCGTACCACAGCGCCGGGAGTGCGAGCATCGCGCCCACGGGCACCACCCAGCGCTGGTTGCGCGGCGCGCCCCAGACGATCAGCAGCACGCCGATCGGTCCCCGGACGAGCAGCGGGATCGGCACCGCCGCCCACGTTCCTCCCTTGCCGGTGTTGGAGGCGAGCAGCGAGACCCAGTCGCGCCACGCATCGGGCATCAGCACGGCGGATCCCAGGGCGATGGCCGCCGTCGCTCCCAGGGCGATCGCGAGCTGCCGCCACTCGCGCCGGAGCAGGAACCACAGCAGCCCGACGCCCGGGGTGATCTTCGTCAGCAGCACCAGCGCCCAGGTCCACGGCCAGCGGAACCCGGCCACGATCGCCACGGCCAGGACCAGTGACACGTTGCCGCCGGCGATCTCCATGGCGCCCACGACCAGCCCGAGCAGGAACAGCTCCGGACCGGTCAGCACGAGAACCGCCCCGATCAGGATCGCCGTCCAGACCCCGACGAACGCCGGCCATGGCAGCAGGTCGAGCGGGTAGACCAGCTGGGCAAAGGCAGGCGAGTACGGGTAGGCGCCGATGGTGTTCCATTCGGTCCGGCCCGCGTACAGGTCTCCGAGGTCGAACCCGTAGTACGAGCGGGCGTCCTGGGCCGTGACGACCCGGCCAGAGAACGGATCGCTGACGTCGATCGAGGGGTCCGACAGCGCGATGACGGCAACCCAGAACAGGATCGCAACGATGATGCCGGCCGCGAGCTGCGGGCTGCGGCGCGGGAGCCGGAGCTGGGGCTGGAGCGTCATCGATCCCCTTCGATCGGCCGGGCGCCCCGGCGAATCGGGGCCTGGCCGGTGGCAGGCCGTCCCGGCGCGTCCGGCCCGGCGCGACGGCATCCGGTCGCGGGCAGCGCCGCGGCTATTGTCGGGAATCGCGACGACCGGCGTCGCCGCCGGCCGTCGGATTGCGTTCGATGCGCCGTTGGGCCTCATCGAGAACCCGGCCCCGGCCACATCGATGCCGCGGCGCCCGAGTCCGAGCGGGCGTCGGCAGTTCCAAGCATCGATGGCACGTCAAGATCACCGGACCCGCAACCACCGCACTCCTTCGCCCGCCTCGCGCCGTACCATGGCCCGATGAAGATCGGAATCGTGCTCCCCATGAACGATTCCGACGGCCCTGGCGCCGTCGGCTGGCCGCGGATCCGCCAGCTGGCGAGGTTCGCAGAGACAGGCGGGATCGACAGCCTGTGGGTCTATGACCACTTCATCTTCCGGATGCCGGGCGAGGATGAGGACGGGATCCACGAGGCGTGGACCCTGCTCGCCGCGCTCGCCGCGTCGACCGAACGGGCCGAGCTGGGCACGATCGTCCTGGGCACGGGCTTCCGCCCGCCGGCGCTGCTGGCCAAGATGGCGGCGACCCTCGATGAGGTCGCGGCAGGCCGGCTGATCCTCGGCCTTGGTACGGGATGGCACGAGCCCGAGTACACCGCGTTCGGCTACCCGTTCGACCACCGTGCGGGCCGGTTCGACGAGGCGCTCCAGGTCATCCTCCCGCTGCTGCGTGGCGAGCGCGTGACGCTCCACGGTCGGTGGCACGATGTCGATGACGCGGTCCTGATCCCGCCGCCGCCGCGGCCGGCACGGCTGCCGGGCCGGATCCCGATCCTGATCGCGGCAAAGGGCGAGCGTGTGCTGCGTCTCACGGCCCGTTACGCGGACGCGTGGAATGCGGCCTGGTTCGGCTTCCCGACCGATCGCTTCCACGAGCGTCGCGCGGATCTCGTGGCGGCTTGCGAGGCCGAGGGTCGCGACCCGGCGACGCTCGAGGTGACGGTGGGCGTGACCCTGGATTCGGAACGCGCCGCCGGGGGCCGGCCGGGATCGGCCGATTCGCTCGCGCCGGACGTGGACGAGGTCGCGCGTGCGCTCGATGCCTGGCGAGACCTGGGTGTCGGGCATGTCCAGGTCGACCTGCGTCCCGCGGCGGAACGGACGATCGAGATCCTGCTGGCCGCCAGGGCGAAGCATCTCGGCGAGGGGTGAGCATCACCGGCGCCGGTGACCACGGCGATCTCCCGGATCACGTCGCGGCGAACCGGGCGGCGTGGGATGGATACGCGGCCGAGTACGTTGCGTCGGGAGAGCGGGCGTGGGCCATCGTGCGGGGCGACGAGACGTGGGGCATCTACAGCGTCCCCGAGGCGTCGGCGAGGATGCTGCCCGACGACCTTGCCGGCAAGGACGCGATCGAGCTGGGCTGCGGGACTGCGTACGTGTCGGCGTGGCTGGCCCGTCGCGGCGCCCGCGTGGTGGGCATCGACAACTCGCCGCGCCAGCTCGAGACCGCCGTCCGCCTCCAGCGCGAGCACGGCATCGACTTTCCGCTGCTGCTGGGGAACGCGGAGCGAGTCCCCTACCCCGACGGATCCTTCGACTTCGCGATCAGCGAGTACGGCGCGGCCCTGTGGGCGGATCCTGCGGCATGGGTCCCGGAGGCCGCGCGGCTGCTGCGGCCCGGCGGCCGGCTGTCGTTCCTGACCAATCACGTGCTGGCCTACCTGTGCAGCCCGGACCTCGAGGAAGAACCCGTCACGGAACGACTGCTGCGCCCGATGTTCGGGATGGGCCGGACCGAGTGGCCGGACGCCGACGGCGCGATCGAGTTCCATCCCAGCCACGGTGACTGGATCCGGCTGCTGACCGCCAACGGCTTCGATGTCGAAGACCTCGTCGAGCCGCAGATCCCCGAGGGCGCGACGACGCGCTATCCCTGGATGCCCTACGCGTGGGCACGGCAGTGGCCGTGCGAGGAGATCTGGAAGGTGCGCAAGCGCGCCTGAGGGCAGCCCCGCGCGTTCCTCGCCTGAGGGCAGCCCCGCGGGTTCCTCGCCTGATTGCCCCCTTGATCGGCGCCCGGTCATCGGCGCCGCGATCAGCGCCAGCCGCTGCCACATACCGCGCGTCGCGGTGCTATCGCCGCGAATCGGCGAATTGGTTGTCAGGCACCGCGGTGACCGGTGGTAGTCCGAGTCTTGACAGGAAATCCGCCCCCGACCGGCGGGCGGACTCTATCGGCCGATCGTGGAGCTGGTCGGGCCGACGTCCTACAAGCCGCACAGGGGTGGCAGAACCCTGACTATCACCGGGTCTCGCGGTGCATGACCAATTCTTCCGGGCTCGCACCGCACCACGCGGTGGATGGCACGACCCGCCGGGTCGGCGAGGGCCGAGCCCATTGCCGTCGTCAAACCTGATATCTGCGGCGGGGAAGGCAAACGTCGCGCGGGCCGGACCATCGCCGCTGACGACCCAGGACCGCGATGACCCGGTCTCGCGCCGCATGCGGTTGTCCTCGTACTCATGGGCGGCGCAGTACCCGTCCTCGTCGAGCGGTGCGTGCGGCTCGATCGGCTCAAGGCTGTCCATCAGGTCAACCAGGGGTTCGACACGTTGTGCCAGGGCCAGTCCCGGCAGTCCGAGCAGACAGGCTCGCCACCGGCCACCCGACGCGTGACCTATGGAGACAGGTCCGCGCCACGGCGCTTCGGCCGGCCGTCGTGGCCGGAGGCCCAGCCGTGGAAGTGCGCCACGTCATCCGTGACGCGCCAGGCGTCGTCCTCGCGTTGCTGCGGCGTCACGTAGGGCATGGCTTCAGTTATGGCCGACGGGCCGGCCGGCGGAATGGGAGGAAGGTCCCCATTGACTCTCTGCAACCGCCAGGACCGAGCACGCTGCGAGCGCCAAGCGTGCACCTCCCACCTCGCTGGACAGCCGGACCCGAGATGTATATGCTTCACGCGGTGTTGAACATCTATCTGACGTTGAGCGCATGACCGAGCGGTCGTTCACGCGCGCCGAGCTCCTGGGCGAGGTCGTCGGCGAGCTCACGTCCCACACCCCATCGTCGATGATGCGCTTCATGCGCCGCTGGCCGGCCGGGCCCCTGAGCCTGGTCCACCTCCACGTCCTGGCGGTGCTCGACGTCGACGGTCCGATCGCCATGCGCGCCCTGGCCGAGTCGCTCGACGTCTCGCAGGCCAGCGCGACCGGGATCGTCGACCGGATGGAGCAGCGCGACCTCGTCGAACGGCGGCGCGACGACGAGGACCGGCGCGTCATCCGGGTGGCCCTCACGGAGACCGGCCGGCAGATGATCGAGGGCCTCGCGACCGAGCGCCGCGAACGTCTCGCGAAGGTCCTCGACGAGCTCACCGACGACGAGCTCCGGGGCTTCCTGTCTGGATCTCGCGCCCTCCGGCGCGCCCGCGAACGACTCCATGCCACGCTCCCCCACCCCCCCGCCGAGGAACATCGATGATCGGACTGCTCCGCACGTACCTGGCTCCATATCGGTGGCCGATCGTGCTCGTCCTGGCGCTCCTGCTCGTGCAGGCGATCGCCAACCTCTACCTCCCCGAGCTCAACGCCGACATCATCAACAACGGCGTCGTCAAGGGCGACACCGACTACATCCTGCGCACCGGCGGGTTCATGCTGATCGTGACCTTCGCGCTGAGCATCGCCGCGGTCATCGGCGTGTTCTTCGGCGCCCGGACCGCGATGGCGTTCGGGCGCGACGTGCGCAGCGCGATCTTCCGCAAGGTCCAGACGTTCAGCCAGGTCGAGGTCAACCAGTTCGGCGCGGCGAGCCTGATCACGCGCAACACCAACGACGTCCAGCAGATCCAGATGTTCGTGCTGATGGCGCTCAACATGATCATCACCGCACCGATCATGGTCGTCGGGGGCGTGATCATGGCGCTCCGCCAGGACGTGCCGCTGTCCGGGCTGCTGCTGGTGATCCTGCCGATCATGGCCCTCCTGATCGGGTTCGTGATGACCCGTGCGGTGCCGCTGTTCCAGGCGATGCAGCGCAAGCTCGACCGGATCAACCTCGTGATGCGCGAGACGCTCGCCGGCGTGCGCGTCATCCGGGCCTTCGTTCGGACGCGCCACGAGGAGGAGCGGTTCGACGCGGCGAACGAGGACCTGATGGTCACCGCGCTGACCGTCAACCGCCTGTTCGCGGTCACGATCCCCAGCCTGATGGCGATCATGAACCTGACCACGGTCGCGGTCCTGTTCTTCGGCGCCTACCGCGTGGACAGCGGGGGCATGCCGATCGGCAACCTGACCGCGTTCCTGCAGTACATCATGCAGGTCCTGTTCTCGGTCATGACCGCGGTCATCATGTTCGTCATGGTCCCGCGTGCCGCGGTCTCCGCGGGCCGGGTGCGCGAGGTTCTCGACACGCAGCCCGCGATCATCGACCCGCCGACGCCGATCTCCCCGCAGCGCGGCGGCCTGGTCGAGTTCCGCGACGTGGAGTTCCGGTACCCGGGCGCCGAGGAGCCCGTGCTCAGCGGGATCTCGTTCACGGCGCGGCCGGGCGAGACCACCGCCATCGTCGGCTCGACCGGCAGCGGCAAGTCGACCCTGATCAACCTCCTGCCGCGGTTCTACGACGCGACCGGCGGGACGGTGCTGGTCGACGGGGTGGACGTCCGCGACATGGATCGGGCGGACCTGTGGAAGCGTATCGGGATGATCCCGCAGCGCGCCTTCCTGTTCGGCGGGACGGTGGCCAGCAACCTCCGCTGGGGCGATGACAACGCCACCGACGAGGCGCTGTGGCGCGCGCTCGAGATCGCGCAGGGCCGCGATTTCGTGACCGAGATGCCGGACCAGCTCGAGGCGCCGATCGCCCAGGGCGGCACGAACGTGTCGGGCGGTCAACGCCAGCGGCTGGCGATCGCGCGGGCGCTCGCGCACGCACCCGACATCTACGTGTTCGACGACAGCTTCTCCGCGCTCGACTTCCGCACCGACGCCCGGTTGCGGGCCGCGATCGCACGGGAGCTGGGCGGGGCGACCGTGATCATCGTCGCGCAGCGCGTGGGGACGATCCTCCACGCCGACCAGATCGTAGTCCTCGAGGCCGGCGGGATCGCGGGCCTCGGCACCCACGACGAGCTGATGCGGACCTGCCAGACGTATCGCGAGATCGTGCTGTCCCAGGTCACCGAGGAGGAGGTTGCATGAGCGGGCCGATGAGCGGGCCGGGCGGCGGTTCCGGCGGCTCCGGTGGGTCGGGCGGCGCGGCGGGCGGGCCGGGCGCGAGTGGCGCGAGTGGCGCGAGCGGCGGCGGCGGCCGACCCGGCGGCGGGCCCGGGGTGTTCGGTGGCGGGGCGCGTCCACCCGCGCGACGGCCGATGGGTCCGGGCGGCGGACCCGGCCACATGTTCATGCAGATGCCCGCGGCCAAGTCCAAGGACTTCAAGGGCTCGTTCCGGCGACTGCTGGGCGAGCTCCGCCCCGAGCAGCTGCTGATCTCGTTCGTCCTTGCCCTTGGCGTCGTCAGCGTCACGCTGGCGATCCTGGGGCCGCGGCTGCTGGGCAACGCCACCAACGTCCTGTTCGAGGGCGTGGTGGGCAAGCTGCTGGGCGAGCAGGGCCTGACCGGCGTCCCCGTTCCTCAGATTGTGTCCGGGCTGCGGGCGCAGGGACAGGACAACCTCGCCGACATGCTTGCGAGCATGACCAACGTCGTGCCGGGGCTGGGCGTGGACTTCGGGCGGCTCACCCTGATCCTGGCCATCGTGGCCGTTATCTACCTGCTGAGCTCGGTGTTCAGCTGGGGGCAGGCGTACATCATGGCCGGCGTGACCCAGCGCACGGTGTACCGCCTGCGTCGCCGGGTCGACGAGAAGCTCGGCCGGCTGCCGCTCGCCTACTTCGATCGCGAGTCGCGGGGCGACATCCTGTCCCGGGTCACCAACGACATCGACAACATCAGCCAGACCCTCCAGCAGAGCCTGACCCAGCTCATCACCTCGGTCCTCACCGTCGTCGGCGTGCTGATCATGATGCTCACCATCAGCCCGCTGCTGGCCGTGATCTCGCTGCTCGCGGTGCCGGCGTCGCTCGTCGTCACCGTGCTCATCGCCAGCCGGTCGCAGAAGCAGTTCGCGGCACAGTGGGAGCGGACCGGGTCGCTCAACGGCCACGTCGAGGAGATGCACACCGGGCACGCCATCGTCAAGCTGTTCGGGCGCCAGGACGAGGCGATCGACGAGTTCGACCGCCGCAACGAGGAGCTCTACCAGTCGAGCTTCAAGGCGCAGTTCATCTCCGGGCTCATCCAGCCCGCGATGATGTTCATCTCCAACCTCAGCTACGTCGCGATCGCGGTGATCGGCGGCGTGCGGGTGGCCAGCGGCCAGATGTCGCTGGGCGACGTGCAGGCGTTCATCCAGTACTCCCGCCAGTTCACGTTCCCGATCATCCAGGCCGCGAGCATCGTCAACGTCCTCCAGAGCGCGGTCGCATCGGCCGAGCGGGTGTTCGAGCTGCTCGACGAGGAAGAGGAGATCCCGGACCCGGTGACCCCGGCCGTGCTCGCCGAGCCGGCCGCCGGACGCGTCACCTTCGAGGGCGTCTCGTTCCGGTACAAGGCGGACGAGCCACTGATCGAGAACCTTGACCTGGTCGTCGAACCCGGCCAGACGATCGCGATCGTGGGGCCGACCGGCGCGGGCAAGACCACGCTGGTCAACCTGCTGATGCGGTTCTACGACGTGGACGCGGGACGGATCACCGTCGACGGCATCGATACCCGGCAGCTGACGCGGGACAACCTGCGACGGACGTTCGGGATGGTGCTCCAGGATGCGTGGCTGTTCAACGGCACGATCCGCGAGAACATCGAGTACGGGGCCGACGATGTCGAGGTCGCCGATGCCCACATGGTCGAGGCCGCTGAGGCGGCGCACGTCGACCACTTCGTGCGCACCCTCACCGACGGCTATGAGACCGTGCTCGACGACGACGCGACCAACGTCTCGGCGGGCGAGAAGCAGCTGCTCACGATCGCGCGGGCGTTCCTCGCGGACCCGCCGATCCTGATCCTCGACGAGGCGACGTCATCGGTCGACACGCGGACCGAGGTGCTGATCCAGCGCGCCATGAACCGGCTGATGCGCGGCCGGACGTCGTTCGTGATCGCGCACCGGCTGTCCACGATCCGCGACGCGGACATGATCCTGGTCATGAACGAGGGCCGGATCGTCGAACGCGGGACGCACGAGGCGCTGCTCGCCGCGAAGGGCTTCTACCAGGAGCTGTACACGAGCCAGTTCGAGGAGGCGATCGAGCCGCTCGACACGGTCGCGTAGGGCGCCCGGCCGGCAGGTATCTGCGGGCGTCTGGGCCTCATCGGCGCCTCGCCTGCGAACACCGTGCCGCCGCTCGCCGCGCCGGAGCTCCTGGCCACGGAACGACCAGGTGCGTGCAATCTCGCGGCACCTGGCCACGGAACGATCAGGTGCGTACTACCGGCGCGGATTGATGTGGATCCTGGCCAGGCAACGACCGGGCGCGTCGTGGCCAGGTGCATTTGGCCGATGACGCACGCCATCGTTCGCTGGCAAGGTTGCCGGACGATTTCGTGCAGCCGCGAGTCGCAAGTCAGCAGCGCAGGGCGTCAACCCGCGCCATACGACGCGCCACATCGTTGCGTGGCCGACCCGGGTTGGGCTCGCGGGAACAGTGACGCCCCGCCCGCTCCGGTGGTTGAGCCTACGGGGCCTTGGCGACCTCCGACGCTTC